>DASZBX010000151.1:0-5115 GCA_035943635.1 Actinocrinis sp. | reverse complement strand
CGGGAAGTCGTTGCCCTGATTGGTGGTGCCGACAAACGGGTTGACCAACGAGGCCGGATCAGTCACCAGACTGGCGGAGGCCGTGCCGGTCGGCGGAGACTGGTTACCCGCCGCAGCCTGGGCCGGGGAGACCGCGAGCGTGCACACAAGAGCTATGGCCGTGCCGAGGCCCAGAGCCGGAATGAGGCGGCGCGAGCGGCGGGATTGCTGTATTCCGGGTGGTCGTGCGCTGGTGGACGTCATGAGTTCGCCTTCTTGACGATGCGGTGGTTGGGTGCTGGAACGGCGCCTCGCCGACAGATGGCGGCGAGGCGAGCTCGGAAATGACGTGCAGGCCGGACAGCCGGGCGGGCTCCGGATTTCGGGCCGACGGAGGTTGTCCACCCCGGCTGACCCGGGGTGGACAACCTCCGTCACAGCAGCACAGACCCAGGCTGCGAACGGCTACCGATCATGCCGATGGCAGGGTCCAGTGCTGGTTGGCGCCGTTGTTGCAGTCCCAGATCTCCACCTGGGTGCCGGGAGTGGTGGTGCTCCCGGGGTCGTCCAGGCATTTGCCGGACTGGGGGTTGAGCAGTTCGCCGTTGGCCTGTGGCTGCCAGACCTGGTTGGCCCCGCCGTTGCAGGTCCACAGGTCCACCAGGGTGCCGTCAGCGGTGGAGTACGGGCCGACCACGTCCAGGCATTTGCCGTTGTTGCGCAACGTGCCGGCGGTCAGTTCCCACTGCTGTGCAGTGGTGTTGTTGCATCCATAGATATCAATCTTGTTGCCATCGGTGGTGCTGTCGGCGTTGTCGTCCAGACAAAGGCCCGACAGGCCGGAGGCGACCGGTCCGACGACGGGCGGCACAGTCCACTGCTGATTGGCGCCGTCGTTGCAGTCCCAGATCTCCACCTGGGTACCCGGCGTGGTGGTGCCCCCGGGGTCGTCCAGGCACTTACCGGACTGCGGGTTGAGCAGCTCGCCGTTGCCCAACGGCTCCCAAACCTGGTTGGCCCCGCCGTTGCAGGTCCACAGGTCCACCAGGGTGCCGTCAGCGGTGGAGGAACCGCCGACCACGTCCAGGCACATGCCGTTGTTCTCCATGGCCCCGTTGGCCGGGGTCCACTGCTGGGCGGCGGAGTTGTTGCAGGTGTTGATGTCGATCTTGTTGCCGTCCGTCGTGATGTCGCCCGCGTCATCCAGGCACAGGCCCGCCAGGCCGGACGTGACCGGCCCGGTGGTGTAGGTGCCGCTGCCGCCGGGCAGCGGGGTGATGGCGAGGTTGTCGAACTCGTCGGTCTGATACCCGTCCACGCCGAGCCCGACCTGTCCGGTGAAGTAGGAGGAGTCGGTGACCGTACCGACTGTGGTCCCGTCGATGGCCGCGGTGATCGTGCTGTCCTGGAAGCTCAGGGCCAGGTTGTGCCAGGTGCCGGTTCCGGGGGCCGCGATCGTGCCGGATTTCAGGGTGGTCAGGGTCGCGGACGTGGTGTTCTTGACGATCGACCATGCTCCGGTGCTGGAGAGTTGGAGGTAGTAATCGTTGATTCCTGCTACCGCGAACGCCTGCTGGGTCTCGACGCGTCCGAGCAATTGGACTGCGCCGGACTGTTGCATCAGGGCGTCGGCGGAGACCTTGTAGTTGGCCCAGCTCAGATCGCCCAGGAGGGTGTATGGGTTCGAAGCGCCGTCCCAGTTGATCGGCGACTGCGCGGCGACCTGCTGGACGCACTGGCCGGAGCGCCCGGTGCACGGCTCGGCCTGGAACGCGCCGTTCTGGTCCGACAGCAGGTCCGCCTCGCTGCCGGTGGCGTAGGAGTCGAAGGAATCGGTGTACGGCAGCGCCAGCGCGGCCTTCGCCGGAGACGCGGCCGTGCCTTTGCCCTGGCCGGTTGTGGTGGTGACGGTGTAGATGTAGCCCGGCTGCAGGGTCAGGGAGTAGGTGCCGTTGGTCGGCGTGATGTCCTGGGTGTGCACGAAGTAGTCGGCCGGGTTGTTCGAGGCCAGATTCGTCGCCCAGACGTGGACCGCGCCGGTGGACAGCCCGCCGGAGACGGTGAAGTTCGCGGTCTGCGCGGCGGTCGCGGTGGTCGTTTCGAGGATGGTGGAGTAGTCGGATCCGCTGGTGGACTTGAGGGTCACGTACGAACCGTTGGACTCGGAGCCGCCGAGGTAGCCGCTGCCGGAGTCCAGGAAATGCCAGCCCGGCGAGGTGAACTGGGTGACCTGCGCGGTGGTCCACGTCTCCGCACCGACTTCGTACGCACCGGACCAGGGCTGGTTCGCGACCATCAGGCCGGTGGTGTCGTAGCCGAGGTTCGGGTAGATCGCGGCGACCAGCGGCCAGTTGATGTAGGCGGTCATCTTGGCGTCGGTGTATCCGCGGATGATCGAGCGGATCATGGCCGGGGCGCCTGAGTTCTCGTCCTGCGATCCGTTTTCGCTGGCCCACAACTGCTTTCCGGAGGACAGCGCCTGGCTTGTGGTGGAGCAAGAGTCAGCCGACCCGCCGTCGCCGCCGCACGGATAGTGCGATCCGATGATCTGCACGGCGTTGGCGAACGCCGAGTTGGAGTCGATGTCGTTGGCCACGGACCAGTCCGAGTCCGCGCCGACGATCTGGACTGCGGAGTAGCCGTCGGCGTTGAGGGTCGAGCGCAGCTGCTCGTACCAGGAGATGTTGTACCCGCGCTCGTTCCAGCCGCCGAGGTAGTTGATCGTCAACCCGTCCGCCTTGGCGCAGCCCAGCCAGGACACCAGGTAGTTGATCATGTCGGTGGACCAGAAGTTGCCGCCGCCGATCCAGCCCGGGGCGGTCCAGGCCAGGCCGTAGAGCTTGATGTTCGGGTTCAGCGCCTTGGCCTGCTCCATCAGCCAGAACTCGTAGCCGGTGTTGCACTGCACGTTCCCGGCCGTGTGCTCGATGGAGGACTCGGAGCCGTCGGTGGAGTTGCCGTCGCCGCCGATCTCCACCTTGAGGATCTGCAGGTCGGCGCCGTAACCCGGCTTGAACAGGTAGTCCAGGATCTGGGTCTGCTGCGCGGCCGGGTAGTTGGTCAGCAGCCGCGAGTTGCCGCCACCGCCCGAGATCGCGCCGATGCCGTCGAAGGTGCGGCCGGACGAGGTGCCGTTGACCGTGATCGAGGTCGAGACCGCGGCCGCGGCCGCCTGAGCCGGCGCCGAGCCGAGCAGGGGAAGCAGTGACCCGATCAGCGCCAGGAGCGTGAGGATCGATAGTCGTCTGCGTGTGCGCCGATGGACCGGGGCCATAGTCGTTTCCTTCGTGTTCCAGGCAATGCCGACACTTACGGTTGAGGACCGTCCACAGCGTCAGGGAGCGTGAGAACCAGCACGCGATGACGGTCCGATAATGTTGATAACTGTTCCGTATTGAGACACCGTTTGACATCGTTGTCAATAGGATCGAAACATCCCCGCATGATCCACTGTCACACTGGCGGTCACGGCCTTCCGCCATTTCACGAGTCACAGCAGTCTGCGATGAGCCGGGTGCTGCGCTTTCCCGTGGACTGCCGACACTAAGCCTCAGCAGGCTGATGCCTGCGCCGCATCGCATCCCCCGCCTCGTCAACGCACCCTGGAACACAGATCTGACCACGAACACACATTTGCTTGAGATGTTCGTGCAGATCCGTGCCGCGGAAGCTCCTACAGTCGGCAACGCGAAGGCTCGTTGACGACGATGTCATCCAATGCTTCACTACTCCACGATTGTTGCCGTGAACCGACGTCTCGCCTGTTCCACCCCGTGGGCACGACCTCGGCCTCGGCAATCGGGCCACGTGAGCGCGCCTGTTGCCGGGAGCTCCACCCCGGGAGGAGGCAATCGGCTTCCGCGGACCACAGATTGTGACCGGCCCGGACGAGTACGTCGGCGGCGTCAACGACGACGCGGCCACCGACGCGGGCGCCGTGGAATCCCTCCAAGACGCGATCACCGCCGCCCGCCTGGTCGGCGTGACGCCTCCGTCCTCCTGGCAGCAGGTCGCCACCGGACTGACCGCCACGATCACCGACATGCAGAGCTCGAACGGCTCACACCCTGAATTTCAGGGCTACACCAACAGGACCATCAAGCAGGCCGACGCGATCCTGATGACCTACCCCTTCGGATACCTCACCGGCAACTCCGCCGCTCAAGCCGACCTGGACCGGTACGCCCCGGTCACCGACCCCGGCGGCCCGGCGATGACCGACTCGGTCGAGTCGATCATCGCCGCGCAGATCGCCGGCCCCGGCAGCGACGACTACACCTCCCTGAAAGAGTCGGTCGGGCCGTTCACCGAAGGCCCGTCCGACCAGCCGTTCGAGTTCCACACCCTCGGCACCGACAACGCCCAGGGCGCCTTCGACTTCCGCACCGGCGCCCAGGTCTGGCAACCGCAGAGCAACGGTTCGCTGCTCAACCCGCAGTCCGGGCGCTGCCTCGACGACACCGGGTCCGGCGCCGGCGACACCTTGGCGAGAGCAGGCCCAGGCCAGGGGCCCGAGCCGCTCGCCGCCGGAAGCCACCAGGTCAAACCGAGTCCTGGCGGCGCCCCTGCTTGACACCTCCTGCGAATTCAGTAATCTCGCAGACACTGAGACAACGTTGTCATCAGTCGCCTCGCCGTGCGGGCAGAGGTACGAACCAGCCATGCCATACATCGGTCACGCGGGCGCAGGCGGACCGGCCCAACCCTCGGAAAGAAGCAGACAGCATGCTGAGATCGGTTTTTCCGCACAGACGCACCCGAAGGCGGATCGGACTCGGGGCATTGCCCCTTCTGGTCGTCGCGGCCCTGGCGCTCGGTCAGTCGCCCGGAGCCGCCGGGGCCGGACCCGGGGCCGCCGCCGGTCTGGACGCGCACTCGTCGCTGGTTGCCAACGGGGTCAGCAGTCCCACCCTGACCTTCGCCAACGCTACCGCGCAGTCGACTCTGGGGACCGCCTACAACCTGGCGATCAAGAACCTGCTGACCACGAACACCGTGCCCTACGATGCGTCCACGTACAACACCTCCGGGTTGATGCAGAGCCCGCCCGGTACGTTCATCCGGGCCGGCGGCGGCTACTCCCAGCCGTGGACCCGGGACGCGTCGGTCAACTCCTGGAACGCCGCCAGCCTGCTC
>DASZBX010000150.1:0-34737 GCA_035943635.1 Actinocrinis sp. | reverse complement strand
CGGCCGGCTGCGCCGACCCGGCCGTGCCGCGCGCGGCCGACGGCCGGCCGCTCTTCCCGCCCGGCCTGCCCGGCTCGATCTCGCACACCGGCCGGCTGGCCGTGGCGGTGGTCGCGCCCGGCGCCGGCGCGGTCGGCGTCGACATCGAGGACGCCGAGATCAGCGCGCGGGTCGCCCGGTTCGTCCTGCGCGACGCGGAGCGGCGCACGCTGCTCGCACCCGGATCGGGGTTCACCGGGCGCGATCTGTTCGCCGCCAAGGAGGCGGCCTTCAAGGCGCTGTACCGCCCGGACGCCAGCGACGGCCTGGTGTTCTGGCGGATCGGACTGAGCCGCCGCGGCGACGCGCTGGCCGCGTCCCACCAGGGTGCGCTGGCGCGGGTACGGGTGTGGTCCGGACCGGATCTCTCCCTGGCCCTGGCGCTGCGCCCGCGATGACGGCGGGCCGCAGACGACACCGCGGCCGGCACGTCCCGATGAGTTCTGATGAGTTCCCACCATTCATGAATTGCCTGGCCCGGGCGAGGTCTCCACCGAGACCGCCGGGTCCGGTCCGTTCCTTGCGAAGGAGTCGTCATGTCAGATCCCAGAGATGTCGCGGTCATCGGAATCGGGTGCCGGTTTCCGGGCGGAGTCGATTCCCCGGAGGCCCTGTGGGACCTGATCGAGCGCGGCGGCGACGCGATCACCGAGATCCCGGCGGACCGGTGGAACGCGGAGGAGTACTACGACCCCGAGCAGGGCGTGTCCGGCCGGTCGGTGTCCCGCTGGGGCGGCTTCCTGGAGGACGTGGCCGGCTTCGACGCGAAGTTCTTCAAGTACGGCGAGCGCGAGGCGCTCTCCTCCGACCCGCAGCACCGGCTCCTGCTGGAGACCGCGTGGGAGGCGGTCGAACACGCCGGGATGGCGCCGTCCGCGCTGGCCGGCACGCGCACCGGGGTGTTCGTCGGGCTCGCCCACATCGACTACGCGCTCGCCTGCCACGGCCCGCAGGAGCAGGAGAAGGTCCACCCGTACGGGTTCACCGGCCCGGCGCTGAGCATGGCGTCCGGCCGGATCGCGTTCGCGCTGGGCCTGACCGGCCCGGCGCTGAGCCTGGACACCGCCTGCTCCTCGGGCCTGGTGTCGGTGCACCTGGCGGTCCAGAGCATCCGCAGCGGCGAGAGCGACATGGCGCTGGCCGGCGGCTGCATGCTGATGCTGGTCCCGGAGGCGGCGGTGTCCGCGTCCGGCCTGGGCATGCTCTCGCCCACCGGCCGGTGCCGGCCGTTCGACCAGGAGGCCGACGGCTTCGTCCGGTCCGAGGGCTGCGGCGTGGTGATGCTCAAGCGCGCCTCGGACGCGCTGGCCGACGGCGACCGCATCCTCGCGGTGATCAAGGGCGTCGCGTCGAACCAGGACGGGCGCACCGAGACGATCACCATGCCGTCCGTCTCCGCCCAGGTGGCCGTGCACAAAGCCGCGCTCGCCGACGCGGGCGCCGGGCCGGAGACGGTCGGGCTGGTCCAGGCGCACGGCACCGGGACCCCGGTCGGCGACCCGATCGAGTTCCGGGCCCTGGCCGAGGTGTACGGCCGGGACACCGCGTGCGCGGTCAGCTCGGTCAAGTCGAACATCGGCCACACCGAATCCGCGGCGGGCACGGCGGCCCTGATCACCGCGGTCCTGGCGCTCCAGCACGGAGTCGTCCCGGGCACGCTGCACATGAAACAGCTCAACAAGGAGATCAGCTCCCTGCCGACCGGGCTGTTCGTGCCCAGCCAGGCGCAGGCCTGGCCGGACGAGCGCCGGCCCCGGCGCGCGGCGGTCTCCTCCTTCGGCATGTCCGGCACCAACGCGCACGCGATCCTCGAGGAGGCGCCGGTCGCCGGCGGCCCGGACTCCGCGGACCCGGGCGGGCGGCTGCTCTTCCCGCTGTCGGCGACCTCGGTGGAGCAGCTCGCGCCGACCGCGGCCCGGATCGCGGACTGGCTCGACGCCCACGACGAGGTCCGGCCGGCCGACCTGGGCTACACCCTGGCCCGGCGCCGCGAGCACCGCGACGTGCGCACGGCGGTCGTCGCCGCGGACCGGTCCGAGCTGATCGCCGGCCTGCGCGGCCTCGGCGAGCAGGTCGCCGAGCGGCCCCCGGCGCCCGTGGTCGGCGACGACTCGCGCGGACCGGTCTGGCTGTTCTCCGGCCAGGGCTCCCAGTGGGCCGCCATGGGCGCCGCGCTGCTGGCCACCGAGCCGGCCTTCGCCGCCGCGGTCGCGCAGGTCGAGCCGCTGATCCAGCGGGAGTCGGGCTTCTCGGTGACCGAGGCGATGACCCGGCCCGAGACGGTGACCGGCATCGACCGGGTGCAGCCGACCCTGTTCGCGATGCAGGTGGCGCTGGCCGCGGCCTGGCGTGCGTCCGGCGTGCAGCCGGGCGCGGTGATCGGGCACTCGCTCGGCGAGGTGGCGGCCGCGGTCGTCGCCGGATCGCTCTCGCTCGACGACGGGGTCAAGGTGATCTGCCGCCGGTCCCGGCTGTGCGCCCGGCTCGCGGGCAAGGGCGCGATGGCCTCGATCGAGCTGCCGGCGGCGCAGATCGAGCTGGAACTGGCCGCCGTCGACGACGTCGTGGTGTCGGTCATCGCCTCGCCGGAGTCGACCGTGATCGGCGGGACCGCCGAGCGGGTGCGCGAACTGGTCGCGCAGTGGGAGCAGCGCGGCGTGCTGGCCCGCGAGGTGGCCGTGGACGTCGCCTCGCACTCCCCGCAGGTCGACTCGATCCTGGACGAGCTCGCCGAGGTGCTCGCCGACCTGGCCCCGACCGCCGGGACGGTGCCGTTCTACGGCACGGCCATGGGCGATCCGCGGTCCCGGCCGGCGTTCGACGCCGAGTACTGGGTGGCCAACCTGCGCCAGCCGGTCCGGTTCAGCACCGCGGTGATGGCCGCCCTCGACGACGGGCACCGGGTGTTCCTGGAGCTCTCCCCGCACCCGCTGCTGACCCGGTCGGTGGAGCAGTGCGCCCGGTCGGCCAGCCTGCCGGCCGCCGCGATCGCGAGCATGCGCCGCGGCCGGGAGACCCCGCAGGGCCTGCTGCAGACCCTGATCGAGGTGCACGGCGCCGGCGGCGGCGTCGACTTCGCCGCCCTGTACCCGCAGGGCGAGCTGGTCGACGCCCCGCTGCCGACCTGGACCCGGCAGCACCTGCTGGTGCGCACCGGCCAGTCCCGGCCCGCGCACACGGTCAAGATCCACCCGCTGCTCGGCGTGCACATCCGGCTGGACGAGGACGAGGAGCGCCACGCCTGGCAGTCGGACGTCGGCACGGCGGTGCTGCCCTGGCTGACGGACCACCGGGTGCGCGACGTGGCGGCCTACCCCGGCGCGGCGCACTGCGAGTCGGCGCTGACCGCGGCGGCCGAGGTCTTCGGGCCCGGCGCCGAGGTGCACGACCTGAAGTTCGAGCGGATGCTGCTGCTCAGCGGCCACACGGAGGTGACCGTGTCCGCGGCGGTGGACGTACCGGGCCAGGCCCGCTGGGAGGCGGCCACCGCCGAGGACGGCGAGCGCGCCCGGCTGGCCGGCGCGGTCCTGCGCGCGGCCCCGGCCGACCGGACCGAGCCCGCCCCGCTGGACCTGGACCTGCTGCTGGACGAACACTCCGAGCGGCTGTCCGGCGACGACCTGCGCGGGACCCTGATCGAGCGCGGCATCCAGTACGGACCGGCCTTCCAGGGGGCCAAGGGCGCCTTCCGGGCCGGCGCCGGGCCGGACGGGCAGACCGTCCTGGCCGAGGTCGCGCTCCCGTCCGCGCTGCGCGGCGGGCAGGACGGCTTCGGCGTCCACCCCGCCCTGCTGGACGCCTGCTTCCAGTGCGTCGCCGCGCTGCCGGCCGTGGCGGCCGCGGGCGAGGGCGGCCTGCTGCTCCCGCTCGAGGTGCGCCGGATCCGGCTGTGGTCGGCCTCGGCCAGCGGCGCAGCGTACTGCTACGTCCGGCTGGACTCCGCCGACGGCAACCGGGTGATCGCGGACCTGCAGCTGACCGACAAGTACGGCGCGGTCCTGCTGTCCGTCGACGGTCTGGTCATGGGCACCCGCACCGGCGACGAGGAGAACGCCGACCAGGTGCTCAACGAGCGGCTGCTCACGATCGCCTGGCAGCGCCAGGACCTGCCCGAGCCCGCGGCGGACAGCGTCGGCGGACCCTGGCTGATCCTGGCCTCGGCCGAGTCCGCGCCCGCTCCGGACGAGCTGGTCAAGGCCTTGGGCGAGCTGGGCGGCCGGTGCGAGGTCCGGCCGTGGCCGGTGTCCGGCGCCCGGGCGGACCTGTCCGGCGCGCCCTGGCGCGGCGTCGTCCTGCTCTGCCCGGGCCCGGGCGGGCCGGCCGGCCCGGACGGCATCGCGCGCGGCCGGGACCTGGTGGAGTCGGTCGTCGAGGTGGCCCGGGACCTGGCCGGGGCCGACGGCGCACCGCCCCGGCTGTACGCGGTCACCCAGGGCGCGCAGGCGGTCCTGCCCGGCGACCAGATCAACCTCGAGCACGCCGCGGTCCGCGGCCTGCTGCGGGTGGTCGGCGCCGAGTTCCCGGACCTGCGGCCCACCCAGATCGACCTGGTGACCGACCCGCAGGAGGGTTCGGCGGTGCGCGACCTGGCGGCCGAACTGGCCTCGGGCGCGGCCGAGGACGAGACCGCCTGGCGCTCGGGCGCCTGGTACGCCGCGCGGCTCCAGCACGCCCCGCTGGCCGCCGACGAACGGCACCGGGCCACCACCGGCGCCCCGGCCGACGGCGTGCGGATGCAGATCCGCCAGCCGGGCGACCTGGACTCGCTGGAACTGACCGTGGTCCCGCGCCGGACCCCGGGCGCCGGGCAGATCGAGATCGAGATCGGCGCCGCGAGCATCAACTTCCACGACGTCTTGTTCGCCCACGGCAACTACTTCGCCTTCGAGGGCGTGACCCCGGCCCTCGGGGTCGACTGCGCGGGCACCGTGGTCCGGGTCGGCGACGCGGTGACCGGGTTCCGGGTCGGGGACCGGGTGATGACCGGCGCCGCCACCGAGGGGGCCTGGGGCAGCCACGCGACGATCGACGCGGACCTGGCGGCGCCGCTGCCGGACGCGCTGAGCATCGAGCAGGGCGCCGCGGTCCCCGCGGTGTACGCCACGGTCTGGTACGGATTGATGGACCAGGCCGGGCTGTCCGCGGGCGAGCGGGTGCTGATCCACTCGGCCACCGGCGGAACGGGCCAGGCGGCCATCGCGGTGGCCCGGTCGGTCGGCGCGCGGATCTATGCGACGGCCGGCAGCCAGGCGCGCCGGGACTGGCTGCGCGAGCAGGGGATCGAGCACGTCTACGACTCCCGCAGCCTGGAGTTCGCCGACCGGATCCGCGAGGACACCGGCGGGGGCGGGGTCGACGTGGTGCTCAACTCGCTGACCGGCGCCGCGCAGCGGGTCAGCCTCGACCTGCTCGGGTTCGGCGGCCGCTTCGTCGAGATCGGCAAGCGCGACATCTACCGCGACGGCAAGCTCGGCTTGGCCCCGTTCCGGCGCAACCTGGCCTTCTACAGCGTCGACCTCGAACTGATGGCCGTGGCCGACCCGGCGCGGCTGGGCCGGCTGCTGCGGGAGGTGGCCGGCCGGATGGCCGACGGCCGCCTGGCTCCGCCCACGGCCACCGCGTACCCGCTGGCCGACGCGGCGACCGCGATCCGCCGGATGGCCTCGGCCCAGCACATGGGCAAGCTCGTGCTGACCACGGGCGTGGAACCGGGCACGGCGGCCGTGCGCCGGCCCGAGCGGGTCCCGGTGTTCCGCGCCGACGGCGCCTACATCCTCACCGGCGGCCTCGGCGGCCTCGGTCTGCGCCTGGCCCGGCACCTGGCCGAGGGCGGCTGCGGCCGGATCGTGCTCAACTCCCGGTCCGCGCCGAGCGAGGCGGCGGCCCGGGAGATCCAGGCGCTGCGCGACGCGGGGACCGACGTGCAGGTCGAGCTCGGCGACATCGCGGCCCCGGAGACCGCCGGACGGCTGGCCGCCGCGGCCCGGGCCACCGGCCTGCCGCTGCGCGGCGTGCTGCACGCCGCGGCCGTGGTGGAGGACGCGACGCTCCCGGGCATCACCCGCGAGCTGCTGGACCGGGACTGGGCGCCGAAGACCTACGGCGCCTGGTACCTGCACGAGGCCACGGCCGGGGACCGGCTCGACTGGTTCTGCTGCTTCTCCTCGGCCGCCGCGCTGCTCGGCTCGCCCGGGCAGGGGGCCTACGCCGCGGCCAACAGCTGGCTGGACGGGTTCGCGGCCTGGCGCCGGGCGGCCGGGCTGCCGGTCACCGCGATCGCCTGGGGCGCCTGGGGCGAGATCGGCCGCGGCGCGGTCCTGGCCCAGGCCGGGGACACCACGATGATCGCCCCGGACGAGGGGGTGCACGCCTTCGACGCCCTGCTGCGCCACACCCGGGCGCACACCGGCTACCTGCCGCTGGCCCGGGCCCCGTGGCTCGCCGCGCTGGCCGAGCGCAGCCCGTTCGCGGCGGCGTTCCGGACCGACCGGGCCGACGACGCGCCGTCCTCGCAGCTGCGGCTGGAGTTCGAGGCGCTGTCCGGGCCGGACCGGCTCGGCTGGTTGCGCCGGTTCGTCGCGGGCGAGGCCGGGGCGATCGTGCGCGGCACCGTCGACCCCGGCCGGCCGTTCAACGACTACGGCCTGGACTCGCTCGGCAACCTGGAGCTGCGCACCCGGATCGAGACCAACCTCGGCATCCGGATCGCGCCGAAGGCGGTGGCCGAGCACAACTCGGCCCAGGCGCTGGCCCAGCACCTGGCGGACCACCTGGTCGGCCAGGGGGCGGCATGAACACGGTCGTCCTGTCCGGCGCGACCGGATCGCTCGGCGGCCACCTGGCCGCGGCCCTGCTCGACCAGTCCCGGGGCGTCGTGCACTGCCTGGTCCGGGCCAAGGATCCCGCGGCCGCCGACCGGCGGCTGCGGGAGCGGATGGCCGAGGTCGGCATCGACGACCCGGCCCGGCTGCTGGCCGTGCCGGCCGACCTGCGGGCGCCCCGGCTCGGCCTGGCCCCGCGGGTCTGGAACGAGCTGGCCGACCAGGCCCCGCAGATCGTGCACTGCGCCGCGTCGGTCCACCTGACCGCGCCCTACCAGCAGCTGGCGCCGGCCAACGTCGGGGGCACGACCGAGCTGATCGGACTGGCCGCGGCCTGCGCCGAGCGGTCCGGCGGCCCGGCCGCCTTCCACTACGTGTCCACCCTGGCCGTCTTCCTCGACGCGGTCAGGGCCGGGCTGACCGTGGTGGACGAGACCACGCAACCGTCGATGGCGACCGCCGGGGAGCTGGGCTACCCGCGGTCCAAGGTCGCCGCGGAACGCGCGGTCGGCCGGGCCGCGGACCGCGGGGTGGTCGGCACGGTCTACCGTCCCGGCCTGGTCACCGGGCACTCGGTGACCGGCGACACGTCCACGTCGGACCTGCTCGTGCCGGTCCTGCGGGCGGTGGTCGCGCTCGGCTGCGCACCGGACCGGGCCGAGGCGGTGCCCGGGGAGGCGGTCGACCTGGTCGCCCGGAACATCGCCCGGCTGGCCGCGGGCCGGCCGGGCGGCGGGGCCTACCACATGGTCAGGCCCGAGCCGGTGTCGCTGATGCACGGCTTCGCCGCGCTGCGCCGGGCCGGGTATCCGCTCGAGGAGGTCTCGTCGGGGCGGTGGTGGGAGCTGGCGCAGCAGCACAGCGAGGATCCGCACGTCGCCCCGCTGATGCACCTGGGTCCGATCGGCCGGCGGATGCTGGGCCTGGAGCCGGCGTACCCGCCGCCGCCGGTGCGCAGCGACCACACCGACGCCGTCCTGCGGCGCTCGTTCCCGCAGACGCCCGCGCTCGACGAGACCTTCTTCGACCGGCTGGTCGCCCGCGGGTTCAGCCGGTTCGCCCCGCAGCGGCTGGGGTAGCGCCGCAGGCCGAGAGCCCGCCTGCGGGGATGTGTGTGGGCAGCAGACATCCCCGCAGGCGGCCAGTGTCGGTCGGGTGGGAGGCGCCCCACCCGGCCGACGGCATCGGGCGGCGGCCCCGAGGCGGCGCCGCGGCCGCCGGATCCACCGCCCGCCCACGCGAAACGCTCGGCCGGAGTATTCCGGCCGAGCGTTTCGGCATACTGCGGACTCCTAGTGCGAGGGTTCCGGAAAACCGTCTGCCCGCGACCGTGCGGCCGCGGGCAGACGGGAGTGTCAGGCCGGCTGGCGCGGCGTCTTCTTGCGGCCGAACGCGGTGGCCGGCTTGGCCTCGGCGGCCAGCGCGCGCCGGTCGATCTTGCCGTTCGCGGTGACCGGCATCCGGTCGACCACCGCCCAGAGCGTGGGCACCATGTAGGACGGGAACCGTTCGGCCAGCCGGTTCCTGAGGTCGACCGGGGTGGCGGCCGCCCCCGGGGCGAGCCGGACGGCGGCCAGCAGCCGCTTGTCGGCCGCCGCGCCGTCGGCGACGGTGACCACCGCGTCCTGGACCTCCGGGTAGCCGGTGAGCGCGTCGCTGATCGCGGTCAGCTCGATCCGGTACCCGCGGATCTTGACCTGCTGGTCGGCCCGGCCGAGGAAGTGGATCCGGCCGGCCCGGTCGATCCGGACCAGGTCGCCGGTGCGGTAGATCCGCTCCGGGACGTCGGGGGAGAAGAAGCCGAAGCAGCGGTCGGTCTCCGCCTGGTCGCCGACGTAGCCGACCGCCAGGCCCTCGCCGCCCGCGTACAGCTCGCCCACGGCCCCGGGCGCCAGCAGTCTGGCCCGCCGGTCCAGCACGTAGACCCGGGTTCCGGGCACCGGGGTGCCGATCGGCAGCGGGCCGTCGACCTGTCCCGGGTCGGTGACCGAGTGGAAGGTGGTGAACGTGGTGTTCTCGGTCGGGCCGTAGCCGTTCGTGATGGTCAGGCCGGGGTTGTCCCGCAGGGCGCGGGCCACGTGCTCGTGCGGGACCACGTCGCCGCCGCTCAGCAGCTGGCGCATCCGGCCCATCGAGGTCGGGGCGAACTCCTGGACCAGGCGGAACAGGCCGGCCGTGAGCCAGGCCACGGTCACCTCGCGGTCCTCGATGAACTCGGCCAGCTCCCCGGGCGAGAGCAGCCCGGGCGGGCAGACCTCCAGGGCCGCCCCGGACAGCAGCGCGCCCCAGAGTTCGAGGGTCGAGGCGTCGAAGGCCAGCGCCGAGAGCCGCAGGACGCGTTCGCCCGGGCCCAGGGCCAGGTAGTCGGCGCCGTGGACCAGCCGGATGACTCCGCGGTGCGGGACCGCCACGCCCTTCGGCTCGCCGGTCGAGCCCGAGGTGAAGGCGATGTAGGCCACCCGGTCCGGGTCGGCCGCGGCGGGCGCCGGGGGCGGCCCGCCGGGTTCCCGGTCCGGCTGCCAGGGGCTGACCGCGGGCACCGAGTGCCGGGACACCGCTTCGACGCCGTCCTCGTCGACGATGGCCGCGGTCGGCGCCGCCTTGGCCACGATCCGGGCGGTGTGCGCCGCAGGTTGGGCGAGATCGACGCCGACGTACGTGCCGCCGGCCCAGAGCGTGCCCAGGACGGCCACCGCCTCCGCCACCGACCGCTGGACCGCGATCAGCACCGCGTCGCCGTCCCGGACGCCGGCGGCCCGCAGCAGCCGCGCCTGCTCGGCGGCGGCGTCGGCCAGGCCGCGGTAGGTCAGCGCCGACTTCTCGTCGCGCACGGCCACCGCGTCCGGGCGGCGAGCGGCCTCGGCGCGGAACAGCGCGTCCAGGGAGGTGGCGGGGAAGTCGCCGGCCGTCTGGTTGAGCCGGGCCAGGAGCTCCAGGCCGGCCGAGGAGATGCATCGGACGTCCGCGAGGGCCGTGTCCTCGCCGGCCGGCGCGGCGGCGAGCTGCTGCACCGCGGCCAGGAAGGTGAGCACGAAGCCGTCCGCCTCGTCCCGGCTCCACAGGTCGGTCGCGTATTCCAGGTGGCCGGTGTAATCGGGGCCGTCCTGGCCGATCCGGACGCTCAGGTCGAACCGCGGTCCGGCCCCGTCCGCCTCCTCGGTCTGCGCCGCCGGCTCGCCGGGCGCGGCGAAGGAGACCTGGACCAGCGGATGGATCGGGCCGGACGGATCCAGGCCCAGCCGCTCGGCGATCTGCCGGAGCGTGGCGGCCTCGGCGGCCGACGCCCAGGCCAGCGACTCGTGCACGGACTGAACGAAGGCGTCCGGGCCATGGTCGTCGTCGATGTCGATGCGCACCGGCAGGACGTCGCCGGCCGGTGCCGGAACGCCCACGAGCAATCGGCCGGCGCCGGTCATCCGCCCCAGCATCAGGCCGAACGCGGCGAGCAGGAAGGCGGGCGCCGTCACCGCCAGCTCCCCGGACCGGGCCAGGACGGCCTCGGCCGTCTCCGGGGGGACGGCGATCGGGAGGCGGTCGGTGCCGGCGGCGCGGGTCAGGGGGCGCGGGCGGTCGGCCGGGATCTCCAGGACCGTCGGCACCCCGGCCAGCCGCCGCGCCCACACCTCGGCCGGTCCGGCTGCGTCCGTCACATCGGCCGGGCCGGCGGCTGCCGCGTCCGCCCGGTTCTCCGGGCCCGTCGTCTCAGGGCCCGTGGTCGCCGAAACCGCCGTCTCAGGGCTCATCGTCTCCGATACCGCCGTCTCAGGGCCCGTCGTCTCAGGGCTCATCACCGCGGCTCCGGCCGTCTCAGGACTCATCGGGGGACTCCTCGGGCCGTGTTTGCCGCAACCGCCGGAGCAGGTCCGCCTGGCCGCGAATGGTGTCGGCTTTCAGGACGTCGATCGTCTTGACTTTCAGCCCGCTGGTCCTCGCCAGCCGCTCGACCAGAACGAACAGCAGATGGGAATCGCCGCCGGATTCGAAGAAACCGGTGTCCTCGTCGTCGGGGTCGAAATCCAGAATGTCCGCCCAGGCCGACCGGACCAGGCTCGACAGGTCGTCCGGATCACCGGATTCCTGGTCAGCGGGTTGCGAAGGGGTCGAATTCAGCATGGTCAGCACCTTTTCCCGATTTTCCACCGGCAGGAAATGATATCGGCCGCGAGGTGACCGGCGCGAGAGGAGGAATGCATCATCGACCGTGTATTTCGCACGCTTTCCCCGAGCCTCTTCCTTTTGCCCCGGCGGCGAAATAGATTCGATACCCGTATCCTCCGATCCGCCGACCGACGTAGGAGAGTTGCGATGCCACTGGACCGGTTACTGCGGCATCTGATCGCCTGGCAGAGCCTTGACGGCCCCGCGGTCCCGGACCGCGAGCTGACCGTCGATCAGGCCCGGGCCCGGTACCGGGCGAACGCGGTCGGTTCGCCCGACGGCGCGGCCCCCGGCCCGGCCGTGTCCTCGGCCGACCAGGAGATCGACGGCCCGGACGGCACGAGCCTGCGGTGCCGGGTCTACACGCCCGAGCCGGCCGGAGAGCCGGCCGACCCGCCGGGCCTGCGCCGGGTGATCACCTTCCTGCACGGCGGGGGCTGGGTGCTCGGCGACCTCGACAGCCACGACCGGGCCTGCCGGGTCCTGGCGGCGACCGCGGGCGCCGTCGTGGTCGCGGTCGACTACCGGCTCGCGCCGGAGTTCCCCTATCCCGCGGCCCTGCAGGACGCGGTCGCCGCGGCCCGCTGGACGGCCCGGGCCTTCCCCGGCCGGGCGCACGTGGTCGCGGGCGACAGCGCCGGAGCGAGCCTGGCCCTGGGCGTCGCGCTCGAGGCCCGCGACCTGCGCCTCGCGGCGCAGCTGCTGATCTACCCGCCGGTGGACCCGAGCCTGATCATCACCGCGGCCAGCGAGTGCGCCAAGGGGTACCTGCTGAGCGTCGACGACATGGCCTGGAACTACGAGCAGTACGTCCCGGACCCGAGCCGGCGGACCGACCCGGCCGTCGACCTGCTGGAGGCCGACCTGCGGGGCCTGGCGCCGACGGTCATCGCCACGGCCGAGTACGACCCGCTGCGCGACGAGGGCGCGGAGCTGGCCGCGAGGATGAGCGCGGCGGGGGTCCACGTCCGCCACGTCCCGGGCGACGGGCTGGTCCACGGCTACTTCCTGATGCAGGGCATCGTTCCCGCGGCGGCGGCGTGCACTCAGCGGGTGATCCGGGAACTGGACCTGGTGCTCACTCAGGAGAGCGCGGCGCGATCCGAAGACCAGGTCCGGTGAGACCGGGCGCGGAACATTTCTCCAAGACGGCGGGCGTTCGCGTTCGTAAGGCTTCGCTCATGCACAAGAACCCTGCCCGTCATCCCGCCCCGCTCCTGCGCCAGCCCCGGTTCGGCGTGGACGCGCCGGCGGTCCCGGTGGTCAACATCGCCACCGGGGTGGCCTGCTGTCTGGCCGCCGCGCGCCGCCGGGGCGGGTGGCGGGGCCGGACCGCCCTGGCGGCCGCGGGAACGGCGCTGCTCGGGTCCACGGGCGTCTATCTGCACACCACCCTGCGCGGCAAGGTGCGCATCTGGGAACGGGAACTGGACCGGATCGGCCTGGCCGGCGACGAGCGGCTGCTGGACCTCGGCTGCGGCCGCGGCGCGGTGCTGGTCACGGCCGCCGCCCGGCTGCCGGCCGGAACCGTCGACGGCGTGGACCTGTGGTCCGCGAAGGACCAGAGCGGCAACAATCCCGAGGCCACGCTCGCCAACGCCGCCGCGGCCGGCGCCGCCGACCGGGTCCGGGTGCACACGGCCGACATGACCGCACTGCCGTTCGCGGACGCCACGTTCGACATCGTCACCAGCGCGCTGGCCATCCACAACATCCCGTCGTCCGCAGCCCGCCTGCGCGCGGTGGACGAGGCCATGCGGGTGCTGCGGCCGGGCGGCCAACTGCTGATCGCGGACTTCTGGTGGATGGCCAGGCGGTACGCCGCGCACCTCGGGCAGGGCACGCTGCGTCCGCTCGGACCGGGGTACTGGTACGGCGGCCCGGGCCCGACCATCACCCTGCTGCACGTCGTCAAGGACCTCCTGCCCGAGGGGGCGCAGCCGTGCTGACCGTGTTCTACACCTCCTGGGACAGGCTGATGGCCCGGCAGCTGCTCCTGCTGCTCTCGTCGCTCACGTCGATGGTGCTGTTCACGGTCGCCACCATCCCCGCGGCCGTCCGGCACGCGCTCGGCTCCCACCAGCCGCTGAGCTGGCTGGTGACCCTCGCGGTCTACGCGGCCCTGTCCGCGCACCGGCGGTTCCCGCTGGTCACGGTGGCGGTCGCCGCCGGCGGGTCGGTGGTGCTGATGGCCGACGGCATGCCCTATCCGCTGACCCTGCTGGCCCTCTTCTGCGCGCTGTACTGGGTCGCGCTCGAGTCCCCGCAGGGCCGGGCGCTCGCGGTCGGCGTCAGCGTCAAGGCGGCGCTGCTGGCCGGCTCGCTGATCACCCATCCCGGCATCACCGGGGTGGTCATCGTGCTCTGGGCGGCCCTGGCGGTCACCGCCGGCAGCGCCGCCCGCAGCCACCGCGCCTACGTCGCCGAGGCCGAGGAGCGGGCCCGGCGGGCCGAGCAGTCCCGGGAGCAGGAGGCCGACCGCCGCGTGGCCGAGGAGCGGCTGCGGATCGCCCGGGAGCTGCACGACGCCGTCGGCCACCACGTCGCCCTGATCAACGTGCAGGCCGGCGCGCTGGCCTGCCTGCTCGACGACGGGGACCTGACCCAGGCGATGGAGTCGGTCTCGCACATCCAGCAGGCCAGCGCGGAGGCCCTGGACGAGCTGCGGCTGACCGTCGGGCTGCTGCGCGCGCCCGGAGCGGCCGAACCGGCCGAGCCGGTGCCGAGCCTGGACCGGCTCGGCGAGCTGATCTGCTCGTTCGCCGGCGCCGGGCTGCGGGTCACGCACGAGGTGACCGGCCAGGCCAGGCCGCTGCCCGAGGCGGTGGAGCTGACGGCCTACCGGGTCATCCAGGAGTCGCTGACCAACACCCGCAAGCACGCCGGCTGCGACTCCGCGGTGGTGCGGCTCGGCTACACGCCCGGGTCGCTGCGGCTGGCGGTCGAGGACGAGGGCCGGGCCGTGGCCGGGGCCGGCCGGCGCCCGGACGCGGGGCACGGCATCGTGGGCATGCGCGAGCGGGTGGCCGCGGTCGGCGGGCGGCTGGCGGTCGGGCCGCGGCTCGAGGGCGGCTACCGGGTGCTGGCCGAACTGCCGCTGCGGGCGGCCGGGATCGAGGGCCCGTGACCGCGCCCGTGCCCGCCCCGCCGACGGCGGCCGCGGCGCCGACCAGGGTGGTCCTGGCCGACGACCAGGACCTGATCCGCGCGGGCCTGCGGCTGGTGATCGACCGTGCGCCCGGGCTGACCGTGGTGGGCGAGGCGGCCAACGGCGCCGACGCGGTCCGGGTGGCCCGCGAGACCCGCGCCGACGTGGTCCTGATGGACATCCGGATGCCCGGCCTGGACGGGCTGGCCGCGACCCGGCGGATGGCCGCCGACGACAGCCTGGCCGCCGTGCGCGTGCTGATCCTGACCACGTTCGAGGTCGACGAGTACGTCTTCGAGGCGCTGCGCTCCGGGGCCAGCGGGTTCCTCGGCAAGGGCGCCCGCCCGGAGGCCCTGATCGAGGCGATCCGGATAGTGGCCCGCGGCGACGCGCTGCTCTCCCCGTCCGCCACCCGGGGCCTGATCACCAGGTTCCTGACGCTGCACGACAGCGAGCCGGTCAGCCCCTCGCCGCTGCTGGCCACCCTCACCGAGCGCGAACGCCAGGTGGTGGCCCTGATCGCCGACGGCATGTCCAACGCGGAGATCGCCGGCCAGCTCACGCTCAGCCCGCTGACCGTCAAGACCCACGCCAACCACGCCATGGCCAAACTCGGCGCCCGCGACCGCGCGCAACTCGTCGTGCTGGCGTACCAGGTCGGCCTGGTCCGCGCCCCGCGCCCCCGGCCGTGAGCCGGGCGGTGCCCCCGGCCGTGAGCCGGGCCGCGCCCCAGGCCGTGAGCCGGGCCGTGCCCCGGCCGCCGGCCGGGCTGCCGACCGCGCCGTGCCCCGCGCCGTGAACCCCGCGCCGGCCCGGTTCCGGCGCGAGCCGGCGCCCCGCCTACTGCGAACGCAGTAGGCGAAGCCGCGAGCCGCGCCGGATGGCGCGGTCGCGTCGCGGGTATCGCTGCGGCCGGCCGGTGACTCGGCCGGCCGGCGCCCGCAGGATGAGGTGCCGAACCGGAAGGAATGAAAGACCATGTCATCCCTAGCACGCTGGTGCTTCAGGCACCGCTTCGCCGTGATCATCGGCTGGTTGGGTCTCCTGATCGCCCTGGCGCTGATGTCCCAGGCAGTCAAGACGACCTACGACAACTCGCTCGTGCTGCCGGGAACGGACTCCGGCAGCGCCCAGAACCTGCTGCTGCGGGCGGCGCCCGCACAGGCCGGGGACTCCGACCAGATCGTCTGGCAGGTCGCCGGCGGCACCGTCACCGACCCGGCTGTCGAGCAGCGCGTCTCCGCGATGCTCACCGAGGTCTCGCACTCGCCCGAGGTTTCCTCCGTCACCAGCCCGTACACGCCGGGCGGCAAGGTCCAGATCAGCCCGGACGGGCGCACCGCCTACGCCACGGTGACCTTCACCAAGGTCGCCGACAACCTGGCCGTCGCCGACATCACCCGGGTGATCACGACGGCGACCGCCGCCGACCAGCCGGGCCTGACGGTCGAGCTCGGCGGCAAGGCGATCTCCAGCGCCGAGCAGCTCCCGGCGTCCACCGCGTCGCTGATCGGCCTGGCCGCCGCCGCCTTGATCCTGCTGCTCGTGTTCGGATCGCTGCTCGGGATGGCGTTGCCGATCGTGACCGCGGTGGCGGGGGTGGGCAGCGGCTTGCTGCTGATGTCCCCGCTGAGCCACCTGATGTCCGTCAACGGCATCGCCCCCGTCCTCGGCGCGCTGATCGGGCTCGGCGTCGGAGTCGACTACGCCCTGTTCATCGTGACCAGACACCGCCGCGGCCTGCAGGCCGGGATGGATCCGGAGCACGCGGCCGTGGAGGCGCTCAACACCTCCGGGCGCGCGGTCCTGTTCGCCGGCGGCACCGTGTGCATCGCCCTGCTCGGCCTGCTCACCATCGGCCTGGATTTCATCGACGGGCTGGCCGTCCCGGCGGCGATCACCGTGGTGTGCACCGTCTTCGCGGCCATCACCCTGATGCCCGCCTTGTTCGGGGTGCTCGGCATGCGCGTGCTCAGCCGCCGGCAGCGGCGCAGGCTGCGGGCCGGCGAGCCGGAGCGGGCGGCCAACGGCCAGGGCGTCTGGGCGCGCTGGTCGCGCCAGGTTCCCCGGTTCGCCCCGGTACTGGCCACCCTCGGTCTGGTGATCATGGTCGTGGTCTCCCTGCCCGTGCTGCACCTGCGGCTCGGCTTCGCGGACGCGTCCAACGACCCGGCCTCGAGCCACACGTACAAGTCCTACGAGATGCTCGCCGACGGGTTCGGGCCGGGCGTCAACGGCCCGCTGCTGGTCGTGGCCGAGACCCGGTCCCCGGCCGACCAGGCCGCGCTCGCCCGCCTGGCCACGGCGCTCGGCGACCAGCCCGGGGTCGCGGCCGTGGAGACCGCGCCCGCGCAGGCCGAGCCGGGCACCGGGTCGGCGATCGAGCTGATCCAGGTCCTGCCGACCACGGCGCCCCAGGATCCGGCCACCTCCGCCCTGACCAGCCGGCTGCGCGACACGGTCATTCCGCAGTACACCCGCGACACCACATTGCAGGTTCACGTGGGCGGTCTGACGGCCACCTTCGACGACTTCGCGACGGTGACCGGCGCGAAACTGCCCTGGCTGTTGCTCACGATCACCGGCTTCAGCTTCCTGCTGCTCATGCTCGCCTTCCGCAGTCTGCTGATCCCCGCGGTCACCGCGGTGCTGAACCTGCTGGCCGCGGCCGCCTCGTTCGGCGTGCTCACCGCGTTCTTCCAGTGGGGGTGGGGAACCAGGGCGCTCGGCCTCGGCTCGCCCAGCCCGATCGAGGGCTACCTGCCCGAGCTGGTGCTCGCGGTCCTGTTCGGCCTGTCCATGGACTACCAGGTGTTCCTGGTCAGCAGGATGGCCGAGGAGTGGTCGCGCACGAAGGACAACACCCAGGCGGTCCTGTCCGGCCTGACCCACACCGCGCGGGTGATCACCGCCGCGGCGATGATCATGATCGCCGTGTTCATCGCCTTCGTGTTCATGGGCCAGCGCGACATCGCCGAGTTCGGCATCGGGCTGGCGGCCGCGGTCGCGCTGGACGCGTTCGTCCTGCGCACGGCGCTGGTCCCGTCCGTGATGTACCTGTGCGGCCGGGCCAACTGGTGGCTGCCGGGTTGGCTGGACCGGCACCTGCCGCACCTGGTGATCGAGCCGCCGGCGCAGGAGCCCGCCGCCGACGTGCCCGGACCCGCTCTCGTCTGACCCCGGACGGCAAGGCCCCGGCGGCGCCCCGGTCATCCCGGAAGCGCCGCCGGGGCGTCTGGTTTTCGCGCCGGTCCGCCCCGCGGTCGCGGTGCTCGGTGCGGCAGCGGCGGCGGCCGGGCAGACGGCGCCGAAGCGGTCAGCAGCCCCGGTGTCCGCGGCGGCCGCCCGGGCGCAGTTCGGCCGGGCCGTGGGCGCGGTCAGCAGCCCAGGCGCCAGCGGCCGCCGCGGCGGCCGCGGATCAGTTCAGGCCGAGGCCGCGGGCGATCAGCCCGCGCTGCACGTCGTTGGTGCCGCCGCCGAGGAAGGCGAGCACGGACAGGCGCAGACCCATCTCGAAGATGCCCGCGCCGGGGGCGTCGGGTGTGCTCAGGGCCGCCGCGGGGCCCAGGATCTGCAGAGCGTCGCGGCTGAGCCGGTCCGCGGTCTCCGCGGCCAGCACGCCGGCCTCGGCCGCGGCCAGGCGCGCGCTGTGCGCGGGGCCGGAACCGGCCTTGCGGGCCGCCTCGGCCAGCAGCACGGTCACCGCCTGCACCTGCCGGGCCAGGTCGGTCAGCTGCGCCCGCCCGGCCGATCCGGCCGCGCCGACGGTGCCGACCGGGTCGGCCCGGACGGCCGCCAGCAGCTCGTCGAACTGCCGGTGCGAGAGCCCGGCCAGCTCGCCGGCCAGCAGCAGCCGTTCGCCGGTGAGCGTGTGCGCGATGACCTGCCAGCCGCGGTCGACCGGGCCGACCAGCGCCTGATCGCCCACCCGGACCCGGTCGAAACCGACCGTGCAGCAGATCTGCCCGGACAACGCCCGGTGCCGGCGCGTGCTGATCCCGGGTGTGTCCATCGGGACCATGAACACGCTGATGCCGGCGATCGGCGGCCTGGCGGCCGGGTCGGTGCGCACGGCCAGCCAGATGTACTGCGCCGCGTGGGCGTTGCCGATCCAGGACTTCGTCCCGTCGATCACCCAGCCGTCGCCGTCCCGGACCGCGGTCGTGGTCAGCGCCGCGAGGTCGGAGCCCGCCTCCGGTTCGCTCAGGCCCAGGCAGAAGGTCAGCTCCCCGGCCTTGATCCGGGGCAGGTACGCCGCCTTCTGCTCAGCCGTCCCGTACGCGACCAGGGGAGCGCCGACCACCGAGACGGCGGCCATCGCGTTGGCGGCCCGCAGCTGGTGGTACGCGATCTCGCCCTGCAACGCGAGCTGCTCGTCGATGCCGGCCTCGCGGCCGCCGTCGGCACCGGGCCAGCCCAGGGCGAACCACTCCCGCCCGGCCATCCGCGCCACCAGGGCCGGGTCGTCCTCCCGGCCGATCTGCCGGGCCCGGGTGCCGTGCTCGCGGCTCAGGGCGCGGACCTGGTCCCGCATCCGCTCGGCCTGCGCGGTGCGGTCCGGTTCGGGCAGGCCGCCGCCGGAGCCGACCAGGATGTCGGCGGCCGTGCCGCGCGGCGCGGGAACGGACGCCAGCAGGGCGATGTCGGCGTGCACCCGGCGGAAGAGCCAGGGCGCGTCGTGCTCCTCGAAGTACCCGGGCGCGCCGAGGGTGTGGTGGGCGCTGGTCTGGATCAGCGGCGCGACGGCGGCCGCGTGGGCCACCGCGAGCTCCGTGGCCAGGAACCGGTCCGGTGCGTCCCGGTCGTGCCGGCGGACGGCGTCCTCGATCAGGAGCTCGCCGGCGACGAGGTCGATCTCGCGGGTCGCGGTGCGCTGCTGGACCGCGCCGAACCCGCCGATCGCCCGGCCGAACTGCCGGCGGACCTTGGCGTGGGCCACGGACTGCTCGTGGGTGCGCCGCGCGGCGCCCATCGCCCGCGCCGCCAGACCCAGCCGGAGCAGCGACAGCGCCCGGTCCGCCTGCTCCGGGGCGACGTCGGCGACGGCGTGGGCGGCGCCCAGGTGCAGCCGGGCCCACGCGGGCCGGGCCAACCCGGGCAGCGGAACGGCGAACTCCACCGGCCGCACCATCGCGGCCCCGCCCGCGGGCGGAAGGACCAGGACGTGGGTGGCCGCCGCCCCGGCCTCGGCCCACGCCAGCGCCTCGGTCGCGAAGTCCCCGGCGCCCACCAGGATCCGGACGTCCCCGGCGGCGACGCCGTCAGCGAGCTCGGGAACCTTCGCCAGCAGCTCCGCGGCCACGAAGCCGTCCATCACGGGCAGCGGGCAGGCGCCCGCCCCGGCGGCGCGGGCCAGCGCGACCGCGTCGGCCACGGCGGCCGGGCCGCACCGGCCCGGGTCCGCCGCCAGCCGCCACAACCGGGCCAGCGCGGCCTCGTCGGCCTGGTCCGGAAACCGCCACTGCCGGGTCAGCAGCTCGGTGAATTCGTCTGTAGTGAGCATTCGCCCGTCCCGCCCGCGTGTCCGCCGTCGTGCCGATGAATGCGAGCATAATGACGGCGGCGGGCCGGGCGGACCGGGGTTCCGGGAATAGGGGAGTGATAGGGGTCCGGGGAATTAACCCGGTGGCTATGATCGGAGCCGGCGGGGAATTCGCCTTTTTATGACGGGTGAGGGAAGGCTATTACGGTGGGAATTACCGACGGTGAAAGCTGGGTCCGCGTCTATCGCCCGGCGCCCGACGGCGTGCGGCTGTTCTGCTTCCCGCACGCCGGCGGGTCCGCGAGCTACTTCCTGCCCTGGGCCAGGTCGCTGCCCCAGGACGTCGAGGTGCTGGCCGTGCAGTACCCCGGGCGCCAGGACCGGGCCCGCGAACCCTGCGCACGGGCCATCCCGGACCTGGCCGACCGGATCCACGCGGCGCTGCGGCCGCTGCCGGACGAGCCGTACGCGTTCTTCGGCCACAGCATGGGCGCGATCCTCGCCTTCGAGGTGGCGGCCCGGATCGTCCGGGACCAGGGGGTCGGGCCGGCCCACCTGTTCGTCTCCGGCCGGCGGGCGCCCTCGCTGGTCAGGACGGAGAACCTGCACCTGGCGAGCACGGCCGCGCTGGTCGCGGAGATGCGCGCGCTGGGCGGGACGGACCCGCGGGTCCTGGCGGACCCGGACCTGCTCGCGCACTTCCTGCCGACGATCCGGGCCGACTACACGGCGATCGAGACCTACCGGTTCGACTCCGCGCCGCCGCTGCCGTGCGACATCACCGCACTGGTCGGCGACAGCGACCCGAAGGCCGCCGTCGACGACGCGGCGGCCTGGTCCGGGCACACCCTCGGCCGGTTCGACCTGAGGGTCTTCCCGGGCGGGCACTTCTACCTGGAGGAGTGCCGGGACGGAGTGCTCGAGGTGGTCTCCTCCGTGCTGCGCGGCGGCCGGCGCGAGCCGGCACCGGCCGTCCCCGGGCGTTAGGACCTGTTCGGAATCGGCTCGCAGCTCTTGTCCGGACATTACATTTAATGCGTCCGGAATATAACCCCTAGTACTCCCCTATCCGCGTTTCACCGGTTTAAGGGTACGGTAAGGGTGCGTATTCACTCGGCCCGGAATCTAATGTTGCCGAGGGCGGCGGGCTGATTCATCGAATACCGCGGCACCGTCATTTTCAAGCAACCACCACCGAGGCGGGACTGACGTGACAGCATTCGACGACACCCCGGACGACGACTGATGGATTTCGAGCTGACCCCGGATCAGCGGGAGCGGCAGGCCGGCCTCGGCGCGGCCGTCGCCGAGCGGTTCGCCGGGCACCAGACGGGCAGCGGCCCGGATCTGACCCGCTCGGCCTGGAAGGACGCGGCCGGCATCGGCCTGACCGGGCTGTGCCTGCCCGAGCAGCACGGCGGCGCCGGCCTCGGGGCGTTGGACACGGCCCTGGCCCTGGAGGCGTTCGGCCAATCCTGCTCGAACATGGGCCTGGTGTTCGGGGTCGCGGCGCATCTGCTCTCCTGCGCCGTGCCGATCGCGCGGTTCGGGACGGCCCAGGCCGCCCTGCTGCTGGCGGGCATGGCCTCGGGCGACCTGGTCGCCGGCAACGCGATGACCGAGGACGAGGCCGGTTCGGACGTCGGGCGGATCAAGACCACCGCCACCCGTTCGGGCGAGGGCTACCTCCTGCGGGGGGAGAAGTCGTTCGTGAGCAACGCCCCGATCGCGGACGTGTTCGTGGCCTACGCGGTCACGGATCCGGCCGCCGGGTTCCTGGGCGTCTCGGCGTTCGCCGTGCCGCGCGGGCTCGACGGCGTGGTGGTCGGCCCGGTGCTGGCCAAGACGGGCCTGGCCGGCTGCCCGGCCGCGCGGGTGCGGTTCGAGGACTGCCTCGTCCCGGCCGGATACCTGCTCGGCGCCGAGGGCGCCGGCGGGGCGATTTTCCAGCACTCCATGGCGTGGGAGCGCGGCTGCCTGTTCGCCGGCTACCTCGGGCTGATGGAACGGCAGCTGGACGAGTGCGTGAGCCGGGCGGTCAGCCGGCGCCAGTTCGGGCGCCGGATCGCCGATTTCCAGGCCGTCTCGCACCGGATCGCCCGCATGCGGCTGCGGCTGGAGGGAGCGCGCCTGCTGCTGTACCGGGCGTGCTGGCAGCTGGACCAGGGACGCACCGACGTCGGCGCGATCGCCATGGCGAAGACCGCGGTGTCCGAGGCCGCGGTCGCCAACAGCCTCGACGCGGTGCAGCTGTTCGGCTCGGCCGGGTACCTGGCCGGCTCCGGGGCCGAGGAGCAGCTGCGCGACTGCCTGCCCACCACCATCTTCTCCGGCACGACCGAGATCCAGCTGAACCTGATCGCACGGGAGGCCGGGCTGTGATGCTGCACCGACTCGTCACCGCCGCCGCCGCGGCCCGGCCCGGCGCGCCGGCCGTGAGCGGGCCGACCGGGTCCGTGAGCTACGGCGAACTGGACGCGATGGCCGACGCGCTCGCCGCCCGGCTCGCGGGCCGGGGCGTCCGGCCCGGGGACCGGGTCGTCCTGTGGGCGGGCAAGACCCCTGCGACGGTCGCCGCGATGCAGGCGGTCCTGCGGCTCGGCGCGGCCTACGTGCCCGTCGACGCCGGCAGCCCGGCGGTCCGGGCCGCGACGATCGCCCGGGACTGCTCGGCGCGCGCCGTGCTGACCGACCCGGCCCGGCTCGCGCGGATCAGCGCCGAACTGGGCCCGGGCACCGCCTGCGAAACGCTCGGCGGCCCCTACGAACCGGCGCCGGCCCTCGCCACGGCCACGGCACCCGACGACCTGGCGTACATCCTGTACACCTCCGGGTCGACCGGGACGCCCAAGGGCGTCTGCCTGACCCACCGCAACGCGCTGGCGTTCGTCGACTGGGCCCACGACCTGCTCGAACCGGCCCCCGGGGACCGGTTCGCCAACCACGCGCCGTTCACCTTCGACCTGTCCGTGCTCGACCTCTACGTGGCGTTCCGCGCCGGGGCGTCGGTGCACCTGATCCCGCCGGAACTGTCCTTCGCGCCGATGCAGCTGGTCGAGTTCCTGCACCTCCAGCAGATCAGCATCTGGTACTCGGTGCCCTCCGTCCTCGCGCTGATGATGCGCCACGGCGGGCTCCTGGACCGCCCGGCGCCGGCGGCGCTGCACACGGTGCTGTTCGCGGGCGAGCCGTTCCCCATCGGCCAGTTGCGCGACCTGGCCGGCTGGACCGGCGCCCGGATGATGAACCTCTACGGGCCGACCGAGACCAACGTGTGCACGTACCACGAGGTCGTCCAGGCCGACCTCGGCCGGGACCGGCCGGTGCCGATCGGGACCGCGGCCTCCGGCGACCGGGTGTGGGCCGTGCGCGACGACGGCGCGGCCGCGGCCGAGGGCGAGCAGGGCGAACTCGTGGTGGACGGCCCGACGGTGATGGCCGGCTACTGGGGCCTTGCGCCGCAGGTCGGCCCCTACCGCACCGGCGACCTGGTCCGGGTTCTGCCCGGCGGCGGCTTCGACTACCTCGGGCGGTGCGACCAGATGGTCAAGATCCGCGGCCACCGGGTCGAGCTCGGCGAGGTCGAGGCGACGCTGGAGAACCACCCGGACGTCGCGGACGCCGCTGCGGTGGCCGTGGGCGAGGGCGTGGACACCCGCCTGGTGGTGTTCGTGGCCCCGCGCGACGGCCGCGGCCTCGGCGTGCTGGACCTGCGCCGGCACCTGTCCGAGAACCTCCCGCGCTACATGGTGGCGGACGAGGTGCGGATCCTGTCCGCGCTGCCCCGCACCGCCAACGGCAAGATCGACCGGCCCGTGCTGGCCGCCCGCGCGAGCGGACCCGGCACGGGCGTTGCACCGACCGGACCAGAGACAACCACCTCCCAACGAATAGGGGCGGCGCCATGACCACCGACGAGGTCACCGCACGGATCACGGCCTTCATCAGCAAGAGTTTCCTGGACGGGGACCCGCGAGGAGAACTCACCACCTCCACCCCGCTGCTCGAGTGGGAGGTGCTCAACTCGATGAACAGCGCGCTGCTGCTGAACTTCCTGCGCGAGCAGTTGCAGGTCGACGTACCTCTCGCGTCCATCAACGCGGTCAATTTCCGCGACATCAGCTCCATCGGCAAGCTCGTCAGCAGCCTGATGGTCCTTTCCCCGGAAGGTGTCTCATGAGTGTCGACTACGACGTCGTGATCGTCGGCGGCGGGCCGGCCGGCTCCAGCGCCGCCGCGTACCTGGCCAAGGCCGGCCTGTCCGTGGCCGTGTTCGAGAGCGAGAACTTCCCCCGGCCGCACGTCGGGGAGTCCCTGGTCCCGGCCACCACGAGGGTGCTGCTGGAGATCGGGGCGATGGACAAGATCGAGGCGGCCGGCTTCCCGCGCAAGTACGGCGCGGCCTGGACCTCCTCCCAGGCCCGCAACGTCACCGCCGACCAGGCCGACCTGCTCACCCACGAGCTCGGCGTGGCCGACATCCTGTTCGGCGAGCGCGACCAGCCGGGTGTCGACCGGGACTACACGTTCCACGTCGACCGCAGCCGGTTCGACCTGATCCTGCTCAAGCACGCCGAGAGCCTGGGCGCCAAGGTGTTCCAGGGGGTCCGCGCGTCGCGGGTGGACTTCGACGACCCGGCCAAGGTCACCCTGACCTGCCGGATGGGTTCCGCCGAGGTGGACGTCACGGCCAGGATGATCATCGACGCGTCCGGCCGGCAGACCATGCTCGGCCGCCAACTCGGGCTGAAGGAGGCCGATCCGGTCTTCGACCAGTACGCCATCCACGCCTGGTTCGACGGCTTGGACCGGTCCGCGGTCGCCAACAGCCCGGAGAAGGTCGACTACATCTATGTGCACTTCCTGCCGATCAGCGACACCTGGGTATGGCAGATCCCGATCACCGACACCGTCACCAGCATCGGCGTGGTCACCCAGAAGCACCGGTTCGCGGAGGCGAACACGGATCGGGAGAAGTTCTTCTGGAGCTTCCTGGAGAGCCGCCCGGACCTGCACGCGGCGCTGAAGAAGACCGAGCAGGTGACGCCGCTGAAGGTCGAGGGCGACTACAGCTACGCCATGCGGCAGATCTGCGGGGACCGGTACGTGCTGCTCGGCGACGCGGCCCGGTTCGTCGACCCGATCTTCTCCAGCGGGGTGAGCGTCGCGCTCAACAGCGCGCGGCTGGCCTGCCGGGACATCGTCGCGGCGGCCGAGGCCGACGACTTCTCCCAGGCCCGGTTCGCCGTCTACGAGAAGACGATCCGCAACGGCGTGCGCAACTGGTACGAGTTCATCTCGGTCTACTACCGGCTGAACATCCTGTTCACCACGTTCGTGCAGGACCCGCGCTACCGGCTGGACATCCTCCGGCTGCTGCAGGGCGACCTCTACGACGACGAGGAGCCGGAGGTCCTGCGCATCATGCGCGAGACCGTGACCGCGGTCGAGCAGGACCCCTCGCACCTGTGGCACTCCTACCTGGGTACGCTGCGCGCCCCGGTCCTGGCCCCGGCGTTCTGAGCGGACGGCGCCGGCCGGCCCGCGGCGGTCAGGCGGCCGCGGCCGGGCCGGGCGCGCCGGACCGGCCGGTTCAGCCCTCGTCCGCGGGCAGGTCGAGCGCGCGGGCCAGGACCCGCACGTGCGGCGCCCGGACCGCGACGGCGGCGATCACCCCGCCGGGCACGGGGACGTCGGCCAGCGACCAGCCGGAGATCTCGCCGCACTCGTCCGGCAGCGACACCACCGAACCGCGCGCCGTCGTGACGATGGCGCGCAGGTCCGTGGCCAGCCCGCTGCCCAGAGCCTTGGCCACGGACTCCTTCCGGGTCCAGAAACGCAGCAGCTGAGCGTCCCTGAGCTGCTCCGGAAGCTCGTCCACGGCCCGCTGCTCGGCCTCGGCCAGCGCGGTCCGGGCCAGTGCGGCCCGGTCCGCCAGCGGCCTCAGCCGCTCGACGTCGACACCGACCGGGGCGCTGCGGGACAGGGCGGCGGCCACGACGTTCTGGGCGTGGCTCAGGCTCACGTGCAGGCCGGCTGGGTCGGCCACCAGCGGCCGCCCCCGGTCGTCGCGCCGCCAGGACTGCCGGTCCGGCGGACACGAGGTGTACGCGGCGACCAGCTGCCGGCCGACCAGGTGGGCCCCGGCCCGGGCCAGGCGGTAGCGCCGGGCACGGTGTTCCAGGCTGAGCGGTCCGCCCTCGGGCTCCGCGCCCACCGCGACCCAGACGGCGACGCGGCCGGCCGGCGCGAGCCGCGGCTCACTCATCGGCCATCCTCCCCCGGCGGCTCGCGCCACCCCGATCCCGACGTGCGTCACCCTCATCGTAGAGCAAGGACAATCCGATGGCTGATCAACCGCTGACGAACCCGAACGCCACCCCGATCGCCGTCGTGGGCGTCGGCTGCCGGTTTCCCGGCGGCGCCCTCGACCTGGCCTCTTTCGGCGCCCTGCTCACCGCCGCGGCCCCGGTCTTCCGGGACGTCCCGGCGACCCGCTGGGCCGAGGCGGACGCCGGCCCGGCGGCCGGCCGGGCCGGCGGCTTCCTGGACGGGATCGACCGCTTCGACGCCGCCTACTTCGGGGTCTCCCCGCGCGAGGCCGCCGCGATGGACCCGCAGCAGCGGCTGCTGCTGGAAGTCGCCTGGGAGGCGATGAGCGACTGCGGGCGGCCCGCGGGCGCCTGGGGCGGCACCCGTACCGCGGCGTACTTCGGGATGTTCGCCCACGACTACGCGACCCTGCACACCAAGACCCTCGGCATCGAGGGCATCGGACCGCACTACGGCAGCGGCACCGAGTTCAGCTTCGCGGCCGGCCGGCTGGCCTACACCTTCGACCTGCACGGGCCGATGGTCTCGCTGAGCACCGCCTGCTCCTCCTCCCTGCTCGCGGTGCACCTGGCCGGCCAGAGCCTGCGCTCGGGCGAGTGCGATGTGGCCCTGGCCGGCGGCGTCAGCCTGATGATCACGCCCGAGCTGAGCGCGTTCATGGACCGGATCGGCGCGGTCTCCCCGACCGGCCGGTGCCGTCCGTTCGCGGCCGACGCCGACGGCATCCTGCGCGGCGACGGCTGCGGCGTGCTCGTGCTCAAACGCCTGCCCGACGCGCTCGCCGACCGGGACCGGATCTACGCGCTCGTACGCGGGTCGGCGGCCAACCACGACGGGCGCAGCCTCGGCATCACGGCGCCCAACGGCGTGGCCCAGGCCCGGCTGCTGCGCACCGCCCTGGCCAACGCCGGGCTCGGCGCGTCGGACCTGGACTACGTGGAGGCCCACGGCACCGGGACCCCGCTGGGCGACCAGGTCGAGCTGATGGCGCTGGACGAGGTCTACGGCCGGGACCGCGGCCCGGGCCGCCCGCCGCTCTACGTGGGCTCCAACAAAGCGGTGTTCGGCCACACCGACGGCGCCGCCGGCGTGGCCGGCCTGCTCAAGGGCCTGTGGGTGGTCGGCTCCCGGCAGGTGCCGGCCCAGCCCGATCCCGGCCCGCTCACCTCCGCGGTCCGCTGGGACCGCGGCGCGCTGGCGGTGCCGGTCAGCCCGGTCGGCCTGGCCGACGTGAACCGGCCGGTCCGGGTCGGGGTCAGTTCCTCGGGCTTGAGCGGCACGAACGTCCACGTGATCGTGGAGGGCGTCGAGCCGGCCGGCCCCGGGACCGCTCCCGGCGGCGAGCCTGCGGCCGGACCCTACGTGCTGCTGGCCTCGGCCTTCCACCGGTCCGGGCTGGCCGGCCAGGTCGCCGGGATGCGCGAGCGGGTGGCCGCGGCGGGCGACGGGCTCGGCGACTTGGTCGCCTCCGCCGCGACCCGGCGGACCCATGAGCGGCACCGGTTCGCGGCCGTCGCAACGGGCCCGGCGGACCTCGCGGCGGCGCTCGACGGGATCGAGGACCCGCCGGACGGCGCCTACGTCGGCGCCGTGGACCCCGAGGGCGCACCCGGCCTGGTGTTCGTGTACTCCGGCCAGGGCGCGCAGTGGGCGGGCATGGCAGTGGACCTGTACGACTCCTCGCCCGCGGTGCGCGAGATCCTGGACGAGTTCGACGCGCTGATCCGGCGCGAGGCACGGTGGTCGCTGCTCGACGAACTGCGCCGGGGTGGCCGGCTCGGCCGCACCGACGTCGCCCAGCCCGCACTGCTCGCCGTGCAGGCGGCCCTGACCGGATGGCTGGCCGACCGGGGAGTGCGGCCGGACGCGGTGGTCGGGCACAGCGCCGGGGAGATCGCCGCGGCCCACGCGGCCGGCGTGCTCTCCCGGGCCGGCGCGGTGCGGTTGGCCGTCCGGCGCGGCCGGCTGCTGCAGGAGACCGAGGGCCTCGGCGCCATGCTGGCGGTCCGGGCGGACCGGGACACGGTCCTGACGATGGTGGCCGACACCGGGCTGCCGGTGGTGCTGGCCGCGGTCAACGGGCCGGAGGCGGTCGTCCTGAGCGGCCCCGCGGACGCCGTCGGCGCGGTGCAGACCACCCTGGAAGGGCGCGGCCTGCGGTGCCGCCGACTGCCCGGCGGCTACGGGTTCCACAGCCCGGTGGTGGCCGGGTGCGGGCCGCGGCTGCGCAGGGCCCTGCTCAAGACGGTCGTCGCCGAGCCCACGGTGCGGCTGCTCTCCAGCGTGCTGCCGGACGGCGCGGACGTGCGCTTCGACGCCCGCTACTGGGAACGCAACCTCACCGAGCCGGTGCTTTTGTGGCCCGCGGTCGACCGGCTGCTGGCCGAGGGCGAGCAGGCGTTCGTCGAGATCGGCCCGCATCCCACGCTGGTCCGGCCGCTCGCCGACGCGGTCCGCCGCCGCCGGCGCCGGGGACCGGTGACGGCCACCCTGCGCCGCGGCGAGCCCGCGCTGTCCGCGCTGCACAAGACGCTCGCCCAACTGCACGTCGGCGGCGTCGGCGTGGACTGGGCGAAGGTCACCGGAACGCCGGAGCGGTATCGCACCCTGCCGGTGCCCTCGTGGGGCGGCGACACGCACTGGCTGCCGGGGATCGAGCCCGGCGAGCAGGGCCGCGGCCCGGCGCGCACGACCTCGGTCCCGGCCCGGATCCGGCTGAGCCTGCTGGACGCCGACGGCAACGTGATCGGCGACATGGTCGCGCAGCCGGAGACCGGCGCCACCGCGGGCGGGCGCGCCGCGCAGCCCGCATCCGTGTCTGCGCCGGCCTCGGCGCCCGCGCTCGCCCCGGCCTGGCCCGCGACGTCGGTCGACGCCGTGCTGCGCCGGGTCCAAGCGCAGGTCGCGATGGTGCTCGGCCTGTCCGGCGACCAGCCGCTGGCCCGCCGCCGCGGCCTGTTCGACCAGGGGCTGGACTCGCTCACCGCGGTCGAGCTGCGCGACCGCCTGACGGCCGAGTTCGGCCTGGAACTGCCCACCACGATCGTGTTCGAGCAGCCGACGATCGAGGCGCTCAGCGGGTACCTCGCGCAGGCCGCCGCGCCGGCCGGCGCCCCGGACCGGCCGGCCGCCGCGGCGGTCCGGCCCGCCGATCCGGCCCTGGATCTGGATCCGGCCGAGGACGCCGTCGCGGTGATCGGCATGGCCTGCCGCCTGCCCGGGGCCGGCTCCCCGGAGCAGTTCTGGGCGCTGCTGGCCGAGGGCCGCGACGCGGTCCGGGACATGCCCGCCGCCCGCCTGGCCGACCCGGCCTGGTCCCGGATCGGGCCCGGCGTGCCGACCCGCGGCGGCTACCTGGACGAGGTCGAGGGGTTCGACGCGGAGTTCTTCCGGATATCCCCGCGCGAGGCCAGGTCGCTCGATCCGCAGCAGCGCCTGCTGCTGGAGGTCGCCTGGGAGGCGCTGGAGGACGCCGGGCAACCCGCGCCGGCGCTCGCCGGCCGGTCCGCGGGCGTCTACGTGGGCCTGAACACCGCCGACTACCAGCAGCTGCTCACCCAGGACATGGCCGGGGTGGACCACTTCTACGGGACCGGCACGACCTTCGCCGGGGCGGTCGGACGCCTGTCGTACTTCCTCGCGCTCAACGGCCCCAGCATCGCCGTCGACACCGCGTGCTCCTCGTCCCTGACCGCGGTCCACCTGGCCTGCCAGGGCCTGCGCCAGGGGGACTGCGAGATCGCGATCGTGGGCGGAGCCAACGTGATCGTCGCCCCCACGGTGTCGGTCTCCATGTCCGGAGCCGGCGCGCTGGCCCCGGACGGGCGGTGCAAGACCTTCGACGACGCGGCCGACGGCTACGGCCGGGGCGAGGGCGCGGCGGCGCTGATCCTCAAGCCGCTCGGCGCGGCCCGGCGCGACGGGGACCGCGTCTACGCGGTGATCCGCGGCACCGCGGTCAACCAGGACGGCGCCAGCGGCGGCATGACGGTGCCCGACGCCTCCGCGCAGGTCGCCGTGATCCGGCGGGCGGTCCAGGCCGCGGGCTGGGCGCCGGGGGACGTCGACTACGTCGAGGCGCACGGCACCGGCACCCCGCTGGGCGACCCGATCGAGGTGCGCGCCCTCGCCGAGGCGCTGGGCACCGGGCGCGCGGCGGACCGGCCCCTGCTGATCGGCGCGGCCAAGGCCCGCGTCGGGCACCTGGAGGCCGCAGCCGGGGTCACCGGGCTGCTCAAGGTGATCCTGGCGCTGCACCACGGCGAACTCGCCCCGCAGCCGCTGAACCGGCCGTCGACGCACATCGACTGGGACCGGCTCCCGGTCTCGGTGGTCACCGAGCGGCGGCCGTGGCCGGAGCGGGACCGTCCGCGCCGCGCGGGCGTGAGCGCGTTCGGGTTCAGCGGCAGCAACGCGCACGTGGTCGTCGAACAATCGCCCGCGGCCGCGCCTTCGCCGGTCGCCGGGCCCCGTCCGGCGCCCTATGTGCTGATGGTCACCGCGGCGGCGCAGCCGGCCCTGCGCCAGGCAGCCGGCCGGCTCGCGGCCCGGCTGCGCCAGAACCCGGCTGACCTCGACGATGTCGTCTTCACCGCCGCCTACCGCCGCACCTGGCTCGGCCACCGGCTCGCCGTCACCGGCCGCGACGCCGACACCGTCATCGCGGCGCTGGAGGCGGCGGCCCGGGGCGAGAGCACGCCGGCGGTCCGGACCGGGCAGGTGCCCGACGACTCGCCCCGCGCGGTCGGCTTCTGGTACGGAGCCGAACCCCCGGCCGACGGCCTGCGCGAGCAGCTGGCCGCGATACCGCAGTACGCCGACGCCCTGCGCTCGGCCGCCGCACGCCTCACCGCGCTGACCGGCGCGAGCGTGGACCCCTTCGCCGCGCCGCCGGCCGACCTGGCCGCGGCCTACCTGCTGTGCCACCACCTCGCGGCGGCCGGGCTGTGGGCCGCGGTCGGACTGGCCCCGCAGGCCGTGATCGGCGCGGGCGCGGGCCATCTGGGCGCGGCCTGCGCGGCCGGCCGGCTGGACGCCGACGACGCCCTGCGCCTGTCCGTCGGCCAGACCTCCGGGATCGAGCTGCGCCCGGGCCGGATACCGGAGTTGCCGGCGGACGGCGCGGACCCGGCCGGGTCCGCCGAGGACCTGGCCGGGCGCGCTCGCGGCGCCGTCGCCGCCGACCGGCCGCGCAGCCTCGCCGACGACCTCCCGGCCATCGGCGTGACGGCGCTGCTCGACGTCCTGCCGCGGGACCTGCGCGACCCCGCGCTGCCGCAAGACCTGCGCGACGAACTCGCTGTGCCGACGGACGCCGACGAACCCTCGCAGCGGCTCGCCGACACGGCCGCGCTGCTCTTCGTGGCCGGCGCCGTGCCCGGCGCGGCCGCGGGTCCGCGCCGGCCGGTCAGCCTGCCCGCCTACCCGTGGCAGCGCCGCCGGCACTGGTACCGCGAGGCCCCCGCCCCGCTCGGCGACCGGCCGATGGTCCCGTGGGTGCTGTCCGCCGCCAGCGCCACCGGCCTGCGGGCCCGCGCCGTCGCGCTGCGCGAATTCACCGCCCGCGAGGCGGACCTGAGCCCCCTGGGCGTGGGATCCGCCCTGGCCGGGCTGGCCGGGCTGGCCGGCCAGGGCGCCCACCGCGCCGTCGTGCTGGCCGGTGACGTGGGCGGTTTCGGCGACGGTTTGACCGCGCTGGCCGACGGCCGGACGGCGGCCGGCCTGGTCCGCGGCACGATCGGGACCGGCCCGCGGACCGCCCTGGTGTTCCCCGGGCAGGGCGCCCAGTGGCCGGGCATGGCCGCGGACCTGATCTCCGGCCAACCGGCCTTCGCCGCGCGGATGCGCGAGTGCGGGCAGGCGCTGGCCGAGTTCACCGACTGGTCGCTGAGCGCGGTGATCGCCGGGGAGCCCGGCTGCGCGTCACTGGACCGGGTCGACGTGGTCCAGCCGGTGCTGTTCGCCGTGATGGTCTCGCTGGCCGAGCTCTGGCACTCCCACGGGATCACCCCCGCGGCCGTCGTCGGCCACTCGCAGGGCGAGATCGCCGCCGCGTACGTCGCCGGCGCCCTGTCGCTGCGCGACGCGGCCCGGGTCGTGGCCCTGCGCAGCGCCGAACTGGCCCGGCTGTCCGGCTCCGGCGGCATGGCCTCGGTCGCCGCCGACGAGCAGACGGTCACCGCCCTGCTGGGCGGCTTCGGCGGCCACCTGTCGGTCGCCGCGGTCAACGGGCCGGGCAGCGTCGTGGTCGCGGGAGAGGTCGCCGCGCTGGCGCAGCTGGCGGCCGTCTGCGAGCGCGACGCGATCCGGTTCCGGCTGGTCGACGTCGACTACGCCTCCCACTCCCCGCACGTGGAGCGGATCCGCGACCGGGTGGAGAAGGTCCTGGCGGGCATCACCCCCGGGCCCGGGAGGGTGCCGTTCTACTCCTCGGCCACCGGCGGACTGCTGGACACCGCCGAACTCGGCCCGCAGTACTGGTACCAGAGCCTGCGCCGGCCGGTGCGGTTCGACGCCGCGGTCCGGGCGCTGCTCGCGGACGGCCACGGCCTGTTCGTCGAGTCCAGTCCGCACCCGGTGCTCACCCCGGCGATCGAGCAGACGATCGAGCAGGAGCGCAGCGAGGCCCGGGTGCTGGGCACGCTGCGCCGCAACGACGGCGGCCCGGACCGTTTCCTGACCTCGCTGGCCGAGGCGTACACGGCGGGCGCCGACGTGGACTGGCAGGCGCCCTTCGCCGGGTCCGGGACGCAGCCCGTTGCGATCCCCGATGTTGCGGGAACCGAACTGGACGCCTGGCGCTACCGCGTCGACTGGCAGCCCGCCCCGGATCTCGCCGCCGGCTCCGAGGCATCCCTGCTGAGCGGAGACTGGCTGGTCCTGGCGCCCGACACCGGCCCGGGGCACGACGGCGCGCAGGCCGTGCTCGACGCGATCACCGCCCGGGGCGCACACGCCCGCCTGCTCACGCTGGACGCGGCCGACGACGACCGGGAGCGGATCGCCGTGCAGTTGCGCGCCGGGGCCGCCGCGGACGCGGCGGGCGTGCTGTCGCTGCTGGGGATGGACGAGCGCCCGCACCGGGCGTTCCCGGACGTGCCCGCCGGGACGAGCGCCACCCTGGCGCTCGTGCAGGCCATGGGCGACGTCGGCGCCGACGTGCCGCTGTGGCTGGCCACCGGCGGCGCGATCCGCGTGGACCAGGACGACCGGCTCTCGCCCGCCCAGGCCCAGATCTGGGGCCTGGGACGGGTGGTCGGCCTGGAACTGCCGCAACGCTGGGGCGGCCTGATCGACCTGCCCCCGGCACCCGGCCCGGACGCGCTCGAGCGGCTGTGCGCCGTTCTGGGCGGCGGCCTCGGCGCGGAGGACCAGGTGGCGGTCCGCGACGGCGGGGTGATGGTGCGGCGGCTGGTGCGCGACCCGGCGGCCGGGCGGCCCGCGGCCCGGACCTGGCGGCCGGACGGCAGCGTGCTGATCACCGGCGGCACCGGCCGGCTCGGGCGGCGCCTGGCCCGGTGGCTCGCGGCGGCCGGTACGCAGCACGTCGTCCTGGTCGGCCGCCGGGGCCCCGACGCCCCGGGCGCGGCCGACCTCGAGCAGGAACTCGCGCGGTCCGGTGCGTCGGTGACGCTGGCGGCCTGCGACGTGGCCGACCGCGACGCGATGGCCGCCCTGCTGCGCGAGGCCCGGGCCGCGGGCCGACCGGTGCGCACCGTCGTGCACGCGGCGGTGGCCCCCGAGCGCGGCGCGCTGGTTGACACCACACCGGCCCAGCTCGCCAACGCGCTGCGGGCCAAGGTGACCGGGGCGCAGGTCCTGAACGAGCTACTGGGCGAGGGCTCCGAGGACGCCGTGGACTCCTTCGTCCTGTACTCCTCCGTCGCGGGCGTCTGGGGCGCGGCCGACCACGGCGTCTTCGCCGCCGCCGACGCGCACCTGGAAGCGCTGGCCTGCCAGCGCCGCGCCCGGGGTCTGGCGGCCAGCAGCGTCGCCTGGGGGGTCTGGGACCCGTTCGGCGAGCAGGACGAGCAGGACCCGGCGGCCCTGGCGGCGCTCGCGGCCCAGTCCCGGTGCCAGGGGCTGCCGCTGCTGGACCCGGAGCAGGCGCTCCGGTCGCTCGGGCAGGTGCTCGACCAGAACGACACGTCCGTGGTGGTCGCCGACGTGGAGTGGGAGCGCTTCGCCGCGCTGTTCACGGCCGTCCGCCCCCGCCCGCTGCTGGACGGGCTGCCGGAGGCGCGCGGCGCCGGCGCCGCGCCGGCCGACTCCCTGGACGCGGGCACGGTCCTGGGCCGGCTGCTGGCCGGCCTGGCCGAGTCCGAGCGCGAGTGGGCGGTGCTCGAGGTGGTCCGGGCCGAGGCCGGGGCCGTGCTCGGGTACGACCGGGCCGCCGACGTGGACCCCGACCGCCCGTTCACCGACATGGGGTCGGACTCGGTCACCGCGGTCGAGTTCCGGACCCGGCTGAACGAGGCCACCGGGATGCACCTGCCCGCGTCCCTCGCCTTCGACTACCCCACCGCCGCGGCCGTGGCCGGGCACCTGCTCGACCTGGCCCTGGGCGAACTGTCCGGGCCGGTTGCCGAACCCCTGGACCGCCCCGCCGAGGACGGTGATCCGGTGGCGATCGTGGGTATGGCGTGTCGTTTTCCGGGTGGTGTGGTGTCGGGGGAGGGGTTGTGGGGTTTGTTGGTGGGTGGTGGTGATGCGGTGGGTGGTTTGCCGGTGGATCGGGGGTGGGATGTGGGGGGTTT
>DASZBX010000149.1:0-111142 GCA_035943635.1 Actinocrinis sp. | reverse complement strand
TACCCACGTGTTACTCACCCGTTCGCCACTAACCACCCGAAAGCAGTCCGTTCGACTTGCATGTGTTAAGCACGCCGCCAGCGTTCGTCCTGAGCCAGGATCAAACTCTCCAAAAAGAACCATATTTTTGGGAAAGCTCCCCGGCTAATCATAAAACCCAAGCCCCTCGCGACGGGAGTCAAACGAGGAACGCCTGGATAATCAGCCATATGAATTACAACAAATGGCATCGTAAACAATAAGTTCGACACACTGTTGAGTTCTCAAGAAACAAACACACGAGGCGGGAACTACCAGAGCGACCGCCAGGGTCTTGTCATTGTGCTGTTGTACTTCGTCCTGCTGTACCTCGCGACGTTTAGTTCGTCGTAGCCGACTCTATCACATCGTTTTCGTTTCTTAACACCGCTGCTCTTGCGCCGTACAGTTCGCGAAGTCTAAGCTGATAACTTTGGCCTCGTGAACCGCCCTGCGTTTTGCAGCAACCTCTCCAGCTTAGCCATCCGTTCGCATCCGGTCAAGCTGTTCGCTTGGCCGATTTCACCGGCTGTCTTCTCGAGAGAGGATCGACGACCGCGGTTTCCCGCCCTGCGTCTGTTGCATGAGTATGCACCAGGTGGGTAGGGAAAAGCGAATCGAGTTCGAAAGCTGCTTCAGCCGACGGCCGGCAGTGCGTCCACCTGGTCGGACCGCTCCAGGTCACCGGTCTCCCCGCGCAGATGGGCGTTGCGGCCGACCACGAAGATGTAGACCAGGAAGAGCGCTTCGACCAGTGCGCCGATGCCGAGCCGGGCGGCCGGCGGCAGGCCGGACGGGGTGACGAAGCCCTCGATCAGGCCCGAGCACAACAGCGTGCAGACCAGGCCGATGCCGATCACGCCGGCGATCCGGCCCTCCTCCTCCAACGCCGCGGTCCGGCTGCGGGAACCTGGATCGATCACCGACCAGCCCACCTTCAACCCCACCCCCGCGGAGATGAACAACGAGGTCAGCTCCAACATCCCGTGCGGCAGGATCAGCGTGAAGAACACGTCCGTCCGACCGGCCGCGATCATGTACGCGGCATCGATCGCGAGATTCAGGGAGTTGATCCACAGCATGTAGATGACCGGGAATCCGAGGATCAGCCCGGAGAACAGCGTGCCCAACGCCAACCAGAAGTTGTTCGTCCACACGTGGAAGGCGAAGTCCTGGGCCGGGGCCGAGCTGTAGTACGTCTCGAACTGGCCGCCGGGTTGAGTCAGCTGCTGCACATCAGCGGACGGGAGCAGCGCGTCCCGGACCTCCGGATGATTGACCAACCACCAGCCCAGAGCCAGCGAGACCAGCAGCGACGCCGCCGCGACGCTGATCCACCAGCGCCGGGCCCGATACAGCGCGGCCGGCAGCTTGGTGGTGAAGTAGCGGGTGATGGCGCTCCACTGGAAAACCCGGGGAGCGGTCAGCGCGGAACGGGACAGGGCGAGCGTCGCGGACAACCGGCCGATCAGTTCCGTGTCCGGCAGCGCGGTGCGGACCAGGGACAGGTCGGTCGCGGTGGCCTGGTGCAGCTCGAGCAGTTCGTCCACCTCGGCGACGCTGAGTTTGCGCTGGCGGGCCAGCCGGTCCAGCCGGTTCCAGCGCGCGGCGTGCCGGATCACGAACGCATCGATGTCCAAAGGTGTCCACCCCGCCCCTCGCCACGCCCGCCCGGCCCACCCGATCTGGAGCTACCGTACCCGGTCCCTCTGGTCGGCTGCCAGCCCCTTGCTCTACGGTAGTGGCCGAGATCTCAGTCGGGTTCGGCGGGTGCAGTCGGGGGTGGGCGCGAATGTCCGAGATGGTGATCGCCGAAGGCGTGGAGCTGGAGCTGCGGCCGGCCCGGCTCGCCAGCCGGTTCGCCGCCTTCCTGCTCGACGCCCTGGTCCAGCTGCTGATCTTCGTCTTCCTGAACGTGCTGCTGAACCTGGACTCCTCAGCCAACGACGACTCGCTCAGCGCCCTGTCGATCCTGAGCATCGTGGTGACCGTGATCGGCTACCCGGTGTTGTGCGAGACCCTGTCCACCGGGCGCTCGCTCGGCAAGGCGGCGGCCGGGCTGCGGGTGGTCCGGGTCGACGGCGGCCCGGAGCGGTTCCGGCACGCGCTGGTCCGGGCCCTGGCCGGGATCTTCGCCGACGTCGGCGTGTTCTCCTTCGGCCTGGCCGGAGCGCTGGTCTCGGTCGGTTCCGCGCAGGGCCGGCGGATCGGGGACCTGCTGGCCGGGACCATGGTCATCCGGGAGCGGATGGTGGTCGGCCGGGGCAGCGTGCCGCTGCCGCCGAACCAGATCCTTGCCCAGTGGGCCTACGGCGCGAGCGTGCAGAAGGTGCCGGCCGGGCTGATCGTGGCCAGCCGGCAGATGATCAGCCGGATCTACAGCATGGACCGGCAGGCGGCCGCGAGCCTGGCCAACGAACTGGCCCAGCAGACCAGCCGCTACGTCTCCCCGCCCCCGCCGCCGGGCACCCTCGCCTACCCCTACCTGGTCGCGGTCACCGGCGAGCGGTTCCGGCGCGAGGCGGGCAGCGCGTTCTCCGGTAACCGCATGCGCTAGTGCGAACGGCCCGGCCGGATCGGCGCGGGTAGCGCAGATCCGGCCAGGCCGACGTTGACTGCCGAGGATTCCTAGTAGCGGTACTGGTCCGACTTGTACGGGCCCTCGACCGGGACGCCGATGTAAGTGGCCTGCTTGTCCGTCAGCGTGGTCAGCTTCACACCGAGCGCGTCCAGGTGCAGCCGGGCCACCCGCTCGTCCAGGTGCTTGGGCAGGGTGTAGACCCCGACCGGGTACTCCTCGGTCTTCGTGTGCAGCTCGATCTGGGCCAGGACCTGGTTGGTGAACGAGTTGGACATCACGAAGGACGGGTGGCCGGTCGCGTTGCCCAGGTTCAGCAGGCGGCCCTCGGACAGCACGATGATCGTGTGCCCGTCGGCGAACCGCCACTCGTGCACCTGCGGCTTGACCTCGGTCCGCACGATCCCCGGGGTCCGGGCCAGGCCGGCCATGTCGATCTCGTTGTCGAAGTGGCCGATGTTGCCGACGATGGCCTGGTGCTTCATCTTCGCCATGTCCGCGGCCATGATGATGTCGCGGTTGCCGGTGGTGGTGACGAAGATGTCCGCGCTGCCGACCACCTCGTCGAGCGTGGTGACCTGGAAGCCGTCCATCGCGGCCTGCAGCGCGCAGATCGGGTCGATCTCGGTGATGATCACCCGGGCGCCCTGGCCGCGCAGCGACTCGGCGCAGCCCTTGCCCACGTCGCCGTAGCCGCAGACCACCGCGACCTTGCCGCCGATCAGCACGTCGGTGGCCCGGTTGATCCCGTCGATCAGGGAGTGCCGGCAGCCGTACTTGTTGTCGAACTTGGACTTGGTGACCGCGTCGTTGACGTTGATCGCCGGGAAGCGCAGCGCGCCGGCCGCGTGCATCTCGTACAGCCGGTGCACGCCGGTCGTGGTCTCCTCGGTCACCCCGCGCACGGCCTCGGCGATCGCGGACCACTTGGCCGGTTCGGCCGCCAGCGAGCCGCGGACCAGGTCCAGGAAGACCGCCCACTCCTCGCTGTCCTCCGGCCCGGCGTCCGGGACCTTGCCGGCCAGCTCGAACTCGGCGCCCTTGTGCACCAGCATGGTCGCGTCGCCGCCGTCGTCCAGGATCAGGTTCGCCGTGGTGCCGTCCGGCCAGGTCAGCGCCTGCTCGGTGCACCACCAGTACTCTTCGAGGGTCTCGCCCTTCCAGGCGAAGACCGGGATGCCGCGCGGGTCCTCGGCGGTGCCGTCCTTGCCGACCGCGACCGCGGCGGCCGCGTGGTCCTGGGTGGAGAAGATGTTGCAGGACGCCCAGCGGACCTCGGCGCCGAGCGCGGTCAGGGTCTCGATCAGCACGGCCGTCTGCACGGTCATGTGCAGGGAACCGGTGATCCGGGCCCCGGCCAGCGGCTGCGTCTGGGCGAACTCGCGGCGCACGGCCATCAGGCCGGGCATCTCGTGCTCGGCCAGGTCGATCTCCTTGCGCCCGAACCCGGCCAGACTCAGATCCCGGACTTTGAAGTCGGTGAACGCCATGAATTGTCTCCTCGTCGGCTGTTTGTCGTTGCGCCGGCCAGTCTACTGAGACCTCGGGACCCGCACCGCCGACGCCACCGGCGGACTCAGCCGCCGGACCACTTCTGCTCGATCGCGCTCTCCGTGCCGTAGTAGTCGTCGTGCGAGTTGGCGAGCACGACCGCTATCTGGGAGAGCACCGAGTGCAGGTCGGTGGCGGCCTGGACCCAGAGCTGGTGCTGGTACTGGAAATACTCGGCGGCGGTTCCGGACCAGGTGGCCACGATCGGGTTGACCACCTTGATCAGGTCCGACAGCTGGTCGTCGATGTACGTCGCGGTGCTGCGCGCGCTGTCCGCGGCCGTCTGCATGTGCTCGAACGTGACCGCGATCTGGCTCTGCGGCAACATGGCCGACCCCCGTCCCTGTGTGTAGGCAACGTCTGCGTCCTGGGATTCACCCCGATCCCCGGGACTCTCAGGATAGCGCGGGCTGGTGACAACTGACACAGTCGCTCTCCAGATGACTCGATCGTTACACCGGTCGCGCGGGCCTCACTGGGCCGTGCGCAGCCGGTACTCGTCGATGGTGTGGCCCTGGTCCGCGCCGACTCCGGTCAGCAGGGCCAGGTAGGCGGCCGAGAAGTCGGCCAGCGCGATCAGGTGCGCGGCCCGGGCCAGCGGCTCCGGCTGCTGCGCGGTGATCAGGGTGGACGGGATGCCGCGGTCCTCGACCAGGCCGGTGATCACGCTCAGCCGCGGGTCGGCGCCGTCCTCGGCCAGCAGGATCACCGAGGGGCCGGCGCCGGCCGGCTCGCCGTCCTGGTCCGGGTCGAAGAACAGGTCCCGGGGGACGGCCGCGGGCCCGTCGATCAGGCCGAGCTGGCCGCGGCCGAGGTCCGGCAGGGCGGCGTGCGAGCTGCTGCGCCCGGCCCGCAGCGCGGCCAGGTCGGACAGCCGCTCGCCGGCCATCGCGGCCACCTGGCCGGAGGCCCAGATCGCCGGGACGGTCTCGGCGAAGCGCAGCGCGATCTCCTTGGCCGGGTTGACGAAGGCCTCCTGGCTGGGCCGGCAGCGGATCGCGGTCTCCTCGGCGGCGCAGGCGGCGGCCTCGTACGGCTGCGGCCGGATCACGCCGGTCACCTCGGCGGTCAGCAGCACCGGGACGGCGACCGACCAGAGCCGGGCCCAGACCGGGGCGCTCTCGTCCGGCATGTCCAGCAGCGCGCCGCGGACCTGGCGGCAGACCTGGCCGATCGGGGACTGCTCGGGGGTGACCGCGACGATCCGGCAGCCGCGCCGGCCGGCCTCGCTCAGCGCGGCGGCCAGCTCCGGGGCGTGCCCGGTGGTGGAGGCGGCCACGACCAGGTCCATCGGGCCGACCCAGCCGGGCAGGCCGGGGCCGAGCACGGAGACGATCGGCACCGTGGCGCCGATCCCGGCGACCGCGGTGATCAGCCGGGCGACCGCGCTGCCGGTGCCGTAGCCGAGCAGGATCAGGGCCCGCGGCCGGCCGTCGGACTCCACCGCGCGCAGGGCGGCGTCGGCCTCGGCGTCCAGTTCGCGCAGAGCCGCGGCCCGGCGGATCCGGGCCCCGGTGGCCGCGATCAGCCGCAGCGTGCCGCCGTGGTCGGCGGCCTCGGCGGCCTCCGCGTCGGCGAGCAGGTCCTCGTGCAGTTCCATGACGGGCTCCAACCTGAGAGCGGTCCGGCGGCGGGCGGACGGAAGTCCCGTGCGCCGCCGGGTCCGGTGCTTGAACCGTACCTGCTGGGCGAACCGGTCAAACACCCGCGTGCCGACCTGCTCCACCCGGATGGCGTCCTGGCCGGTCGCGGGCTCGGCGCGGCCGTGCGCAGGGCCGGAAGGATGATCGGCCGGGCCCGGCGGGCCCGGTCAGCCGACCTTGCGGGCCTCGTCGATGAGCATGACCGGGATGTGGTCGCGGACCGGGTAGGCCAGCGAGCAGACCGGGTCGGTGCAGACGAGTTCGGAGTTCTCGGCGTCCTCGCGCAGCGGGGCGTGGCAGGACGGGCAGGCGAGGATCTCCAGCAGCGAGGGTTCGATCAGGGCCGGCATCGGCAGGGTTCCTCTTTCGTGGTGGGTGCCTTCACGGCGTGGTTCGGCGGGCGGGGCGGCCGCCGCCGCGGGCCCGGGTGGTCCGGGCCCGCGGCGGGTGGGCTCAGGCGCGGACCAGGGCCAGGACTTCGTCCCGGATCCCGGCCACCGCGATGGGGGTCGGGGCCTCGATGTTCAGCCGCAGCAGCGGCTCGGTGTTGGACGGGCGCAGGTTGAACCACCAGCCTTCGCCGGCCACGGTCATCCCGTCCAGGTCGTCGATGGTGACGCCGGGCTGGCCCTCGTAGTGGGCGCGCACGGCGGCCAGCCGGCCGGCCGGGTCGGCGACCTCGCTGTTGATCTCGCCGGAGGCGCTGTACCGGGAGTAGTCGGCCGCCAGGGCGGACAGGGTGCCGTCCTGCTCGCCGAGGGCGGCCAGCACGTGCATGGCGGCCAGCATGCCGGTGTCGGCCTTCCAGAAGTCGGCGAAGTAGTAGTGCGCCGAGTGCTCGCCGCCGAAGACCGCGCCGGTCTCGGCCATCATCTGCTTGATGAAGGAGTGGCCGACCCGGGTGCGCACCGGCACGCCGCCGTGTTCGCGGACGATCTCCGGGACGGCGTTGGAGGTGATCAGGTTGTGGATGATGGTCGCGCCGGGGTGCTTGGCCAGTTCGCGTACGGCGACCAGGGCGGTGACCGCGGACGGGGTGACCGGCTCGCCGCGCTCGTCCACCACGAAGCAGCGGTCCGCGTCGCCGTCGAAGGCCAGGCCGAGGTCGGCGCCGACCTCCACGACCTTCTTCTGCAGGTCGACGATGTTCTTCGGGTCCAGCGGGTTGGCCTCGTGGTTCGGGAAGGAGCCGTCGAGTTCGAAGAACAGCGGGACCACGTCCAGCGGCAGGCCGTCGAACACGGTCGGCACGGTGTGGCCGCCCATGCCGTTTCCGGCGTCCACGACCACCTTCAGGCGGCGGTTGCCGGTGATGTCGACGAGTTCGCGCATGTACGCGGCGTACGCGCCGAGCAGGTCCTGCTGGGTGATCGTGCCCTGGTGGTCGGCCGGGGCGATGGTGCCCGGCTCGGCCAGCTCGCGGGCGGCGAGGTCGCGGATCTCGGCCAGGCCGGTCTCCTGGCCGACCGGGGCGGCGCCGGCCCGGCAGAACTTGATCCCGTTGTACCTGGCCGGGTTGTGGCTGGCGGTGAACATCGCGCCGGGCAGGTTCAGGTGCCCGGAGGCGAAGTACAGCTGGTCGGTGGAGGCCAGGCCGATCTGGATCACGTCGGCGCCCTGGCCCGCGGCGCCGCGGGCGAACGCGGCGGACAGCGCGGGCGAGGACGGCCGCATGTCCCAGCCGACCGTGATCGCCTCGGCCCCGACCACCTGGACGAAGGCGGCGCCGAGGGCCTCGGCGATCCGCTCGTCGAGCTGGTCGGGCACTACTCCGCGCACGTCGTACGCTTTGACCAGGTGGGTCAGATCACCGGCGGTGGGGTGGGGGGCGGTCACGGTATCGGATGCCTTCCTCGGGCGGCCAGACGAGCTTGACGGGGCGTGCGTCGGCCGGCCTCGGGCTCGCCGGCGCGGGCGCCGCCGCACGGCCAGCCTACCCAAAAACCTCGGTCCCGGCCGTAGCCGGGACGATGGCGGGACGGCGGCGGGACCCGGCCGCCTGTGGTCGGACGCGTTCGCGCCCGGGTACGAACTCGGGGACGGTCGGCCGTCCGGCCCGCGCCGGAGAATTCGCACGGTTTTACGGCCGGCATCGCTCGGCCCGCTGATGTCGGGCGCAATAATTTCCGCACATCCGTATGACGGGTCATAGCGGCCGCACCCGTCCCGTCGGCGGGCGGTCGGCGGGCGGTCGGCGGCAGTCGGGCGCCACGGCCGGTCTCGGCCTGTGGACGGGCCGCGGGGGCGGGCTAGCGGTCCGCGGAGCCGGACCGGTCGATGTACTCGTCGCTCACCGCGCGCAGGTGGCCGCGCCGGGGCGGGGCCTCGCCGGGGCCGGCCGGGCGGCGAACGCCCTGGTTCGGGCCGCCGGGCCGGGGCTGCTGGTCGGCCGGCGGGGCGGGCGCCCGGGCGGCCTCGCGCACGGCCAGGGCCAGGGCCTCGAGGTCGTCGGTGGACGGGGACCGGCGGCCGGTCTCCGGCGCGGACAGCCGCATCACCTGCCAGCCGCGCGGCGCCGTCAGGCCCTCCGCGTGCTCCTGGCACAGGTCGTAGCAGTGCGGTTCCGGATAACTCGCCAGGGGACCGAGGACCGCGGTGGAATCCGCGTAGACGTAGGTCAGCGTCGCCACTGCGGGGCGACCACAGGCGGTGCGCGAACAGCGACGGACAAGGCTCACATGCGTGAGTGTATTGCGCACTCGCTTATCAGGGCGAGTAGCCACGCGATGATATTTGCCCGGCGGACGAGGCAGGCACCCGGCGCGGAAGGTGGGTTACTCTCATTGTGTGCAAAGTTCTGCCGAACCACGCTCCGGCCAGCCGCCGAGACCGGCCCGCCGCAAGTCCCGCGACCGGCGCGGGCGCGGCCTGCGCGGTCCGCTCGCGCCGCCCGAGGTACCGCTGACCCTGACCCGGTCGGAACAGTTCGACGAATTGGTGCTGGACTCCGTCGAACGGCTGGAGCGGCGCTGGCCGCAGCTGGCCGGGGTGGAGTTCGCCGTGGAGGAGGTGCCGCCGCCGGGCGCCGAGGCCTGGTCCGCGGACCCGGTGCCGCTGGGCCGGGTGGTGCGGGCCGGGCGCAACGAGCCGGCCCGGATCGTGGTCTACCGCCGTCCGCTCGAGGTGCGCGCCAGCCGGGCGGACCTGAGCCTGCTGGTGCACGAGATCGTGGTGGAGCAGGTCGCCGACCTGCTCGGACTCGACCCGGAGACCGTGGACCCCTGATCACCGGCCGCGCGCGGCCGCACTGCGGGCCGCGGCGCGACCCGGCATGCCCCGGCCCGGTCTTTCCTCCGCCCGGGCGCGAAGAAGCCGCCGGACTCTCGCGAGTCCGGCGGCTCTTGTCGTCTCGGGGTCCTGCCCGGCCCGTGGGCTCAGTTCTGCGGGACCGTGCCGGACATGTCCGCGCGCACCGGCGGGATCTGCACCGACTCCAGCGCGGAGTACATCGGCTGGATCGTGAGCAGGGGCGCGTCGCCGGTCATCACCCTGGCGGCGTAGACCTGGGCGGCGCCGTCGAGCGGGGTGACCGTGATGGCGAACTGGGCCGCGCCGGGCGGGGCGGTCAGCGCGGTGGCGACGGTGGCCTTGCCCGGCACGGTCACCGTCTGGGTCGTGGTGTTCGGCGCGTTGCTGCCGGACTGGGTGGTGGTGGCGATCCGGACCTGGGCCGGCTTCGCGTTCTCGTCGGTCAGGATCACGCTGGACCCGGCCCGGTTCATCGCGACGACCGAGTCGCCGGTCAGCGCGGGCACCGGGGTGAGGTAGGCGGTGTCGGACGAGCCGCCCTTGCTCTCGGTCACCTTGATCGCGCCGATGATCGGGGTGCCGCCGGTGCTGTCGATCTCCAGCGCGCCGTTCTCGCCGGCCGACGGGATGGCCGAGATGTCCACGCTCTGCACGTGCCCGGCGGACAGGTGCGGGACCGTCACCGAGGGCGTGAAGGACGAGTTGCCGACCCACTTCATGGTCACGTCCGCGTCCTGGGTGGTGGCCATCAGCATCAGTTGCAGCTTCATGGTGGTGCCGGCCGGCGGGGCCGGGATGCCGGGGATCACCAGGGTGCTCGCGGGGGTCTGGGCCTGGATGAAGTCCCGGCCGCCGCCCTTGCCGTCACCGGCCAGCATCCCGGCGGTGACCCGGCCGGTGGTGGCGATGACGTGCAGGGCGATCGCGCCGGGCGGGTTGGCCGGGTCGATCAGCTGTCCGGGCGGGGAGGCCTGGTTGTGCGTCTGCACCACCAGGCCCTCGTTCGCGTCCTGGGCCGCGCCGGACATCAGCCCGTTCGGGCCGTACTCGGCCAGGTTGACCTGGGCGGTGAGGTCGTCGGTGTCGACCAGGCCGAGCTGCACGACCGGGGTGGTCTCGGTGCCGGCGCCGATGAACCAGAAGCCGGTGTCCGGCTGGGCGCAGGCCGCGGCGGCCAGGCCGTACTCGCCGGTGCCGGAGTTGCCGGACTCGAGCGCGGCGTCGGTGGTGTAGCCCGGGGCCAGGCCCCCGGCGGCCCGGCCGGTCAGCGGGAAGGAGTCGATGTCCAGGTCGGTCACGTCGCCGGACAGGCTCCCGGCATAGAAGTAGGTGCCCGGCTTGGTCGTGTCCACCAGCGGATCGGTGGTGTTCTGCTGGACCACGATCGCCTCGCCGGCCGCGGCGCCCGGCAGGGCCGGGTCGTAGGCGGCCACGTCGGCGTCCTTGGTGCCGGTCACGATCGGGCAGGTCTCGGTGATCGCGCTGATCGCGGTGGCCTTGGCCGGGATCGGGGTGGCCGGGGTGCCGGCCGCCGCGGGGACCGCGTAGGCGTAGCCGAGGCACGCACCGAGGGCGACCACCACGGAGGCGGCCACCCGGATCCGCCGGTTGCCCGAGCCCTGGGCCGACGCCGTCCTGCTCGTGTTGCTCATCGGGTCCAACCGTCCTGCTCGCTGTGGCCGTAGCCGTCGGTCTCGTGTTCCACCGGGTATCCGTAGCGGTCCGGCTCGTATTCCTGCCGCTGTTCGGGCACCGGGGCCACGAGGTTGCCGTACTGGTCCACCTCGTAGCCGTACCGGCCGTAGTCGGCGGCCGGGTACTGGCCGGAGGCCGCCGGGTCGGCGGGTTCGGCCGCGGCGTACTGGTCGTACTGCTCGTACGCCTGGTACTCGGGCTGATACTCAGGCTGCTGGTATCCCGGGTCCGGTTGCTGCTGCTGGTAAGGCTGTTCGTAGCCCTGCTCCGGGTAGAGCTGCTCCTCGTACGGCTGCTCCGCGCCCTGGTACGGCTGCTCCAGATAAGGAGCCTGTTCCTGGTACTGCGGCTGCGCGTTCTGGTACGGCTGCTGGAGGAACTGCTCCTCGGCGGCCTGGTAGGCCTGCTGCTCGGGGTATCCGTATCCGGCCGGGTCGGCTTCGTACTGCGTTTCGCCGTAGGTCTCGTATCCGGGGGCGGCGTACTCCGGCTGCGGCTGGATCCCGGGCTCGTGGCCCGGTTCGTCGTACCCTGGCTCCTCGAAGCCCGGCTCCTCGTATCCGGGCCGGGCCCGGCCGTGCCCGGTACGGCCGGATTCCTCGTACTCGGCCTGGCCGTAACCCTCGGCGGACGCGGCCGCGTACTGCGGTTCCGGTTCGGCCGCGGGTTCGGCCGAGCGGCCGCGGCGCCCGCCGCGGGGCTGCTCCCCGGGCTCGGCGAACTCCCCGTCCGGGTCCTCGGCCGGGTCCCGGTCCGGGCGCGGGGCGCGGGTCCGGGCCGCGGCGGCCGGGTCGTCCCCGGACTCCAGCGCGTCCTCGGCGTTCTCCTCGCCCTCGGCTTCCTCCTCCTCCGGCCGGCGGCCGAACGGGAGCGCCATGATCGCGGCGGCCGCGAAGGCCACCCCCTCGACCAACAGCCAGCTGCCGCGCTTGAGCGAGTGGAAGTCGACCGTCACGGTGCCGCCGCCGGCCGGCAGGATCCAGGCCTGCAGGCCGGACGCGGTGGTGGCGGTCGGCAGGGTCTGGCCGCCGATCTTGGCCCGCCAGCCGGACACGGCCTGCTCGGCCAGGACCAGTTCGCGGCCGGAGGCGCCGGCCGGGACGTCGACGACGGCGCCGATGTCCTGCGAGCAGGCCTGGGTGGAGCCGTGCGGGACGGTCCCGCCGCACTGGTAGGTGATCGGCAGCTGCACGTTCTTCGAGTCCTGCACGGTCAGCCGGCCCACGGTGCCGGTCACCGCCCACAGCGCGAACGTCTGGCCGCTGGTCTTGGCGATCGACAGCTGGGACAGGCCGACCACGCCGTCCAGGTTCCGCTGCAGGTTGGCCGAGATGTTCGAGGCGACCAGCACGTAGCCGATGCCCGCGGTGGCCAGCTGCTGGGAGGCGTCGCCGCCGTTGCCGGAGAGCAGCTCGCCGACCACCACGTCGACCTGCGCGGTCTGGGTGGCCGGGGGCCGGATGTCGGCGTCGCCGATGGTCGCGCCGGCGCCGCTGACGATGCTGTAGCCGATGCTGCCGTCCGGCCGCTCGGTGAGCAGCAGCGAGCGCGGCTGGGCGGCGCTCTGCCCCTCGACCTGGACGTACGCGGGCAGCTGGTCGGCCGGGATCCGGGCGACCGGGCCCTGCGCGCCGCGCACCACCCACCAGCCGCCGGCCGCCACCGGGGCCAGCACGGCCGCGCCGGTGATCAGCAGGGTCAGCGGCTGGCGCCAGCCGAAGGCGGCGTTGGCGACCCGTTCCCGGGCGCCCTCGGCGCCGACCACGGTCGCGGTGATCAGGCCGAGCCCGAGCATCGCGGTGGACAGGCCGGGCCAGGGCAGCACGGCGTAGGCCGAGCCGGGCGGGGTGACCCGCAGTCCGGCGATCACCACCGCGGAGCCGAAGCCGACCAGGGCCATCGACCAGGCCGCGATCACGATCCGCCGCCGGGTGCCGCGCAGCAGCGCGGCCAGGGCGGCGACCAGCAGGCCGGCCCCGATCCAGGACGGCGAGGAGCCCGGGCCGCCGGGGTCCCCGAGCAGCAGGCCGAGCGGGGTCGGGGCCGGGGTGGCCAGGCCGGAGCCGGGCAGCCCGGTCTCGATGAAGAAGGACGAGGGGTGTTCCAGCAGGGTCAGCGACCAGGGTGCGAGCACCACGATCGGGGTGCCCAGCATGATCCCGATCCGGATCAGCACCACCATGATGTTGGACCGGGTCCGCCAGGCCACGGTGACCGCGCTGAGCAGGCCGAAGGCCGCGGCCAGGACCCAGCTGACCGGGGCGAAGGCGGTGCCCACGGTGAGCAGGAAGGCGCAGGTCCAGCCGGCCCGGGTGGAGCCGCTGCGGCCGGGGCCGCCGATCGCGTCGGCCGCGGTGGTCACCATCACCGGCAGCAGGGCCATGCCGACCGCGGTGCCCAGCCGGCCGGTGGCGATGGCGCCGGTGGCCACGGCCAGCAGGGCGTAGGCGTAGCCGCCCCAGATCCGCAGGGACGGGACCGAGGTGACCCGGCGCAGCGCGTAGGAGGCGCTCAGGCCGGCGAACGGGACCGAGCCGATCAGCAGGACCGACACCGCCCAGTCGGCCTTGCCGAACAGGACCGTGCCGACCATCGCGAGCACGGCCAGGTAGGGCGGGGCGGCGCTGGTGGCGCCCAGGCCCACGTCGTGCCAGCCGGACAGGTAGGTGGACCACAGGTCGCTGGAGCCGCCCGGGGACGGCAGCAGGGCGCCGCCGGCCAGGGTGCCGCCGAACAGGATGGACCGGGCCGCGATCAGGGCGACCAGGGTCAGTCCGCCGCCGACCGCGACGATCGGGTTGCGCAGGATCCGGGCGATCACGCCGGCCGCGTCGCTCTCCAGCGTCTCGGCCTCCTCGGAGACCGGCCCGGACTCCACCGAGGTGCGCCGGCGGCGGTTGTCGTCCTGGTCGTCCGGGTGGTTGCCGCGCAGCTGGGCCCAGATCGAGTCGAAGGCGCTGCGGCTGAGGGCGCCGCGCGGCGGGAAGAGTTCGGCCACCCGGCGGGAGTTGTCCCCGTCCGGGTCCGCGGCCCGCTGTTTGCGCCGGGTCGAGCGCCCGCGCAGGATCCGGTCCGGCCGGGCCACGAAGGTGAGCAGGGCGAACAGTTCGTCCGAGGCCTTGCCCGGGGCCTTGCCGATCAGGAAGCCGAGCACCCGGAACAGGGTGCCGACGATCAGCCGGACCCAGAGCGCGGGCCAGAACCGGCTGGGCCGGTTGACCGCGACGCTGTAGAGCGCGTGGGTGCGGTCGAGCAGGTGCGGGCGGTTGGGGCCGGCCCCGATCCGGCGCCGCTCCCGGGCGGAGGCCTCGGCGTGGTAGACCACGGCGTCCGGGGCGACCCGGACCTGGTGCCCGGCGTTGTTGACCCGCCAGCAGAAGTCGAGGTCGTCGCGGAACAGGGAGATGCTGCGGTCGAAGCCGCGCAGCCGGTCCCACACGTCCCGGCGCACCAGCATGCCGGCCGAGCTGACCGAGAGCACCGGGCGCGGCTCGTCGTGCTGGCCCTGGTCGTGCTCGTTGCGCTCCAGGCCGGTCCAGCGCCGGCCGTTGGCGGCGACGGTGGCGCCGACCTCCATCAGCTGGTGCCGGTCGAACCAGCCGCGGATCTTGGGGCCGAGCACCACGGCGTCGGGTTCGTCCTCGGCTGCGAGGAGCAGCTGGCCGAGGGCGTCCGGGGCCGGTTCACTGTCGTCGTGCAGCAGCCAGACCCATTCGACCGGGCTGTCCCGGTCGTAGCCGAACTCGTCGTAGCCGACCGGCGGGGAGGCTTTCAGGCCGTGCGCGACGGCGGCGCCGTAGCCGACCGAGCGGCGGCGTTCGAGCACGTTGTCCGGGCCGATCGCCTGCTGCAGGATGCGTACGCTCTCGTCCCGCGAGCCGGTGTCGACCGCGACGATCCGCTGCACCGGCCGCTGCTGGGCCAGCAGCGCCTCCAGCACGGTCGGCAGCCAGCGGGCGCCGTCGTGGCTGACCAGCACGGCGGTGACGACGTGGTGTTGCAGGGCCTGGTGCGCCTGGGAGGGCGCCGTTGATTCGTACTGGCTCATGCGAGGCGACGACCCGGGTGGCTAGACGGCAGGGCGGTGAAGCACGGCCGGGCGGTCACGGGCGGCCTGCGCCCGGTCCCCGGCCACTGCTATCGACGCCTGGCGGCGAAGTGCAGTTGCCCCACAGTACGCGACTTTGCCGGGTGCGGGTGAGCCGATGACAGACTTGTCCTACTTTGAGGGGATTGACGTACCGGTCCTGAATTCGCCGGGTTCGCCGGCCGCGGATCAGGCCACCTTCCGCTTGAGCTTGCGCCGTTCGCGCTCGGACAGCCCGCCCCAGATGCCGAAGCGCTCGTCGTGGGCGAGGGCGTATTCCAGGCACTCGGACTTGACCTCGCAGACCAGGCAGACCCGTTTGGCCTCCCTGGTGGAGCCGCCCTTCTCCGGGAAAAAGGACTCCGGGTCGGTCTGCGCACACAGCGCCCGTTCCTGCCAGGAGAGCTCTTCGTCGAACCCGTCCAGCAACGGAAAGACCTCGGTCATCCCCACGCCTCCCGTCCTCACATGTGTCGTTTTGTCTCCAGCAGCCGCGCCGCACCTGTTGTCCACCACTATTGCCCCGTAAACACCGGCCTCATACGCGGTGGCGACTTTCAAACTCGGCGATACCGACAGTGTGGGGAAAGGAGCAGCGGGTGACCTGGTTGAAATTACACGCGCGTCGTTACCGGGACGTCAAGCCGCGTTCTGCTAGCGGATGACTGCTTCACCCATAAGCAGCAATATACGAATACCTGGAACGTCAATCGGATGACGGTCGCCACGTGCGGACCTGTCCGGCGGCCGGGCGCCGGGCCGGGCCGCGGCGGCGTCGCAGGACCGCAAAACGCCACCCCGCCATGCACCCTAACGAGTGATCCGAAAAAGGCGTCTGGACACGGGCTCCCCGGACTGCGTTACCCTGGTGCGCATGTCCGCAGTGATCCGCCTGAGCTGTCTGTGTTGTCGTCCCTGTCGCTGATCCAGCACAGACCGCCGACCGCCCCGCTCCGCGCCCACTGCCCGACAGGATCTCCCCGATGCCGCTCACGGCTACCCTCGCGCCCTCCTCCGCCCCGCTTGCCGCCGACGCCGATGCCGGCGAGATCCCGCCGGATCTGGCCTCGTTCCTCGGCGACGCGCCCACCCATCCCGCGCTGCTGCGCCCGCGGCCGGCCCGGCCGCACGCCGCGGCGCTGACCGAGGCGGCCCTCGCCCTGGCCGCGGTGGCCCGGATCGACGCCGGCGCCGCCGTGCTGACCGGCCCGCTGCACCTGCCGGCCGACAGCCGCGGCACGGTGCACCGGATCGGCCGCTGCGGCGTGCTGCACCTGCCGGCCGCGCCGGTGATCCGGGCGGTCAGCCTCGGCTACGGCCGGCTGGCCCAGCGCGGCAGCTCGTTCCCGGCGCTGCGCCCGGGCGCGGTCCGGCTGATCCCGGCCGGCCGCGAGGTGCTGCTGGCCGAGCTCGACGGCCTGGCCGCGCTGGCGGTGGAGATCGCGCTGTGACCGGCCGCTGACGCTGGATCACCAAGGCCCGGGCCGGCCGGAGCGGGGTCCGGCGCAGCTCGACGGCCTGCGCGAAGCCGGGTCGGCCCGGGCGAGCCGGTAAAGTCGGCTGCATGCATATCGTGGCCCTGGCGGGCGGAGTCGGCGGAGCGAAATTCCTCCGCGGGTTGCTGGCGGCGGCGCCGCAGGCGCGGCTGACCGTGATCGGGAACGTCGGCGACGACATCACCCTGCACGGTCTGCGGATCTGTCCGGACCTGGACACCGTGATGTACACCCTCGGCGGCGGGATCCATCCGCAGCAGGGCTGGGGCCGGGCCGGCGAGGTGTTCACCGTGGCCGAGGAACTGGCCGCGTACGGGGTCGGGCCGGACTGGTTCACCCTGGGCGACCGGGACATCGCCACCCATCTGGTCCGCACCCGGATGCTCGACGCCGGATATCCGCTCTCTTCGGTGACCGAGGCCCTGTGCGTGCGCTGGTCCTCCGCACCTGTGGCTGAGGCAGAGTCAGCTGACGGCTCGCCGGCCGAGACAGTGCCGACCGAGCTGGCCCGGATCACCCTGTTGCCGGCCACCGACGACCGGGCCGAGACCCACGTGGTCCCGCGTCCCGGCCCGGACGGGCGGCGCCAGGCGGTGCACTTCCAGGAGTACTGGGTCCGGCTGCACGCCCCGGACGCCGAGTCGGTGGTCTTCCTCGGCGCGGACGCGGCCAAGCCCGCGCCCGGGGTGCTGGAGGCGATCGAGTCCGCGGACGTGGTGATCCTGCCGCCGTCCAACCCGGTGGTCTCGATCGGCGCGATCCTGGCCGTGCCGGGCATCCGCGAGGCGCTGGTCGCCTCCGCGGCCCCGGTGGTCGGGGTCTCCCCGATCATCGGCGCGGCGCCGGTGCGCGGGATGGCCGACAAGGTGCTGGCCGCGGTGGGCGTGCAGACCGACCCGGCCGCGGTGGCCGAGTACCACGGCGCCGACCTGCTCGACGGCTGGCTGATCGCCGACTCCGACGCCGCGCTGCTCGGCCGGGTGACCGAGGCCGGGATCGCCTGCCGGGCGGTGCCGCTGATGATGACGGACCTGGCTGCGACCACCGAGATGGCCCGCCAGGCGCTGGACCTCGCCGACGAGCTGGCCCGGCGATGACCGGCCGGTCAGACCGCGCCGCGCCGGACGGCGCCGGCCCCCAGGCACAGGCAGAGGCACAGGCAGCCCCGGGCACACAGGCAGAGGCGGTGCAGTTCATGGGCTCCGCAGAACCCGCTCCCCAGCTCACTCTGACCGCGCTCGGCCTGCCGGGCATGCCGGAGGTGGGCACCGGCGACGACCTGGTGCGGCTGGTCGAGCAGGCGGCCGGCCGGGTCGGCGGGCTGCGCGACGGCGACATCCTGATCGTCACCTCGAAGATCGTCTCCAAGGCGGAGGGCCGCACGATGGCCGCCGCCGACCGGGAGAGCGCGATCGACCAGGAGACGGTGCGCGTGGTGGCCCGGCGCGGCCCGCTGCGGATCGTGGAGAACCGGCTCGGCCTGGTGATGGCGGCGGCCGGAGTGGACGCGTCCAACACCGAGCAGGGCAGCGTGCTGCTGCTGCCGCTCGACCCGGACCGCTCGGCCCGCGAACTGGCCGAGGGCCTGCGCGAGCGCACCGGCGCCCGGGTCGGGGTGATCGTCTCGGACACCTTCGGCCGGGTCTGGCGCGACGGCCTGGTCGACCAGGCGATCGGCGCGGCCCACCTGACCCCGCTGGAGGACTTCCGCGGCCGGTCCGACAGCCACGGCAACCCGCTCGCGGTCACCATGACCGCGCTGGCCGACGAACTGGCCGCGGCCGGCGAGCTGGTCAAGGGCAAGCTGGGCGGGATCCCGGTGGCGCTGGTGCGGGGCCTGGGCCACCTGGTCACGGACAAGGCCGGGCCCGGCGCCCGCGCGCTGCTGCGGCCGGCCGACCAGGACCTGTTCTCGATGGGCACCGCCGAGGCGCGGGCGGACGCGGTCTTCCACCGCCGGACCGTGCGCGAGTTCACCGCGCAGCCGGTGCCGGAGGAGGCGGTGCGCCGGGCCGTGGAGTCCGCCGTGGCCGCCCCGGCCCCGCACCACACCACGCCGTGGCGGTTCGTGCAGGTGCAGACCGAGTCGGTGCGCACGCAGCTGCTGGACGCGATGCTCGCGGCCTGGCAGGAGGACCTGGAGGGCGACGAGTTCACCGAGCAGTCGATCGCCAAGCGGGTCAAGCGCGGCGACGTGCTGCGCCGGGCGCCGCTGCTGATCGTGCCCTGCCTGGACACGACCGGCTCGCACACCTACCCGGACGGGCGGCGCAACGCGGCCGAGCGGGAGATGTTCACCGTGGCGATGGGCGCCGGGGTGCAGAACCTGCTGATCTCGCTGGCCGCGTCGGGGCTCGGCTCGGCCTGGGTGTCCTCGACCATGTTCTGCCGGCCGGTGGTCCGGCGGGTGCTGGACCTGCCCGAGTCCTGGGACCCGATGGGGACCGTGGCGGTCGGCTACCCGGCCGCCGCGCCCGCGCCCCGGCCGCCGCGGACCGCGGACGGGTTCCTGATCAGCCGCTGAGCCGGCGCTCGGCGGCACTGGCCGGGGCGGATCGTGCCGTCCCGGCTGCGCCGACGGATTTCCTGGCCGCCGCTGCTAGACGTCCGAGGAGAAGCGCACCGCGCCGTCCGCGATGACCGCGTCGCACCAGATCCGGGCCCCGTTGCGCAGCTCGTTGCCGGCCCCGACCCGGGCCCCGTCGCCGATCACCACGCCGTCGAGCACGGTGCCGGCCCCGATCCGGGCGCCCTGGCCGACGATCGAGGCGGTCACCGAGGCGCCCTCGCCGATCACCGCGCCCTCGCCGATCACCGAGCCGTGCACCCGCGCGCCCGCGCCGACCAGGGCGGCCGCGCCGATCGTGCTGCCCCCGCCGATCTTCGCCTCGGCCGCGATCCGGGCGCCGAGCAGGACCAGGGCCCCGTCCAGCTCCGGCCGGATGCTGGCCGGCACGGCCGGGGACTGGGCCACCCCGAGCACCAGGTCGGCCGAGCCCCGCACGAACGCGGCCGGGGTGCCCAGGTCCAGCCAGTAGGACTGCTCGACCACGCCGAGCACCCGCGCGCCCGCGGCCAGCAGGCCGGGGAAGGTCTCGCGCTCGACCGACACCCGGCGCCCGGTCGGGATCGCGTCGATCTCGCTGCGCCGGAAGACGTAGCAGCCGGCGTTGATCTGGTCGGTGACGATGTCCTCGGGCCGCTGCGGCTTCTCGGTGAACGCGGTCACCCAGCCGTCCGGGTCGGTCGGCACCAGGCCGAACGCGCGCGGGTCCTCGACCTTGGTCAGGTGCAGGGTCACCGCCGCCTCGCGTTCGCGGTGCGCGGCCACCAGCCCGGCCAGGTCGACCCCGGACAGCACGTCCCCGTTGAACACCAGCACCGGGTCCTGCGGGCCGCTGACCAGCCGGTCGGCCACGTTGCGGATCGCCCCGCCGGTGTCCAGCGGCTCGGTCTCGGTCACGTAGTCCAGCTCCAGGCCGAACTGGGCGCCGTCGCCGAAGTGCTGCTCGAAGACCTCCGGGCGGTACGCCGTGGCGAACACCACCCGCTGCACGCCGGCCGCCTTGGCCTGGGCCAGCTGGTGGCTGAGGAAGGGCACTCCGGCGACCTGGAGCATCGGTTTGGGCGTGTTCACGGTCAGCGGCCGCAGCCGGGTGCCTTTTCCCCCGACGAGGAGGATCGCTTCGATCACTGTCCCTGTGCTCCTGTTCGCTTGGTTGGATGAAAGATCGGATGACTGGACGCCGGATGCGTCCAGGCCGCCCAGTCTAGGGGCGGTGGTAGACCGAAACCTCGGACTGGCTGAAGACGAGCAGGTAACCGTTCGCGGCCAACCAGTTCGCCCGCTCGGTCTCCAGCTTGGTGTCGCTGAGCGGGTAGCTCGGGTAGTAGCTCTGCAACACCACCCAGGGGCAGCCGCGCGGGATCTCGTCCAGCAGCAGGACCTGGGTCCGGGAGCTGAGGTGCGGCGCTATGTAGTTGTCCGCCTCGACGCAGACCCCGTCCGGGATCATCGCGACGGCGGCCTTCTCGGCCGTGGTGACTGCGGTCGCCTGCCACCGGTTGACGCTGAGCGCGCCGAACATCGGGAACGTGTGCACGATCACGATGGCGAAGAGCAGGACCAGGGCGGCCCAGCCGACGGCCACCCGGCCGCCGAGGCGGCGGCGGACGGCCGCTGACGGGTCGTCCGGTTCCGGGGCGTCGGGGGCGTCCGCGACGGTTTCAGTGTCTGCGGTGTCTGCGCGGTTGGCAACAGACTCCGGGGCGGCGGCCGGCTCGGTGGCGCGGTCGGCGGCGAGGCCCGCCTTCCGGCGCCTGCGCGGGCGCCACCGGAGCCGGCGCCGGCGGATCCACCGGCGCCGGGCCCAGCGCGGCTGGGCCGTCCGCAGCAGCGGCCAGAGCACGGCGCGCCAGACCCGGCCGAAGCCGTCCACCGCCGCCATCACCAAGATCGCGGCGAGGAACGCGTTGTACTGCTGCTGCAGGCCCCAGTGCTCCGGCTTGTTCGAGAACAGTCGCTCGGCCAGCAGCGGCAGCGCCAGCAGGCAGATCGGCGACGCCAGGCTCAGGTACAGGAACGGCCAGAACAGGAAGAAGAGCGTGTGCATCTTCTCCCACGGCTGCGTGGCCACCTGGTAGGCGTAAGTCGGATCGGTGAACAGGGTCTTGACCGCGCCGGCCATGTCCGGGCCGAGTTGGCCGTAGTACCAGTAGAAGTCGGAGCGGCCGCCGAACGCCGGGATCCACACGTGCAGGATCAGCATCGCGACACCGACCCCGCCGACGGTCAGCGCCGCCCCGGCGATCCGGTAGCGGCGCCGGGCCGGGCGCTCCAGCCGGATTCCGTTCACCTGCCGGGTCAGCAGTAGCAGGACGCCGAACGCGCTGACCACGTACCCGGCGTCCTCCTTGACCGTCAGCAGGGCCGCGGCCAGCCAGATCACCGGCTTGAGCCGGCCGGCCTGGAAGCGTTCGAGCATCATCGCGCTGATCGGCACGAAGAACGCCACCTCGTGGAACCCGACCGCGCTGGCCTCCTGCAGGGCCCAGCCGATGCCGAAGGCGGCGGAGACGAAGTACGCCGCGATGACCGCCGGCCGCGGCGCGCAGACCCGCAGCAGCGCCCGCCGGGTGAACACCCACACGCTCGGCACCGCGAGCGCGAACAGCGCCGCCTGGGACAGCACGAGCGTCCGGGGGTCGTTCCAGATCCAGTAGAGCGGGGCGAGCAGGGCCAGCACCGGGGAGAAGTGGTCGCCGAGGATCGAGAACGGGTGCGGGTAGCCCGGGGAGACCTGCGCGGCGTCCTGGACGTCTTTGAAGACGGAGACCGGCAGGTTCAGGTGCGCGTAGTTGCGTACGCCCTGGTCGAAGATGACCAGGTCGTAGCCGCCGAGCTGGAACTGGTGGAACTGCTGCATCCCGATCGCGCCCTGGAGCAGGAAGGTGCCCAGGACCAGGCCGACCAGGCCGCGCACGTGCGGGCGCCGGAGCAGGTCGCGGAACCCGGCGGCCCGGCCGCCGACCCGGCCGCGGACCGATTTCGCGGTGGCGACCAGCACGGCCGCCCGGGGGGCGGCCGCGAGGTCGGCGGTGGGAGTGGCTGGATGCGGCACAGCGCAAGCTTAGAGCGCGTGCACTCTGGCGGTTAGGCTCACTCCATGGCCCAAGCAGATCTCCCCAGTTTCTCCGCAGTCTGGCGCTCGCAGGTCGCCGAGCAGGGACCGAAGCCGTTTGTGACGTTCTACGACGAGGGCAGCGGGGAGCGGGTCGAGTTGTCCTACCGGACCTTCGACAACTGGCTGGCCAAGACCGGGAACCTGATCCAGGACGACCTGTTCGCGCAGGCCGGGGACCGGATCGCGGTGCACGCCCGGCCGCACTGGCTCAGCGCGGTCTGGCTGGTCGCGCCGTTGCTGACCGGCGCGGTGGTCGCGCCGTTCGGCGATCCGGCGGATGCGCACACCGTGGTGGCCGGGCCGGAGTCCCTCGACGAGGTGCGGGCCGCGGCCGGCGGGTCGGCGGCCGAGTTGCTCGGGCTCTCGCTGTTGCCGCTCGGCATGCCGTTCCGGCAGGTCCCGGCCGGTTTCCGGGACTTCTCGGCCGAGGTGCGGGCGCACGGGGACCGGTTCGTGCCGGTCGATCCGCCGCGGGCCGCCGGCGCGGCCGTGGCGGGGCCGGACGGGGCCGGGCTGACGCACGGTGAGCTGGTCGCGGCGGCGCGGGACACCGGGCGGCGGTCGGGCGACCGGTTGCTGGTGTCGGCGGACCGGGATCGTTACACGATCGGTGAATTGGTCGGGTGGCTCTATGGTCCGGCCGCGGCCGGCGCGTCGGTGGTGCTGGTGCGCGGGGCGGATCAGGCCCGGCGGGAGAAGATCGCCGAGTCGGAGCGCACGACGGACGTCTACCTGCTCGGCTGAGTCTTCGGTTCCGTTCGGCGGTCACGCTTTCGGGTGTTCCCGGTGGCCGGGCCGGGCGCGGGGTCCGATGATCATTTCAATGGACGTACACGCCGAACAGCGCACCCCGGACCCGGGACCGGCGCAGGCCGGGACCGGGCCGCCGGCCGGGCCGCCCGCGCCGCGCCGGATGGGCCGCCGGCGCAAGATCCTGGTCTGGGTGTCCGTGTCCGCGGCCTTCGTCCTGGTGGTCGGCATGGTCTGCGGCTGGCTGCTGCTGCGCCGGCTCGACCACAACATCCGCACCGCGGACGGCGGGACGGTGCCGAGCGACATCGCCGGGACCCAGAACATCCTGCTGATCGGTTCGGACAACCGCTCCGGCAGCGACGCGAAGTACGGCACCGCGAACGGCGCGCGGTCGGACACGACCATCCTGTTCCACACCTCGGCGGACCGGCGCGGCGCGACCGTCATCTCCATCCCCCGGGACTCGATGGTCCAGATCCCGGACTGCACGAGGTCCGACGGCACGGTCGTCCCGGCCGACTACGGCATGTTCAACTCGGCCTTCGACGAGGGCGGCATCGCGTGCACGGTGAAGACGGTCGAGGAGCTGACCGGGATCAACATCACCCACTTCATCGTGCTCGACTTCACCGGTTTCGCGGCCACGGTCGACGCGCTCGGCGGGGTGAAGGTGTGCACGACCCAGCGGTTGGTCGACCAGGACTCGGAGCTGGACATCCCGGCCGGGGTGAGCAAACTGACCGGGGACCAGGCGTTGGCGTTCGTGCGGGTGCGGCACATCGGCGACGGTTCGGACCTGGAGCGGATCGTGCGCCAGCAGTACTTCCTGCACGGGTTCTCGGCCCAGATCCGGACCAGCGGGCTGATGACCGACCCGCTGCGGCTCTACCGGGTGCTCGACGACGCGACCAAGTCGATCGTGACCGATCCGAGCCTGGGCAGTCTGACCAGCTTGTATGCGCTGACCGAGTCGCTCGACAAGATTCCGGCGGCCGAGGTGGAGTACGAGACCGTGCCGGTGCAGCCGGATTCGCAGGACCCGGACCGGGTGGTCTGGCAGGAGCCGGACGCGACCGAGATGTGGGACGCGTTGTCGGACGAGCAGCCGACGCATGCGCCGAGTGCCGCGCCGACGGCCGGTGCGAGTGCCGGTGCTGATGCCGATGGCGGTGCGGCTGGCTCCGGCGATGGCACCGGCACTGCTTACGACAACAGTGGCAACGGATTCGGGAGCGCCGTGACGAGCGGCGGCGCGGCGGCTGCGACGGCCGGCGGCGCGGCGGTCGTGCCGTCCCTGCCGATCGCCGTCCGTCCGGCCGCGGGCCAGCCCAGCCCGGTGCAGCCCGACACCGACGCCCAGGCGCCGGCCCCTGTGCGCGCGAGCCTGACCCACACGAACGCGACCTCCGGCACCGACCCGCAGGGCATGTACACCTGCCCGGTCGGCTAGCCGACCCGGCCAGGTGGTTTCGGCCTCGCGGCGGCTGCTCCGAGCGCCTACTGCGCGGTGCGCGAGGCCAGGATCGCGTCCCGCCGGGCCAGCCGGTGATTGCGGCGGATGCCCGCCTCGTGGTTGCGCCGCTCGTCCTCGGAGGTCTCCAGGATCAGCGCCGGGACCGCGCAGGGCTTGTTCTCCGAGTCCACCGCGACGAAGGCGAGGAAGGCGCTGGCCACGTGCACCGGGCTCTCCCCGGCCTGGTCCCAGCGCTCGGCCTCGACCCGCACGCCGATCTCCAGCGAGGTGGTGCCGACCCAGTTGACCTGCGCGTGGGTGTAGACCACGTCGCCGACGTGGACCGGGTTGAGGAAGGCCATCTGGTCCATCGACACCGTCACCGCGGCGCGCCCGGCGTGCCGGGTGGCCACCACGCCGGCCGTGTCGTCGACCAGTTTCATCATCACCCCGCCGTGCACGTTGCCGAGCAGGTTGGTGTCGGCCTGGGTCATCAGGCGGGTCAGCGTGATCCGGGTCGCCGAGACCGGGCGGGCGGCGGGGATCGCGGAGTCGTTCGGCATGATCGCACGATACGCCCCGGCTCCGGCCGCCGACCAGACCGCCCTTCCGGCCCGGGCACTCAGCGGACCGGGCCGGTCACGGCCACGATCCACTCCCCGGTCTGCGGCAGCCGGCGCAGGACGTAGCCGGCCGGGCCGAATCTGGCCGAGGCGGTCAGTCGGCCCGGGTCGGACTGGGCGGCCGGCAGGGCGGCGAGCCGCGCCTGGGTTCGGGCGACCCAGCCGGCCGCGGCGGCCGCCTGGGCCTGTCCGGAGCCGAGCCGGGCGCAGTCGGAGAGGAATCCGGCGGCGCTGTTCGGCGGCGCCGCGGCGTCGCCGGTTGCCGCGGCCGCGATGCCCGGCGTCGCTCCGCTGCGTGCCGCCGCGGGCGTGAATTCGCAGGCCAGGCCGTGGACCGGCTCGGGCGCCCGGCCGAAGACGATCACCCTCAGGTGATCCCCGGTCGAGTCCTGGGCGGTGGCCATGTCCACGCTGCCGCGGTCGGTCGGCGCGGTCGCCGCCATGAACCGGAACCCGTACTCGGCGCCGAGTCCGCTCGCCAGGCGGGCCGCGCTGAACCCGGCGAGCTCGGGCACCGCCACCGGCGCGGCGCTCACCGGATCGGCCGCCGCGCTGCCGTTTCCGCCGGGCCAGGCGAACGCGGCCGTCACGCCCATCATGCAGACGCCGACAGCCGCCAGGGCGATCGGCCGCCGCGCCCGAGCAGGCAGGCGCATCGTCAACGCCACCATCGCCCTTCTCAGTCCGCCGAATCTCCGACCAGCATCGCCACCCTACTCCGAGCCCTGACTGAACGTGACATTACGCCAGATAGCATGCCAATAACATCAATAACCACCACCCGGATGCCGTCCTCAGTGCAAGGTCCGCTAGCCGCCAGCCAAACAGTCCACCTGCGGCAAGACTTGTTCGCATGACGACCACGACAGCACCTTCCGCCACATCGGCCCCGCCCGCCGCCGCGCCGCACACCCGGATCGAGCCCGGCATCCTGTACTTCGGCACCCCGGTGGTCCTGGTCTCCACCCTCAACGAGGACGGCTCGGCCAACCTCGCCCCGATGTCCTCGGCCTTCTGGCTCGGCTGGCGGGCCATGCTCGGCCTCGCGGCCGGGTCCAAGACCACCCGGAACATGCTGCGCACCGGCGAGTGCGTGCTGAACCTGCCGTCGGACCTGCTCGCCCCCGCGGTCGACCGGCTCGCCCTGACCACCGGCACGGACCCGGTCCCGGCGGGCAAGCTGCGCCGCGGCTACCGGCACGAGCCGGACAAGTTCTAGCTGGCCGGGCTGACCGCGGTCCCGGCCGAGACCGTGCGCCCGCCGCGGGTGGCCGAGTGTCCGGTCGCACTGGAGGCGGTGGTCGAGTCCGTCCACCCGATCGCCGACGAGGACGAGATTCAGCGCGGCGGTCTGGTCGCCGTCGAGGTGCGCGTGCAGCGGGTGTTCGTGCACGAGGGGATCCGGATGGCCGGCGCGGCCGACCGGATCGACCCGGACCTCTGGCGGCCGCTGATCATGAGCTTCCAGAAGCTCTACGGGCTCGGCCCGCAGGTGCACCCGTCCACCCTCGCCCAGGTGCCCGAGGAGCTCTACCGCGGCCCGGACATCCCCCGCTCACGCCAGGCGGCCGGCCGTCGGGCGGGATGAGTGAACGCACACAGTCCAGACCGGCCTCAACGGATCCGGATCAGACGGCGGTGGCCGTGACGGTCGCCGCGGCCTCGGCCGAGAGCGCCGACGGCGCGGGCTCCGGCGCGGCCAGGGCGTCGGTGACCGCCGGGAAGCAGGGCAGCGTGCGGGCCAGCCCGGAGAGCCGGATGATCCGGCTCATCTGCGGCGAGGGCCCGGCCAGGCGCAGCCAGCCGTTCCGGTTGGCCAGCCGGTTCCTGATCTTGACCAGGGTGCCCAGCCCGGACGCGTCGCAGAAGGTCAGCCGGCTCAGGTCGGCGACCAGGTGGACCACTCCCCGGTCCATCAGGTCGAACAGCTGGCGGGCGAACGCGTCGCCGGACGCGATGTCCAGCTCCCCGTCCAGCCGCACCACGGTGAAGTGCGGATATGCCTGCATACGTATCACCAATGCCGGTGCTTCGCTCTCTTGCCAGCCTTCCACCTGTTGCCAGAACCGTTCGGACGAATCGGTCATCGTGCTGCTCGCACATCTCGCACTCACGAATTACTCCGCTCCGGTGTCGGGGAAGGGCGCCACCAAGGGCTAGAGTGACGGTCATCACTGTACGCGACAGTTCGGTAACGTATCGGGCAAAGCCACAATACGCCAGCTCGCGCCACACCTGGCGCCGTTTACACCACGCCGTGTTGGAACTGTTACAGCAGGTGGTGTCCGTGCATCCACGATACTTCGGCGCCGAAACTCGCACCGACACGAACGTCGGTACCACCGCACCGACGCCGTACCGGCTCCGGCACTGCCACCATCCTGCCTCAGCCCACCGACAATAGTGACCCGTTTGCCAAAGCGGCCCGGGCTTGGCAAGGAGATCCCCGCCGCGCCCGGGCCGCATGCAGCGCCATGCACTGGAGCAGATCACCGGGGCCTAGGACGGCCAGACCCTCGACTGTGCAGCCGGAACGCGCGACGGCGAGCAGGGCGGTCTGATCGTCCGCGCCCGGAAGTTGCGAGCGGTGGACGATCAGCCGGGCGTGATCGCGGCTGTCGAAGGGTTTGTTTTCCAGCCATTTGATGGAACCGGCCATCGTTGGGCGGACGCCTGTCTCCGCCGGCCCAAGAAAACTTTCCTCGATGCAACTTGCCTTGATGAAACTTTCATGGATGTATCCAAGCTGAGCTGACGACTTACCGGCTCAGCCCTTGAGCAGCTGCCGGGCCATGACCACGCGCTGGACCTGGTTGGTCCCCTCGTAGATCTGGGTGATCTTCGCGTCGCGCATCATGCGCTCCAGGGGGTAGTCCTGGGTGTAGCCGTAGCCGCCGAGGAGTTGGACCGCGTCGACGGTGATCTCCATCGCGGCGTCCGAGGCGAAGCACTTGGCCGCGGCGCCGTAGAAGGTCAGGTCGGGGTCCTTGCGCTCGGACTTCGCGGCCGCGGCGTAGGTCAGCTGGCGGGCGGCGGCGAGCTTCATGCCCATGTCGGCGAGCATGAACTGGACGCCCTGCAGGTCGGCGATCGGGCGGCCGAACTGCTTGCGCTGCTTGACGTAGCCGGTGGCGTAGTCCAGGGCGCCCTGGGCCACGCCGAGGGCCTGGGCGGCAATGGTGACCCGGGTGTGGTCCAGGGTGGCCATCGCGGTGCGGAAGCCGGTGCCGGGTTCGCCGATGATCCGGTCGGCCGGGATCCAGACGTCGTCGAAGTAGAGCTCGCGGGTGGGCGAGCCCTTGATCCCGAGCTTCTTCTCCGGGGCGCCGAAGGTGAAGCCCTCGTCGCTCTTCTCCAGCACGAAGGCGGAGATCCCCTTGGTGCCGATGCCGGGCTCGGTGACCGCCATCACGGTGTAGTAGTCCGACACGCCGGCGTTGGTGATCCAGCGCTTGACGCCGTTGATCCGCCAGCCGTCGCCGTCGGGCACGGCCCGGGTGGTCATCCCGCCGGCGTCGGAGCCGGCCTCCGGCTCGGACAGGGCGTAGGAGAACATCGCGCGGCCCTCGGCCACCGGGCGCAGGTACTTCTGCTTGAGCTCCTCCGACCCGGACAGGATCAGCGGCATGGTGCCGAGCTTGTTCACGGCCGGGATCAGCGAGGAGGAGACGCACGCGCGGGCGACCTCCTCGATCACCAGGCAGGTGGCGAGCGCGTCCGCGCCGGCGCCGCCGTATTCCTCGGGGATGTGGATCGCGTGCATGTCCGCGGCGTGCAGCGCGTCGTGCGCCTCCTGCGGATAGCGGGCCTCGCTGTCGACCGCGGCCGCGTACGGGGCGATCTTGGTCTCCACCAGGGCACGCACCGAGTCGCGGAGCAGATCGTGTTCTTCGCGGACGGTGTAAAGGTCGAAGGCATCAGTCACGCGTTCATTGTTACCCACTGGTAGCTTATGTGTCCATCTTTCGTCCCCGGCCGGTTGCGGGTTGGTGGCCGTAGGTAGCGGTGCCGCCGGCGCGCCGAGCCCGATGATCGGACCCCGATCCGAAGCAGGCTGAGACGGCCCGAATCAGGGCCGTGGACTGAGAAGCATACGCATATGCATACGTACGAACAGCTTCCTATGCACCTGGAATCACCCGTCCCATAACGAGTAAGCACTATCAGTAGCCTCGCCCTCGGCCACCGAACTATCATCTGGCGACGACCTGAGACGTAGTCAGATAGGGGCGCCGCTGCATGCCGGATTCATTCACCGCGGAGAACATCGGCACCGCCCCGCCGCCTGCGCCGTTCGAGCCGCTGGCCGGCGACGATCCGGCCGCGGTCGGCGGCTACCGCCTGCGGGCCCGGCTCGGCGCGGGCGGGATGGGCCGGGTCTACCTGGCCTTCACCCCGGGCGGCCGGGCGCTGGCGCTGAAGGTGGTGCGGCCGGAGTTCGCCGAGGACCCGGAGTTCCGCGAGCGGTTCGCCCAGGAGATCCGGGCGGCCCAGCGGGTCAACGGGGTCTACACCGCGCAGGTGGTGGACGCCGGGCCGGACGCCGCGCAGCCCTGGCTGGCCACGGCCTACGTGCCGGGCCCGTCGCTGGCCGCGGCGGTGCGCCGGTTCGGGCCGCTGCCGGTGCGCACGGTCCTGCTGCTGACCGGGGCGGTGGCCGAGTCGCTCGCGGCCATCCACGCCGCGGGGGTGGTGCACCGGGACCTGAAGCCGGCCAACGTGGTGCTGGCCGAGGACGGGCCGCGGGTGATCGACTTCGGGATCGCCCGGGCGGCCGACTCGACCCCGCTGACCGCCACCGGCATCCGGATCGGCACCCCGCAGTACATGGCGCCGGAGCAGGCGCTCGGCCAGTCCGCCGAGCCGGCCACCGACCTGTTCTCGCTCGGCTCGCTGGCCTTCTACGCCGCCACCGGGCGCACGCCGTTCGGCGAGGGGCAGGAGATGGCGGTGCTCTACCGGGTGGTGAACGAACAGCCCGACCTGTCGGCCTGCCCGCCGGACCTGGTCCCCCTGGTCCAGGCCTGCCTGACCAAGGACCCGGCGCAACGGATCACCGGCCCGGCGCTGATCGACCTGTGCCGCCGGCAGGCCGGCGGGGATCTGCGGATCACGGCCGGCTGGCTGCCGAGCGCGGTCGCGTCGGAGGCGACCCGGCGGACGGTGGCGGCCCCGGCGGAGCAGGCCGCGGGCGCGGCTGCGGCTGCGGTTGCCGCTGCGCCCCTGTTCCACCCCCCGCTCCAGCCACAGCCCATGTACGTGCCGCCGCAGCCGATCCCGCAGCCCGCGCCCCCGCCGATTCCGGCGCCGGCCAAGCTGTCCGGCGCCGAGAAACGCGCGGCCGTGCGCGCCGCCGCCCTGCCACCGCCCACCGAATCGCCCACCCAGACGCCGAACTGGGGCCGCCGGCTGCTGCTCGGCGCCCTGGCCGTGGTGGTCGTGGCCGGCGGCGGGGCGATCGCCGCGGTCTCCCTGGACGGCAAGGGTTCCCCGCCCTCGTCCACCGGCCACAATCCGTCGCTCAACGCGCTGACCACCATCGGCGCCACCACCGCCCCGGCCGCGGAGCAGAACCCGAACACCCTGGTGAACCCGACCACCGCCCCCGACGCGCCCCTGGTGCCGTTCACCACACCGGCGGCCGTGCCGAACGCGACCGGCCAGGCGGTCACCGGCAACAACAATCCGCCCGGCACCCCGCTCGGCACCTTCCACGTCGACCTCGCCGCGGGCTACGGCTTCAACCTGACCTCGGACCTGTCCAGCCCGGGCAGGGCGGTCCTCAACGACAGCGGGGTGAACTTCGACGTCGACTTCCCCAGCAGCTACGACGACTACATCGAGGCCAGCACGTCGAACGCGACCATGGCGATCCTGCAGCCGGGCACCGCAGGCAGTTACCAGAACTGCCTCAACGACACCCAGTACATCAACCAGCTGAACGCGGCTGACCTGTCCGTCGGGACGTCGATCTGCGACATCACCCCGCGCGGCCGCGTCGCCCTGCTCCAGATCACGCACCTGCCCGCCCAAGGAGATCCGAGCACCTACATCGGATTCAGCATCACCTTGTGGCAGGGCGCGATCTCGGTCGGCCAGTAGCCTCCCGGGCGTGGCGGCCAGTCAGTCGGCAGAGCCCTGAGCCGCGCGGAGTTTCTCCTGCAGGGCGACGCCCTTGGCCCGGGCCTTGGCCGCCAGTCCGCTCTGGAACTCCCGCACCGCGGCCAGCAGCGCCGGGTCCTGGGCGGCCAGGATCCGCACGGCCAGCAGGCCGGCGTTGCGGCCGCCGCCGATCGAGACCGTGGCCACCGGGACGCCGGCCGGCATCTGCACGATGGACAGCAGCGAGTCCATCCCGTCCAGGTACTTCAGCGGCACCGGGACGCCGATCACCGGCAGCGGGGTGACCGAGGCGAGCATGCCGGGCAGGGCCGCCGCGCCGCCCGCGCCCGCGATGATCACCTTCAGGCCGCGGGAGTCGGCCTGGGCGCCGTACTCGATCATCGTGGTGGGCAGCCGGTGCGCGGAGACCACCTCGACCTCGTAGCCGACCCCGAACTCGGCCAGCGCGTCGGCGGCCTCGGACATCACCGACCAGTCCGAGTCGGAGCCCATCGCGATGCCGACCACGGGGGCGGCGGGGGTCGGGTCACTCATCGATCTCTCCACGGAGGTATCCGGCGGCGTGCCGGGCCCGGTCGACACAGTCGGGCAGGTCGGTGCCGAGCACGGTCACGTGCCCGATCTTGCGGCCGGGCTGGACCGGCTTGCCGTACATGTGGATCTTCAGGCCCGGGTCGCGGGCCATGCAGTGCAGGTAGGCCGGGTAGACCTCGGGCAGGTCCAGGCCGAGCACGTTGGCCATCACGGTCACCGGGGCGTGCGCGGACGGGTCGCCCAGCGGCAGGTCCAGCACGGCCCGCAGGTGGTTCTCGAACTGGCTGGTCACCGCGCCGTCGATGCTCCAGTGGCCGGAGTTGTGCGGGCGCATCGCGAGCTCGTTCACGCTGATCGCGCCGTCCGCGGTCTGGAACAGCTCCACCGCGAGCATGCCGGTGACGTCGAGCTCCTTGGCGATGCTCAGCGCGATCCGCTGGGCCTCGACCGCATAGTGCTCGGACAGGCCGGGCGCGGGGACGTAGACCTCGCGGCAGATCCCCTCGACCTGGACCGTCTCGACCACCGGGTACGCCACGGCCTGGCCGTGCGGCGAGCGGGCGACCTGCGCGGACAGCTCGCGGGCGAACGGCACCATGGCCTCGGCCAGCAGGGATACGCCGCGTTCGTGCGCCTGCGCGACCACAGTCCGGGCCTGCTCCGCATCCGCGACGACCCAGACTCCGCGGCCGTCATACCCGCCGCGGGTCGCCTTGAGCACCACCGGCCAGCCGGTCTCGGCGGCGAACCCGGTCACCTCGTCGAGCGTGGCGACCGTGCGCCAGGCCGGGACCGGGATGCCGATCTCGCTCAGCCGGGCGCGCATGACCGCCTTGTCCTGGGCGTGCCGCAGCGCGTGCGGGCCGGGGCGGACGGCGTGGCCCTGCTCGACCAGCCGGTCGAGCACCTCGGCCGGCACGTGCTCGTGGTCGAAGGTGACCACGTCGCACTCCTTCGCGAACCGGGTGACCGCCTCGGGGTCGTCGTGCGCGCCGAGGACCACGTCCGGGATCACCTGCGCGGCCGATTCGGCCGGGTCGGCGGCCAGCACCCGCAGCCGCACCCCGAGGGCGATCGCGGCGGGCTGCATCATCCGGGCCAGCTGGCCGCCGCCGATCACCCCGACCGTGGGGTGGGCGGCGCTGAGGGGGGAGGTCTGCTCGGAACTCACGAGAGTCAAGAATACCGGCTTGCGCAGGTACGCCGTTCGTCGCATTGCGGGGCGGCATGATCACTGATTGTATTGATCTTGGCGACGGCAAGTCACCGGTGAACGCACTGCGAACACGAGGAGTCACCGTAAGCGATGATTGGGACCGGACGAACGGGCTAATACGTCACAGGTGCGCTACGACACGTCTGCGGCGAAGCGAACTCACAGCGCCTCTCGGTACTCTCTTAGTGTGACCCGGAAGTCAGGACGGTAACCGACAGTGTCGATCGTGCGATTCGTGCAGGACCGCGTTGGCCATCTCTTCCATGAGATTGCGAAGTTCGGCGTAGTGGGCGGTGTCGCCCTGATCGTCAACTTCAGCGTGTACCACCTGTACGTGATGTTCAACGCGAGGAACGTGTTGACCGCGTCCATCGTGGCCTCGGTGGTGGCCACGATCGTCGCCTACTTCGGCAACCGCTACTGGACGTACAAGCACCGTTACACCGAGGGTACGTCCTCGAACCGCAGCCGCGAAGTGGTGCTGTTCTTCGTCACCAACGGCATCGCGAGCGTGATCCAGAGCGGCTGCCTGGCGCTGACCCACTACGTGCTCAACTGGAACGGCCCGATCGGCGACTTCTTCGGCAACTTCGTCCTCGGCACCGCGCTGGGCATGGTGTTCCGGTTCTGGGCCTACCGGACCTGGATCTTCCCCGAGGCCCAGCCCGTGCTCGCCGCCGAGCAGTTCCAGTACTCCGAGCCGATGCCCACCTCGCAGCTGCCGGACGAGGAGTTCGAGACCGCGGCCGTGCTGCGGCTGCCCACCGAGAACGTGGCGATTTAGCCCCAAGCTTTCAGCGCCCGCTCCGGCCAGGGAATCCTGGTGGGGCGGGCGTTTTGCTGTGCTTGTGCGTCTGTACAAGTTGCGAGTGTGCGTGACGTCGGTGCGTGGCGTGGTGCATGAGCGTTGGTGACGCACCCAGGTTGTTCGTTGCGCTCCCGCCTCCCCTCCCCCGAGCACACACAAAAACCCCGGCCCGCCCAGAGCGTGCTGGGCGGACCGGGGAGACCGGGGAACCGGTGTGCCTGCCTAGACGACAGCCGGCTGCTGGAAGGCGGTCAGGAACAGGGCGAAGACCGCGGGGCGCTGTTGCAGCAGTTCCAGCCGGCCGCCGTCCGCCTCGGCCAGTTCGCGGGCCACGGTCAGCCCGAGCCCGGTGGACGCCCGGCCGCTGACCGAGCGGTCGAACACCCGGGTGCCGAGCTCGGCCGGGACGCCCGGGCCCTCGTCCGAGACCTCCACCACCACCGAGCCGCTGGCCATCCGGGTCTTTATGGTCACCGGGCCCGCCCCGTGCATCAGCGAGTTCTCCATCAGGGTGGCCAGGACCTGGGCGAACGCGCCCGGGGTGGTGATCGCGGCCAGGCCGCGGGCGCCGACCACCCGGATCGGGCGGCGGGCGCTGCGGAAGGCCGGGCGCCACTCGAACACCTGCTGGCGGATCACCGCGTCCACGTCGATCGGCACCGAGGAGCCGGACCGGTGCGGGTGCCGGGCGTCGGTCAGCAGCCGCTGGACCACGTCGGTCAGCCGCTCGACCTGGGTCAGCGCGATCGCCGCCTCCTCCTTGACGTCCAGCAGGTCCTGGGCCGCGATGATCTCCTCCAGCCGCATCGACAGCGCGGTCAGCGGGGTGCGCAGCTGGTGCGAGGCGTCCGCGGCCAGCCGGCGCTCGGTGGCCAGCATCCCGGAGATCCGTTCCGCGGTGTGGTCGATCACCTCGGCGATCCGGTCCAGTTCGGCCACCCCGTAGCGGCGGTGCCGCGGCCGCGGGTCGCCGGAGCCGAGCCGTTCGGCGGTGTGCGCCAGGTCGCGCAGCGGGCGGGCCAGCCGGCGGGCCTGCAGGAAGGCCAGGCCGGTGGCGGTGACCGTGGCCAGCACGGCGATGCCGAGCACGAGCAGCAGCCCGGCCTGCATCCGCATCCGGGTCTGGTTGCCCGGCTCGCTGACCACCACGGTCTCGTGCGCCCGGCCGGTGTAGACCTCGCTGGACTCGGGGCTGGCGGACGGCGCGGGGCCGAGCACGATCGGCTTCTTGCCGGAGATGGTGATCACGGCGCTGCGGCCCCGGGACAGGTAGGCCACGAGCGCGGTCTGGTCCAGCTGCCCGGCGTTGAGCTGCACGTCGGTGAGCAGGCCGATCCGCTGCACCTCCTCGTTGAGCGAGTCCTGTTCGGCGCCCCGGATCCGCTGGGCGTCGATGATCGCCAGCGGGACCCCGAGCAGCAGTACCACCAACAGCACCACGGCCACGGTGGACTTGATCATTCTTCCGCGCATCGTCGCCCCTCCAGTCCCCCCGTTGCACTCAGCCGCGTTCGAAGCGGAAGCCGACTCCGCGGACCGTGGTGATGAACCGGGGGTTGGTCGCGTCGTCGCCGAGTTTCTTGCGCAACCAGGAGATGTGCATGTCGAGGGTCTTGGTCGAGGACCACCAGGTGGTGTCCCAGACCTCGCGCATCAGCTGCTCCCGGGTGATCACCCGGCCGGCGTCCCGGACCAGCACCCGCAGCAGGTCGAACTCCTTGGCGGTCAGGCTCAGCTCCTCCTCGCCCACGTAGGCGCGGTGGGAGTCCACGTCTATCCGGACCCCGCGGGCGGCGCTGCCCGGCTCGGAGGTGCCCCGGCGCAGCAGGGCGCGCACCCGGGCGAGCAGTTCGGCCAGCCGGAAGGGTTTGGTCACGTAGTCGTCGGCGCCGGCGTCGAGGCCCACCACGGTGTCCACCTCGTCGGCGCGGGCGGTGAGCACCAGCACCGGGAAGGCGTGGCCGTCGGTGCGCAGTCTGCGGCACACCTCCAGGCCGTCCATCCCGGGCAGGCCCAGGTCCAGCACCAGCAGATCCACCGAGCCGGACTGGGCGTGGCGCAGTGCGCTGGGGCCGTCCGTGCGCAGATCCACGTCATAGCCCTCTCGGCGGAGCGCACGAGCCAGGGGTTCGGCGATCGCGATGTCGTCTTCAGCCAGTAGAACGCGGGTCATGCCCAGATCGTAAGACCAACGCCACCGCCATGGCAGCCAATAGTGCGCAGTAACTTCACTGAGCACGTGAAGTGCAGCATTAATCCCTAGAAGATTACTAAAGGACCAATCGTGCTGTTTTGGTCTGGGCCTGATGCGCTGAAACCCTTGATCGGAGCCGTGTGCCGGAATGGCTCTTAAGGGATCGTTGAACTGCTGTTATGGCTGAGAGAACACGGTTGGTCCGGGTAGCGCGCAGTGATCGGGGTGTCACCGGCCGACTGCGGGTTGTGATCGGGTCTGTTCCGGGCGAGGCCGCAGGTGAGGCAGGGTCGCGCTTCGCTCCCGGGTCCGGGGGCCGCAAAAGCTGACGAGTGGTTCTGATTCCCGCCAACTGTTACCCAATCCGTATACCGACGGCGCAGTTCGACGGCGGCCACGGTCGGCGGTGGAACCCGCCGTGGCCGATCCCGCTCGGCGGTGCAGGCGCCGAGGTCCCGTCACACGCTCGCCAGGGAGTCGCGCCAGGCGCTGTGCAGGGCGGCGAACCGGCCGGACTGCTCCGGGGCCGTGTCGTCGGCCGCGTCGCCGGGTTCGCCGTCCGTGTCGGCGGCGGACCGTCCGCCGGTCCGGGAGACCCGCGCGGACTCGATCGCGAGCAGTTCCTCCGGTGAGCCGTCCTCCACGATCCGGCCGTCCTCCATCACCAGCACCCGGTCGGCGATCTCGACCGTGGACAATCGGTGCGCGATGATCAGCGCGGTCCGGTCGGCCAGGATGGTGCGCAGGGCCCGCTGGACCAGGCGTTCGGACGGCACGTCCAGCGAGGAGGTGGCCTCGTCCAGGACCAGCACGGCCGGGTCGGCCAGGAAGGCGCGGGCGAACGCGATCAGCTGGCGCTGGCCGGCCGACAGCCGCCCGCCGCGCTTCTTCACGTCGGTCGCGTAGCCCTCGGGCAGGTGGGCGATGAACTCGTGCGCGCCGATCTCCTCGGCCGCCCGGCGCACCTCCTCGTCCGTGGCGTCCGGCCGGCCGAACCGGATGTTGTCCGCGACCGTGCCGGTGAACAGGAAGTTCTCCTGGGTGACCATGACCACGTGGGCGCGCAGGTCGGCGTCGGCCAGGTCGCGCAGGTCGATCCCGTCCAGGCCGACCCGGCCGGCCACCGGGTCGTAGAACCGGCACATCAGCCGGGCCACGGTGGACTTGCCGGCCCCGGTCGAGCCGACCAGGGCCACGGTCTGCCCGGCCGGGATGACCAGGTCGAGCCCGGGCAGGATCACCTTGTCGGCCTTGGCCGACGCGGGCCGGGCGGGCGTCGCGCCGTCGGCTCCGGCCCCGGCGTCCCCGCCCGCGCCGCTCGCGCCGTCCGGGGCCGTGTCCGAGTCCCGGGCCGGGTAGGCGAAGGCGACCGCGGCGAACGAGATCTCGCCGCGCACCGGGTCCGGCAGGGTGGCCGGCTCGGCCGGCTCGGGGACGTCCGGCTCCTGTTCCAGCACCCCGGAGAGTTTCTCCAGGGCCGCGGTCGCGGACTGGTACGAGGTGTAGAACATCGCCAGATCCTGCAGCGGGTCGAAGAACTGGCGCAGGTAGAGCAGGAACGCGGTGAGCACGCCGACCTGGAGCGCGCCGTCGAGCACCTGGAAGCCGCCGAACAGCAGCACCGCGGCGGTGATCACCGCGCCGACCGCCTTGATCCCGGGCATGAACAGGGCCAGCAGGCGCTGGGCGTCCGCGTTGGCGTCCCGGTAGTCCTGGTTGAGCCGCTCGAAGATCACCTCGTTGCGCGGCTCGCGCCGGAAGGCCTGGACCGCGCGGATCCCGTTCAGGGTCTCGACGAACTGGACGATCAGGGCCGCCACCGCCTCCCGGGTGCGCCGGTAGGCCACCCGCGACCCGCGGGTGTACCAGACCAGCAGCCCCAGCAGCGCGGGCAGCACGGCCGCGAGGGCGAGCGAGAGCAGCGGATCCAGCAGCACCAGCAGGATGCTGATGACGATCACGTTGAGCACCGCGTTGATCAGGCCGTCCAGGCTGTTGTCGATCAGGTCGGCCAGGGCGTCGAGGTCGTTGGTCAGCCGGGAGATCACCCGGCCGGAGGTGTACTGCTCGTGGAAGGCCACCGGCAGCCGCTGGAACTGGGCGAACACCCGGCGGCGCAGGTCCAGCAGCAGGTCCTGGCCGATCCGGCCGACCAGGTTGAGGAAGAACAGGCGCAGCACGGCGCCGAGCAGGGCGGTGGCCAGGATCCCGCCGACGGTCCAGAGCACCGGCGCCCAGTCGCGGCGGCCGAGCGCCGGGATGCCGGTGTCGATGCCGACCGAGACGAGGTAGGGCCCGGCCATCTCGGCCCCGGTGACCACGACGATCAGCACGGTGGCCCAGCCGAGCGCCCTGCGGTGCGGTCGCAGCAGGCTGATCAGCAGGCGGCGGGAGCGGGCCCGCAGGAAGAAGCCGGCCTGCGCGGAGACCTCGTCCACCTTCTCGGCCGCCACGCCGCGCCAGTCGTCCGCGGCGGCCGGGGGCGGCGCGGGGTCCGTCTCGGCAGGGGTTTGTGATCCCGGATCCGGCGGGTCCGAGCTGTCGGGCGGGTCGGCGGGTTCGGCCGGGGCAGGCTGGCCGGAGTCCTCGGTCGCGGTCATCTGGCGGGCTCCAAATCTGAACTCTGGGATAGCAGGGAGCGGTACTGCGCACTGGTGTCCAGCAGTTCGCGGTGGGTGCCGACGGCGGTCACGGTGAACCCGCCCGGCCGCCCGTCGGCGGCGGGGGCCGGGCCGAGCAGGGCCACCCGGTCGGCCAGCAGGACCGTGGAGGCGCGGTGCGCCACCACCAGCCCGGTGGTGGCGCCCAGGACCGAGCGCAGCGCCGCCTCGACCAGGCCCTCGGTGTGGATGTCGAGCGCGGACAGCGGGTCGTCGAGCACCAGGATCCGGGGCCGGCCGAGCACCGCGCGGGCCAGGGCCAGGCGTTGGCGCTGCCCGCCGGACAGGGACAGGCCCTGCTCGCCGACCCGGGTGTCCAGGCCCCAGGGCAGGTCCAGCACGAAACCGGCCTGGGCGATCCGCAGCGCCTCGTCGATCTGCTGCCCGTCGGCCTCGGGCCGGCCGAGCAGCAGGTTCTCCCGGACGCTGGCCGAGAACAGGGTCGGCTCCTCGAAGGCACAGGCCACGGTCGAGCGCAGCCGGTCCAGCGGAATCCGGCGCACGTCCTGCCCGCCGACCAGGATCCGGCCGCCGGTCACGTCGTAGAGCCGGGGCACCAGGGCGGTCAGCGTCGTCTTGCCGCAACCGGTCGGCCCGACCACGGCCACCGTCTCGCCGGCGGCCAGGTCGAGGTTCAGGTCGGTCAGGATCGGCCGGTCCGAGCCCGGGTAGGTGAACGAGACGTGCTCGAAGACCAGCGTGCCGGGGTCCGGCCCGGGCTCGGCCGGGGCGGCGTCCGGGGCGTCGACCGGGGCGTCGACCGGGGCGTCGACCGTGCGCGCCCGGACCGTCGGCGCCGCGGCCGGGGACGCCGGCTCGTCCCGCTCCGCGACCGTGCGGATCGCGGGCACCGTGTCCAGCACCTCGAAGATGCGTTCGGCCGCGGTGTTGGCCTCCTGGGAGGCGGCCAGCAGCCAGCCCATCGACTCGATCGGCCAGACCAGGAGCAGGTAGAGGGAGATGAACGCGACCAGGGTGCCCAGGCTCAGCACCCCGCTGTGCACGGCGACCGCGCCGCCGAGCACCACCAGGCTCAGCACGGCCTGCGGCTGGGCGATGATCACGGCCCAGACCTGGGCCAGGGTGCGGATCTGGACCAGTTGCAGGGTACGCAGATGCACGGCCTTGGCGTCGTAGCGCCCGGCGGCGTATCCGCCCCGGCCGAAGGACTTCAGCGCCCGGATGCCGACCGCGGACTCCTCCACGTCGGTGGCCACCTCGCCCTGCTGGTCCTGGACCGCGCGGATCTGCCGGCGGTAGGTGCGTTCGTAGCGGAAGGTCAGGTAGCTCAGCGGCACGGCCAGCGCGCCGATCAGGGCGCCGAGCAGCGGGTCGATCGCGACCAGCAGCGCGCCGACCACCAGGAAGGTGATCGTGTTGACCACCAGGAAGATCAGGGCGAAGCCGAGGAAGCGCCGGATCGCGGAGATGTCGCTGGTCATCCGGGAGACCAGCTGGCCGGACTGCCAGGTGTCGTGGAAGCCGACGTCGAGTGACTGAAGGTGCTGATAGAGCTGGCCGCGCAGGTCCTTCTCGATCCCGAGCGCGCTGCGGGCCAGGGTCAGCCGCCGGGTCAGGATCAGGGCCGCCTCGGCCAGTCCGAAGGCCAGCGCGTAGCCGCCCAGCTCCCAGAGCCCGGCCCGGTCCCCGCTGCGCACCGGACCATCGATCACTGCTTTGGTGAGCAGTGGCACAGCCACGGCGATGAGGCTGGATCCCAGTGCCACCACGAACATCGCGAGCATCTGCCAGCGGTACGGGCGCACATAGCGGCGCAGGCGCCACAGGGAGGCGAAAGTGTGCCGGGACGTGCTTGTGGAAGGAGACACGGAGTTCGGCATAGTACGGACCATAGGCCTTCACACCCATTACCCGCATCGGATTTTCGACCTGCCGGAATCACCCGATCGACGGACGGACAGCCCGCCCGGGTCCGTGTTAGGGTGACCGTGGTTGCAGCTGAAGTTGTTCCCCATGCCTTCGTAGAACGCCCGCGGGAGTACACGGCCGCGGGCTTTCGTGTTTGCGGCCGTCCTCTCCTTCTCGGGCCGAGCAAGCGGGGCGATCCACGGAAAGCGACCCCGGGCGATCCATCAGGCGTGGTGACGCCCGTCCGACAATCCCCCCCTTCTGTCCTCTAGGAGAAAAATGGCTTCCGGTACGGTCAAGTGGTTCAACGCTGAGAAGGGCTACGGCTTCATCCAGCAGGACGACGGCGGCGCCGACGTCTTCGTCCACTTCACGGCCATCGACTCGAACGGCTACCGTTCGCTCGACGAGAACCAGCGGGTCGAGTTCGACGTCACCCAGGGTCCGAAGGGCCCGCAGGCCGAGCGCGTGCGCCCGCTGTAGTCCCCCGCGCCGCGTCTCCCGCCGGGTCCCGGTCCGGGATCCGGCGGGCTTTGCCCCGCCGCCGAGATGGGCGAGGATGGCGGTCATGAGCAGGAACGTCCAACGTGTCCCGGTCGTCCGCTGGCAGGCCGGCGCGGCCGCGAAGAGCCGCGACACCCTCGTGGTGGAGGAGCCGCTCGAACTGCGGATCGGCGGGGAGCCGCTCGCGGTGACGATGCGCACCCCCGGCGACGACTTCGACCTCGCGGCCGGCTACCTGGTCGGCGAGGGCGTGGTCCGCAGCCCCGACCACCTGGCGCGCATGCGCTTCTGCGGGGACGCGGGCACCCCGAACACCTACAACGTGCTGGACATCGACTTGGCCCCCGGCGTGCAGCCGCCCGGCCGGTCCCTGCAGCGCAACTCCTACACCACCAGCGCCTGCGGGGTCTGCGGAAAGTCCTCGATCGAGGCGGTGCACGCGAACACCCACTGGAGCGTCGCGGACGACCCGGTCCGGGTGACCCCGGAGATCCTGTGCGCCCTGCCCGACGCGCTGCGGGCCGGACAGCGGTTGTTCGAACAGACCGGCGGCCTGCACGCGGCCGGCCTGTTCACCCCGGCCGGCGAGCTGCTGTGCATCCGCGAGGACGTGGGCCGGCACAACGCCGTGGACAAGGTGGTCGGCTGGGCGCTGCGGGAGGGCCGTCTGCCGCTGCGCGGGACGCTGCTGGCGGTCAGCGGCCGGGCCTCGTTCGAACTCGTGCAGAAGGCCGCCGCGGCGGGCCTGCCGGTGCTCGCGGCGGTCTCCGCGCCCTCCTCGCTCGCGGTCGAGCTGGCCGGCTCGGCCGGGCTGACCCTGGCCGGGTTCGTCCGCGGCGGCCGGGCCACGGTCTACACCGGCGCGGAGCGGGTGCCCGGCTGACCGGGCTGGCCGACCGCCCGGAGCAGGGCGAGCGCCTCGATCACGCTGTGCACGTCGAGCTTGACGAAGATCTTCTGGATGTGGGTGCGGACCGTGTGCGGCGAGAGGCCGAGCCCCCGGGCGATCCCGCGCCGGTCCCGGCCGGCCGCCAGCTGCCCGAAGACCTCGAGTTCGCGCGCGGTCAGCCGGGCCGCGAAGGCCTCGCGTTCGTGTGGTGTGAGCGCCGGTGCGCCCGCTGTGCACAGCACGGCCATGGCCGTCCCCCGATCCCCGTCGGGCCGGCTCCCACCGCCGGCCCCGTTGACTGACGAGGATATGCCGGGCGTCGGCGTGCCGTCGCCGGAATCAGGCGTTATCACTCGGATGGCGCATCCGCAGACACGGCCGCGATTCCGCCCGGGGCGGAGTCGGGCGCGGGCGCCGGGCGGCCCGCGACGAGCGCCGGTCGCACGCGCCGCCCGCTCGGGAACCGGGAACGCGGCCGCCGAATCAGAACACTCCCGCGCCGGGAGCATTCGACCACGTGCACCGGCGCGCGGCTCGGCCGGCGCCGCCGACGGCTACCCGACCAGCTCCAACCATTCTTCTTCCAGCCGCTCACGTTCGGCGGCGAGGGCGCGCAGCTGCGTGTCCAGATCCCCGACCAGCGCATAGTCCGTCGCCGCGGCGGCCATCTTGGTGTGCAGCTCGGCTTCCTTGCTCGCGATCTTGTCCAGCTGGCGTTCGATCCGGGCCTGTTCCTTCTGCGCGGCCCGCTGCTGCGCCGCGGACTGGGCGCTCGGAGCGCCCGAAGCCGCGCCGCCGCCGGAACCCGAACCGCCGCCCGCGCCGCCGCCCGAACCCGCGGCCGATCCCGAGCCGCCGGAACCCGCTCCGGCCGCCGGCCCGCCGCCGACCCCGGGCCCGCCCGCGGCCAGCACGTCCGCGCGCCGGCGCAGGTACTCGTCCACCCCGCCGGCCAGCAGCCGCAGCTTGCCGTCGCCCATCAGCGCGGCCACCCGGTCCGTGGTCCGCTCCAGGAAGAACCGGTCGTGCGAGACCACGATCATCGAGCCGGGCCAGCCGTCGAGGATGTCCTCCAGCGCGGTCAGGGTGTCGATGTCCAGGTCGTTCGTCGGTTCGTCCAGCAGCAGCACGTTCGGCTCGGCCATCAACAGCCGCAGCACCTGCAGCCGGCGGCGCTCGCCGCCGGACAGGTCGCCGACCGGGGTCCACTGCTTGTCGCCGGTGAAGCCGAACCGCTCCAGCAGCTGGCCGGCCGTCAGCACCCGGCCCTTGCCCAGGTCCACCGAGGACTTGATCTCCTCGACCGCCTTGAGCACCCGGGTCTGCGGGTCGATCTCGGTGATCTCCTGGGACAGCAGGGCCGGTTTGACGGTCTGCCCGGTGACCACCCGGCCGCCGGACGGCTGGACCTTGCCGGTCAGCAGCCGCAGCAGGCTGGTCTTGCCCGAGCCGTTGACCCCGACCAGGCCGAGCCGCTCGCCCGGGCCCAGCTGCCAGGTCACGTGGTCCAGCAGGGTGCGGTCCGGGTCCGGGCCCTGGCCGACCGCGTAGCTGACGTCTTCGAACTCGTAGACGGTCCGGCCGAGCCGGGCCGAGGCGAACTTCATCAGCTCGGCGTTGTCCCGGATCGGCGGCTCCTCGGCGATCAGCGCGTTGGCCGCGTCGATCCGGAACTTGGGCTTGGAGGTGCGGGCCGGGGCGCCGCGGCGCAGCCAGGCCAGTTCCTTGCGCAGCAGGTTCTGCTTGCGGTCCCAGTCCCCGGCGGCCACCCGGGACCGCTCGGCCCGGGCCAGCACGTAGGCCGAGTAGCCGCCCTCGTAGGCGTGCACCCGGCCGTCGGCGACCTCCCAGGTGTGGTCGCAGACCTCGTCCAGGAACCAGCGGTCGTGGGTGACCGCGAACAGCGAGCAGCGCCGGGCTTTGAGGTGCCGGGCCAGCCAGGCGATGGCTTCGACGTCCAGGTGGTTGGTCGGCTCGTCGAGCAGCAGCAGCTGGTCGGTCCGGTCCGGTTCGATCAGGGCCTTGGCCAGGGCGATCCGGCGCCGTTCGCCGCCGGACAGCGGGCCGACCACCGTGTCCAGGCCCTGGGGGAACACCGGGGCGTCCAGGCCGCCGAACAGGCCGCTGATCACGTCCCGGATGCCCGCCTCGCCGGCCCACTCGTGTTCGGCCCGGCCGGCCAGCAGCTGGGCCCGGATGGTGGCGGCCGGGTCCAGCACGTCCTGCTGGCCGACCACGCTGACCCGGACCGCGCCGCTGTGCGTGACCCGGCCGCGGTCGGGTTCCTCCTGCTTCGCCAGCAGGCGCAGCAGGGTCGTCTTCCCGTCGCCGTTGCGGCCGACCACGCCGACCCGGTCGCCCTCCGCCAGTCCCAGGGAGACCCCGTCGAGGAGGGTGCGGGTGCCGTAGGACTTGCCGACGGCTTCGATGTTGACCAAGTTGACCACGGCACTACGGTACCCGGCCCGCAGGCCTTCTCAGATCCAGGATTGGAACCACATGTGGTTCGACCAGTCCGTGTAGCTGATCGTCTGCCCGGTGTAGATCGGGTAGAAGTAGATGAACAGGGCGACCACCGCGACCACGATCGTCCCGGCGGTGGCCGCGCCCCAGGATCTGCGGATCGCGGACGCGTCGGCCCGGCCGAGGATCGCGCCGACCACCATCGTGGCGGACAGGCACATGAACGGTGCGAAGGAGACGGCGTAGAAGGAGAAGATGGTGCGCTCGGCGTAGTGCAGCCACAGCCCGATGCCCCAGGCGATCCCGCACAGGATCGCCCCGGCCCGCCAGTCCCGGCGGGCGATCCAGCGCCAGAGCAGGAACAGGATCCCGGCGGTGGCGATCCACCACAGCAGCGGGTTGCCCAGGGCCAGGACCTCCTGCGAGGAGCCGTTGGCGGCGCCGCCGACCGGGCAGACCACGCCGGGCTTGGGGTCCCCGCAGTAGTAGAACGCGACCGGCCGGCCCATCACCAGCCAGGACCACGGGTTCGACTGGTAGGGGTGCGGGGACTGGAGGTTCGCGTTGAACTGGTACTGCTGGTAGACGTAGTTCCACAGGGAGCGGAACGGGTCGGCCCAGGTGGGCCAGAAGTTCGACGGGTTGGAGTTGGCCCAGAACCGGTCGTAGCCGCCGCCGTCGGAGGTGTCGAAGATCCAGCCGGCGTAGGAGGACACGAAGGTGACCAGCATCAGCACCGGCAGGGAGATCACCGCCCAGAGCAGGTCGCGCAGGGTCACCGCGAGCAGCGGCCAGCGCACGCCCACGGCCCGGCGCGCGCCCATGTCCCACAGCACGCTCAGCAGCATGAACCCGGCGCAGAAGGCGACGCCGTTCCACTTGGTGGCCGCGGCCAGGCCCAGGCACAGGCCGCCGAGCAGCCGCCACGGCCGGATGCCCAGTTTGGGGCCGAAGTCGCGCGGGGCGAGCAGCTCGGTGCCGTGCGCCTCGCGCCAGTCGGCGAACCGGGCCCGGGTCTTGTCCCGGTCCACCACCAGGCAGGAGAACCCGGCCAGGACCCAGAACATCAGCAGTCCGTCGAGCAGCGCGGTGCGGGCCATCACGAAGGCCAGGCCGTCGAAGGCGAGGAAGAGCCCGGCCACGCAGCCGAGCAGGGTGGAGCGGAACATCCGGCGGGCGGTGCGGGCCAGGATGTAGATCGCGATCGTGCCGAGCAGGGCCTCCATCACCCGCCAGCCGGCCGGGTTCAGGCCGTAGGCCTTCTCCCCGGCGCCGATGATCCACTTGCCGAACGGCGGGTGCACCACGTACTCGGGGCCGTTGGCGAACTTGGCCACGCCGTTCTGGCCGAGGCCGGTGCCGCTGCCGGCCACCGCCGGGTCGGCGGTGGCCGAGGGCTGCCAGTTGTGCTCCCAGCCGTAGACCCACATCGACCAGCCGTCTTTGGCGTAGTAGGTCTCGTCGAAGATGACCTGCCGGGGCGAGCCGATGTTCCAGAACCGCATGAACCCGCCGACCAGGGTGACCAGCAGCGGCAGGATCCAGCCGGCCCCGCGGAAGAACTCGGGGTAGAACGAGGGCACCAGGCGTTCGCGGACCGCGGACCGGGCCGGCGGGAACGGGGTCTCGGTCGGGCGCATCCAGCTGCGGCCGCGCTCCCAGCCCAGGCGCGGCCGGCGGCGGGCCGGGACCAGCGGGTCGTTGGGCAGGCCGGCCGCGTCCAGGGTGCCGGCGGCGCCGGGCGTCCCGGATCCGGGCAGCTCGGGCTCCTGCGCGGCGTCGTGCCCGTCCTCGCCGGTCAGGTGCGGTCCGGGATCGGCCGCCGCGTCGGGGGAACGGCCGTCTGACTCCTGGGTGCTGCGCACGTCGCTGCTCACGCGGGACATCGTACGGAGTATGCGGTGCCGACCGCAGCAGGGGAGACTGGTGAATCGTGAATCGCACCGAAACAATTACCGCCGGTTCAGGCGTGCTCGTCCTGGCCGGCACGCCGATCGGCGAGGTCCGGGACGCCCCGCCGCGACTGGCCGAGGAACTGGCCGGAGCGGACGTGATCGCGGCCGAGGACACCCGCAGGCTGCGCCGGCTGATGCAGGAGCTGGGGGTCGTGCCCAAGGGCCGGGTCGTGTCCTACTTCGAGGCCAACGAGGCCGCGCGCACCCCGGATCTGGTGGCCCGGCTGGTCGAGGGGGCCCGGCTGGTGCTGGTGACCGACGCCGGGATGCCGTCGGTGTCCGACCCCGGCTACCGGCTGGTGGCGGCCGCGGTGGCGGCCGGGATCACGGTGACCGCGGTGCCCGGGCCCTCGGCCGTGCTGACCGCGCTGGCCCTGTCCGGGCTGCCGGTGGACCGGTTCTGCTTCGAGGGGTTCGCCCCGCGCCGGCCGGCCGAGCGGGCCAAGGTGTTCGGCGCGCTGGCCGCGGAGCCGCGGACGATGGTGTTCTTCGAGTCCCCGCACCGGTTGGCCGAGACGCTGGCCGCGATGGCCGGGCCGGAGGCGTTCGGCCCGGCCCGGCCGGCCGCGGTCTGCCGGGAGCTGACCAAGACCTACGAGGAGGTGCGCCGCGGCACCCTGGCCGAGCTGGCCGCCTGGGCCCTGGACGGGGTGCGCGGGGAGATCACGGTGGTGGTGTCCGGGGCGGCGGCGGGCGAGCGGCCCGAGCCCTCGGCCGGGGACCTGGCCGAGCTGGTCGCCCGGCGGGAGGCGGCCGGGGAGCACCGCAAGACCGCGATCGCGGAGGTGGCCGCGCAGACCGGGCTGCCGAAGCGGACCGTGTTCGACGCCGTGGTGGGGGCGAAAAAGGCCGGGTGAGCAAGTAGCACGAACCGGTAAGATTCACGGCATGGTTTCAGGCAGCGGCAGTTCCGACTCGCAGAACAGCGTGTTCTACGTCACCACCCCGATCTATTACGTCAACGACGCGCCCCACATCGGCCACGCGTACACGACGACCGCAGGTGACGTGTTGACGCGGTGGCACCGGCAGCGCGGCGAGGACGTGTGGTTCCTCACCGGCACGGACGAGCACGGCGAGAAGGTCATGCGCACGGCCCAGGCCAACGGGGTCAGCCCGCAGGAGTGGGCCGACAACCTGGTCGAGGCCGCCTGGAAGCCGGCCCTGAAGACGATCGACGCGGCGAACGACGACTTCATCCGGACCACCGAGCCGCGGCACACCGAGCGGGTGCAGGAGTTCTGGCAGCGCCTGTACGACGCCGGCGAGGTGTATCAGGGCTCCTACGAGGGCCCGTACTGCGTCGGCTGCGAGGAGTACAAGCTGCCCGGGGACCTGCTGGACGGGGAGAACGGCGCGAAGCTGTGCCCGATCCACGGCACGCCGGTGGAGATCCTGGCCGAGGAGAACTACTTCTTCAAGATGTCCGAGTACGCCGGGCGGCTGCTGGAGCACTACGAGGCGCATCCGGAGTTCGTCCAGCCGGCCACCGCGCGCAACGAGGTGGTGGCGTTCGTCAAGCAGGGCCTGCAGGACCTGTCGATCTCCCGGTCGTCCTTCGACTGGGGCATCCAGATCCCGTGGGACAGCAAGCACATCTTGTATGTGTGGATCGACGCCTTGCTCAACTACGCGACCGCGGTCGGCTACGGCGCGGACGAGGAGCGGTTCAACCGGGTCTGGCCCGCGGACGTGCACCTGGTCGGCAAGGACATCCTGCGCTTCCACGCGGTGATCTGGCCGGCCATGCTGATGGCGGCCGGGCTGCCGCTGCCGACGACCGTGTTCGGCCACGGCTGGCTGCTGGTCGGCGGGGAGAAGATGTCCAAGTCGAAGCTGACCGGGATCGCCCCGGCCCAGATCACCGACCACTTCGGGTCCGACGCGTTCCGGTACTACTTCATGCGCGCGATCCCGTTCGGCCAGGACGGCTCCTTCTCCTGGGAGGACATGTCCGCCCGGTACACCTCGGAGCTGGCCAACGACTACGGCAACCTGGCCTCCCGGGTGGCCGCGATGGTCGGCCGGTACTGCGGTGGGGTGCTCCCGGCCGCGACCGGGCACGGCCCGGCCGAGCAGGTCCTGGCCGACGCCCTGGCCACGGCCGTCGCCGAGGCGGACCGGAAGGTCGGCGCGCTGGACTTCCAGGGCGGGATCGGCGCCGTGTTCGACTTCGTCAAGCTGGTCAACGGTTATCTGACCGAGCAGGAGCCGTGGAAGGTGGCCAAGGACGAGTCCGCCCGGGCCCGGCTGGAGACCATCCTGTACACCGCCGCGGAGTCCCTGCGCGCGGTCGCGGTGCTGCTGAACCCGGTGATGCCGAAGTCCTCGGCCAAGCTGTGGGAGTCGCTCGGCGCCGAGCCGGTGCTCGGCCCGCTGGCCGCCCAGCGGGTGCAGGACGCCGGGGCCTGGGGCCTGCTGCCCGCGGGCGTCACGGTGACCAAGGGCGAGATCCTGTTCCCCCGCCTGGAGGAGCCGGCCGCGGCCGAGGGCTCCGCGAAGACGGGCGCCTGAGCCGTGGCGAAGCCGGGGGGGCGCAGCAAGCCCGATCCGAGTCCGCCGCCGGTGCCGCAAGCCCTTCCGGTACCGGTGGCCGACTCGCACACCCACCTGGACATGCAGGACACCACGATTGAGGCGGCGCTCGCCAAGGCAGCCTCGGTCAACGTGACCACGCTGGTCCAGGTCGGCTGCGACCTGAAGGGTTCGCGCTGGGCGGTGAAGGCGGCCGCGGAGCACGGGGCGATCCTGGCGACCGTGGCGCTGCACCCGAACGAGGCGCCCCGGCTGGTGCTCGGCGACCCGGACGGCTGGAGCCGGCAGAAGCGCGGCCCGGGCGGGATGGCGCTGCTGGAGGAGCAGCTGGCCGAGATCGCCGAGCTGGCGGCCCGGCCGGAGGTGTCCGGGGTCGGCGAGACCGGCCTGGACTACTTCCGGACCGGCCCGGAGGGCGTCGAGGTGCAGCAGGAGTCCTTCCGCCGGCACATCGCGATCGCCAAGGACTGCGGCAAGGCCCTGGTGATCCACGACCGGGACGCGCACGAGGACGTCCTGCGCATCCTGGAAGAAGAGGGCGCGCCGGAGCGGGTCGTCTTCCACTGCTACTCCGGCGACGCGTTGATGGCGAAGGTGTGCGCGGACCGGGGCTACTTCATGTCCTTCGCCGGGCCGGTGACCTTCCCGGCGAACGAGGGGCTGCGCGCCGCCCTGCGGGTCGCGCCGCAGGAGCTCCTGCTGGTCGAGACGGACGCGCCGTACCTGACCCCGGCGCCGTTCCGCGGGCGGCCGAACGCGCCGTACCTGATCCCGCTGACCGCGCGCTCGATGGCCGAGACCCGGGGCGAGGATCTGGCCGGGCTGTGCGCGGCGCTGGACGCCAACACCCGCCGGGCCTTCGGCCGCGACGCCGCGGCGGCCTGAGCCGCCGGCCCGGCCGGGTCCCGGCCGGGCGTCCGGGGCCGTTCTCACCGGTCCGGCCCAATCCCCGCCCGGCCGATCCGCCGGGCGGGTAGGTCAAGCCGACCGGCCCGGCGTTGTGTAACCATTCCTCTATAGTGAGATCGAGCTATCGCAATTCCGGCATAAGAGCTGGAAGAAGGCATAAGGATCGTGAGTTTGGCGGTTTCTGTCCGGGTATGCCGGGCCAGAATCCGCGCCTAAACATGATCTTTTGCCCGGCGTACACCCGGTTGGGCTCTGGCGACCTTGACGCCGGATAAGTTACAGTCCCTTGCTCGGTAGCCGGATCGGCAAAGCGGGGCTGAATCTCAGCCCTCGTTCACTCCGTGGCCGGAACGCGCAAGGTCTGGAGTCCTGTGAGCGGTACACGCACGGGCCGTCATAGCGGCAACGCCGATGACTCGCCCCGTCCCACGACGTCCGCCCCGCTTTCCAGTACGTCCCCCTATCAGTCTCCCTACGGCGCAGCGGACTACCCGGGCCAGTCCGGGTACGACCAGGCCGGATACGAGTACGACTACTCGTACGACGCCGGTTACCCCCAGCAGCAGGCCGAGTACTCCGGCCATGGCGCCCACTCCTACCCGTACGAGCAGCCGGGCGGTGAGGAGCGGTACCAGCGGGGGCGGACCGCGACGGCCACCCTGCCCGAGCCGGAGCTGATCCCGGACCCGCACCCCGCGGCCGGATACTTCAGCGCGCCCCCGGCCGACCCGCTGGACGATCTGGCGGACCCGCAGTCCGACCCCTCCGCGATCCCGGACCAGCGGGCCCGGGCCGAGGCCGGCGACGGCGGGCCTCGGCGCCCGGGCCGCCAGCGCGGCGGGCAGACCGGGCCGGTCGGCAAGGCCGTGCGCGGCCTGGTCGTGCTGGGCCTGGTCGGCGCGGCCAGCGCGTTCGTCGCCTTCGACAAGACGATCGAGATCTCGGTCGACGGCCAGACCCGGCAGGTGCACACCTTCGCGAGCACGGTCGGCTCGGTGCTGTCCGACAACGGCATCACCACCGGCGCGCACGACCAGGTCTCCCCGGCGCCGGGCGCCTCCGCCACCGACAACTCCACCATCACGATCCGCTACGGCCGGCCGGTGCAGGTGACCGTCAACGGCGTCGAGTCCCAGGACTGGGTGCACTACCCGACCGTGGGCGGCGCGCTGAGCGAGCTCGGCGTGCGGGTGACCGGGGCCGTGCTGTCGGTGCCGTCCGGCACCGCGATAGGCCGGCAGGGCCTGGCCTTCACCGTCTTCACCCAGCGCCAGGTGACCATCCTGGTGGACGGTAAGACCATGCACCTGGCCACCACCGCGCCGACGGTGTCCGCGCTGCTGGTGCAGGCCGGGATCACGCTGCAGAACCAGGACTCCGCCTCGGTCGCCGGCGCCTCCGTGCCGACCGACGGGGAGACCATCTCGATCATGCGCATCACCGGCACGACCGAGACCAAGCAGGTGAGCATCCCGTACCAGGTGACCAAGCAGTCCAACCCCAACGCCTACTCGGGCGTCACCAGCGTGCTGACCCCGGGCGTGACCGGGATCGAGCAGATCACCTACGCGCTGCAGATCATCAACGGCGTCTCCCAGTCGCCCAAGCAGATCTCCGAGACGGTGACCAGGCAGCCGGTGAACGAGGTCCTGTCGGTCGGCACCAAGTCGCTGCCGACGAACGTGGCCGACCTGGACTGGTCCGCGCTGGCCAAGTGCGAGTCCGGCGGGCGGGTGAACGCGGTCGACTCCAGCGGCACCTACTACGGCCTCTACCAGTTCTCGGTGCAGACCTGGGACTCGCTCGGCGGCTCCGGACTGCCCTCCCAGGCGTCCGCGGCCGAGCAGACCTCCCTGGCCGAATTACTGTACTCGCGCTCCGGTGTTGGACAATGGCCCGTATGCGGGCCCAACTTGTACAAGTAGACGACGGCGGGTCCGAGCAGGAGCCGGACATGGAGTCCGGCGCAGGCGGCCAGGCGGCCGCCAGCGCCCTGCTCGGGCCCGCCGAGGTCCGCGCGCTCGCGCGCCGGCTGGGAGTCCAGCCCACCAAGCAGCTCGGCCAGAACTTCGTGATCGACCCGAACACGATCCGGCGGATCGTGCGCTCGGCCCGGCTGCTGCCCGGCGAACCGGTGCTGGAGGTCGGTCCCGGGCTCGGCTCGCTCACCCTCGGCCTGCTCGAGGCCGGGCATCCGGTCACCGCGGTCGAGATCGACCAGCGGCTGGCCGCCGAGCTGCCGGCCACCGTGGCCGAACGGCTGCCGCAGGCCGCCGAACGGCTGCGGGTGGTCCCGGGCGACGCCCTGCGGATCCGGGAGCTGCCCGGGCCGGCGCCGACCGCCCTGGTCGCCAACCTCCCCTACAACGTGGCCGTCCCGGTGCTGCTTCACCTTTTGGAGCAGTTCCCCTCACTCGAACGAGTGCTGGTGATGGTGCAGCTCGAAGTGGCCGACCGGCTGGCCGCCGAACCCGGCGGCCGGGTCTACGGCGTACCGAGCGTCAAGGCCCGGTGGTACGGCCGGGTGGGCAAGGCCGGGGTGATCGGCAAGAACGTGTTCTGGCCGGCCCCGCACATCGAATCCGGCCTGGTCTCGCTGGTCCGGCACGCGCCGGGCGGGTTCCCGGCCGACGAGGCGGCCCGGCACCCGGCCGGGCAGGCGGACCAATCCGAGCGGGCAGACGGCTCCGAAGGCGCGCAGGAGACCGCCGGCTCCCCCGCCGACGCCGGCGACCCCGGCCTGCGCCGGGAGGTGTTCGCGGTCGTCGACGCGGCCTTCGCCCAGCGCCGCAAGACCCTGCGGGCCGCGCTGGCCGGCTGGGCCGGCTCGGCCGCCCGGGCCGAGCAGGTGCTGCGCCGCGCCGGGGTCGATCCGACCGCGCGCGGCGAGGCGCTGGGAGTGCGACAGTATGTAGCGATCGCCGTCGCGGCCCGGGAAACGGCGCGCGAGACGGCGCGGGAGACAGTCGAGGAGCAGCAGTGACCGCACTTGAGGACTGGGACGAGGGGCCATTCCACCCGGAAGCGGTCACCGTCCGCGTCCCGGCGAAGATCAACCTGTCCCTGGCGGTCGGCCCGCTGCGCGAGGACGGCTACCACGAGCTGGTCACCGTCTTCCACGCGGTCTCGCTCTACGACGAGGTGACCGCCCGGGCCGACCGCGGCCTGTCCCTGTCGGTCGAGCCGCTGCGGCACGACTCGGACGTGTCCGGGGTGCCGGACGACGAGCGCAACCTCGCCTGGCAGGCCGCGCTGCTGCTGGCCGAGCACACCGGGGCCAGCCCGGACGTGCGGCTGACCATCCGCAAGGACATCCCGGTGGCCGGCGGGATGGCCGGCGGCTCGGCCGACGCCGCGGCCGCGCTGGTCGCCTGCGACGCGTTGTGGGACACCCGGCTGGACCGGGACGAGCTCGGCGACCTCGCCGCCCGGCTGGGCAGCGACGTGCCGTTCGCCCTGCACGGCGGCACCGCGATCGGCACCGGCCGGGGCGAGCACGTCTCCCCAGTGCTGGCCGCCAGCGGCCTGGACTGGGTGATCGCGGTGCTGCCGGACGGCCTGTCCACCCCGCGGGTGTTCGAGGCCTGCGACCTGCTGCGGCGCAAGTCGGCCGACCCGGTGCCGGACCCCGGCGTTCACCCCGAACTGATGTCCGCCCTGCGCACCCGGGACGCCGCGCGGGTCGGGGCGTCGCTGTACAACGACCTGCAGCCGGCCTCGATCGAGCTGCTGCCGAAGATCGGCGAGCTGCTCGCGCTCGGCGCGGCGGCCGGGGCGGCCGGGGCGCTGGTCTCCGGCTCCGGGCCGACCACGGTGTTCCTGGTGGACAGCCCGCTGGCCGCCGCGGACGTGGAGGAGGCGCTGCGGGCCAGCGGCCACTGCCGCACGGTCCGCCGGGCCCGGGGCCCGGTCGGCGGCGCGAGCGTGATCAACATCCGCTGAGCCCGGGCGGCCCGGACGCCGAGCGCCCGGGCCGTGCCGCCGCTCCCGGGGCGCTCGGCTATCCCTCGGTCAGTTCGGCCCGCAGTTCGCGCTTGAGCACCTTCATCGAGGGCCCGAGCGGGAAGTGGGTGCGGAACTCGATCCGGCGCGGGTACTTGTGCTTGGCCAGCCGTTCCTTGGACCACTCGATGATCTCCTCGGCGGTGGCCGAGGCGCCCTCCTTGAGGATCACGCAGGCGCAGATCTCCTCGCCGTGCACCTCATCCGACAGGCCGATCACCGCGGCCTCGGCGATGGCCGGGTGCTGCACCAGGGCGTCCTCCACCTCGCGCGGGTAGACGTTGAATCCGCCCCGGATGACCAGGTCCTTCTTGCGGTCCACGATCGTGACGTAGCCGGCCTCGTCCTTGGTGCCCAGGTCCCCGGTCCGGAACCAGCCGTCGACCAGAGCCTCGGCGTCCGCCTCGGGCCGGCCCAGGTAGCCGGTGAACACGCCGTGGCCGCGGATCACCAGTTCGCCGAGCTCGCCGCGGGCCAGCAGCTCGATCCGGTCGTCCAGCTCGGCCCGGGCCACCTCGACGTCCACGCCCCAGACCGGGTGGCCCACGGTGCCGGCCTTCGCGCCGAACAGGGCCTGGTTGACGGTCGCGGTCGGGGAGGTCTCGGACAGGCCGTAGCCCTCCATGATCGAGGTCTCGAAGACCTCGTTGAAGGATTCGAGCACCGGCAGCGGCAGCGAGGCCCCGCCGGAGATGGCGATCTTCAGTCTCGGCAGCTCGGCCCGTCCGGCGGCGACCCGGGCCCGGGCGGCGCCGGCCAGCGCCATGAACATCTGCGGGACACCGTGGAAGGTGTTGACCTCGTGCCGCAGCATCAGGTCGATCGCCTCGTCCGGGTCGAACCGCGGCTGCATCACCAGGGTCGCGCTGACCCGGAAGACCGAGTTCATCGACACCGACTGGCCGAAGATGTGGAACAGCGGCAGGCAGCCGAGCGCGACGTCGTGCAGCGAGGTGTCGTTGCAGTCGAAGGCGCTGACGGTGGCGTTCATCACCATGTTCAGGTGGGTCAGGACCGCGCCCTTGGGCTGGCCGGTGGTGCCCGAGGTGTAGATGATCACGGCCGGGTCCTCGGGCTGGCGCGAGACGTAGGTGCGCAGCGCGGCCGGGGCCTCGGCGTCTGCCGGAGCCGGTTGCGCGGCCGGGCCGCCGACCGGGAAGACCGGGATCCCGGCCAGGTCCGCCGCCTTCGCCGCGTCCTCGGCCCGGGCGGCGTGCGCCACGAGCACCTTCGCGCCGCTGTCCTTCAGGATGTAGGCGATCTCGGTCGGGGTCAGCAGCAGGTGGATCGGTACCACCACCGCGCCGGCCGCCAGGATCGCGTAGTAGCCGCGCGGGAAGTCGACGACGTTCGGCGAGAGCAGGGCCACCCGGTCTCCGGGCTCGACGCCGAGCCGTTGCAGCGCGGCGGCCTGGTCCAGCGCCTGCGCCCACAGGTCGGCGTAGGTCACCTGCTGCCCGCTCTGGATCACGGCGGTCTTGTGCGGTCGGCGCCAGGCCGGTTCGGCCAGGACGGCGGCGAGGGAGAGGGACATGCGGACCGGTCCTCAGAGGTAGAGACGGGTGAGGGTCTCGGCGTAGGCGGCGGGCTTCGCGGAGCCGTCGAGCTCGACGGTCACCGCGGTGGCGACCTGCAGGCCGCCGGCCACCTCCGTCACCGAATTGAGCTGCTGTACTGCGCGGATCCGGGAACCGACCTGCACCGGTGCCGGGAAGCGTACCTTGTCCAGGCCGTAATTGACCGCCATCCGCACGCCGTCGAGCGAGTAGACCCCGCCGACCAACGCGGGGATCAATGAGAGGGTCAGGAAGCCGTGGCCGATCGTGGTGCCGAACGGCCCCTCGGCGGCCCGGGCCGGGTCCACGTGGATCCACTGGTGGTCGCCGGTGGCCTGCGCGAACAGGTCGATCCGGGACTGGTCGACGGTCAGCCAGTCGCTGCGGCCGAGCTCGGTGCCGACCGCCTCGGCCAGCTCGGCCGGGTTCGCGAAGACCCGCATCAGCGGTTCGCCCCGCCGTTGACCTGGATGGTCTGGCCGGAGATGAAGGAGGACTCGTCGGCGGCCAGGAAGGCCACCGCGGCGGCGATGTCCTCGGCGCTGCCGACCCGGCGCACGGGGGTCTGCTCCGCGGCCAGCCGCTTCATCTCCTCCGGGTCCAGCCCGATCCGGCGCGCGGTCGCGTCGGTCATCGCGGTGGCGATGTAGCCGGGGGCGACCGCGTTCACGGTGATCCCGAACGGGCCCAGTTCGATCGCCATGGTCGCGGTCAGGCCCATCACACCGGCCTTGGACGCGGCGTAGTTGGCCTGGCCCCGGTTGCCCAGGGCGGAGCGGGAGGAGAGCGAGACGATCTTGCCGTACTTCTGGGCCGAGAAGTGCTTCTGGCACTCGCGCGACATCAGGAAGGCGCTGCGCAGGTTGACCGCGATCACCGAGTCCCACTCGTCGTCGGTCATCTTGAACAGCATGGCGTCGCGGGTGATCCCCGCGTTGTTGACCAGGATGTCGATCCGGCCGAACTCGGCCACCGCCGCGGCGACCACGGCCTGGACCTCGTCGGTCTTGGACACGTCGGCGCCGAACGCCGCGGCCCGGCCGCCGTTCTTGCCGATCTCGTCCGCGGCGGCCTGGGCCCGCTCGGCGGTCAGGTCGACCACCGCGACCGCGGCGCCCTCGGCGGCCAGCCGCAGCGCGACGGCCGCGCCGATCCCCTGGGCCGCGCCGGTGACGACGGCGACCTTGCCTTCGAAGCGATTCATGGCAGCTACCTTTCAGCGTTGTCCGGTACAGACGAATATGACACGGGTCCGCCGGGCCCGCGGGCGCCGGTTCAGGGCCGTTCGACCAGCACCGCGGTGCCCTGGCCGACCCCGACGCACATCGCGGCCAGGCCGCGGCGCAGGTCCTGCTGCTGCATCCGGTGCACCAGGGTGGTCAGGATCCGGGCGCCGGAGCAGCCGAGCGGGTGGCTGAGCGCGATCGCGCCGCCGCGGGTGTTGACGATCCCCGGGTCGATCCCGATCCCGTCCAGCACGGCCAGCGCCTGGGCGGCGAAGGCCTCGTTCAGCTCGGCCGCGGCCAGGTCGCCGATCTTCCAGCCGGACCGGGCCAGCACCTTGGCGGTGGCCGGGATCGGGCCGACCCCCATCACGTCCGGGTGCACCCCGGCGCTGGCCCCGGCCACGTACCGGGCCAGCGGCTCGGCGCCGAGCCGGGCCAGGCCGGCTTCGGAGGCCAGGACCAGGCCGGCCGCGCCGTCGTTGAGCGGGGAGGAGTTCCCGGCGGTGACCGTGCCGCCGGCCCGGAACACCGGCCGCAGCCCGGCCAGCTTCTGCGCCGTGGTGTCCGGCCGGATCCCCTCGTCCGCGGTGACCGCCGCGCCGCCGGACAGCGGGACCGGGAGCAGTTCGGCGGCGAAGGCCCCGGCGTCCCGGGCGGCGGCGGCGTTGCGGTGGCTCTGCAGGGCGAACGCGTCCTGCCGTTCCCGGCTGACCTGGTAGCGCTCGGCGACCTCCTCGGCCGTCTCGCCCATGGATAGCACGCCGTGCAGGTCGGACATCCTCGGGTTGACCAGGCGCCAGCCCAGCCGGGTCTCGGCCAGTTGCATCGTGTTCGGCAGCGCGTCCTCGGGCCGCGCCAGCATGAACGGGGCCCGGCTCATCGACTCGGATCCACCGGCGAGCAGCAGGTCGGCCTCGCCGGCGGCGATGGTGCGGGCGGCCAGGGTGACCGCTTCCAGGCCGGAGGAGCACAGGCGGTTGACGGTCGCGCCGGGCACCGTCTCGGGCAGTCCGGCCAGCAGTGCGGCCATCCGGGCGACGTTGCGGTTGTCCTCGCCGGACTGGTTCGCCGCGCCCCAGTAGACGTCCTCGATCTCGGCCGGGTCCAGTGCGGGCAGTCCGGCGACCAGGTCGGCGATCACCAGCGCGGCCAGGTCGTCCGGGCGGACGCCGGCCAGGGCGCCGCGGAGTCTGCCGATGGGGGTGCGCCGGGCGGCGACGAGGTAGACGGGTCGCATGAGGCTCCTTTGCCTGTGCGGTCGCGGCCGGAAAACTTGCACTGCTAGTTTATGACTGTAACCCACAGGCCGGCCACGGCGGAACGGGGGATTTCCACGCGATGCCGAGACCCAAGTCACCTCTGCTCAGCCGGGCCGCGATCATCGCCGCGGCACTGGACCAGATCGACGCCGAGGGCCTGGCCGCGCTGTCGACCAGGACCCTGGCCCGGCGGCTCGGGGTCAGCGGCCCGTCGCTCTACAACCACTTCCACACCAAGCACGACCTGCTCGAAGCGGTGGCCGACTCGCTGATCGGGCAGGTCGACATCAGCGGGCTGGACCGGGGCCCGTGGCCGCGGGCGCTGGCCGAGTGGGCCCGGTCGTACCACGCGGTGCTGATCGCGCACCCGAACCTGGTGCCGATCGCCGGCGCGGGCCCGGGCCGGCGCCCGTCCGCGCTGCGGATGGCCGACACGGTCTACGGCGCCCTGGTCGCCGCGGGCTGGCCGCCGCGCGAGGCGACCCGGATCGGGGCGCTGATGCGCTTCTTCGTGATCGGCTCGGCGCTGGGCTCGTTCGCCGCGGGCTTCCTGCCCGATCCGTCGGTGTACGCGGACGACTATCCGCACCTGCGCGAGGCGCACCTGCTGGCCGACCGGCGCCAGGCGGTCGACGAGGGCGCGTTCGAGCTGGGCCTGACCGCGCTGATCGCCGGCCTGGGCCAGCAGTTCGCCGCGCTGCCGGGGACCGGATCGCCGCCGCCGGACGGCTGAGGGCGCGTCGCCGTCTGGTGCCTGGCGGCTGTCGTTGCGGTGGTGCGGTCGCCGGATGGCTGAGGGCGCGCGGCTGCCCACTGTCTGGCGGCCGTCGTCCCGGTGATGCCTTCGCCGCCGGATGGCTGAGGGCGCCGCACGTCGCGGCTGCCCGCTTTCCTGCCGGCCGGGGTCAGGCCGCCGGGCGCCAGCGGTAGGGCCGCGGCGGGTTGGGGTCGTCGTCCCGGCCGCCGCCGGGGTGGTCGGCGGGGTCGGGCTCGGCCTCACTCGAGGTGCCGGTCCCGGCGTCCAGTCCGTGCTCGCCCGGCAGGCCGTGCTCGGCCCGGTGGGCGAGGATCTCCTCGACCATGAACCGGGCCATCCGTCCGCGGCCGTTGCACCGGCCGCAGCGGTGGTCCCAGGTCCCGGCGTCGGTGCCGGTGCCCCCGCAGTAGGGGCAGTCCGCCAGGAGGGGCCTGGGCTTCACGTCGTTCACGATGGAACTCCTTTTCACTCGTCAACCGCCCTTGCCGAGCCCGGTTCCGTCCGCCCGCCCGGTCCGGACGGTGCGCGGGCGGTCCCCGCGGGCTCTTCCCACACCAGCCTGATGCCCGGTAAAATACCGTTCTAACGTGCCAAGCTAAATTGCCTTTGGCAATTGCCAAAATTGGGTAGGACTCAGGTGCCAGACCCCTCGCCGCTACTCGGATCCACGGAGGCCCCGGTGTCGAACCAGGACACGCCGACACTTCACCGCTGGGAGCTGGGCAACCGGCTGCGCCGGCTGCGCCAGGACCGCGAGCTGACCCTGGAACGGGTCTCCGCCGACCTGTCCGCCGAGTACGCCGGCTTCTCCCCGGCCAAGATCAGCCGGATGGAGACCGGCAAGCGCGGGGTCAACCCGCGGGACGTGAAGGACCTGTGCGAGTACTACGGCGCCGACCCGGCCGAGACCGCCGCGCTGTTGCAGCTGGCCAAGGACGGCCGGGGGCAGGACTGGTGGGCCGGGCACGGCTCGGTCGGCGACCGGGACTCGACCTTCATCGCGCACGAGGCGATCGCCCGGCGGATCCTGAACTACGAGGCCGTCTACGTCCCCGCGCTGCTGCAGACCCGGGAGTACGCGCAGGCCGTGGTCGAGGGGATGCTGCCGGACGAGGGCGCGCAGGAGGTCTCGGCGTTCGTCGACGTGCGGATGCTGCGGCAGGCGCGGCTGACCGGGCCGGGCCGGCCGCAGCTGTCCGTGGTGATCGACGAGAGCGTGCTGCACCGGCGGGTCGGGTCAGCCGAGGTGGTCCGCGCGCAGCTGATGCACCTGGTCGACGTCATGGGCCGGCCGAACATCGAGGTGCAGATCGTGCCGCGCACGGCCGGGGTCTATCCGGGCAGCGAGGCGTCGAACTTCGTGGTCTTCGAGTTCGGCGACCCGGTTTCCGCGCGCGAGGAGGCGGGGTACATGGAAACCCTGCTGGGCAGCGTCTTCATCGACAAGTCGGCGGACGTCAAACGGATCAGCCGGATGTTCTACCACCTGCAGGCGATCGCCCTGGACGAGGTGGCCACCCGGTCGATGCTGCTGGACGCGGCCGAGGCGATCTGACCGTCCGGCGGCTCAGTCCTCGGCTGCGCCGGTCACCTGATCGGGTGTCGGTTCGCTGCGGCAGTACCAGAGTTTCGTCTCGCCGTAGACCCGCGACTCCTCGACCGGCAGGGCCGTCGGCCAGGCCGGGTCCGGAGTGCGGGTGCCGCGTTCGACCACGACGAGCGCGTCCGGGGCGAGCCAGCCGCGGGCGGCCAGCAGGTCCAGGTCGGCGTCGACCGTCTGGGCGTACGGCGGGTCCAAGAACACGATGTCCGCGGCGACCGGCGCGGACCGGCCCAGGTACGCGGACACGCTGGACGCCTCGATCTTGCAGGAACCGGCGACGCCGAGCGTGCGGACGTTCTCGCGGATCACGGCGACCGCGTCCGGGCCGTTGTCGACCAGGACGACCCGGGCCGCGCCGCGGGAGAGCGCCTCCAGGCCGATCGCCCCGGATCCGGCGTAGAGGTCCAGGAAGACGGCGCCGTCGAGGTCGGCCAGCCGGGTGAGCGTGCCGAACAGCGCCTCGCGGACCCGGTCGCTGGTCGGCCGGGTCCGCTGGCCTGCGGGGGCCTTGATGACCCGGCGGCCGTAGTCCCCCGCGATGATCCTGAGCATGGGCGCGATTCTACCGACGCGGGCCCGGGCGTTAACCGCGCTGCGTCGTCGCCGCCGTCGCCATCGCCATCGCCGCCGCCTCGGCCGCCGCCTCGATCTCGGCCTCGCTCGCCGGCCCGGCCTGGTGCGGGACGCCCGCCCGGGACTGGGCCAGCACCTGGTCGACCAGGCGGTGCGCCGGGAGGATCGAGTCGCGTTCGGCGTCCGGGTCGGCCCGGCCGCGGACCAGGTCGGCGAACCGGGCCAGCTGGGTGGCCAGCGGCTCGGCCGCGGTGACCAGCTCCGGGATCTCGATCACGGTCTGCTGCCGGTAGCCACGGCCGTCGGCGCAGGCGGCCTCGTGCGAGACGTGCCGGTAGACGGTCACGTCCCGGCGCAGCAGGTCGATCTCGATCAGCCGGTCGAGTTCGGCGATCTCCAGAGAGCGGACCTTGCGCTGGCCCAGCCGGCTGGCCGAGACGGTGCCCAGGGCGCCGTCCGGGAAGGTCAGCACGGCCTCGGCCACGTCCTCGGCGCCGGCCGCCGAGTCCGGGTGGAAGCGGCCGGTGGACCCCCGGGTCTGGACCGGCAGCGCGCCGCCGAACGCGCGCACGACCAGGTCCACGTCGTGCACCAGCAGGTCCCAGGCCACGCCGGTGCGGATCCGGGGGGCGTACGGGCCGTGCCGTACCGCGCTGACGTGCACCGGCTGCCGGATCAGGGCGAACCCGGTCAGGATGGCCGGGTTGTAGCGTTCGAGCAGCCCGCACATCAGTGGCACGCCGCGGGCCGCGGACGCGGCCAGCACCTCGCGGGTGGCGGCCAGGCTGTCGCAGACCGGTTTCTCCAGCAGCAGCGGCTTCCCGGCGGACAGCACGTCCAGGGCGAGCCGGTGGTGGTGCTCGGTGGGCGCGGCGACGATCACGGCGTCCACGCCGGCCGGTCCGGCCAGGCCGTCGAGCCCGGCCAGGTCGGCCGTCCACGGCGCGCCGTGCCGCTCGGCCAGGGCGCGGCCGGCCGGCTCGTCCGGGTCCACCACCCCGGCCAGCACGCAGTCGCCGGACTGGGCGATCACCCGGGCGTGCAGGGAGCCCATGCTGCCGGCCCCGACGAGCAGGAGCCGGAGGGGGGTGGTGCCGCGCATCGATGCTCCTGGCCTTCGGTGGATCGTCGCGGGACAGGCTATTGACCCATAACGGTGAAGTCTACCGGCATGCCCTGATTTAACTCCTTCGGGTAGGTAGTTCCAGAATGATGGGTAAACCGGTATAAACTCCAGTGCTCCGCCTGCCTCCGATCCGTCCTCGGGCCTCGGGCCGGGCCGTCCGAGCCCGACCCCACGGAGAACACATGACTGGACTACCGACCCTGGCGGCCGAGTCCGCCGCCGGTCCGGCGGACCGGTCGCCCGAGCCGGCCGACCAGGCCGCGCCGGCCGAGCCCGCCCGAGCGCGCCGGCCCGGACTGGTCGCGGCCGGACGCAGGGTGTTGATCGTGTTCGTGCTGGCCGCGGTCGGCTACGCGGCGGCCTCCGAATGGTCGACGGTGTCCGGGACGGTGCGCGCCCTCTCCCTCGGTTCGCTGCTGCTCAGCGGCGCGGCGCTGGTCGCCGGGCTGCTCGCGGCGACGGTCGGCTGGCAGCTGGTGCTCGACGGGCTCGGGCCGCCGGTCGGGCTGCGCCGGGCCGGACAGATCCTGCTGGTCGGGTCGCTGGGCAAGTACGTGCCCGGATCGGTCTGGGCGTACGTGCTGCAGATGGAGCTCGGGCGCCGGTCCGGCGTGCAGCGGACCAGGATCCTGACCGCGAGCATCGTGCAGACCGCGGTGTCCGTGGTCGCCTCGCTGCTGCTCGGGATCATCGCGCTGCCGCTGGTGCTCAAGCAGAGCCCGGAGGCCGGCTGGCTCTACTGCCTGCTGCCGGTCGGCCTGGCCGTCCTGTACCCGCCGGTGCTCAGCCGCCTGGTCGACACCGGGCTGCGGCTGCTGCGCCGCCCGGGCCTGGAGCGGCCGATCGGGTACGCGGTGGTCGGCAAGACCCTGCTGTGCTCGCTGGTCTCGTACGGGCTGTTCGGCGTGCACCTGTGGCTGCTGGCCGCGGCGTGGAGCCGGGCCGGGGCGGGCGGGGTGCTGTTGTGCACAGGCGCGATCGCCGTCGCGCTGACCGTCAGCCTGTTCGCGTTCATCCTGCCGTCCGGGGTGGGCCTGCGCGAGGCCGTGGTCGCCGCGGTGCTCAGCAGCATGATGCCGCCGGCCCGGGCGGTGGCCGTGGCGCTGGTCTCCCGGTTGTTCTTCACCGTCGGGGACGTGGCCTCGGCCGGCCTGGCCGCACTCGGCGTCCGGCTGTCCGGGGCGCGGGGCGGCCGGGACCGGCGGCGGGGCGTGCGGCGGGACCCGGCCCGGGCGTCCGGGCCGGCCGACGAACCCGGGGCCGGGTAGCGCCGCGGGTCGGCACAGCGAGTTCGGAGGGTTGGAACAGTGGGAGCATTCGTACATCAGACCGCGCAGGTCGAGCCGGGCGCCGTCCTGGGCGAGGGCACCCGGGTGTGGCACCAGGTGCACGTGCGCCGCGGCGCGGTGGTCGGCGCCGGGTGCAGCCTGGGCAAGAACGTGTTCGTGGACGAGGGCGTGGTCCTCGGCGACCGGGTGAAGATCCAGAACAACGTGTCGGTCTACCACGGGGTCGAGCTCGGCGACGACGTGTTCGTCGGCCCGAGCGCCGTCTTCACCAACGACTTCCGGCCGCGGGCGCACAGCGCGGACTGGCGGGTCGGCCGCACGCTCGTGCTCGAGGGCGCCTCGATCGGGGCGAACGCGACCGTGGTCTGCGGGGTCGTGGTCGGGCGCAACGCACTGGTCGGCGCGGGCTCGGTGGTGACCCGGGACGTCGCCGACCACCAGCTGGTGTACGGCAATCCGGCCCGGCCACAGGGCTGGGTCTGCCGCTGCGGCGAGGTCGTCTCCCGCGCGCAGGCGGCTCCGGCCGAGCTCCGCTGTCCGGCCTGCCTCGGGGAACGCCCGGAGCCGGCGGGCCCGGACAGCGCACCGGCCCGGCCGCAGTCCGGTCCGGCCGAGAGCGCGCTGCGATGACCTTCCCCCGGCCCGTCCTGACCCCGCGGTGGCATCCGGCCCGGACTCCGACCCGGATCTTCCTGGCCGCCCTGGCCGTCTACGTCGCGCTGTCGGCCGCCTGGTCCGTCTGCACGCCGCCGGGCGCCTCCCCGGACGAGCCCTCGCACCTGATCAAGGCGGCCGCGACCGCGCGCGGCGAGATCACCGGGACGCCCGGCTTCCTGACCCAGTCGCTGCGCCAGGGCCCGACCGAGCAGCCGGTCCGCTACTACGAGGTCCCCGACGCGTACAAGCAGCTCAACCTCTGCTGGGGGGACCCGAACCGCGACTGCCGCAAACCGGTCCGGCACAGCGACGCGACCGTCCTCGCGCCGACCACCGCAGGGCACTACAACCCGATCTACTACGCCGCGGTCGGCTGGCCGAGCCTGATCTTCCGCGGCGAGGACGGCATGTACCTGATCCGGCTCACGTCGGCGCTGCTCAACTCGCTCCTGCTCGCCGCGGCCTGCACCATCGCGGCCCGGTTGCGCCGGCCCGCGTTCGCCCTGGCCGGGCTCGCGGCCGCGACGACGCCGATGGTGCTCTTCCTGAACGGCGTGGTGAACCCCAACGGGATCGAGGTCTCCTCGGCCGTGCTGGCCTGGACCGCCGCACTGGCGATGACCGTGCAGCCGGACCGGGACCAGTTCCGCGGCCGGATGCTGGCCCTGGGGATCGGCTTGGCGGTACTCGCGAACGCGCGCCCGCTCGGGTTCGAGTGGACCGCCGCGATCCTGGCCGGGTCGGCCGTGGTCGCCCGGCGCGGCGCCCTCACCGCGATCGTGCGCGACCGGTTCACCTGGCTGGTCGGCGGCTGCGCGGCCGGTCCGATGCTGTTCGGCCTGTGGTGGACGCTGGCCCACAGCGACAACGCGAAGGTGCCGTACGTGACGGACAACGCGTTCGTGCCCGCCGCGCGCTCGGCCCTGGAGCTCACCCAGTACTACATCGACGACATGATCGGCGTCTTCGGCTGGCTGGACACCTACTCGCCCGCGGTCACCTACCTGCTCTGGTCCGGCATCCTGATCATGCTGATGGTCCTGGCCTGCACGCTCGGCCGGCGCCGGGAATCGGCCGCGGTGCTCGGCCTGCTGCTCGGCGTGGTGTTCATCCCGGTGCTCGCCCAAGGCATGCAGGCCAAGAACATCGGCCTGGTGTGGCAGGGTCGTTACCTGCTCGCGTTCGCTGTCGGGCTGCCGCTATTGTGCGGGGCGACCGCGGCCGCGCACGCGTCGGCCGTCTCGCACCGGATGCAGCAGCGGATCCTGGTGCTTTTGTTGCCTGCGCTCGCTTTCGCCGACTATGCCGCGTTCTTCCACGCCCTGCGCCGGTACATGGTCGGTCTGAACGGGCGGCTGCTGTTGCACCCGATCTCGTGGGAACCGCCCGGCACGTGGATGCTCTGGCTGCCGTTCTACGCGATCGCCTTGGCCGGCTTGGTGATTCTGGTCACACGGCTCGGCGCCGCCGCGGCGGCCGGCGCCCAGGACGACCCCGCACCTCAGGACGATCTTCCCGGCCTCGCCGCGGACGCCCTGGCAACCGGCCTTGACCTTTCCGGACACGCCCGGGTGGTCAACCAGGGGGCCGATTTCGCCATCGGTCGGCAGGCCCCGGTAAGCTGAACCACGACGCGGAGAAAGCGGAGCCGGGCCGACGATCACGGCCCGGCTCCGTGCGTTTGTCCGTACTTTTCTCTCTCCTGTCGGCCGCGCGTTCGCGGCCGCGGTGTCAGTTGCGCAGGACGTCGGTGGTCCAGGCCGTCTGGTCGGAGCCGTAGTACGTGACCCGGTCGAGAATCTGCTGCGCGGTACCGAGTTTCGACGTGTCGGGCGGTGACGTCCCGTCGTCGTTGCGGATCACGACGGCGACGGATACACCACCCACGGTCCGGGTCGCCCAGGCGTACTCGGTCGTGCCCATGCCGTAGCCGGGAAGGTCATTCAGCGTGAACAGGCCGTAGTAGACGCCGATGGTCATGCCGTCGTCGTCCAGGGTGACCTGGCTCGGTTCGTGCATCTGGAAGGCGCCGATGTTCTCGACGATCAGGCCGTGGCCCGCTCCGGCCAGACCGGCGACGCTCACCGGCAGGGGGACTTGTGCGGTCCCATAGGTCACGGTCCGGGCCATGTGCATCAGGACGTCGACACCGGGCGCCTGGTTCTGCTTGAAACTGTAGAAGAGCCAGACCTGTTGTCCCGAGGGCGAAAGCCAGGTGAGGTACTCGCTGCCGAGGCTCCCGGCGGAGGCCGAATCGACCTGCTTGAACTCGACCGGATGGCCGTTGAGCGTCTGGTTCGGCACGACGTCGGCCGGGTCCGGGGGCGCCGTGGTCGGGTCCGAGCTGTCGGTTGCCTCTGTCATCAGCTGGACCATGGTGGACACGACTGTGCCCCCGGGGCCCAGAGCGGCGCCGGCTTCGGTCCAGTCGGCGTCGGGGTTGGCCCCGTAGCCGCTGATCGGCATGCCGGGCGGCAGCCAGCCGAAGGACGCCTGCACGGTCAGCGGGTCGGGGCCGTTCGGCCCGCTGCGGAAGATCTGGGTGGTCGTCACGGTCGGTGCGGCCGATGCGGTGCTCGGCGCGGGCGCGGGCGCGGGCGCGACCGGGCCGACCGCGTGCCCCGGACCGTGCGCGGCCGCGGTCCAGGCGAGCGCGGCGACCGCGGCCAGGGCGCCGGTCATCGCCATGCTGACGGCCGTGCGCCGCTTGCGCACGGTGCGGCGGCCGTGGGCGACGGCGAGTGCGACGTCGACGCCGTCCGGCGGCAGTTCGGTCTGGGCCTGGCGCTCGAACGCGGCGGCCAGGCTCTCAGCGGGCGATGCCATGGTCGGACTCCTCTCGGTCGGCGAGGTCGGCGAGGTCGGCGGTCAGGGCGGTGCGCAGCGTGGCCAGCCCGCGGGAGGTCTGGCTCTTGACGTTGCCGACGGAGCAGTTCATCACCCGGGCGGTCTCCTCCACCGACAGGTCGCAGTAGAACCGCAGCACCAGGGTGGCCCGCTGCCGCGGGGGCACCCCGGCCAGGGCGGCGCTCAGATCCAGCCGCAGGTCCAGGTCGGTCGACGGGCCGGCCGTGCCGGGGTCCTCGGCGTCGACCGGCTCGGACCGGGTGGTCACCCGGCGCCACCAGTTCGTGCGCTGCTCGGAGAGGTACTGGTTGACCAGCACCATCCGGGCGTAGGCGTCCGGATGCTCGACCTTGGCGACCCGGGGCCAGTTGATGTAGAGCTTTGTGATCGTGCTCTGTACCAGGTCGTCCACCCGGTGCACGTCCTGGCACAGCAGGTAGGCGGTTCGCCGGAGCCAGGGGATCTTCGCCGTGATGTATTCGACGTACTCGGATTCGCGTCTGGACGCTGCCATCCGCCTTCCTCTCCGGTCATGATGCGCGCAGTGCACGTTCAACTGGTGGAATGCGCACGGCAGTTCACCAGGTTGCATCACGGCCCGGCCGGGCAGTGCGGAGGCGGCGTCAGAAGTGGGGTCAGGCCGCTCCGGTCATCTTCTCGAAGTGTTCCAGATGCCGACGGACGACCGACTCCATCGCGAAGTACTCGTCGATCAGCCGCCGGGCGTTGGCCGACACCTGGTCGCGGGCCCCGGCCGGGTCCGAGGCGATCTCGACGACCGCCTGGGCCAGCGACTCCGGGTCGTCCAGCGGCACCGCGTACAGGTGCTCGCGGTCGCCGAGCCGGATGCCGGGGAAGTTGTCCGGCCGGACCGAGGCGATCACCGGGATCCCGGCCGCCATGCTCTCCAGACTCGCCGTGCCCAGGCCGTGGCCCTCCAGGTCGTGCACCTCGGCGAAGGCCGCGGCGAGGTAGTCCGGCACCTCGTACTTCGGCACCGCGCCGACGTCGACGATCGCGTGCCGCACGCCGAGCTGCTCGGCCAGCTTCAGGAACTCGCCGTGGTAGACGTGCCCGACCACGACGACCGCGAGGTCCGGGATCTTGTCCAGGATCCGGGGCAGCGCCCGGGCCAGCGGCAGCCGGGCCCGCAGCGGGATCACGTGGCCGAGCGAGAGCAGCACCGGACGGTCGCCGAGCCCGTGCCGGGCGCGGATCCGGGCCGCGTCGCCGCCGCGCAGCCGGGCCGCCTCGACCCCGACCGGGATGGTCACCCGGCCGCCGGCCGCCTTGCCGTAGCGGGCCGAGATGTAGGTGTCCATCTTGGTGTCTATCACCACGAAGTCCGGCCGGTAGCGGCGCAGGATCGGGTACACGAGCATCGAGTCGGCCGCGCGGAACAGGTACCGGTAGCGCCGGCGCGGGCTCTCCAGCCGGGTGTGCACGCTCAGCAGCACCGGAACGCCGTGCTTGCCCGCCCACAGCCCGCTGGCCCAGGTCAGGTCGAAGAACTGGCCGTGCTGGTGCACCACGTCCGGGCGGAACCCGGCCAGGATCGCCCCGACCTTCCGCGACAGCCCGGGCCGGGCGGTGAACGCGAGGTCGAAGCTGACCGAGACCGGGAGCTTCGGCAGCGTCCAGGCCGGGATCCGCACGATCCGGATCCCGTCGCGCTCCTCGGTCGCCGGGCAGTCCCGGTAGGAGGCGGTCAGGACCAGCACCTCGTGCCCGGCCGCCGCGTAGCCGACGGCCAGCGAATCGGACAGGTGCGAGCTGCCGCCGGGCCGCGGCGGGAAGAAGTTGTTCACGACGACGATGCGCATCAGGACTCCGTGCTGTGCTCAGGACTGCGGGCGGGTAAGGCCGGCGGCGGCGAAACCGCGGGCGGGGCCGGGTGGCGGCCGGGACCGGGCCGTCCTACACCGGCCGGACCGGGGCCGCGTCGCCGCCCGGCCAGGGCGCCGGCGGCAGCCGCGGGAAGCGCACCTCGGCGCCGTCCACCGCGACCGCCGAGACCGGCCGGGCCGGGACGCCGGCCACCACGGTCCGCGCCGGCACGTCCCGGGTGACCACGGCCCCGGCGGCGACCACGGCCTGGTCGCCGATCCGCACGCCCATCATGATCACCGCGTTGGGGCCGACGAAGACCCGGTCGCCGAGCACCACCGGCGAGCGTTCCACCTGCTCGTGGGCGCGCCCGCTGACGCAGCGGCGGATCGAGCTGTGGGTGTAGATCTGCGCCCCGCAGCCGATGTCGCAGCCGGCTCCGATCGTCAGCCCGCCGGAGCCGTCGATCACGGTGAACGCGCCGATCCAGGTGTCCGGCCCGATCACCGGTTCGCCGATGATCCAGGCGTGCGGGTTGTAGGGGTTGTCCGGCAGGCCGGAGCCGGCCGATCCGGGCGCGGCGGCGCGGGTCGAGTCGGGCACGTCCGCTCAGCCCGCCGAGCGCCGGACCAGGTCGGCCATGCCGTCCTCGACCGAGATCTGCGGCGCCCAGCCGAGCACCTCGCGGGCCCGGGAGACGTCCGCGGCCCGCCGGGAGACCAGCACCTCGCGCGGGTTGAACTGCGGTTCCACGTCCGCGCCGACCGCGCTGATCAGGATCTTCGCCAGCGCCGCGACCGAGGTGTCGATCCCGGTGCCGATGTTGACCGGCAGGTCGGCCCGCTCGCACTCCAGCGCCGCGACGGCCGCGCGGGCGATGTCCGTGACGTGCACGAAGTCCATCGACTGCTCGCCCCGGCCGTCGATCACCGGCGGCTGGCCGGCCCGCAGCCGGTTGACGAAGTGGTTGATCACGGACGTGTAGTACGCGGTGGTCTTCTGGCCCGGGCCGTAGACGTTGAAGAAGCGCAGCGCGATCCAGGACAGGCCCCTGGTGCGCTGGTAGAAACCGAGCAGGTCCTCCCCGGCCCGCTTGCTGATGCAGTACGGGGTCAGCGGGTCCAGCCGGTCGTCCTCGTGCATCGGCAGCTTCTGCGGGTCGCCGTAGACCGAGGCGGAGGAGGCGAAGACCAGGCGGCGCACGCCGTGGTCCGCGGCGGCCGCGAACACGTTGTGGTTGCCGACCATGTTGATGTCGATGCTCTCGTAGGGGTCCGAGACGCTCTTGTTGATCGACACCGCCGCGAAGTGGATGACGCTCTCGCACCCGGCCATGGCCTTGTGCACCGCGCCGCCGTAGCGCACGTCCTGGTCGATCAGCTCGACCTCGCCGGTCTTCGCGAGCTCGGCCACCTTGTCCCGGTCGCCGCGGAACATGTTGTCGAAGATGCGGACCCGGTAGCCGCGGTCGAGCAGCATCGGCACGACGTGCATGCCGATGAAGCCCGCTCCGCCGGTGAAGAACACCGTGCGCGGTGACTGTGCCATCGGTACTACTCCTAGATCGTGGTGGGTGTTGGGCTGTGCCGCCCGGTGGCTGGTCAGTGCTGGTCAGCGGGCTTTTTTACCGCGTGCGCGACGGCTTCGGCGACGCGTTCGACGTCCGCGCCGCCGAGGTTGGCGTGCATGGGGATGGCCAGGTGCCGGGCGAACAGGTCGGCCGAGACCGGGCAGGGCTCGGTCTGGCCGTAGACCGGCTGGAGGTGTGAGGCGTAGGTGCCGAAGGTGCAGCCGATCCCGTTCTCGCGCAGGGATTGAGCCACGGCGCCGCGGTCGATCCCGGCGCCGAGGGTGAGCACGTACGACTGCCACGCGTGCTCGCGGTCCGGCGCGGCGTACGGCAGGACCACGTCGTCGAGCCCGGCGAGCAGCATCGCGTACTGCTCGGCTACCCGGCGGCGCGCGGCCAGCAGGTCCGGCAGGCGGCGCAGTTGGACCTCCATCACGGCTGCGGCCAGGTCGGAGAGCTTGTAGTTGTAGCCGAGTTCGTCGAAGACCGGGATCGGCAGGCCGCTCTGTCCGGCCCGGTCCATCGCGCTCTCGATGCCGAAGTTGTGCACCTTGCGCGCGGAGGCGGCGAGTGCGTCGTCGTCGGTGGTCAGCGCGCCGCCCTCGCCGGCGCTGATCCCCTTGCGGCCGTGGAAGCTGAAGCAGGCGGCGTTGCCGAAGCTGCCGGCCGGGCAGCCGTGGTAGGTGGCGCCGGCTGCGCAGGCGGCGTCCTCGATCAGCCACAGGCCGTGTCGTGCGGTGAGCTCGGTCAGCTCGTCGTAGTCGGCGCACTGGCCGAAGGAGTCGACCGCGATCACGCCGACCGTGCGCGGGGTGATCGCGGCGGCCACGGCCTGCGGGTCCACGGTCCAGGTGTCCGGGCGGACGTCGGCGAAGACGGGCGTGGCCCCGGCGTAGCGGACGGCGTGCCCGGTGGCCGGGAAGGTGTAGTCGGCGACGATCACCTCGTCGCCGGGCTCGGCCCGCAGTCCGCTGACGGCCAGGTGCAGCGCGGCGGTGCAGTTGTTCACGGCGAGCGCGTGCCGGGTGCCGGCCAAGCGGGCGAAGGCGAGCTCGAACTCGCGGCAGCGCGGCCCCTGCCCGGCCAGCCAGCCGGTCTCGAAGACGGCGGCCACCGCGGCGAGTTCCTCGGCTCCGACGGTCGGCTGGCCGAGGGCGATGGCGGACGGCATGGGTGCTCCCAACGGGTTCGGTGCCTGGCGACCTCCGACATTGTGCCCTTTGCCGGGCTTGCCCCCGCAGACCCCGGCTCGGCGCGCCAGGGTGGATTCCTTCCCGGGAACACGCCGGGAACGAGTGCAAATAACTTTAAGTAAAGAATTAGTGACTTTCTGTTACAGTGGGTCATTCCCCGGTCACCGCGGGTGAGCACCCAGCTTCCTGGAAAGGCGATGCCGTGATTCCGATTACCGTGGTCGACGTGCGCGATGCCGAGCCCTATGTGCTGGAGGTGCTGCGCTCCGGCTCGCTGGCCCAGGGTCCGATGGTCGAGCGGTTCGAGCGCCGGTTCGCCGAGATCTGCGAGGTGGAGCACGCGGTCGCGGTCAACAGCGGCACCAGCGCCCTGATCGCCGCGCTCCAGGTGCTCGACCTCGAGCCGGGCGACGAGGTGGTCACCACGCCGTTCACCTTCGTGGCCACGCTCAACGCGATCCTGGCGGCCGGGGCGACCGCACGGCTGGTGGACGTGCGGGCCGAGGACTGCTGTGTGGACCCGGCCGCGATGGCCGCGGCGGTCACCCCGCGGACCAAGGTCCTGATGCCGGTGCACCTGTACGGGCAGACCGCCGACATGGGCGCGATCACCAAGCTGGCCGCCGACAAGGGCCTGTCCGTGGTCGAGGACGCCGCACAGGCGCACGGCGCGCGGTACGAGGACAAGCCGGCCGGCGGTTTCGGCCTGGGCTGCTTCTCCTTCTACGCGACTAAGAACATCACCACCGGAGAAGGCGGCGCGATCACGACGAACGACGCCGGACTGGCCGACCGGCTGCGGGTGCTGCGCAACCAGGGCATGCGTGAGCGGTACGTCTACGAGGTGGCCGGACACAACTACCGCATGACGGACCTGCACGCCGCGATCGCGATCCCGCAGCTGGACCGGATCGAGAGCATCATCGCCGCGCGCCAGTCCAACGCGCGGTTCCTGTCGGCCGGGCTGGCGGACGTGCCCGGCCTGACCGTGCCGAGCCAGCTCGAGGGCCGCACCCACGTGTGGCACCAGTACACGATCCAGGTCGACGCGCAGGCCCCGGTCACCCGCGACGAGCTCGCGGCCGGACTGACCCGGCGCGGCATCGGCTGCGGCGTGTACTACCCGAAGCTGGTCGGCGACTACGACTGCTACCGCGGCCACCCGCGGGTCGCCTCGGAGCCGACCCCGGTGGCGGCGCGGATCGCCCGCGAGTGCCTGTCGCTGCCGGTGCACGCGAAGCTGACCGAGGCCGAGCTCGGCACGGTCGTGGACGCGGTGCGGGCCGTGTTCGCCACCGGCCGCTGACTGCTCGCCGCTCGCCCGCCTGGCGCGGATCTCCTTGCCCGCGCCCGGTTTCCCGGCCGCGGGCCCGACTCGGCCGGTTCTGCTAGGAAGTGTTTGGGAATGTGTCAAGGCCACGGCATGACCGCTGGTTTGTGTTGGTAGGTGAGGCGAATCTGGTCAGCGCCGAGCATGGGCGCGCCGCACGGGACGGCTCATACCCGGTCGTCTGTGCCGTTGCGTGCGGTGCGGCCAGGCGACGGCGATCACCGGATTCGCGCCTTGAGACATTCCCCAACACTGCCTAGGGTCCAGGCGTTGTCGCCCCGGTAGTGCCCGCCGGGGCCGGACCAGAGCGGTGAGGATCGGCGATGACGGAGCCGAGCGAGACCGGACCGGACCCGTCCGGGGAGTACGAGGACTACGCCGAGAACGCGGGCCACGCCCACGCCCGGCCCGGAGGACTGGATCACCGAGGCCGCCGCGATGGCCCTGCTGGCTGTCGCCTGGGTCGACCCCGACGCCCGGGAGGACGTCGGCACCCTGATCGTGACCCGGATGCTGGCCGTGGCCAAGGCATTCCAGAGCCGGGTGGTGACCATCATGGGCTCGCTGTGCCGGATCACTTTGGCTTGTCCGCGGCTTGCCGAGGATTTCATCGGGCTGGCTCGGCAGGTGTTGAGCGTGGTCGAGCAGCAGGATTCTGCGGTGGGTGCGGATGATGAGGACGGCGATGTCGCTGCCGCCTCCTCTACTGCAACCGCTACCGCCGAGGAGTCCTGATCCCGGTTCTGCTTCGCGCTGCGCCGCGCATCGCCCGAAAAGCCGACGGCCCGTCGCCCGGTCGGCCCATCGCCCGGTCGGTCTGTCGGTCCTGAGACGATTGGCCGCGTGCAGATCAGAGAATTCGCCGAGGCCGACTGGCCCGAGGTCTGGCCGATCTTCGAGCAGATCGTCCGGGCCGGGGACACCTACGCGTACGACCCGGACATGACCGCCGACCAGGCGCACGACACCTGGATCGAACGGCCGCCCGCGCGCACGGTCGTCGCCGTCGACGCAGGCCGGATCGTCGGCACCGCCAAGATGGGCCCGAACCGGCCCGGCCCGGGAGCGCACGTGTCGACCGCGAGTTTCATGGTCGCCGCCGACGCCCGCGGGCAGGGCGTCGGCGGAGCGCTGTGCCGTCATGCACTCGACTGGGCCCGTGCCGAGGACTATGCCGGCATGCAGTTCAACGCCGTGGTCGACACGAACCTGGCCGCGGTCGCGATCTACCGGAAGCTCGGCTTCACCATCATCGGCACGGTCCCCGGCGCCTTTGACCACCCGACGCTAGGCCGCGTCGGCCTGCACGTCATGTACTGCGAGTTCTGATCCAGACTGCTCTAGCCCTCCCACCTCCGCCCGATTTCCACTCCCACCACCTTCGGAGCACCGCCATGCCTTCTCCCCAGGACCCCGCCCCCGATCTCGCTGCTGAATCCGCACCCGAATCCACCCTCCCATCGAGCCCAGAGCCCCGCACGCTCGCCAATCTGGCCTCCGTCCTGGCCGACGCCCGCCCCGACCAGCGCGGCGCCCTGTGGAGCCTGACCGAACCCGGCCGCCAACTAGACGCCAACCTGGTCCAACTGCCCGCCGACGCCACCGTCGACGCCCACGTAGAACCCGATCTGGACGTACTCCTCCTAGTCGTCTCAGGAAACGGCCGCCTGACCACCGACCAGGCAATCCACGACCTGTTTCCCAGTACCCTGCTATGGCTGCCGAAGGGCTCCCGCCGCGCACTGGCCGCCGGACCGGACGGCCTCGTCTACCTGACCACCCACCGAGCCCGGCCAGGCATGCAGATCCGGCCACCGCAGACGTAAGGCCATCGCCCCCGCCGCCGTCCCAGCTTCCGCCCACCCTCCGCGCCGCCCCGGCTTGCGCTAATCCTCCTATGCTGCCCCAGTGACGATTCAGAACCTCGCCCTAGCCGACATCCTCGACCGCAACGCCGGCGAGACCGAAGCGGAGAACCTGCTCGCCGCACTCGCCGACCACGGCGTCTACGTCCCCATCAACGCCGAACACTCGGTCATGTTCATGACCATCGACAACACAACGGTCCTCCCCGGCTACGTCAGCGAGGAATGCCTCGCCCAGCACGTCCCCGAGGCGGCCGCCGCCGTCCACTGCGACGGCCTGCGCCTGCTCGACATATCGCGCCAGACGAACGTCGACACCCTGGCCGCGTTCTCCCCCGCCGGCTGGGCCAAGATCCCCCTGCCCCTGCTGGCCCGCACCCTCGCCCACCGCGGCCAACGCACCCAGACCGCCCAAACCCTCAAGCTCTCCTGGTCCACCCACCCCCTGGCGGTGGCCCTGCGCGACGCCGCCCGCGACCGCCTCGCCGACTTCCCCGGCGTCCGCACGGTCTGGATCGCCCAAGCCCAGTGGCTGGAGACCGGCAACGAAAACCTGATGCTGCACATGGAACTCGCCGAAGGCGCCGCCCCCGAAGCCGCCAAACACCTGATCCAAGCCCTGATGTCCGACCACATCACGCCAAACCCCGAAGACCCCGCCGTCGCCCTGCGCGTCTTGGACCCAGCCCAAGAAGCCGCCACCATCCGCGAACTCAACGCCATGGGCCTGGACACCGTCCGCACAGACCCCACCACCGGCCGCGTAGAAGTCCTGTCCCACGAGTACGACTGACTGTGGTCCGGGACCGCAGCCCCCGCTCCCACACCGGCAAGAGATGCTTACCGCAACCTTAAATCTAAGGCCACTCTCAGGTACTCGACGGAACGCGCAGTCACGATGTGACATTAGTAAACACCTAAGAGTGTCATAGCTGATCACCCAGCACCCTCAACGCAAGACCTTGCAACCTTGCAGCACTACCCCTTGGCCCATTCCCCCGGCCAAGCCATGTCACAAAACAGTCCCAGGCCAGCTACCACGATGTTTCCAAGCGTTTCCAAGACCTCCCAGCATCACAGGTCAGAACCCTGCAAACGTTTCCGGAAGCCGATCCGCACCCAACCCCACCCCCAACCGCCGCTCCACCTGCAATCCGACACCCACCCACCCACCTCCCCTCACCCCCACCAACCATCAAGCAATTTTTGCGATCGCTTGCGTTGTTTTATGTTCGCTTTACTTGACGGCCCGGTAAACCCGGTGTTCACTGAGGGTCGATCGCGGCTGGCATCAGAACATTTGTTTCCCACCGGTGCGGAGGTCCGCGGTAGGCGTTGTCCACACCCGCAATCCGTGCCACAGCGGCGCGCGGGTCACCCAAGTGGCGGGGCCGGGTGCGCGGGCCGTTCAGGCCGGGCGCGCGCGGTCCGGCCATCCGGTTCATCCAGCGGCACGGCGCAGCCCCTGGCCGACTTCCCGAACGGATGGAATCTTGTCCCGTCTTCTCCCCAAGGCGCTCGCGGTGGCCGCAGCCGCCGCGATAGCCGTGGCGATACCCGTCGCCGCACAAGCCACCCCACCCAGCTCCGGTACGACCGTCACCCAGGTCGCTGCCCCCGCCACCTCGGACACCACCCGCGCGTGTTCCGTCCCGCTAACCCCTGGCGGCCCGGTCTGTTACGCCTTGGTCCGCAACGACCTCAAGCCCGTGCACGCCGACGCGATCAAGCCCAACGCGACGCCGTCCGGCTATAGCCCGTCGAGCCTGCTGAGCGCGTACAACCTCGCGTCCGCCGCGGCGAACAACGGCGGCGGCCAGACGGTTGCCGTGATCGAGAACGCGGACGACCCGAACCTGGAATCGGATCTGGGCACCTACCGCGCCCAGTACGGCCTGCCCGCGTGCACCACCGCGAACGGCTGCTTCGAGAAGGTCAACCAGAGCGGCCAGCAGGGCAACTACCCCGGTGGTGACACCGGGTGGGGTACCGAGGCGTCGCTGGACATCGACATGGTCTCCGCGATCTGCCCCAAGTGTCACATCATCGTGGTTGAAGCCGGTGACCTGGACGCGGCGCAGAACACTGCGGTCTCCCTGGGTGCGCACTACATCTCCAACAGCTGGGGTACCGGGGACAACTCCGGTAACGCCGGCGCGGACGGGGATTACAACCACAGTGGCGTCGTCGACGTGGCCAGTACCGGGGACGGCGGCTACGGGGTGAGCTTCCCGGCCACCTCCCGTTACGTGGTGGCGGCCGGTGGTACCAGTCTGCGTACCGCGTCCAACTCCCGTGGCTGGTCTGAGACCGCGTGGTCCGGGTCCGGCGCCGGGTGCTCCTCGTGGGAGTCTAAGCCGTCCTGGCAGACCGACTCGGGCTGCTCCCGGCGCACGGACGCGGACGTGTCCGCGGTCGCCGACCCGAACACCGGCGTCGCGGTCTACGACTCCTACGGTGAGGGCGGTTGGTTCGTGGTCGGCGGCACCAGCGCCTCCTCCCCGATCATCGCCTCGGTCTACGCCCTGGCCGGCACCCCGGTGGACGGGGCCGCGAGCCTGTACTCGCACACCGGCAACCTCAACGACGTGACCTCCGGCTCCGACGGCTCGTGCAGCACCTCCTACCTGTGCAACGCCGGCAACGGCTACGACGGCCCCACCGGCCTGGGCACCCCCAACGGCCTGGCCGCGTTCGGCGGCACCACCGGCGGCGGCGGTGGCGGAACCGCGACCGGCGCCGTGACCTCCGGCATCTCCGGCAAATGCCTGGACGACTACGCCGCCTCCAACGCCGACGGCACCAAGGTCGACCTGTACTCCTGCAACGGCACTGGTGCCCAGCAGTGGACTGCGGAGTCCAACGGCACCCTGCAGACCAACGGCAAGTGCCTGGACATCACCGGCGGTTCGACCAGTGACGGTGCGCTGATCGAGCTGTGGGACTGCAACGGCGGCGGAAACCAGGTCTGGCAGGCCCAGAACGGCGAACTGGTCAACCCGGCCTCCGGCAAGTGCCTGGACGACCCCGGCTTCAGTACGACTGACGGCACCCAGCTGGACCTGTGGGACTGCAACGGCGGCGCCAACCAGAAGTGGGCCATCCCGTAGTCCGGTTGTTCGACAGTCCGGCAATTCGGTAGTCCCGTAGTACCACTCCGCAGCTCCGGTCGTCCCCGACCGGAGCACCGGCGAGGCCTGACAGCTGCACCGGGGCGTACGCGTCCCGGTGCAGCCCGTCTCCAGACGCTCTCACCATGCTGCATCACCGTGAGAGCGCTCTCCCCCCCTGCGGCTTCCACCCACCGAGCAAGGAGAAATGCATGTCCATCAGGCGAAAGCGCGGGGCGCTGCACCGCCGGGGCTGGATCGCCCTGGCGATCGCGGCCGCGACGATCGGAGCCGTCAGCACCGCGGCCGAGGCGGCCCCCACCCACCAGTCCGCGACCACGGCCTCGACCTCCGCGTCGGTCGCCAAGCCGGACAGCGCCCCCGGCCCGCCGTCCGGCTTCACCACCACGTGGAGCTACGACTTCAACGGCGCGGCCGGCTCGGGCCTGGACACCAGCGTCTGGAAGTACGACACCGGCGCCGGCAGCAGCTTCGGCACCGGCGAGATCGAGACGATGACGAACAGCACGTCGAACGTCTACCTGGACGGCAACGGCAATCTCGTCCTGCGCGCCCTGCACAGCAGCTCCGACCCGAACTCGGGCTGGACCTCCGGCCGGATCGAGACCCAGGCCGCGACCTTCGGCGCCCCGGCCGGCGGCGTGGTGGAGATGCAGGCGTACATCCAGCAGCCGAACCTCAACACCTCGAACGGCGCCGGCTACTGGCCCGCGTTCTGGATGCTGGGCTCCACCCTGCGCACCGGCACCACCTGGCCCGCCTCCGGCGAGGTCGACATCCTCGAGGACATCAACAGCCGCAGCTCCGTCTTCGGCACCCTGCACTGCGGCGTCGACCCGGGCGGCCCGTGCAACGAGGCCACCGGCATCGGCAGCGGCGAACGCGCCTGCGGCGGCTGCCAGACCGGGTACCACACGTACTCGGTCCAGATCGACCGCTCCGTATCGCCCGAGCAGATCCGCTGGTACCTGGACGGCAACAACTACTTCACCGTCAACGCCAACCAGGTCGACCCCACCACCTGGGCCAATGCGGTGGACCACCCGTTCTACATCATCTTCGACCTCGCCATGGGCGGCGGCTTCCCGAACGAGTACGGCGGCGGGCCCAACGGGTCGACCGTTTCCGGCGGACAGATGAACGTCGACTATGTGGCGGTGTACAACAAGGCCCCCGGCGGCAGCGGCGGCAGTGGGACCGGACCGGTCACGTCCGGCATCTCCGGCAAGTGCCTGGACGACTTCGCCGCGAACACCGCCAACGGCACCAAGGCCGACCTGTGGGACTGCAACGGCACCGCCGCCCAGAACTGGCAGTACAACGGCAGCACCCTGCAGGTCAACGGCGCCTGCCTGGATGTCACCGGCGCCGGCGCCACCGCGAACGGCACCCTGGTCGAACTCTGGGGCTGCAACGGCGGAAGCAACCAGGTCTGGCAGTCGCAGAACGGCGAGTTGGTCAACCCGGCCTCCGGCGAGTGCCTGGACGACCCGGCCAGCAGCACGACCAACGGCACCCAGCTGGAGATCTGGAGCTGCAACGGCGGCGCCAACCAGAAGTGGAACGTGCCGTAACCCGAAGACCGACCCCGCTCAGCACTGACTGACCAGAGGCCAAGCCCACATCCCGGGCTTGGCCTCTTCCCCTGTCCAGATCCCGGCCTCATCGGAGCCACTTCACGCAACGCACGGGCTACTCGTTGACGGCAGTGTGAACGCCATAGCGCCAAACATCGGGGTACCTATACATCTCCCGAGCACTCATCGCGTTGACAACCTTGTAAGTCAGCCCAGAGACTCGCCCACACCAATACGGAAATTTCCCGATCAAGCTGAACGCACGCAGCATCGGCATCATGTTCGCGGTGATATCGCGGGACTCCTTGACCAGAAACCCCTGTCTGGCCAGGAGCTCATCGAGAGTGCCGTGGTAGAGCTGTAGCCAGGCCGGCATCGCTGCACCGTCACACACCCGCTTCAAAGCAGCGTTGGCCTCAGCAGAAGCCTCTGCCTCAGGCGTTCGGGAGTATTCGAACATGACCAGACGCCCGCCTGGCCGCAGTACCCTGTGGAACTCTGCCAGCGCCGCCTCGGGATCAGACGAATGCACGAAAGTCTCCATCGTGTACACACCGTCGAGCGAGGCATCCGGAAAATCAAGATGGTGGTAGTCGCCAAGCTGGAATCGCGTGACGCCGTCCAGACCGGCCGAGGCAGTACGCCGAGCGGCCTCTTCCAGATTGAACTCCAGAATGTCGATTCCGGTCACGTCCAAGCCGTGACGGGTGGCGAGGGCACGCGCGACGTTGCCGATCCCGCAGCCGGCATCGAGCACCTTTGAACCAGGCGACAGATCAAGTTGTCGCGCCAGCAGGTCTTCCATGCGGCGCATTGAAGCCTTGAACTGCCACATCGACTGCCCAGGCTCGTAGTACCCGAAATGTTTGGTGCCATCAAGCAGAAAGCGGTAGCCGATGCGGGATTCTCCGCGATCGTAGTACCGCCAGACTTTCTTGAGATTTGCGTCCTGCGATGACTCCGGCACCCACCCGCTCCTCTCAGGACTTCCCTAATCTTTACTGTAGCAAGAAGCCAACCACCGACCCAACTACAGCCGCCACGTACTGCACAACTAACGCAGTGCCATAAGGCAGACCGGGCGCCCCGGCCACCGATCCGTAGACAGACAGAAGAGTGCCCAACTCCGGCTCGCGCTTGATAATCGCAGGAAGCCCCGCTGACTGCTCCTCAGACATCAGCAACCCGCTACCAGCTGCCAGTTCATCCATGATACGAAGCCTGTACCGGCGCACGATCGTGTAAATCGACAGCTGCGTGGTCACCCCGACCCACAAACTCAATGTCACCAGCCACAAATACAGGTATGGTAGAAATCTGCCAAAGAGTGGATAGTCAAACGCGCCGGGCAAAGTCACCGCGAATGCACCCAGAGCCAAAAACACCGCCGGAAATGCGTACCCTTCTGACATCGCCCTTATTCCAGCAGTACGCGCCGGGTCGTTCCAGCGCAACCGTAATTCCCTGCTGTTGCGCAATCGGATAACCAGTATCGGCGGAACAGCCAGCCAGTAGCTCACATTGCCCAGCAACATCAATGACCAGCTGCTGTTAACCAGTAAAAACAGTCCGGTCTCGGACGACAGCCAGCGCGAGTCGCCGGCGGCCAGCCCGAGCCATGGCACAAGCGCAAACACAATCGGCACACTCGCCTGATACCGATGCCTCAATGCTGTAGTGATCACTCCGACCAGGTCGTCCCGGTTGCTGCACGGCTCAAGCAACTCATCGAGCGTGTGAGCCTTGAGGAGCGCGTATTTCCAGCACAGCACCGCCGCTGCGAACATTCCCCCGTTGATCGTTCCCAGCAGGAGAAGCAACCAGGTGTGATCTGCAGTAAAGGATCGCGTGCGGCTGAGCGCCAGCACCATCATTGTCGACGTCGGCGGGCCATAGGCCGAACCCAGCCATCGCACCCAGGTCTGCCACCGTCCGATGGCGACGTTGCTGACCTCACTGCGCCCGCGCGGCAGCCATACCGTGTACACCTCGCGGAAGCCGAGTGCCCAAGCGTCGGTGAAACCGTGCCATGCTGCCGGAACAACGGGCTGCCCTTCTCCCGCGGGCACCGTACGCGCTCCAGGCACCTGGCTGGTCATCTTTTCGCCCTCCCCGAACAGAAGTGGCTCAGCCTTCACGAACCTGACGAGCTGCGGAGCGTTGAAATGCTTGACTGGCGACGATCCATCGCCAACTGGCAATCAAGAAGCCGGAGAGCTTGCGGATACGAGTCCTGGCACTTGCGCCACAAGGGCCTCGGCGTTATGAGGGTGCCGGGTTTCCCTTACCACAGTACCCTGATCCACTACCTCTTCACAGGCGAAATTCAGCCGCCCGCGGTCGGGCGAGGCGGTACGGTCCCAGCCGCCGGACCCTACGAGATGACAATCACCAAAGAAGCGACGGCTCCGGCCCGGAAACGAGAAATCCCGCCCATTCACCTGATCATCAGGTGAATGAGCGGGAAATAGTAGACACTTCACGACTTATGTCGTGAATGTCCGGTTCCTGTGGACCTAAGGGGATTCGAACCCCTGACCCCCTCGATGCGAACGAGGTGCGCTACCGGGCTGCGCTATAGGCCCTTGCGGACTCATAGAGATTATCACAGGCCGGGCGTCGCTCCGAAAGCGCTTTTCAGGGGGCCGGGGAAGATCCACCGGACGGGTCTGCGCGAGGAGCCAGATCAGGGGCGATCCGGCTTCAGGGCTCATGGCGCAGGGCCAACAGCCCACGGCCACCAGCCAACACCTCAAGCAGCATCCGCAGGCAACGCCGGAGCAGCGGGCCGAGTCCAGAACCGGACGGACTCCACAACCGCCACCACCGCCAGATATCCAGCCAGCAGCGCAACAGCCAACGTACGCGAATCAGACGCAGGCAGGAACAGCAGCACCAAAACCAGCACGAAACGCCCAGGCTGGGTCAGCAACGCCAACGTGAGCCGCCTCGGCGGAGCCCCGGCGCCGGCCCGGATCCGATAAACGATGTCGTACTGGTGATAAATCACCGCCCCCAGCAGGGCAAACAAAGCAGCAAGCGTGGAATGGGCATGGAACTGCGCAACCAAGATGAACACCAAATACGACAATCCCTGCACCACCGGCGGCAACAACCACCCCAGCGGATGCCGAAGCAACCCCCGAGGCACCCCCACCGAATCGGTCATCGCGCTCAGCGCACCAACAGCCGCCGCTCCCCGCGGACCACGCTGCCGCAGCGACCGCGCAACCCGCCCGGCCGTGATGTACGCCAGCGCGAACACCCCCCAGATCAGCAGCGCCCAGAACGTCACCTTCGGCGTGAAGAACGCCGTCAGGATCGAGATCATCGCCCAGCGCTCACCGATCGGCAGAATGATCGACTTCTTCGCCCAGTACACCGGCGACTTCGCGGGCGGCGGCCCGGCGGCGGTCACCTTGGTCGACGAGCTGGTCTCCGTCGCGGCCTCGGTCCGCTGTCCCTCGTGGAAGGCGAAGTCCACATGGTGCCGCACCGTCTGCAGGGCCATCGCCAGGCACGCGAGCAGCCACACGTCATCCCCGTGCCCATGACTCCCGACGCTGCCGTGCCGCGCCGAGCCGATCGCCAACCCGGCGTAGACCGCGTACTCCTTCACTCGGTCGAACGTCGCGTCGAGCCACGACCCGATCCGCGAGAACGTCAAGCTGTACCGCGCCAACTGCCCGTCAACGCAATCGAGCACGAACGACAGATACAACGCCACAGCCGCCGCGACATACCCGGCCCGGCTTCCCGTGATCGCCGCGCCCGCGCCCGCGAGCGCGACCAACAGCGACACAGTTGTGACGAAGTTCGGAGTCAGTCCCGATTTCGCGCACCACCGGGCCACATAGCGCGAGTAGCTGGACACGCACAGCGTCGTGAACAGGCCGTCGTCGTTCTTCACTGCGCGGCGCAGGCGGATCGCCTCGTCGTCGATCGCGGCCACGTCCGCGTAGCCGGCCTTCCGCGCGGCCAGCGGCTCGGTGATCAATGTGGCGATCAGGCCTTCGGGCAACGCCACCTCGTGTACGGCGACGCCGTCCTGCGCCGCGAGGTCCGCTGCCAGGGTGTCCGCGCCGAGCGGGCGCGGTGCGGTCAGTTGCGCGGCCGGGGAGCCGCCCTCGACCCGGTGGCCGGTCAGGTCGGGTATCGCGCGCAGCCTGGCGGCGAGCGACTCCCGGGCTGCTCCGGACACGGTCAGGATGCCCGTGGCGTGCAGGACCGGCCATCTCGGGTCGGACAGGGCCAGGCGCAGCGCGTGCTTGTGGCCGACGAACCGGCGATCGATCAGGGCCACCCGGCCCGTCGCGGAGGCGCTGGCCACGATCCGGGCGGTGGCGGCGGGGCCGTTCGCGTCGACCACGGTCACCCCCAGCGTCGCCAGGTTCTCCCGCAGATAACCGTCCCCGTCCACCGGGTGGGGACCGATGAGTACCGCCGTGATCGGAACCCGCACTCCAGTGCTCCATTCATAAGGTCGACCCGCGTCGTTTTGGAGAACACTAGTGTTTCATCGAATTCCGCTAGCATTCGGCTTGTCCGGACGGGAATAAGCGGTACCGACCGAGTTGAGGAAGCGCCGTGTCTGCGAGTAGTACCACCCCCGAGCTATCTGTGGTCGTCATCGTCTATAACGATGCGGCTGAGTTACCGGCCGCAGTCAACTCGGTACTGAAACAGACGTTGCGCAACGTCGAAGTGATCATTGTCGACGACCACTCGACCGACGCCACGCAGAAGGTCGGCGAGGGTTTCGCGGCCAAGGATCCTCGGGTCAAGTACGTGCGGCTGCCAGAGAACAGCGGCGGGTGTTCACGTCCCCGAAACACCGGGATCGAGCACGCCACCGGGACCTACGTCATGTTCCTGGACTCCAACGACACCCTCAACCAGCACGCCTGCATGAACATGCTCGCGGCGATCGAGGACAGCGGCGCGGACGTCGCCTCCGGGATCTGCATCCGGCGGCACCACAACCGGTCCGGGATCATCAACGATGTGGCGTGGTGGCCCGAGTTCTACGCCGAGCCACGCGTGCTCGACTCGCTCTCGGAGCTGCCGGACCTGCTGCGCGACACCCTGTCGACGAACAAGTGCTACCGACGCCAGTTCCTGCTCGACCACAAGCTGCGCTTCCCCGAGGGCTACCACTACGAGGACCTGCTCTTCTCCGCGAAGGCCTATCTGTCGGCCAAGCGGATCGCGCTGATTCCGGACACGGTCTACTACTGGAACGTCATCGTCCGGGCCGCGCAGAAGTCGATCTCCAACCGGCGCAACGAGATCACGAACCTGCGGGACCGGATCGGCATCCACCGGATGATCGACCAGGAGCTGGCCCAGTACGAGCGGGACGGCGGGGACCCGGCGGTCCGGCTGGCCAAGGACGCCAAGTTCGTCGGGCACGACCTGCCGCTCTACCTGCGGGACCTGCCGTTCCAGGACCAGGACTACATCGCCGAGTGCGTGGCGTTGTTCCGCGACTACATCGCCACGCTCGACCCGGCCGTCTTCACCAACTGCGAGCACAAGGTCGCGGTCGTCGGCGCTTACCTCCTGATGGTCGGGGACGTGGCCACGGCCGACGGGCCCGGGTCCGACTGGGCCGGCGTGGTCGCGGTGGCCGAGAACCTGATAGAGCGCGAGCGGGTGACCGCCGACCTGGTCGAGCAGGACGGGCAGGTCTACTGGACCGGCGCGTACCTGGACACGGAGCTGGGCCGGGCGGCGCTGAACGTGACCGAGCTGGGCTGGCAGCTGGCCGAGTTCGACCGGGCCAACCTGACCGCGCGGCTGACCGGGCTGGAGCCGCTGGGCGGCGGCCGGGTGCGGATCAGCGGCGAGACGCTGAACCTGTTCGGCCGGGTGCCGGCCGACGCGGAGCTGAGCGGGCGGCTGGACTTCCGCCCGCGCACCCGGGCGCTGCGCAAATACAACGTCAAGGCCTCCTCGGTCCGGCACGAGGGCGACCGGCTGGTCTGGTCGGCCGACGTGAACCTGACCAAGACGGTCAAGCCGGTCGGCCTGATCGACCAGGTCTGGGAGGTGACCTGCCGGATCACCGCGAAGGAGGCGGGCACCGGCAAGAGCCTGGGCACGGCCGCGGCGAAGGTGACCGCGACCCGGCTGCCGGGCCAGGCCACGGGTGCGGACCAGGGCCCGGACCAGGCCGCGGCCGCCGCCGCCGCGAAGCCGACCGCGGCCGCGAAGCCGGTCACCGTCACCGCGAAGCCCCTTTTGACCCGGGCCGCGGGCGACCGCTGGACTGCCGGGATCGACCACCGCGGCCGGTTCGTCTTCACCCTGACCGCGCACAACCGGCTGGCCAAGACGATCACCGCGCCGCTGGAGCGCGGGGGCGAGGGCGGCGGCGGGGTCCGGCTGCTGCGCATGCTGCAGAAGCTGAACCAGCGCCTGCAGATCCTGTCCGACCCGCGGATAAAGCGCGACGTCTACCAGAAGGTCCTGCTGCGGCTGCCGATCAAGCGCGGCTCGGTCGTCTTCGAGTCCCACCTCGGGCAGTCCTTCAGCGACAACCCGAAGTACATCTACCAGGCGCTGCAGAAGACCGGGCACAAGGGCAAGCTGGTCTGGTCCTACGCGGACACCACGGCCGGCTTCCCGGCGGACGCGACGCTGGTGCGGCGCGACTCCTGGGGCTACCTGCGGGCGTTGGCCCGGGCGCAGTACTGGGTGGACAACCAGGGTTTCCCGCCCGCGCTGCCCAAGCGCAGCGGGACGACGTACCTGCAGACCTGGCACGGCACCGCGCTCAAGACCATGGGCTCGGACAATCCGCAGATACGGGCCATGCTTCAGGACGAGCGCAAGCGGCTGAGCAAGTCGGTCAACCGGTTCGACTACTTCCTGGTCCGGTCCGAGTACGACGTGCGCACGCTGGTCGAGTCCTTCGGGATGCGCGCCGAGCCGCTGCGGATCGGGTATCCGCGCAACGACTCGCTGCTGGCCGCCGACCGGGAGGAGCGCGGCCGGGAGCTGCGGGCCCGCTTCGGCTTCCCGGAGAACCGCAAGGTGGTGCTGTACGCGCCGACCTACCGGTGCGCCGACGCCGTCTTCGTGCCGGGCTTCGACCTGGAGCGGTTCGCCGACGAGTTCGGCGACACCCACCTGCTGCTGGTCCGGGCGCACTATCTGAACACGGTGACGGTGCCGGCCCGGGCCCGGCACGCCGTGCTCGACCTGTCCGCGCACCCGGACGTGACGGAGCTGATACTCGCCTCCGACGCGCTGATCACCGACTACTCGTCGGTGATATTCGACTACGCGCTCTACGACCGGCCGATGCTCTTCTTCGCGCCGGACACCGCGGCCTACGGCGAGGACCGCGGGACCTACTTCGACCTGGCCGAGCGGGCCCCGGGCCCGTGGACGGGCGACCAGGACGCACTGTTCGAGGCCCTGCGCGAGCTGCCGGCCCCGGGCGACCCGGCCGACCCGTACCGGGAGCGGCGCCGGCAGTTCGCCGGGGAGTTCGGCCAATACGAGACCGGTGCGGCCGGGGAACGTCTGCTCGGGCAGTTCTTCGCCGGATCCCAGAAGGGTAAGTGACCACGGCCATGGAACCGCGCGACGTGTTCATCGTGTGCAACACCATCGACGAGATCGGCGGGGTGCAGCGCTGGGCCCGGCGGATGGCGGAGCTGTTCACCGAGCGGGGCCACCGGGTGCACCTGGTCGGCGTCTTCGCGGTGAACAGGCCGCACGACTTCTACCCGGACGGCAAGCCGGACTACCTCTCGACCGTGCTGCACCCGGACCGCTTCGGCGCGCCGGGCCGGCCGTACCTGGTCAAGCGGCTGACCAACCCGGCGGTGTACGTGAAGTACAAGCGCTGGCTGAAGGTGCGGGCGGGCGGCGCCAAGCGGCTGTCGGCGCTGTTCGCCGAGTCCGGGCCGGACGGCGTGGTGGTCTGCGCGCAGGTCCAGGCGATGGAGTGGGTGGCCGAGGCGGACAAGCACGGCATGCCGGTGATCGGCATAAGCCACGAGTCCTACGCGGCCAGCCGCGCGTCCACCCGGTACGGCCGGGTGCGCCGGCTGTACGCCGGGGTCTCGCGGTTCCTGTCCCTGACCGAGGAGGACGCGCTGGCCTGGACCCGGGACGGCGGGATGTTCAACACCGGGTCGATGCCGAACCCGCTGCCGTTCCCGGCCCACGGCGGCGCGGACCCGGCCGCCAAGGTTGCCGTCGCGGTCGGCCGGCTGTCCTACGAGAAGGGCTACGACCTGCTGCTGGACGCGTGGGCCAAGGCCGTGGCCGGGCGCCCGGAGTGGACCCTGCGGGTCTACGGCGACGGGCCGGAGCGCGAGCGGCTGGAGCAGCAGGCGCAGACCCTGGGGGTGGCCGGCTCGGTCCGCTTCCTCGGCCCGACCAACGAGGTGCCCCGGGCCATGTCGGACGGGTCGGTGCTGGTCAGCGCGTCCCGGGCCGAGGGTTTCCCGATGACCCTGCTGGAGGCGATGGCCTGCGGGCTGCCGTGCGTGGCCGCGGACTGCGCGCCGGGGGTGCGCGAGCTGATCCGGCCCGGGCAGACCGGCTACCTGGCCCCTCCCGGCAACACCGACCTGTTCGCCGAGCGGCTCGGCCTGCTGATGGACGACCAGGCCGCCCGGGAGCGGATGGGCCAGGCCGCGCTGACCCTGGTCGGGGCGTACAGCCCGGACGAGATCCTGGAGCGCTGGGAGAAGGTCTTCGCGCTGGTGCACCGCTGACCTGCGAGAACTGCCGGGTGGCGCGGATGTGCGGTGCGTTTGCCAAAACAACGTTGTAAAGTCACAGCATTGTAACGAAAACGTGACGCCAGGATCGCGGAACGGCCTTGCCCGCTCGATAGGCTCGGATCATGACTTGGTTGGTGACCGGCGGCGCCGGCTACATCGGTGCGCATGTGGTGCGCTCGCTCCTGACGGCGGGCGAAGAGGTGGTCGTCCTGGACGACCTGTCCACCGGGACGAAGGACAACCTTCCCGCCGGGGTGACCCTGGAGCTCGGCTCCGTCCGCGACCGGGCCGTGGTCGACCGGATCCTGGCCGAACGCTCCTTCGACGGCGTCGTGCACATCGCGGCGAAGAAGCAGGTCGGCGAGTCCGTGGCCAAGCCGCTGTGGTACTACGAGGAGAACGTCGAGGGCCTGCGGGTGCTCCTGGAGGCCGTGGTGGCCGCCGGGGTCAAGCGGTTCCTGTTCTCCTCCTCGGCCGCGGTCTACGGCTCCCCGCCCACGGCCGTGGTGACCGAGGACACCGCGACCGTGCCGATGTCGCCGTACGGCGAGACCAAGATGGTCGGCGAGCTGCTCATCCGGGCCACCTCGGCCGCCTACGGGCTGTCCTACGTGAACCTGCGCTACTTCAACGTGGCCGGAGCCGGCGCGCCGGAACTCGGCGACACCGGCGTGTTCAACCTGATCCCGATGATCTTCGAGCAGCTGGAGGCCGGCAACCCGCCGCGGATCTTCGGGGACGACTACGACACCCCGGACGGCACCTGCGTCCGCGACTACATCCACGTGGCCGACGTGGCCGACGCGCACGCCGCGGCGGTCAAGCGGCTGCTGGCGGACGAACAGGTCGGCCTGACCCTGAACATCGGCCGGGGCGAGGGCGTGTCGGTCAAGCAGATCGTGGCCGCGGTCCGGGCCGAGACCGGGATCGCGATCGACCCGGTGGTGGTCGCGCGCCGCCCGGGCGACCCGGACGCGTACGCCGCCGACTCCGGCCGGATCACCGCCGAGCTCGGCTGGAGCGCCCAGCACGACCTGACCGAGATGGTCTCCTCCGCCTGGGCCGGCTGGCGTTACCGGCACGACGGCTGAACAGGCCGTACAGCGACGGCTGCGGTGCCGGGTCCCGGCACCGCGGCCCGGTCCGGTCAACCGCGGGCCAGGCGGATAGGCTTTGTTCGCCCTGGAACACGAGAGAATGCGGAATATGATCGGACTCATCCTCGCGGCCGGCGCGGGCCGCCGGCTGCTGCCCTACACCGCCGCCCTGCCCAAGGCTCTCGTGCCGGTCTCCGGCGAGCTGACCGTGCTGGACCTGACCCTGGCCAACTTCGCCGAGGTCGGGCTGACCGACGTCGCCGTGGTGGTCGGCTACAAAGCCGAGGCGGTCGAGGCGCGCAAGGCCGACCTTGAGGCGCGTTACGGCGTCAACCTGCATCTGGTGTACAACCCCAAGGCCGAGGAGTGGAACAACGCCTACTCGCTCTGGTGTGCCCGGGAGCTGCTCGGCCAGGGCCTGATCCTGGCCAACGGCGACACCGTGCACCCGGTCTCGGTCGAGCGCACCCTGCTGGCCGTGCGCGAGGAGCCGGGCTACGACGGGCGGATCGTGCTGGCCCTGGACACGGTCAAGAAGCTGGCCGACGAGGAGATGAAGGTGATCTGGTCGGCCGGGGCGGGGGTCAAGCGGATCACCAAGCTGATGAACCCGGCGAACGCGACCGGGGAGTACATCGGGGTGACCCTGATCGAGCCGGCCGCCGGGGCCGAGCTGGCCGACGCGCTGCGCTGCACCTTCGAGCGCGACCCGCAGCTGTACTACGAGGACGGGTACCAGGAGCTGGTCGACCGCGGCTTCCGGGTGGACGTGCGGCCGATCGGGGACGTGCCCTGGGTCGAGATCGACAACCACGAGGATCTGGCCAGGGCCAGGCAGATCACCGGCGGCTGAGCCCGCCGGCGGGCCGGCCGGCGCCGTCGCGGCGCCGGGCCGCCCGAGCCCGGGCACAGCCGGTGACCGGCCGGATTCGCCGGCCGCGAACTGTTGTGCGCAGCCGCGGCCGGGACGCAGACTGTCGGAACCCGGCCGCGGCGAAGATCGGGGCCCGGGATCGGGATCCGTTCCCCCGCAGGCCGGCGTCTCCTTGAAGCACGGACCACCGCGGCCGGACCGGCCGCCGCAGCCGGCCGCCGGCCGCCAGAACACCAGAACGACCCGCCCGTCCCCTACCGTCCGGAGCGTGCCCCGAAGTGTCCGTCATCACCCGGCTGATCCCGGCCCCCGCCGTCGTGCACATCGGCGCGGGCGCGGCCGGAAACCTGGCCGAGATCATCGCCGACCAGCGGATCTCCGCCTCCGGCCGGCTGGCCATCGTGATCAGCGAGGGCTCCGGCGCGCTGCTGCGGGAGAGCCTGGCCGGGCAGCTGCCGGCCGACGCCGGCTGGTTCCCGGTCACCGACGGGACCCTGGACGCCGCGGTCGGCCTGGCCGACCGGATCCGGGCCGCCAAGGCCCCCTACGACACCCTGATCGGGCTCGGCGGCGGAAAGGTGATCGACGTCACCAAGTACGCGGCCGCCCGGGTCGGCCTGCCGATGGTCGCGGTGGCCACCAACCTGGCCCACGACGGGATCTGCTCGCCGGTGGCCACGCTGGCCAACGACGCCGGGACCGGTTCGTACGGCGTGCCCGGGCCGATCGGCATCGTGGTGGACCTGGACCTGGTCCGCGCGGCCCCGCCCCGGTTCGTCCGGGCCGGGGTCGGCGAGGCGCTGTCGAACCTGTCCGCGCTGGCCGACTGGGAGCTGTCCCGCCGGGAGACCGGGGAGAAGGTGGACGGGCTGGCGGCGGCGCTGGCCCGCACCGCCGGGCAGGCGGTGCTGCACCAGCCCGGCTCGGTCCGGGACGACTCCTTCGTGGCGGTGCTGGCCGAGGCGCTGGTGCTGTCCGGGATGGCCATGTCGGTGGCCGGGACCAGCCGGCCCAGCTCCGGCGCCTGCCACGAGATCTGCCACGCGGTCAACCAGCTGTTCCCGGCCAAGGACGCCCAGCACGGGGAGCTGGTCGGCCTCGGCGCGGCCTTCGCCACCCATCTGCGCGGTGATCCGCAAGCCACCGGCGCCCTGGTGGAGGTGCTGGCCCGGCACGGGCTGCCCTACCGCCATGATCATCTAGGCCTTGATATCGAGGAATTCGTCCAGGCGGTACAGTACGCGCCGCAGACGAGACCCGGTCGCTACACCATCCTGGAACATCTCGACCTGTCCGAGAACGACATCCGTGACGCGGTAAAGGACTATGCCAACACCTACCATCGATGAGCTGCGCCAGGTGGTCCAGCCGCCCGAGAAGATGCAGCGACGCAGCGGCGAGCACTGGGCCGGCCGGCTGTACATGCGGGCCATATCGCTGCGCTGCACCCGTTACCTGGTCGGCACGCGGGTCACGCCCAACCAGCTGACCTACCTGATGATCGTGGTCGGCTGCATGGCCGGGCCGCTGCTGCTGATCCCGGGCATCGCCGGCGCTGTGCTCGGCGCCCTGTTCACCCAGTTCTACCTGCTCCTGGACTGCGTGGACGGCGAGGTGGCGCGCTGGCGCAAGCAGACCTCGATCGTCGGGGTCTACCTGGACCGGATCGGCGCCTACCTGGTCGAGGCGGTCTTCCTGGCCGGCCTCGGCTTCCGCGCCTCGCACCTGCACACCAACGTCTGGGCCGTGCTCGGCCTGACCGCCGCGCTCGCGGTGATCCTGGTCAAGTCGGAGACCGACCTGGTGGACGTGGCCCGGGCCCGTTCCGGCCTGACCGCCGCGACCGAGGACTCCGCGGTGCCGCGCGGCGAGGGCACGGCCAAGGCCCGCTCGCTCGCCTCCGCATTCAAGATCCACCGGCTGATCGTCGGGATCGAGTCCTCGCTGCTGGTGCTGGCCGCCGGGATCGCCGACCTGTTCGTGCACGGCATCCCGTTCACCCGCGCCGTCACCGCGCTGCTGGCCGCGATCGCGGTGGCCATGGTCGCGCTGCACTTCGTCTCCATCATCATGTCGAGCAGGCTCAAGCCGTGACCGTGAATCCCTCCGCTCCCGCCGGCCCGGACCAGGTGCGCCTGGGCGTGGTCGTGATCACCATGGGCCAGCGCCCGGCCGAACTGAGCGCCCTGCTCAAGGGCGTGGCCGACCAGCAGGGGCCCGCGGCCCGGATCGTCGTGGTCGGCAACGGGGTCAAGACCGCGGACCTGGGCGACCTCGGCGACGCGCTGACCGTGGACCTGCCGGAGAACCTGGGCATCCCGGGCGGGCGCAACGCCGGGGTCGACGCCCTGGGCGACAGCGTGGACGTGCTGGTCTTCCTGGACGACGACGGCTCGCTGCCCGAGGACACCTTCAACCAGGGCCTGCGGGCCGCGTTCGCCGCCGACCCGAAGCTGGGCATAGTCTCCTGCCGGATCACCGACCCGGTCACCGGCGAGGTGCAGCGGCGGCACGTGCCCCGGATCAGGGTCGGCGACCCGGACGCCTCCTCCCAGGTGACCACCTTCCTGGGCGGCGCCTCGGCGATCCGCCGGGCCGTGTTCGAGCAGGTCGGCGGGCTGCCGGACGAGTTCTTCTACTGCCACGAGGAGACCGACCTGGCCTGGCGCGCGCTGGACGCGGGCTGGTCGATCGAGTACCGGGCGGATCTGACGATGAACCACCCCGCCACCTCGCCCAGCCGGCACGCCACCTACCATCGGCTGGTGGCACGCAACCGAGTGTGGCTCGCCCGGCGTAATCTCCCTTGGCCACTGGTCCCGGTGTACCTGGGCGTGTGGACCGCGCTGACCCTGGCCCGCACCCGGAGCCTGGGAACGCTGAAGGTCTGGCTGGCCGGATTCGCCGAGGGCTGGCGCACCCCGTGCGGGCCGCGCCGGGCGATGAGCTGGCGGACCGTGTGGCGGATGGCCCGGCTGGGCCGGCCCCCGGTCATCTAGTCCCGGACATCCAACAGCAACGCGCGGCGCGATAACGTGTACCGCAGGTAGATTGACACAGGCAGGCGGAAGAACAGTGAGCGAAGCAGCACCGGTAGGCACAGTGCTGGAGGTGGACCTCCCACCCGTGCCGGTCGACCCCGAATACGCCGAGTTCGGCGGCAGGCAGATGGCCGCGAAGTACAAGCTGCGGCAGAGCGGCGCCCGCCCGCCGATCTTCGAGTACGCCCGGCTGCTGTGGGCCCGGCGGCACTTCATCATCACCTACGCCACGTCGACCAACCGGGCCATGTACTCCGGGGCCAAGCTGGGCCAGGTCTGGCAGCTGCTCACGCCGATCCTGAACGTGGCGGTGTACTTCTTCGTCTTCGGCTTCCTGCTCAACACCAGCCGGGGCGTGCCGGACTTCATCCTGTTCCTGGTCGTCGGCATCTTCCTGTTCAACTTCCTGCAGACCGCGGTGGTGTTCGGATCCCGGTCGATCAGCGACAACCTGGTGCTGATCCGCGCGCTGCACTTCCCGCGGGCCTCGCTGCCGCTGGCCGCGACCGTGATCCAGCTGCAGCAGCTGGCGTTCTCGATGGTCATAGTCTTCATCGTCGCCGTCTCCACCAACCAGGAGCCCTCCTGGAAATGGCTGCTGATCATCCCGGTGCTGGTCCTGCAGACCGTCTTCAACGCCGGCTGCGCGATGCTCGTCGCGCGGATGGGATCGGTGCTCACCGACACCAGCCAGCTGCTGCCGTTCATCATGCGCACCTGGCTGTACGTCTCGGGCGTCATGTACAGCATCTACTCCGTGACCAGCGCCCACCACCTGCCCAGGATCATGCTGTGGATCCTGGAGTACAACCCGCCGGCGGTGTTCATCTCGGTGGTGCGCAACTGCCTGATGACGGTCCCGCCGCCGTCGGCCGCGCAGGCCGCGGCGGTCGCCGAGGCGGCCAAGGCCAACCCGAAGCCGACCGCGGCCGAGATCGTCACCAACGGCCAGAACCTGTACCACAGCTACGTGGGCTCCCTGGCCCAGCCGCACCACGCCTGGGCTGCCATAATCATCTGGGCCGCAGTGGTCGGGTTCGGCGGGTTCGCATATTTCTGGAAGGCCGAGGAGCAGTACGGTCGTGGCTGAGAACACAGTGGTGGCGCAGAACACGGTGACGGCGGAGAACGTCCAGGACCCGGCCGAGGCCGAGGCGCAGGACGCCATAGTGGTCGGCGACGACGAGTCGCCCGGCCTGGACGCGCTCGGCCGGCCCAAGCCCTCCCGGTCCCAGGTGCTCGAGCGCCGGGCCAAGCGGCGCACCACGGCCGCCGGCAGCCCGCCGACCGTGGTGGTCGACAACCTGAACATCATCTACAAGATCCACGGCGCGGGCACCGGCCGCGGCTCGGCCACCGGCGCGCTGTCCAGGATCATCACCCGGCGCACCGCGCCGAGCCTGAAAGAGGTGCACGCCCTGCGCGGGGTGTCCTTCGTGGCCCGACGGGGCGAGTCGATCGGGCTGATCGGGCGCAACGGCTCGGGCAAGTCCACCCTGCTCGGCGCGATCGCCGGGCTGCTGCCGCCGGAGGCCGGCGGCGGGGTGTACACCGACGGCCAGCCCTCGCTGCTCGGCGTGAACGCGGCCCTGATGCCGGCCCTGCCGGGCGAGCGCAACGTGATCGTCGGCTGCCTGGCCATGGGCATGTCGATGTCCGAGGCCAAGCGCCGCTACCGCGAGATCGTGGACTTCTCCGGGATCGAGGAGGCCAACAAGCACGCCCTGGCCCTGCCGATGAAGGCCTACTCGGCCGGCATGGCGGCCCGGCTGCGCTTCTCCATCGCGGCCGCCCGGGACCACGACGTGCTGCTGATCGACGAGGCGCTGGCCACCGGCGACGCGAAGTTCCAGGCCCGCAGCGAGGACCGGATCCGGGAGATGCGGGAGAACGCCGGCACGGTGTTCCTGGTCAGCCACTCGATGCAGTCCGTGCGCGACACCTGCGACCGCGCGATATGGCTGGACCAGGGGCAGATCCTGATGGACGGGGACGTGGACGAGGTCGCCGACGAGTACGAGGCCTGGAGCAAGCGCTGAGCCGCTGACCGCCGGGCCTGCCCGCCCGGATCCGAACGCAACGAGCCCCCGTCGCCCCCGCGGCCAGAAGGCTCGTTCGTTTCCGGCCGGCCGGGTCCGGCGCGACCGGCGCGACCAGGGGAAACCGTAGCCTCAGCCTCCACTTGCGTCCTTCCGCAACCGTCTTGCCCACCGGCACCGTCTACCAGCTGACAGTCGAACCCGTGCGCGCGGGCCGGCCGGAGGTCCGGCCGGCCCGCGCGCACGGGACCCGGACGCGGGCTTCGGGCAGTTGCCCGCGTCGAATCAGCTGGCCGGACCCTTGGCGGTGCCGGGCGTGCGGGCCGGCGCCGCGGGTCGCCCTCGGCCCGGCCGGCCACCGGCACGTCTAGTGCAACACCTTGGGCAGAGATCGGTACGGCACGTATGCGCATAGACAGCAAGTTCTTCGTCCTCTTCCTCGCAGTACTCACCATTCTGTTATGTTTCCTGATGCTCTGGCTGTGGCGACGGCTCTCCCGGCCGGGACCGGCGGCCGTGCTCGGCCGGATCGGCCTGCTGGTCGGCTCGCAGCTGGCCATGACCGCGACCATCCTGGCCGCGGTGAACATCTATTTCGGCTTCTACACCTCCTGGTCCGACCTGCTCGGCAACGGGACGCAGTCCTTCCAGCTGTACTTGAAACCCAGCGCCACAGGGCACGGGCTCAACTCCGGCCAGCTGACCGGCACCGGCCCCACCCAGAGCCTGCACGGCCTGCGCAGCGGGATCGACGCGAACGTGACCGTCTACGTCCCGCCCGGCTACCAGGACCCGGCCCAGCAGCACACCCGGTACCCGACCATCGTGGTCGACGTCACCGGCCAGGACCGCCCGCTGCCGCGCGGCTTCGCCCGGCACGCGATGAACGTGCCCGCGCTGCTCGTGTACGTCGACTCCGGCAACGCCCCGGCCATCCCGTGCACCGACGTCGCCGGGGTGGCCGGCCAGCAGGGCGCGCTGTTCTGGGACCAGGACCTGCGCTCGGCCATCGCCGCCCGCTACCGGGTCGACCAGGGCCCGGAGAACTGGGGCGTGGTCGGGCTGGACGAGACCGCGGCCTGCGCCGGGACGCTGGCCGTGCTCAGCTCCGACTACTACGGCGCCGCCGCCACCCTCGGCCCCTGGACCGAGCCGGCCGGCTCGCCGGACCCGCCGGCCGCGGCGGTGACCCCGGAAGAGTGGCTCAAGCTCTACCCCGGGCCGCCGAGCTCGATCCTGCTGGTGGGCGCGGACGAGCAGACCAGGCAGATCTTCGCCGGGGACGCCGGGCAGCTGCAGGTCACCGACCAGACCTCACTGGACCTGGACCAGATGGTGTCCTGGCTGGTCCAGGTCGTGAGCCGGGCGGGGCAGAGCCGATGGGCCTGACCGGAACCCCGCTGATGGTGCTGTCCGTCCTGTTCACCGTGCTCGCGATGGCCGCGGTGGTGGTGCTCTGGCCGCGGGTCGGGGCGCGCCGGCTCAGGTCGTACGCCGGCCGGGTCGGGCTGCTCGCGGTGGCCCAGCTGACCCTGCTGGCCACGATCGCGATCGGCACCAACTCCTACTTCGGTTTCTACGGGTCCTGGTCCGACCTGTTCTCGATCACCTCGGGCGGCACCGGGACCAGTACCGCGGCGGCAGCCGGCGCGCCGATCACGGTCAACGGCACCGACGGCCTGGCCATGCCCAACGGCGACGAGCGGACCAAGTCCGGCGAGGTGCAGGACGTGACCATCCACGGCCTGCGCACCGGCCTGTCCGAGCACGCGCTGATCTACCTGCCGCCGCAGTACTTCCAGCCGAGGTTCAAGAACGCCCGGTTCCCGGCCGCGATCGTCTCCACCGGCTACCCGGGGGACGTGACCGCCCTGGTGTCCCGGCTGCGCTACCCGATCCGGCTGGCCACCGGGATCGACACGGGGCAGGACAAGCCGATGGTGCTGGTGATGATGTCGCCGGAGGTGGCCGGCAGCCGGGACACCGAGTGCACGAACGTGCCCGGCGGGCCGCAGGCCGAGACCTTCTGGGCCCAGGACGTGCCGGACGCGGTCGAGCAGACCTTCCGGGTGGGCGCGGCCGCGGCCGGCTGGGGCCTGATCGGGAACTCCACCGGCGGCTACTGCGCGCTGAAGCTGGCGATGCTCGACTCGGACCGGTTCGGCGCGGCCGCCTCGCTGTCCGGGTACTTCTCCATCGGCGAGGACCCGACCACCGGCGACATCTACGGCAACCCGGCCTTCCAGTCCGAGAACGACCTGATCTGGCGGCTGCAGAACCTGCCGCCGCCGCCCGTCAGCGTCCTGCTGACCACCAGCAAGGTCGGCGAGGACAACTACCAGCCCTGTCTCTCCTTCGCCGCGGACGCCAAGGCCCCGATGAGCGTTTCGCTCCTGGTGCGCAGCCAGGGCGGGCACAACTTCACCACCTGGAACTCCGAGATTCCGGTCGCGCTGCAATGGCTCAGCTCGCGCCTCTCCTCTCCACCACCACAAACCCCTACTATCTGAAGATGTGACGGAATCCGGGTGGGACGCGGGGCCGGTCGGCAAACTCAGAAGCCTGCCCAGACAGAACGGCCACTACATCATCTGCGGCGGGAACGCGTTGGCCCGGCGGTTGGTGGACGACCTGGTGAACCGGTATCAGGTCACGGTGATCGCCATCGTGCCCGCGCACCCGGCCGACCACCACGTGGACGAGATCCGCAAACTGCTGCCGCCGAACCTGGTGATCAGCCAGGACCGGATCACCGACGAGACCCTGGACGCGGCCTGGATCTCCACCGCGCAGGGGATCGCCCTGGTGGACGGGACCGACCAGAGCATGATCCAGGCCGCGCTGCGGGCGGAGAACCGGAACAAGGACGTCCGGATCGTGGTCCGGATGTTCAACCAGCGGCTCGCCGCGCAGATCGAGAGCCAGCTGGGCAACTGCGCGGCGCTGTCCGGGTCCTACACCGCGGCCCCGGCCTTCGCCAACGAGGCGCTGAACCGGCCCTACTCGGTGGACGTGGGCGACCGGACCATCTGCGTGATCCACAACCCGCCGGCCGACGGCCCGGCGCCGCTGTGCGTGCTGGCCGACCGGGTCGAGCAGAACGACCCGACCCGGATGCGGGTGCTGCCGGAGCGCTCGGACCCGACCCGGCCCGGCCGCGCGGTGCTCCAGTTCCAGCAGCGCGAGCCGGCCGCGACCATCTCCCGCCGGTCCCGGCTGCGCTGGTGGCTGGCCGACCTGCGCCGCCTGCTCGGCGAACTGCAGCTGCGGCTGGTGCTGGCCACCGTGCTCAGCACCGTGGTCACCGCCTTCGTGCTGATCTGGGCGCTCGGCGGCCGGCTGTGGTGGGCGGTCTACACCACCCTGCTGGACCTGGCCGGCTCGGCCCAGCCGGACGTGCCGACGAACTCGCACGGCGGCACCGGCGGCTCCTGGCAGCGGGCCGCCCAGGTCTCGCTGACCTTCTGCGGGATCGCCTTCATCCCGATCGTCACCGCGATCCTGCTGACCGGCCTGGAGAACCGCCGCGGCGCCCTGCCCAAGCGGCCCGGCGCGGGCATCCGGGACCACGTGATCGTGCTGGGCCTGGGCAACGTGGGCACCCGGATCGCGACCTACCTGCACGACGCGGGCGTCCCGGTGGTCGCCCTGGACCGCAACTCCGAGGCCCGCGGCATCGCGATGATGCGCGATCTGCGGATCCCGGTGGTGATCGGCGACGACCCGATGGAGACCCGGCTGCAGAAGGCCGGCCTGGCCCGCAGCCGGGCCATCGTGGCGGCCACCAGCGACGACGCGGCGAACCTGGAGGCGATCCTGGAGGCCCGCAGCGTCAAGCCGCGGCTGCGGGCGGTGCTGCGCCTGTTCGACGACGAGTTCTCCTACCTGGTCTACGGCAAGTTCGAGAACCTCGCCTCCCGCTCGGTCTCCTTCCTGTCCGCCCCGGCCTTCGCCGCCGCGCTGATGGGCCACGAGGTGCTCGGCACGCTGTCGGTGTTCCGGCAGATCTTCATCGTGGCCGAGCTGCCGATCAACCAGGACAGCGGCCTGATCCGGCAGACCCTGCGCGAGCTGGAGTCCTCGGCCGCGCTGCGGGTGATCGCGGTCCGCGGCGGCGGGCCGGGGCCGTCGGCCGGGTACGACTGGGCCCCGGACCTGAGCCGGAAGCCGCAGGTGGGCGACCGGATCGTGGCCGTGGCCACGACCAGCGGATTCAGCTGGCTCAACGACCGCAACGGCTCGCCGGACGCGGGCCGGGCCTGACCATCCGGATCCATGGCGCGGCCTCATGTCAGACCTCGTCGGTGCCGTTGGCGGCGTCGGCCTGTCAGGGTTGGAATAGCACCATCGAAACGCCAGCGGCGGACCAGCGGCTCCGCCTAGTCTTCGTCTCGCCGGCCCCGACCAGGGGCACGTCAATCCGGGGAGAGCCGAGAGATGTTCACCAAGTCCGCAGCCGCCGCAGCGCCCGCATCCGTCACCAGTGTCCGTCGTCTGTCGGCCGTCGCGGTCCTCGGCCTGACGCTGGCGGCGTCCACCGCCTGCGCATCGCAGGCCCCGGCCGCCGCCACGAAGCCGGCCGCGGCGGCGGGCGCCGGGGTCACGACCGGCGCCAGTGCGAGTGCCACGCCGGCCGCCGCGACGACAGCTACGCCGGCTGCCGCGCCGCTCACCTACACGGCGGGCATGGCGCTGGTCTCCGACGGCACCGCCACGGTCAAGGTGGGCACGCAAACCGTCACGTTCCCGACCACGGTCACCGACGCCGCCTGGTCGCCGGACGGCTCGCGGATCGCGTTCGTCGACGCCCAGGGGAACATCGCCACCGCCCACCCGGACGGCAGCGGCCTGATCGTGCTGACCAAGACCGACCAGAGCGTCACCCGCAGCAACCCGACCTGGGACGGGAGCTTCGTGGTCTTCGCGCAGACGGACTCGAAGGGCTTCGGCACCCTGGAAGGCGCCAGCGCCCCGAGCGTCCCGGGCGCCGCGCCCGCCGTCTTCCAGATGATGGCCGGCAACGACAAGGGCGGCAACCCGATCACGAACAACACGGACCCGAGCGCGCAGGCCGACCCGCAGGCCGTGATGGGGGGTAGCTTCGACCTCGCGTTCCAGCACGCCGGTTCGGACGGCCCCGAGGTCTGGGTGGTCGACTACAACCAGCGGGACAGTGAATCCCAGGAGCTGACCGCCGGTGCCCACCCGGCGATCTCGCCGGACGGGTCCGAGGTGGCCTACGTGAACGCACAGGGCCAGATCGAGGTCTCCGAAGGCAATGGCGGGCCGGTCCAGATCACCTTCGGCGCCACCGACCCGACCCACCTGGTCTGGAGCCCGGACGGCACGAAGCTGGCGTACAGCGAGCCGCACGGGGTCTACTCCGTGGCCACCAAGCCGGCCGGCAGCCACACCAACCCGGCCACGCAACTGTCCGCCACGTCCGGGACGGCCACGTTCCACGGCCCGGACCTGCCCGCCCAGGTCGGCCTGTTCAACAGCACAGACCCGGTGGCCCTGTCCGTCGCCGCCTCGCAGGACCGCTGGCCGACCGAATCAGGTTTCGGGGTGGCCCAGGTTCATGCGCCCGCGACCGAGGCCGTCATCGGCAACGGGACCGACTTGTCCACCGACGCCGCGCTGCTGCCGCAGGGCCTGACCGGGCCCCTGCTGCTGACCGACGGCCCGTCCCTGGACCCGAGGGTGACCGCCGAACTCAAGCGCGTGTTCGGGACCGTGACAAGCGAAAAGCCGACCGTGTACCTGCTGGGTAGCACCACGCAGCTGACCCCGGCCGTCGCCGATGGCCTCACCGCGATGGGCTACCAAGTCCAGCGTGTCATCGGCCCGAGCACCGAGCCGCCGGTCTTCGCGGATCAGGCCCCCATCGTGACCGAGAACACCTACCCGAAGTACGACGTCAACCGGCTGCGCACCTTCGTCGCAGTGGACCAGAACAACCCGCTGGACAACCTGCTCGGCACCGCGTTCGCCGAGAGCTACTATGCCCCGGTGGTCCAGGTCGGCGACGGCGACAGCGCCTTGCCGACCTCGGTGGCGGCGTGGATCGCGCAGACCACCGGCGCGGCCGTCCCGGCGGTCGTCTTCGTCCCTGCCTCGGGCGGCACCTCGATCGCGAACGCGATCGGCGGATTCCAGCAGACCCCCTTCGGTTTCCGGCTCGCCCTCGCCCCGGCCGACCCGGTCAAGCGCTAAGAGCCGAGGTGCTGAGGCCGCACGCAGACCCGCGCGAGCCTCACACAGCGCCTTGAACCACCTCGCCCCGCCTCGGCCGTCTTGACGGCTCGGGCGGGGCGGTTGCTTTCAGGTGCTCGCGGCGTTGAGCGCAGTCGCTCAGGCCACCTTCGCCAAAGCCGGCGCGGACTGCGGAAACACCCAGGTGCGGTAGGTCCAGAGCCGGAAGAAGAACCCGAGCGAGGTGCCGATGCCGAACTTCGCCACGTTCCCCGCGAAGGCGCCGTCCAGGTGCAGCAGGTAGGAGGTGACGGTCAGCGGGATGGTCTCGATGAGCAAACCGATGGCGTTGATCACGATGAACAGCAGGAACTCGCGCGACCGGCTGATCGAGTCGCACTCCCGGTACGTCCAGAACCGGTTCCCGAGATACGCGACCACGGTCCCGACCGCGGTGCCGATGACCGAATCGGTCAGTTCGGCGTTCGGCATGGCGTGCCACGCGAGATTGGTGGTCACGATGTTGACCGCCAGCGCGGTGAGGCCGACGGTGCCGTACTTCGCAAGCTCGTGCATCATGCTGCGAACGCGGTCCTGTACGGCAGTCCACATCGACACTATGAACTACCTGCCTGACTTCGGGGGAGAACTCCATGGCGAGGGTAACGACTACCTGCTGAAGTTGCGCCGATGATCGAATATAAGTAGCAGACCTGTGACTATTGCCTAGAGTACCGGAGCCCGGCTCCAACTCGCACGCGCCGCAGCAAAACACATGGTCAAGGCCTGACGGGTTGTCTGTAACCGAAAGCGGCCAAGTGACAACGCATTGTGACTCCCGCGGGTTCGAACCCGTACCGACCGCGGAGATGGTGCCCCTGATCCAGCGTCTTTGCAACGAACAATTCGTACAAAATCTGGACGATCTAGACATGATGATCGCCAAAAGCACCAACCGCAAGACTGCGACCAGCGACAACGACGACACCCGGCGTTGTAAGTGCGGCTGCGACGCACCAGTTGCCGAAGGACGCAAGTTCATCAACCAGAGCCACTACGGCACCTGGCTTAGCCAAGAGCGATTCTTTGGCAAGAACCGGCGCACGTAGGCCACGTCTGCGCCTCGCCGATCCCACGAACGCTCAACATCAGCACGTGAGTACCTGGCGGTACGAGGCTGTCGCGAAGCCAGTCACGATAACTAACGTGGTCGTGGCAGGAAAAGCCGCAGCCTGGCCTCCCTTTGGCAAGCCAATTAAGAGTTTGTTAATATATACATATATGCATCTTTGTGATAACTTCCGATCTTTCAAGGAACTTCGATTACCCACTCCAGCTGAAACTCCTAGATCAGCTGATGCCCTCAGGTCACCCCAGTTGCAGCTGCAACTAAATAGCATCCCCGATGGGGAACTTTACAAATGGTCCAAGTTGATCACGCAACATGCCCTATCGTGTCTGCAAAGGACCCGTGTTCCACTTGAGCATTTCTTACTGACATGTGGTTCATTTAGACCTGCGCAGATGCGCGTTGCTGGTGTTAATGGAAGATCGAGGTGGCGGTAAATGTACCTCGCCGAGGTTCGCGCTGAGAATTTCCGGATCTATGGTCCAGGGTCAAGGCATGACGGCAATGAAGACCGATCCCTGCATCTGCGCCTCAATAAAGGCCTTACCGCGCTCATCGGTGAGAACGATAGTGGCAAGACAGCGATCATCGACGCTATCCGTCTGTGCCTACAAACCACGGCATCCGACCACTATCGGATCACCCAAGATGATTTTTTCTGCGACAAGGACACCCGAGCGACATCCTTCACTATTTCTTGCAAGTTTGAAGGACTTTCCGCGCGCGATCAGGTCCCATTTCTCGAACTGCTCACAACTGCGCCGTCCGAGCCGCCAGCCTTGTATGTCACGCTCAAGGCTCAGTTTGACCCGCTCAGACCCGGCCGAGTCTCGACCTTCACGCGAGCGGGCAAGGATGGCGACGGACCACCTATCGATGGTGATGCTCGCGAACGACTGCGGGCTACTTACCTACGACCGCTGCGGGACGCCGAGGGTGAACTGCGCGCCGGTCGCGGATCTCGTCTCTCTCAAATCCTCACGAACTATCCGCACATGGCCAGCGAATCCGAGGATGACTTCGATCCAGACTCGGATACCGCAACAACACTCGTAGGCCTACTGCGCCGAGTTGAGCACCATATCGGCGAAAACACTACGATCATCCAGGCGCTCAAAGAAATTAATAGCAGCTATTTGACAAAGTTCAGCATTGGGCAGGACAACCTTAAGGGCACGATCGGAGTCGCCACGGACGCATCGCTCCAGCGCGCGCTGGAGCGCCTGGAGCTGAAGTTCGCCCACGACCCCATTACAGAACAATGGACACGCCGCGGCCTGGGCTACAACAACGCGCTGTTCATGGCAGCGGAACTGCTCTTGATCAGCAAAATGTCCAGTGCCCCGGTGCTACTGATTGAGGAACCCGAGGCACATCTACATCCGCAACTGCAAGCGAGAGTCATGGAGCTACTGGTCGAACGGGCAGGCTCCTCTGATGCCCCGGTCCAGGTCATCGTCACCTCGCATAGCCCCAACCTTGCCGCGGCGCTGCCAGTGAGCCAGCTAACCCTCGTCTCACGTGGAGCGACGTTTCACCTCGGAGAGGCTGAAACGCGACTCGATGCCGACGACTACGCATTCCTGAGCCGATTCCTAGACGTGACCAAGGCCAACTTGTTTTTCGCTAGATCCGTTGTCATCGTCGAAGGAGACGCGGAAGCTCTGCTGCTGCCATCCCTAGCTTCCGCCGTTGGCTGGTCATTCAGTAAGGCGGCTGTGAGTGTCGTCAACGTCGGTCACGTAGGTCTGTTCCGCTACAGCCGGATCTTCCAGCGCCTTGATGGACGGAGGCTACCGATCAAAGTAGCCTGCCTGCGTGATCGCGATGTTGCACCAGCCGGCACTTCAGATGAAATGCGCAAGAAACTGCCTCTAGCGAGCGACATGGACGCCCCGGCCATGGCCGCCCACGTCGCGAAGTTGATGAGCGAGGACGGTGGTGCCGTACAGACGTTCGTCTCGGACGCCTGGACGTTCGAGTACGATCTCGCTGCGTCTTCGTGGACGCTTGCCACACTGATGCACCAGGCAGTTCGGGCAGCTAAAGCGTCGGGCACCAGATGGCCCACCAGCGAGCAGCTTGTGGTTATTGAGAAGAAGGCTGCCGAGGAAGTTGCTCGGTGGAGGACCGACGGGAGGTCACTCGCCGAGGTGGCACTTGACATCTACGAGCCCCTCCGTATGGATAGGGCGAGCAAATCGATCGCTGCGCAACACGCTGCGAGACTCGTATCGTCCAGCGGCATAACCATTGATGACCTTCCAGCCTATATCCGAGATGCGCTGATATACGTGTGTGGGCCGGTCTGACCGATGATGCTGCCGTTTGATCCCCAAGCAATAAGTGAGGAACACGTCCGCCAGATCGCGACCCGCCTGGGCTTGATGCTTTCACACGATGAGCAAATGGCTTTCGTGCGTAGTACCGAGCCTTTGGATCTTCAGGCCGCGCCCGGCTCTGGGAAGACGTCCTTACTCGCACTCAAACTTTGCTTACTGGCGGAGTCATGGGACTCTTCGACTTATGGTGTGTGCGTACTGTCGCACACTAACACCGCCAAAGACCAGATCATCGAGCGTATCACGTCGCTACCAACAGGGTTTCGTCTGCTACGGAACCCGCATTTCATTGGCACAATCCAGACTTTCGTCAATACGTTTTTTGCATTGCCCCACTTACGCGCGCAAGGTATCGAGGTACAGAGCCTCGATGACGTTCCCTACAGCGACGCGGCCCACTGGCTCCTTCAGAACTCCAATCGATTCTTTACACTGCGCAATACACTCGCGCGGAATTCCGATGCGGCCTCGCTTTTGGGAAAAGCTCATTACATCTTCGACGGCACGGCGCTCCAGGTGGTTTCGACTCGGCCGCTTCCGTTCGGTCCAACTACGGCGAGCGGCAAACAGTTCATCGCGTTGAAGGAAAGCCTGGCCAGGCGGGGGTTCTTTCGATACGAGGACATGTTCGCACTCGCCACCCAGTACCTGCACGAGCATCCATCGATCCTAGAGGCCGCGCGAATGCGCTTCCCATTCGTTTTGATTGACGAGATGCAGGACACCAGTCAGATGCAGGAGGCTTTACTCTCCAGCGTATTCCCGCCAAACCTCAGTGTCGTGCAGCGCATCGGTGATATTAATCAGCGTATCTTCGGAAATGGCGCGGCAGGATCAGACGGACCGGGCTCGTTTCCCGATACAGATGCTATGGATCTTCCGATCAGTCGCCGCTTCGGATCACGCATTGCAAGTGTCGCCAATCTACTGACCGTACATCGTCCCCAGCACATCCAGGGCGAAGGACCGCTCGGCGTTACCGCCCTGCTCGTATTCGACCACGACAGTGTCGATCAAGTCGTGCCCACGTTCGAGCGGCTCGCGGCGCAAGTAGTCCCAGAATCAACTCTCGGCCTATCACGCATTCGTGTCTTAGGTTCACGCAAACAACCTGGCTCGACGCAGACGTTTCCTCAGTCGCTGGCCTGCTATGTACCGGAATTTACGACGATGATTCCGTCAGCTCTTAGCCGTACCCTGATACAGACCGCCCGATATGCACAAGCTCTTTGGTGCCAAGACGGGATCGGTGCAGCTCCTGTAGCGTACCTCTGGGATGCAGTGTGCGACATGCTCCGTCATGTCGGATACAAGATCGACGGCCGGCATCCCGTAAGGACACGGCTCAAGACCTTACTTGATGAGACCAATACACCCCTAAGAATAAGGCTACGTGAATGGTTCATACACATACTAAACGCAGACCTCAGCGATAAGGCAGCTTGGGATGAGATCGTAGAATCAGCGATGGCGATTCTTCGAGAAATCACCAGTGAAGCTTGGTCGGCGAACACACTACCGGATTATCTTGCCTTCGTTCCCTTCGCCGACCCCGGGTGTTCAATACCCACCCCGCTGGATAACCACCGCAACGCGGTACGAGCACACGCCAGCACAATCCACAGTGCGAAAGGCGAGACCCACTCAGCCACTCTGATCCTTGAATGCCTCGATCAGAGCGGAAAGAAACATGATGTTCGCGAGGTACTTGCACTGATATCAGCTAACAAGAATGTGGCTACCGCGTCTATTACCGTGCGCAAAGCAGCACAACTTATCTTCGTAGGAGTAACTCGCCCTACACATCTGCTTGCTCTAGCGGTTCTGCGCGAGAATGCCGAACCCTACCTCGACACGCTTAGCGCGCAGGGCTGGGACATCCACTATGTCGCTGCCGGGACCAGATCGTAGTGGTCAAGGCATCGGCTTGGGTACTCAGGTTATATGCACCGAGGCAGTGGCGCAGCTACAAAAGCACTACTCACCGGCGAGCTGGGCTAGCCAACATCATCTAGAGTCTTAACCGCAAGACTCATCTACTGCCACACACAAACAAACCGAGCCTGAAGAAATCCCAAACTCGCTAAACCCACTGCCGACCCTCGTTGATCGCTTCCTTCTTGCGCAGCGCAGCATCAAGGTTCACGCTGAGCCGATTCGCGATGGCGCAGACATAGATCAGCACGTCAGCAAGTTCTTCCTCGACACTACCGATCAGTGAGTTCGGATCGACGCGCATGTTTTGCTGCTTGCGAACAGCCTTGAAGAGCTCGCCCACCTCTTCGCCTAAGAGCAGGCACTGGGAGATCACATCACGCTGGCTGAAGCCCCGTTCCTCTTCCATCGCGGCTACATAGTCCTGCACATCATCCAGTGCCGTTGCCTGCTCAAGAGGAATCATCGCTATACCCTCACACCAGTGCTGTTGTCGGTTCCGTGGCCAGCAGGCCAGCGTCGGATCAGTTATAAGCTTCTCAACCGGTCGTTGCGCGCTGATGACGCAACCGTCTGGCTCCTGTCACCGTTGTCCTCGGCGATCAAGCATCAGCCAGTATCAACTGCTCATGGCCTACGCCCGCACCTGTTACCCCTCTCGTCGAGCTCCAACCACGCTGAAGTGTGCCTGAAAGCCTCGCGAGACGCGCTCGTACCGTCTTCCGCACTTCGACTGTAGCTCGACCAGGGAGTATGGCGCACTCAGCGCGATGGTCACGTTCGTTCCACAACCAAGTACCGATGACCTGGCCTTGGTGAAGTACGGTCGGCAGTACTTCGCCGATCTGGTTGAACGCCTTACGCGCTGGGAGCTGGCCCATGTAGCGGCTACGGCTGTCAAAATAGGCCTTGAGCGCTACATCTTCGTGTGCCAAGAAGTTCACGTCGGTACTTCGCTCTTCTGGTGAAGAAGAGAGGAACTCTTCAAATCGCTGCCGGTACATGTAGTGAGGATCACTGCTCCAGGGCGTCTGCAGGGCCACTACCTCTCGTCCAGAGTCAGTGAGCGCCCGCTGAATGACACCGCGAGACAGTCCAGACCACCACACCGCATCGCCAAGTGTGGCCGGCCCGTAACGGTCAAAGTAGGCATCCATAAGGCTGATGGTGGCAGCTTCACGCGACATACCGAGATCTAAGTCGGGATACGCTTGGCTCGTAAGCGCAAACTTGCGGACCTCGCGGTTCCAGCCACTGGTCTCATTCAGATACGCGATGGTGCCACGTTCCCACGCGAGCTTGATGGCAAGCCGCGCAGTCACCGTGGCAACGCCGTTACGAGCGAGCCTCGCTTCAATATCACGGTGAAACAGGGGTCCTGACGTCTCAAGCAGACTGGTGAGCTCATCGGTAACTTTGCCAATGCGAGTCAACTTCTCGCCTGCGTTGACAATCCCCCGCAGTGCATCCCGCTCCCTGAAGTGCATGGTTGCAACATGGGCTGCCGCGGCCATCGCGAGGGGAAGCGTGTGCAAGGTCTTGCGCATACAGCGCACCGTCATAACACGACGCCGTGTCTGGGCGTCGAACAGGCTCAGGGCTACGTCTGGGCCACTACTACGAGCAGCGAGCGTCGAGTAGGGCGATGGCAACCGAGCGGAATGGAGTCCAAGGGCCGCATGGGCGATGGTCTCCACCGAGCCAAGTCGTGTTCCATCGGAAAGACCCTGACGCTGTAAAAGCCAGTTCCAGAGCTCTTGAGATTCATTGTCACGCAAAATGAATGAGTGACATGTTTGCAGCTTTGCCGGAGGCATGAGCAGATGCTAGCATAAATCAATGTATTGATTTATGGCGAACAATGAAAACTTCACCCTTGCGCTCCCCATCGATCTTCAATAAATGATCGAAGCACACTATGGGCAGACTCGACCTCGGCCCATTGATCATCGGTTCCCCACCAGCGGCGATCGTTGTGGTGGATGTGAAATTTCGACCAGTCACCATCCCAGTCCGCTTGAAGGTGCGTACCGCCAACACCATGCTGGTCAGCGTTGGCGTACACCTCAGTGCCAGGTAGCGGCACGAATCGGAACAGCGACGCGCGGCTCACTAGCGGGCCTAGTTCCTCAAGCAAGCTGATCGTTTCAGCTGTCGTAGCCATAGTCTCGCCGGGGAAGCCATGGATAATGAATACTTTGGCTGCAATACCTGCGTCGACTGTTTGTTGGATCGTCTGTTTGATCCGATCGCGCTTAGTATTTTTGCGCATAGCCTTGAGCAGGGACTCACTTCCTGACTCCACACCATATTTGACCTCAATACAGCCTGACCGAGCCATCCGATCCAGCAACGGCGCATCTACTGTGTCAACCCGCGACAGAGCCGACCACCGTAGGCCAAGATCCACGATGGAGTCACAGATGTCGCCCACCTTCTGCTTGTTGACGATGAAGTTGTCATCCACGATGGCGAAGCCCTCGATGCCGTATTCCGCGATCAGATGCTCCAGTTCGACTCGGGCACTCTGACCACTTCGATACTGGATACGGGTCTGACCAGCGGCACAGAAGCTACATGGGAAGGGGCACCCGCGGCTGAACATGACATGCGCCATGCGACGATCTGTGCCGGCCAATCGGTCGCTAAGGACGATGTCCTCACGGGGCAACAAGTGCCTTGCGGGTAGCGGCAAGTCATCAATGTCCCGCATGAGCGGACGAGGTGGGGTCCGGCGGACCTGACCGTCTTCCAGCCACCACACGCCAGGCACCTTCGAGAAGTCACGCGATCGAGCGCAGCCAAGGATCGCCAGAATCGTCTCCTCCGACTCGCCGTCCGCGGCTACATGCGCGGCGAAGTCGATCAGGCTGGACTCCGGGTAGAAGTTGCAGTGGACACCACCGACCATGACGAGCGCGTCGTCTCTGATGGATGATGCAAATCGAGCATCGCGCATGAATCCGTAAGTGGCAGATGAGGCAAGACTGAACCCAACCGCGTCATACTGGCGCAGGTCATGGATGGTAGCCGAAGGCGTGACACGCTCGATGGCCACGTCATGGCCCGCTTGCTCGATGACTGCCGCGAGATAGAGCACGCCGAAGGGCGGAAACTCCTTGCGCTCTTCCTTGAAGCGGGCCATGTCGTAGACCTCGGGATACAGCAGCGCAACTTGCACGATCTTCCTACCCTTCTGCCGTGGGATCGGAGTAGCTGTGCTGACTTAGTACACGACGATGAGAGGCGATCTCACTCGTTATCGCAAGTGCAACTTCCATCGCGGTTCTCTCACCAATATCTACGACATGAACTGGGTAGCCCTGCTCGGCCAGCTTGGGTGCAACAACTTGGTAGAGGGCAAACTCGTTCTCGTTGCCATCGGGACTCGTCTCTTGAAATCGAGTGTGGTTTCCTCGCGCAGCAGCCCGAGCCCGGCACACCATGGGGTCGGCCGCTAAGAAAACCGCGAGGTCAGGATGAGGCAAGTATTGGTAGAGCATCTGAACATATTCAGGATCTACACCGTCGAGCTGGTCCAAGACCATCGACGACGGAATATACCGGTCACACACAACGACGTCGCCCTGCTCGAGTGCAGGCCAAATGACGGTCTCGCCGTGGTGGTAGCGGTCAGCGGCGATCAAAAGTGACAGCGCAAGTCCGTGATAGCTATAGGTGCCGTACCGCGCCAAGTTGCCGATTGGTGACGGAGAAGGCTCGGTGGTCAGCATGACCCGATAGCCTTGCTGCTTAAGAAGGTCGGCAAGGATTTTACTTACGGTTGTTTTGCCCACTCCGCTTGGGCCATCGAGTGTGACAAAGAACCCAGCTTCTAGATTCATAGCCATGACTCACCCCTTTTTAGGTTTCTACCCAATCAGAGCCGTGTCTCTCAATACTATGAGGTAATTTTCACGCGGGGCCGGATCGACGATGGTTCCGCTCCTACCTCCCCACCAACCCCCTCACCTCCTCCAACCGCACCTGAACCCCCGCCAACTGCGCACTCACCTCATCCAGCACCGCCAGCGTTGCCCAGTCAGGATTGCGGTCAAAGTCGGCAACGGGAGGAGCACCAAGGCCAGAGGAAGCTGCCTCCGTGTCGCTCGCCCCAGCACACAACTGCGCATACGAAAGTCCCGTGACTCGTCGCAGTGCCCGCCTATAGTTCGGCCGGCACGACCGCCCTCCCGCCTCCCATGACTGCACCAGCCGTTTGGTACAGGCGTTGGGGTGTCCCAGTTCTTTCCCCGCATTCTGCACCAGCTGCGCAAACTCAGCCTGCGACACCTCCATGTCCAGCCGGATGGCTTGCAGCCGGTCGCCATTGATGCACATCACGACCGGTTTTCTGCGGACTGTCGGTGTTCCGTCCCCCGGTACTCGCTCTTCCACATCCTGCATAAATTGCGCTCCCTCCCGTTGGTAGGTGGTCAAGTGGTGCGAGGTAAGTAGGCTCCTACGCCGGATAGTCAGCCAGAAGCGTCCGCAGCCCCTGGAGAAACGCCCCTACCGTCGGAACATCGAACCGACCGGAGGCGCCTCGCGTTGCCAGCTCGGTGAGCTTCAGCCAGCCGACCACTCGCCGGTGATCGTCCTTCGTATACACATACCGAGCCAGGGCGTCACTGACGCGAACCAGAGGGACGGCCGCCGGTTCGTTCGGGCCGTCTTCGGTTGTGTCTCCGGTCGCGACATCGTGCCGCATCGCCAATAGCCGCAGGTGAGTCGCCAACACACTGCCCAGAATTACCGCTGCGGAACCTGTCAAGTCAAGTGGGACAAGTAGTTGTTATTGACTCTGTGGGATCGGGGCGGGTTCGTTGATCCAGGCTTGGGTGGGGATCTCAGGCGGGGTGGGTG
>DASZBX010000148.1:0-464105 GCA_035943635.1 Actinocrinis sp. | reverse complement strand
GCCGCTTCGGACGCTCGAACGGATCGGCCCCGGGCAACTCCCCTGGGCGTGGTGATGTGTTCATCAGTGGTACAGCTCCTGTCTCGCCCTCTCAGACTAACCCAGGATCGGGCGTCTCAAGAAAGACTGACAGAGAGGGGGAAGAGCAAGAGCGGATTCAGAAGGAACTGACTCAGGCTCAACGGGTCCTTGCTACGGTCACGGTAAGTTATGGCCAAATTGAGAACACCTTGAACCGAGCCTTGGCTCTGGTAGGACGTGCCCAGGAAGCCTACCGATTGGGCAGTCCCCAAGTCCGACGGCTGTTGAACCAGTCACTGTTTGAGCAGCTCTCTATTTCGGTGGATGAAGACAAGGGACAGGTGGCTACAGCTATGCTGCGGGAACCATGGGCCACGATGCTTGAGGCAGGAGTTGCAACTGCCGGACCGGCCCAAACCAAAAAGACCCTCGGGCGGGGTCGTTCTGGTGGATGTTTGAAAGAGAACTATTTGGTGCCCTCGGGCAGATTCGAACTGCCGACCACCCGCTTAGGAGGCGGATGCTCTATCCCCTGAGCTACGAGGGCAAACAGTCGCTCGGGCACGCGGCGGTGGGCGAGTGGGTGGCTTCGCCGGGTCGCCGTGGCGCGGGCTACCGAAAGCGGTCCTAGCTTACAGGTTGGGGCTGCCGGTCTTGAACCAGGTTTTCGGGGCGAGTCCGAGGCGTGACGTCTCGTGGCCGGCCGGGCGGGCCGCCTGTGCACGCCTGCCGGGCCCGGCATCTGGAGGAAGGACGCGGGCCCGGCGGTGGCCGGGTCGGGATGAGTGCGCGAGTGGCTGCCGTCCCGACAAGCGACTCCTGCTACCTGCCGCGGCTTGTCGCCTGCTGCTAGTCCCGGCTGAAGGCAGTGCGGCGCTTGCGGCGCAGGTTGACCAGGGCGAGGGTTCCGGCTGCGGCCAGGCCGCCGGCGGCCGCCTTGCCGTTGACCATCGGCGTGGCCACCACGGCCGGGGCGCCGCCGCAGGCCGCGTGGCCGATGATCAGTTCGGTGCCGCCGGTGATGGTCACGTCCACCGCGTTGACGGTCAGGATGCCGGTGGCCGGGTCGGTGGTCTGCTCGTTCAGGACCAGGCTGCCCACGCCCGGGATGGTCACGGTCGTGTTCGGCGCGGCGGCGGCGTTCAGCGGGGTCGCGATGCCGAGCAGGCTCAGGTTGCCGCCGGCGATCAGGCCGGAACCGGTCGCGCCGGCCGGGGTGGCCGTGCAGGTGGAGTCGACGCCGGTCAGGTTGAGCGCGGCGATGGCGGACAGGGTGACGCCCAGGGTGTCGACCGTCGCGGAGGCGCTGGAGTCCCCGGTGGTCGGGTCGCCGGCGGTCGTGGCTGTGGCGGTGGCGTTGGAGGCGAACGGGCCGACGGCGAGGTTGGCCACGGTGAACGTGCCGCCGGGGGCGTACGTCGAGTCGGGCGTCGGGGCCACGATCGACGCGCCGGCCAGCGTCGCGCTCACCACGTAGGCGTTGGCCTCCGGCGAGGTCAGGGCCGCGTGGGCCGGGACGGCGGTGCACATGAGCCCGCCGATACACATGGCCGACACCGCGGCCAGGCGGGAAGAGCAATGCAGGAGCATGGGGTCGCTTTCATGATGCGCTGGGAGCGGAAGTCACGGCCGGCGGCCTCGGGCGGGCGAGGCCGCCGGGACAAATCCGGAAAAACTTCAATATCCATAACATCTGGGCACACCCAGGCACCCGGGGGCGGCGCCGCCGGGCCGAGGACTCCCTGCGTAATCCATCCATCCGGCCGAAGCCCGGCCGCGGATCAGTCGTAGCGCACGTCCAGGCCCAGTGCGGTGGCGATGACAACCGCCTGGTCCATCGTGACCAGGGCGCCCCGGAGTTCGACCGTGCTCGGGTCCAGCGCGGACAGGTCGCTGCCGCGCAGGTCGCAGCCGGTCAGGACCGTGTTGTGCAGCCAGGCGCCGGACAGGTCGCAGCCGCGCAGTTTCGCGCCCTCGAAGCGGGCGCCGGTGAGGTCGGTCTCGCGCATGCGCACGTCCTGGAACGCGGCGCTGCGCAGGTCGGCGCCGGGCAGGCCGGTGAACGACCAGTCGCCGCCCTCGACCTTCATCAGGTCGTGGGTGCACTGGTCGAACATCGAGCCGACGAACTTGCATTCGGTGAAGGCGGCCTCGAAGAACACGCAGCGCTTGAAGGTGCAGTTCGTGAACGCGGCGCCGGTCTGGGTCGTCACGTTGAACCGGACGCCGCGGAACGTGCAGTCGGTGAAGCTCGCGCCGTGGCCGGTGGTCTCGGTCAGGTCGAGATCGATGAACTCGACCTGGGCGTGGTTCTGGTCGGACAAATCGCGGGCGTACCAGTCCTCGTCCCGGATCTGGGTCAGCGTCTTGGGCGCGGACTGGCCCAGTCGGCGCTCAGCCATGACACCGTCGCCTGCTCTCGATGTGGCACATGGGCCGATTCAATCACGGGGCTACGACACAGACGCGCGCCACCGCACGCGACCCGAAAATGCATGGCATCGCGCTGCTCAACCCGTCTATGGTGGGGCCGCCATGCGAAAACTTCCCGTGCCGGATCCCGGCGTCGCCGACAGTCGATCCGCCAATCGCTATCTGTGGTGGCTGATCCGCCATCAGCGCAACTCCATCGCGCTGGGCATGCTGTGGGGCGTCACGTGGATGGTGTCGCAGGCGTTGATGCCGGCGGCCGTCGGGCACACGATCGACGCGGGGATCACGGCGAAGAACTCGACCGCGCTGGTGCACTGGTCGCTGATCGTGCTCGGGCTCGGGGCGCTGACCGCCGTCTCGGGGATCCTGCGGCACCGCAACGCGGTCACCAACTGGCTGTCCGGGTCCTACCGGACGGTCCAGGTGGTCGCCCGCAAGACCACCGAGCTCGGGGCGACGCTGGCCAAGCTGGCCTCGACCGGGGACGTGGTCGCCGTCGGCACCTCGGACATCGCCGAGATCGGCAGCGGGCTGGACATCACCGCGCGGCTGACCGGCGCCGTGACCGCGATCGTGGTCGTAGCCGTGATCATGTTGGTGACCTCGGTGCCGCTGGGGCTGGTCGTGCTGATCGGCGTGCCGATGCTCACCCTGCTGACCGCCCTGCTGCTCAAGCCGCTGCACAAGCGGCAGGCGCAGTACCGGGTCAAGCAGGGCGAGCTGACCGGGCAGGCGATCGACATCGCGGCCGGGCTGCGGATCCTGCGCGGCATCGGCGGGGAGCGGGTGTTCGCCCGGCGCTACCGGACCGAGTCGCAGCAGCTGCGGGTCGCGGCCTACTCGGTGACCAAGATCGAGGCGCTGCTCGCCTCGGTGGAGATCATCCTGCCGGGGGTGATCGTGACGGTGGTCACCTGGCTCGCGGCTCATTTCGCGCTGGACGGGCACCTGACGGTCGGCAACCTGGTCACCTTCTACGGCTACGCGGCCTTCCTCTCCCTGCCGCTGGCCACCCTGATGGAGGCGGCCGACCTGGTCACCCGGGCGCACGTCGCCGCCAAGCGGGTGGTCCGGATCCTGAACCTGGAACCGGAGATAGCCGACGCAGGGCTAAGCGCAGAGACAGCGGAACGAGTGGCACACGCGGGGCGCGCGGAGACCCTGGCCGATCCGGAATCGGGCCTGATCGCGCGGACCGGACAGTTGTTGGGGGTGGCCTGCACCGAGCCCGAACAGGCGCAGAGCCTGGCGCTGCGGATGGCCCGGTACGAGAAGCCCGACGGCCCCGGACCGGCACCGACGCTCGACGAGACCGATCTGGCCGAGCTCCCGGTGGCCGACCTGCGCCGGACCATCCTGCTGGCCCGCAACGAGGACCGGTTCTTCAGCGGCTCGCTGCGGTCCGAGCTGGACTGCGCCGGGGCGGCCGACGACGCGGACGTGCTCGCCGCGCTCACCACGGCCAGCGCCCAAGACATCCTGGACGGTCTGCCGGACGGGCTCGACACCGAGGTCGACGAAGGCGGCCGGTCCTTCTCCGGCGGACAGCTGCAACGCCTGCGGCTGGCCCGGGCGCTGCTGGCCGACCGTCGGTTCACTCTTCTGATAGAGCCGACCAGCGCCGTGGACGCGCACACCGAGGCCCGGATCGCGGCGAACCTGCGGCTGCGGCAGGCCGCCGGAAGCGGCCCGGCCCGCGCCACGGTGGTCTTCTCGACCAGCCCGCTGGTGCTCGACCAGGCGCACGAGGTCGCGTTCGTCGCGGACGGGAAGGTGGTCGCCTGCGGCCCGCACCGCGACCTGCTCGCGCACAATCCGCAGTACCGGGCGCTCGTCACCCGAGGAGAGAACGCGTGAATTCCCGCCTGCTGCCGATCGCGGACACCACCGAGGTCCGCGCCTACGCCAAGTCGCTGGTCACCCGGCATCCGCGCGAACTGACCGCCACGATCGGGCTCTACGGGCTGGCCGCCGTGGCCGGCCTGGTCGGGCCGCGGCTGCTGGGCCAGCTGGTCCAGGACGTGCAGAACGGCACCGCCTCCCGGCAGATCGACTCGATCGCGGCCGCGTTGATCGGGTTCGTGATCGTGCAGACCGTGCTGACCCACTACGCCTACCGCGCGGCCGGCCGTTTCGGCACCACCCTGCTCGCCGAGCTGCGTGAGGAGTTCGTGGAGAAGGTGCTCGCGCTGCCGCTGTCGACAGTGGAGAACGCGGGCAGCGGGGACCTGATCAACCGGGCCTCGCGGGACGTCGACGCATTGCGCCAGTCCTCCCAGTTCGCCGTGCCGTCCGTGCTGGTCGGTGTCACCGTCATGGCGTTCACGCTCGGCGCCACCCTGCTCACCTCGCCGCTGCTCTCCCTGTCCATCCTGGTCATCGTGCTGCCGACGCTGCTGGCCAGCCGCTGGTACCTGAGCCGGGCCACAGCCGGCTACCTGCGCGAGAGCGCGGCCTACGCCGGGATCACGGACAGCCTGAGCGCGACCGCGGAGGGCGCCACGACCATCGAGGCCTTCGGTCTGCAGGCCCGGCGGATCGCGCACGCCGACGACGCGATCAAGAAGTCTTATGAGGCCGAGCGTTACACGCTGCGGCTGCGCAGCGTGTTCTTCCCGGTCCAGGAGTTCACCTACACCCTGCCCGTCGCGGTCTCCCTTCTGTTCGGCGGATACGCGTACACCCGTGGCTGGGTGAACCTCGCCCAGGTCACGGCCGTCACGCTTTACATCCAGCAGCTGTCGACCCCGCTGAGCCAGCTGCTGGAGTGGCTCGACACGCTCCAGGTCGGCGGCGCCTCGCTGGCCCGGCTGCTCGGCGTGGCCCAGGTGCGGCCGGACCGGGACGCGGGCAGCCGGGCCGTGGCCGACCCGCGCCGGCTGGTCGCCGCGCAGGTGCACTTCGGCTACACCGAGCGCCGGGACGTGCTGCACGGCGTGGAGCTGACCGTGCGGCCCGGGGAGCGGTTCGCCATGGTCGGCCCGTCCGGCGCCGGCAAGTCCACCCTGGGCCGGCTGCTGGCCGGGATCCACGGCCCGCGCACCGGATCGGTGCAGCTCGGCGGCGCGCCGCTGATCGAGCTGCCGCTGGACGAGCTGCGCGGCGAGGTGGTCCTGGTGACCCAGGACCATCACGTCTTCGCCGGGCCGCTGCGGGACAACCTGATCCTGGCCGCGGCCGCGGAGGCGACCGACGAGCAGCTGTGGGCCGCCCTGGCCGGGGTGGACGCGCAGGAGTGGGCCCGCGCCCTGCCGGACGGCCTGGACACCCGGGTCGGCTCCGGCGGCGCGGCGCTGTCCCCGCCGCAGGCGCAGCAGCTGGCCCTGGCCCGGATCCTGCTGGCCGACCCGCGGGTGCTGGTGCTCGACGAGGCCACCGCCCTGCTCGACCCGCGGGCCGCCCGGCACCTGGAGCGCTCGCTGTCCGCGGTGCTCGAAGGCCGCACGGTGATCGCGATCGCGCACCGGCTGCACACCGCGCACGACGCCGACCGGGTCGCGGTGGTCGAAGACGGCCGGATCACGGAGCTCGGGTCGCACCACGACCTGATCGAGGCCGACGGCGCGTACGCCCGATTGTGGGATTCCTGGCATGGCGAGGCCGCCTCGGTGTCGCCTGGCGGCCACCAGTCCTCGGTACGATCGGAAGCGCTATGAATGACTGGGATGACGATATGGACGACAGCTGGGGCCGAGACGACCACCTGGTCGCCGCCTCAGGGCTGGAACAGACCCGGGACGACACCGATCTGGGCTGGGGCGAGTCGCTCGCCGACAGCTCGGCGCGGCAAGACGACCCGGCCGACCTGGAGCGGTTCCTGCGGGAACGGCCGCCGCACCACGGCGACTGAGCACCGGCGGGGACCGGGGCGCGCGGCCGCCTAGGCACGTGCCCCACAACGGCTTCGCACGTACACCATGAACACCGGCTACCGACTGCCGCCGGCCACTCGGCTGCGGCAGTCATATGGCATGCCCGGATTCTGGTGGTAGCGATGGCTGCCATGGGCTTCCCCCTGCTTCGCCGTGGCGTGTAGTGCACGTCACTGTGGTGTGCGCACTGCTCGCGCGCCGGGCTTCTCGACAAGCCCTTATGACCAAGAGTGCACTACACGATCACCCGGCGTCCGCGTTTTCCGAGGTTATCCACAGGCCGGTTATGCCCGAGAAAGTGGACAAGAGCCACCCTGATGACGCAGTATTGGCACTCGAAGTGTTTGAGTGCTAAGCATCAGTTGGAGTGAAGCCGTGCCGACGTATCAGTACCAGTGCACCGCATGCGGTGAAGGTCTCGAAGTCGTCCAGAAGTTCACTGATGAAGCACTGACGGTCTGCCCCAAGTGCGAGGGCAAGCTGCGCAAGGTGTTCTCCGCGGTCGGCATCGTGTTCAAGGGCTCCGGCTTCTACCGGACCGACAGCCGCTCGGCCAGCAGCTCCTCGACTCCCCCGGCCTCCGGCGGTTCCTCGGACAAGTCCTCGGGCAGCTCCACCCCGGCCCCGGCGACCACGTCCTCGTCGTCTTCCTCGGGCTCCGGCTCCTCGGGCTCCAGCTCGTCGAGTTCGTCCGGCTCGGGCGGCGGCAGCTCGTCCAGCAGCACGAGCAAGTAGACACCAGCCGAGCAGCAGCCACCTGGCAGACCGCGGGCAGATCAGCGGCCGGTCCCGGCCGCCGCCCCCACTTCCGCGGCGGGCCCGCTCAGTCCTTGGCCCGGTCCTCTTCGGGCAGCGCGAGCTGGAACCAGACCGCTTTGCCGGTGGTGGTCGAGCGCACTCCCCAGCGCTGGGACAGCTGCTTGACCAGGAACAGTCCCCGCCCGCCCTCGTCGGTCGCCGACGCGCTGCGCACCCGCGGGGTCCGCACGTCCTGGTCGTAGACCTCGATCCAGATCGCGGCCTGGCCGCGGCGCACCACCACCTCGATCCGCCGGGCCATCCGCAGCTTCGGGATCGCGCCGTCCAGCAGCACGTTGTCGAGCAGGTTCTCCGGCGGGGTGTCGGCCAGCAGCGCGCGCTCGAGCGCGTCCAGGTCCAGCTGGCTCTCGTCCGCGTCCAGGGTCACCCGGGGCACCGGGCTCGGCCCGGCGGCGTGCCGGACCGCGTTGGTGACCAGCTCGGACACCAGCAGCTCGACCGTGTCCACGACCGACTCCGAGCGGATGTCCCAGTCGCTCAGGATGCCGGTGACGTACGAGCGCGCCATGGAGGCGGACTGCGGGTCCACCGGCAGTTCGGTGCGCTGGATCGGCAGCGGGGCGAAGCCGGTGGACATCGCCAGCACGGCCTGGTCGTCGTCGCTCGCACTGCCCGCGGTACGCAGCACCACCCGGCACAGGGCGTTCGGGTCGTCGGCCTCGCCGAGCTTCTCCAGCGCCTCGCACAGTTCGCGCACGCCGAGGTCGACCGCGCGGTCCCGGCGCTCGACCACGCCGTCGGTGTAGAGCACGATGGCGTCGCCGGGCGCGACCACGAAGGTGTGGTCGTTGAACGCCACGCCGCCCACGCCGAGCGGCACGTCCGGCGGGACCTCCATCGGGGAACAGCCGTGCGCCCCGGCCAGCAGGGGCGGCGGGTGGCCGGCGTTGGCCAGCACGCACTGCCGGGTGAACGGGTCGTAGACCGCGTAGATACAGGTGACCAGCAGGGCCTCGTTCAGACCGAGCACCAGTTCGTCCAGGTGGCCGAGCACGTCGGCCGGTTCGAGGTCGAGCACGGCGTAGGCGCGCAGCGCGGCCCGCAGCTGGCCCATCACGGCGGCGGCGTGGGCGCCGCGGCCCTGCACGTCGCCGATCGCGACGCCGATCCGGCCGGCCGACAGCTCGATCACGTCGTACAGGTCGCCGCCGACGTCGGAGTCGTCGCCGGGGCTGTAGCGGAACTGGACCTTGACCCCGTCCATCTCGGGCAGGTGGGTCGGCAGGAGCGAGTGCTGCAGGGCCAGGGCGACTGTACGCATGTTCTCGTACAGGGCGGCGTTCTCCAGGGCGAACCCGGCGCGGGCGGCCACCTCTTCGAGCAGGGCCACGTCGCCGCTGTCGAAGCGGTCGGCCTTGGCGTCGATCGCGGCCGCGAGCACGCCTTTCACCCCGCGCGGGCCCAGCAGGGGCACCGCTATGATCGACACCGGCTCTTCCAGCAGGGCCTGGCCGTCGACCGGGCCGGGCGCGCCGGGGGTTGCGGGGGCCGGGCCGCCGGGGCCGGGCACGCCGAGCGGGACCGGGAACGAGGACAGGTCGGCGATGGCCGGGCGCAGGGTGCGCAGGGCGACCGCGCAGGGGTGGTTGGAGGGGTACTGGACCTGGCGGCCGCGGCCGCCGACCGGGCTGGTGCGCCGGCCCTTGGCCTGGTCCATCCGCACGGTCACGGCCCGGTTCAGCCGGCCGCTGTCGTCGATCAGGTCGACCACGCACTGGTCGGCGAAGGAGGGGACCACGAGTTCGGCGATGGCCGCGAGGGTGCGGCCGGTGTCCAGGGAGGTGCCCAGGAGCATCCCGGCCCGGGAGAGCAGCGAGGGCCGGACCGCGCCCGGGTCCCGCCGTTTGCCGACGCGCTGGGGCAACCGTGGTTCGATAAGCTGACCTGCCATCGGCTCAACCTCCCAGCGGAACAGTGATCGCAACCACTATCCTCCAAGCGGTCGGCGATAGCTAGCAGCAATCTGATGAGGACTAACCCTATGCCAGCACCTGCGCCACGCAAGAGTTCGCGCAAGTTCCGGTTCGCCCTGGGCGCCGGCGTCCTCCTCGTGGCCGCCCTGGTGATCGGCTCGGCCACCGGGGCCTGGGCCTTCACCGCGGCGCTGCACTCGTCGTATCCGCAGACCAGCGGCGACCTGCGGGCGGCCGGCCTGTCCGCCCCGGTGCAGGTGGAGCGGGACCAGAACGGAATTCCGCAGATCTACGCCCGGACCTCCGCCGACCTCTTCCTGGCCGAGGGCTACGTGCAGGCGCAGGACCGATTCTGGCAGATGGACGTCGATCGGCACATCACTTCCGGAACATTGGCATCCCTGCTGGGCAGCGGGGCCCTGCAGACCGACGAGTTCGTGCGCACGCTCGGCTGGGAGCAGGTGGCCCAGGCCTCGTACGCGAAGCTGGATCCGAGCTCGAAGCAGTACCTTGCGGCTTACGCCGAAGGAGTGAACGACTACCTGGCCGCGCACCCGAGTGGCTCCTCGTTGTCGATCGAGTACACGGTGATCGGCGCGCCGCTGGTCGGCACGGTGCAGGACTACAAGCCCGCGCCGTGGACCCCGGTGGACACGGTGGCCTGGCTGGAGGCGATGGCCTGGGACCTGCAGTCCGGGATGGACGACGAGATCGCCCGCTCGCTGCTGACCCAGACCATGTCGGTGGCCCAGATCAACCAGCTCTACCCGCCGTACCCGTTCGCGCAGCACTCGCCGATCGTCACCCAGGGTCAGCTGAACGGGTCGACGTACGAGCAGTCCCCGGTGACCACGGCGGCCCCGGCCTCGGCGTCGGCCGGGCCGGTCGCGCTGCCCGCGGCGGCCCGCCAGCAGCTGGTCCAGGTGTCCGACCTGCTCGTCCAGCTGCCCGCGGAGCTCGGCCCGGCGGATCCGGCCGGCAGCGGGGCCGGGTCGAACTCGTGGGTGGTGTCCGGGTCGCTGACCACGACCGGCAAGCCGCTGCTGGCCAACGACCCGCACCTGTCGCCGTCGCTGCCGTCGATCTGGTACCAGGTCGGGCTGCACTGCGTGCAGATCGACGCGCAGTGCGGGTTCGACGTGACCGGGTACTCCTTTCCGGGCATGCCCGGTGTGGTCATCGGACACAACCAGAGCATCTCGTGGGGGTTCACGAATGAGAGCTCGGACGTGTCCGACCTCTACCTGGAGAAGATCGACGGGGACGACTACCTGTACGACGGCACCGAGTACCCGCTGACCGAGCACACCGAGACGATCGACGTGGCCGGCGGCAAGCCGGTGACGATCACCGTGCGCTCCACCCGGCACGGCCCGCTGATCTCGGATGCGGACACGACCGACAAGCAGGTCGGCCTGCTGGCCCCGGCCGCCCGGTCCGGCGACCCGGCCGAGGCGGCCCCGCCCGGGATCCAGTACGGCGTGGCCCTGCAGTGGACCGCCCTGCAGGCCAACGGCACCATGAACTCCCTGTTCGAGATCGACAAGGCACAGGACTGGACCCAGTTCCGGGCGGCCGCGGCGGACTTCACCGTGCCGGCCCAGAACCTGATCTACGCGGACGCCCAGGGCAACATCGGCTACCAGGCGCCCGGGCAGATCCCGATCCGCAAGAACGGCTCCGGGCTGTGGCCGGTCCCGGGTTGGACGGACCAATACGACTGGACCGGGTACATCCCGTTCTCCGCGCTGCCGAACGAGTACGACCCGCCGCAGGGGTACATCGTGACGGCGAACAACGCGGTGGTCGGCCCGAGCTATCCATATTACCTGGGCAGCGCCTGGGACTACGGATACCGCTCGCAGCAGATAACGGCCGACATCGAGAAGATGACCGCGGGCGGGCGCAAGATCTCGGCCACGGACATGGCGTCGATCCAGTCCGACACGTACAACCCGGAGGCTGCGCTGCTGGTGCCGTACCTGCTGAACGTGAAGGTGAACGCCTTCACCCAGCCGGCGGTGAACCTGCTCAAGAACTGGGACTACACCCAGCCGGCCTCTTCCGGCGCCGCGGCGTATTACAACGCCGTCTGGAGCGAGCTGCTCAAGCTGACCTTCCAGAACAAGTTCCCGGCCGGTGCTTCGCTCAGCTCGCTGGAGTTCGACGGCGGGGACCGCTGGTTCGACGTGGTCCAGCAGATCATCAACCAGCCGGACAGCACCTGGTGGGACAATCCGAAGACCCCGGTCAAGGAGACCCGCGACACGATCCTGACCCAGGCGCTGGAGCAGGCCCGGCTGGACCTGACCTCGCAGATGGGCAAGAACGTGGCGGCCTGGACCTGGGGCCGGGTGCACACGCTCACCCCGAACGACGGCACCCTCGGGGTCTCCGGCCCGAGCGCGGTGCAGTGGCTGCTCAACGGCCCGGCCGAGCAGCTGTCCGGCGGTTCGTCGCTGGTCGACGCGACCAGCTGGGACCTGTCGAACGGCGACTTCACGGTGACCATGGCACCTTCGATGCGCATGATCGTGGACCTGTCCGACCTGGACCACTCCCGCTGGATCAACCAGACCGGCGAGTCGGGCCACGTCGACGACGCGAACTACCTCGACCAAGCGCCGCTGTGGGCGGCCGGGCAGACCCTGCCCTGGGCGTTCAGCCCGGGCGCGACCAAGGCCGCGGCGAAGGAGACGCTCACGCTCAGTCCGTAGCGCGATTTGGAGCCATCGATGGCAGGTCGCAATCGGGCCTGGCAGCCGGGTACATCACCGGATGCCGGGCCCGATTGTTTTGCCGGGGCCACCGGCCCGGGCGCTCGGCTCAGTCCCGAAATCTCACCAGTCTGGACGGCGAGCACGCCGCCCGGACCGGTTGGTCGTGTGGTTCGACCGGGAAGTCGGCGTCCAGTTCGTGGTCGTAGACCAGGGCGCAGGTCCAGACCGGGGCGGGGGTGCGGGCCAGGGCGCGGTCGTAGGAGCCGCCGCCGCGGCCGAGCCGGGCGCCGGCGGCGGAGACGGCGAGGGCGGGCAGCAGGACGCAGTCGGCCCGGCCGACCATGGCCGGGCCCAGCCTCGGGCCGGCCGGTTCGAGCAGGCCGAGCCGGCCCCGGACCAGGTCTCCGGCGCGTTCGGCCCAGTCCAGGTCGCCGTCCGGCAGCAGGATCGGTAGCAGCACGCGCACGCCCCGGGCGGCAAGGTGGTCGAGCAGGGCGCCGGGGTCCGGTTCGGCGCCGAGGGCCTGATATGCGCAGACGACGCCGGCCGCGGCCAGTTCCGGGGCGGCGAGCAGGCGCCGGGCCAAGGCGGCCGACGCCTCGGACCGGGGATGGTCACCCAAAGTGAAGCGATTGTTTACGAAACGTGATCGCTTTGTGGCTTTGTCGTTGGCCGGGTCGGGCATTCTGATACTCGCAAGCTGTGCTCGGGTCGTTGCCGGATCTCCCACTCTATTCCGCCGCGCGCGACCGAGCGTTCCACGTGCCGCAGGCTGGCGCCGACCGCGGAGAGGATGCAGGCCCGTCGAGGGCTGTGAGTGCTGGACCATGACTGCGACTCAGTGGGTTTCCGTCGGAACCACCCTGGCCTGCCTGGTGTTGGCCGTGGTGGCCGTCCGGCTGGCCCGGCGGCTGCGTTCCGAGTCCGCGCGCACCGCCGAGGAGCTGGCGCTGCTGCGCAAGCAGCTGGCCGGGCTGGAGCAGGGCCGCAGCACCTTGGAGCTGCTCTCCGTGACCGATCCGGTGACCGGGGTGTGGAACCACCGGTATCTGCAGGACGCGTTGGCCCGCGAGATCGAGCGGTCCACCCGGACGAAGCGGCCGTTCGCGCTGCTGATGTGTGATGTCGACCACTTCAGCCAGGTCAACCGGGCGCACGGGCACCAGGCCGGGTCGGCCGTGCTGCGGGAGCTGGCCCAGCGGCTGGCGCTGGAGATCCGCTCGGTGGACACCTTCGCCCGGTACGGCGGCGAGGAGTTCCTGGTGCTGTTGCCGGAGACCGACGCCGAGGGGGCGGCCGCGGTGGCCGAGCGGTTGTGTTACGTGGCCCGCAAGCACCTGCCCGGCGCGCAGCCGAACCAGGAGGAGATCCGGCTGACCGTGTCGATCGGCGCCGCGGTCTATCCGGAGTCCGCCACCCATTCCACCACCCTGTTGCGGGCCGCCGACCAGTCGCTGGCCCAGGCCAAGGAGGCCGGCGGGGACTGCTGGGAGGTGCCGGCCCGGGCCGGCCGGCGCGAGCACGCCGGGTCGGGCCGGGACGGCGGGCACGGCGCCTCGGTGTCCTGAGCCGCGGGCCGTACGGGGGCCGCGCGGGCTCCGCGGGCGGCCCTGGATGCCCGGTTCGGCGCCGATCGCTTCGCCGCGGGTGGGTCTTCCCTGCTAAACCGCCTCCTGAGGTGCCCGGCACTCGGTAAACTGGAGTGCGATCACCGAGCATCCGACGATCGCGGCCCTGTTGTCCGGGGCGGACCGGGGGGCCGTGTCGCGACGTGCTTCGCCGGCGGGGGCACCTGCCCACCTGGAAGCCGACCGACGGAGTGAACACCATGAAGAGTGTGGACGAGCATCTGGCCGACGTCCTCGAGCACGTCGAGCCGCTGCCCGCGTTCGCCCAGCACCTGCTGGACGCGCACGGGCACCACCTGGCGCAGGACGTGCACTCCCCGCGCGACCTGCCGCTCTTCGACAACTCCGCGATGGACGGCTACGCGGTCCGGCTCCAGGAGGTGGAGTCCGCCGGCGAGGACAAGCCGGTGGTGCTGCCGATCAGCCAGGAGCTGCCGGCCGGCGCGGCCGGGTGGGCCGAGCTGGAGCCGGGCACCTGCGCCCGGATCATGACCGGTGCGCCGGTCCCGCCGGGCGCGGACGCGATCGTGCCGGTGGAGTGGACCGACGGCGCGGCCGAGGGCGAGGTGTCGATCACCCGGGCGCCCGAGCCGGGCCAGCACATCCGCCGGCGCGGCGACGACATCCGGGCCGGCCAGATGCTGCTGACCGCCGGCACCCTGCTCGGGCCGCGGCAGCTCGGGCTTCTGGCCGGGGCCGGAATCGAGCTGGCCGTGGTGCATCCGCGGCCGCGGGTGGTGGTCATCTCCACCGGGTCCGAGCTGGTCGAGCCGGGCACCGAGCCGGGCCCGGGGCAGATCCCGGACGCCAACAGCTTCGTCCTGTCCTCCGCGGCCCGCGCGGCCGGGGCGACCGTGTACCGGGTCGGGGTGGTCCCGGACGACGGCGCGCTGCTGCTGGAGACGATCGAGGACCAGCTGATCCGGGCCGACCTGGTGATCACCAGCGGCGGGGTCAGCGTCGGAGCGTACGACGTGGTCAAGGAGGTGATGTCCGGGCTCGGCACGGTCACCTTCGACCAGGTGGCGATGCAGCCGGGCAAGCCGCAGGGCTTCGGGGTGATCGGCGAGGACCGGATCCCGATCTTCACCCTGCCGGGCAATCCGGTCTCGGCCTATGTGTCCTTCGAGTTGTTCGTCCGCCCGGTGCTGCGCAGGCTGATGGGCTACCAGAACCTGCACCGGGAGACGGCCGAGCTGATCTGCATGGAGACCTTCGACTCCCCGGCCGGTCGGGCCCAGTACATCCGGGGCAAGATCGACCCGCCGGAGCACGGCCGGTCGTACACGGTCTCGCCGGTCGGCGGGCACGGCTCGCACCTGCTCGGCGGTCTGGCGCAGGCGGACTGCCTGATCTGCGTGCCGGCCGACAAGACCCGGGTCAGTGCCGGGGACACGCTCACCGTGATCCTGCTGGAGCAGCCGGAAGGCCGGGTGGAACGGTGACCGGGGACGAGTCCGTGCCCGCGGCCGTCCCCGGCGCCGGGGACGAGTTCGACGGCGACAAGTTCGACGGGGGCCCGCCGCGGCTGACCCACCTGGACGCGGCCGGCGCGGCCCGGATGGTCGACGTGGCCGACAAGCCGGTCAGCGCCCGGACCGCGGTGGCCACCGGCCGGGTGCTGGTCTCCGAGCAGGTGCTCGGCCTGCTGCGCGGGTCCGGGATGCCGAAGGGGGACGCGCTCGCGGTGGCCCGGATCGCCGGGATCCAGGGCGCCAAGCGCACCCCCGACCTGATCCCGCTGTGCCATCCGATCGGCCTGGCCGGGGTGAGCGTGGACCTGGAGCTGGCCGAGGACGCGGTGCTGATCCGGGCCCGGGTGCGCACGGCCGACCGGACCGGGGTGGAGATGGAGGCGCTGACGGCGGTGGCGGTGGCCGGGCTGACCCTGGTCGACATGGTCAAGGCGGTGGATCCGGCCGCGGTGATCACGGACGTGCGGGTGGAGTCCAAGAGCGGCGGAACGAGCGGGGACTGGAGTCGGTGACGCGCGCGGAGGCACTAGACTACGCGGACGCCAGCCGGACGTGAAAGGTCATCACCTATGGTGCACGCGGTCGTCATCACGGCCTCGACCCGGGCCGCCGCCGGGACTTACCCGGACGCCACCGGGCCGGTGATCGCGGCCGCGCTGGCCGGGGCCGGGCACCGGGTGACCGGTCCGGTGCTGGCCGCGGACGGGCCCCCGGTCGAGGCGGCCCTGCGCGGGGCGCTGGCCGAGGGGGCCGGGCTGATCGTGACCACCGGCGGCACCGGGATCTCGCCGACCGACCGGACCGTGGAGGCCACCCGCGCGGTGGCCGACTACGAGGTGCCCGGGATCGGCGAGGCGATCCGGGCCCGCGGCCTGGCCGCCACCCCGGCCGCGGCGCTGTCCCGGGGGATCGCGGCGGTCTCCGGGCGGACCCTGATCGTGAACCTGCCCGGGTCGGCCGGCGGGGTGCGCGACGGCCTGGACGTCCTGCTGCCGCTGCTCGGGCACGCGTTGGACCAGTTGGTCGGAGGTGACCACACGGCATGAAGTCCTACCGCGGTTATCCGGTGGTCCTGACCGAGGGGCCGATCAGCCTGCGCCCGCCGCATCCGCGGGACGGGCGGCAGTGGCAGGAGCTGCAGACCCGCAATCGGGCCTGGCTCTCCCCCTGGGAGGCGACCGTGCCGCCGAACACGCCTTATGCCAGACGGCTGACGTACCGGGAGCTGGTGCACCGCGGCCGGCGCGAGGCCTCGGCCGGGCGGATGCTGCCGTTCAACGTCTGGTACGACGCGCCGGAGCTGCCCGGGCCGGCCCGGATGGTCGGGCAGCTGAACGTGGCCGGGATCACCTGGGGTTCGCTGTGCTCGGCGCACATCGGCTACTGGGTGGACGAGCGGGTGGCCGGGCGCGGGATCATCCCGGGCGCGCTGGCGCTGTCCGTGGACCACTGCTTCCAGCGGCTCGGGCTGCACCGGATCGAGGTGAACGTGCGGCCGGAGAACGCGCCGAGCCGGCGGGTGGCCGAGAAGCTCGGCTTCCGGGACGAGGGCGTGCGCCGGGAGTTCCTGCACATCGACGGGGCCTGGCGCGACCATGTCTCCTACGCGATCACCGCGCAGGAGGTCCCGGAGGGGATGATCGCGCGCTGGCGCACCCTGCAACACGCCTGAGCGGCCCGGCCGGACCCGAACGGGGGTACACCGGTTTCGGCCCGGCGGTCCGGGTGAATCCGCTGGTCCGGCGGATCCGGTCACATGGCGCGAAGAGCGGTTACTCGCCCGAATGGGTGAATACTGGGATAAGGCTATGTCAGACCGGGCATAGCTTTCTCACGTAAATCTCAGTAATCAGATCAATCGCATGATTTCTCGCCGACACGCCGTAAAACAGCTGCCTCCGATCGCCCGGTGATTCTACTGTTGACTCCATGAGCAGCAGCGGACTCATTTACGCGGTCATCGTCATGGCCTGGGCGGTCTACCTGGTACCTATGTGGCTGCGTCGCGAGGACGAGCTGAATCGGGCCAGGCAGACGCGGCGCTACGCCACAGCCATCAAGGTCCTGTCGAACAAGGAGTCGTTCGAGCGTCGGCTTCCGGTCGCGGTCGGGCAGACCGGGTACGTCCCGGCGGCCGGCGAGGCGGCCGAGCGGACCCGGCCCAAGGCCGCGCCGGCCGCGGCGCGGGCCGGCGGCGCGAGCCGGAGCACGGCGAAACCGGTCGACCCCGCCAAGCGTCCGGCCGCGGCGAAGAAGACCGCTGCGGCGACCGGACCGGCCGCCCGGACCACGGTCACCGCCCGGGTGGACCGGGAGCGTGCCACGCCGGAGCGCACCGCCAAGACCGGACCGGCCGCCGCGGCGCGGGCCGAGGCCGCCGAGAGCCGCCGGGTGAACGTGATAAACCGGCGTCGGCGCGTGGTGACCATACTGTTCACGGCGACCACGCTGGGCACCCTGGTGACTGCGGACCTCGGTCCGACGATGCTGTGGGCGATGGCAGTTCCGGCCCTGGTGCTGTCCGCCTACATCGTGTGGCTGCGCAAGGACGAGCGGGAGCGGGCCACCGTGCTGGCCGGTCGCCGGGCGGCGGCCGCGGCGCAGGCCCGGTTGGCGGCCGCGGCCGAGCGGGCCCGGCGGGAGCGCGAGCGGGCCGCGGAGGCGGCCGAGGCGGAGGCCGAGGAGCTGCGCCGGGCCCAGTCGGCCCGGCGCCGGACGGCCGCCGCGCGGGCCCGGGCGGACCGTTACGCGGCGACCACGGACGCTACCCTGCCCCGGGCCGCGAACGGCTGAGCGGACGGGTGAAGGCGCCGCCGACGGCCGGGAAGAACCGGCGGCGCGGCTGACGACAGTAGGCCTCGGGCCGGAAACCATCGTGATGATGGTTCCCGGCCCGAGGCCTTTTCCGTGCGGGGGTAAGGGTTTCCGGGTTTCACAGGGTTCGGCGGCAGGCATTACCTGGCTGTTACCGCGGCGCACCAAGGTGTATGCGGGAGGCGGGATCTCACTAGGAGGGGTCATGGACGACTTGTATGTGAGCGTGTACAACAACCAGCAGCACTTCACGTACCTCGACACCACCGGACGCGTCCAGGACACGTGGTACGACGGGCAATGGCACCTACAGCAGATCAACTACTAAGCAGTGCCTAGTCGGCGGGCGGCGGGAGGACCGGCAGGCTGAGCGTGAGCAGCGCGCCGCCGCCGGGGGCGTTGCTCGCGTGCACGGTGCCGCGGTGCGAGTCGGCCACCTGGGCCACGATCGCCAGGCCGAGGCCGGAGCCGGGCCGGTCGCGCATCTTGGCCGAGCGGTAGAACCGGTCGAAGACGTGCGGCAGGTCCTCCTCCGGGATGCCCGGGCCGTGGTCGCGCACGGACAGCGTGCCGTCGGCCAGGCCCACCTCGACCTCGCCGCTCCCGCCGGAGAACTTCGCGGCGTTGTCCAGCAGGTTCGCCACCGCGCGGGTGACCCGCTCGGGCACCCCGGCCACCTCGCACGCGCTCAGGTCGGCCCGGAACAGCACGTCCGGCCAGTGCCCGCGGGCGCGGTCGACCGAGCGCTCGACCAGCAGGTCCCAGCGGAACTCCTCGATCGCCGCGGCCGGCTCCTCGCCCCGGGCCAGCTCGACCGTGTCGGTGACCAGGCCGGTCAGGTCGTCGATGCCGATGAGCACCGAGTCGATCAGGGCCGAGCGGTCCTGTGGGTCCAGCCGGTCGATCTTGCGCAGCACCTCGATGTTGGTGCGCAGCGAGGTCAGCGGGGTGCGCAGCTCGTGCGAGGCGTCGGCCACCAGCTGGCGCTGACGCTCGGTGGAGTCCTGCACCGCGTCCAGCATCGCGTTGAAGCTGCCGGCCAGGCGGCCGAGCTCGTCCCGGTCGGAACGCTCGGCCACGTCCAGCCGGTGGGCCAGGTCCTTGGTCGCTGTGATCCGCTCGGCGGTCTCGGTCAGCCGGGCCACCGGGCGCAGCGCGGTCCGGGTCACCCACCAGCCCAGGAAGCCGGAGCACAGCACCCCGGCCGCGGCGGCGATCAGCAGCTCCAGGCCGATCTGGTTCAGCTGGCCCTCCACCCCGTTCAGCGGCAGGGCGATCTGCACCGCCGCGCCGCCGCCGAGCGGCGCGGTGATCATCCGGACCGTGCCGTCGCCGACGCCGATGGTGCGGAACTGCTCGGACTGCTTGCCGGCCGCGACCGCGAGGTCCGAGGCGGACACCGGCAGCGCGTCGGTCTGGGTGCTCGGCTTGTCGGTGCGGCCGTCGGCGTAGACCACCTGCATGTCCGAGACCGAGTCGCCGAACTGCCGGCGCAGCCCGTTGCCGAACCCGGTGCCGTTGCCGGCGCCGCCCGGGTGCGGGCGGTCCGGCGGCGGGGTGAAGGAGTTGCCGTTCGGGATCAGGAAGTGCTGGGCCGCCTGCACCTGGTGGCCGAGCTGGTCGTCCACGCTGCCGAGCAGTTCCGAGCGCAGCGCCAGGTAGGCGAACGAGACCCCGGCGCCGATCCCGATCGCCACGGCCAGGGTCGCGGCCAGGGCCAGCCGGGTGCGCAGCTTCAGCCGGCGCGGCGTGCGCGCCCGCGCGGCGCCGCCCGGGCCGGTCACCGCAGTTCGCGGATCGTGTACCCGACCCCGCGCACGGTGTGGATCAGCCGGGGCGCGCCGCCGGGCTCGGTCTTGCGGCGCAGGGTGGAGACGAACACCTCCAGCGAGTTCGAGCCGGGGCCGAAGTCGTAGCCCCAGACCCGGTCCAGAATCACCTCGCGGGTGACCACCCGGCCGACGTTGCGCATCAGCAGCTCCAGCAGCTCGAACTCGCGCTTGGTCAGGTCGGTGCGCCGCCCGCCGCGGCAGGACTGCCGGGCGGCCAGGTCCAGCACCAGGTCGGCGCAGACCAGGGTCTGCGCGGCGGCGCCCTCGCCCTCGTAGGCGGCCCGGCGCAGCAGCGCGTGGATCCGGGCCACCAGCTCGGCCAGGGCGAACGGCTTGACCAGGTAGTCGTCGGCGCCCGCGGTCAGACCGGAGACCCGGTCCTCGATCGAGTCCCGGGCGGTGAGCATCAGGATCGGGGTGCGGTCCTCGACCGCGCGCAGGGTCCGGGCCACCCCGAGCCCGTCCAGGCCGGGCATGCCCAGATCCAGCACCAGCGCGTCCGGGCGGTCCGCGTGCATCTGGGCCAGCGCCTCGGCCCCGTCGGCGGCGCCGGCCACGGTGAAGCCCTCCAGCCGCAGCGCGCGGATGATCGCCTCGCGCACCTCGCGGTCGTCGTCCACCACGAGCAGCTTGGTCCCGTCATTGGCCATCTGGCTCACCTCACGCATCGGATCGTGCTGGTTCGGCGGTCGCCGGCCGCCGGAGCCGGGGCGCCCGCCGCGGGGAGGGCCCGCGCCGGGCGACGTCCGGAGCTGTCAGAAGTGTAGGCGCCCGGGCGCCCGGCGGCGGGCACCAGCGCGGCGCCCGCCGGGCGAGGAACTCGCCGGCGGGCGCCGCGTCGGGCGCGTCCGCGTTCCGGGCCGATCGTGCGCCGCCCGGTCCGGATCAGTTGCCCGATCCGGTCGGCGCGGTGGCCGGCCGGGTCGGCAGCAGCGGCGAGCACACGGCCAGGGCCTTGGCCACCGACGGGTCGGTCGGGTCCAGCCCGTCCAGGTACCGGGACGCGGCGCCCGCGGTGCCGGCCGCGGTCGGGAACGAGGTGGGCCGGGTGGTCGGGATGGTCACGCCGTTCTGGGTCATGCAGCTGCGGAACGCGGTCAGCGCGGTGCTGCCGGCGCCGAACCCGCCGGCCCCGCCGCCGAAGCCCGCGCCGCCGGTCGGGCGCACGCTCGCGCACGCGGCCTCGGCCGCGGACATCTGCGGGTCGGGGGTGGCGCCGCCGAAGAAGCCGCCGCCCCCGCCGCCGCCGAAGCCGCCCGCGCCGCGGGACGGGCGGTCGCTCGGCCGGGTGAACCCGCCGCCGCCACCGCCCCCGCCGGCGAAGGCCGTCGGGATGGTGACGCCGTGCTGGGACAGGCACTCGGTGTACGCGGCGAACCCGGTCGCCCCGGACGAGGGGGCCCCGCCGCTGCTGCCCGCGGTGGCCGTGCCGCCGCTGCTGCCGCAGGCCGCGAGCAGGCTGAGCCCGCCGACGGCTATCGCGCTGGCCGCGACCGCGCCGGCCGCGGTCCTTCGGCGGACCGGGGGAACGGCCGCGCCGTCCGTGGTGTCGTCTTTCCTGGTGAACATCATTGGCCCCCTGAAGGCTTCGCGGTGATGGTGGTGGCGGTCACGTCGCCGTTGGCCCCGGCCGCGCCGGAGACGGTCACGGACTGGCCCGCCTTGAGGTCGCCGATGGTCCCGCTCTGCGCCACCGAGATCGCGGTGGTGCCGCTGACCTGGACGGTGTAGACCGTGCCGCTCGCCGACGTGATGTACAGGGTGTTGCCGCTGACGACGGTGATCGTTCCCGTGATCCCGCCGGCAGCCGTTCCGCCGGTCCCGGTGCCTGTGCCAGTTCCGGTGCCTGAGCCAGTGCCAGTACCGGTACCCGTCCCGGTGCCGGTCCCGCCGAATCCGCCGGTCCGGCCGGCGAACCCGCCGCCGCCGGTGAACCCGCCGGCGCCGAACGCGGCGGCGCCGCCGCGGCCGGTGGAGCCGGAGTTGCTCTTCTCCACCAGCACCCCGCCGATGAACCCGGCGCAGATCAGCACGGCCGCGCCCAGCGCCAGGGTGGCCCGGGGCAGCTTGGCCCGGGGCGGCCGGGCGGCCAGGGCAACCCCGAGGTCGTCGGTCTGCGGGGGCCGGGAGAGGATCTCGGTCGCGTCGTCGCCGACCGGACCGTCCAGCTCCTCGGTCAAGGACTCGTCGCTGTCGACCGACATCGCGGTCTCCTTGTCTCTAGCTCTGGGTACCGTGGCGGCCCCGCCGTGGGCCGCCGTTCGCGAACGCCTACTCATGGCGCAACGCCTCGATCGGGTGCAGCTTCGCGGCCTTGTTCGCCGGCAGCGAGCCGAAGATCAGGCCGATCACCGCGGACACGCCGAAGGCGAGCAGGATCGAGGTGGGGACCAGCACGGGTTTGATCCCGTCGATCTTGAACCGGGAGCCGACCACGCCGACCAGCACGCCGAGCGCGCCGCCGATCACCGACAGCAGCACGGCCTCGATCAGGAACTGGCCCAGGATGGCGCTCTTGGGTGCGCCCAGGGCCTTGCGGATGCCGATCTCGCGGGTCCGCTCGGTGACCGTGACCAGCATGATGTTGGTCACTCCGATCCCGCCGACCAGCAGCGAGATCGCGGCCACGGCGGCGAGCAGCACGGTGAAGGTGTTCGTGGTGCTCTCCTCGGTGCTCAGCAGGGAGGCCTCGTTGGTGACGGTGAAGTCCTCGGTCGACGCGGTCACGTGGTGCGCGTCGATCAACAGGTCGGTGACCTCGGCCTGGGCCGCGGCGGTGGAGTCGGCGCTGGTGGCCTGGACCGCGATCTCGGTCAGCGAGCCGAAGCCGGTGAGGCTGTCCTGCACGGTGGTCAGCGGGGCGATGGCCACGTCGTCCGGGTCGTTGAAGGTGCTGCCGCCGCCCTTGGCGGTGAGCACGCCGACCACGGTGTAGGGGACGCCGTCGATCTGCATGACCTTGTTCACCGGGTCGGTCGTGCCGAACAGGTCGGTGGCCACGGTCTGGCCGATCACGACCACCTTGGCGGCGGTGTTGACCTGGGTGGTGGTGAACGAGGAGCCGGAGGCCAGGGTGTCGTCGGAGATGTTCAGGTAGGCCGGGTAGGAGCCGACCACCTGGCTGATCGTGGTGCTCGCGCCGTCGTAGGTGGCGGTGTCCGAGGTGGAGGAGACCGGGGCGACCAGGCTGACGTCCGGGTCGCTCTGCGAGGTGGCCAGCAGGTCGGCGTCGGAGACGGTCAGTTCGGAGGTCTTGCTCTGGGTGCCGGTGCGGGTGGCCGCGGCCCGGCCGGTGCCGCCGGCCGAGTGGGTGATCGTGATCAGGTTGGAGCCGAGGCTGGAGATCCGGGCCTGGACCGCGGCGCCGGAGCCCTGGCCGACCGCGATCAGCAGGATCACCGCGCCGACGCCGATCAGGATGCCCAGGGTGGTCAGGCCAGAGCGCAGTTTGTTGGCCCGCAGGCCGCGTACGGCGAAGCGGAAGACTTCTGCCACGCCCATCTCAGACCCCCGCCCCGTGTGCGGCCAGCCGGGGCGGCAGGCCTTCGGCCGGGGCCAGCCGGGTGTCCTCGACGATCAGTCCGTCGACCAGCCGGATCGCCCGCTTGGCGTGGGCCGCGATGTCGTCCTCGTGGGTGATCACGACGATGGTGCGGCCGGCCGCGTTGAGTTGGTCGAACAATGCCATGACCTCATAACTCGATTGGGTGTCGAGGTTGCCGGTGGGTTCGTCGGCGAGGATCAGCGAGGGCGAGGTGACCAGGGCCCGGGCCACCGCGACCCGCTGCTGCTGGCCGCCGGACAGCTGGTTGGGGTGGTGGTCGGTCCGGTTGGACAGGCCGACCAGGCTCAGGGCGGCCAGGGCGCGTCTGCGCCGTTCGGCGTGTTTGACCCCGCCGTAGATCAGCGGCAGTTCCACGTTCTCCACGGCGCTGGTCCGGGGGAGCAGGTTGAAGGACTGGAACACGAAGCCGATCTTGCGGTTGCGGACGAGGGACAGCTGTTGTTCGTCGAGGTCGGCGATGGCGATGCCGTCGAGTTCGTACCGGCCGGAGCTGGGCACGTCCAGGCAGCCGACGATGTTCATCAGGGTCGACTTGCCGGACCCGGAGGCGCCCATCACGGCGACGTAGTCCCCGTGCGGGACGAGCAGGTCGATTCCCCGCAGCGCGTGGACCGCCGCGTCCCCGGCACCGTAGACCTTCTTCAGGTCTCTGATGTCCAGTGCGGGGGCGCGGAACGCCCCGCTCATCCCTGGGTTCCGAGGATCGCGGCGGAGCCGCCGAAGCCGCCGCCGCCGAACCCGGCGCCGCCCGCGCCGCCGCCTCCGCCGATGCCGCCGAAGCCGCGCCCGGTGGTGCCGTTGGTGGTCGCGGTGCTCAGGGTGATCTGGACGACCTGGCCGGCGGTCAGGCCGGTCAGGATCTGGGTGTCGGTGGTGCCGACCACGCCGGTGGTGACCGGGGTGATGGTGTTCTTGCCGTTGGCGATCACGGTGACGATGGAGCGTCCGCCGACCGTGGTGATCGCGCTGCTGGGCACGTAGAGCGCGTTGGTGGCCGAGGCGGTGGTGATGGTGATCGAGGCGGACTGGCCGGTGCGGACCGAGGCCGGCAGGGCGGAGGTGACGTCGATGGTGACCGCGTACTCGACCACGTTGGACACGACGGTCGCGGTGGGCGAGACCGCCGCGACGGAGCCCTGCAGCGGGGTTGCGCCGGAGAGCGCGTTGAGGGTGACCGTGGCGGCCTGGCCGGTCTTGACCGAGGCCACGTCGGTTTCGGAGACGTCCGCGGTGACCTGGAGCTGGGAGAGGTCGGCCATGGTGAGGAAGGTTCCGCTGCTCGACGTGCTGGAGCTGCTGGAACTGGACCCGGTGCTGCCGGTGCCGGTGCTGCCGGTCCCGGTGCTCCCGGTGCTGCTGCCCGAGCTGGTGCTGCCGGAGGCGGAGGCGGTGGTGCTGGTGCCGGCCGAGACGCTGGAGCCGACCTGGCCGGTGATGGTCAGGATCGTGCCGGCCGTCGGGGCGGTGATCGTGGTCTCGGTCACCGCGGCCTGGTCGGCGGCGACGTTGGCCTCGGCCTGGGTGACCGCCTCCTGGTCCTGGGCCAGGGTGGACGGGTCCACGTAGTTGCTCTGGGCCTGCTGCGCCTCGGTGCTGTTGAGCTGGTCCTCGGCGTTGGTCACGGCGTTCTGGTCGGACTGCAGCTGGGTGGTGCTGGTGCAGTCGGCGGTCTGCCCGGTCTGCCCGGACGGGCAGGCGGGCAGGCCCTGCGCGGTCTTCAGGGTGGCCTTCGCCTCGTTCAGCGAGTTCTCCTGGGAGGCCAGGGAGGCGTTGTCGGCGTTGCGGGTGACCGAGTTCGGGCCGTCCTGGGCCTTGCTCAGGTTGTCGTTCGCGATGGTCAACTGGTCCTGCGCGAGTTGCAGGTTGTAGTTGGCCTGGGTGGCGTTGATGGTGGCGAGCGTCTCGCCGGCGGTGACCACCTGGCCGACCTTCACGTCGACCGCGGTCACCTGGCCGGAGGCGCCGAAGGCCAGGGAGGAGGTGGACTGCGGGGCCAGGTTGCCGGAGGCGGTGATGCTCGCGGTCACCGTGCCGGTGGCGACGGTGGCCTGGCGCGCGATGGTGCCGGCGGAGCTCGGGTTGGCCGGTCCGACCACGGCGTACGCGACACCGCCGCCGACGAGGACGACCGCGGCAAGCGTGCCGTTGAGCACCAACTTGGGGCGCGAGGTGGAGAATACGCGGGGGGACATGCCGTGAGTGTTGGGCCGCTGCCTGAAGTGAAGATGAAACTCACCGGCTCTGTGCCGTAATCTCAGCAGAGGTTCAGCGAACTGTTACGTCTCCATGACAGTTCCTTTGGCCTGGCTTCGCAAAGCCGGTCCGCGGGCCGAGACCGTTACCGTGGCTAACTAGTTTTGAGCTGGCGATTCGCCCGCTGCGGGGCCGGCTCGGGCGGCCGTCCGGAATTTCTCAGAGTTCTTCGGCTCCGGGCGTCTCGACCGGCCCGGTAAGCCGGGTCGGCGCCGTCCCAGTCGCCGTACGTCTCGCTCATCCCGCCGCCTTCGGTCCGACCGAATGTCCGGTCAATCCCGGCGGTACCGCGCCGACCAGCCGACCGCCGCGCCGAGGTAGCCGAACAGGCCGGTCAGCGCGACCAGGGTGAGCAGGGCGCCGGTGGCCACGTCCACCCGGGTGGCGGTCGTCCAGGCGGCCGCCCGGGCCTGGTCGCCGAGTAGGAAGGGCGCGGCCACCAGCCAGGCGCCGAGCGCGGCGAGCAGGGCCAGGCCGGTCAGTGCGGCCACCGGGGCCTTGGGCGCGGGCACGGGGGCCGGCTCGGGCGCGGCCGGGCCGCCGTCCGGGTGGGTGAGGTAGGTCATCGGTCCTTCTCCTGCCTGCTGCGCAGATCGGCGGTCAGCGCGGCCACCAGCGGGCCGAGCAGGTCGCGCAGGTCGCCGTCCGAGCCGGTGCCCTGGGCCGGCACGGTGCGGACCGGCTCGGGCTCGGGTTCCGGCGCGGGCTCCGGCTCCGGTTCGGCCGGCGCCGGGGCTTCGGCCGGGCGCAGCCGCCGGGCCAGGCAGGTGCCGAACAGGGCCGCGGACAGCAGTCCGATCGCTGCGGCGCCGCCGCCGGTGCTCAGGTCGACCAGGGTGGTCCGGGGGATCTTGCTCGCTCCGGCGCGGTAGTTGTAGGCGAACGGGGCCAGCAGCAGCCAGCCGCCGCCCAGGGTGCCGAGCACGGAGCCGACCAGGCCGAGGAAGGGGCCGCGGACCGGGGCCGGCGGGTTGGCCGGCGCGATGATCGGGGGCGCGGGCGGGGCGGGCTCGGCGTCCCGGAACAGGGTGGCCATGGCGCTCATCCGGCCAGCCCGCAGACCGCGGCCCGGACCAGGGTGGACAGGGCCAGCGGGCGGATCACGTCCGCGGCGGCCCGGCGGGCGGCGGCGGCCCGGTCGGCCGGGCCGGCCTGGTCCACCAGCCGGGCCGCGGCCAGGGCGAGCAGCGGGTAGCCGAGCGGGTCCAGGTCGAGGCGTTCGGCGATCAGGGCCAGCACCACCCCGGCCACGGCCAGGTCCCGGGCCGGGCCGGCCTGCGGGTCCGGCGCTCCGGTGCGCGCGGCGGCGCGGTCGCGCTGGACGAAGGTCGCGATCGAGCCCAGCGCGAGCGCGGGCAGCGCGCCGAAGAGGACCGCGTAGTCGCGGTGGACGAAGGACTCCACCGAGGAGAGCTGGGCGACGGGCACACTGGAGTCTCCCAGCCGACGGTCGGATTATCGGCGATCTTCATCCGGCCGGGTGACGCGGATCACTCGGTCGAGTGGCCCGTCAGCGCAGTGTGCGCAGGGCCGAGGCCAGTCCGCCGCTGTCGACGTAGCTGCCGAGGCCGGTCACCGGGCCGGTTGCGGCGGCGGATCCGGCTGCCGGGCGGTCGGCGGGGCCGATCCCGGTGGCGCTCGTGGTGCTGTGCGGAACGCCGGTCGTGGTCGCCGGGGAATTGCCGCTCTGGGCGCCGACCGGACCGGTGGCTTGGCGGGTGACCTGGCCGGTGGCTTGGCGGGTGACTTGCTGGACCTCGGAAGGCAAAGTGTGGGTCACCGACCCGACCACCGGCAGGCTGCTGACCACCGGGAGATCGGCGACCGCGGACAGGGTGCTCTGCAGCGGCGCGGTGATCAGGCCCGGGCCGAAGGCGCTCAGACCGGTCGAGCCCATACCCGGACGGGTCGATTGCCCGCCCGAACCAGTCGATCCCTTACCTGAGCCGGTCGATCCCCCGCCCGGACTGGTCGCCCCACCCGAACCGGTCGATCCCTTGCCTGGACCGGTCGATCCCCCGCCGGAACCAGTCGGGCCTCTGCCGGGTCCGACTGGCAAAATGCCGGTCGGGCCGGTCTTCGGCCTGGGCGGATTCGGTGCAGCGGGCGGGGACTTCGTGGTCCTGGTGCCGGTCCACCCGGCTGGAGGCGCCGCCGACCGGACCGTGGGAACTCCCGGTGTGCCCGGCGAGGCGGGCTCGGTGCCAAGGGTGCTCGCGCTGCCCGATCCCCCGGAACCGCCGCTGCCACCGCCGCTGCCACTGCCCGAGGCACCGATCGAGCCCAAGCCCGAGGTTCCCGGGCCGATCGGGCCCGCCCCCGCGGTTTTAGCCGGCCCGGGTCGGTCGGACGCCCCAGCGGTCGGCGCGGAGCCCGCCACCACCGGTTGGGCCGCCGGGATGAGCAGCGCCGGGACCACGTCGGCCACCGCGACCGGAGCGCCCAGGCCGGACGGCCCGTACCCGTCCGCGAAGTAGCCCTGCACGCCGTCCTGGCGGCCCGGGAACGCGCCGCCCAGCGCCCCGCCGGCCGAGTCGAAGGCGGCGGCGGTCAGGCCGAGCCCGGTCAGGGTGGCCCCGGCGGCCAGCACCCCCAGGGATATCGCCCGGCCCCGGGACCTGGTCTTGGCGTGGATGCCCATGGTTGCTGCGTCCTTCCGCGTGCGGTCGACGCCTTGCTGTCGTACAAGGCCCTTCCAGCCCATTACAGGAACATCATCCGGACGGCGCAGTACTATCCGGAGTCATTTCACTCCATAGAGTGACGTAACCTTGCGCGAGTACTGTGGATGGACCGCCGACGAAGGAGTCCACCATGCCCACCCCGCCGCCGATCGACGAGCCCGAAGAGCAGCGCCTGGAGGTCGGTCCGGCCAAGACCTGGGCGGTCGGGGTGACGGCCGTGGCGCACGCGCTGCAGCTGGGCCGGGAGCAGATGGGGGTGCGCCGTTCCGCGCTGACCCTGCTGAAGGTCAACCAGCAGGACGGCTTCGACTGCCCGGGCTGCGCGTGGCCGGAGCCGCAGGAGAGCGCGGGCAGGAGCCGCAGCCACTTCGAGTTCTGCGAGAACGGCGCGAAGGCGGTGGCCGAGGAGGCGACCGTGCGCCGGGTCACCCGGGAGTTCTTCGCCGAGCACCCGGTCTCCGCGCTGGCCGGGCGGACCGGCTACTGGCTGGGCCAGCAGGGCCGGCTGACCGAGCCGATGTACCTGGCGCCGGGCACGGACCACTACGTCCCGGTCGGCTGGGCCGAGGCGCTGCGAATAACCGGCGATGCCCTGCGTGCCTGCGCCACCCCTGACGAGGCCGTCTTCTACACCTCCGGCCGCACCTCGAACGAGGCCGCGTTCCTCTACCAGCTGCTGGTGCGCCGGTTCGGCACGAACAACCTGCCGGACTGTTCGAACATGTGCCACGAGTCCAGCGGCAGCGCGCTGACCGAGACGATCGGCATAGGCAAGGGCTCGGTCAGCCTGGAGGACCTGAACCTGGCCGACCTGATCTTCGTGGTCGGCCAGAACCCGGGCACCAACCACCCGCGGATGCTGACCGCGCTGGAGGAGGCCAAGAAGTCCGGGGCGGCGATCGTCGCGGTCAACCCGCTGCCGGAGGCCGGGCTGATCCGGTTCAAGAACCCGCAGAAGGCCGGCGGGGTGGTCGGCGCCGGGACCGTGCTGGCCGACGAGTTCCTGCAGATCCGGGTCAACGGCGACCTGGCCCTGTTCCGCGCGCTCGGCAAGATCCTGGTCGACCGGGACGCCCTGGACCACGGGTTCATCGACGAGCACACCGCCGGGTTCGAGGACTACCGCAAGGACGTGGCCGCGACCGACTGGGCCGAGGTGCTGGAGGCCACCGGGCTGGCCCGGGAGCAGATCGAGGCGGTGGCCGAGCGTTCGGCCCGGGCCGAGCGGATCATCGTCTGCTGGGCGATGGGCCTGACCCAGCACAAGAACTCGGTGCCGACCATCCGCGAGGTGGTCAACTTCCTGCTGCTCGGCGGGCACATCGGCCGGCCCGGCGCCGGGGTGTGCCCGGTCCGCGGGCACTCGAACGTGCAGGGCGACCGGACCATGGGCATCTACGAGAAGCCCAAGCCCGCGTTCCTGGACGCGCTGGCCGCCGAGTTCGGCTTCGAGCCGCCGCGCGAGCACGGGTACGACACGGTCGAGGCGATCCAGGCGATGGCGGCCGGGAAGGTGCGGGTCTTCTTCGCCCTCGGCGGGAACTTCGCCGCGGCCACGCCCGACTCGGCGGCCACCGAGGCGGCCCTGCGCGACTGCGCGCTGACCGTGCAGGTCTCGACCAAGCTCAACCGCTCGCACACGGTCACCGGCGGCGCGGCGCTGATCCTGCCGTGCCTGGGCCGGACCGAGCGGGACACCCAGGCGGCCGGGGACCAGTTCGTCACGGTCGAGGACTCGATGTCGATGGTGCACTCCTCGCGCGGACGGCTGGCCCCGGGCTCGCCGCAGCTGCGCAGCGAGGTGGCGATCGTGGCCGGGCTCGGGCAGGAGCTGTTCCCGGACGACCGCGCGGTGCCGTGGGCCGAGCTGGCCGGGGACTACGACCTGATCAGGGACCGGATATCCCGGGTGATACCGGGCTTCGCCGACTTCAACGCGCGGGTGCGCCGGCCGGACGGATTCCAGCTGCCGCACGGGCCGCGGGACAGCCGCACCTTCGCGACCAGCACCGGGAAGGCGAATTTCACGGTCAACCAGCTGGAGGTGCTCCGGGTCCCGCCGGGCCGGCTGCTGCTGCAGACCGTCCGCTCGCACGACCAGTACAACACCACCATCTACGGGATGGACGACCGCTACCGCGGGATCAAGCACGGCCGCCGGGTGGTGTTCGTGCACCCGGACGACCTGGCCGAACGCGGGCTGGCCGACGGCGGCTTCGTCGACCTGGTCTCGGAGTGGCGCGACGGGGTCGAGCGCCGGGCCGAACGGTTCCGCCTGGTCGCCTACCCCAGCGCCCGCGGCTGCGCGGCCGCCTACTTCCCCGAGACGAACGTGCTCGTCCCGCTGGACTCGACCGCGGAGACCTCGAACACCCCGACCTCGAAGTCGATCGTCATCCGGCTGGAGCCGTGCGCCGGGCCGCCGGAGGGCGGATCCGGCGACGAGACCGGGCGGGCCGGCGCCGGCCCGGCCGCCGAGACCGCTCCGGCGGACTCCCGGCGGTAACGCTGCGCGACGACGACTACGCTGCGCAACAACGATCACCCTCCACCATTCAGCCCATTCGACATATCGTCACAAATGCGTTTCATCTATCCATGGATAAACTGACGGTATGACACAAGTACGCACCGTCGACGGCAGGATCGCCGGACGCCGGGGACAGGCCACCCGGACCCGGCTGCTCGAATGCCTGCTCGAGCTGTTGGAGACCTCTTCGTACCGGGATGTCACGGTGATCGACGTGGCCCGGCTGGCCGGTACCTCGCCCGCCACGTTCTACCAGTACTTCCCGGACATCGAGGCCGCCGTGCTCGAGCTCGGCGGCGAGGTGGTCCGGGAGGCCGGCTCGCTCAAAGAGCTGGTGGCCGACCAGAACTGGACCGGGAAGGCCGGGGCCGCCGCGGCCGCCCGGCTGGTGGACGGCTTCCTGGACTTCTGGCGCACCCACGAGGCCGCGCTGCGGGTGGTCGACCTGGCCGCCGCGGAGGGCGACCGCCGGTTCGCCCGGCTGCGGCTGAAGGTGCTCAACAACGTCGGCGCCGCGCTGACCGACTCGATCGCCGAGCTGCAGAAGACCGGGAAGGTCGACCGCGAGGTGCCGGCCGCGGCGCTGTCCGGAGTGCTGGTCACCCTGCTGGCGGCCAGCGCGGCGCACACCAAGGCGTTCGAGAGCTGGTCGGTCAAGGACGCGGACCTGCGGATCACCCTGACCCGCCTGGTCACCTGGTCGCTGACGGGCAAGAAGAGCGCCTGAGCCGGCGCCGGCGGGCGGCCCCCGCCCGCGCCGGCCGCCGCCGCGCCGGGAACCCTCGCGGCCCGGACCGGTGGCAGGAGCACACGGCAGGACGCGGGCCCAGGCCCGGAAGGTGACCGCGGTGATGGCCCCTGCGGCACCGGCGGGTCCGCGGCGTGCGGAGACGGGCACGCGTTCGGGGATTTCAGGAGCGCCGGGCGGGACGAGGACGTCCCGTGCGGCGATGAGTCCTGCCTCGGGTTCGGCCGCTGGGCGCCGGCCGCACACGACGGCTCAGCACGAGGGAAACTTGCGCCGGCTGTGGGCCGCGGCTCAGAACGTGGGGAACTGCGGCGGCTCGGGCACCTCGGGCGGCTGGGCCATCGTGGAGGAGATCGGCTGTTGCAGCACCGGGTCGGGCACCAGCAGGCTCGGCGGCTGCGGCATCGGGGGCGGCTGCATCGGCTGGCCGAAGCCGGCCGGCACGATCGGCCCGGGCGGCAGCCGAGGCGGCGCCAGGCCGGCCGCGAAGTCCTCGGCGGTCGTCATCTGCGCGGTCTGTCCCGGCTGCACCGGCGGCACGGTCTGCGGGGCGACCGGGTGCAGCAGATCGAGCGGTTGGGCCGCGGCCGGCCGGCCGAACCCGGCGGCCGCGCCGCCCTGATACTCGGCGAAGGCCTGGAAGCGGCGCCGGGCCCCGCTGTCGGAGCCCTCGATGCAGGCGATGATGATCACCATGGTCAGCGTGGTGAAGGCCAGGGCCAGGATCAGCAGCACGCCCGCGGCGTTCGACATGGTCTGGGCGACGGACTCGACGAAGTCGTACGCGGCGTGCGCCAGCACGATCGGCCACAGCAGCCGCCAGCGCCGGTAGGCCCAGATGTTCGTCGCGGTGAAGCAGATCACGCCCAGCGCGGCCCAGCCGTAGTACAGGTGGAAGGGGATCCGCAGGCAGATCGCGACCGCGTAGATGACCCAGGGCCGCCGGGCGAACCCGGCCTGCTCCAGCACGGTCACCGTCATGCCGGTGATCAGCATCTCCTCACCGAAACCGGCCGCCGCGGAGACGAACACGCCGACCGGGATCAGCCAGAGGCTGCTGCCCTGGCTCGGCGCGCCCTGGGTGCGGCCGGAGATGCTGATGTAGGCGATCGCCACGATCAGGAACGAGACGAACCCGCCCATGGCCACGAAGAAGGTCCGGGCGAACTGCCAGCCGGGGCCGCGTTCGATCGGCGCCGGGACCGCGTAGCCCAGCTCGCCGTAACCGCCGGGGGGACCGTAGCCGACCGGGGCCCCGTAGCCGGTCTGGGCCGGATAGCCGTTCGCGGCCGGGTAGCCGGCCGTAGCCGGGTAGGTGGTCGGGCTGCCGTAGCCGGGACCTGCGCCATAGCCGGGGGCCGCGCCGTAGCCGGCCGGCTGGCCGTAGCCCTGCGGCGCCGGATGGGCCCCGGCCGGTCCGCCGGGCGTCGGCCACCCGGCGCCGTACGGATCGGCCGAGTACGCGGCCGGCCGCTTGACCCGGCCGAACAGGGCGCGCAGGCTCAGGCCGCGGCGCAGGCTGAAGTAGCCGACCCCGAAGATCACCACGGCGGCCTGCATGATGTAGTTGAAGATCTCGATCAGGGCCGACTGCAGGTTGTTGATGACGTTGTCGCCGCTGTCGAAGTTCGGGTTCTTCAGCAGCACGATCGCCGAGACGATGCCCAGGCCGAACGAGGCCGCGTAGACCGCGCCGAGCTCGCCGAGCGCCCGCAGCAGGGATATCCGGCCGGTCGTCGGCGCCGGGGGCACGCTCGCCCCGGCCGGGCCGGGCGCGGGGTCCGCGGGCGGGCCCGGGGCCGTGTCCGCGGGCGCCGGACCGGGCTCGCCGGCGGCCGGGAAGGCCTCCGGCAGAGGATCGAACTGCGCCACTACTGCTCCCTGGGTCCGGGCGGATGAGGCGTCGCTGGCACGACACACAAGAGCCTGCTTTGTATCATGCCAGCCTTACCCAAAGGCCCGGAGATGACCACCGCGGATCAACTGAGCAGGTGAATCGCTTCGACCGCCCAGTAGGTGAGGATCATCGACGCGCCGGCCCGACGGATCGAGGTCAGCGTCTCCAGGATCGCCCGCTCCCGGTCCATCCAGCCGTTGCGGGCGGCCGCCTCGACCATCGAGTACTCGCCGGAGACCTGGTAGGCGGCGACCGGCACGCTGACCGCGTCGGCCATCTGGCGCACGATGTCCAGATACGACATGGCCGGCTTGACCATCACCATGTCCGCGCCCTCGGCCACGTCCAGCGCCGCCTCGCGCAGGGACTCGCGGGCGTTCGCCGGGTCCTGCTGGTACGTGCGCCGATCGCCGTCCAGGGCGGACTCGACCGCGTCCCGGAACGGGCCGTAGAAGGCCGAGGCGTACTTCGCGGTGTAGGCCAGCAGCCCGGTGTCCTGGTAGCCGGCCTCGTCCAGCGCGCGCCGGACGTAGCCGACCTGGCCGTCCATCATGCCGCTGGGGCCGAGCAGGTGCGCGCCGGCCTCGGCCTGGGCCAGGGCGACCTCGGCGTAGCGGGCCAGGGTGGCGTCGTTGTCCACGGTGCCGTCGGCGCGCAGCACGCCGCAGTGGCCGTGGTCGGTGAACTCGTCCAGGCACAGGTCGCTCATGATCACGGTCGAGTCGCCGACCTCGTCGGCCACCTCGCGCAGGGCCAGCTGCAGGATCCCGTCCGGGTCGCTGCCGGCCGAGCCGATCGCGTCCCTGGTCTCGGGCACCGCGAACAGCATCAGGCCGCCCACACCGGCCGCCACGGCCTCCTTGGCGGCCTTGCGCAGACTGGGCAGGGTGTGCTGGACCACGCCGGGCATCGCGGCGATCGGCCGGGGCTCGTCGGCGCCCTCGCGCACGAACATCGGCAGGATCAGGTCGGCCGGGTGCAGCCGGTTCTCGGCGACCAGGCGGCGCATGGCCGGGCTCTGCCGGTTCCGGCGCGGGCGCACGGCCGGGAACGCACCGTGGACCACGGCGTCCGGCCCGCTCACAGCCCCGCCTTGGCCCGGCGGGCCCGGGTGGACCGGCGCTCGGACGGGCGGGTGACCGGGGTGCCGGCCGCGATCGCGGCCTGCCGGCGCTTGGCCCCGAACGCGGCCAGTGCCTCGGCCAGCACCGCGGCGCTGGGCGTGTCGGCCATGACGTCCACCCGCAGGCCGTGTTCCTCGGCGGTGCGCGCGGTGGCCGGGCCGATGCAGGCGATCACGGTGGCCGCGTGCGGCTTGCCGGCGATGCCGACCAGGTTCTTGACCGTGGACGAGGAGGTGAACAGGACCGCGTCGAAGCCGCCGCCCTTGATCGCCTCGCGGATCTCGGCGGGCGGCGGCGCGGCCCGCACGGTCCGGTACGCGGTCACGTCATCCACCTCCCAGCCGAGCTCGACCAGGCCGGCCAGCAGGGTCTCGGTGGAGATGTCGGCCCGGGGCAGCAGCACCCGCTCGATCGGGTCGAAGGCCGGGTCGAACGCGGGGAAGTCCTCCAGCAGGCCGACCGCGGACTGCTCGCCGGAGGGCACCAGGTCCGGGGCCACGCCGAAGGCGCGCAGCGCCGCGGCGGTCTGCTCGCCGACCGCGGCCACCTTGATCCCGGCGAAGGCGCGGGCGTCCAGGCCGTAGTCCTCGAACTTCTCCCAGACCGCCTTGACCGCGTTCGCGGAGGTGAACGCGACCCATTCGTACCGGCCGGTGACCAGGCCCTTGATCGCCCGCTCCATCTGCTGCGGGGTGCGCGGGGGCTCGACCGCGATGGTCGGCACCTCGTGCGGGACCGCGCCGTAGGACTGCAGCTGGGCCGAGAGCGCGCCGGCCTGCTCCTTGGTCCGGGGGACCAGCACCCGCCAGCCGAACAGCGGTTTGGTCTCGTACCAGGAGAAGTCGTCCCGACGGCTCACCACGGCGCCCACGACTACCACGGTATCGGCCGACCGGCCGATTGTCCGCTCGGCCTTGAGCGTCGCGGTCACCCGGTCCAGGGTGGTGGTGACGGTCTTCTGGGAGGTCAGCGAGCCGTCCACGGTAATCGAGACCGGGGTCGCGGCCGGCCGGCCGGCCGCCAGCAGTTCGCCGGCCACCTCCTCGACCCGGCCGCCGATGCCGGTCAGCACCAGGGTGGAGCTGCTGGCCCCGGCCTCGCCGAGCTGGCGGTGCCAGTCGGACCAGGCGGTGAAGTCGGCCTGGCTGCCCGGCTGCGGGGCGGCCAGCAGGCGGACCTCGCCGGCCTGGCCGCGGGTGAGCGGGATGCCGGCGAACAGCGGGACCGCGGTGGACCGGGACAGGCCGGGCACCACCTCGAACTCCAGTCCGGCCCGGGCGCAGGCGGCCACCTCGTGCTCCAGCGAGCCGAACAGGCCGGGGTCCCCGTCCAGCAGCCGGACCACCGAGCGTCCGGCCCGGACGGCGTCGGCGAAGCGGGTGAAGTCGGGCAGCTGGAAGCCGGGCGCGGCCAGGTCGGCCTCGATCTCGACCACCTCGACCCCGGCGGTGCACCGGGAGCGGAACCGGGCGTGCAGCGCGGCGTCCACGATCAGCACGTCCGCGCCGGCCAGCACGGCCGCGGCGCGCACGGTGAGCAGTTCGGGGTCGCCGGGGCCGGCGCCGACGAAGCTGACCCGGCCCTGGCCGAGCCGGGACGGGCGGACGGCGGCCGGCGGCTCGGCCTCGGCCGGGCGGGCCTGGGCCGGGACGGTCGCGGCGACCGTGGTCACCGAGACCGCGGCGGCGCCGGTGCGCGGGCGCCGGGCCGGGGCCAGGTGCGCGGCGAAGTGGTCCGCGGCCTCGGCCGGGGACGCGGTCTGCGCGGTGGCGCCGGGCCCGGCCAGGGCCGCGCGGGCGCCGGGCAGCTGGCCGGACGGGCCGGCCAGCAGGGCGGCCGCGGACTCGAGGGTCTCGCCGTCGGGCCGGTGGTCGGCGGGTCCGGTCCGGTCCAGCCCGGGTTGGGCGCTGTGGGTCGTGATCGTCACGTCTACTTCCCCATGAATCCGGCGGCACCCCGGGCCAGCAGCCGCGCGGCGAGGTCGTGCCCCAGCCGCCCGGCCTGGTCCAGGGGTCCGGTGGTGGACATCCTGATCGACCGCGGACCCGCCGCGTCGGCGACGATCCCGGTCAGGTGGAGTACTTCCTCGGCGACGGTGGCGTACCCGCCGACCGGGGCGGAGCAGCCGGCCTCCAGCGCGGCCAGCAGGGCCCGTTCGGCCAGCACGGCGGCCCGGGTCGGGGCGTGGTCCAGGGCGGCCAGCTGCCCGGCCAGTGCGGTGTCCGCGGCCCGGCACTCGACCGCGAGCGCGCCCTGGCCGGGGGCCGGCACCAGGGCGGCCGGGTCGAAGTAGTCGGTGGCCTCGCCGATCCGGGCCAGCCGGTTCAGGCCGGCGTAGGCCAGCACGACCGCGTCCATCTCGCCGGCCGCGACGAAGCCGATCCGGGTGTCCACGTTGCCGCGGACGGCCAGGATCTCCAGGTCCTCGCGCAGCAGCCGCAGCTGGGCGGCCCGGCGCGGGGAGCCGGTGCCGACCCGGGCGCCGGGCGGCAGGTCGGCGAACTTCAGCCCGTCCCGGGCGACCAGCACGTCCCGGGCGTCCTCGCGCTCGGGCACGGCGGCCAGGACCAGGTCGGCCGGCGCGGCGGTGGGCAGGTCCTTGAGCGAGTGCACGGCCAGGTCGATCCGGCCGTCCAGCAGGGCGTCGCGCAGGGCGCCGACGAACACGCCGGTGCCGCCGATCTGGGCCAGGGCCTCCCGGGAGACGTCGCCGTAGGTGCTGATCTCGACCAGGTCGACCGGGCGGCCGGCGGCGCGGGTGATCGAGCGGGCGACCATTCCGGACTGGGCCAGCGCCAGGGCGGAGCGCCTGGTGCCCAGGCGCAGGGGCGCGGCGTTCATGTCAGTTCCTCCACTTCGGCCCGGCTGACCGCGGCGGCGGCCGCGGGATCGAGGTTGAACAGCGCGCTCAGGGCGGCGGCGTACGAGGCGCCGCCGGGTTCGACCGCCAGTTGCTTGACCCGGACGGTCGGTTCGTGCAGCAGTTTGTCGACCACCCGGCGGACCAGGTTGGCCACCTCGGCCCGGGTCCGCTCGTCCAGGTCCGGCACCCGCCCGGCGAACCGGGACAGTTCGGTGTCGACCACGCCGGCCGCCTTGCCGCGCAGCGCGGTGACGGTCGGGGCGACCGCGGCGGCCCGCTGGGCGGCGGCGTAGGCGTCGAGCTCCTCGGCGATCATGGTGCGCACGGCGGCCACGCCGATCCCCTCGCCGCGGTCCCCGGCCTGCTGGGACTCGGCGATCGCGGCCAGGTCGACCAGCAGGTGCCCGGGCAGGGCGGCCACGGCGGGCTCGACGTCCCGGGGCAGGGCCAGGTCGATCACGGCGCGCCGGCCGCCGGGCGGCAGGGCGGCCGCGGTCAGGTGCGCGGCGGTCAGCACGGTGTCGGCGGCGCCGGTGCAGGAGACGACCAGGTCGGCTCCGGACAGGATCTGCGGCAGCGACTCCAGGCCGGCCGCGGTGGCGCCGAGGCCGGCGGCCAGCCGTTCGGCCCGGTCCACGGTCCGGTTGACCACGGTCAGGTCCAGGCCCGGGTAGAGCCGGGCCAGGGTGGTCGCGGCCAGCGCGGACATCGAGCCGGCGCCGACCACGCAGGCCCGGCCGACCCGGCCGCCCAGGTGCGGCAGGGCCAGGTCCAGCGCGGCGGTGACCAGGGACTGGCCGGCCTGGTCCAGGCCGGTCTCGCTGTGCGCCCGCTTGCCCACCCGCAGCGCGGTCTGGGCCAGGTCGTTGAGCACCCGGCCGGCGGTGCCGATCCGCTGGCCGACGGCCAGGGCGGCGCGCAGCTGGCCGAGCACCTGCGGTTCGCCGACCACCATCGAGTCCAGGCCGCAGGCGACCGTGAACATGTGCGCGGCGGCCCGCTGGTCGTAGTGCACGTAGAGGTGCGCGGTCAGCTCGTCCGCCGAGACGCCGGTGTAGTGGCTGATCAGCTCGGACAGGTCGGCCAGCGCGCCGTGGAACTTGGTGACGTCGGCGTAGACCTCCAGCCGGTTGCAGGTGGCGACGGCGATCGCCTCGCGCACGTGCTCGGTGCCGGCCGCGTCGCCGAGGAGTTTCTCCACCAGCTCCGGGCTCAGGGCGACCCGTTCCAGCACCGGCATCGGCGCGGTGCGGTGGGACAGGCCGATGGCAAGCAGGCTCATGCTGGCAACACCTCATCATGCAGGGCGTCCGGCGCGGCCGCGCCGGCGGCCGGGTCCGGGTCCGCCGGATCGGGGTTGACCGGGTCCTCCCGCGGCGCGCGGGCCGGGCGGGCCGGGCGGCGGGCGAGCGGGGCGGGCAGCGCGGCGGTCTTGCGCTGTTCGTGGAAGGCCAGGATCTGCAGTTCGATGGACAGGTCGACCTTGCGCAGGTCCACCCCGTCCGGCACGGTGACCACGACCGGGGCGAAGTTCAGGATCGAGGTGACCCCGCTGGCCACCAGCCGGTCGGCCACCGACTGGGCGGCCTGCGGCGGGACCGCGATCACCGCGATCGAGATGCCGGTCTCGGCGATCACCTCGTCGAGTTCGTCGATGTGCCGGATCACCAGTCCGGCCACCCGGTTGCCGGACAGCCGGGGGTCGGCGTCCAGCAGGGCCGCGATCCGGAAGCCGCGGCTGACGAAGCCGCCGTAGTTGGCCAGGGCGTGGCCCAGGTTGCCGATCCCGATGATGGCCACCGGCCAGTCCTGGCTCAGGCCCAGTTCGCGGGAGATCTGGTAGATCAGGTACTCGACGTCGTAGCCCACCCCGCGGGTCCCGTAGGAGCCGAGGTAGGACAGGTCCTTGCGCAGCTTGGCGGAGTTGACCCCGGCCAGGGCCGCGAGCTCCTCCGAGGAGGCTGTGGCGGTGTCCCGCTCGACCAGGCCGTGCAGCGCGCGGAGGTAGACCGGCAGGCGCGCCACGGTCGCCTCGGGGATGGTCGACGAGGCGCTGCGCCGGGATACCTCAGCATCTGCGGAGTGCGCTCTGCGCAATGCTGCCATCGTGCTCCTGCCGGACTGCTTCGGTTGATGAGGTGCTCACGCGGGTGCCGAGCTCACGACTTGCTGGTACTCACTCAGCACTTCCGACAGCGTAGGACTTTGTGAACGCGCGCACAAAGTACCTGTCCGGATCGTTAGGAAAGTCGACTTTGTGCCGCAAGGGCCGCCTTCGGGTCGTCCCCGCAGGTCAACCTGCCTTTCGGCGGCGCCCGCGGGCTCCGACTGCGACTCACGTCACAGCTGGCTGAACGTTTCCTGAGCAGTGTTGCGCCGGCTCGGCCGGCCGTCGGGCGGCCCGGGTCAGCCGACCGCTGCGCGCAGCCGGCGTTCGTCCACCCGCCAGAAGTCGTGCGGGCTCCCGTCGACCAGGATCACCGGGATCTTCTCCCAGTACTTCTCCGCGAGTGCCGGGTCCTGCTCGATGTCCAGCTCCACCCAGTCCACGGCCAGGTCGGCCGCGACCCGGCTGACCACGGCCCGGGCGTCGTCGCACAGGTGGCAGCCCGGCTTCCCGATCAGCGTGATCCTCGGTCCGTCCGGCCGCCCGCCCTGCAACTTCCACCGCATGCCGCCATGATAATCCCGCGGCCGCGGGCGGGCGCGGGAAGCAGCCGGGCGGCGCGGGCCGGGCCGGGACCCGACCATCCGCACCCGCGCGGCCCAACCGGGCCCGCGCGCCGTACGCCCGCGTGCGCAGCGCCCTCGCAGCGTGCTTTGGTCGCTGGTCTTTCACCGAGATGGAAGGCAAAACGAACGTGGAGTTAGAGGGACGCGAGTATGGTCTGATACATGGTCTTGAGTTCGCCTGCCGCCCGGTTGCCTCTGCTGGAAGCCGCCGAACCGCACCGCGCCCCGCGCACCGCGGCGTTCTTCGACCTGGACAACACGCTCATCCGCGGCGCGTCCCTGTTCCACCTGGCCCGCGGGCTGACCGCGCACCACTTCCTGAGCATGGGCGAGCTGGCGAAGTTCGGCTGCGCCCAGGTCGGCTTCCGGATCTGGGGCGAGCGCGACGAGCAGCTGGACACCACCCGGTCCAAGGCCCTGGCGTTCGTCCGGGGGCACAGCGTGGTGCAGATGCGGCAGATCTGCCGGGACATCTACGACGAGTACCTGAGCGAGAAGATCTGGCCCGGCACCCGGGCACTGGCCCAGGCCCACCTGGACCGGAACGAGGCGGTCTGGCTGGTCACCGCGGCCCCGCTGGAGCTGGCCGAGGTGGTGGCCGAGCAGCTGGGCCTGACCGGCGCGCTGGGCACCGTGCCGGAGGCGGTGGACGGGGTCTACACCGGCGGGCTGACCGGCCAGATACTGCACGGGCCGGCCAAGGCCACCGCGGTCGCGGAGCTGGCCGGGGAGTGCGGCTACCGGCTCGGGGAGTGCCACGCGTACTCGGACTCGGCCAACGACCTGCCGCTGCTGACCGCGGTCGGCCACCCGCACGCGATCAACCCGGACCACAAGCTGCGCCACCACGCCCGCTCGGTGGGCTGGCCGGTGACGGACTACCGCACCGGCATGCGGCTGCTGCAGCTCGGCCTACCCGGCGCGGCGGCCGTGGGCGCCACGGTCAGCGCCGTCGCCGCCGGTGGCGCCCTGCGCCGCGCGGGCCGGCACTAGGAGTCCGGACACCGGCGCGGCCACCAGGTCGACGCACCGACGGCAACTCGGCTCGGGCACCGGAATCCTGGACGCCTCGTCCGGTGGCAACTGGCAACTTCCGCCACCGGGAGTAACCTCTTCGTCACCAAAGGGTATTCTCTTGGGGCGCGCCGGGAAAACACACCGGTCGTGCCAAAGCCGCACATCTCGGGGCCCGTCTTCCCTACGATGTGAAAGAAGCCCTACAAGTAGCGATAGTTCGCTTACGCTCCGTTGGAGACCCGTGCACCGAGACGTAAGAGTCGACACGGCCGGCTGGTCCGGTCTCCGGGCTGCCCTGGCCGTGATCTCGGCCTCGGCGGTCCCGCAGCCGTCGACTGTTCCGCCCCAGCCGGCCGGGTCCCCGCCGCGGCCCGGGTCCGGCCGCCCGGCCGGACCCGGGCCGGGGCCCGCCCTGCCCGGCGAGTGTCCCGAGAGCCGTTCCGCCGCGCCGCGGCAGAACGGCCGCCCGGCCGCATTCGGGCCGGACGACCGTTCCGTCCAGTCCGGACACGCCCCCCTGCCCGGGCAGTACCCGGGCCCTTACCCGGACGAGCCGGCCGAGCCGGAGCCCGGGCAGTATCCGGCCGGGCGTTACGCCGAAGAGCCGTATTCCGAGCAGCAGTCCGCCGCCGGGCGGTATCCGGGCGAGGAGGCTCTGGGCGGCGAGGCCGCCACGGCCGCCGGCTCCGGCCATCCCGACCTGGCCGAGGTGACCGACGCCGACGTCGACGCCGACCCGGCCGGCCCCGACCCGGACCACGGCGGGCCGACCGTGCCCGCGCAGTCTGCCGGCCCGGCCCGGGCCGGGTCCGCGCCGCCGGACTTCAGCCGCCCGGACGCCGCACAGGCCGAGTCGCTGCGGATGCTGGCCCTGGTGAAACTGGCCCAGGGCGGCGACGGCGAGGCCTTCGGGCAGCTCTACGACGCGTACTCGGACACCGTGTTCCGGTACGTGTACTACCGCGTCTCCAGCCGCCAACTGGCCGAGGACATCACCAGCGAGACCTTCCTGCGCGCGCTGCGCCGGATCGGCACCTTCACCTGGCAGGGCCGCGACTTCGGCGCCTGGCTGGTCACGATCGCCCGCAACCTGGTGGCCGACCACTTCAAGTCCAGCCGGTACCGCCTGGAGGTGCCGACCGGCGAGATGATGGACTCCAACGAGACGGAGTGCAGCCCGGAGGACTCCGTGCTGTCCTACCTGTCCAACCGGGCGCTGCTGGACGCGGTGACCCAGCTGAACTCCCAGCAGCAGGAGTGCGTGACGCTCCGCTTCCTGCACGGGCTCTCGGTGGCCGAGACCGCGAAGATCATGGGCAAGAACGACGGGGCGATCAAGACCCTGCAGTATCGGGCGATCCGCACCCTGGCCCGGCTGCTCCCGGTGGATCTGCGCTGATCCCGGGCCCGGGGCCGGGCCGGCGACCGGCCGGGGCGGGGCGTGTTCCACTGTTGGGGGATAATTCCGTAACCCCGGGCGCCCACCGCTCGTTTGACACGGCGGGACCGGACGCGACCCGACACGCCGCAGCCGGCCCCGACAGACCGAGGACAACCCGTCCGAGTGAACTTCCTTCACTCGGGCATGGCTGGGACCGACCCGGGCACAACCAACCCCGGGCGTGGCGAGTCTTCCCCGGTATCACCGTATGCCGATAATTCGATACGACGATCGCACCAAGGAGGTGGCAGGCAGATGACGCAGCGCAAGACGGCCGAGGAGTTCGACCGGGCGCTGCTGGGCCCCACCTCACGCGGAGCGGCCCAGCCGGAGTTCGACGCCCTGACCGCACTGACCCGCCGGATCGCCGAGGCGGGCCCGGCCCTGCCCGGGATCGACGAGGCCTTCCGGGTGACCCTGCGCGAGAAACTGGTCCGCGAGGCCTCGGTCCGGGTCCCGGTCCCGGCCGCGCGCGGGCGGCACGCCGGGCGGCCGGGCCCGGCCAGGTCCGGCTCCCGGGCCGGGCGCTCCCCGGCCGAGCAGGCCTCGGTCTGGCGCCGCCGGCTGCTCGCGGCCGGGATAGGGGTCGCGGTGGCCACCGGCTCGGTCGGCGGGATCGCGATCGCCTCGGCCGGCGCGCTGCCCGGGGACCCGCTGTACAACGCGAAGAAGATGTTCGAGAACCTGCAGCTGTCGATGTCCGGCTCGCCGACCGACCAGGGGCGGCAGTACCTGAAGCTCGCGGACACCCGGCTGACCGAGATCGACGACCTGCTCGCCCGCCCGGACGTGGACGAACCCGGCTCGGCCACCGCGCAGTACCTGGCCCAGACCATGGACGACCTGCAGTCCACGATCGCCGACGGCGGCCGGCTGCTGCTCGGCCAGGTCCAGGCGGACGACGACCAGACCGCCGTGCACGCCCTGTCCGACTTCCTGCAGACCGAGCGGCAGCGGGTGCTGGACCTGTCCTGGCAGCTGCCGGACGACCTGCGCGGGCGCCCGGCCCAGATCGTCGCGCTGATGGACTCCCTGGCCCAGCAGCTGGAGTCCGAGCAGAGCCGGTTCCCGCAGGCCGGCCCGGACGGGCCCGGGCCGACCGGCGCGCCCGGCCGCACCGGGCCGCGGCACGCCTCCCCGGCGGCCGGCAGCGGCACGACCGCGGCCGGGACCGCGACGCCCGGCGCCGGCCGCACCCCGACCGCCGGCGGCACCCCGGAGGCGACCACGCACAGCCCGACCGGCGCGGCGCCGACCGACCCGCCGACCATGGGCATCACGCTGCCGCTGCCGTTCCTGCCGCCGTCGACCAGCGTGGACGTCCCGCCGCTGCTGCCCGGGCTGCCCGGGATCAACCTCGGCCTCGGCGGCGAGGCCACCGGCGCAGCCACCGAACCGCCGCCGCAGTAGCCGCGGTAGGGCGTTCGGAGCCGGCGGTCTGCGCTCTTCCGCGAACGCCGGAGCGGGCGGTCTCGCGGCCGCCCGCTCGCTGCCTGTCAGGGCTCAGTACTGCTGGTAACCCTGCTGCGGGTAGCCTTGCTGCTCATAGCCCTGCTGCGGGTAACCGTCCTGCGGGTAGCCCTGCTGCGGGTAGCCCTCGGGGTAGTACTGCGAGTACTGCTGGTCGTACAGGTACTGGGCCTGCTGCTGGGCCTGCATGCGCGCCTGCTCGCGCTCCAGGTGGTTGAACCGGCCGGCCTCGAAGTGCTTGTCCACCTCGGCCGCCGCGAACCCGGCGATCAGTTCCTTGCCCAACTCGTGGTGCTCGGTTATGCCCTCTGATTCGCGGTGCTTCTCATACATGTGCATCGCGGCGAAACCGGCCGCGCCGGCCAGTAGTTCGTGCGAGACCTCAGGGTGCGGAATCTGGTTGTCGTAGACCTGGCCATAAGCATTCTGAGCGGCGAACATGTCGAAGAATCCCATGCCCGGCAATGTACGCCACCCCCGGGCCCGGCCACCAACCCGCCGGTCGGCGGCCGGGTTCCGCAGAACCCTCAGAAGGTTGCCACCGGCGCGCAATCCTAGAAGAACACTGAGCGGCGCTGGAGCAGCAGCCGGTAGAGCGTGTCCTGGATGATCTCGCGCACCTGGTCGGTCAGGTTGAAGATCAGCATCGGGTCGTCGGCCGCGCTCGGGTCGTAGCCGGAGGTGTCGATCGGCTCGCCGAACACCAGGTACCACTTGGACGGCAGCGGGACCAAGCCGAGCGGGCCGAGCCAGGGGAAGGTCGGGGTGACCGGCACGTACGGCACGTTCAGCAGCCGGGCCAGCGGCTTGATGTCGCCGATCTTCGGGTAGATCTCCTCCGCCCCGACGATCGCGGTCGGGATGATCGGGGTGCCGGTGCGCAGCGCGGCCGAGACGAAGCCGCCGCGGCCGAACCGCTGCAGCCGGTAGCGGTCGGCGAAGGGCTTGCCGATCCCCTTGAAGCCCTCCGGCCAGACCCCGACCACCTCGCCCGCGCGCAGCAGCCGCTCGGCGTCCGGGGCGCAGGCCAGGGTGTGCCCGGCCTTGCGGGCCAGTTCGCCGACCACCGGCATGGTGAACACCACGTCGGCCGCGAGCATCCGCAGGTGCCGGCCGGCCGGGTGGTGGTCCCACAGGGCCACCTGGGTCATCAGGGCGTCCATCGGCAGGGTGCCGGAGTGGTTCGCCACGATCAGCGCCCCGCCCTCGGCCGGGATGTGGTCGATCCCGCGGGCCTCGACCCGGAAGTAGCGCTCGTACAGCGGACGCAGCGGGCCGAGCAGCACGTTGTGGGTCAGCTCGGCGTCGAAGCCGAACTCGTCGATCTCGTAGTCCCCGGTGATCCGGCGGCGCAGGAAGGCGACCCCGCGGGCGGCCCGGCGCTCCCAGTCCGGTCCGGCCACGGCCCGCCCGATCGTGTTCACCAGGCCGGCGGCCGGCGGCTGATCAGCCATGTCCGGCTCCTTCGTCGCCAGGGTCGGGTCCGTATCCGGGCCCGTACTGCACATCGGGGCCGGTCTCGTCACCGAGGTCGAAGACGGGGCCGTAAGCCGACGCGTATCCGGACCGGTATTCGTCGCCGTAGCGGGCCAGGGTGCCGGTGATCCGGTCGGCCAGGCCCTCGACCAGCCGCGGCGGGACCAGCGGGGTGATCCGGGCGGCCTTGGCGTGCGCCTGGACGGTCAGCGCGGTGGTGTAGCGCGGGGTGAACCCCAGCCGGCTGTTCATCAGCCCGGTGTCCAGCACCCGGCCGTAGGTCAGCAGGTCCAGCTGGTCCGGCGGGAAGTCGGCCAGGCCGGCCCGGCGCAGCACCTGGGCCAGGGTGGCCGTGGCGAACCGGGGCACCGGCACGGTCGGCCGGCCGAGCCGGCGGGCCACCTGGGTGAGCATGAGAGTGCCGGAACCGGCGATGTTGTACGTGCCCGGAGGCGTGTCGCCCGCGGCGGTGCGCACGGCCTGGACCACGTCGTCGATGTGCACGAACTGCAGCCGCGGGTCGAACCCGAGCACCGTCGGCAGCACCGGCAGGGCGAGGTAGTCGGCGAACGCGGTGTCCACCCCGGGACCGAGGAACCCGGCGAAGCGCAGCACGGTGACCGCGACGTCGGGGCGCCGGCGGGCGAACCCGCGGGCGTACTCCTCGACCTCGGACACGTCCTTGCCGTAGCCGCTGCGCGGGGGCCGGTGCGGTTCGGTGGTCTCGGCGAACAACGCCGGGTCCCTCGGCGCGCAGCCGTAGACCGCGGCCGAGGACTTGACCACCAGGCGGCGCACGCTGTCCACCTTCTGGCAGGCCGCGAGCAACTGCATGGTGCCGATGACGTTGCGTTCCTTCATCGCCGTGCGGCCCCCGGCTTGGCCGGGGGCGGCGAGGACATCAAGATGCAGCACGGTCTCCGGCCGCAGCCTGGCGATCAGGGTCGCGATGGCCGGTGTCCGCAGGTCGATCCGGACGTGCTCGACCCCCTCGACCAGGTCCTGCGGACGCGGGTCGCGCACGTCCACCGCGACGATCCGCCCCACCGGGCGCCCGCCGGGCAGGCCGTGCTCGCGAAGTTCCCGCAGAAGAGCAACGCCGAGCCGACGGGCGGCGCCGGTCACCAGGACCGTGCCGGACGGGTCGGAAGCAGCACCGCTCAAGGACGCTGCCTACTTCTTGTTGCGACGCTGGATGCGCGTCTTCTTCAGCAACTTGCGGTGCTTCTTCTTCGCCATGCGCTTGCGCCGCTTCTTGATGACAGAGCCCACAGGGAACCCTCACTCACTGCTCGTGGACAGACAACTGGAACAACAGGGTACCGGTCATCCGCCCAACAAGAGAAAGTGCCTGGTAGAGAGCCCCCCGTACGGCGTACTAGGCGACCTCTACATACGCGGCCGCCAAGTATTCGCGGACCGCTTTGGCGGGTACCCGGAACGAACGGCCCACCCGGACCGCCGACAACTCTCCCGAGTGCACCATCCGGTACACGGTCATTTTGGATACGCGCATCACACCGGCGACCTCGGCGACCGTGAGGAAACTCACGTCGTCGAGCCCGGTGCCTGCCGCCAAGGTCACTGACGCACTGGCCATCAAATGCTCCACCTTCCGCGCACGCCCGCCGCCAGTAACAGCTTCCCCTACCACTGACGGCACAGATTGCGTATACGCCTCGTTTCCCACAGTAACTGCGACTGGTGCGCTTGGGGAGACCAGAAGCGAAAAAGAGTAGCGTTCGGATTCGAATGCGCCACCGGCGGACTGCCCGGCGCTACTCGTGCGCCTGTTCGATACCGGCCCGGTGTAGTACGTAGTCGCCCAGTGGGAGGTAGTCCTCCGGGGCCATCCCGTCGTCCAGCGGGACGGCGACCGCCACGGTGCCCTCGGCTTCGCCGACGAACAGGGCCGGGTCGTTGGAGTCGGCGAACCCGATCGCCGAGACCCCGGCCCGGGCCGCGCCGCCGCACCAGCCGTGGTCGGCCAACACCAGGTCGGGCAGCGGCTCTCCCCGCTCGGCCAGGTCGCTGAGCGCGGCCCGGATCGGCCGGGCGGCGTGGGTGTGCACCAGCGAGCCGCCCTGGAGCATCATCGCGACCCCGGCGTAGTAGCGGATGGTCTGGCGCCGGTGCCCGCCCGCGGTCGGGGCCTCGTAGCTCCAGCCCGAGCCCGCCTGCACCACGGTGCACCCGGCGGCCCGCAGGACTGCGGCGAAGCGCTGGTAGAGCGTGCTCAGGTTGCCCGGGTGGCCGGTGGCCAGCAGTACCCGCTGGCGCCCGCGGGCGGCCTCGGCCAGCCGGTCGGCGTACCGGTCCAGGGCCGAGACCGTCAGCTCCGGGTCGATCGCGTCCTGGCCGCTGCGGTGGTTCAGCCGCGGGCTGACCCCGACCTTGGCGGCCATCAGGTCCAGGATCGCGTCCGGGGTCCACTGCGGGCCGGGGTCCAGGCCGAACAGGTAGTACGGGTCCCGGTCGGCCAGCAGCCGGTAGTGCAGCAGGTTGTTCTCCCGGGGCGTCGCCACGGCTCCGGCGATCCTGCTGTCCAGGAGGTGTTTGACCAGCTCGTCGCGTGTTTCCACCGCTCGCTCTCTCCGCGTCGCGACGGTCCGCACCGGGCGGGGGCGCGGCGACGCACCTAGGTCGGCCTCGGCCGGGGGCGGCCCGGGCGGGCCGGTGGAGCCGATCCCCCGCCGGTCGGCGCGGTCGGCTGATCTCCCGTCAGTGGGACGACCGGCCCTGCGGATTGGTTCCGCAGCGCGCAACAGGCAACCCGCGTCCCGCCTGCGTCAGCACGCCAGGTGGACCGCCAGCGGCCGGTGGTCGGAGACCGGCGTCAGCGGGGTGTGCACCGCCTGCACCGAGCTCTCGGGGATCCCGGACGCGAGTACGTGGTCGAATTGCACCACAGGACGGTGCGACGGGTAGGTGGGCACGCGGGCGAGGTCCCGCCAACCGTCCGGCGCCGGCGGTCTTGCCTCGGCGCGGCTGCGGCGTCCCGCGCGGGCGGCGCCGTCCAGGAGCCCGGCCGTGCCGAGGACGGCCCGCGGCAGCGGACCCGGCAGGTTGAAGTCGCCCAGCAGCAGGTGCGGAGCGGGCAGGTCGGCGATCCAGCGGCGGACCGCGGCCAGGTGGGCCGTGTTCCAGCCGGGAACGAACGACAAATGCAGCGCGACCACGGTGAACGGCCCAGTCCCACCCTCGAGCACGGCAGCCAGCGCGGCTCGCGAATGGTCCGGGACCTTCGTCAGCCCAGACTGGCCGGCCACCCGCAGCGGCAGGCCGACCGGCGCCGCGGCGAACCGCCGGGCCCGCCACTGGTGCACCGGCAGCCGGGTGAGCAGGGCGATCCCGTGGGACGGGACGGCCGAGGCGGCCCGGGCGTCTCGCGGCCCGTGCACCCGCAGCCCGGGCTCGGCCGGGTCGAGCACCCATCCGGCGCCGGGCGCGGGCCGGCCGTGCAGCGCCGACGCGTACCGCCAGTCCCGCGCGCCCATCGCCTCGGCGGCGAGCGCCGCTTGGTCCACCCGGCCCGAGCGTTCCTGCAGCCGGTCCAGTTCCTGGAGCGCCAGGACGTCGGCGTCCAGCGCGGCGACGGCCTCGGCGAACGCCTGCCCGGTCTCCCCGGCCTCGGGAACGGGTCGGCCGTCGCGCATCGGCCGGCCGTGCAGCACGTTGAATGTCACAACCCTCACCTGTCCGAACATACCCGACATGCTCGACACGTGATGTATGAGCCCTTCTAATCGGTGCGCAGTGCGACGACCGGGTCCAGGCGTCCGGCCCGGCGCGCGGGCACCACGCCGAAAATCACCCCGACCAGGACCGACACCCCGAAGGCGAGCACCGGGGACCACCAGGCGATCGCCGTCGGCAGCGGGCTGACCGCGCCGACCACCACCGACACGCCGATCCCGAGCCCGATCCCCAGGGTCCCGCCGATCGCGGTGAGCAGGATCGCCTCGATCAGGAACTGGGCCAGGATGTCGCGCTGCCGGGCGCCCAGGGCCATCCGCAGACCGATCTCCTTGGTCCGCTCGCGCACCCCGACCAGCATGATGTTGGACACCCCGACCCCGCCGATCAGCAGCGAGATCCCGGCGATGGCGGCCACCACCCCGGTCAGCAGGCTCAGGATCTGGCCGATCGTGCCGAGGATCTCGGTCTGGGTGACCGCGGAGAACTGCTCGCCCGGGTACTCCGCCTCCAGGGCGGCCACGATCTGGTCCGACAGCGGGCCGATCCGGTCCGGGGTGGGCGCCTTGACCGCGAGGTCCTGGATCGAGCTGACCCCGAACAACCGCTGGGCGGCGGTGATCGGGATGTCCACCTGCTGGTCCTGGCTGACTCCGAAGGCGGCGCCGAGCGGGGCGGCCACCGCGACCACCCGGAACGGCACCCCGGCGATGGCCACCTGCCGGCCGACCGGGTCCTCGCCCGGGAACAGGGTGTCGGCCACGGTCGCGCCGAGCACCACCACCCGGGCCCCGGTGGTCACGTCCGCCGCGGTCAGGTAGCTGCCCTCGGTCAGCGGGCGGTTGAACACGTCCGGGACCGTGTCGGTCACCCCGGCGACCGTGGAGTAGAAGTCGAGCGTGCCGGCCCGTACGTCCTCGCCGGAGTCGATGCTCGCGGTGACCGCGTCCGGGGAGCCGACGATCCGGCCGACCTTGGTGATGTCCGACAGTTGCAGCTGGGAGATCGAGGGCGCGGCGCCGAAGGAGAACTTGCCCGGCACGATCAGGATGATGTTCGAGCCCAGCCCCTCGACCTCCTTCTCCACCAGGTTCTGGGCCCCGCCGCCGATCGCGACCAGGATGACCACCGCGGCCACCCCGATGATCACCCCGATCATGGTCAGCAGTGAGCGCAGCCGGTTGGCGGCCAGCGCGTCCGCGGCCACCCGCAGCGACTCCCCGCCCTTCACCGGGCCTTCTCCCGGTCCTCGACGACCAGCCCGTCGCGCACCCGGATCAGCCGGTCGGCCCGGTCGGCGATCTCCGCCTCGTGGGTGACCAGCACCACCGCGACCCCGCGCTCGCCGTTGAGCCGCTCCAGGATGGCCATCACCTCCGCGCCGTTGGCCGAGTCCAGGTTGCCGGTCGGCTCGTCCGCGAGCAGGATCCGCGGTTCGCCGACCAGGGCCCGGGCGATGGCCACCCGCTGCTGTTCGCCGCCGGACAGCTGGGTCGGCCGGTGGCCGAGCCGGTGGGCCAGGTTGACCGAGGTGAGCGCTTCGACCGCGCGGCGCCGGCGTTCGGCCCGGGCCACCCCGCGGTAGACCAGCGGCAGGGCCACGTTGTCCACCGCGGAGGCCCGGGGCAGCAGCTGGAAGGCCTGGAAGACGAACCCGATCATGGTGTTGCGCAGTTCGGCCAGGTCCGCGTCGCCGAGCTTGCTCACGTCCCGCCCGCCGATCCGCAGCACGCCGGAGGTGGGCCGGTCCAGGCAGCCGAGCAGGTGCATCAGGGTGGACTTGCCGGAGCCGGACGGGCCGGTGATGGCCACGTACTCGCCGGTGGTGATCTGCAGCGAGACGCCGTTGAGGGCCGAGACCCGGGTGCCGCCGAGGTCGTAGCTGCGGCGCACGTCCTCGGCCTCGATGGCCACGGTCACGCGGCGCTCTCCCGGCTCATCCGACCTTCTCCCCCGCGGTGACCTTGTCGGCCCCGGCGGTCACGATCCGGTCCCCGGCGGACAGGCCGCTCAGGACCTGCACGGTGGTGTCGCCCTGGGCGCCGAGCGTGATCGTGCGCGACTGCGCGACGCCGTTGTGCACCAGCCACACCGAGACCGTGTCGCCGTTGGTCAGCAGGGCCGCGGAGGGGATCGACAGGACGTGCACCGCGGTCAGGACGTCGAGGTTGGCGATGGCGCTCATCCCGGGCAGCGGCGCGGGTGCCGCGGCGCCGCCGGGCATGGTGCCGTCGCCGAGGCTCAGGTGCACGGTGTAGGTCACGCCGCCGGTGCTGGAGGTGGTCCCGTTCGGGTCGACCGACTGCACGGTGCCCTGGTACTTGCCGCCGGGTACCGCGTTCAGGTCGATGGTCGCGGTCACCCCGGGTTTGACCAGGAGGATGTCGGTCTCGTCGACCTGCGCGGTGACCGAGAGGGCGGAGGCGTCGGTGACGGTGAACAGGGTGCCGCCGCCGGAGATCGGGACCCCGTCGGAGATCGGGGTGGTGCTGGCGGTGTCGCTGCCGCCGCCGGTCAGCGCGCCGAGCGCCTGCTGCGAGCCGGCGCCGCCGGCCGAGCCGGAGCCGCTGGCCTGGGCGAGCAGGGCCGAGACGCCGCTGAGGCTGCCGGCCGAACTGCCGGCCGAGCCGGTGCCGAGGGTGACGGTGCCGCTGATCGGTGCGGTGACGGTCAGGGCGTTGACGGTCTGCTGGGCTATCTGCTCGGCCGCCTGGGCCTGCGCCACCTGGGTGCTGCCGAGCGCCTTGAGCACCTGGCCGGCCGAGGCCAGGCCGTTCTGGAACTGGGTGATGGTCTGCGACAGCGCGGTGTAGGCGGTGTCGTACGTGCTCTGAGCCGCGGTTATCTGGTCCAGCACGGCCTGCTGGATCTGCGGGTCGGTGATCTTCCGGGCGGCCTGCTCGGCGGCGGCGAAGGCCTTGTCGGCGGTCTTGCGGGCCGAGGCGGCCGAGGCGTTGAAGGAACTAGAGGTGGCCGGGATCGAGCCGGAGGTGCCGGCCGAGGCCTGTTTCACGGCCTGCTTGCTCGCGGCCAGTTCCTGTTGCGCGCTGGGCGAGTCGATCCGGCCGAGCACCTGCCCGGCGGTGACCTGCTGGCCGTCGGCGACGTCGAGTTCGGCGATGCTGCCGCCGGCCGGCGCGCTGACCGTCACCTGGGCCTTGGCGCTGACCGAGGCCGAGGCCTCGACGATCTGGGTCACCGTGCCGTAGCCGACCGCGGCCACGCTCGTGTTGCCGGCGCCGCCGCCGCTGCACCCGCTCAGGACGACCAGGGGCACCACGGCGAGCGCTATCCGCCCGATCAAGTGTTGACGTGCTTCAGCTGAAGCTCTCACGATCGCCATCGTAGGCGAACGGGTGAATGGCGGGGTGGCCGGGGCCGGGACGCGTGGTCCCGGCCCCGGCGCCGGCCGGTGCGGTCGCCCGCGCCGATCGCCGCCGATCGGCGTGCGGTGCAGCCGAAATAGCCGAACAGATCGACGATCGCCTGGGTGGTTCCGGCCTGGGAGCCGCCGTTGTAGACGGCGATACCGACGTCGGCTGATCCGACGAAGCCCAGGTTGGCGGCCGTGAGGCCGGGCGTGTAGTCGACCGTGGAGACGTTCGGCAGGGCGCTGCCATGCGGATGGTCGGTCACGAACCCGGTCCCGGTCGGCCCGGTGACCGTCGTGTTGACCTCGAACGCGCTTCCCGTCGGCGAGGAGTCGACCGGAAGGCGGCGATGACGGCGCGCATCGACGTCGGCCGTCGCGCCGGCCGCGATCGGCGCGCCGGTGCGGGTGTCCAGGATCCTGACCGGCGGCAGCGGGACGTACGCGCCGCCGGCTCCGTTGGTGAAGTACCCGGAGACGTCGGCGAGCAGGTCGATCGGGCCGGCCGGCCCGCCCTGGCCGACCTGGACGATCACCGTGTTGGCGATCGTCTGGTTCGGCAGGTAGTTCAGATCGGACACGTCCGGCATGCTCGCGCCGTCCGGGTAGGCCTCGACGAATCCGGAGCCGGAGGTGTTCGTGGCGGTCGGGTTCAGGACCACCGCGGCGAAGGTGCCGGCCGGCGGAAGGCCGCCCACTCCGGCGACGGTCAGGGCGGTCCTCGCTCCGGCCGGGATCCGGCCGGCGCTCGCGCCCAGGCCGGGGCGGGTGATCGGAATCCGGGGCCGGGGCCGGGGATTGTCGCCGGCCCCGGCCAGGCCGCCCGTCCGCGGCTCAGGCTTCCGCGGCCAGTTCCCGGGACCGGTTGCGGGCGGCCTCGAGCGCGGCGAGCATGGCCGCGCGCACGGCGTGGTTCTCCAGTTCCCGGATCGCGGCGATCGTGGTGCCGGCCGGGGAGGTGACCGCCTCGCGCAGCTTGACCGGGTGTTCGCCGGAGTCGCGCAGCATCACGGCCGCGCCGATCGCGGACTGCACGATCAGTTCGTGCGCGGTGGTCCGGGGGATGCCGAGCAGGATGCCGGCGTCGATCATCGCCTCTACCAGGAAGTAGAAGTAGGCCGGGCCGGAGCCGGAGAGCGCGGTCACCGCGTCCTGCTGGGACTCGGGCACCCGGATGGTCTTGCCGACCGGCTGGAAGATCTCCTCGGCCCGGCGCAGGTGCTCGTCGGTGGCGTGCTCGCCGCCGGAGATCGCGGACATCGCCTCGTCCACCAGGGCCGGGGTGTTGGTCATCACCCGGACCACCGGCAGGCCGGGGATGCCGAGCCGGCCGGCGATGAACGCGGTGGTGATGCCGGCCGCCCCCGAGATGACCAGGCGGTCGGTCGGCACGTGCGGGGCCAGTTCGTCCAGCAGGGCGCCCATGTCCTGCGGCTTGACCGCCAGGATCAGGGTGTCGGCGGACTTGGCCGCCTCGGCGTTGGAGACCGCGGCCACGCCGTAGCGCGCGGTCAGCTCGGCCGCGCGCTCCGGACGGCGCGCGGTGACCAGGATCTGGTCGGCCGGCCGGCCGGCCCGCAACGCGCCGGAGACCAGGACCTCGCCGATTTTGCCGGTGCCGAGCACCGCGATCCGCTGCGCCGCCATGAGCCGCTACCCCTTACTGATCAAGGACCTTGCGAAGAAGGCCAGATTCGCCGGACGTTCGGCCAATCGTCGCATGAGATAGCCATACCACTCGCTGCCGTAGGGCACGTACACCCGGACCAGTTCGCCCAGTCCGGCCAGCCGGCGCTGTTCGTCCGGCCGGATCCCGTACAGCATCTGGAATTCGTAGCTGCCGCTCGGCTTGCCGCCGCGGATCGCCAGGGCGCCGACGATGTCGATCAGCCGGGGGTCGTGGGTGGCGAACATCGGGTAGCCCTGGCCGCGCAGCAGGGTCTTCACGCAGCGCACGTAGGACTTGTCCACCTCGGCCTTGTCCTGGAACGCGACGGCGGACGGCTCGTTGTACGCGCCCTTGCACAGCCGGATCCGCGAGCCGGGCCCGGCCAGGTCGCGGCAGTCGGCCTCGGTCCGCTTCAGGTAGGACTGGAGCACCGCGCCGACCCACGGGAAGTCGGCCCGCAGCTCGCGCAGCGCCTCCAGGGTGTCGTCGGTGGTGGTGTGGTCCTCCATGTCCAGGGTGACCGTGGTCCCGGCCCGCCGGGCGGCCGAGCAGATGTCCCGGGCGTATTCCAGCGCGATCTTCCGACCGTCCTGCGGCAGGGCCTGGCCGACGGCGGAGAGCTTGACCGACACCTCGGCGCCGGCCGCGTTCACGCCCCGGGTCAGCCCGGCCTCGGCCAACCGGTCCAGCAGCAGCACGTAGGCGTCCTTGACCTGGCGCGCGTGCTCCTGGTCGACGCAGTCCTCGCCGAGGTGGTCGAGCGTGACGGCCAGGCCGTCGCCGAGCAGCCGGGTGGCCGCGGCCACCGCGTCCCCGGTCCCGGTGCCGGCCACGAACCGGCGGACCACCCCCTGGGAGACCGGCGCGGTCTCCACCATCCGACGGGTCGTGTCGCTCCGCGAAGCGGTGAGCAGCAGTTGGCGCAGCACCGGGACACCTCACTTGACGTACGCGCACCGGGCCTGGTCGCCCGGCGGCTGGGCTGGGGCGGAGAGGTCTTTCCCCGCTCCGGTCCACTGTCTCACGAAGCCCTCACGAAGCGGGCGCGGTGATCTCCGGCCGGACCGCGGGGTCCACCTCGCCGGGGCCGTGCGCGCCGAGCAGGTGCCGGCGGGCGAACAGCAGCGCCTCGTGCAGGTCGGTGTCCCGGGCCTCCTGGTCGGTCGCCCGGCGGGTGTTGACCTCGAGGATGACGTTGCCGTCGAAACCGTTGCGGCCCAACAGGTTCAGGATCTCCGCGCACGGCTGGGTGCCCCGGCCGGGGACCAGGTGCTCGTCCGCGTTGGAGCCGCTGCCGTCGGCCAGGTGCAGGTGGGCCAGCCGGGAGCCCATCCGGCCGAGCATGGCCATCGTGTCGGTGCGCGAGGTCGCGGTGTGCGACAGGTCCAGGGTGAAGTGCGGGTACTCCTGCTCGGTCGGGTCCCAGCCGGGCGAGTAGGCCTCGCCGCGGCGCTCGCCGACCAGCGGCATGGCGGCCCGCCACTGGTACATGTTCTCCACCGCGAACCGGATGTCGGTCTCGTCCTGCATCCGCTTGATCCCGGCCACGAAGTCGGCCGCGTACTTGCTCTGCCAGACGAACGGCGGGTGCACCACCACGGTCGGGGAGCCCAGCGCCTCGGCCACCTCGCGCGCCTTGACCAGCTTGGCCCACGGGTCGGTGCCCCAGACCCGCTGCAGGTTGAGCCAGAACAGGCAGGGCGCGTGGATGGCCAGGATGGGCAGGCCCAGGCCGTCGCGCAGCCGGCGCAGCGCGTCCACGGACTGGCTGACCGGGTCGTTGGTGACCATCACCTCGACCCCGTCGTAGCCCAGCCGCTGCGCCGTGGCGAAGCCGTTCGCGGTGTTCTCCGGGTAGACCGAGATGGTGGACAGCGCCACCTTGGGCAGAGCCAGCCGGCTCGCCTCGCCACTGCGTCCCACAGCCCATGTCACGCTCTCCAGCCTACTTCGCGGCGGAAGCCGGCCGGAGTGGGCCGGGTGGCCGGCCGGGGACGCGGGCGGTAAACGGTCCCTCCGGCCGAAGCCCGGTGGGACGCTACAGCCATTCCTCCGGCAGGCCGTCCAGCCGGCGCAGGATGATCCCCTCCCGCAGGGCCCAGGGCGAGATGTCCACCACCTCGGTCTCGAACAGGTCGATCGCGGCGTCCGCGACGATCGCCCCGGCCACCAGCTGCGGGGCCCGGCCGGCCGAGACCCCGGGCAGGGTGGCCCGCTCGGCCGTGGTCATCCGGCTCAGCCGGGGCAGGGCCTCGAGCAGGTCGGCGTGCACCAGCCGGCGCGGGGTGTAGAGCCCGAACGAGCTGGACGCGGCCCCGGCCACCCGGGCCAGCTGGCGGAAGGTCTTGGACGAGGCCACCACCTTGTCCGGCCGGCCGAACCGGAGCAGGTCGCCGACCGCCTGGCCGATCTCGGCCCGCACGTGCCGGCGCAGCGCCCGCAGGTCGGCCTCGGCCGGCACGTCCCCGGGCAGCCAGTCCTTGGTCAGCCGGGCCGCGCCGAGCGGCAGCGAGCGGGCCACCTCGGGCATCTCGTCGAAGCCGGTGGCCATCTCCAGCGAGCCGCCGCCGATGTCCAGCACCAGCAGCCGGCCGGCCGACCAGCCGAACCAGCGGCGCACGGCCAGGAAGGTCAGCCGGGCCTCGGCCTCGCCGGACAGCAGCTGGAGTTCGACCCCGGTGCGTTCGCGCACCCCGGCCAGCACCTCCTCGCCGTTCCCGGCCTCGCGGACCGCGGAGGTGGCGAAGGCGATGAACTCCTGCACTCCCTTGTCCTCGCCGATCCGCAGGGCCTCGGCCACGGTCTGCTCCAGGCGTTCCGCTCCCTCCGGGGTGATCCTGCCGTCCGCCCCTATCAGGCCGATGAGCTGCAATTCCGTCTTGTGTGAGTAGGCGGGCAACGGCCGCGCCCCCTGATGTGCGTCCACCACGATCAGGTGCACGGTGTTCGATCCGACGTCCAAGACCCCTAGGCGCATGGACAAGACGCTATCCGACCGCGTGATCGCCCGCGCGCACCTGAGCACGGTCGACACACAATCGATGCAGGCTCGAACACCGGCGTCGAACACCGGCCGCGCCGCGCGCGTCGGGCTCCGGCCGCCCCCGCTTCCTCGTAGGCTGTGCGCCATGCCTGAAGTCGCTCTCGATTTTCCCCGTACCTGGTTGGAATTCCCCGACCCGCAGGACCCGGCCCAGTCGTTCCGGGCCGACCTGACGTGGCTGTGTTCGCGCTGGCAGTGCGTGTGGGGGTCGGGCTGCCAGGGGATCCGGCCCGGGCGGGCGGCGGACGGCTGCTGCACCTTGGGCGCGCACTACTCGGACGGGGACGACGAGAAGCGGGTCAAGGCCGCCGCGGCCCGGCTGACCCCGGAGACCTGGCAGTTCCACCCGGAGGCGACCGGGGGCAAGAAGGGCAAGCTGTCGATCACCGAGAAGGACGAGGACGGGGACCGGCAGACCCGGGTGCACGACGGCGCGTGCATCTTCCTGAACCGGCCCGGTTTCGCCGGCGGCGCCGGCTGCGCGCTGCACGGCCTGGCCCTGCGCGAGGGCCGGCACCCGTTGGAGACCAAGCCGGATGTGTGCTGGCAGCTGCCGATCCGGCGCACGTACGACAATGTCACCCTTCCGGATGAGACGGAGATCCTGGTCGTCACGATCGGCGAGTACGACCGGCGCGGCTGGGGCGGCGGCGGCCACGACCTGAACTGGTGGTGCACCGGGAACACGGAGGCGCACATCGCGTCGGAGCCGGTCTACGTGTCGTACCAGCCGGAGTTGGTCGAGCTGATGGGCGAGGAGGCGTACGAGGTGCTCGCGAAGCACTGCGCCGAGTACCTGTCGGCCAAGGTCATGCTGGCCCCGCACCCGGCCAGCCTGCCGCTGGAGGTGCTGCCGCGCCCGGCCGCGAAGAAGTCGGCGGCCCGCGCCAAGAAGTGATCTGACGTGCAGTGATGTGATGCGGCGTCACATAGCTCGGCGGTGAACGAGGCGGGCCGTGCGGCAGAGGACTGCCGCACGGCCCGCCTCGTTGGCCGACCGGCTATTTCTTGTGCTTCGGCGGCGTGCGCCGCGACGGGGCCGGAGTGGGGGCCGACTCCGAACCGCTCGCGGTCGGAGCGGCCGAGGACGAGGCCGATGTCGGGGTGTCGGTCGGCTGGTCGGTCGGCGGCGCGCTCGTCGGCGGATCGGTCGGCGGATCGGTCGGCGGCGCGGCGGGCCCGGTCGAGCTCGGCGGCGCGCTCGTGGGCGGCGTGTCCGGCGGGCTGGTCGGCGGCGCCGGGGACGCGGTCGGGATGCCGCCGTGCAGCACCAGGACCTGGTTGCCCGGGGTGAAGTCGACCTGGCTGGTCCACTGCCCGGCCGGGGCCGCGGCGCTGGCCAGCGCGGTGACCGTCGCGCTGCCGCCGGCCGGGATGGTCCCGGAGCTCTGGCTCAGGGTGATCCACGAGGTCTGCGGCTTGGCGCTCCACGCGAGCGGGGTCTTCCCGGTGTTGCGCAGCAGGATCGAGACGCTGTCCGGGTCGCCGTCGCGCTGGTTGACGCTGACGAAGAACACCGCGGCGCCCGCCCCGCCGGCCGAACCCGAGCCCGACCCGGAGCGGGCCGAGGGCTGGGTGATCACCGAGCCGCTCAGGCCGGGCGCGGGAGCCCCGGCAGCCGTGCCCGCGCCGGGAGCCGTCGCGGACGCGCTGTCCCCGGCACTCGGGCCGACCTGCACCGGCAGGCCTCCGTCGCCGACCCCGGAGCCGGTTGTGACCAGCGGATCGGCCTGCGAGCCGTCCAGCGCCTGCGTGGTGTGCTCGGACGAGGTGAGCCCGAGCACGACCGCCGACGCCGCGGCCACCGCCCCGACCGCGCCGATGGCGACCGCGGAGAGCACCGCCTGCCGGACCGGCTTGGACTTGTGCCGGGCCCGCCGGGTGCCCACCGCCGGGTTGCCGGCCGGACCGCCGGCCGGGCGGTCGGACGGCTCGACCGGGCGACGGATCGCCGGGTCGCCGTACCGCGGCGCCGGGTCGGGCGCGCCACGCAGGGACGGGTCCGGGCCGCGGCGCCGACCGCCGTCGACGCTGCGATAGCTGCCCTGGTCGGCGGGCCGCGGCTGGACCGGCTCGTTGAACCGGGGCGCCGGAGCCGCCGCGAGCGGATCCACGGCCGGAAGCACCGAGGTCGGATGGGGGTCCGCTGCGGGCTTGGCTGCCGGGGCGGTCGGGTTGACCGAGTTGATCAAGCTAGTCGGGCCGGTCGGGCTGGCCGCGGGAGCGGTCGGAGTATCCGAACCGGCCGGGGAGGGCGGCGGATCCGGCGCGAGTGCGGCGAACCGGCCCGAGGGGGTGTCCACGAAGCGGCCGCCCGGCAGGTCGTCCTGGGCGAAGACGCGGCGCGGGAACTGGGTCTCGACCGTGTCGACGTCGTCCTCGTCGATCCGGTCCGGCAGGACCCGGTCGGCCCAGCTGCCCGGCGCCCGGTACAGGCCGTTCCCAGCGGGGTGGGCCGGCCCGGCGTCGGGGAGTCGGCCGTGCTCGCCGCCGCCGTCATCGCGGTGCCGCTCGGCGGCGTCGGGCCGGGCGCCCTGGGGCCGGGTGAGTTCCGAGGTGGGCGCGGGGTTTATCACGTTCAACGGAGGTCCCGGCGGCACCGGCTTGCGCAGCAGCAACGGCTGGCTGGCCGCCCCGACGGTCTGCGCCGGCCGACGGCTCGGCTGCTCGCCGGACGTGGCCGCAGCCGCAGCCGCGACGCCGCTCGACGGCGGCAAACCGTCGGCAGCAGCGACAGGCCTCGCGGCAACCGGCGCAGTGGCATCCGTCCCGAAGACGTTCGCCTCGGCCGAAGCCTCCGACGACGACCGCACCGCCTTGCCGCCGCCCGTGACACCCGCTCCGGGACGGCCCGCCTCGTCCGGCTCGCGCCCGACCACATCGGCGGCGCCGGGACGGTTCGCGGCCCGCCCCAGCTCGGCGGCGCTCGCGTCGAACGCCTCCAGCCAGACCGCACTGGCCTTGGTCGTGGTCGCGGCCTCGGGCGCCGCGCCGGAACCGCCGCCGCTCGGCCCGGCCACATCCGTCTCGGCCTCCGGCCCGCGCTCGGCCGGCCGGACCGGCGCTGCGGCCCGCCCGCCCTGGCGGCGGTGCGTGGTACGCCGGGCCTGCTGCGGGTCGGCCAGGGCCGGGAAGCCCTCCGGCGTGAACCGGGCCGCCCGGGCCGCGATCTCCCGGTGGTCCACGCCCTGCCGGGCGGCCGCCTCGGGGTCGGCCAGCTCGCCGAGCAGCAGCTCCCGCAGCGACCGGGGCGCGGCGACGAACGGCAGGATGCTCGGCGCCGCGGGACGTCCGACCACCGAGTGCAGGTACTTCTGGCAGCGCGCGCACCGGTCCACGTGGTCGGTCAGCGGGCCGCGCAGGACCGCGTCGAGCCGGCCGGACCAGCCGAAGATCAGCTCGGCCAGCTGGGCGCAGTGCGCCGGGCCGGTCTCGGCCTCGCGCAGGCTCCGGGCCACCGCGACCGCGGCCAGCGAGCGTTCGAGCTCGCGCCAGGCGTCGGCCACCACGCCGAAGCCCCGGCCGCCGGACGGCCCGCCGCCCGAACCGCCGAACCCCGAACCGGGCCGCGCGCCCGGGGCCGCGGACGGGTCCCGGCCGCCGGACTGGTTCAGGCCCAGCACCAGACCCAGGCCGCGGCTGTCCAGGCCGTGCCGGATCGTCAGTTCGAGGATCTCCCGGTGCACCGGAACCAGGCCCTCGGCCTCGGCCCACTCCAGCGAGTGCAGCTCGGCCCGGCGCAGGCTGCGTTCGAGCTGGTCCAGCGAGCCGCCGAGCTCGGCGACCGGGTGCGGGCCGGGCCGGCGGCCGGAGACCGGGGCCGGGCCGCTCGGGTCGCCGGACGCCCGGGCCGCGCACTCGCGGCGCAGGATCGCGTACAGCCAGGGCTGGATCAGGTCCGGCTGGCGCAGCTGGGTGACGTTCCGGTCGGCGATCACGAACGCGCAGTACAACGCGTCCACCGCCGCGTCGTGGTCGCGCAGCGACCACAGGGCGTAGGTGTGCAGCCCGTCGGCGTAGGCGTCGTAGGCGGCGGCCCGGCCCCACCCGTCGGCGCTCACGCCGCCGGGGGCCGGACGCCCGGCCCCGGACCGGTTGGCACTGTCAGCATTCACAGCGCCGACGCTAGGTGACCGGACGTGTTCGTACGGCCACTCTTATAGGCTAATCACCCTATCGAGTGTGATTCACCCGCCAAATCACCACTCGTTCGTGTGAGTTCTGGCGGCGGGCCGTCATCTCCGGGACGGCCGGCGTCACTGCGGCGGTGACGCCGGCGTCGTCACCGATCAGCCCGGCGGGGCCGGGGACGCGGGCGTAGAAGAGGCGGATGCCGACGGCGTCGCCGAACTCGACGCGGTCGTGGGTACCGTCGTAGGTGCGGAGGTGTGGGGCGCCGTGGTGCGCGGCGCGGTGGTGTGGCCCGTTCCCGAGGTCTTGGCCGGGGTCGGATTCCCCCCACCCGGCGCATTCGCCGACGGGCTGCCGGTGACCTGCGCCGGAGCCGTCGTCACGTCCGACGTGTCCGTGCCGTCCGCGGTCGGCAGGTTCAGCTCGGTGGAGGTGCCCGTGCCCGACGCGGTGGCGCCGAGGCTGGTCTGGCTCCCGCTCGGGGCCGCGGAGGCGGCCGGGGAGTGCGCGCCGAAGATGAAGAAGCCCAGCACCGCGATCACGACCACGGCCGCCCCGACGCCGGCCGGCAGCAGCCAGCGGTTGCCGGCGCCGGAGCCGCCGCGTCCGCCGAACGGGAAGCCCTCCTCGTCGAACTTCCCGGCCCGCTCGGCGATCCGGGCGGCGAAGGCCACCCCGGCCGGGTCGCGCAGGGTCTCCAGCACCCGGGAGCGCACCCCCGGCGGCAGGTAGGAGTGCGGCAGCTCCTCGAACAGGCGCAGCGGGTGCCGGGTCTTTATCGTCCCGCCGCAGATCGCGCAGCGTTCCACGTGCTTGCCGATGGTCTGCAGCCAGGCGGCGAACGCCTTGCCGTCCAGGTCCTCGAACCGGCGGCCGAAGTCGGTCGCCTCGGCGCACTTGGGGTCCCCGGTCCGGGCCGAGAGCACCATCAGCAGGGTGTTCTCCATCTCGGCCTGGCCGTTGTTGATCAAGTCCACCGCCTCGGCCTCGGGCACGCCGAGCACCAGGGCCAGGTCCGCGTCGATCAGCCGGTGCCGGAACGCGAGGTCCAGCACCTCGCGCACCTCGGGGGCCTGCATGGCGTAGCAGTCCAGGGCCAGCCGGGACAGCCGGTCCCCGCGCACGGCCGCGCCGGCGTCCTCGGGGATCTCCTCGGAGATGCCGACCCGGTCGCACTCGTTGCGGGCCAGGGCGTACAGCCAGGGGCCCAGCGCCTCGGGATTGCGCAGCTCACGGACCCGGTTCGCGGCCACGATGAAGGTGTCCCGAAGCGCGTCGCCGGCGAGCTTGTGGTCACCGAGCAGTTCGTGACAGTACGCATACAGTCGCGTTCCGTAGATGTCGTATATCTGGCCGGCCGCAAGCCGATCCCCGGCTCTGAGCGCCGTCACCATTTCCCGGTCAGTCACGAACAGGACGGTAAGCCATCCGGCGATCGAAGTTCCACTAGCCGGATGAATATGGTGACGAATGACCATCTGGAAAACAGATCTAATCCGGATGAATCCGACAAAATATCTTAGGTAGTTCCCGTATGTTAACGAGGCCGCACGCTCAGCGGAACCCCTTCCGGGCGGGAATCTGCGGACGCCCGGACCGGGCGCCCGGACGGCCGCCGTTCGGCCGAACGGGCCGGGCTGTGGGCGGCGCCGACTACGCTTCCCCCATGGCGACCACGAGCAAGAGCGCCCGGCCCGCGAACCGGCCGTCCTTCCGCTGCGGCGAGTGCGGACTGACCGCGACCAAGTGGGTCGGCCGCTGCCCGGAGTGCCAGACCTGGGGCAGCGTCGAGGAGATCGGGCTGGCCAAGACCCGGACCGCGGCGGCCGGCCCGGTCTCCGCCCCGGCCCGGCCGATCGGCGAGGTGGACGCCACCACCGCCACCGCCCGGCCGACCGGTGTGGGCGAGCTGGACCGGGTGCTCGGCGGCGGGGTGGTCCCCGGCGCGGTGATCCTGCTGGCCGGCGAGCCGGGCGTGGGCAAGTCCACCCTGCTGCTGGCCGTGGCCGCGGCCTGCGCGGAGCCGGACCACCGGGTGCTCGTGGTCACCGGCGAGGAGTCCGCCGCGCAGGTGCGGATGCGGGCCGACCGGATCGGGGCGTTGGACCCGAACCTCTACCTGGCCGCGGAGACCGACCTGGGCGCGGTGCTCGGCCACCTGGACCAGGTCAAGCCGGACCTGCTGGTGCTCGACTCGATCCAGACCTTCGCCAGCGCCGAGATCGACGGCGCCCCGGGCGGGATGACCCAGGTCCGCGAGGTGGCCTCGAACCTGATCCGGGTGGCCAAGGAGCGCGACCTCGCGGTGATCCTGATCGGCCACGTGACCAAGGACGGCTCGATCGCCGGGCCGCGGCTGCTGGAGCACCTGGTCGACGTGGTGCTCCAGTTCGAGGGCGACCGGCACTCGCCGCTGCGGCTGATCCGGGCGGTGAAGAACCGGTACGGGCCGACCGACGAGATCGGCTGCTTCGAGATGCGCGACACCGGGATCGAGGGCCTGCCGGACCCGTCCGGGCTGTTCATGAACCGGCACACCGAGCCGGTCCCGGGCACCTGCGTCACGGTCACCCTGGAGGGCCGCCGGCCGTTGGTCTGCGAGGTGCAGGCGCTGGTGTCCCCGTCCCCGCTGCCGCAGCCGCGCCGGGCCACCTCGGGGGTGGACAACTCCCGGGTGTCGATGGTGATGGCGGTGCTCGAGCGGCGCGGCCGGGCGCCGCTGGGCAAGAGCGACGTGTTCGTGGCCACGGTCGGCGGGGTCAAGCTGGTCGACCCGGCGGCCGACCTCGCGGTGGCCCTGGCGATGGCCACCGGGATCATGGACAAGGCGCTGCCGCCGGACACCGCGGCCTTCGGCGAGATCAGCCTGGCCGGGGAGGTGCGCCCGGTCCGCGGGCTGGACCGGCGGCTGTCCGAGGCGGCCCGGCTGGGCTTCAAGGTGGCCCTGATACCGCGGCGCGCCGAGGGGGAGGAGATGCCCAAGGTGCCCCAGGGCATGCGGATCGAGGAAGTCGGCGATATCGCCGAGCTGATCGTCACACTCCAGACAATGATTAGCCGATAGAATCGCGAAAGGCTTCCACAACAGGGCTGACTCATCGCGTCTCGTGCAGGAGCACCACTTTGACAGCGAACGACCGAAACTCGGAGGACAGCCAGCGAAACACCCTGGCCGCGCTCGCCCCGGGCACGCCCTTGCGCGAGGGCCTGGAGCGCATCCTGCGCGGCAACACCGGCGCGTTGATCGTACTCGGCTTCGACAAATTGGTCGAGAGCATCTGCACCGGCGGGTTCGTCCTGGACGTCGAGTTCTCCGCGACCCGGGTGCGCGAGCTGAGCAAGATGGACGGCGCCGTGGTGCTGGACACCGAGTGCACCCGGATCGTGCGGGCCGGCATCCAGCTGGTCCCGGACCCGGCCATCTCGACGGTCGAGACCGGAACCCGCCACCGTACGGCCGAAAGAGTGAATAAGCAGACCGGTTACCCGGTGGTCTCGGTGAGCCAGTCGATGCGCCTGATCGCGCTGTACCACAACGGCAAGCGCACCGTGCTGGAGGACTCCGGCACCATCCTGTCCAAGGCGAACCAGGCCCTGGCCACCCTGGAGCGGTACAAGCTGCGCCTGGACGAGGTGGCCGGCACGCTCTCCGCGCTGGAGATCGAGGACCTGGTCACCGTCCGCGACTTCGCCCAGGTGGCCCAGCGGCTGGAGATGGTCCGCCGGATCGCGGTCGAGATCGAGGGCTACGTGGTGCAGCTCGGCGTGGACGGGCGCCTGCTGGAACTCCAACTGGACGAACTGGTCGCCGGGGTCGAGCAGGAACGCGAACTGATCGCCCGCGACTACCTGCCGGAGAACCCGCGCAAGAAGAACCGCTCGGTCGAGGACGCCCTGCGCGACCTCGACGCGCTCGGCCGCTCCGACCTGCTCGACCTGGCCAGCGTGGCCCGCGCCCTGGGCTTCCCCGGCGGCTCCGAGTCGCTCGACAACGCCGCCTCCCCCCGCGGCTACCGCCTCCTGGCCAAGGTCCCGCGCCTGCCCGGCGCGGTGATCGACCGTCTGGTCGAACACTTCGGCGGCCTGCAGAAGCTGCTGGCCGCGTCGGTGGCCGATCTGCAAGCGGTGGAGGGCGTCGGGGAGACCCGGGCGCGGACCGTGCGGGAAGGGCTGTCGCGGCTGGCCGAGTCGTCGATCCTGGAGCGGTACGTCTGACGGTCGGCGTCGGGGCTTTCAGGAAAGGTCCACCACCCGTGCGATGGCAGCCCATGGCTCCGGGCTCCGTCGGCTTGGCGAAGAAGAAGTAAGACCCGCGACGATAGGAAAAGAAGGGGTCACCCGCCATGGCCCGCACCGGTGGCATCGAACCCGCAGGCCGCAATGTCCCAGCACTCACGACGCATCACGCCGACATCGGCATCGAGCCCGCCGCCAGCGCTTGGGAGGACGTGCGTGTCGAGCTCGGCTTCACTGAAGCGGAGGAGCTCGAGATCTCCCGTCGCACGGAACGGATGCCGGCCGAAGTTCGCGCACACCGACTTGCCGAGATCCGTAAAAGCCACGGACTGACGCAGAAGCACCTTGCCGAAATTCTCGATATCTCCCACGAGCGTGTCTCCCAGATCGAGCGATCCGGCTTGGACTCGACCGTACTGTCGACGCTGTCCGCATACGTGGAAGCACTCGGCGGCCACGTGCGAGTCGTCGCGGACTTCGGAGAGCAGCAACTTCTACTCGGCTGAACAGCCGTTTCGACGGGGTGTTGTGGGGCTTTCGAGCAAGTACCCGCGGCGCCCCGTTTCCATTGAGCGCTGACGAATTGGCTGCCAACCGGCACCGCTTCGCAGTCGCCTACTGCAAGGTGAACTGCACCGATGCCGCAGTCGCCCCGTCGGCGGTCGCGGTGACGACGAAGGTGCCGGTTCCGGCGGTGGGCGGGGTCTGCGGGCAGGTGGCCTCGGAGCGGTCGCGTTGCCATACCGTCGTGGCCTGATAGCTGTCCCCGGGGCCCAGGGCGCGGCTGTCGGTGGCGGTGGAGCAGGTGCTGCTCGTCCAGACCACCGAATTACCGGCCGGGTTGCTCACGGTTATCACTATGCCCTTGCCGGACACGTCCAGCAGGCAGTTGCCGGTGCCGCTGTTCTTGGCCGCGATGATGAAGTCGGGGTCTTGTCCGGCCGGGTAGATCGCGCCGCCGCCGCTGGTGCCGCGGTCCAGGGTCAGTGCGAGGCTGAGCGCGCAGGCGCCGCCGCCGGAGGTGCCGACCGAGCCGCCGCCGCCGGTCGAGCCGGAGCCGGACCCCGAACCGGAGCCAGACCCTCCGGCCGAGCCTGTGCCCGATCCCGAGCCGGGGAGGCCGGAACCGGGGTTCGAGCCCGAGCCGCCGCCGGCAGTCGGCGCGCCGGAGCCGGTGGTCGGGCCTACCGGCGGGTAGTCGTTCCCCGGAGCCGAGCTCCCGGTCGGCATGACCGAGGGTTCGATCACGCCCGTCCCGGTGGAGGGGGTGCCGCTGGGCGGAGTCGCGGTGGCCTGGGCGGACGGTTTGGAACCCGAGCCGCCACAGGAATACGCGACCGCGATTATCAGGACCAGAGGGATTCCGAGCAGCACGGCGCGCCGCCGCCAGTACACGGAGGGCGGCAGCGGTCCGACCGGTCGGAGAAAGGACGCCACGGAAGGTCACCTTAGGGCATCACCGACACCTGGTGTCGCATTGTCCTACTGGCGTGTTCGATGATGCGACCATAGGATCGTGGACCTTATCGTGCAGGAGGCCCCTGCCCCAGACGCTACGGCGCCGGACGATCTCCCCCAAGGCCTGGTCGGTGCGGACGTTTCGGCCCGGCCCGGAACCGCCGCCCGCAAGACCGGCCGACCGGCCGCCCGCCGCCCTCCGAGCGCCGCCGAGGCGGCCGGCGAAGCCGAGCCGACCAACACCGCCAACACCGGCAAAGCCGCCGCCCGCGTCCCGGCTCCGGCCGCCGTGCCGGAGCACGCGCAATCCGTCGTCGCCACCGTGGCCGACTGGTTCGCCGCGCACCGCCGGGACCTGCCGTGGCGGGCCGCCGACGCGGGCGCGTGGGCGGTGCTGGTGAGCGAGTTCATGCTGCAACAGACCCCGGTGGCCCGGGTCCTGCCGGTCTACGCGGCCTGGCTGGAGCGTTGGCCCACGCCGTCCGCGCTGGCCGCCGAGCAGTCCGGCGAGGCGGTCCGCGCGTGGGGACGGCTCGGCTACCCGCGCCGCGCGCTGCGCCTGCACGCGACCGCCGTCGCCATCACCCAGGACCACGGCGGCAAGGTCCCGCAGGACTATGCCACCTTGCGTACCCTGCCCGGAGTCGGGGACTACACCGCGGCGGCAATCAGTTCCTTCGCGTACGGCGGCCGGGCCGTGGTGCTGGACACGAACGTGCGCCGGGTGCTGGTCCGGGTGTTCACCGGCGCCGCCCAGCCGGGCACCTCGGTCAGCGCGGCCGAGCGGACGCTCGCCGAGGCGCTGCTGCCGGAGCTGGCGGCCGACGCGGCGGGCTGGGCCGCGGGCTCGATGGAACTGGGCGCGCTGGTCTGCACGGCGCGCACGCCCACCTGCGAGGCCTGCCCGCTGGCGGAGCAGTGCGCCTGGAACCTCGCCGGGCGTCCCGCGCACGACGGCCCGGCCCGGCGCGCCCAGGGCTACGAGGGCACCGACCGCCAGGTACGCGGGAAGCTGATGGCCGTCCTGCGGGACGCCGACGAACCGGTCGGCCGGGCCGTGCTCGCCCAGGTGTGGCCGGACCGCGAGCAGCGCGACCGCGCCCTGTCCTCGCTGGTCGACGACGGCCTCGCGGTGATGTTGCCGGGGCAGCGGTACAGGCTGCCTTAGGCCGGGTCGGCCTGCGCCGGCCGGGCCGCCTGCGCTCCCCCGGCGACTCTGCGCGCCAACGGCCCGGTCGCCAGGTACACGACCAGCGCCAGCAGCGCGAGCGGGGCGACGACCAGGGCCATCGGCAGGGTCTGGGCGAGCACCGACCCGGTGCCGGGCGCGGTGAGCGGGCCGATCAGGGCGCCGAGCAGGAACTGGGTCAGGCCGAGCAGCGCGGAGGCGGCGCCGGCGTTCGAGCCGTGTTCGGCCAGGGCCAGCGCGGTGGCGTTCGGGCTGCTCAGGCCGAGCGAGGAGACGACCAGCCAGAGGAACACCGCGCTGGGCCAGAAACCGAGCCCGGCCAACGTGACGGCCAGCAGCCCGGCGCCGCCGACCGCGCCCTGCAGCAGGCCCAGGCGCATCAGCGCGGTCGGTGAGACCCGTCCGACCAGGCGGCCGTTGAGGAAGCCGAGGAACATCAGCCCGGCCGCGTTGGCGCCGAACATGAACGAGAATCCTTGCGGGCTCAGGTGGTAGACCTGTTCCATCACGAACGGCGAGCCGGAGATGTACCCGAACATCGCCGAGAACGCGAACGCCCCGACCAGCGCATAACCGACGAAGTACGGGTCGCGCACCAGCACCCGGAACGACGCGGCGGTGTCCCGCAGCCCGCCGGTGCGCCGTCGGCCGGCCGGCAGCGTCTCGGGGATGCCGAGCAGCACGGCGGCCAGCAGCAGCACGCCGATCACGCTGAGCACGACGAACACGCCCTCCCAGTCGGTGAACTTCAGCAGTTGCCCGCCGATGATCGGGGCCAGGATCGGGGCGGCCCCGTTGACCAGGACCAGGGTGGAGAAGAAGCGGACCATCGCGGTGCCGGAGTACAGGTCGCGCACGATCGCCCGGGACAGCACGATCCCGGCCGCCCCGGCCGCGCCCTGGATCAGCCGGCCCGCGGTCAGCACCGCGATCGAGTTGACGAACGCGCAGGCCAGTGAGGCGACGGCGTACAGCCCGACGCCGACGATGAGCGGTTTGCGCCGGCCGAAGGAGTCCGACAGCGGCCCGGCGATCACCTGCCCGACTGCCAGTCCGGCCAGGCACGCGGTGAGGGTCAGCTGGACCTGCGCCGCACTGGAGTGGAAGTGGCCCTGCAACGAGGGCAGCGCGGGCAGGTACATGTCGATCGACAGCGGCGCGAAGGCGGACAGCGCGCCGAGGATCAGGACCAGGCTGAGCCGGCGGCGCGGGTCGTGCGCTGGCCCGGGATGGGCCACAAGCTCAATTTCGGGCAAAATCTCCGGCCCGGTCCCGGCCCCGGGCACCGGCGCCGCCGCGGGCTCTACCGCCGCCCGGGCCACCGGCTGCGGGCGGGGCCGCGCCGCGCCGGGTCCGTGCGGCCGCGGTGGCCTGCTCTGCTCCTGCTCGGTCACGTCGGTGTCGTCCCGTCGCTCGGGGGATCCTGCCACGGCGGCGATCCGGTCACGACTGAAGTCAACCACGGAGCAGGGCCGGACATTTCCCCGCCGAGATCGGGCCAAACCGGTAACCTGGTGGCGTGACTATTCGGCTGTACGACACCGCTACACGCAGCGTGCGTGACTTCGTCCCCGTCGAACCGGGCAAGGCCTCGCTGTACCTGTGTGGCGTGACCGTGCAAGGAGCCCCGCACATCGGGCACGTGCGCTCCGGGGTGAACTTCGACATCCTCAGCCGCTGGCTGACCTACCGGGGATTCGACGTCACCTTCTGCCGCAACATCACCGACATCGACGACAAGATCCTGAACAAGGCGAACGAGGCCGGGACCGAGTACTGGCGGATCGCGCAGCACTTCGAGCGCGAGGTGGTCGCCGCGTACGCGATCCTCGGCTGCCGGCCGCCCTCGGTCGAGCCGCGGGCCACCGGGCACATCCCGGAGATGATCGCCCTGATGCGGCAGCTGATCGAGACCGACCACGCGTACGCCGCGAACGGCGACGTGTACTTCGACGTGCGCAGCTACCCGGCCTACGGCGCGCTGTCCGGCCAGCGCCCGGCGGAGATGCAGAGCGCGGACGACGCCGACCCGAAGCACGCCAAGCGGGACCCGAAGGACTTCACCCTGTGGAAGGGGGCCAAGCCCGGCGAGCCGTTCTGGGAGACCCCCTGGGGTCCGGGCCGGCCGGGCTGGCACCTGGAGTGCTCGGCGATGCTGCGCAAGTACCTGGGCACGACGGTCGACATCCACGGCGGCGGGATCGACCTGATCTTCCCGCACCACGAGAACGAGATCGCCCAGTCCAAGTCGCTGGGCGACGAGTTCGCCCGGTACTGGCTGCACAACGCCTGGGTGACCATGGCGAACGAGAAGATGTCCAAGTCGCTGGGCAACTCGGTGCTGGTCACCGACATGGCCAAGCGGCACCGGCCGATCGTGCTGCGCTACTACCTGGGCACCCCGCACTACCGGTCGACCATCGAGTACTCGGAGGACGCGATCGCCAACGCGGCGGTCGGCTTCGAGCGGATCGAGCAGTTCCTGTCCCGGGCGTTCGAGCTGGCCGGCCCGATCGAGCCGACCGCGGTGCCGGACGCCTTCGCCGCGGCGATGGACGACGACCTCGGCGTGCCGCAGGCGGTGGCCGTGCTGCACCAGGCGGTCCGGGCCGGGAACACCGCGCTGGCCGCGGGCGAGAAGGACGTGGCGGTCGGGATCGTCGGCGAGCTGCGGGCGATGCTCGGCGTACTCGGGCTGGACCCGTTGGCCGAGCCGTGGACCGAACAGGGCGCCGGCGGGCAGGGCGCGGCCCGGCTGCGGACGGCCGTGGACGGGCTGATCCGGCTGACCCTGGAGCAGCGCGAGGCGGCCCGCAAGCGGCGGGATTTCGAGGCCTCGGACGCCATCCGGGACCAGCTCGCCGCGCTCGGCATTACCATTGAGGACACCGCCTCCGGACCGCGCTGGTCTCTGGACTAGCCCGGGCGCCCGGCGGCGGGCACGGGTCCGCGCGCCCAGCGCGCGCGGCCCGGTCCGATCCATCCCGTCTCCCCGGGGTGTCTTCCTCCAGACGAAAGGCCGCGGCATGGCAAGCGGAAAAGGCGGCCAGGGCGGGCGCGCACACAAGACGAACTCCTCCCGCAAGGGCGCTGTGAAGGGCTCCGGCGGCCAGGGCCGCAAGGGCCTGGAGGGCAAGGGCCCGACCCCCAAGGCCGAGGACCGCAAGGGCCACTACGCGTCCCGGCGCGCGGCCTCCACGGCCCGGCGCGCGCAGGGCAGCCAGGGCGGACGGGCGACCAACCGGCCCAAGGTGGCGTACAAGGCGAACCGGCAGATCTCCGAGCTGATCGCCGGCCGCAACTCGGTGCTCGAGGCGCTGCGGGCCGGGGTGCCCGGCACGACCCTGTTCGTGGCCCAGTCGATCGATTCGGACGACCGGGTGCGCGAGTCCACCTCGCTGGCCACCGAGCGCGGCATCCCGCTGCTGGAGGTGCCCCGGCCGGAGATCGACCGGCTGACCGACGGCGCGATCCACCAGGGCATCGCCCTGCAGATCCCGGCGTACGAGTACGCCGACCCGGACGACCTGGTGGCCCGGGCGCACGACCTCGGCGAGCCGCCGCTGATCGTGGCGCTGGACGGGATCACCGACCCGCGCAACCTGGGCGCGGTGATCCGTTCGGCGGCCGCGTTCGGCGCGCACGGCGTGCTGATCCCGGAGCGCCGTTCGGCCGGGATGACCGCCGGGGCGTGGAAGACCTCGGCCGGCGCGGCGGCCCGGCTGCCGGTGGCCCAGGTGGTCAACCTGACCCGGGCGCTGAAGGCGTACCAGAAGCAGGGCCTGGTCGTGGTCGGCCTGTCCGTGCACGGCAAGGTCGACTTGGTCGAGTTGGCGTCCGCGGGCGATCCGCTGGTGCTGGTGGTCGGTTCGGAGGGCAAGGGGCTGTCCCGGTTGGTCGAGGACACCTGTGACCTGACGGTCCGGATCCCGATCGCTGCGGCCACCGAGTCGCTCAATGCGGGTGTGGCTACCAGCATCTCGCTTTACGAGGTCGCGCAGCGGCGGCTTCGGGCCGGGCGACTGTAGTTCGCCGGTTCTGTTCGGGCGTTGCCAAGCTGAAACGGCTGTGCGCCGCCTCCGGAGTTCGGGGGCGGCGCACAGCCGTTTGCGTTCGTTTGCGTTTGCTTCGGGGCGCGGGGCCCGAGCCGGGTGGCTCAGGCGCTCAGGCGCTCGCCGGTGCTGCTGGAGAACACGTGGGTCTCGCCCGCCTTCGGCACGAAGCGCAGGGTCTCGCCCTTGGCCGGGGTGTTGCGCGCGTCGACCCGGACGATCACGTCCACGTCGGCGCCGTCCACCTTGGCCGCGCCGTACGCGAACGCGTCCGCGCCGAGTTCTTCCACGACGTGCACGGTGATCTCGATGCCGCTGTTGTCCGGGGAGGCGTCGAAGGACTCCGGCCGCACGCCCAGCGTGACGGTGCGCTCGCCCTTGTCGACCGCCTTGGCCAGGGACTCGCGGTCCACCGGCACGACCGCGCCGTCGAACGCGACGCCGCCGTCCACGATCGGGGCCTCGATCAGGTTCATCGCGGGGGAGCCGATGAACCCGGCGACGAAGACGTTGGCCGGCTTCTCGTACATCCGGCGGGGGGTGTCGCACTGCTGCAGCAGGCCGTCCTTGAGCACCGCGACCCGGTCGCCCATGGTCATGGCCTCGACCTGGTCGTGGGTGACGTACACGGTGGTGATGCCCAGGCGGCGCTGGAGCGAGGCGATCTGGGTGCGGGTCTGCACGCGCAGCTTGGCGTCGAGGTTCGACAGCGGCTCGTCCATGAGGAACACCTTCGGCTCACGCACGATCGCGCGGCCCATCGCCACGCGCTGGCGCTGGCCGCCGGACAGGGCCTTGGGCTTGCGGCCGAGGTACTCGGTCAGTTCGAGCAGCTTGGCGGCCTCTTCGACCTTGGTCTTGATCTCGACCTTGGACCGCCCGGCGATCTTCAGCGCGAAGCCCATGTTGTCGGCCACGGTCATGTGCGGGTAGAGCGCGTAGTTCTGGAACACCATGGCGATGTCCCGGTCCTTCGGCGGCAGGTGGGTCACGTCGCGCTCGCCGATCCGGATCTGCCCCGAGGTGACCTCTTCGAGGCCGGCCAGCATGCGCAGGGAGGTGGACTTGCCACAGCCCGAGGGGCCGACCAGCACGAGGAACTCGCCGTCCTGGATGTCCAGGTTCAACCCGTCGACGGCCGGGCGCTCCGCTCCCGCGTACACGCAGGAGGCATCTTCATACACGACACCAGTCACGGTGCGATCACAGCCTTTCAACCGGCAGGAACGTGCCGGACGATCCGAGTGGAAAGGTAGCTATAAAGTTATAGACCTCGATCGATCCTATCTTCCGACCACAGCGTTGTCACTAGTAGGTCTTCCCGAAATCGGTTGCGAACCACTTACCAGGAGCAGGTAGCATGGGTCCCGCGACCGGCTGGTGTGGCGCAATTGGCAGCGCACCGCACTTGTAATGCGGTGGTTAGGGGTTCGAGTCCCCTCACCAGCTCTACATCACTTCATGTGTTCGTGCGGCTTCTGAGTTGTGTGCTCGGTGCCGGGGAGTTCTGAACTGCGGCCTTGCTGTCTTCGATGCCCGTTCATTGTGCGTGGCGACGGTTGGCCGGTCCGGTGGTGGCGCGCATCCGGTTATGCCACAACGTGAATCGCCGCGGTCTGATTCTCGCCGCACCTGCTGCTTGCGCCTACGGTCGCAGTACAGGGCTGCACCGTTGACCACCAGAAGGTGAGCCGGGCGAGCCGGATGACTCCACGGACTTCCGGCAGCTGTTGTCGGCGACCGGCTCAGCGGACGGGCACCGATCCGCCGCCGCTCTCCCGCTCACGTTCCAGCGCAGCCAAATCGGCCGCGGCCCGCTGCGCCTCGGCTCCGGTCGCCGCGTGCCGCTGGTGGATCGCGACGGCTTCGCGCAAACCGGCCAGGGCCGCGGCCGAGTCGCCTAGGGCCGCCGCGCACCGGGCTGCGCCGGCCAGGGCTTCGGCTTCGGCCAGCGGGTTGTGTGCTTCGCGCGCGGCGCGGCGCGCCTGCTGGAAGACCGGCAGGGCCCGCTTCGGTCCGGCGGTCGCGATGAGCAGCGTGCCGGTGGTGTTGAGCACGTCGGCGACCGCCACTGCGATGCCCGCGGCCTCGAAGACCGCGAGCGCTTCGGCCAAGAACACCGCCGCCTGCTCGAACTCTCCGGTCTCCAGCCGGACCCGGCCCAACTGGTGCTTGGCGCACGCCTCGCCGAGCCGGTACCCCTGCTCGCGCAGAATGGCCGCGGCGGCTTCGAACGCAGCCGACGCGCCAGGATGGTCACCGGACGCGAGCCGGACCCGGCCGAGGTCGTACAGCGCCGCGGCCTCGGAGCGGCGGTCGCCGAGGTCCCGGGCGGTGTCGGCCGCGGCCTGGAACAGCTCGGCGGCCTGCGGCCACGGGCCCTCTTCGAGCAGGAAGTCGGCCAGGGCGGCGGTCAGCCGGACGCCGCGGGCCGGGCAGGCGGCCCGGCCGGTCCGGCCGTCGGCGATCACGGCCAGCAGGTCCTCGCGTTCGGTGCGCAGCCAGGCCAGGGCGCCGGGCCGGTCGGCCAACTCGGCCGCGGCGTAGGAGGAGAGCGGCTCGGAGTCGTTCTCGTCGTCGACCAGTGCGCGCATCCGCGGGCTCAGCAGGCTGCCCGCGGCGATGCTGGCCCGCAGGTAGTAGTGCAGCAGGCGGCCGAGGGCGGCGTCGCAGTCCTCCGGCGAGTCGGCCTCGGCCAGGGCGCGGGCGTGGCGGCGGACCGAGTCGTGGAAGCGGTACCGGCCGGGGGTGTGCTGGGTCAGCAGGTTGTGGTCGAGCAGGGATTCGAGCAGCCGTTCGGCGGTCCGGTGGTCGGTTCCGGCCAGGTTGGCGGCGGCGAAGGCGTCGATGTCCGGGCCGGGGATCAGGCCGAGCTGGCGGAACAGGTCCTGCTCGGCCGGGGGAAGGGCTGCGTAGGAGGACTCGAAGACCGCGGCGAGCCGGTCGTCCGCCGGGTCGGACTCACCCGAGCCGGGACGGCGGGCCGGGCGGGCCGACTCCTCGCGCACCTGGGCCACGACGTCCTCGATCCGCAGCACCCGGTGGTGCCGCAGCCGGGCGGCGGCGACCCGGATCGCGAGCGGCACGTTGCCGCACAGCGCGATCAGCTCGGCGATCCCCTGGTGGCGATCCGACACCCGGCCGGGTCCGGCCACCTTGTGCAGCAGCGCGACCGCGTCGGCCTGCGGCAGCTCGTCCAATTCCAGGGCACTGGCGACCGTGTGCGAATCGCCTAGGCCGGTCAGCGGTTGACGGCTGGTCACCAGCAGCAGCGAGCCCGGTCCGGACGGCAGCAGTGGGCGTATCTGTTCTGCCCCGGCGGCGTCGTCCAGGATGATCAGGGTCCGGGTCTCGGCCAGGCGGCGGCGGAAGACGGCCGAGCGTCCGTCCGGATCCGCGGGTATCGACGACGGCGCGACGCCCAGCGAGCGCAGCAGCCAGCCGAGCGCGTCGCCCGGGGTCGACGGCGCCCGGTCCGCGCCGTTCCCGCGCAGGTCCAGGAACAGCTGGCCGTCCGGGAACCGCTCGCGCAGCCGGTGCGCCGCATGCACCGCCAGGGCGGTCTTGCCGATCCCGGCCGCGCCGCTGATCACCGAGACCGTCACCGCTCCGGCCGGTTCGATCAGCCGGGCCAGTTCGGTCGCGCGGCCGGTGAACACGCGGGTGTCCGCGGGCAGCTGGTACCGCCAGCCGCCGCGGGCGGCCACCGCGGGGCCGGCCGCCGTTTCGGCCGGGCCGGGCGGCGGGGCCGGGGCCGGGACGGCCAGCTGCGGGTCGGCGCTCAGGATCTGCCGGTGCAGTTCCTGGATCGAGGCCGAGGGTTCGACGCCGAGTTCGTCGACCAGCGTGCGCCGCAGCGCCTGGAACACGTCCAACGCCTCCGCCTGCCGGTCGGCGCGGTACAGGGCCAGCATCAGCTGGCCGTGGAAGACCTCGCGCAGCGGGTACTCGGCCGCCAGCACGCCCAGCTCGCCGATCACCTCCCGGTGCCGGCCGAGTTCCAGTTCCGCCTCGACCCAGCCCTCGCGGGCCTGGAGCCGGGCTTCGACCAGCTGGAGCACCCGGGCGTCGCGGCCGACCGCGCCCGGCACGTCGGCCACCGGCTCCCCGCGCCACAGGGCCAAAGCCGCGGCCAGGTCCCGCGCGGCCTCGGCCCAGTTCCCGGCCCGCGCGGCGGCCCGGCCCTCGGCGCACAGCCCGGCGAAGACCTCCAGGTCCAGTTCGCCCGGCCCGACGTCGATCAGGTAGCCCGGGGCGACCGAGCGGATCCGGCCGCCGCCCGGTTCGCCGAGGAACCGGCGCAGGCGCATCACGTGGTTGTGCAGCGAGGCGGTGGCGGTGGTCGGCGGGTTCTCGCCCCAGACCGCCTCGATCAGCTGGTCGGCGGAGACCACGGTGTTCGCGTTGAGCAGCAGGACCGCCAGGACCGTGCGCGGCATCGCCGACTTCACATCACTCGGAGAACCGTCGCGCTCGACCACCACCGGCCCGAGGAGCCCAAAGCGCATGATTCCCTCTCTGCCCGCCCGACCAGGCAACGGGCACTCGCGGTGGAGCTTGTTATCGAGATATTAGTGGTTCAAGAGGACGGCCTGGCAGATTTACAGATGCGGGCAGGAACGAGATCACCCAGCTTCGCGAGCCGGTTGCGGCCGGCCTGCGGGATGGACGTTCGGCCTGAGAAGGAAGAGGTTTCTCCGCGGGATCAACGGGGTGGTGCGGTCGGTGGGGCACACTGCTGGGGTGCTTGGCCGCCCGCACCGATCCCGCGGAGACGTGCCACGAGTCCCGCTCGCGGGCGCGCACTTCTGCCCTGTGATCAGGTGATCTCCCGCTCGGCCAGTCTCGTGCCGCCTCCTTTTTCCCACCCTTCGCGGTGGTATTGCGCCCCTGCGCGCGCGGCCCAAATCCGGTAGTCGGATAAATCCCGGTCCGTCCTCTTCCCGTTTCCTCTCGATATGCCCGGCCGTTGCCCGTAATCTGAGATCAAACAGACGGGAGCGCGCATGACTCTCAGCCCGAGTTTCACCGTCGCCCAGCACACGACGGACGCAGTGGTGGTCGGCGGAGGGCACAACGGCTTGGTCGCCGCCGCCTACCTGGGCCGGCTCGGGTTACGGGTGACCGTGCTCGAGCGCCTGGACCGCCTCGGCGGGGCCACCGTGAGCGACCAGGTGTTCCCGGGGGTGGAGGCGAACCTCTCGCGCTACTCCTACCTGGTGTCGTTACTGCCCTACAGCATCGTGCGCGACCTCGAACTCGACCTGGAGCTGCGCTCGCGGCCGGTCGCCTCCTACACCCCGGTGCGCCGGGACTCGCGCGCGGACGGGTTCTTCGTCGGCCGGGCCCCGGACGGGACGCCCGGGCAGAGCCCGGCCGAGTCCTTCCGCCGGCTGACCGGCTCGGACCGGGAGTGGCAGCGCTGGCAGGAGTTCTACGCCCAGATCGAGCTGGCCGCCCGGGCCCTGGCGCCGACCCTGCTCGACCCGCTGATCGGCCGCGGCCAGGCCGAGAAGCTGCTGCGCCGGGCGGTCGGCCACCGGTTCTGGTCCGATTTCGTCGAACACCCGCTGGGCGAGGTGATCGAGCGGACCTTCGAGGACGACGATGTCCGCGGGATCGTGCTGACCGACGCGCTGATCGGCACGCAGAGCCACGCGCACGACCCGTCGCTGCGGCAGAACCAGTGCTTCCTCTACCACGTGATCGGCAACGGCAGCGGCGAGTGGCGGGTCCCGATCGGCGGGATGGGCGCGGTCAGCGGCTCGCTGATCCGGTGCGCGCAGAAGGCCGGGGTGCAGTTCGTCTGCTCGGCGGAGGCGACGAAGATCGAGTCGGACGGCGCCCAGGCCACGGTCACCTACACCACACCCGAGGGCACCGCGCAGCTGAACACGCGGTACGTGCTGGTCAACGCGGCCCCGCCGGTGATGGACCGGCTGCTCGGCCGCCCGCCCCGGGCCACTGCGCCGGGCAGCCAACTGAAGATCAACATGGTGCTCGACCGGCTGCCCCGGTTCCGCAGCGGCCTGCCCGCGGAGCAGGCCTTCGCCGGGACGCTGCACCTGGACGAGTCCTACTCGGCGCTCGGCGAGGCGTACCGACAGTCCGAGCGCGGCCAGGTGCCCGACCCGCTGCCGTCCGAGGTCTACTGCCACACCCTGACCGACCGGACCATCCTGAGCCCGGCCGCGGCCGCCCGCGGGATGCACACGCTGACCCTGTTCGGCCTGCACACCCCGCCCTCGGTGTTCGCCGAGCCGGGCTCGACCGAGCTGGCGGTGCAGCGCGCCCTGGCCGGGCTGAACAAGCATCTGGTGGACCCGGTCGAGTCCTGCCTCGCCCTGGACGAGAACGGCAAGCCCTGCCTGGAGGCGCGCACGCCGCTGGACCTGGAGGAAGAGCTCGCGATGCCCGGCGGCAACATCTTCCACGGCGACCTGACCTGGCCCTGGGCCGAGGACTCGGCCCGGATCGGCAGCTGGGGGGTGGAGACCGGGCTGGCCAACGTGTTCCTGTGCGGGGCCGGGGCGGCCCGCGGCGGCGCGGTCAGCGGGATCCCCGGCCGGGCCGCGGTGTTCGCGGTGATCCAGGACCTGCAGAAGCGCACTCCGCCGCGCCGGTCCGGCCGGCGCGGGGGCGGCCAGGTGCAGCAGCAGACCGCGCCCGGCCGGCGCGACGAGGTCAGTCCGTTCCGGCCCGGACCAGCAAAGCGGTAGCGATCCCGGCCAGGCCCTCGCCCCGGCCGGTCAGGCCCAGGCCGTCGGTGGTGGCCGCGCTCACCCGGACCGGCGCCCCGGCCGCGGCCGACAGGGCCTGCTCGGCCTCGGCCCGGCGCGGGCCGATCTTCGGGCGGGTGCCGATCACCTGGACCGAGACGTTGCCGATCCGGTAGCCCGCCGCGCGGACCCGGCGGGCCGCCTCGGCCAGCAGGGCCGTGCCGGAGGCGCCGGACCACTCGGGCCGGTCGGTGCCGAAGTTGGAACCGAGGTCGCCGAGCCCGGCCGCGGAGAACAGGGCGTTGCAGGCGGCGTGCGCGGCGATGTCGCCGTCCGAGTGCCCGGCCAGGCCGGTCTGGCCCGGCCAGTGCAGACCGGCGACGTACAGCGGCCGGTCCGGGTCGGTGTCGAAAGCGTGCACGTCCACACCGATGCCGACCAGCGGCAGTTCGAGCATGACAGACCCCAGGAATCGTTCGGCGCGGTGGCGCGGAAGCCCGATGACGGCGGAAGACCGCCCGGACGCCGCTGCTCGGCCGACGAAAGCCTCAGGCCGACGGGACCGAGGCCCGCGCGGCCAGCACGGCCTCGGCGAGCAGCAGGTCGAACCGGGTGGTCACCTTGAATGCTTCCACATGGCCGGGGATCACGGCCACCGGCAGTCCGATCCGCTCGACCAGGCCCGCGTCGTCCGTGGCGGCGCCGCCGGCGCCCTCGCGGTGGGCGCGCAGCAGGATCTCCCGGCGGAAGCCCTGCGGGGTCTGCACCGCGCGCAGGCCGGCCCGGTCGACGGTGCCGGTGACGGTGGTGCCGGACGGGTCCACAGCCTTGATCGTGTCGGTGACCGGGAGGACCGGGATGACCGCGTCGGCCCCGCCGAGCACGGCGTCGACCACGGCGCCGATCAGCTCGGGCGGGGTCAGGGCGCGGGCGGCGTCGTGGACCAGCAGGACCGTCGCCTCGTCCGGCACGGCGGCCAGGGCCAGGGCGACGGATTCCTGCCGGGTGTCGCCGCCGGCCACCACGCGGACCGCGGGGCCGAAAACCGCGAGCATCGCCCGGGTGGTCTCGATACCCTGGGGGTCCACATGGGCGGGCGGGGCGGCGACGACCACGAGGTCGACCGCGCCGCTGTCGAGCAGGCCGCGGACGGCGTGCAGCAGGATCGGCGCGTCGGCGATGGTCCGCAGTGCCTTGGGGGCGCCGGGGCCGAGGCGTTCACCGCGGCCGGCGGCGGGGACGATCGCGGCGCACCGGACGGAACCGGTGCGCACGGGTCAGGACGCCAGGACCTCGTCGAGGATGGTCTCGGCCTTGTCCTCGTTGGTGTTCTCGGCCAGGGCCAGTTCGCTGACCAGGATCTGCCTGGCCTTGCCGAGCATGCGCTTCTCGCCGGCCGACAGGCCGCGCTCGCGCTCGCGCCGCCACAGGTCGCGGACGACCTCGGCGACCTTGTTCACGTCGCCCGAGGCGAGCTTCTCGAGGTTCGCCTTGTAGCGGCGGGACCAGTTCGTCGGCTCCTCGGTGTGCGGGGCGCGCAGGACCTCGAACACCCGGTCGAGGCCTTCCTGCCCGACCACGTCGCGCACTCCGACATATTCCACCTTGTCGGTGGGAACCATCAGCGTGAGGTCGCCCTGAGCCACCTTGAGCCGGAGATAGGGGCGTTCCTCACCCTTGACCACCCGGGTTTCGATGGCCTCGATGAGAGCTGCCCCATGGTGGGGATATACGACGGTCTCGCCAACCTTGAACGTCATGTGATGCGTGCCCCTTCCGTGGGTATCCAGGATAACACGCCGGAGCGCAGAATAGAAGGGTGTTTGTGCAGGTCAGGCCGGTTATGCCTACTTGACAAGGCGGCCGGGAGCGTACTCGCCCCAGCTCAGGGCCGGTATCGGCGCGCGCCCGGCAACCCCTGCTCGCCCCTCGGCCGGGGCCCCGCGCCCCCGGCCCGCGGGCCGGTCGCGGGGCCGGCCGGGCGATTACGCAGGCGCCCGACCCTAGGCAATCGGCCGAATAAGTCGCACAATGACCGCTAAGTACAGCTCGAAGCACTTCAGGTGCCGGCCCGCGGACACCCGTCCGGGGACGGCCAGGTGGGGATGGGTGGCAGTGGACGCAAACGAACGGTTCGGCCCCGACAACCAGTCGAACAACGGCCAGGACGCGGCCACCTGCTGGCCGGACGGCGCCCCGATCTCGGACGCGGATCGGCTGGCGCCCGAGGACGCGCGGGAGCTGGGCCACGACCTGCGCCGGTACCGCCGGGAGGAGCGCTGGGCGGCCCGGCGCCGCTCGATGGCCGCGGTGCGCCGCACCGTTCTGTCCCCGCGCGGGATGATCGCGGTGATCCTGATCGCTGCCCTGGCCGCCTCGGCCGCGGTGATGGCGCTCCCGCTGCTGCGCTAGGCGGTCCGAGCGGTCTTCGGTTCTGTGTCCGCCGCGCGGCTCTGATCCGCGCCCGTTTGTCGCTGACCTGGACTTTTGTCCACGCTTGCCCGGTTGCGCGGGCTCTGCGTAGCAGGTGCGCCCGCCGGCGGGACGCCAATACCGCCGTGGCGCGTGTTTTTCCCGTGTCGATTAGGCCATCCCGGTGAGGATGGCGCGAACGCGGTCAGTACGCTGTGGTCCAGCCGATCGATGCGCACCGGATCGGCCGGACAGACCGCAGCATCGACCCCGCGACACGCGCAAGGAGCCAGACGCACCGTGAGCCGCAACCTCTCTCAGAGTCAGCCCGGCAGCTCAAGCCCGCAGCGCCGGAAGACCGCGCCCCCGCGCGTGCGGCGGGCCGCCGCCGCGACCGGCGTGCTGCTCGCCGCGGCGCTCGCGGCCGGCTGCGCGGCCGGGTTCGACGCGACCACCCAGCAGATCAAGCCGAACGCCGGGTCCGGGCAGGCCGGCCCGGTCAAGGTCGACAACGTGTGGCTGATCGTGGACCCGGCCAGCGGCAACGCCGAGGTCGTGGGCGCCGTGACGAACACCGGCACGGACGCCGACACCCTGACCGGGGTCACCGCGACGAACGCCGCGGCCAAGCTCACCGGCACCGACGCGGCCACCGCCACCACCGGGATCACCGTGGGCGCCGGCACGGTGGCCATCCCCGGCGGCGAGTCGGTCAGCTTCGGCGAGACCGGGAACCCGCAGCTGGAACTGGCCGGGGTCGACTTCCAGGCCGGCGTGCTGGCCCAGGTCACCTTCACCTTTGCCCAGGCCGGCGCCGTCACCGTGACCGCGCAGGTCGAGCCGGACTCGGGCCTGTTCGCGGAGTACAACCCGAACAGCGGCATCCCCACCCCGACGCCCACCCCGACCGCGCCGACCACCGCGGCGACCCCGACCGCGCCGGCGAGCGCGACCGGCTCGGCCACCGGTACGGCTACCGGCGCGGCATCCGCCACCCCCACGGTGACGAAGACCCAGTAACCCGGCCCGCGCGGACCGTCCCGGATTGTCGAGGTAATCCGGGCGGCCCAGTGCAGTTCCACCGATCGGCCCAACGGTCGGTCCCATATTTGAGAACGCCGCGAACCTGCACGTTCACCCTCGGACGTCCTGCATCCGGGTGACCGTGCCGGTTCGATTTTTCTCGGCCGCCTACCGTGGGCGCCCCTCGGCCCGTGGCCTGAGGCTTCGGCTTACGGCTCGAACTTGTAGCCCAGGCCGCGCACCGTCACCAGGTAGCGGGGCAGTCCCGGGTCCGGCTCGATCTTCGCCCGCAGCCGCTTGACGTGCACGTCCAGGGTCTTGGTGTCCCCGACGTAGTCGGCCCCCCAGACCCGGTCGATCAGCTGCATCCGGGTCAGCACCCGCCCGGCGTTGCGCAGCAGCATCTCCAGCAGCTCGAACTCCTTGAGCGGCAGCTGGACCGAGTCGCCGGACACGCTGACCGTGTGCCGCTCGACGTCCATCCGGACCGGGCCGGCCTCCAGCGCCGTGTCGTCCGGCTCTTCCAGCTGGCCGTGCCGGCGCAGCACCGCGCGTATCCGGGCCACCAGCTCGCGGGAGGAGAACGGCTTGGTCACGTAGTCGTCGGCGCCGAGCTCGAGCCCGACCACCTTGTCTATCTCGCCGTCCTTCGCGGTCAGCATGATCACCGGCACCGCGGAGCGGTTGCGCAGCTGCCGGCACACCTCGGTCCCCGGCAGGCCCGGCAGCATCAGGTCGAGCAGGACCAGATCCGCGCCGTGCCGGTCGAACTCCTCCAGGGCGTCCGGCCCGGTGATCGCGACGGCGACCTCGAAACCCTCGTTGCGCAGCATGTAGGAGAGCGGATCGCTGATCGAATCCTCGTCCTCGACCACCAGAACCCTGGTCACTTAGGTTGACTCCTTGATTGTTGATCACTGAGCAGGGGGAGCCTGAGGGTGAAGGTCGACCCCGCACCCTCCACGCTCCACACTGCTACATCCCCACCATGGGTGGCGGCGATGTGTTTGACGATCGACAGGCCCAGTCCGGTCCCGCCGGTGAACCTCGAACGCGCCGGGTCCACCCGGTAGAACCGTTCGAAAATCCGCTTCAGATCCTGCTCCGGAATGCCGATGCCCTGGTCGGTCACCGAGATCTCGGCCAGCTCGCCCTCCTGGCGGACGGCCACCACCACCTTCGTCCGATCAGGTGAATAGTTGACCGCATTCTCGACAAGATTACCCAAACCTGTGGCCAACTGATGGGCGTCGCCCATCACCCGCAGCCGTTCCACCCCGGCCCGGACCAGCTCGATCTGGCGCGCCTCGGCCACCGACCCGGCCCGGGCGATCGCCCGGCCGACCACGTCGTCGAGGTCCACCGGCGCCGCCTTGAGCAGGGGGTCGTCGCTCTGCAGCCGGGACAGGTCGATCAGGTCCTGCACCAGCGCGGTCAGCCGGGTGGCCTCGGTCTGCATCTTCCCGGCGAACCGGCGCACCGCCTCGGGCTCGTCGCTGGCCGCGATCACCGCCTCGGAGAGCAGCGAGAGCGCGCCGACCGGGGTCTTGAGCTCATGGCTGACGTTCGCCACGAAGTCGCGCCGGACCGCGTCCAGCCGGGTGATCTCGGTCCGGTCCTCGACCAGGACCAGCACCAGGCGCAGGCCGAGCGGGGCGACCCGGACCGAGACGGCCAGGGTGTCCCCGCCCAGCGGGCCGCGCGGTATCTCCAGCTCGACCTGGCGGATCTCCCCGTCCCGGCGCACCTGGCGGGCCATCGAGAGCAGTTCGTCGGACACCAGCCGCCGGTCCCGGACCAGGCCGAGCGCGTGCGCGGCCGGCGAGGCCTTGACCACCGCGTCGCTCGGATCGAGCAGGACCGCGGAGGAGCGCAGCACCTGGAGCACCGCGGCGGCGCCGGGCGGGACCAGCGGTTCGGGGGCCGGGCCGGCCGCCCGGGCCTGGCGTTCGCTCCACCCGAAGGCCAGCCCGCCGACGGCCCCGACCAGCAGCGCTACCAGCGCGGCGGCCGAAACCGCGGCCAGGTGGAGATAGGCTGCTGCGTCGTACATTGCACCAGGGTAAGTCCCCCGGACGGTCCAACCGGACGGGCGGCGGGGGGCGAATTGTTCCGTCGCCAAGAGTTCACGCCGACGATGCGTTCGGTTCATCGGTCCTTCTGGCCCGACCACACCGCCACCCTTTACGGTGGTGGGATCATATAGGTGGGCTGATCAGAACAGTCTTGTCCGAATTTAGCCGGGAGTGTCCAACATGCGCGACATTTATCACGAGGAACTCGACTCGATCGGGGCCACCCTGATCGAGATGACCGGCCTGGTCGGCAGCGCGATGGAGCGGGCCACCACGGCGCTGCTGGACGTCGACCTCCAGGTCGCCGAGTCCGTGATCGCCGCCGACGACGCGATCGACGCGCTGCAGCAGCGGCTGGACACCCGCGCGCTGGACCTGCTGGCCCGGCAGCAGCCGGTGGCCGGCGACCTGCGCACGATCATGACCTCGCTGCGGATGAGCGCGGACCTGGAGCGGATGGGCGACCTGGCCCGGCACGTGGCCAAGGTGGCCCGCCGCCGCTACCCCGAGCCGGCCGTCCCGGCCGAGCTGCGCGACTCGATCCAGGACATGGGCCGGATCGCCGTGGAGCTGGCCGCGAAGACCGCGACCATCATCGAGGGCCGCGACGTCGACATCGCCCGCGAACTGCCGGTCGACGACGACGCGATGGACCAGTTGCACCGCAAGCTGTTCAGCACCCTGCTGGACCCGGCCGCGCCGTACTCGGTCGAGGCCGCGATCGACGTCACCCTGATCGGCCGCTACTACGAGCGCTTCGCCGACCACGCGGTCTCCGTCGCCAAGCGCGTCGTGTTCCTGGTCACCGGCGAGCACGGGGACTAGTCCCGTAGTCCCGGGTTGGTCGCCGCAGCCGCCGTCCCTCCCGGCAAGCCCGCCTGAGCACCGCGGGAGGGAGCGGCGGCCCGACCGGACCGGACCACACTTTCGTCACAGCATCGGAACCCGGCCTTCCCGCGGTCAGGACCCCGGGATATCGTGGCTTGCCCTTCGTTTCTTCGAGGGCTGATCACAGAATTCATGGGGAGATCACATGCGACGCTTGAGGACCGCGTGCGCGGTTCTGGCGATGGCCACGGGTGCGGGCGGACTGGCCCAGACGGCGGCATTCGCGGATGGTTCGGCCATTTCGATCCAGTGGGCACAGACCGCGGCGGACAACAACGGGAAGATATCCGTGGCCCTGTCCGCGACGAGCCCGATCACGACGATCAGCGCGGCCCTCTACTCTTACGCGACCCAGCAGACCGTCGCGACGGTCAGCAACTTCGCGCTGACCTCGGGCACGACCGAGGACGGCCAGTGGGAGACGACCGCCCGGGTCCAGCTGCCTGCCCTCGGGGGGTACCGGATCGACCTGACCGTCACCGACTCGGCCGGGGACACGACCACCGAGGTCGAGGCCGGGAACTTCTACTACCAGGTCCAGACGTTCTTCAAGAACATGGCCGTCGACCGGCACACCGTCGACATCTCCGATCAGCAGGTCACCATCTCCGGCCAGCTGATGGGCCGCTGGCCGTCCTCCGGCGCGGTGACCGCGCTGGCCGGACTGCCGGTCTACATCTCGAACGACTGGGTCGAGGACAACATGCCGACCACCGACGCGAACGGCGACTTCTCCAGTGTGGAGACGGTGACGGCGACCGGCTCGCTCCAGGCGATCTACGCCTATGACAACGACTACGTGAATTACGGCCAGTCCGGCTCGGCGCAGATCCCGATCACCGCGAAGTTGTCGGACACCAAGATCGTGGAGAATCTCAGCGCCGCCAAGGTCCAGTACGACGGCGAGGTCTCGCTCAGCGCGACCCTGCTCTGGGACTCGCCCACCGGCTGGCTCCCGCTGGCGGGCAAGCAGGTCGGCGCGACCGGCTGCGGCTACCAGAGCGTCCAGACGATCACCGACGCGAACGGAAACATCACCCTCCCGCCGGGCGGGCAGCTGGTGCGGGACTGCACCGTCCTAGTCGGCTGGAGCAGCGACAACCCCTTCATGAAGGACGCGCAATCGACGAAGGACGTCTCCGTGGTGCAGCCGGCGGACTTCTCCGACTTCTCCGGGACCCGCACCGACGCCCAGGACGTGATCCTCCAGGGCCACATGCAGTTCCCCGGAATGGAGACCCCCGGCTCGATCGTCGTCGACATCCAGTTCTCGGCCACCGGCAAGGGCAGCTGGAGCACGGTCGCGACGGCCGACGCGTACTGGGACGGGACTGGCTACGGGTTCGCCCCGACCGTCTCGTCGACCACCGCCGGCTACTGGCGGGCCGCGTACTCCGGCGCGCCGATCTTCACGGACGCGACCAGCTCGGTCGCGTATGTCGCCGGCCCGTCGTCGTAGTCGGCAGCCATTTCGCCGTACCACCGACAAGGCCCTCCGTCAGCGCCGCACGCGCTGCCGGAGGGCCTTTCGGATAGTCGGACGGTTTACTTCTTGCCCTGATTCTTGACCGCTTCGATGGCCTCGGCGGCCGCGGCCGGGTCGAGGTACTCGCCGCCGGGGGTCAGCGGCTTGAGGTCGGCGTCCAGGCTGTAGACCAGCGGGATGCCGGTGGGGATGTTCAGGGCCGCGATCGCCTCGTCCGAGATACCGTCCAGGTGCTTGACCAGGGCGCGCAGGGAGTTGCCGTGCGCGGCGACCAGGACGGTCTTGCCGAGCCTGAGGTCCGGCACGATCGCATCGTACCAGTAGGGCAGCATGCGCTCGACGACGTCCTTGAGGCACTCGGTCTGCGGGCGGGCCTCGGCGGGCAGCACGGCGTAGCGCGGGTCGGCGAACTGGGAGTACTCGTCGTCGCGGTCCAGCGGCGGCGGCGGGGTGTCGTAGGAGCGGCGCCAGAGCATGAACTGCTCCTCGCCGAACTCCGCGAGGGTCTGGGCCTTGTCCTTGCCCTGGAGCGCGCCGTAGTGCCGCTCGTTGAGCCGCCAGGTGCGGTGCACCGGGATCCAGTGCCGGTCGGCGGCGTCCAGGGCGAGCTGGGAGGTGCGGATCGCGCGCCGGAGCACGGAGGTGTGCAGGACGTCGGGCAGCAGGCCGCGGTCGGCCAGCAACCGGCCGCCGCGGATCGCCTCCTCCTCGCCTTGGGCGGTCAGGTCGACGTCGACCCAGCCGGTGAAGAGGTTCTTCGCGTTCCATGCGCTCTCGCCGTGGCGCAGCAGTACAAGTCGATACGAATCAGCCATGCTTCGAGCCTACTGCTCCGGGCGCAGCCGTTCGAAGGCGGCCAGGTTCGCGGTGGGTTCCCCGCGCTTGAGCCGCCATTCCCACTCGCGCCGGATGGAGGTGGCGAAGCCGAGTTCCAGCAAGGTGTTGAAGCTGGTGTCCGCGGTCTCCAGGACGGCGCCGAGCAGGGTGTCGATCTGGTCCGGGGTGAGCGTGGCCAGCGGCAGGCGGCCGACCAGGTACACGTCGCCCAGGTGGTCCAGGGCGAAGGCGATGCCGGGCAGCCGGGTGTTGCGTTCCAGCAGCCAGCGGTAGACCTCGGCGTGGTTCTCGTCGGCGGACCGGACCACGAACGCGTTGACCGAGAGCGTGTGGTCGCCGACCAGGAGCGAGCAGGTGGTGGACAGTTTGCGGGTGCCGGGCAGGGAGACGACGAAGTGTCCCGGCTCGGGGCGTTCGCGGTCCAGGCCGAGGTCGGCGAGCGCGGCCTCGATCAGGGCCGCGGCTTCGGCCTGCCGGTCGGCGGTCGTGGTCATGGCCTGGCTCCCTGTCTCGGTCCGGTTCTGACTCTCACCGTACCCCGGCCGGGCTCAGGACAGGCCGGAGGTGACGAACCGCCGGGTGGCCCAGCGCTGGTCGATGGTCTCGGAGTACGCCTCGATGGTCCGTTCGGCCGTGGCCCGCCAGCCGAAGCGTTCGGCGTGCGCGCGGGCGGCCAGGCGCATCCGGGCCATCCGCTCCGGCTGGTCCAGCAGGGTGGCGCAGGCGCGGGCGTAGTCGGCCGGGTCGTGGCCCTCGATCAGCACGCCGGACTGCCCGTCCCGGACCGCGGTGGCCAGTCCGCCGACCCGGGCGGCCACCACGGGGGTGCCGCAGGCCTGGGACTCGATCGCGACCAGGCCGAAGGACTCGTTGTAGGACGGCACCACGGTCAGGTCGGCGGCGCGGTACCACTGGGCCAGGTCCGGCTGGCTCTGCGGTTTGACGAAGCGGGTCTGTTCGGCGATGCCGAGCCGGCGGGCCAGCGCGGTCAGCTGGTGCGGCTCGGCCAGGCCGCTGCCGCTGGGGCCGCCGACCACCGCGACGACCAGGCCGGCGAACCGGTGCGGGTCGGCCGCGCGCAGGTCGGCGGCGGCCCGCAGCAGGATGTCCGGGGCCTTGAGCGGCTGGATCCGGCCGACGAAGAGCAGGATCGGCGCGTCCGGGGGCAGGCCCAGCCGCCAGCGGGCCTCGGTTCGGTCGCCGGGGGTGAAGGTGTCCAGGTCCACGCCCGGGTGGGCGACCGAGACCCGGTCCGGGTCGGCGGTGTAGCGGTGCACCAGCTGCCCGGCTTCTTCGGCGGTGTTGGCGATCAGCCGGTCGGCGGCGGCTATCACCTGTTCCTCGCCGATCAGCCGGCTCATCGGCTCGGGGCTGTCGCCGTCGGCCAGGGCGGCGTTCTTGACCTTGGCCAGGGTGTGCATGGAGTGCACCAGCGGGACGCCCCAGCGTTCCTTGGCCAGCCAGCCGACCTGGCCGGAGAGCCAGTAGTGCGAGTGGATCAGGTCGTAGTGCCCCGGGTCGCGGAAGGCCTCGGTGCGCAGGACCCCGGAGGTGAAGGCGCACAGCTGGCCCGGCAGGTCCTCCTTGACCAGGCCGCCGTACGGACCGGCGGTGATGTGCCGGACCAGCACTCCCGGTGCGAGCTCGACCACCGGCGGCAGTTCGCCGGTGGTGGCCCGGGTGAAGATCTCCACTTCCACATTGAGCGCGGCCAGTTGTTTGGACACCTCGACGATGTAGACGTTCATCCCGCCGGCGTCCCCTGTGCCCGGCTGATGCAAGGGAGATGTGTGCACCGAGAGAGTGGCGATCCGTTTGGGTATCACCCTCGGGTCCTCCTGTTGATGTTGTTACCGCCAGGTTTCGGCGGTGTCCGCATTCCACTACGACAACGTGACAACCCCACTGTGTGCTCCTGCTATTCCGCCGGGGCGGGGAGCGCGTACGGCGGCGTGCGCCCCGGGGCCGGGGGGCCGGCGCGGGCTTTGCGCGAGAATGGCGGACATGACGAGTTCTTTGGTAGCAGTGGTGACCGGGGCGAGCAGCGGGATCGGCGAGGCCACCGCCCGCCGCCTGGTGAAAGAGGGCTTCGAGGTGGTCGCGGCGGCCCGCCGGACCGATCGGCTGGACAAGCTGGCGGCGGAGGTAGGGGTGCGGCCGATCCGCTTGGACGTGACTGATCCGGACTCGGTGGCGGCGTTCGCCGAGCAGGTGCCGCGGTGTGCGGTGCTGGTCAACAATGCGGGCGGGGCGTTCGGGCTGTCCGAGGTGGCGGTGGCGGACGCCGAGCAGTGGCGGCAGATGTTCGAGGTGAACGTGCTGGGCACGCTGAACGTGACGAAGGCGCTGCTGCCCGCGATGATCGAGTCCGGCCGTGGCCATGTGGTGAACATCACATCGATTGCGGGCCACGTGGTGTACGAGGGCGGGGCCGGGTACACGGCGGCCAAGCACGCGCAGCACGCCGTGTCCGAGACGCTCCGGCTGGAGTTGAACGGCAAGCCGGTCCGGATCACCGAGATCGCCCCCGGGATGGTCCGGACCGAGGAGTTCTCCCTGGTCCGGTTCGGCGGCGACGCGGAGAAGGCCGCAGCGGTCTACCGCGGGGTGGACGAGCCGCTGCTGGCCGAGGACATCGCCGACTGCGTGGCGTTCGCGGTGACCCGCCCGGCGCATGTGGACATCGACCTGCTGGTGGTCAAGCCGGTCGCGCAGGCGGCGCCGCACAAGGTGCACCGGACGGCGTAACCGGCGGGGTGGTCGGGCCGGGCGGCCGGATGCGGGTGGAGCGTAAAGAGCGGTCGGAGCGGACTGGCGTGCGGGAGGTGGTGGTGTGGTGGTGGTGGTCAAACCGGTGGGCGTGATCACCCGCGGGACGACCGCGCCCAACCGTCTGCGCCGGGTCGACCGCTGGCTGACCGGCACGGCGTTCCCGCTGCTGCGCGGCGCGCCGGACCGGCCGCTGGCGGTGGACCTCGGCTACGGCGCCTACCCGGTGACCACGGTCGAGTTCGCCCGGCGGCTGCGCGCGGTCCGGCCGGACGCGCAGGTCGTCGGCCTGGAGATCGATCCGGCCCGGGTGCGGGCGGCGCTGCCGTTCCGCGGGCCGGGGCTGGACTTCCGGCTCGGCGGGTTCGAGCTGCCGGTGGCCGGCGAGCCGGTGGTGGTCCGGGCGTTCAACGTGCTGCGCCAGTACGGCGAGGCCGAGGTGGGCCCGGTCTGGGAGCGGCTGGCCGGGCGGCTGGCGCCCGGCGGCCTGCTGGTCGAGGGGACCTGTTCGGAGAGCGGCCGGATCGCGGTCTGGGTCGCTCTGGGCCGGTCCGGGCCGCGGTCGCTGACCTTCTCGGCCCGGCTGGCCGCGCTGGACTCGCCGCTGGTGTTCGCCGAACGGCTGCCGAAGGCGCTGATCCACCGGAACGTGCCCGGGGAGCGGGTGCACGCGTTCCTGGCCGACTGGGAGCGGTGCTGGCAGCGGGCCGCGCCGATCGGCGCGTTCGGGGCCCGGCAGCGCTGGATCGCGGCGGCCGAGGCGCTGGCCGGGCAGTATCCGCTGCCGTTGCGCCGGGACCGCTGGCGGCTGGGCGAGCTGACCGTGCCGTGGACGTGCGTCGCGCCCGGCTGACCTGGTCCGCGGCCGGAAGAAGACCGCCGGAGAAAGCCGCTGCGGCCTCGGCGCCACTCGCGGGGGGTGGTGGCGCCCAGGCCGCAGCGTGGTGCTGAACGCACCGTCCGGGAGTCGGGCTCTCCCGGATCTCGGGGCGGCGGGCGTCCGGTGAAGGACTGCCGGGCCGCCCCTACCTTGGGGGGTGTCCCCAGTGTGCCAAGCAAGCCATAAGGACTACGTGAAGGCTGGTTGAAAATACGCTGAGAACCTCAACGCGTTGTCTACCAGGGGCCGTAAGGGCCGGTCTGGCTGTTCTTGGCCCCGCTCTTGCCGGAGAACTGGCGCACGGCCGGCCGCACGTCGACCATGTAGACGATGGCCGCGATCGTGCCGAGGATGGTCAGGATCGACATCACCCCGCCCCACAGCAGGTCGGCCACGGCGGCCAGGCCGAGGAAGAGCAGCCAGGCCACCTTCGTCAGTTTCCCGGCCGCCTCGTAGGCCGCGCCCGGCCGGATCAGGGCGTCCACGAAGGCGAACACCTTGAAGATCAGCAGTGCCAGCAGCAGCAGGTTGAGCACATTGAAGAACGTGTTGGTGATCAATCCGGGACCCAGACCCATTTCCACTCACCTCGCGTGACCGTCGACCGGCGCCGGTGCGGCTCCTGTACCGACAGTAGCGCGTGGGGGCAAGTATCAGGCACCCTTGGGGCCGGCGGCGCGCTTGCGCGCGGCGGCCTTGCGGGCGGCGGACTCGGAGGTGGCGCCGGCCGGCGGCGGGCCGGGCTTGGCCGCCCGGGCCTGGGCCTGCGGTGCGGGCGCCGGCTCGGCGTCGGCGAGCGGCGGGGCCTGGGCGAACGCCTCCTCGGCCAGCACGGCCTCGTCGATCTCGCTCTCCACCCGGATCTCGTGGTTGTGCGGGTCGATGTCCTCCGGGACGACCTGCTCGACGACGACCGTGACGGCCTCCTCGCCGGCCGGCGCCTCGCCGCCGCGGTAGCGGTCCACCACGACCTTGCCGCGCTCAGCCAGCCCGTCGTAGGTGTCCACGGCCTTGCCGGCCGCCTCGAGCACCCGGCCGACCTGGACCAGGGCGATGGTCTGGGCCCGGTCCCGCAGCGCCTGCACGTCCGGCCTGCCGACCGCCTCGCGCAGCTGCTCGCTGGCGGCCCGCGGGTCCAGCACGATCTTGGGGTCGAAGGAGCCGGGCACGTCGCCGAGCTTCGAGGGCACCTCGCCGAGCTTGGCGGACACCTTGGCGAAACGGTCCGGGGCCTCGGCCGCGACCCGGGTGGCCAGCGAGGTCACCGACTCGGACAGGTCGGCCAGCAGCGCCTGCGGGCCCTTGGCGGAGGCGGAGCGCACCTTCTGCGCGGCCAGGTCGCCGGCCCCGGCCAGGGCGTACAGCGGCTTGGGATCGGCGAGCGCCTTGACGAGTTCGTCGGTCACGTTCATGGTTTTCAGTCCCCTCATACGCCGGGTTCGGCGAGGTTGTCGGCGGTCTTCGCAGACCCGTTGGTGGCGCCCCGCTCGGCCCGGAAGGACTCGTAGATCTCGCGCAGGATCTGCTTCTGCCGCAGACTCAGCTCCGGATCCTCCATGATCGCCGTGACCACGGCCTGCCCGGCCGGGGCCGAGTCGGTCGACTCGTCCAGCAGCCCGGCCCGCACGTACAGGGTCTCGGCGGAGATCTGCAGCGCCTTGGCCAGCTGCTGCAGCACCTCGGCACTGGGCTTGCGCAGCCCGCGCTCGATCTGGCTGAGATACGGATTGGAGACTCCGGCCACCTGGGCGAGCTGCCGCAACGAGAACTGCGCGGATTCCCGCTGTTCGCGGATATACGCACCGAGCTGCGCGACATGCTTGGGGGTCAGGTGCAGGTTCGCCACTTCCCCATGATGCATGCAGGCGCTTGCTATTGCAAGCAGCTCAGGTCGAGGCGGGGGCGTGTCCTGGCCGGGACAGCAGTGCCCCCGGCCGCGTCATCGGGCCGGGGGCACTGGGACTGGGTCAGGAGCCCGCGCTGGCGTTGCCGGACAGGACGGGGATGCTGTCCAGGATGTTGGACAGGGCTTCATCTCCCTTGGCCACGATCGCGTTTTCCGTGCACTGCTGGTTCTGGGGCGAGGACAGAACGGGGATGTCCTGTACGCCGACGTTGACGAGTGCGAGCACCGATTGAACGTTGGCCTTGGCGGGCAGTGCGATGCAGGGCTTGTTGAGGGCGCCCTGGATGAGGCCCGCGGCCGGCGACGTGGGAATAGTTGCTGCGGCAACGGCCGCGGTGAGGTCGGGCGAGTTGTTCAGCTGCTCGGTGGTACTCCACGTGCCGACGGCTCCCACTTGGGCGGGGCAGGTCACGGGTACCGTTGCCGTCCCCCAGATGGTTCCGTTGGCCGGGTCGGTGATGGTGGTGGACACGGTTCCCGGTGCCCCGCTCTGCGCGCAGGTGAATCCGCCGCTCAGCGTGGCGCTCCCGTCCTCGTTCAGGACCGCGCTGTCGAGGGACGTCTCGACCGTGTCGTTGTTTTCCACGGCGATCTGATCGGTGCCCAGAGTGCGGCCGAGCAGTCCGTTCAAGGTCGCCGTGACCGTGATGTCACTGCCCCAGTTCCCGCCCACGCCCAGGAGCGTGGTCGATCTGGCCGCTGATCGACCCGCCCGTGGTGTTGCCGAGGCAGACGAGCGGGAGGGTCTCCGAGCCGGAGTCGCCGTCGGTGTCGGTGGCAGTGACAGTGACGCCGTCGACCAATCCCGCCACACAGGAGTAGCTGCCCGACCAGCTCAGGGCGCTGCCGGAGACGCTCGCAGCGACGATCTCCACGCCGGTTCCGGCCGGCTCCGCCGCGGACGCCGGGGCCGCCACAGCCACGGTCAAGGCGAGAGCGCCCACACACACCATGGCACGCCGCACAAGCGGCCGCGAGCAAGCCAATCGAATCATCAGGATCCTTCCCTGGACATAGTCATGGCCCCAACCGGAGAGGATGAGGCCACTGATTATCCAACCATCTGCCGCCTGCCTGCGGAAGATGGTCTACCGCTCCCTCCGGGCGCATCGGCGTAGCACGGTCCTGCCGACGGGACCGGAGCTCAGGGCGCCCGCGTGCCGTGAGGCTTCATGGCAGGTGGCACGTCTGGGCGTCACCGGTCTCGGAACTCGCGGCGGTAGGCGCCTGGGGTGGTGCCCAGGTGGGCCCGGAAGCGGCGGCGTAGGTTGACTGCGGAGTTCAGGCCTACCCGGATGGCTATGGCTTCGACTGGCAGGTCGGTCTGTTCCAGCAGGGTGCGTGCTTGAGCTACCCGGCGGGACAGCAGCCACGCGCCTGGGCTGGTGCCCAGGTGGTCGGCGAAGCGGCGGGCCAGGGTGCGCGGGGAGACGCCCAGGTGTGCGGCCAAGTCGGATATCCCCAGCGGGATGGCCAGGCGTTCATCGGTCCACTGGTGGAGATCGTCGAGTTCGTGGAGCGCGTCGGCGGGCGGCGGGAGCGGCGCGGGCTGCTGGGCGTGGCGTGCTTGGGCGGCTTCGCGGTGTGGGGGCATGACCATGTGGCGCGCGATGAGGGCGGCGTGGGCGGCGCCGTGATCCTGGCGGACCAGGTGCAGGCACAGGTCGATGCCCGCGCCCGCGCCGGCGCTGGTGGCGACGTCGCCGTGATCGACGTAGAGCTTGTCCGGCTCGACCTTCAGGCGGGGGAACTCCCGTTGCAGGTGGGCGGCGCGGTCTCGGTGGGTGGTGGCCGAGCGGCCGTCCAGGAGGCCGGTGCGGGCGAGGGCGAACACCCCGGAGCAGATCGTGACCAGGCGGGCGCCACGGGAGTGGGCTCGCAGCAGTGCGTCGCGCGCGGGGATCGAGAGCGGCGCTTCGACCGGTAGCCAGCCCGGGATGATCACGGTGTCAGCGGCGTCCAGCGCGGTCAGGTCCTGGGAGACCGAGATCGCGTATCCGGCCGAGGTCGGCACCGGGCCGGGGATTTCGGTGCACACCCCGAACTCGTAGTGCTGCGGTATTCCGGGGCGCGGCGTGCCGAAGACCTCCACGGCGCAGCCGAGTTCGAACGTCGACTGCACCGGCCGTACCAGGGCCACCACGCGATGCATGGCAGGAAAATACCCCATGCTGTCCGTGCGGGCTCTCGCCCGCCGCGGGTCATGCGCGACACCGTGGGGGCATGCACCCTGAGATTCTCACCCAAGAGGGCTACACGTCCGTGTCCGTCGAGCAGGCGCCGGTCCGGGAGGTGTTTCCCGGTATCCGGCTGCGTCCGTTGTGGAAGGGGCCGTCCGGGGCACAGGCAGTCGTGCTGGAGATAGATCCGGGCACCTCGTGGCCGCGCCGCGACGTCCACGCGCCGGGGCCGGAGGAGGTCTACGTGGTCGCCGGAACGTTCAACGACGGCGCCCGGGACTATCCGCCCGGAACGTTCCTGCACGCTCCGGCCGGGTCGTGGCACGTGCCCGGGACAGCTACCGGCTGCACGCTGTTCCTCTTCTATCCGGAGGGGTAGCGCACGCCGGGTCAGCGGCGGCGGCGCAGGGCCGGGTCGAGCAGGGAGGGCGGGGCGTCGAACTTCTCGTGCGGGGCGAGGTCGACGCCGGGGGTGGCGATCTCGTCGATCGCGTCCAGGATGTCGCTGCTCAGCGTCCACGTGCTCGACGCCGAGCCGGCGCAGGCTGTTGTCCAGCTCGGTGACCAGCCAGCGGCGCGAGCTGCCCTGGTGGTTGCGCTCCTCCCCCATCGGGCTGTTGGCCTTGGTGGCCAGCACGAGGTCCTCGCGCCGGCCGGCGATGGCCTTGCCGACGATCTCCTCGGACTCGCCCTGGCCGTACCGGTCGGCGGTGTCGATGACGTTGATCCCGGCTTCGAGGGCGGCGTCCACGATGGCGGTGGCCTCCTCCTGGGTGGTGTTCCCGATCCGGCCGAAGTTCATCGCGCCGAGCGCGAGGGTGCTGACCTGAACGCCGGTCCGGCCCAGAGTGCGGTACTGCATGAGCGTGCCTCCTACTGTCCGGGTGGAGCGTGGTGCCGGTGCGCGGGCAAGCGGAACCCTGTTCCGATAACTTTACGGAACCTCGTTCCGTTTGGCAAGCCGACGCCCCGGGAAGCGACCGTGAGTGCGGCCGCCGCCCGGGGCGGTTCGTCATTTCGGCAGCTCAGACGGCCTGCGGGGCGAAGTAGTGGCCCGTGTCGAGATCGGCGATCAGGCCCGGGTGGGTCGGCTCCCAGCCGAGCAGTTCGCGGGTGTGCGCGCTGGAGGTCAGGTTGTCCAGGCCGATGAACATGGCGAGGAACTGGAAGTACCCGGGCACATCCTCGGCCGGCACGGACTTGGCCGGGAGGTCCAGGTTGCGGGCGATCGCCTCGGCGATCTCGCGCAGCGGGACGCCCTCGTCGGCGGCCGCGTGCAGCCGGGAGCCGGCCGGGGCCTTCTCCAGGGCGAGCCGGAACAGCCGGGCCGCGTCCAGGGTGTGCCCGGCCGGCCAGCGGTTGGCGCCGTCGCCGGGGTAGCCGGAGTAGCCGGCGGCCCGGGCGAAGGCGATCAGGCTGGGGGTGAAGCCGTGGTGGTCCAAGTCGCTGTGCACGAGCGGGGGCAGCCGGACGACCGAGGAGCGCACGCCCTGCCCGGCCATCGCGACCACCATGTTCTCGGTGTCCACCCGCGGGCCGCCGAGGGCGAAGTCGGCCTCGGTGCCGGCCCGGCCCTCGATCGGGATCATCGCGAGCATCAGGGTGCCGGAGGCGATGACCAGCGGCTTGCCGGGGCCGGAGTCGGCCAGCGCCCGGCCCATCGCCTCGACCGCGAGCCGGTCGGCCTCGACCGCGTCGCCGAAGCCGCCGGAGCGCATGGCCTCGTGCTTGAAGGCGAGGTGGATGACGCCGTCGGCGGACGCGGCGGCCTCGGCCAGGCCGCCGAGGTCGTCCAGGTCGCCGCGCCGGACCTCGGCGCCGAGGGCGGCCACCGCGGCGGCCGAGGAGTCGGACCGGGCCAGGCCGACCACCTGGTGGCCGGCCGCGAGCAGGTCCGGGATGACGGCCGAGCCGAGGTGGCCGGACGCGCCGGTGACGAATACGCGCATGTGAGGGAACCTCCGGGGTGCTCGGCGTCCTGGTCCGCCGCGGGGTGGGCGGGCCGGACGCCTCAATGACACTTGGTGTCATCACCCTAGCATTAGATGGCACTTGGTGTCATCACTAGGATGGCGGTATGGGACGTTGGGAGCCGAACGCGCGCGGCCGCCTGGGCCGGGCGGCGATGGAGCTGTATGCCGAACGCGGCTTCGAGCAGACCACGGTCGCCGAGATCGCCGAGCGGGCCGGGCTGACCAAGCGGACCTTCTTCCGCCACTACGCGGACAAGCGCGACGTGCTGTTCGCGGGCATGGCGCACCTGAACGAGCTGGCAGTGCGCGCGGTCGCCGAAGCGCCGGCGGAGCTCTCACCGGTCGCCGTGGTCACCCTCGGGCTGGAGGCGGCGGCCGGGATGATCCAGGAACGGCCCGAGGACGTGCTGATGCGTCAGGCCGTGATCGAGACGCACGAGGATCTGCAGGAGCGCGAACTGGTGAAGATGGCCGGGGTCGCCAACGCCGTCGCCGCGGCGCTGCGCGAGCGCGGGATGGACGAGTGGCCGGCCCGGCTGCTCGCGGAGGCGGGCATGGCCGCGTTCCGGGTCGCGTTCGCGCGATGGGTCGCGAACTCCGCGGAGGGGCTGTTCACGCAGGTGATACAGGTGTCGATGCAGGAACTGGTCGAGACTGTGGCGCAAGCCTGAGTCGCTGGGGAGCCGGCCCGGGCCGGGCGGCCCTGAGCCGTCGGCGGGCCGACTCGCGAAACGTATGAGCGGCTGATCCGGTCAGTGGAATGGCTTACTTGCTGGAGAAGCTGACGGCCGGTTTGACCTTGCCCAGCCACGCTTTGGCGTCCGGGTCGGGCAGGCGGCCGTCCACGGTCAGCGTCGGGGGCATGTTCGGGTACAGCCGTCCCGTGTTCCAGCCGCGCGGATAAGGCGCCGGGTCGATCACGATGACGCGCGTGCCGTCGCAGCGCGGGATGTCGGCCGGGCGGCCCTCGTTCCAGATCCACGCGCCGAAGGCGTCGACCAGGTTGAAGTTGCCCTGGATCCCTTTGTCCGGCTGCGGGTTCCCGGTGTCCGCGGCGGCGAGTTCGGCCGGGGTCGGCGGCTGGACGCCGACGGACGCGGCCAGCCGGGCCGCGAGCAGCGTGTGGAGTTGGAAGTTGTCGCCGATGCCGCTGAGCGTGCACCGCCAGGCCTGGCCGCTCGCGCGGTGCAGGACGACGACGGGTTCGTCGTCGAGCACGAGCAGCAGACCGTGCAGCCAGTTCGCGGTGTCGATGTGCTTGCGCACGGCGTCGATCGCCATGGTCAGTTCCGCGCGCCTGGGCAGCGCGGCGCGGACCTGCTTGCGCTGGGCCAGGAACAGGACCGGCTGGATCCAGTCGTCGGCCGAGAACCAGGCTTCGGCGGTGTCGGTGACCGCGCGTTCGTCGAACCCGGGCCGCGGGCGGGAGCGCAGGGCGGTCAGGGTCGCGGGGAGTGCTTCGGGCCGGTCGGGGGCCGGCAGTGCGATGCCGGACTCGTTGGCCAGGGACATGAAGCGGATGGCGTCGCCGAGGACTCGGACGGCGCAGTCGACGAGGGTCGGCAGGACGGTGAGCGGGTCCGCGCCGTAGTCGCACATGCCGCCGATCACCTTGGCCAGGCCGGACCCGATCCCGTTGGGCGCGTGCGCGAGCACCGGCAGGAGATTCGCGGCCGCGCCGGCCACCTTCTTGGCCCGCTGCCGGGGTATGCCCGCGGCGAGGGATTGGACTGCGGCGGCGAAAGCAGCCCGGTCGCCGGTCTTGAGAGCTTTCTCGAAGTCATCTGCGATCATGAGAATGGATGCTAGTCAGTCCGGATGATCAGTGCTCGATCTGTTCGCGCCGACCACCCGGACCGACCTTGTGCGGCGCCCGGCAAGAGGCCTGCCGGGTCACGTCACAGCACTAGAACGCAGTGCGGTCCTCGCTTCGCGGGTCCTGCACGAAGTGCGGGTCATAGACGCCCGAGCGTGCCTTGCGCCGCCACGGCCGGGCCTTGTGGACGGCGATCTCGAACTCTTCCCGGCTGTCGTCGATGTCGACGACGGCCAGCGAGGACGAGCCGTCCTGGGCGCAGGTGGCGATCCAGCCCCCGGCCGGCGAGATCACTCCGGACGGCCCGGTGTCCGAGTGCGCGGGCGCGGAGAAGCTCACCCAGTAGCCGTTGCCGGCCGCGTGGCCCTGCGCCTCGGTGGAGAAGGCCCGGCTCTCCGGGCTGCCCGGGGCCCCGGTGGTGGAGAACAGGACGCAGTCGACGTCCAGGGCCTCGTACTCCCGGAACACCTCCGGATAGTGCACCTCGATCCCGAGCGAGCAGCCGAACCGGACCCCGTCGACCTCGAAGGTGCACGGGGCCGAACCCGGCGAGTACATGAACGAGATCTTGGTGAAGGACAGCAGGCGCTCGTCGTAACGGGTCGCCACCTCGCCCTGGTCGGAGAGCACGTACAGGCTGTTGTGCGGGCGGTTGGGCGGGGTCAGGCGGTGCACCGAGCCCAGCACGGTCCACAGCCCGAGTTCGCGGGCCAGGTCCGCGGTCTCGGCCAGTTCCCGGTCCAGCACGTCCCAGGCGAACCGGGTCCAGTCCGAGGGGCCGACCTCGTCCGGGCCGGTGGCGGAAAGGATCCTCTTGTGCGGCGAGCAGGTCGCCCCCTCGGGGAAGTGCACGATCCGGGCACCGGCCTGGTGCGCCTCGCGCATCAGGCGGCGCACTTCGCGGCCGGCCTGCCGCAGGGCGTCGGCGTCCCGGGGGTCTTCGTGGACGAGGGACTGTGCGACGGCCAGCCGCACTCGTTTGGTCTTCGCTTCCGGCATGTCGTCTCCTGACGGAGTCGGGCGGAAGTGCCGGAGGGCGGCGGTGTAGGACTCGCCGGTCTTGGCGGCGCGGGCACGGACCCGGCGCTTGAATTTCCTGTTCGCTGTCATCTGGCCTTCCACGCCCCGAACGCAGATCCCCCAGCGACCACGCCCGAGACGGTCGGGCCAAGACAGCGGCCTGAGACGGCGGTCCCTTTGCCTCCGCTGCGGGGCCGTGCTGGGGACGGCCGGGGGAGGTGCGGCGTAGGCCACGCCGAGAGACATACTGCCGTGGCGGCCGGTGCCCGTCAACCCGGTTGCGGCGGCGGGATGACGGGCGCCGGCAAGGCGTCTGGCTGCTGGTCAGCGGGTCAGCGGGACTTGTCGAGCAGCTCAAGGACCTCGGCCGTGGTCGCGGTCTCGCCGAGCTTGGGGAAGATCCGCTCGATGCTGTTGCGGTGCGTCTCGGCGTTCGTGTCGGTCATCGCGTCGGTGGCCAGGACGACGTGGTAGCCGTGCTCGTAGGCCGACCGCGCGGTGGTCTCGACGCCGACGCTGGTCGACACGCCGACCACGACGACCTGCGTGACGCCGAGGTCCCTCAGCTGGGCGTCGAGCGTGGTGCCGGTGAACGCGCCCCAGACGGTCTTGGTGATCCGCAGGTCTTCCGGCTGCGGGTCGAGTTCGGCGACGATCTCGGTCCAGTCCGGCGGCGGCGGGGTGGAGCCGACCGGGGATCCGGCCTCGGTCCGGCCCGGGGCCCGGCCGGCCACGTTGACCAGGACGACGGGCAGGCCGTGCCGGCGGAACGCCCCGGCCAGGGCGGCGGCCTGCTGCACGACGCCGTCGAGGGGGTCGATCGCGGGCACGCCCATGATCCCCTTCTGCAGGTCCACGACGAGGAGCGCGGGTTTGGGATCGATGGTGGTCACTGGCATGGGTCACTCTTTCGGTTGGTGGGGGGCGGGCATCGCCGGGGTCGGCGACGCTGGGGGGTCGGCGGCGTGCTCGTGGCCCTGGGCGGGCTCGGGAGCGTCCGCCGGGGCCGGGGTGGCCGGCCGCGTGGGCACGGCGGCTGTGGCGGCCGGTGCGGGCGCGCAGGCCGGTGCGGGGACGGCCGTCAGGTCGGGTCGGGCGCCGCGCAGCGCGGAGGCGACGGCGGCCAGCAGGGCCAGGCCGGCGGCCACGGCGAACACCACGATCAGACCCTGGTGGAACGGTCCGGCGAGCAGGTGCGGGAAGAACTCCCGGCCGGTGACGGCCTGCTGGTCGGCCGGGGACATCGTGGCCAGGGTGCCGGCCGAGGACAGCAGGTGCTGGACCGGGTTGACCCCGAGGACCGCGGCGAACAGCGAGGAGACCGGCGGCAGGGCGGCGACCTGGCCGGCCGCGCCGGCGGACACGCCGTGTTGTTGCAGGCCGGTGCTCAGGGAGGTGAACAGGCTGCCGGACAGGCCGGCGATCATCAGGGAGAAGAACAGGCCGATGGACACGGCCGTGCCGGAGTTCTGGAAGGTCGAGCGCATCCCGGAGGCCGCGCCGCGTTGCCGGGCCGGGACGCTGCCCATGATCGACGAGGAGTTGGGCGAGCTGAACATGCCCACGCCGATGCCGTTGGCCGCGATCAGCACCGCGAAGGCCCAGTAGGGGAAGTCGACCGGCAGCAGCATCATGCCGACGAAGCTGGCCGCGAACAGCAGCATGCCGCCGGTGGCGAACCCGCGGGCGCCGAAACGGTCGGACAGGAAGCCCGAAACCGGGCCGGCCACCAGGAATCCGGCGGTCAGCGGGAGCAGGTAGATGCCGGCCCACAGCGGCGTGGCGCTGTAGTCGTATCCGTGCAGGGGCAGCCAGATCCCCTGCAGCCAGATGATCAGCACGAACTGGAGTCCGCCGCGGGAGACGGCCGCGGCCAGCCCGGCCACGTTGCCGGCGGTGAAGGGCCGGATCCGGAACAGGCCGAGCTGGAACATCGGGTCCTTCACCCGGTGCTCGATCACCACGAAGGCGGTCAGCAGGGCCAGGCCGCCGATCAGCAGGACCAGCACCAGCGGGCTGGTCCAGCCCATGGTGTGGTTGCGGTAGGGTTGGATGCCCTTGGTGATGCCGATCAGGACGGCGCTCAGGCCGACGGTGAAGGTGACGTTGCCCCACCAGTCGATCCGGCCGCCCTGCCGGGTGCTGGTCTCGCGCAGCCGGCGGTAGGCCCAGACGGTGCCGAAGATGCCGACCGGGACGTTGACCCAGAACACCAGCCGCCAGTCGACCGCCGCGAGCACGCCGCCGGCGACCAGGCCGATGAACATGCCGGCCAGTCCGGCGACCTGGTTGATGCCCAGGGCGAAGCCGCGGCGTTCGGCCGGGAAGGCGTCGGTGAGGATCGCGGCCGAGTTGGCGGTGAGCATGGAGCCGCCGACCGCCTGCAGCAGCCGCCAGCCGATCAGCCACATCGCGCCGTGGCCGCCGCTGAACGGGTCGAAGGAGAGCAGGACGGAGGCGACGGTGAAGACCGCGAAGCCGGCGTTGTAGATCTTGACCCGGCCGAACATGTCGCCGAGCCGGCCGACCGTGACCACGAGCACGGACTGCACGAGCCGGTAGCCCATGATCATCCACAGCAGGTAGCTGATGTTGCCGGCGGCCAGCGGGTCCAGGTGGATGCCGCGGAAGATCGGCGGCATCGCGATCAGGACGATGGAGCCGTCGAGTTGGGACATGAAGACGGCGGCGGTGGTGTTCGCCAGCGCGACCCATTTGTAGCGGTCGTCCTTGGCGGATATGCCTTTGGTGGCTGTGCCTTTGGTGGATGGGGCCGACGCGGTCATCCGCACACCTCTTCCGTTCTTTTCAGGCCGTGCAGTGCCATGCCGGTGGTGGGGCCGGGCGGCGCGGTGCGTGGGCGACGCGCCGTCAGAGGCTTTGGGCCAGGCGCTCCAGCAACGGCGCGGCGGCCATCAGTCGGCTGATCTCCTCGGGCGTGAACTCGGCCGAGAGGGCTCGGGCGAGCTGCTGGGTCCGGGCGTCGCGCTTGGTGCGCAGGATCTGTTGTCCGGCCTCGGTGATCGACAGCAGCGAGCGGCGGCCGTCCTGCGGGTCGGCGCGGCGTTCGACCAGGCCGCGGGCTTCGAGTGCGGCTATGGTCGCGCCCATCGACTGCGGGCTGATCTGCTCGGACCGGGCCAGTTCGGCCGAGGTGGCCGGGCCGCCGCGGTCCAGCCGGGCCAGGGCGGAGCGCTCCGGCAGGGTCGGCTCCCCGGCCACCGGGGTCTGGCGCAGCCGGCGCAGCAGCAGGCTGACGCTGGAGTGCAGCGCGGCGGCGGCGTCGCGGGGGTCGGGCTCGCTCTCGGTCATATTAGAAGGCTAGCCTTATAAGTTTATCCTTGCAAGCCTGGGCTGATCAGGTGCGCCTGAGCAGGGGTGATCGGCGCCGCGCGGAATGGTCCCGGCGGTGCGGTGTGCGGTGTGTGGCGCCCGATGGGCTAGGAGGCCTGCGGGTCCAGGCCGAGCAGGCGGGTCAGGGTGGTCAGGGCGGCCAGGATCGAGGCGCGTTCGCCCTCGGTGGCCTGGTCGAAGGCGGCGGTCAGCGGGCGCAGTTTGGCGGCCGGCAGGTCCCGGGTGACCCAGTCGCGGACCGCGGGCGCCAGTTCCTGGGTGATCCGGCAGGCGGCCGGCGCGGGCCGCGCCCCTGCCGTTGAGCGCTACTTGTAGTGCGCGGCCTGCATGGCGTGCAGTTTCGCGTAGGGGCCGTCGGCGGCGAGCAGGTCCTCGTGGCTGCCGGTTTCGGCGATCCGGCCGTCCTCGACCACGACGACCAGGTCCGCGTCGCGCACCGTGGAGAAGCGGTGCGAGATCAGAACCGTGATCGCGCCGTCCCGGGCGGACTCGCGGGCCGCGGTGGCGTAGCGGGCGAACAGGGCGCTCTCGGCGGCGGCGTCCAGGCTGGCGGTCGGTTCGTCGAGTACGGTCAGCAGCGGGCTGCGGCGCATCAGGCCGCGGGCCAGGGCGAGCTTGTGCCACTGGCCGCCGGACAGTTCCCGCCCGCCCCGGAAGTACCGGCCGACCTGGGTGCCCAGGCCCTTGGGCAGCTGCCCGACCAGGTCGGCGGCTCCGGCGTCCTCGACGGCCAGGGCGAGGGCGTCGGCGTCGTCCAGGTTCGGCAGGTCGCCGACGCCGACCACCCGGCCGGCGGTGAACTGGTAGGAGACGAAGTCCTGGAAGGTGGCCCGGATCCGTTCGCGCCACCGGGCCGGGTCGATCCCGGCCAGGTCGCCGCCGTCGACCAGGATCCGGCCGCCGGTCGGCCGGTACATGCCGGTCAGCAGCTTGACCAGGGTGGTCTTGCCCGCGCCGTTGTCGCCGACCACGGCGACCGTCGCCCCAGCCGGGAGGAACAGGTCGACCCCGGCCAGGGCCGGTCGCGCGGAGCCCGGGTAGGCGAACTCGACCGCCTCGAACCGGATGCCCTGCGCCAGCCGGGCCGGGGCCGCGGCCAGGTCGGCGCCGGAGCGGTCCGAGCGGGCCGAGGCGGCGTAGTCCTCCAGCCAGATCAGCCGCCGGGCGGCCCGGACCGCGGAGGCGAACGAGCTGGACGTGTCGGCCGCGCCGGCGACCTGGCTCTGCGCCCGGCGGATCAGGGACACGGCCATGACCACCTCGCCGACCGAGACCTCGCCGTGCACGGCCCGCACGGTCAGCACCACCACGGCCGTGCCGAACCCGGCCGCGAAGATGATCCAGCCCAGGGCCTCCCAGGCGGCGCTGCGCAGGGTGGAGCGCAGGTTTTTGACCCGCAGTTCCTCCCCGAGCTGCCGGTGCCGGGCCGCCAGCGGGCCGGTCAGACCGTAGACCCGCAGCTCGCGGGCGTGCTGCGCGATGGTCGCGAGGGTGAACAGGTCGGTCAGCAGCCGGTTGTCGACCGCGAGGCTCTCCTCGGACTTGGCCTGGATCCGCGCGGCCCGGCGGTCGGCCAGCATCGGGGCGAGGGCGAGCAGCGGGACGAGCAGGACCGGCGGGTAGATCGCGGCGATCAGGCCGAGGATGAACGCGGAGCGGACGAACAGCTGGAGCACGGCCATGACCTGGCGCGGCGCGGCGGCCAGGAGGCGGCGGTTGCGCGCGGGCCAGGGCGACGCGCTGCCACTGGCCGCCGGACAGGTCGCGCCCGCCCGGGTAGCCGTCCGAGAGCACGGTGTCCCAGCCGCCCGGGAGGGTGTCGAGCAGTTTGGCGACGCCGGAACGTTCGGCCGCGCGGTCCAGCGCCGCGGCGTCGGGTTCCTCGCCGAGCAGGCCGAAGGCTATGTTGCCGCGCAGGGACAGCGGGTATCTCGTGTAGTCCTGGAAGACGACGGCCACCTTGCGCTGCCACTCCCGGGCGGGCAGGTCGGTCAGCGGCACGCCGTCGACGGTTATCCGCCCGCTGCCGGGGTCGCGCAGCCGGGCGAGCAGGGTCACCAGGGTGGTCTTCCCGGCGCCGTTCACCCCGACCAGCGCAGTGGACTGGCCGGCCGGCAGGGTCAGGTCGATGCCGGACAGGACGTCGGACGTGGCGCCGGGGTAGCGGAAGCCGACGTTCTCGAAGCGCAGTTCGCGGCGCAGGGTCACCGAGCGCTCGGGCAGGCCGGGCGGAGCGTCGTCTGCTGCGACCGCGATCGTGACGGAGGCAGCGGCCGGGCGGGGAAGGGAATCGGAGTCGAGAGCGGCCGCGTCTCCGGCGGCGGTCAGGTTCCGTTCGAGGTCGTCCAGGTCCGGCAGGGCGGAGAGCATCAGGCCCAGGCTGAGGTCGGCCAGGGTGAACACGCCGACCGGCACGCTCATCGAGAGCATGGGCAGCATCACGGTCAGCGTGCTCAGCGGGATCTCGTGGTGCAGCCCCTGCCAGCCGAGCAGGGCGCAGGCGCCGCCGTAACCGAGGAAGACCAGCACTCCCATCAGGGCCACCCGCCGGTTCAGCATGCCGATCTTCTCCCAGGTCGGCGCCATGCCCTCGACGAACAGGTCCCGGTAGCGGCCCACCAGCCAGTCCCCCAGGCCGAAGATCCGCAGCTCGGCGGCCGCCTTCGGCTGGAGCGAGAGGCCGATGTGGTACCAGCTGGCCCGCAGCGGCTCGGCGCTGCGCCGGTAGGTGGCCACCCGGGCGGCGACCATCGAGCTCAGCGGCCGGCGCACCAGCAGCCACATGATCAGCAGGCCCAGGCCCAGCCACCAGCGGAAGGTGCACAGGACCAGGCAGGCGAGCAGTCCGGCGAACCGGTCGCCGACCTTCCCGGCCAGGGTCATCGGGGCGTCGGCCAGGCGGTAGCCGGTGACCTCGCCGCGGGCCCGGGCCAGCTGGTCGAGCACCTCGGGGTCCTCCAGGTGGGCGATCCCGGCCGGGGCGCCGACCGCGGCGACCAGGCGCTGCTGGACCATCTCGCTGACCCGGCCGCGGACCGCGGCGTTGAGCAGGTCCTCGGCCGGGCCGCGCAGCAGGGACAGGGCGTACAGGCCGCAGCCCAGGCCGAGCGCGACCCAGAGCCGGTGCGCGGCGGGGGAGTGCAGCCCGGCCTGGACCGCGGCCGGGATCGAGCCGCCGGCCCGGCCGAGCGCGATCATCGCGGCGACCGGCACCAGCCCTTCGACCAGCACGAACACGACGGTCAGCACGCTGAGCGGGCGGCTGGCCCGCCACAGCAGCCCGCACAGCCGCACCCGGCCGCTGCTGCGGACCGCGGTCAGCACCCGGCTAGGCGTCAACGCCCGCAGGTCCGGTCGCCGGCGCCACCTGCGTTTGCCGGGGCCGGATCCGGCCGCCTCGTCGGCCGGGCCGGCTGGGTTCTGCGTGGTTCCGGTCGTGCCCACCGAGGCTCCCCGTCGCGTTGGCAGTCGTCTGAATCACCGCCCAGTAGAACAGCCGCGACCGGCGCCCCGCAATCGTCTTTTCTTCGTACCCCCGGCTGGGCCGGCCGGTTCAGAAGGCCGCAGTCAGCGCCCCGACCCGGGCGTCGCCGCCGGTCAGCGGGGCCTCGCCAAGCCGGTCCAGCGGCTCGGAGCGCACCCCGAGCCGGCGCAGGGCCTCGGCCAGCACCACCGGGACCGCGCGCGGGGAGCCGTCGGAGATCTTGAACGCCAGGGCCCGGCCGTCCGGGAGGGCCGCGACGTGCACGGCCTCGACCCCGGTCTTGGCGATCAGCCCGGGGACCGCGCGCATCGCCCTGGTGTCCAGGGCGCGGGTGCCGGCCACGTATTCCGGGTGGGTGCGCATCGCGTCGGCGACCAGGCGCGGATGGCTGTCCGGTTCGGCTCGCACGCAGGCCTGCAGCCCGCGGGCCAGGCCGAGCAGGGAGACGCCGAGCAGCGGCGCCCCGCAGCCGTCCACCGCCTCGGCCGCGATCGGCTCGCCGGCCAGCCGCTCGATCGCGGACCTTATCGCCAGCTGGACCGGGTGGGCCGGGTCCAGATAGCCGGCCGTGTCCCAGCCGTTGCGCACGCAGACCGCGAGCATCGCCGCGTGTTTGCCGGAGCAGTCGGAGAAGATCGGCTGCGGCCCGCCGCGGACCCGGCGCAGCGCCGCGGCCGCCTGCTCGTCCAGCGGGAGCGCCGCGGGGGTGTGCAGGGCCGACTCGTCCAGGCCCGCGTCGGACAGGATCTTGCGCACCGCGTCCACGTGGAACTGCTCGCCGGCGTGGCTGGCCGCGGCCAGGGCCAGGGCCTCGCCGCGCAGGGTGCAGCCGGCGTCGAGCAGGCCGACCGCCTGCATCGGCTTGTTGCTCGACCGCGGCAGGATCGGCAGGCCGACCTCGCCGACCGCGGCCTGGACCGTGCCGTTCGGACTGAGCAGGACCAGCCGGCCCCGGTGCTCCCCCTCCACGAAACCGTTCCGGACGATCTCGACGAGGACCGGGTCCGTGGTGCTCGGCATGGCGGTGGCCTTTCTGGGCGCTCGGTCGGTCAGCGGCGGGGCTCCTGCGCGGCCAGCAGGACGTCGTCCACGGCAGCCTCGCCCTCACGGTACCGGCGTCCGAGCTCCGCGGCACACCGGTCGACGATCTCGTGGATCCGGCGCCGCAGCTCGGACACCTCGGCCTCGTGCGCGCGCAGCCGGGCGGCCACCTCCAGCAGGAACTCCTCCGGGTGGCCGGCCAGGTCGGGCACCGCGATCAGGTCCAGCTCCCGCTCCATCCACCGGCGGTACTCCCCGGCCGCGGCGGCGTCGATCGGCAGGTGCCGGGCGGAGCTGGGCCGGGCCGAGGCGCCGTCGGCCAGGATCAGGCCGAGCTGCGCGACCAGTGTGCCGCGGTCCGGGTTGTCCCGGCGGGCCAGTTCGGCGGCGAGTATGTCGATCCGGCCGTGCAGCATCCGGCGCAGGTACGACAGGTCGGTCTCCTCCGCGATCGCCTCGGCCCGGCGGCTGCGCAGGACGTCCAGCGGCAGCCCGGCCAGGTCGTCGAGGTAGCCGGCGGCCAGGACCCGGCCCAGCCGCCAGTGCGCGGGCGAGGCCTCGGCCCGTTCCCCGGGGAAACCGTTCCCGGCCTCGGACATCGCGCCCCCATCGTGTACTCGCCGCGGCTGCGGTCGGTGTGCGTGGTCCGCGGCTGCGGCTTGTCTGCATGCTGCCACGATGCTCGCGGGTATGGTCGCGATCGCCCGGATTATCACCCGGTCGGGGGAGCCTGGACGGCGCCCGGGGGCCGGGCGGGCCGGTCCGCGCGGTCCCGGGGCCCAGGTTCGGCGCGGGTCGGGGGCGCAGGTCAGCGGACGGCGCGCAGCCGCTCGCGGGCGGTGGCGCCGGTGTCCGGCGGGACCACGACCTCCTGCCCGGCCGGGACCGAGTCGGCCAGCAGTTCGGCGTCCACCGGGACGTTCCGCTTGACCACGGCCAGGGCGATCAGGCCGAGCTGGTAGTGCCGGGCGCTGGAGGTGACCGTGCCGACCGGGCGGCCGTCGTACTCGACCGCGGAGCCGTGCGGCGGCAGGTGTTCCGGGGTGCCGTCCAGGTGCAGGAAGACCAGCCGGCGGGGCGGGTGGCCGAGGTTCTCCACCCGGGCGACGGTCTCCTGGCCGCGGTAGCAGCCCTTGTTCAGGTGCACGGCCGTAGGCAGCCAGCCCAGTTCGTGCGGGATGGAGCGCTCGTCGGTCTCGAAGCCGAGCCGCGGGCGGTGCGCCTCGATCCGCAGCGCCTCGTACGCCCACATGCCGACCGGTTCGGCCAACGCGGCCGCCCGCCCGGGGCCGAACTCGGCCAGCCGGGCCCGGGGCAGGAAGTACTCGCGGCCCAGGTCGACCCGGCGGCTGAGCACGCCGTCCAGCGCGGCCGGCTCGTCCGGTCCGGCGACCAGGATCAGCGCGTAGTCGTCGGTGACGTCGACCGGGTCGACGTCCATCATGAAGCGCATCTTGGTGAAGAAGGCGACCAGGGCCGGGGCCTCGCCGGGCTCGACGTGCATCCAGGTCGCGGCGCCGTCGTCGACGATGTACATCGCGTGCTCGATCCGGCCCTGCGGGTCCAGCAGCAGCGCCTCGGTCGGTGTGTACGGCGGCAGTTCGCTCAGGTGCTGGGAGAGCAGCGAGTGCAGCCAGCCGAGCCGGTCTTTGCCGCCGATCCGGATCACCCCGCGCTGGGACAGGTCCACGAAGCCGCGGCCCTGTGCGAGCGAGCGCTGTTCGCGGTGCGGGTCGCCGTAGTGCGCGGCCACCGCCTCGTCCGGGCTGTCCGCGGCGACCGCGCCGTGCAGGCCGAGCAACGGGCTAACGACTGTCATCGCGCTCCTTCCCTATGCAGGCGGAGCACCGGCCGAAGATCGCGAAATGGGCGACGTCCGTGTCGAAGCCGTGCACTGCTTTGAGCTGTTCCACCAACGGATCTGCCAACGCCACGTCGGTCTCGGTGATTCCGCCGCACTCGCGGCAGACCAGGTGCAGGTGGTCCTGTTCGGCGGCGACATGGTAGATCGGGGCGCCGTGGCCGAGGTGCGTGTGGTTTACCAGGCTCAGTTCCTCGAGCAGTTCGAGGGTGCGGTAGACGGTCGACAGGTTCACGGCGCTGGCGGTGCGCTGCACTTCCAGGCAGATCGCGTCGGGCGTGGCGTGTTCCAGGTTGGACACCGCGTTGAGCACGAGCTGCCGCGCGGGCGTGAGCCGGTAGCCCTTCGCCCGCAGCATTTGGGGGAGTTCGCTCGGCCCAGTCTTCGCCATAAGCCAAGTCTAGTGCGTGTGCCGTGTGGGAGCGCCCACGCGCTGTGATTACTCGACGTCCCGCTTGAGCTGGGCGGCCAGGTGGTTGGTCATCGGCTGGCCCATCGCGGCCATGTCGAAGGTCCAGTACAGGTCGCCCTTGACCAGACCGTAGAGGCGGTGGCCGGCCGAGTACTCCTTGGCGGTGGAGGTGCGGGCCACGGCGTCCGTGTGCAGTTCGATCTTGCCGGCGGACAGTTCGCCGAGCCAGATCTCGGTGATCCCGGTCGGGTGGGTGAGCAGGACCTCCAGCTCGATCCCCTGGCGGCCGTCCGGCAGAGCGGGGCCGGGCCGCCAGTACCCGGTCTCGGTGGCCAGCGGGCGGATCTTCACCCCGTCGTCGTCGATCAGCCAGGACCGGGAGACGTACTCCAGGAACGGCTTGCCCGGGAGGTAGGAGAACTCGACCTCCTGGCCGAACCGGAAGTCCTCGACGGTCGGGTACTGGCCCAGGCCCACCCCGGCCCAGCGGCCGAGCAGGAAGGCCAGCGGGAGGGCGGGCGCGGCCAGGTCGGCCGGGATCTCGAAGGGCATCGCCGGGCGCCTAGCGGTTCTGGCCCTTGAAGAGCTGCACCACGACGAACGCCGAGAAGCCCATCACCGCCAGGAAGACCACCACGAGGAGTGCGGTGAAGAAGTTGTCCACGGTGATAGCTCCTGCGGGTCGACACGATCGGCGAACGCCCCCAGTTTAGCCCGCCCGGTCCCTCCCGCCGGACGGCCCGGCTGTGACGCTCGCTACGCTCGGATCATGCCGAAGAAACTGGTCGTCAAGGTCACCGCCGGAGCCGACGCGCCGGAGCGCTGCTCGCAGGCCTTCACCGTCGCCGCGGTCGCGGTGGCCTCGGGTGCGCAGGTCTCGCTCTGGCTCACCGGGGAGGCCTCCTGGTTCGCCCTGCCGGGCAAGGCGGCCGAGTTCGAGCTGCCGCACGCGGCCCCGCTGCCGGACCTGATCGAGGGGATCCTGGCCGGCGGCACGGTCACCGTGTGCACGCAGTGCGCGGCGCGGCGGGAGATCACCGAGTCGCAGCTGATCGAGGGGATCCGGATCGCCGGGGCGCAGGTCTTCGTGGCCGAGGCACTGGCGGACGACACGCAGGCGCTGGTCTACTGAGGCGCTTCCTCGGGGGCACGCCATCCTTCGTCATCGCCCGAAACCCCTGTCCACCCCGCTCGACAAGGCGCTCTGAAACCGGCCGCGGGCCTTCGCCGGTATCAGGGCGCCTTTTCGTGGGTAGGGGGGCCGCGACGGATCGCGGCGCTCATCGGGGAGGCGGCCGCTCTCGTCCCGGACCCACACCGCCGTGGTGGATCGACACAGCCGCCGGACCATCGGCCGCGTCCGGTTCCGCCGTTCCCAGCAACGCCGCCGCGCGGTGCGCCGGATCCGCCGCGAAGATTTCCGAATCCTCGCAGCCCTCTGATTCCATACCGGTTTCCGAGTCCGCACGCGCGGCCGGCCGGGCGGCCCGGACCGCGGCCGCGCAGCTCACCCCGCCCGCCACATCAGGGCACTGACCTGCGCCCGGCCGCCCGGACGGGCTCCGGCAGGCCCCGGTGGGCGCGAATTAACCTGGAAAACCCAGAACCCCGCCCCCCGGCGGACCGGGGAGACGGGGTTCTGGGTCGGTCGGCGCCGGGATAGCGGCGGCGGACCGGTCAGACGGCGATCTTGACCTCGTGCACCTGGCCGACCGTGGCGACGACCGAGCGGTCGGCGCTGCCGCCGGGCACCAGGGCCCGCAGGGTCCAGGTGCCGGGAGCGGCGAAGAAGCGGAACGCCCCGGTGGCCGAGGTGGGCACCTCCGCGGTGAACTCGCCGGACGAGTCGAGCAGCCGGACGTAGCCGGTCACCGGCGAACCGTCCCGCTCGACGGTGCCCTCGATCACGGTTTCCTTGCCTTCGGCGATGCCGTCGCGGTTCAGACCGCCGGCGGTGGCTCCGCACATCTTGTACTCCTTGGTCAACGGGTTCCGGCCGCAGCCGGACGGGAGGGAAATCAGGCGCCGAGCTCGATCGGGACGCCGACGAGCGAGCCGTACTCGGTCCAGGAACCGTCGTAGTTCTTCACGTTCGCCTGGCCCAGGATCTCGTGCAGCACGAACCAGGTGTGGGCCGAGCGCTCGCCGATCCGGCAGTAGGCGATGGTGTCCTTGGCCAGGTCCACGCCCTCGCCCTCGTACAGCGCGGTCAGTTCCTCGTCCGACTTGAACGTGCCGTCGTCGTTGGCCGACTTGGACCACGGGATGTTCTTCGCGCTCGGCACGTGGCCGGGGCGCTGGGACTGCTCCTGCGGCAGGTGGGCCGGGGCCAGCAGCTTGCCGGAGAACTCGTCCGGGGAGCGCACGTCGACCAGGTTCTTCGTCCCGATCGAGTCGAGCACCTCGTCCCGGAAGGCGCGGATGGAGGCGTCCTGCGGCTTGGCCTTGTACTCGGTGGCCGGGCGGGCCGGCACCTCCTCGACCAGGTCGCGCGAGTCCAGTTCCCACTTCTTGCGGCCGCCGTCGAGCAGCTTGACGTCCTGGTGGCCGTAGAGCTTGAAGTACCAGTAGGCGTAGGAGGCGAACCAGTTGTTGTTGCCGCCGTACAGGACCACCGTGCTGTCGTTGGCGATGCCGCGCTCGGACAGCAGCGCCTCGAACTGCTCCTGGTTCACGAAGTCGCGCCGGACCGGGTCCTGCAGGTCGCGCTTCCAGTCGATCCGGACCGCGTTGCGGATGTGGTTCTTCTCGTAAGCGGCGGTGTCCTCGTCGACCTCGACCAGGACCACTTGCGGGTCGTCCAGGTGCGCCTCGACCCAGTCAGCGTCGACGAGTACGTTGGTGCGGCTCATAAGGTTCTTCCCTCCGAAGGGGATCTGTCTTGACGTGCAGGGGACATTCCTGGTGCACAACTATCCGTGTGCGGGTGGGCGCTCGAGTGCGGACAGAACCGAAGCGGAACCGGGTTCGACACGTTCGGCGGAGCGGGCCCGAATCAGGCCGAGATCATTCCCGCCGGCACTCGGGGACGGCCGGGACACAGGCAGGTGGTGACGCGGCACAGGTCGACGGCGCGGCGCTTCGTCAACTCTGCCTGGGGCCTCATGCCTCCGATGGTAAGGAGGAATGCGGGCCGCTGTCACTAATATCTCAGATGCTGATACGTCCGTCTCACCGGTGTGCTACTGCGTCCCACCCGTCTGGGCACTGGTCTGGCTGAGCGAGACGCCGTGGCCGACCGCGACGATGTCGATGCCGTCGGAGGTGACGGTGAGCGTGGTCAGGTTCACCCCGAACGGCAGGCCGGCCAGCGACAGCGTGTAGTCGAAGTTCTTGGAGCCGACCACCGGGACCTGGAAGGAGTCGGACTTCAGCTCGATCTGGTTGTTCGGCAGCAGGCTCACGTGCACCTGGACCGAGCCGCCGATCAGCCCGGCCACCGAGATGCCCGCCTTGACCTGGTTGTTCCCGCCGTCGCTGAGCACCACCTGGGCCAGGCCGACCTTCTGGGTGACCGCCTTGGACAGGTCGGCGAAGTCCAGTTCGGCGGTGGCGGTCAGGGTGTCCACGGTCGCGCTGTCGTAGCCGCTGGACACGTGCACGCCGGTCAGGTCGGCGTGCAGGTCGCTGATCGGCACGCCCTGGGCGTCCAGGCCGTGGATGTCGATCGTGGCGTGGCCGAAGTTGCGGGAGACCGCCTGGGTCAGGAACGGGAAGCCGTCGATCTTGACGGTCGGCTTCTGCGACAGCTTCTGCTGCTGCGCGATCTTGGTGGCCAGTTCGTCCTGCGCGAAGTGCAGCGCGACCCGGTCGGCGGCGACCAGCAGGCCGGCCAGCACGATCAGGACGATCAGGATCCACCGCACCGGGTGCCTCTTGCGGCGCATCACCAGGGTGGGCTCGACGTCGCCCTCGGAGTGATGGTGCCGGTCGGAATATGAGTACGGGTCAGGGGCGGTCACGCTCACGAGGGTAGCCGGGATCCGGGTTGGATGAGTGTGCAGCCGGGGGTACAGATCAACGCATGACCGTGGCGGCGATCACCGCGGCCAGCCCGGCCAGGGCCACCGGCAGCGTCTGCCCGAGCAGCCGGGTCTCGGACCCCTCCTCGGCCAGCCGGCCCGCGGCGGCCGAACCGGTCGCCGCGAATATCCCGGCCATCAGTCCGCCGAGCAGGCCGCCGGACAGCCCGGCATGGGAGGACAGGCTGACCGCGGTCAGGCCGCCGACCAGGGTCGCGGCCAGCACTCCGGCCACCGCGCCGCGGGCCGCGCCGGATAGCAGGGCCGGGCAGAGCACGGCCAGCGCGGCGGCCAGCGCGCAGCCCGCGGTCAGCGCCGAGTCCTGCCGGTCGGCCACCACGTAGCCGGCAGGGACCGCCGCGAGCACCGCCCCGGCGACCGACCCGGCCAGGGCTTCGACCGACCGGTGGCCGGTGAGCATCTTCTCCGCGGCCAGAGCCGTGAAGCCTAAGCCGAGCACTCCGGCAGACAACGCGGCGGCGTAGTCGGGTGCGGCCATATACGCCACGACCGTGGTGCACACGCCGGTCAGGGCCGGCAGCAGCGCGCTTCGCCAGGCGGCGTTGGTGGTGCGGGCCCAGCCCGCGGCCAGACCGATCTGGCTCGCACCGGCGGCTATCGCGAGCACCGGAGCTGCGGCGATGGCCGTGATCGCGGTGACCACGGCGAGGCCGGCGGCGCCGAACGCGATCCGGCCGGCCGACTGGGCGGAGGCCTCGGGCGAGCGTGCGGAGCGCGACGGCTCGTCGGCTCCGCGGTCGTCCGGCGGGCGGGGGTATTCGGGCTGGCCGTAGGACTCCGGTTGTTGCTGCTGCCAGTCCGGCTCGGCCGGGGCTGAGCGCCGCGAGCCGCGGCCGGGAGCCGGAGCGAGCGTCTCGGCGTAGGGCCGACCAGCGGGGTTCTCGTCGTAGCCGGCGCCCTGGAAACCGTCGTCGGGGTGGCCGAACTCCTGGTATCCGGGCTGCGGGTAGTCGGCTTCGTCATAACCGGGGCCTGCGTTTTGGTCAGGCTCGGGGTAGCCCGGCTGCGCGTACTGCGGACCGCGGTAGTCGGTCTCCGGGTACGCGGGACCTGCCTGCTCGGGAATGTAACCGAAACCGGCCTCGGGATACCCGGTTCCGTGGCGGCCGGGCTCCGGATAGCCGGGGTCGGCGAAATCCGAGCCGGGAATCTGCCCGCCCGGGTAGTGAGATCCGTCATATCCCAGCTCGGGGTATCCGGACGGCGCAACCTCCGGACCGGGGTATTGCGCCTCTGGATACCGCTGGCCCGGAAGGACCACGCCGGGGTTCTCGCCGCCCTGGTACCCGGTTCCGGGCGGCCGGGCGAGGAACTGCGGCTGCTCCTGGAAGTGCTGCGCCTCGGCCCACTCGCGCTGGTTCCAGCCCAGGCCGGAGCGGTCCCACTGCGGATCGGGCTGGGCCGGGGCCTGCGGTTGCCGATACGGGTCCGGCATGCCGGGGTCCTGCGCATAGGGCGCCTGGGCGTAGGCCGGATCTTGGTGGTGAGGTTCCGGAAACGGATCGGATCCGCCCGCCCGCCGCCGGCCCCGGCCGGGCGGGTTGCCGCCGGAGCCCGGGGCCCCGGGCTCCGGGTAGGCCGGATCCCGGCTGGTCCCGTCCTGCTCGTATTCCTCGTAACCGTACGTCATAACCGCAGCTCATCCTCCGGCGAACGGGGGCAGGACATCGACGGTCGAGCCCGGGGCCAGGTCGATCGCGGCCGGATCCCGGGTGCCCACCGGGGCCCCGTCGACCAGGAAGGAACAGCGGGCCAGGACCCGCTCCAGCGCGGGCCCGAGCGGTCCGCGGCGGCGCACCGAACCGGCCAGCGCGGCGGCCAGAGTGCGCTCCGAGCTGGCCTCCTGCTCCTGGCCGGCCGCCTCGCGGGCGGCGGCCCAGAACCGCAGGGTCACCTGCCCGCCGGAGCCCTCCCCGGTGCCGGGAATCATCGCCGCATCCGCCTTCCACCGCGCCGAACCTATGCCGTTACCAAAGGTACCGGTGACAGGGCCCGCCCACGTCGGCTATCCTCATGTCAAGGATCCGGGCGATGAAGCCTCTGGGTCCTTTATGTGTTTTACAGGCAAGTTACGGACGTCTCACAAAGGCTAAGCCCGTCTGCCGCGGCTCTTGGGGCTCACGGCACGAAAGGAGTACGACACTCATGGCTACTCTCCTCCTTTTGACCAACGCCTTGGCTCCATCGGCAGAGGTGCTGCCGGCCCTCGGGCTGCTGCTGCACAACGTGCGGATCGCGCCGGCCGAGGCCTCGGCGCTGATGGACACGGCGCCGGCCGACGTCCTGCTGGTCGACGGCCGCCGGGATCTGCCGGCCGCCCGCTCGCTGTGCCGGGTGCTGCGCACCACCGGCCTGGAGTGCCCGATGCTGCTGATCACCACCGAGGGCGGGCTGGCCGCGGTCACCGCCGAGTGGGGGGTCGACGACGTGCTGCTCGACACCGCCGGGCCGGCCGAGGTCGAGGCCCGGGTCCGGCTGGCGATCGGCCGCCAGGCCGCCGCCGGCGCGGCCGACCTGCCGCTGGAGATCCGCAACGGCGACCTGTCGATCGACGAGGCCACCTACACCGCGCGGCTGCGCAACCGGATACTCGACCTCACCTTCAAGGAGTTCGAGCTGCTCAAGTACCTGGCCCAGCACCCCGGCCGGGTGTTCACCCGGGCCCAGCTGCTGCAGGAGGTCTGGGGCTACGACTACTTCGGCGGCACCCGGACCGTGGACGTGCACGTGCGGCGGCTGCGGGCCAAGCTCGGCGCAGACCACGAGCAGCTGATCGGCACCGTGCGCAACGTCGGCTACCGCTTCGTCAACCCGGAGAAGCGCTCCGAGCGGGAGAGCGTGCGGCTCTAGGGTCCGCGCCTGTTCCTCCGCTCCTGCCACCGCGCGCCGCATCATGCGGCGCGCGGTTTGCCGTATGCGGCGTCGCATACTCCGGCGGATCTTCGGGCCTGCCGCGGCGCCGGACCCGGCCGTAGGCTGGCGGGGTGGCTCACAACGAATACTCCAGCGCCCGGTACCGCGACGAACTTCCCCCCGCGGACCGGACGGCCGCCCGGGACCTGATCCGGGCCGCGGCCGAGGCCGACCGGATCGGCCCGGTGTCCGAGGACGCCCACCTGGCCCTCGCGCACGGGCGCCCCGGCGCCGACTTCCTGGTGGCCCGGACCGGTGCGGGCGACCTGGCCGGCTACGCGTACGCGGGCCCGCCGGCCGAGGCGGGCTCCCGGACCGCCGAACTCGTGGTCGCCCCCGTCGAGCGGCACCGGGGGCTCGGCGCGCGGCTGGCCGCCGAGCTGACCGCGGCGGCGGCCGAGCAGCCGGACCGGCCGCTGGAGTTCTGGGCCCACGGCGACCACCCGGCGGCCCGGAAGCTGGCCGCCGGGCTCGGCTACCAGGCGGTCCGGGAACTGCGCCTGATGGGCCTGTCCGTGGGTTCCGCGGCCCGGCCCGCGCCGACGCTGCCCGAGGGGGCGCAGGTGCGCACGTTCCGGCCCGGCGCGGACGAGCAGGCCTGGCTCGCGCTCAACGCCCGGGCGTTCAGCCACCACCCGGAGCAGGGCTCGTGGACGGCGGCCGAGCTGGCCGAGCGGATCGCCGAACCCTGGTTCGACCCGGCCGGGTTCTTCCTGCTCGTCGCGGACGGCCGGCTGGCCGGGTTCCACTGGACCAAGGTCCACCCGGCCGGGGAGTACGGTCCGGAGCCGGTCGGCGAGGTGTACGTGGTCGGGGTCGACCCGGACGCGCAGGGTCACGGCTATGGCAGGCTGCTGACCACGATCGGCGTCAACCATCTGGCGGATGGCGGGCTCGGCCGGATCGTGCTCTACGTGGACGCGGACAACACGCCCGCAGTACAGCTGTACGCGGCACTCGGTTTTCAGCTCGAGTCGTCGGACATCATGTATGCGAAGCCCTTCGGATAGGCGGCACTTGACCGCCGCCCTGCGGCTACCCGCCGTTCATCTCCTCGTGTGAAAGTTGGATCATGGCAGCCCCCTACGACCCGGCCCCGGCCGAGCCCGCCCGGTACCTCGACCGGGAGACGTCCTGGCTGCAGTTCAACAACCGGGTCCTGGAGCTGGCCGAGGACAAGGACATCCCGCTGCTGGAACGGGCCAAGTACAGCGCGATCGTGGCCTCCAACCTGGACGAGTTCTTCATGGTCCGGGTGGCCGGGCTCAAGCGCCGGATCGCGGCCGGGGCGACCGGCACCACGGTCTCCGGGATCACCCCGCGGGAGGTGATCCAGCGGATCTGGTCGCTGAGCAAGGAGCAGATGCTCCGGCACGCGACCGGTTTCCAGGACACCCTGCGCCCGGAGCTGGCCGCGGTCGGGATCGAGATCCTGCGCTGGTCCGAGCTCGACGGCGTGCAGCAGGACGAGATGTACGGGCTGTTCCGCGAGCAGATCTTCCCGGTGCTCACGCCGCTGGCGGTCGACCCGGCGCACCCGTTCCCGTACATCTCCGGGCTCTCGCTGAACCTGGCCGTCATCGTGCGCAACCCGGTGTCCGGCAACGAGCACTTCGCGCGGGTGAAGGTGCCGCCGGGCCTGCCCAGGTTCGTCCGGATCGGCGACAACCGCTTCCTGCCGCTGGAGGAGCTGATCGCGGCCCACCTGCAGCACCTGTTCACCGGGATGGAGGTGCTCGGCCATCACGCGTTCCGGGTGACCCGGAACGAGGACGTGGAGGTGGAGGTCGAGGGCGACGAGTCGCAGAACCTGCTGGAGACGCTGGAGCGCGAGTTGATGCGCCGCCGGTTCGGCCCGCCGGTCCGGCTGGAGGTCGAGGACACGATCGACTTGCAGGTACTGGACCTGCTGGTGCGCGAGCTCGGGGTGAGCGACGCGGAGGTGTTCCGGCTGCCGCCGCCGCTGGACCTGACCGGGCTGATGGCGATCTCGGCCGAGGACCGGCCGGAACTGAAGTTCGCCCCCTTCGCCACCGCGCTGCACGAGGGCCTGGCCGACTTCGAGTCGGCCGCCGGGATCGACGTGTTCGCCGCGATGCGCCAGCACGACATCCTGCTGCACCACCCGTACGACTCGTTCACCACCTCGGTCCAGCGTTTCCTGGAGCAGGCCGCGGCCGACCCGGACGTGCGCGCGATCAAGCAGACCCTGTACCGGACCAGCGGCGACTCCCCCATCGTGGATGCGCTGATCGACGCGGCCGAGGCGGGCAAGGAGGTGCTCGTCCTGGTGGAGATCACGGCCCGGTTCGACGAGCACGCGAACATCGTCTGGGCGCGCAAGCTGGAGCAGGCCGGGTGCCACGTCGTCTACGGCCTGATGGGCCTCAAGACGCACTGCAAGCTGTCGCTTGTGGTGCGCCAGGAGGGGACCCGGCTGCGTCGGTACGCGCACATCGGCACGGGCAACTACAACCCGAAGACCGCCCGCGCCTACGAGGACCTGGGTCTGCTGACCTGCGACCCGGACGTCGGCGAGGACCTGACCCACCTGTTCAACCGGCTCTCCGGGTACTCCCGGATGACCACCTACCGGCGCCTGCTGACCGCCCCGAACGGGCTGCGGGACGCGGTGATCGAGCGGATCGAGCGCGAGCGGGACAAGCGGGAGAGCAAGCGGCGGGCCGTGGCCAAGACCGCCCGGATCAGGTTGAAGATGAACTCCCTGGTCGACGAGGCGGTCATCGACGCGCTGTACGGGGCCGGCCAGGCCGGCGTGCCGGTGGACATCCTGGTCCGCGGCATGTGCGCGCTGCGCCCGGGCGTGCCCGGCCTGTCCGAGAACATCCGGGTCCGCTCGGTGCTCGGCCGCTTCCTGGAGCACTCCCGGGTGTTCGTGTTCGGCGACGACGCCGCCGACTCCCCGGCCGCCCGGGCCGCGGCCGACCGCAGCGCGGAGAACCTGTACGAGGGCTGGATCGGCTCGGCCGACATGATGCACCGCAACCTCGACCGCCGGGTCGAGGCCCTGGTCCGGATCACCGACCCGGTCCGGCTGCGCAAGCTGACCTCCCTGGTGGACATGGCCTTCGACGAGGACGCGGCCGGGTGGGAGCTGGGTCCGGACGGGGAGTGGACCCGGCGGACCGGGCCGGGCGGCGCCGCGCTGCGCGATGTGCAGGAGACGTTGATCGAGACGCGCAACCGGAGCCAGAGCTCCCGGCGGGCAAGGCTCGGCTGACCGTTCGGGCCGATCGGCCCGGCTCGTTGCTCTGGAGCGGGGTGGGAACAAAGGTGGAGACTGTGGCGGGCGCCCGCACGGCGGCTCGATCGGAGGCGGCCGGGCCGCCGGCCGTCGAGGTGCTGCGCGGTTACCTGGCGGCGCAGAGCACGGCCTTCCTGGCCCAGCTGCCCCGGCTGCGCCAGGGGCACCCGGAGGCGGCGCACCGGATCCGGGTGGCCAGCCGCCGGGCCAGGTCGATGCTGCGCACCTTCCGGCCGCTGCTGGACGAGGAATGGGCCGACGAGCTGGCCGAGCGGCTGGCCCGGTTCACCTCCGCGGTCGGCCCGGAGCGGGACGTGGAGGTGGTCCGCCGCCGCCTGCTGGCCGGGTTCGACGCGCTCGGCGACCAGGACTCCGGGGTGGTCCGGGCCCGCAACCTGGTGGACCGGATGCTCCAGCGCGAGGCGACCGCGGCCCGCGAGTCGACCCTGGCCGTGCTGGCCGGCCCCGGCTTCCACGCCCTGGCCGACCAGATCGCCCTGGCCCCGGCCGCGCTGCCGGGCCGGCCAGCCGGCCGCGAGCCGGCCGGGCAGGCGCTGTATCCGCTGGTGCGCGAGTCCTTCGAGGCGATGGAGCGCCGGGTGCGCCGGCTGCCCCGGATCGATCCGCTGGACCTGGACGGCTGGGGGGCCGAGGCCGGGTCCGGCTTCCAGACCGAGTCCGAGGGTCTGGACCTGGACGCGTTGCCGGTCGAGGGTCCGGGGACCGAGGCAACGCTGATTCCGGGATCCCGGGTCGGCGGGTCTTCGGTCGGCGCGCGCGGCGGCGACGGGCGTGGCGTGGACGGCCGGATCGCCGACGGGCGGACGGGCGACCGGCCGACCGGTCGCGCGGGCGAGGACCGGGGGACCGGGCGTGGCGCGGACAAGCCGGCGGTCGTCCGGCCCAGGGCGGGCTCGGCCGCGGCGAAGGCCAAGGCGGCCGGGACCGGGCCGGGCCGGGGCGCGGAGCGCGGCCGGGGCGAGCCGGCCGGGACCGCGGCGCCGGCGGCCGAGGGGGAGCAGCCGAGTCCGGCCTCGGCCGAGCAGGCCCAGGACGAGCTCTGGCACCGGCTGCGGATCAGCGCCAAGCGGGGCCGTTACGCCGCCGAGGTGTGCATCCCGCTGGCCGGACCGGCCGCGGCCGGCTACGCCGACCAGCTGACCCGGCTGACCGAGGCGCTCGGGCAGCAGCAGGACGCGGCGATGGCCTCGGCCGTGCTGTCCCGGGCCGCGCAGACCCCGCGGATAGTGGCCCCCACCGCGTTCGCGCTCGGCCGGCTGCTCGGCGCGCAGCGGGCCCAGATCGCCCGGGCCCGTTGGGCCTTCCCCGGCTTGTGGGAGCAGGTGGCCGAGCCGGAACTGCGGTCCTGGCTGGGCTGAGCAGGCCCGGAGGGCTGGGAGATCGAGGACGGGGGCGGTGTCGGCGGGGTCGGGGACGGGTGGCCTGTGACATGCGCCACACCCCTTTTCCCGGTCCGCCGCGCCGCGGGCGCGCCGGTGAACCCGCGCGTTCGCGCCCGGGCCGCTGCGGTCCGGGCGCATGGTCGTGGTCTGCGGGAACGGTGTCGGCGGACCGGATCCGGGGCCGTACGGACCGGGCGGAGCGGGGCCGGAGGTACTGAGTCGATGACGCACGGTCGCCACCGCTTACGTACCATGTCCCTTGATGTTCTCCGTCCGTACCTGCACTCGAAACTGGTCCTGCCATGCCTAGTCCCCGGAACGCCGATGAAGTCATCAGGGCGGCCGGTGCGGTGTTGTGGCGGCCGGGACCGGACGGGCCGGAGGTCGGTCTGATCCACCGGCCGCGCTACGACGACTGGTCCTTCCCGAAGGGGAAGGTCGAGCCGGAGGAGCACGTGCAGCTGGCCGCGATCCGCGAGGTGGCCGAGGAGACCGGGTACCAGGTGGCGCTCAGCCGCCGGCTGCCGACCATCACCTACGCGGTCAGCGGCCGGCCCAAGCAGGTGCGCTACTGGGCCGCGCGGGCCCGTTCGGACAAGGAGGAGGACGCCTGCTTCGCGCCGAACGACGAGGTGGACGAGCTGATCTGGCTCGGCCCGATGGAGGCGCGGCGGCAGTTGACCCGGTGGATGGACGTGACCGTGCTCGACGCCTTCCTGGCCATGCCGGCCGAGACCGTGCCGATCCTGCTGCTGTGCCACGCGACGGCCGAGCGGCGGTCCGGGCGCTACCCGGAGGACCGGTTGCGGCCGCTGGCCGAGCGCGGGGTCGAGCAGGCGCGCACGATCGCCTCATTGTTGGACACGCACATGCCGTTGAATCCGTACTCGTCGTCGGCGGTGCGCTGTATCGACACGGTCCGTCCGTACGCCGAGGGCCAGGACAAGTCGGTCGCGATCGTGCCGGCGCTGACCGAGGGCGCGGACCCGCAGGTGGCGGCCAACTGGCTGCGCGAACTGGTGGGCCTGGCCGAGCCGGCCGTGCTCTGCTCGCACAAGCCGATGCTGGAGGAATTGCTGCTCTCGGTGCTGCCCTCCCCCACGGCCAAGCCGGACCCGACCACGCTGCACCGGCCGTCGGTCAGCGGCCGGGCCGGGTCGGACCGGGAGTACGAGCGGCTGCGGACCGGGCGGTTGAGCACCGGCAGCGCCTGGGTGCTGCACTTCACCCGGCCCAGCGACCCGCGGCAGCCGCCCGCGCTGGTCTCGGTGGACCGGCTGCGCAGCTGAGGCCGCCCGGGTCGTGGCGCGACGGTGCAGTGTGTAGTCAGATGGTGTGATTGACAGCCGGAGCGCCGGAGACACCGTGACTGGACGTGTGGCGCGTCGTTAGGGAGCAGTGAAGGCATCTGCCGTCACTCACCTGCCAGGAGTCCACCATGGCGAGGAACGCTCAGCGCACAGCAGACTCGGCACCCCGGGACACCAATAGCGCAGCCGCGACCGTGCCAACCGCGGCTCCGGTGTCCGGAACCGCGACGGCGACCGCCGAGTATTCGGTACACGGTCTCGTGGCGATCACCGACGGCCCGGACTACTGCCTGTGCGGCTCGACCTGGCCGTGTTCCCGGCGGCCGGGGCAGGACGCTCAGCCCTGATGGCTGGGCATGTTCGCCCGCGGGCCGAAGATCGCCGCCGCGACGGCCGCTATGTCCGAATCCTCGGAGCCGTTCGACACGCCGCCCGCACCGCCGGCCCGGTTGCCGGGCGCGGGCCCGGATCTGGGCGCGGCTCCGACGCCGAGGCCGGCGCCGATGCCGATCTCGCCGCGCGGGTAGAGCACGTCGTCGTCCAGGTCGTCCTCGAACCCGTCCGGCCGGGCGTCGGACGGCCCGTCGTCCAGGTCCTGCGGGATCCGGCCGGCCAGCTGTTCCGCGGAGGTCTCCGTCATGGCCCGGTCGGTGTAGACCAGCGGGCGTTCGATCTCGGTGACGATGTGCTTGACCACCTGCACGTCGCCGTTGACGTCCCAGACCGCGATGCCGGGGCTCAGCGTCGGAATGATCTCCACGGCCCAGCGCGGTAGCCCGAGCACCCGCCCGGTGGCCTTGGCCTCGTCACTCTTCTGCATGTAGATCGTGCGGGTGGACGCCATCTTCAGGATCGCCGCCGCCTCCCGGGCCGCCGCGCCGTCGACCACGTCGGACAGGTGGTGCACCACCGCGACGAAGGACAGGCCCAGCCGGCGGCCGAACTTCAGCAGCCGCTGGAACAACTGCGCCACCGAGGGCGAGTTGATGATGTGCCAGGCCTCCTCGACCAGCAGGATCCGCTTGCGCCGGTCCGGCTTGATCCAGGTGTGCTCCAGCCAGACTCCGACGATCGCCATCAGGATCGGCATCGCGATCGAGTTGCGGTCGATGGTGGACAGGTCGAACACGATCAGCGGGGAGTCCAGGTCGATCCCGCCGGTGGTCGGCCCGTCGAACATCCCGGCCAGGTCGCCGTCCACCAGCCGGTCGAGCACCAGGGCCACGTCCAGGCCCCAGTCGCGCACCTCGTCCAGGGTGACGTTCATCTCCTCGGCGGCCAGCTGCTTGGGGTCGCGCAGGGCCTCGACGATGTCGTGCAGGATCGGCTGCCGGTCGGCCTTCGCCGCCTCGGCCCGGACCGTGGACTGGGCCGCCTTGAGCGCGTAGCCGGAGCGTTCGTCCAGGGTGCGGCCGAGGGCCACCTCGACGATCGTGCGCAGCAGGGCCAGCTGCCCGGTCTGGGTGATCGCCGGGTCCAGCGGGTTGAGCCGGATCCCTATCCCGCCGCGCTGGTGCGGGTCCAGCCGGATCGGGGTGACCCCGACCGCCTCGGCGATCCGGTTCCACTCGCCCACCCCGTCCTCGCCCTGCGCGTCCAGCACCACCACCTGGCGGTCCTTGAACCGCAGCTGTCGCAGCACGTAGGTCTTCTCCAGCGAGGACTTGCCGTTGCCGGACTCGCCCAGCACCAGCCAGTGCGGGGCCGGCAGCTGCTGGCCGTAGAGCTGGAACGGGTCGTAGACGTACCCCTTCCCGCTGTACACCTCCCGGCCGATGATCACCCCGGAGTCGCCCAGGCCCGGCGCGGCCGTGGGCAGGTAGACCGCCTCGGCCTGGTTGGACGAGGTGCGCACCGGCAGCCGGACGGTCTCCTTCTTGCCGAACAGGGCCGAGGTGAAGCCCTCGATCAGCAGGTCGGTCAGCGATCCCTGACGGGCCATGGCGTCCTACTTCCGTGCTCCGGTGGCGAAGGGGAGGGTGTTGACGAAGGCGCGGTGGTGCTCGCGGTCGCACCACTCGAGTTTCAGGAAGGACTTGCCGGCCGAGGCCCGCATGGTGCGCTTGTCCCGGGCCAGGGCCTCCGGCGAGCGGGCCGAGACGGTCAGGTAGCCGACCAGGTTGACCCCCGAGGCGCCGGCCGCGAGGTCCTCGCCGCGCAGGTCCACCCGGGAGGAGTGGGCCCGTTCGCGCGGGTCGTCGACCCGGCCCATCCGGGCCGCCCGGGAGTTCTCCGCGTCCACGTTCACCCGCTCGGTCAGCATCCGCTCGATCGCCACCTCGGTCGGCTCCAGGTCCATGGTGACCGCCAGAGTGCGGATCACGTCCGGGGTGTGCACCAGCAGCGGGGCCAGGAAGTTGACCGAGACCGGGGTCAGCGGCCACTCCCGGATCCAGGCGGTGGCGTGGAACCAGGGGTCCGAGGTGACCGACTCGCGGGTCTTGGAGCGCAGGAACAACGGGCTGGCGGCGTCGAACTCGGCCGGCCAGGCCCCGCGGGCCGACATCGCCTCGATGTGGTCTATCGGGTGCTCCGGGTCGTACATGGAGTGGATCAGCGAGGCCATCGCGGACACGCCCAGCGGCTGGCGGACCTTGATGTCGGCGTCGGCCAGCCGGGCGCAGATGTCGGTCAGCTCGCGCACCATGATCACCTTGACCCCGTGGTCGGCGCCCGCGCCCCCGGCCATCACCTTGGCCTCGGCGGCCAGCTCCCGGGTGTAGGGCATGCACGCGGTCAGGTACGCCCGGTGCTGCTCGCTGGAGGTGGAGACCGTGGACAGCAGCTGGTCGTAGGAGTCGCGCAGCCACTGCGCGGCCTCCGGGTTGCCCCGCTTGGCCACGTCCTTGGCGTGCGCGTCCGGGTCGGCCGGCAGGGTCCGGGCCAGGATCTGCAGCCGGGTGACGAAACCGTCGCCGTTGGCCACGTGCTGGAGCAGGGTGCCGAACCGGTCGACCAGGGCCTCCTGGTCCTCGGAGTCCCGGGAGCCGACGCCCGGGCCCTCGATCTCCAGCGTGCAGGTGACCATGCTGCGGTCCAGGTGCAGCAGCACGGCGAGCTTGTCCGGGCCGAAGTTGGCGGTCAGCCAGCGCAGGTGGCCGACCCCGGGCGGGGGCGGCACCGGCAGCTCCTCGCCGTTCAGGCCGGTGCCGGCCCGGACCGCGGCCGAGGCGTAGTGCCCGGTCCCGGAGCGGCGCAGCCGGCGGTAGGAGCGGTCGATCTCGAACCAGCGGTAGACCGTGCGGTGGCGGTAGGGCAGGAAGACGATCGCGGCCGCGGCCGCGGGCAGCCCGATGATGCACAGCAGCTTCAGCGGCAGGGTCGGGATGATGAACCCGGCCATCACCGCGACCACGCCGCCGAACACCAGCACGGCCAGCTCCCCGGTCTCCCGGTTGCGCCCGACGATGGCGTTGGGCTTGGCCTTGCCGAGCAGGAACGAGCGGCGGCGTTCGAACCGTTCCGCGGTCACCCCCCGCTCCCCTGACCGCCGCCGGCGACGTCGCGGGGGTTGGGCATGGCCCGGGGGACCGCCTGGGACGGGCCGCCGGAGCCGCCGGGGGACACCCCGCCGGACGGTCCGCCCGGCCGGGCCCCGCCGCCGGCGATGCCGCCGGCCGCGCCGCCGCCGGAACCGCCCATGCTCCCGCCGCCCAGACCACCCGCACCGCCCCCACCGCCGCCGGAGCCCGGGCGGGAGGCGCCCAGCCGGACCGCGGCCCGCGCGCCGTGCGCCGCCATCCCGGCGGACATGCTCAGCGCCGCGGTGGCCGGGGCCGAGAGCGGGTTGCCGGACCGGGCGCCGTGCGCCGCGATCCCCTCGCGCATCCGGGAGGCCGGGCCGGCCATCGCGCCGGCCGGCGCCGTCTCCGAGGAGGTGGCGGTGTCCCGGGCGCTGTTGATCGCCAGCATGTCGTCGCCGAAGTTGGGCACGAAGCGGAAGATCAGGGCCGAGGAGAAGATCGACAGGATCATGATGGCCAGGCCGGAGAGCACCGAGGCGAAGGAACCCGAGCCGTCCCCGGCCGAGATCGCCGTGGCCAGTCCCAGCACGATCACGATCACCGGTTTGGCCAGGTCCACCGCGATCATCATCCCGGCCCAGCGGCGGATGTGGTGCCACAGCGACTTGTCCACCAGACCGGCGTAGACCGCGGCGGCCAGCGCGGCGCCGACGTACAGCATCGCCGCCCGGATCAGCAGCTCGACCCAGAGCACCGCGGCGGCGATCATCGCCACCAGGGAGACGAAGATCAGCAGGATCGGCCCGCCGCCGAGAGTCGAGGCCTGGCCGTTGGCCGGGCTGATCGTGTTGGCGAAGGCGCTCAGGAAGTTGTTCCGGTCCCCGGCCGTGCCCGAACCGATCGCCGAGGTGATCCCGTCGGTCAGCTTCACCATCCCGTACAGCACCACCGGGGTGAACGCGGAGGCGCCGACGGCCAGCCAGAGGAACCCGGTCGCCTCGGTGATCGCGGTGACCACCGACTCGCCCCGGACCGCCCGCTTGATCACCGCGAGCAGCCACAGCACCAGGGTCAGCACCGCGGAGGCGGCGAAGACCACGGCGTACTGCTTGAGGAACCCGGCGTTGGTGTAGTCGACCGAGGTGGAACTGCCGACCGCGGCGGAGACCTGGTTGATCACCCAGGCCGCGGCCTGGGCGCAGCCCCCGGCGATCGACCCGAGCGGGTCGGTCAGCAGCGAGCCGGTGCTCGTCCCGCCGGTGGCGCCGCTGTTGACGCCGCCGGCGATCTTCCCGGCGTTCTCGCAGGCCTGCTTCATCGAGCCGATCAGCAGGGAACAAGGGTCGGCCGCCGCATTGTGCAGGACGCCCGCGGAAAAACCGCTACCCGGCATAAGGCAGCCCCCCGAACTGGCCGAGTGCGTTCTGCACGGCCTGCGGGGTGGAGGGGGTCTCGCCGTCGAGGGGTGTCGGACCGTCGACGTCGGTGAAGGTCGACCACTTCCAATCCTGGTGAGTCCAGCTCAAGGTGACTGTGACCGTGGCCCAGCCCTCGGTGACCGGTTGCGAAGAGTTGGCGCCTGTCAGACCAGACATGGTGACCACCCAGACCGCTACTGTCGTCGTTTTCGAACCTGCGGATACCAGGGACACGCCTACCGGGACGGTTCGCTCCACGAAGGTCTGCCCCGCGGGCGCGGCGCCGGTGGAGCTCAGTCCGTACGCACCCTTGAGTTGATTGAAGAGAGTGGTCAGTTGGCCCTGCAACTGAGGGGCTATGGCCGGGTCTGCGATCGCGTTGATCAGGGTATTGCGCGCCGAGGAGCTCACCATCGGGGCGGACCAGCATGCTGCGACGTAATTGGCCGCCGCGGCCTCGGCGCCGGCCGTGGTGTCGGTGTAGCCCACCGGAATCCCGCCCGCAGTGGTCTGGGCGGCCGCGCCGGTGTCGGCGGCGACTGTGGTCGGCCCCCCGGAGACCGGGGCCGACGGCGCCGCGGCGGCGGGGGCGGTGCTGGCGGCGGCGGCCGGGGTGGTTCCGGGGGTGGCGGAGTGCCGGTGGTTGACCACGGCGGCGACGGTGAGCAGCACGGCGACGCTGAGCAGGACGGCCAGGGCGCGGAACCGGATCGGGCGGCGCGGGGTCTCGTCGCCGTAGGGGTCCGGCGGGAGCTTGACCCGGGTGCGCGACACCTGGCGGCCGCGGCCGCGGCCGGCCGTGCCGGGTTCCTCTGGCCCTGCGTCCAACGACAGTCCCCGATCAACACGGCGAGGCCCGGTCACCGGGTCTCACCCCAACTGGATATCGGAACCAGTGTCACTCCTCGGCGTGGTGCCCGGGCAGCGACACACGAGCGCGCGGTACACCAGTTTGACCCGGCCGGCGCGGGCCGGCCGGATATCGCCGCGAGGTCCATCGGTCAGATCGCCATGCCGTAGACGATCGTGAACAGGGTGCCGAGCGAGCCGATGATGAAGACGCCGGTCAGGCCGGCCACGATCAGGCCCTTGCCCTGCTCGGCGCTGAACGAGTCGCGCAGCGCGGTGGCGCCGATCCGCTGCTTGGCCGCGCCCCAGATCGCCATCGCCAGGCAGATCAGGATGGCCGCGGCCATGATGACCTCGATCAGCACCTTGGCCTGCTGGCCGACCTGGCCGAACGGGCCCCAGTCGGGCGCGATGCCGTTGATGATCTGGCCGATGTTGCCGCCGCCGGAGGTCGGGGCGGGGGTCGGGGCGGGGTCGGCCGTGAACACCCGGTGCAGAACTTCGGTCGCTGATGCGGTCCACTGGGTCACGTGCGCCCCCATCGATAGGGTCAGGGTTTCAAGGCCAATATTCTTCGGAAAGAAGACAGGGGTTACTGACTGACGCCATGTCACCCTGGTGCCTATCATAGGGCGCATAGGACGATCAGGCCCGGATTGGCTGGACTGGCTTCCCAGAACGGCCGGGCCGGACAGCCTTCAGGATACCGGCGAAAGGGATGATTGGGGAGGGCTGAGACTGTGTCCCGCAAGTACATCTGGATCGCGGTGTGCGCTCTGCTCGTTCCGTTCGTCGTGGTGGGTGCGGTGACGGTGGTCGCCATGGCGATCGGCGGGACGCAGACCCAGATCGTCCAGCAGTCGCTCGCCGCGCACAGCGTGCCGGCCGAGTACGTGTCCCTGGTGGAGGCCGCCGGGGCGACGTGTCCGCAGCTCAGCGCGCCTTTGCTGGCCGCGCAGATATACCAGGAGAGCGGGTTCGACCCGAAGGCGGTCTCGCCGACCGGCGCGGAGGGCATCGCGCAGTTCGAACCCGGGACGTGGAAGACCTGGTCCTCGCCGAGCGACGGGGACGGGTTGCAGAACCCGTTCAATCCGGCCGACGCGATCCCCGCGATGGCCCGGTTCGACTGTTCCCTGGCGAAAGACGTGGCCGGAATCCCGGGCAACGTGCAGGACAACATGCTCGCGGCCTACAACGCCGGGCTCGGCGCGGTGCAGTCCGCGCACGGGGTGCCGAACTTCAGCCAGACCCAGAACTATGTGAAGAACATCGCAGCCCTGGAACCCTCGTTCGCGGTGCAGAGCGGGACGATCGCGGTCAGCAACGTGGCCGCGGGCGCGATCACCTTCGCCTACAACAGGTTGGGCACGCCGTACCTGTACGGCGGCACCGGCACGGCGGCGGAGAACGGCGAGTTCGACTGTTCCGGGCTGACCCAGGCCGCTTACGCCAGCGTGGGGGTCACGCTGCCCCGGGTGGCGAACGAGCAGTGGTACGCCGGCCCGCACATCCCGAAGAACCAGTTGCAGCCGGGCGATCTGATCTTCCTGGCCTACAACCTCACCGACCCGGAGTCGATCCACCACGTCGGCATCTACATCGGGGACAACACGATGATCGACTCGCCGCACACCGGCGCGTTCATCCGGTTCGACTCGATCAATCTGCCGGACTATTTCGGCGCCACCCGGCCGTATTCGGTGGTGCCGCAGTTCCCGATCGGCCCGACCACGGCCCCGGCCGCCGCGGCTGCGGCGAATCCCTGAGCTGGGCGTAATCGTTTGCCGGCAACGGAATCCGGCGCACGAGTGTCTGCCGGCCCCAGCCGGCCCGGCCCCAAGCGCAGCCCGCCGAACCGGCTACGGCTTGGGCGCGAGGGTCTGCGGCGCGGCCCGGAAACCCTCGTCCAGGGCCGACTTGGCCCGCCAGCCGGTGGCCGTGTGGAAGGCGTCCGAGGAGATCCGGTGCGAGCGGGCGACCGCGTCCGCGGTGTGCCCGGCCAGCTGCCGGGCCAGGCCGGTGACGAACTTCGCCGGTCCCGGGGCGCCGGCCTGCCGGCCGAGCGCCGCGGCCCACTCGGACCGGCGCACCGGCGGGCCGGCCACGTTGTAGATCCCGGACGGCGCGGCCAGGGCGGCCAGCACCGCGCCGGCCGCGTCCTCGACCGAGAGCGGGGACAGGAAGCCGTCCGGCTCGCCGAGCACCGCCGGGCGGCCGCGGGCGGCCCGGTCCAGCTGCCAGCGGGTGGCCGGGTCGTCGCCGTAGAGGGCGCCGAAGCGCAGCACCACGGCGAAGCGGTAGTCGTCGGCGAAGCCCATGGCCTGGTCCGCGGCTTGGAGCGAGGAGCCGGTGACCGGGGTCGGGGCCAGCGGGAAGGTCTCCCCGATCCAGTCCTCGCCGCCGTCGGCGTAGACGAAGGTGACCGCCTCCTGCAGGAAGCGCATCACCCCGCAGTCGGCCGCGGCCCGGGCCAGGATCCGGCTGCCCTCGGTGCGGATCCGGTCGTTCTCCCGCCAGGCGGCCGCACGCAGGGCGGCCCGGCCGATCGGGATGTGGGTGGCCAGGTTGACCACGACGTCGTGCCCTTCCAAGCGGGAGCGCACTGAAGCGGAGTCGAACAGGTCGAGCTCCACGCTGTGCGCCCCGAGTGCTTCGAGCGCCCCCCGCTTCTGCGGGCTGCGGGCCAGCCCGGTGACCGCGTGTCCGCCGGACACCAGCCGGGCCACCGCCGCCCGGCCCAGGACTCCGGTCGCTCCGGTCACGAAAATCCGCATGGTCAGCGCACTCCATCGTGGTCAGCGGGCGGCTTGAGACAGCGGTCTGCCGTCAAACGGGCACCAGAATCAGTATTCCTATACCTCAAGAAGGTAAACGGACGGTCCCGCTATTCACCGCGCCGGTTCCCCAGTCGTAACCATCGCCGATCGCGGTCGTTGGGGTGAACGAATGGCAGCCCAAGTCATCCTTTCGATTGACGAACCCTCCCCGTCAGAAGGACGTGCCCCATGGCCCAGCCGGCCGCGCCCCGTCCGCACCCCCGCCGGGCCCGCCCGGGCCCCGGGCCGGCCGTCGCGCTGGCCGCCGCCGCGGCCGCGCTGGCCGGCTGCTCCGCCGGGTCCGGGCCGGCCGCGAACCCGGTGGCCGCGGTGCAGCAGGCCGCGCTGACCTCGGCCGCGGCCGGCAGCGCGAAGGTGTCCACCGACGTGACCATGACGGTCGGCGGGCGCAGCACCCGGTTCGTCGGCACCGGCCTGTTCGACCTGGCCGGGCAGATCGGCTCGATCACGGTGCAGAAGTCTGGCCCCGGCGGCGCCCCGGCCGGCCCGGACCTGGACGAGGTGGTCACCCCGGCCTCGCTCTACCTGCGCGACGACGCGACCGGGGCCAAGTGGGGCGAGGTGGCCGCGGCCCGGCTGGCCGACGGGGACCTGATCAGCGCCGGGTACACCAACCCGGTGCTGGCCTTCGCCCTGCTGCGCGGGGCCGGCGGCAAGGCCGGGCCGGTGGCCTACGCCGGCCGGGACACGATCCGGGGCGTCGCGGTCTCGCACTACACCGGCAGGCTCGACCTCGGCGCCTCGGCCGACGCCGCGGCCGGCCCGGTCAAGGCGGACCTGGGCGCCGCGGCGAGCGCCTTCTCGCAGCGGATCGTGCCGTTCGACGTCTATCTCGACGCCCAGGGGCGGGTCTGCCGGGTGATCACGCACTACTCCTTCCCGGCCTCCGCGCCGCAGAAGGGACAGGTGCAGGTCGACTCGACCACCGATCTGTACGACTTCGGCACCCCGGCGACGGTGCAGACGCCGGGACCGGCCGAGCTGGCCACCGCAGCCCCGAGCACGACGGCGAGCGCGGCCGGCTGACCTGCCCTCGGCCGCGGCGCCGGACCCGGCCGAATCCGGCCCCGGACCCGCTCTGGCCAGTATCCGGCCAGAGAATCAGCCGCTCCCGGGCCGGCCGGACACCGGCCGCGGGCGGCGCGCAAGCCGGCCGGGAGCAGGCCGTGGAGTACCACACCAGGCCTGGTCGACCGGGGTCCAGATGACCCGATCGGGCCATGGTGACTGGCCAGTACGCGCTCTACGCTGTTGTCATATAGCAACGCGACGGGTGCCAACCCGCTCGGTCAAGCCGCAGGAGGTGCCGTGCAATGCAGACCATGGGTCGAGTTCCGGCAGCCGATCACCTGAACCGGTTCCCCAGTTGGACCCGGCCGGTCCGCAACGTGCAAGACCAGGTCGCGCTCGAAGAGATCGAACTTTACGCAAATGTGATCATCGCGGCCCGGGAGACCCAGGAACCGCTGACCAAGGCGGCGCTGGACCGCGTCCTGGGCCTGGACCAGGCCCCGGTCTGACGCCCCGGCGGGCCGGGCCGACGGCGTCCCGGCGCCGTTCGGACGCCGGTTGTGTGCATGGCGCCGCCCTCAAGCACTTAGCATGCTGTGTGGTTAGGGAACTGGTTGATCCGATCGCACCCGGTCGGACCGGCGGTTCCCTGCGAATCGCCCGTCCGACCACACTGTGCGGAGAGTTCACGTGCGTCTTAGCCTCACCCCGAAGGAGACGGGCTTCTACGACCTGTTCGCCAAGTCGGCGGACAACCTGATCGTGGGAGCCTCGCTGCTCACCGAGCTGCTCAGCACCGCCAAGGCCGACCGCGGCGCCATCGCCGACCGGATGCGCGAGGCGGAGCACGCCGGCGACGAGGCGACCCACGCCATCTACCGCCAGCTGAACTCCTCGTTCATCACCCCCTTCGACCGGGAGGACATCTACACCCTGGCCTCCCGCCTGGACGACGTGATGGACTCGATGGAGGCCGCGGTCGACCTCGTGACGCTCTACCAGATCGACGAGCTGCCGCCGGGGGTGGCCGACCAGGTCGACGTCCTGGTCCGGGCGGCCGAGCTGACCGCCGAGGCGATGCCCCGGCTGCGCTCGATGAAGGACCTGACCGAATACTGGATAGAGGTCAACCGCTTGGAGAACCAGGCCGACCAGATCTACCGGAAGCTGCTGGCGCACCTGTTCTCCGGGGAGTACGACGCGCTGACCGTGATGAAGCTGCGCGAGGTGGTGGAGAACCTGGAGGAGGCCGCCGACAACTTCGAGCGGGTGGCCAACACCATCGAGACCATAGCCGTCAAGGAGTCCTGAGCGGTGCAGACCTTCGGCCTGTGCGTCGTGGTCGCGGTCGCCCTGGTGTTCGCGTACACCAACGGTTTCCACGACTCGGCCAACGCCATCGCGACCTCCATCTCCACCCGGGCCCTGACCCCCCGGGTCGCCCTGACCATGGCCGGGGTGATGAACCTGGTCGGCGCCTGGGTCGGCCTGGAGTTCGGCGGCGGCGTGGCCAAGACCATCACCAGCGGCATCATCTCCGTGCCGGGCACCGGCAAGCAGGGCCTGATCCTGGTGTTCGCGCTGCTCGCCGGGGCGGTCAGCTGGAACCTGGCGACCTGGTACCTCGGGCTGCCCTCGTCCAGTTCGCACGCCCTGATCGGCGGCATGGTCGGCGCGGGCCTGGCCGCCGGGACCACGGTGCACTGGGGCGGGGTGTGGAACAAGGTCCTGCTGCCGATGCTGGTCTCCCCGCTGATCGGCTTCGTGCTGGCCTACCTGCTGATGGTCGGCGTGCTCTGGGCCTTCCGAAGATCCCGGCCGGGCCCGGTCACCCGCGGGTTCCGGATGGCGCAGACCGTCTCCGCGGCCAGCATGGCCCTGGGCCACGGCATCCAGGACGCCCAGAAGACCATGGGCGCGATCATGCTGGCCCTGGTGGCCGGCGAGCGGGTCACCCCGAACTCGTCCGTGCCCTGGTGGGTGCTGCTCTCCAGCGCCGTGGCGATCTCGCTGGGCACCTACTCCGGCGGCTGGCGGATCATGCGCACGCTCGGCCGCAAGGTGATCGAGCTGGACCCGCCCCGCGGGTTCGCCGCCGAGACGGTCGCCTCCTTCGTGCTCTACTTCACCGCTTTCGCGTATCCGGCCCCGGTGTCCACCACTCAGATCATCACCGGCTCGATCATGGGCGCCGGCGCCACCAAGGGCCACAACGCGGTCCGCTGGAACACCGCGCAGAACATCGCCTACGCCTGGGTGCTGACCATTCCGGCCGCCGGGCTGTGCGCCGCGCTGTTCTACTACGCGGTGCACGCCCTGCTCGGCTGAACCCGGCCGCGGACGGACACGACCGGGTCTCCGGAGCCGAGGATCAGCCGAATCGGCCGGTGATGTAGTCCTCGGTGGCCCGCTGGGTCGGGTTGGCGAAGATCCGGGCGGTCTCGTCGATCTCGATCAGCTTGCCCGGCTGGCCGGTGCCCGCGATGTTGAAGAACGCGGTCCGGTCCGACACGCGGGCCGCCTGCTGCATGTTGTGGGTCACGATCACGATCGTGTACTCGGCCTTGAGCTGCGCGATCAGGTCCTCGATGGCGAGGGTGGAGATCGGGTCCAGGGCCGAGCAGGGCTCGTCCATCAGCAGGACCTCGGGGGAGACCGCGATCGCCCGGGCGATGCACAGCCGCTGCTGCTGACCGCCGGACAGGCCGCCGCCGGGCTTGTTCAGCCGGTCCTTGACCTCGTTCCACAGGTTCGCGCCGCGCAGCGACTGCTCGACCACGCCGGTCAGGTCGCCCTTGTGCTTGACCCCGTTCAGCCGCAGCCCGGCCGCCACGTTCTCGAAGATCGACATGGTCGGGAAGGGGTTGGGCCGCTGGAACACCATGCCGATGGTGCGCCGGACCGCCACCGGGTCGACCCCGGGGGCGTACAGGTCGACGTCGTCGAGCAGCACCTTTCCCTCGACCCGGGCGCCGACGATGACCTCGTGCATCCGGTTCAGGGTGCGCAGCACGGTGGACTTGCCGCAACCGGACGGGCCGATGAACGCGGTGACCGTGCGCGGCTCCACCGTCAGACTGATGTCCTCGATCGCGCGTGTCGGCCCGTAGTAGGCCGACAGGCCGGAGACGTCGATCCGCTTAGCCATCTTTCAGTTCACTTCCTTGAGTCTTCGACAGAGTGCGGCGGGGTGCGGATCGGTCAGCGGGTGTCCGCCGGGGCCTTCCACCACGCGATCGCCCGGGCGATCAGGTTCAGCAGCAGGACCAGCAGGATCAGGGTGAGCGCGGCGGCCCAGGCGCGGGCCTGGGCGGTGGCCTCGGGCTGGCTGGCCTCGCCGAAGATGAACACCGGCAGGGAGCCCTGGGCGCCGGCGAACAGGTTCGGGTTGATCGAGCTGGTGGCGCCGACCAGCAGCAGCACCGGCGCGGTCTCGCCCATCACCCGGGCCACGCCGAGCATGATGCCGGTGACGATGCCGGGCAGGGCGGTGGGCACGACCACCCGGACGATGGTGCGCCAGCGGGAGACGCCGAGCGCGTAGGAGGCCTCGCGCAGGCCGTGCGGGACCAGCCGCAGCATCTCCTCGGTGGACCGGATGGTGATCGGCATCATCAGGATGACCAGGGCGAGCGAGCCGGCGAACCCGGCGGCCTGGAAGTGCAGGCCCAGGATCCAGACCGACAGGATGAACAGGCCGGCCACGATCGAGGGCAGGCCCATCATCACGTCGACGAAGAAGGTCACCGCCAGGGCCAGGCTGCCCCGGCCGTACTCGACCAGGTAGATCGCGACCAGGACGGCCAGCGGCACGGTGATCACCGTGGTCATCGCAACCTGCTCCAGGGTGCCCAGGATCGCGTGGTAGATGCCGCCGTACGAGTCCTGCTCGGCCACGTTGCGCATCGAGTGGGTCAGGAAGTACGGGTCGAAGTCCTTCAGGCCCTTGCTGATCACGGTCCACAGCACCGCGATCAGCGGGGCGACCGCGATCACGAAGGCCAGGCCGATCAGGCCGGCCGCGGAGTTGTTGCGGATCCGGCGGGACAGGCTGGTGCGGCCGAGGCCGGAGTAGGCGGCCCGGACGTCCGCGGCCGGCGGCGCGGGCTCGAACGCGTCGGTGCTCATGCGGCGACCTTCCGGGCGGCCCGGCGGGTGATCGCCCGGGCGGCGTAGTTGACCAGCAGGGTGATCACGAACAGGACCAGGCCGGAGGCGATCAGGGCCTCGCGGCCGACCGGCCCGGCGTCGCCGAACTCGATCGCGATGTTCGCCGCGATGGTGTTGCCGCCCGGCTCCAGGATTTTTGTGATGAACTCATAATTCGTACTCAGCACCAGGGCCACCGCGATGGTCTCGCCCAGGGCCCGGCCGAAGCCGAGCACGATCGCGCTGGAGACGCCGGACCGGCCGTAGGGGATGACCGACAGCCGGATCATCTCCCACTTGGTCGCGCCCAGGGCGTAGGCCGCCTCGATGTTCTCCCGCGGCGTCTGCCGGTAGACCTCGCGCGAGATGGCCGCGACGATCGGCAGCAGCATGATCGCCAGGACGATGCCGGCGGTGAAGTAGGAGCTGCCGTAGGTGCCGTTGGAGGCGAAGATCGGGATCCAGCCGAGCACGTCGTGCACCAGCTCGGAGACCCCGGCCATGTGGGTGTCCAGGATCAGCAGGCCCCAGAGGCCGTAGACCACGCTGGGCACCGCGGCGAGCAGGTCGATCAGGTAGCCCAGGATCTGGCCGAGCCGGCGCGGGGCGTACTGGGTGACGAACAGGGCCACTCCGACCGCGATCGGCGCGCCGAGGACCAGGCCGATCACCGAGGTGATCAGGGTGCCCCAGGCGATCGCGGCGATGCCGAAGTGCGGCGTGCCGTTGCTGGTGGCCAGGTTGCCGTCCGGGTCCCAGTTGAACTCGGTGAGGAAGTTCGACTTGTCCGCACTGACCGCGTTGACCGTCTGGAAGATCAGGAATCCGGCGATCCCGGCCATCACGACCAGGATGAAGACGGCGCTGGTGCGGGCCAGGCCGGCGAACAGGGCGTCGCCGCCGCCGGGCTTCGCGGCCAGCGGGTTCTCGGCCGCGCGGCGGCGCCGGCCGCCCTGGCCGGGCTCGGGCTGCTCGCCGCCGGCCTGGCCGGGGTCGGCCAGTATCGCGTCGTCACTAGCTGTCATGGACATATCCTCTGCGGGCTGTCTGGTGGATCTTGTTTCACGTGCAACAAGTACACATGGACCGGACCGGACGAGCCGCCTGACCTTCCGGTCGGGCGGCTCATCGGGTGACCGTTGACGCTTAGCTGATGGAGGAGATGGCCGTGGCGTCGGCGGTGGCGATCGCCGAGGGCAGCGGGACGTAGCCGAGGCCGGTCAGCTCGCCCTGCGCGGCCGGGGACACCACGTAGTTCAGGAAGCCCTTGATCAGCGCCGCGTTGCCCGCGTTGCCGCTGGAGCAGACGATCTCGTAGGTGACCAGGACGGCCGGGTAGGCGGCCGGGTCGGCGTAGGTGTAGTCGAAGTTCAGCCGGGTGTCCGAGCCGGTCTGGGCGACCTTGGCCTTGGCGATGAAGTTGTTCGCGTTGGTCTGGGTCAGCGGCACGAAGGCGCCGGAGGCGTTGCTGACCTCGGCGTAGCTCAGGCTGTTGGACGTGGCGTAGGAGTACTCGGCGTAGCCGATGCCGCCGGAGGTGGCCTTGACCTTGGCCGCCAGGGCCGAGGAGCCGGTCTCGCCGGTGCCCGCGGTGTACGGGAACTGCTTGTTCGCGGCCGGGGCGGTGGACACCAGTCCGTTGAGGTAGTTCGAGAAGTTGAACGAGGTGCCCGAGGTGTCGGCCCGGTGGAACGTCTGGATCGGCAGGTTCGGCAGGTTCGCGCTGGGGTTGTCGGCCTTGATGGCCGCGTCGTTCCAGTTCGTGATGGTGCCGGAGAAGATCGCGACCAGGTTCTTGGCCGACAGGTTCAGCGTGGTCACGCCGGGCACGTTGAAGATGATCGCGATGGCGCCGGGCACGGCCGGGATGTCGATCGCGGTGCTGCCGCTGCCGCAGTGCGTGTTGGCGGTCGGCTGCTGGGTGCTGCTCAGCGGGTAGTCCGAACCGGCGACCAGGGCCTGGCCGTTGGTGAACGAGGTCACGCCGGCGCCCGAGCCGTTGGCGGTGTAGTTGATCGTCGCGCCGCTGCAGGCCTGCTGGTAGTCCTTGGTCCACTGCGAGATGGCGTTGGTCTGCGCGGTCGAGCCGGCCATGGCGAGGGTGCCGCTGGCGCAGGCGATCGCGGAGGTGGCCGCGGCGGAGGAGGACCCGCCGGCGGCGGCCGCGGAGGTGGGCGCGGAGCTCGCGCCGTTGTTGTCGCTACCGCATGCGCTGAGGGCGGACATGCCGATGAGCGCCGCACCTGCAAGCGCGCCGTACCGCTGGAGCTGCTTCACTGCGAAGGGTCCCTTCGTCCGTATCCGGCGTTTGAGCGTGACGCCGGGGGTCCTGAGCTTTTGATTCGTGCTGACAGCCCAAAAGCTAAGCAGTCCGGGTAAATCATCGGACTGGAACGAGTGAACGCAGGGTGAACATCAAACGGGCGAAAATCTCGGCGCAACCAGGTTTAACAGTACTTAGAGCATGAATTCACACCAGACGGACTTACCTTCGTCCAGTTGGCGGGCTCCCCAGGAGGAGGCGAGGTTCGCCACGATGCCCATGCCGCGGCCGTCCTCGTCGGTGTCGTCGGCCAGCCGGCGCCGGGGCAGGTGGTCGTCCGCGTCGGTCACGTCGATGCTCAGCCGCCGGTCGGTCCGGCGCAGCCGCAGCCGGACCGGCGGCCGGCCGTGGGTGGCCGCGTTCGCGACCAGCTCGCTGACCGCCAGCACGCCGCTGTCGATCAGCTCCTCGTCCATCTGCCAGCTGCGCAGCACCCCGGAGGCGAAGGCCCGGGCGTGCGCGGCGATCTCGGTGCCGCCGAGCAGGTCCACCGCGGCCGAGCGGAACAGGTCGGCCCGCGGCCCCTGCCAGCGCGGCACGTGCACCACCAGCAGGGCCACGTCGTCCTCGTGCGCGACCGGCAGCTGCATCCCGCCGAGCAGCTGGTCCCGGACCAGGTCGACCGGGCCGGAGCGGCGCCCGCCGTGCCGGCCGCCGTCGCGCTGGGCCGGGATCTGCGGGGCGGTGGCGAACACCTCGCGCAGCCGGGCGATCTGGGTGTCCAGGTCGGTGCCGCGCCGCTCCACCAGGCCGTCGGTGTACAGGGCCAGGTAGGAGCCGGGCGGCACCGCGACGCAGGCCTCCTGCCAGGTCCACTCGCCGGTGCCCAGCGGCGGGCCGCCGGCCGCGTCCAGCTCGGCCACGCTGCCGTCCGGGCGGCGCAGCAGCGGGGCCGGGTGCCCGGCCCGGGCGTAGGTCAGCACGTTGTCGTCCGGGTCGTAGACCGCGTAGACCGCCGTGGCCAGGGCCCCGACGTCGCAGGCGCCGGCCACCGGGGAGTCCTCGGAATAGGCGACCCCTTCGAGCTCGGCCGCGTGCCGGTCCAGGTGCAGCAGCAGTTCGCCCGGGGGCAGGTTGGCCGCGGCGTACGCGCGCACGGCCGCGCGCAGCTGGCCCATGATCGCGGCGGCGTGCACCCCGCGGCCCATCACGTCGCCTATCACCAGGCCGGTGCGTCCGGCGCCGAGCGGGATCACGTCGTACCAGTCCCCGCCGACCTGGAACTCGCCCGGCTCGGTCGGCCGGCGGGCGCCGGGGCGCAGGGTCTCGGCCAGGTCGATCTCGGCCGCGCCGGGCAGGTAGCAGCCGGCGATCCGCAGGTCGTCCGGCTGGGGCAGCCGCTGCGGCAGCAGCGAGCGCTGCAGGGCGACCGCGGAGTGGCGGTGCCGGCGCTCGCCCGAGCGCAGCCGGTCGACCACGACCTGCTGGTCGGTCACGTCGTACGCGCACAGCAGGACCCCGGTGATCGGGCCGAGCGCGGGGTCGCGCACCGGCGAGCAGCTGATCCGCAGGGTGGTCGGGCGCCGGGACGGGCCGTAGCCGCCGAGGCGGACCTCGGGGGCGGTGTAGACGGTGCCGGTGGCGTAGACGTGGTCGAGTGCGTCCAGCAGGCCGAGCGGGCCGAACTGGGGCACCGCCTCGGCGATCGGGCGGCCGGGGCCGGCCTCGGTGCGGAAGCCCGCCCGGAAGGCCTCGTTGGCGAACTGGACCCGGTGCTCCCGGTCCCGGACCAGCAGCACGGCCTGCGGGCTGGCTCCGATCGCGTTGCCCAGCAGGGAGTCCAGGCCGGGCCGGCCGGCCTCGGCGGACACCGCCCGGCCGGGCAGTTCGTCCGGGATGGTATCGGCTTTCCACGACACGTCTGCTTCAGATCCTCTCGCCAAATCCGACTCTCCAGTGTGCCGGACCGGCCTGGACCGGGCGGGGCGGGACGAGCACATGCATTCGAAGTCTCGGGTCTTGAACTTCCGATCCCTGATAACCACACGCTGTGATGATCGGCCCGGGGTCCCACGAAAGGATGATCGGCGCAGACGGCGCAGACCCGGCCGGTCCCGGTCAGCGGGGGCGGTCGGGTCCGGCCGGGTCTGCGGCCTGCGTGGTCGGGGGCGGCCGCACAGCGCGTGCGGGCCGCCGGGTGGCTCAGTGGTGCGCGGCGGTCACCTTGATCGTCGCGGTGGTGCTGCTCGGGGCGAAGTACTGGTTGCCGGCGAAGGTGGCCGTGACCAGGTACGGTCCCTGAGCTGCGGTGAGTGCGCCGGGGAGCACGGCGCACAGGCCGCCCAGTCCGGGCACGAGGATGCCGTAGCAGGGCACGGACTTCCCGGTCGCGCTGACCACGGTCACCGAGACCTGGCCGCTGAGCGGGATGAACAGGCCGGCCTTGTCGCCCAGGCCCACGGTGAGGAGCGCCGCCTGGCCGTCGGTCACGGTGCTCGGCAGGGTGTTCAAAGTGAGCGTGGTCGGGACCGGCCCGACCTGCTGGGTCAGCGTCGCGCTGCTCGCGGTGTATCCGGCGGAGCCGGTGTAGGAGACCGTGATCGGGTAGCTGCCGCCCGGGGACGCGAGGTCCTGGGCCGGCACGACGCACGAGGCGCCGCCCGCGACCAGTTGTACCGAGGTGGTTGCGCCGCAGCTGAGCACCTTGGCCTGCTTGCCGGTGCCGAGCGTGAAGGTCACGGTCCCGGTGGGCGTGCCGGCGCCGGGGGCGACCGGGGCGACCTTGACCTGGACGGTGGCCGCGGACCCGTACGGGCTCGGGTTCGCGTTGCTGGTCACGGTGGTCGTGGTGGCCGCGGGCGTGACGGTGACGGCCAGCGGGGCCGCCGACCCGGCGGTGAAGGCCGGGTCGCCGGAGTAGGCCGCGGTGACCGTCTGGGTCGAGGGCGCGAAGCCCGCGGGGACGGCGCACTGGGCCGTGGCCGTGCTGCTCAGCGGGACGGCCGAGCAGCCGGGCAGGTCGGTGCCGCCGGCCTGGAACTGCACGGTGCCGGTCGGGGTCAGCGCGTTCCCGACGGGCGCCGAGACGCCGGCCGTGAAGGTCACCGGCTGGGCGGTGACCAGGGCGGTGGCGCTCGCGCTGAGCGAGACCGCGGGGGTGGCCCGGCCGACCGCGACCGCGGCGGAGGAGGCCGAGGCGGCGAACGAACTGTCGCCGCCGTAGTTCGCCGAGACCGTCTGGCCGCCTGCCGCCGAGTAGGTGGTGGTGCAGGTGGCGGTGCCGGTGGCGTCGAGCGCCGCGGCCGAGCAGCCGGGCAGGTCGGCGGCGGCGTCGGTGAACTCGACCGTGCCGGTGGGCGTGCCGAGGGCGCCGGCCGGGCCGGTCACCTCGGCGGTGTAGGTGACCGTCTGGCCGGCCGTCGGGGCGGTCGGCTGGACAGTCAGGGCGGTGCTGGTCGCCAGCGGGGTGCCGGGGACGTAGGTGAAGACTTGGCCGAGGTCCTTCTGCAGGTCCTGGTCCAGGCCGGACTTGGAGGTCAGGGTGTCGCCGTACCAGGCGGTGTCGCCGTTGTCCTCCAGCAGCTGTACCGCGTTGCCCGCGGTGAGCGGGTCCGGCACGCTGACGATCGTCTCCCAGGAGCCCTGGTTGTCGCCGGCGGGCTCCAGCGGCAGCGCGGTGCCGGTGGCCAGCGGCGGGTCGGCCGGGTTGCCGTCCCAGCTGTAGAGCACGAAGGAGCTGTTCGAGCCGTCCGGGGTGCCGGCGATGATCAGGTACTGGCCGTCGGCGTTCTTGCGGATGTCGCGGATGCCCAGGCCGCCGAGGTTCATCAGGATCGGCGCACCGAAGGCGGCCGACGGCGCGGATCCGGTGACCAGCCCGGCGATGTCCGTCACCGGGATCACCAGGGCCAGGTCGCGGGCGCTGGTCGGCTCCAGCGGGGCGCGGAAGGCCAGGTAGGCGGTGGTGCCGTCGGGGGCGAACTCCATGCCCTCGACGTCGAGCGCGTTCGCGTCGTGCGAGTCGACCCCGCCCGCGGCGGAGGCGGCCAGGCCGAAGTAGTTCGCGCCCAGGCCGCTGCCGTCGTTCTCGTCCCAGGAGATCAGGTCGTCCTTCAGGCCGGAGTAGCTGCCGACGTAGGTGAGCTGGGTGTTCGCGCCGGAGCCGGTGATCTTCGCGGAGAACAGGGTGCTGCGGGCCGGTTCGGCGTTGCCGCTGCTGGAGTTGGTCATCGAGCCGGTCCAGTAGAGCAGGTCGCCAGAGCGCGCCGAGGCCTCGATGTCGACCGAGGTGGTGCCCTGGGGCAGTTGGCCGGTGAAGTCGAAGGTCGCGGTCGGCGGGCCGGACTGGGTCTCGTTGTACAGGCGCAGCGTGTCGGTCTCGTCGTCGCCGACGATCATGTAGCCGTCGCCGACGTCGATCGCGCTGGAGCCGTTGCCGGCGCCGGAGAAGTAGCGCTGGCTCGGGTCGCCGAGGTTCGCCGAGACGCCGTACTGGACCTGGGTGGAGGCGCTGGTGCCGTCCGGGGCGGTGACGGTCAGGGTGATCGTGGCATCGCCCACTGCGGCCGGGGTGACGGTCAGGGTCAGCGCGGAGCCGGAGCCGCCGACGGTGATCCCGGCGGGCGGGGCCACGGCCGGGTTCGAGGAGGCGGCGGTGACGCTCAGCTGCCCGGCCGGGAAGCCCGGGTCGCCGACCGTGACGGCCAGGGTCGGGTTGGTCGGGTCGCCCAGCGCGGCCGGCAGGCCGGAGTACGCGGTGGAGATGGTCGGCAGGGTGGTGCTCGGCGCGGTACCGCCGCCGGAGCCGATCACGGTGCCGGGGGCGAAGGCCACCCCGCGGAAGGCCTGGTTCGCCGGAGCCTGGGCGATCACGGCCGCGCCGCCGCTGAGCTGGCCGCCGATGCCGCCGGCGTCGGTGATCTTGGACAGGGTGCCGGAGGTGCCCGCGGAGCCGCTGCTGGTCGCGTAGACGGTCACCACGCCGTTGGCGTCGTTCGCGGTCACGCCGGTGACGCCGGACACCAGGACGGAGCCCTGCTGGACCCACTTGCCGCCGGACAGGCCGTATTTGACCACGGCTCCGGCGGAGTTGTCGGCCAGGTAGAGGGTGTCCGGGGTGCTGCCGGCGCCGAGGGTGAGCAGCGAGTAGGCGTAGGGCTCGACCGGCGAGGAGGCGAACGGCAGGTTCGCCACGGCCTGGGTGCCCGAGGTCGGCAGGCCGGTGCCGACCGTGGCGACGGTCAGCGAGGCCTTGGTCGGGTCCGCGGACGCGTACAGCTGGCCGTCGACGATCTCCAGTTGCCGTACGTTCTTGTACGTGCTGCTGGTCAGCGAGGTCGAGGTGGACGCGCCGAGGGTGGCGTAGCGCACCCCGCCGGCCGCGCCGCCGACCCAGAACTCCGAGCCGTCCGCGCTGACCGCGCTGCGCGGGTTGTTGCCGTCGGCGAAGTCGGTCAGCGCGGTGGAGGTGTCCACCGCGCCGGTCCCGTCCACCCGGGCGACCGTGCGCGGCACGGTGGCCGCGGCCGAGGAGGACAGCCCGGAGGCGCCCAGTGCGGCGTCGTAGCCGGTCGCGACCAGGTAGCGGCCGTCCGCGGAGAGGGTCAGGCCTCCCTCGGAACCGGCCGAGCCGCTGGCCACCAGGGCGTGCCGGCCGGTGGCGTCGGTCGTGGGCAGGGGGACGGAGGCCAGCAGCGCGCCGCCGGGCGAGTACTCGTCCAGGAAGACCGGGGCGCCGGCGCCGGACAGGGCGCCGGAGCCGTCCCCGACCCGGTAGACGACCACGTCGCCGGCCGAGAAGCCGCCGGCGGCGGCCGCCGGGGCGGCGGCGAGGGCGACCGCCGAGCCGGCCGCCAGCGCCGCGGCGGCGCTCACGGCCAGCAGGCGCCGGGCGGCGGTCCGGGGACCTGCCCGGCCCGTGGTGGGGACTGGTGGCGGTATTCTCATGCCGCGACTCACTCTCTACGACTGTCGAAGGGTGCGCGCGGTCGGCAGGTTCTCCGCGGGCCGCGGCACACGGTAGGGAGTGCAGATGAACAGCTCGAAGAGCGTGCGGGACGCGGGCATGAACGCGTCCTAGCCTGTTCGCACCGATTGACATAGGGTTGATTTCCGCCACCAGGGCGGATCGCGGCCCGAGGCGAGGGGAGCCGATGTGCCGAGCCGGAGTGTCCCGGGCGGGCGCGCAACCGTGCGCGCGCGGGGCGGCACCTTCCTGCGCTACGCGGCCGGCTCGGTCGTCGCGTTCGGGTGCAGTGAGATGGTCCTGATCGGGTCGTACACGCTGTTCGGCGCGGGGGCGCGGCTGGCCGCGGTGCTGGCCTGGCTGGCCGGCGCGGTGCCGAACTACGTGCTCAACCGGCGCTGGGCCTGGCGCGAGCGGGGCCGGGCCGCGTTCCTGCGCGAGACCCTGCCGTACTGGGCGATCACGCTCGGCACCGCGGCGTTCGCGGTCGGCGCGACCAGCCTGGCCGACGGCTGGGTGCACCGCTCGGTGGCCGGCCGCGGCGAGCAGTCGCTGCTGTTCGGCGCGGTGTACTTCCTGGCCTACGGTGTGGTGTTCGTGGTGAAGTTCGTGCTTTTCGACAAGCTGGTGTTCGGCCGGCGCGGCGCGGCAGAGTCCGGCCCGGTCGAGCCGTCGGCCGAGGACGCGGATCCCGATCCGGTGGCCGTCGCCGCCTCCTCGGGGTCCGCGCCGCAGGCCTAGCGGTCCTCGTCCCGGCTTGGTTCTCGTCCCGGCTCAGGCCGCCGCGGTGCCGGTCCCGCTCTGCACGGCGGCCACGTTCCGGCCGTTGCCCAGGCGCCGTTCGCGCCACCAGGTGCCGAACACCACCCGCGCGTAGCGGGAGCCGTAGACCAGGTTGTTGCCCTTCTTGGTCTCCCCTGCGCCGCGGGCCGCGATGGTCATCGGCAGCTCGGTGACCCGGTAGCCGCGGGAGATCACGCCGATCAGCAGTTCGGAGGACTGGTACTGCGGCTGTTCCATGGTCAGGGAGACCGGGACGTCCGCGCGCATGGCCCGCAGGCCGAACGAGGTGTCGGTGACCTTGGCCCGGGTCAGGAAGGACACGATCCCGGCGAAGACCTTGCAGCCGAGCTGGCGGACGTGGTCGCCGGTCTCGCTCTGGCCCAGGATCCGCGAGCCGGTGACGAAGTCGGCGGTGCCGTCGAGCAGGGGTTGGAGCAGGGCCGGGATGTCGCCGGCGGCGTACTGGCCGTCGGCGTCCGTGGTGATCACGTACTTGGCCCCGGCCTCGGCGGCGATCCGGTAGCCCAGCCGCAGGGCCGCGCCCTGGCCCCGGTTGGTCGGGGCGACGCAGGTCAGCGCGCCGTGCGCCATCGCGGCTTCGGCGGTTCCGTCGCTGGCGCCGTCCACCACGACCAGCGGCCGCAGCGGCATGCCGTGGCATTCGGCGGGCAGTTCGTCGAGCACGCCGCCGATGCCGTTCTCCTCGTTGTACGCGGCGATGACCACGAACACCGGCGCGGACAGTTCGCGCTCGGAGTACCGCTGCCGGAAGTCCGCGGCCGCGGCGGCGTCGACCTCGTCCGGGTAGGCGGCCAGTTTGGGCCGCGGCGCCTTCTCCAGGCCGAGCAGCGCGCAGAAGCCGAGCGCGCCGCCCATCGGGAGCAGGACCAGCGCGGGCAGCTGGTAGCGCCAGGAGAATTCGAAGAAGTCGGCCAGCAGCAGCAGGGCCAGGCCGGTGGCGGTCCACAGCAGGCATTCGAGCCGGAGTCTGCTGCGCCGGGCAGCCCGGTTCAGACCCGACAGCCCGGCCAGGCCGAGCAGCAGGAAGGCGGCGAACAGGTAGCCGGGGGTGTAGCCGCCGTTCATCTGGTAGTCGATCAGGACCTGGGCCACGCCGACGTTCACCTGCTGGGTGCCCTCATGCATGGCATTCAGGATCTGCACCGTCGGCGGCGGTCCGGCCGACCACAGCGGGTAGCTGGTCTGGAACTGCCAGCGCGTGATGTCCGTGCCGCCGAAGGTGGTCTGCTTGGGCGAGATGAACAGCTGCAGGAAGTCCCGGCCGTAGGCGACCGCGAAGTCGGCCGGCTGGTGTTCCATCACGTACCAGGCGAACGGGTGCATCAGCAGCGGCGGCACCGGGAACGGCGCGGCGTTCGCGTAGAAGTCCGGGCCCAGCCCCTCGCGGGAGGCGGCCGAGCCGCCCGGGCAGATCGCCTTGTACTCGGCCGGCACGGTCGCGCAGTCGGCGAAGGTGGCGGCGCGGCCGTAGAGCAGCGCGTTGTCGTTCTCGGACTGGGAGTACCCGGCGCCGCTGAAAATGTGCGCGTAGACCAGGTAGCCGCCGAGCGGGATGGCGAAGGCCAGGGCCAGGGCTCCGGCCACGCGCAGCTTGGCCTTCCACTGCGGACCGGCCGCGAGCAGCACGAACAGCAGGGCCGGCGCGATCGCCACCTCGCCGACCAGGCGGACCGTCACGGCCAGGCTGAGCAGCAGTCCGGCCAGCACGGCCAGGCCCGGGGTGGGCCGGCGGCGCCAGGTCAGCAGGGCCAGCGCGCCGGTGATCATCGCGAGGAAGAGCGAGTCGCTCAGGATGTTCTGCTCGATCTGCCACTGGTAGGCGTCGAGCAGGATCGGCGCGCTGGCCAGGGCGGCCAGGGTCTTGGGCACGTTGCGCCGGCGCAGCAGCGCGTAGACGCACAGGCCCATGCCGAGTCCGAGCAGGTGCTGGACCAGCACGATCGGGCCCAGGTGGCCGTGGTCGAGCATGAACCGGAGGAAGACCGAGTAGCCGAGCGGGTCCATGCTCTGCGGGTCGAGCGCGATGCTGTTGGCCAGGTAGCCGTAGGAGTCGACGTACAGCAGGGCGGGCGGGAAGGCGATCATCGTCAGCAGCCGGCCGCCGGCGCCCAGTCCGAACACGATCAGGAACAGCCAGTTCGCCCGCGCTCCGACCCGGCAGCGCAGGAACGCGTCGGTCCACCACTCGCGCCGCCCGCCCGGCGCGGCCACCGCGCTGGTCGGGGCCGAGCGCTCGGTCGGGTCGGCGGCTTCGGCCGGGGTGGCCGACTGCGGCGGCGGGCCGGCCGGAGCGGGGCCGGCCGAGGCCGGCCCGGCCGGATCAGCCGGGCCGGCCTGCGGGTCGCCGTGAATAATCCGGTCGGCCTGGCCGGCCTGGCTGATCTGCTCGGGCATGGTTGGTTAGATTACGCTGCCGCGGCGGTGCGGCGCTCGTCGGCCATCCGCTCGAAGCTCACCGGGGTCGGCACGATCGCCGGGCGGGCCGAGCGGGCGCGGAAGCTGTGCCACACCCCGGCCATGCCCTCTTCCAGGCCGACCGCGGGCTCGTAGCCGAGTGAGCGGGCGCGGCTGATGTCGACCACGACGGCGCGCATCTCGCCGGCCTTCTGCTCGATGTGGTCGATCTCGATGTCCACGCCGGTGGCGGCCCGGGCGGCGGCGACCAGGTCGAGCACGGTCACCGAGTGGCCGGCGCCGATCACCAGGGGGCCGGTGACGCCGTTGGTCCACGCCGTGACCAGGCCCTGGGCCACGTCGGCGACGTGCACCAGGTCGCGCTGCTGCATCCCGTCGCCGTAGATCTGCACCCGGCCGCGGTCCAGCGCGGCCCGCATCAGCCGGGGCACGAAGCTGTCCTTCAGTCCCATCCCCGGGCCGTAGACGTTCGTCAGCCGCAGCGCGCAGGTGAGCATCCCGTAGGAGCCGGCGTAGGCGGACATCAGCATCTCGGTGGCGGCCTTGGAAGCGCCGTAGGGAGTCAGTGGCGCCAGCGCGCAGGTCTCGTCGAAGCGGGTGCCCGGGCCGTCGCCGACCACGGCGTTGGTGGAGGCGAGCACGAAACGGCGCACGTCGCGCACCCGGGCCTGCTCTAGCAGCGCCGCGGTGGCCGCGACGTTCAGTTCGTACACCCCGGCCGGGTCGGCGATCGAGCCGAGCACGGAGGTGGCCGCGGCCAGGTGCACCACGCCGTCCAGGTCCTCGGTCACGATCCGGTCCCGGAAGGCCGCGTCCCGGATGTCGCCGACCATGATCTCCCCGCCGGCCGGCGGCGCGACCGCACGCAGGTCGGCGATCCGCACCCGCGCCCCTGCGGCGGTGAGGGTTTTCACCACCTGGCTGCCGATGAATCCGGCTCCCCCGGTCACCAGGATCCGGCTTCCGTTCAGGGGCGTACAGTGCGGCAACGACATGTCGTCTTTCCTCCAGAGCTCTCGGCAGTCAGCGGGTGCCGTGCGGACGGACGGGGCCGGTCCGTCCGCGGCGTGGCCGGGCCCGGCGCGGGCGGCCGGCCGGCGAGGGGTACGATCGGGTCCGGACGCAGGTCGCGGCCCCGGACGGCGCGCCGTCCGGCGGGGCCGGGCGGGCACGGGGCGGCGGACGACGGCAGGGCTGACACCGGCCGGGGGACCGGTCCGCACCCGCCTGCGGCGTCCGCATGAATTCACCTATGATCCGAAGCCTACGATCCGAGTAATCCGGCACTTCAACCTACTGGTGAAGTGCACACCTGCCGGCTTAAGGGACTCTGGGCGGTTCCTGGAAGTCGGCTGAAATCCGGGTACCCGGTGAGCGGCGACTGACGCGGGATACCGGGTCTCATGCGGTGAATGTTCAGGAAACTTGTGGCAGGCTTTCAGGAATGGCAGACAGGATCACCCGTATGGCTACAGAAGAGCAGATGCCGCGCCTGCTGGTCGTCGACGACGAGCCGAACATCCGCGAGTTGCTCTCGGCGAGTCTGCGCTTCTCCGGCTTCGAGGTGGCCACCGCGGCGACCGGGCACGACGCCCTGGCGGCGGTGGAACGGCACGTGCCGGACCTGATCCTGCTGGACGTGATGCTGCCGGACCTGGACGGGTTCCAGGTGGCCCGGCGGCTGCGGGAGTCGCGGCACGTGCCGATCCTGTTCCTGACCGCCCGGGACGCGGTCGAGGACAAGGTGACCGGGCTGACCCTGGGCGCGGACGACTACGTGACCAAGCCGTTCAGCCTGGAGGAGGTGGTGGCCCGGATCCAGTCGGTGCTGCGCCGGACCCGGGGCGAGATGGCCCCGGCCACCCACTACGTGGTGGCGGACCTGGAGCTGCGGGACGAGGCGCACGAGGTGCGCCGGGGCGGGCGGCTGATCGAGCTGTCGCCGACCGAGTTCAAGCTGCTGCGGCACCTGATGCGCAACAGCGGCCGGGTGCTGTCCAAGGCCGAGATCCTGGACCGGGTCTGGCACTACGACTTCGCCGGGCAGCACGGGATCGTGGAATCGTACGTCTCGTTCCTGCGGCACAAGGTGGACAACCAGGGCCCGCGGCTGATCCACACGGTCCGCGGGGTGGGCTACATGATGCGTGAGCCCTGGGAAGACGAGGAATGACCCGGCGCCTGCCGTCCGGCCCGGCGAAGGGCGCCCGTTGGCTGTGGGGCCGCACTCCGCTGTGGATGCGCCTGGTCACCGGAGCGCTGATCCTGGCCGCCGTCGGGCTCACCGTGACCGGCATCATCGGCGTCACCCTGTTCCGGCAGTACCTGGTCGAGCAAAGCGGGCAGCAGCTGCGCACCTCGGCCGAGGCGGTGGCCGACGCGCACGCGGACAAGCTGCTGCGGCCCGGACTCAACTGCGGCGCACTGCCCAACGCGACCGCCACCGAGCTGATCACCGTGACCGGCCCGTCCGTGATCTCCTCCTACTGTCCGGCCACGGTCAACGGCGGGGTGACCGCCTACCCGGCCGCCCCGGACGCGCTGACCCTGGCCGACGCGGCCAGTTCGGGCGAGCCGATCACGATCACCGACCGGGGCAAGCTGTCCCTGGACTGGCAGGTCGTGGTGGTGCCGCTGCAGTACCGCGTGCCCCGGCTGCCCGGGGTGCCGTCGAACAACACCGGGTCCGGCGCGGGGTCCGGGCAGTCCGGGAACCAGCCGCCGGGCAGCGGCGGGAACGGCGGTTCGGCGGCCGACTCGGACGCGGATCTGTACCTGAACGGCTACGTCCTGGTCGCGGCGAACCTGAACGAGATCGACGAGTCGGTCTCGCATCTGGTCGACCTGGACCTCGGGGTGGACTCGATCGTCGGCGGGGCGCTGGTGATGCTGGGGTACGCGATCGTGCGCACCGCCCTGCGCCCGCTGGACCACATCGAGGAGGCCGCGGAGGCGATCTCGGCCGGGGACCTGTCCCAGCGGGTGCCCGGCGGGCATCCGGGCACCGAGATCGGCCGGCTCTCGCGCGCGCTGAACGGGATGCTCGGCCAGATCGAGGCGGCCTTCGGCGCGCGCGAACGCTCCGAGGGCGCGGCCCGCAGTTCGGAGCAGCGGATGCGCCAGTTCATCGCGGACGCCAGCCACGAGCTGCGCACCCCGCTGACCTCGATCCGCGGTTTCGCCGAGCTCTACCGGCAGGGCGCGACCCCGCCGGAGCGGGTGCCGGAGCTGCTGCGCCGGATCGAGGACGAGGCCGTGCGGATGGGCCTGCTGGTGGAGGACCTGCTGCTGTTGGCCCGGCTCGACCAGCAGCGGCCGCTGGCCCAGGAGCCGGTGCACCTGCCCGCGCTGGCCGCGGCCGCGCTGGCCGGGGCCCGGGTGCGCGCGCCGGACCGGCGGATCTGCCTGGAGGTGGAGAAGTCGGCCGAGGGCGACGAGCCGGTGGTGATCGGCGACGAGGCCAGGTTGCGCCAGGCCCTGGACAATCTGGTGGACAACGCGCTGCGGCACACCCCGGCCGAGGCCCGGATCACGGTCCGGGTCCGCTCGGACCGGACCCCGGTCGGCCGGGAGTACCTGGTCGAGGTCGCCGACACCGGCCCGGGCCTGAGCGAGGAGGCGGCCGCGCACGTGTTCGAGCGGTTCTACCGGGCCGACCCTGCCCGCGCCCGGTCCCGGGCCGGGGACGGCGGCAGCGGGCTGGGCCTGGCGATCGTGGCCGCGATCGCGACCGCACACGGCGGCCGGGCCTCGGTGCACTCGGACTACGGGCACGGCGCGCTGTTCCGCTTCGCCCTGCCCGCGCCGGAACTGCCCGCGGAGGTCTGAGCCGCCCGGGTTCGATCGGTTGCCACAGCTCAGCCCTTGCGCTCGATCCGGTAGTGCAGCACCAGGAACGGGAACCCGAAGACCCGGAACGCGTGCTCCGCGCGCAGCTCGCCGTCCTGGACGTACACGTCGAGCTGTTCGGCGAAGCCGTGCACGGCGGCGGCCGTCATCTCCCGGTTCTCCGCCTCGATGTAGGTGAGGTAGTGCCCGCACTGGTCCGAGTCGCCGCGGCTGGTGAGCACCAGCCCGCTGCCCGGGCGCGGCTGCGGCAGCAGGGTGGCGGTGAAACTGGCCTGCGGCAACGGGAATCCGACACTGACGTATCCCTGCCCGCCGTGCCGGTATGTGGTGTAGATGCCCACGTAGATCGGTTCGTCGTTGTCGGCGAAGGACCGGATCCAGCCGCGCACGGCCACGGTGTCGTCTTCGGCCGAGGTGATCGCGTCGATCCGGCTGTGCACGCCGCGCAGCGCCTCCCGCTGGTTCATCGGCAGGTTCGCCTGCCCGAGCGGCCGGGCCACGAACGTGCGGTAGAGCAGGTATCCGGGCCGCACCCACAGTCGCCATTCCGGGACGATGTCCAGGGTGAACCGGGTGGTGTGCTCGTAGAACTCCCGGACCAATGGGTCGACGCCGCCGGGGTCGAAGGCCGGGCCGGCCAGTTCGTCGAGCGAGGACACGATGCCGATGTCCGGCGCGGCCGGGACGTACCGGCCGCCGAGCACCGCGGCCAGATCGCGGACGTAGCCGATGCCGACGTACCGGGAGCGGGCTTCGAGCGGCACGACGAACGGCAGGTCCGCCGCGTGCACCCGCTCGGCGAGCAGGCTGACCTGGGCGTCCCGGAAGAGCGCGGCGGCCAGCGCCCGGTAGGCGATCACGGTGACCGCCGCGACGGCGGCGGCCGGCTCGGGCAGTCCGAGCGAGCCGAACCCCTGCCCGACGGCCAGTCCGACCAGTGGTCCGAGCAGCACTTTCTGCGGCCGCAGGCCGAGCGCCCCGCTGAGCAGCCCGACGCCCAGGCCGACCGGGAGCGGCCCGAGGCCCAGGCCCCCGGCCGCCCAGCCGAGCGGGGCGGCCAGCGCGGCGCCGGTGGCGATCCGGGCCCACAGGGCCGGGATCTCGGCCGCCCGCTGCCGGGCCCGGGCCGCCGCTTCGACGCAGCCCAGGGCGAACGCCCCGGCCGCAGCGCCGGCCGCCACAGCCCAGCCGCCGTGGTGCCCGGCCAGCGCCGCCCCCGCGACCGCGCCGATCACGGCGGTGGTACCGACCTGCTGGGCCCGGCCGGTGTCCGGCTTGGTCCGGGGGGTGTTGGCTTCTCCTGCCCTGGTCCGGGTCATTGTCCGGTGACCGCGCTCGGGGCGATCTGGGCGGAGCAGATGTCGGATTCGGTCGTCGCGGTCCCGCTCTTGACCACCTTGCCGTTCACCGAGATCGAACAGGAGAGGCTTCCGCTGCCGTGCAGCTGCGCGTACACGTCGTAGTAGAGGATGTTGCCTGAGCCGTCGAACGGTTCGGAGGCGGAGAACGGCAGTTTGGTGCTCTGGGCGCCGGTGCTGTTGGTCCCGTAGTTGATCAGGACGCCGCCGGGCGCGCTGCCGGTGACGGTGAACGTGACCGTGCTGGAGTCGGTGGTGGCGCCCGCCGACGGGCTCGACGACCTGCCGGGCGCGTCCGCGGTCTGGGGCGCCAGGCCGGACAGGGCGCCCCGGCTGGCCGCCGCGTCGGGGGAGAGCGGCGCCGGGGAGCTGCTGGGGCTGGCCGTGACGTGGCCGACGAGGAGGCCGATGATCAGGCCCACTACGCCGCATCCGATGCCGATGGTCAGGTCTCTGGTCCGGTCGCGGCGCACTTTGAGCTGGCGCAGCGCGTCCATCAGGCCTGAGTCGTCCTCGTGGTCGGATGGTCTGGCTTCCGATTCCGCTTCCGGGGTTGGATCCTCCCCCGGCTCCGGCTCCGGCCCTGCGTCTGGCTCCAGGTCGGCTTGGGCTTCGACTTCGGCGCCGGCCTCTTCTTCGGCCTCGTCCGGCGGTTCCTCCAGCCGCACCTTTTCCAGCGTCACCGTCTCCGCGTTCGGCTCCCGGCGGGCCTTCGGCCCGGTCCGGCGTCTGCTCATCGCGCGCCCTTCCGCTTGCGTCCGTCCCGCGTTACCCGACTGCGCGAAACGGTACGCGGCGCCGCTTCCGGCCGGTCGTCCGAGGACCGGATTGTTACCGGTCCGTCGACCGTGCACAGTAGCGTGAAGAGCGGCCCTCCCGGCCACACCGCCATTTCGCCGCACCACACCGACAATTCGCACCGACAATTCGCACCGAGGATCGACATGCGCATCTTCTTCGCCGGAGCCACCGGCGCCATCGGCCGCCTCCTGCTCCCGCAGCTGCTGAGCGAGGGCCACACGATCATCGCCACGACCCGCAGCGACCGCGGCGCGCAGCAGTTGCGTGAGGCCGGGGCCGAGGCCGTCCAGTTGGACGTCTTCGACCGGGCCGCCGTCGCCGAGACGGTGCGCGCGGCCGCCCCCGACGCCGTGATGCACCAGCTGACCGCGCTGGGCGAGCTGGACTTCGCCGCGAATTCCCGGATCCGGATCGAGGGCACCCGCAACCTGGTCGACGCCGCGCTCGCGGCCGGGGTCGAGCGGATCGTGGCCCAGTCCATCGCGTGGGTCTACCGGCCCGGCAACCGGCCCGCGGCCGAATCCGAGCCGCTGGACCGGGACGCCGCGGACCCGCGCGGGCGGACGATCGCCGCGGTGGATGCGCTGGAGACCGCGTCGGCCGAACTCCCCCAGCACGTGATCCTGCGCTACGGCGCGCTCTACGGTCCGGGCACCTGGTACTCCCGGGACGAGATGGTGGCCGGGCGGCTGCGTCGCGGCGAGATCCCGGCCGACGACGCGGTCACCTCGTTCGTGCACGTCGAAGACGCCGCACAGGCCGCGGCGCAGGCCCTGGAGTGGCCGAGCGGAACGTACAACGTGGTCGACGACGAGCCCGCTGCCGCCCGCGACTGGGTGCCGGTGCTGGCCGAGGTGTTCGGCGCGACCGTCCCCGAGCCCACGGCCGGCGGCCAGGCCTGGGAGCGCGGGGCCGACAACGCCCGGGCGAGCGCCCAGGGCTTGAAGCTGCGCTACCCCTCGTGGCGCGAAGGATTCCAGAGCCTGCGCTAGTCCTGCGGCCGTTCGCCGTCGGCACCTTGATGGTCTTGCTATGACACCTCAGCGTCACCGCGCCAACGGTGCGAACCAGCCGTACAACACGATTAACGCACTTACATGGTTTCGAGGACTCGCCCTCCGGTTCGCACCCACTACCGTGGCCGCATGTTCATCGACTCTCTCAGACGTCACAGCCTTCCCACGGCCGCCGCCGTGTCTGTCGCCTGCCTCGCCCTGGCCTCGGGCTGCAGTTCCTCGGCCAAGTCCACCGGCACGGCCGGGTCGACCGGATCGGCGAGCGTGACCGGCCCGGCCGGGTCGACGGACTCGGCCGGGTCGACCGGCGCGACCGGGGGCGCGAGCCGGCCGGCCGCCGCGGGCGCACCGACCTCCGCCGCCGCGGCCGCGGGCGGCGGCTCCGGCAAGCTCACCGCCGCCTGCCCGTCCGCGGCCGTGGTCACGACCGACCTCGGCAGCAACTTCCAGGAGCCGACGCAGCAGGGCAGCGACGGCAGCCTGCTGTGCACCTACTCGGACGCGGCCGACGACAACCTGGTGATCATCTTCGCCCCGCTGCCGAGCGGCACCACCGGCGCGCTGAAACTCGCGATGGACAGCCAGGCCCAGGCCCAGAACGTGCCCGACAACCCGGTGCCCGGCCTCGGCGACGCCGCGTTCGCGTTCACCATGAACGACGGCAGCACCAACCCCGACAAGGTGAACACCACCACCCTGGCCGTCCTGGTCGGCTCGGAGGACGTCGACATCACCGCGACCGCTCCCGTGGCCAAGGTCGAGGCTCTGGCCCGGAGCATCATCGGCGGCTGAACCGAAGGTTAAATCCGGCTGTGCCGCACGACGCTCCCGCCCGCGGCCGAACCGCCGCCGGGCGGGCGCGCGGCCGGGCCCGAAACGGTCGGCCGTCCACGGCCGCGGCTACCAGTCCCGGGTGCCGACCAGTTCCTCGAGGTCCGCGTCGTCGAAGCCGTATGCCTCGGCGACGAACCAGAATTCCCTGCAGATGACGTCCCGGGCGACCGTCTCGATCTCGCTGTCGGCCTGCTCGAAGTCTCGCGGATCCTTCGAACCCCCTTGCGGACCCACCCCGCCGCCCCGGTAATTTTGTGTGACCGGCACAGGTTTCGGGCTGTCTCCCTTAAAGATGGCGGACGGAACCGCTCGGAGGCGAGGCAAGACATGGTGGGACAAATAGACACAGATCTGGTGACGGCGGCACGGTCCGGAGACCAGCGCGCCATGGACGAACTGCTCACCCGGTTCCTCCCCCTGGTCTACAACATCGTCGGCCGGGCGCTGGGGCAGCGCGGGGACGTGGACGACGTCGTGCAGGACACCATGCTCCGGGTCGTGCGCGGCCTCGGCGGGCTGCGCGACCCGGACCGGTTCCGGTCCTGGCTGGTCGCCGTGACGATGAACCAGGTGCGCGAGTACCGGCAGTACCGGCACGGCGGGTCGGCCGTCCCGCTGGAGGACACCCACGACCTGGCCGACCCGGGCGCCGACTTCGTCGACCTGACCCTGACTCAGCTGGGCCTGTCCGGCCAGCGCCGGGAAGTGGCCCAGGCCACCTGCTGGCTGGACGCCGACGACCGCGACCTGTTGTCGCTGTGGTGGCTGGAGGCGGCCGGGCACCTGACCCGGGCCGACCTGGTCACCGCGCTCCAGTTGAACCCGCACCTGGTCACGGTCCGAATAGCCCGGATGAAGGGCCAGCTCGAACTGGCCCGGCTGGTGGTGCGCGCGCTGACCGCGAACCCGGGCTGCCCGCAACTGGCCGAACTGGCCGGCAACTGGCCCGGCGAGCCGACCCCGCTGTGGCGCAAGCGGTTCGCCCGGCACATCCGGGAGTGCCGCTACTGTCCGTCCGCCGAGGCCGAGTTCGTGCCGGCCGAGCGCCTGCTGGCCGGGCTGTCCCTGGTCCCGCTGCCGTCCGGCTACTCGCCGCTGCCGGCCGGGCTGGGCCACTTCGCCTCGTCCCCGGTGGTCCGGATGGAACCGACCCGCCGGATGCCCGCCCACCGGGCCAAGCCCCGCGGGCTGCGCCACCTGTCCGCCCAGCTGGCCACCAAGCCGCTGCTTGGGGTCGGGGTGGTGGCCCTGGTGACCGCGTTGTCCCTGGTCGCGGTCTACCTGCCGAGCCAGGGCGGGGGGACGAACACGTCGGCCGGGAACACGCCCTCGTCCGCGGCGGCCGTCCAGCCGTCGTCTTCCGTGGTCGCGCTGCCGTCGGTGACGGCCACGCCGGGTACGTCGGCCTCGCCGAGCGCGTCGAGCACGCCGTCCGCGGCGCCGACGCCCACCGCGTCCCCCACGCCGTCGAAGGCCGCGACCACGAAGCCGGCCGCGCCGCCGGCCACCAAGAAGCCGAGCCCGCCGAGCCCGCCGACCGGTTCGCAGTCCGCGGCCGACCAGGTGTTGAACCTGATCAACCAGACCCGTGCCCAGCAGGGGCTTGCGGCCTACACGGTCAGCTCCGGGCTGGTCTCCAGCGCGGCGGCGCACACGCAGGTGATGGCCGGCGGCTGCGGCCTGTCGCACCAGTGCCCGGGCGAGGCCGCGCTCGGCGACCGGGAGACCGCGGCCGGAGTGCACTGGACCTCGGCCGGCGAGAACATCGGCGACGGCGGCCCCGAGGCCAACACGACCTCGGCGATCGCGCAGATGGCGGTCGGACTTACCCAGGACATGATCAACGAGCAGCCGCCGGATGACGGTCACCGGCTGAACATCCTCAGCTCCTCGTTCACGCACATCGGCATCGTGGTGTACCGGGACAGTTCCGGAACCGTGTGGATGACCCAGGACTTCTCGAACTGACCGGCAGATGACGGATCGGCGGCCAGCCCGGCCGCCGATCCTCCAGCCCGCGGACTGCTACGACCCGATGCCTTCCCGCTCCGCGCCGCGTGCGCCGGCCCGGTTCGGATCCGAGCCGGTCGCCCATTGAGAGACCGTGCCCTGATGGATCGCGGCGTAGATCCGGTCCCGCAGGAGGTTGGCCTCCTCGTCCGTCAGGGTCCGTTCGAGGTGCCGCAGCGAGACGGTGACCAGCAGGTTCTTCTGGTCGCGGCGTGCGCCGAGCCGCGTCAGGGCCGCCTCGGGCAGGTCGGCGAAGGGCGTCTCGGTCCGGATCAGCACGGCTTCGACGCAGGCGGCTTCCGCGCCGAGGGCATCCCGGACCCGGTCGCCTAGGTCCTCCACGACATCGTCCTGGTCGACGGCCACGGACAGATCGCGGCGCACGGCCGGCCGGGTCGAGACCGGCCGGAACGGCGACAGGTCCCGCATCTGCGCCGCGACCGCCGGATCCGCACTTCGCAGTAATCTGATGTCCGGGATCTGCTTGAGCAGCATCAGCATCCGGTCCAGGCCCATCCCCAACGCCGGCCCGCTCCACTCGGCGCCCAGACCGGCCCGGGCCAGCACGTCCGGGTGGGCGAGGCCGCATTCGGCCACCTCCACCCACTCCCCGTCCCAGTCCACGTCGACCTGCCGGCCGGGCCGGGTGTACGGATGGACGCGCGGCTCGCAGCGGTAGGCCGCGCCCGGCACGAGCGCGTTCACCAGGGCGCTGATCATCTCGTCCAGATCGGCGTCCGGGCTCTGATTCGAGTCCGACCCGGCCGAGCCCGAGTTGCGCCGCGTCAACCGCCACAGGTCGAGTTGATGCGGCGTCCCGGTGTGCAGCCGGTCGATCGCGTCGCGCCGATAGGTGATGCCGGGGCACACCAGCAGGACATCGTCCGCCATTGACGCCGGATAGTTCTCGCCCGATACTCCGGACTGTCCCAAAGAACCAAGGCGCGGGTCGAAGTCCGGACGAATACGGAAACGTTTCCGGGCTCGACCGGGCCGACCGGTCCACCCCGGCCGGCCCCCGCCCCGCGCCCTCGGCCGCCGCCGGCGCACGCGGCCGACAACCCCACACCCAGGCCGGCACGGCGCCGCCGTTGCCCCGGCCGACCGGGAGCCTCGGCCCGCCCTGAGCACACCTCGGGCCGGCTCCCGGGTCACAGACGGCCAGAGCTCGGCCGGGCACCCGGTTCCGCACGATCCCGGCCCGGTCAGCACACTCGGAAGGTCCTTTTGATGTTCAGAACACACGCCGCGCACGCGGCCCCGCCCGACCCCGCCCCGCGCCCGGCCCGGCGGTCCGGCAGGATGCGCAAGACCGCGCTGATCGGCACCCTCGGCCTGATCGGCGGCCTGGTCACCGCAGTGACCGTCGCGGTCGCCCCGGCCCAGGCCACCGCGGTCCCCGGCCCGCCCTCGGGCTGGTCCACGGTCTTCAGCGACAGCTTCTCCGGCGGGTCCGGCAGCGGTATCGACTCGCAGTGGATGTACGACACCGGCCAGGGCAACTGGGGCACCGGCGAGATCGAGAACATGACGAACTCGACCGCCAACGTGCACCAGGACGGCAACGGCCACCTGGACCTGACCGCCGTCAACAACGGCGGCAACTGGACCTCCGGCCGGGTCCAGACCACCACCGCGAACGTCGGCGCCCCGGCCGGCGGCCAGCTGGAGGTCACCGCCTCGATCCAGCAGCCCGGCAACGGCCCCGGCTACTGGCCGGCGTTCTGGATGCTCGGCCCGGGCCAGTGGCCGGAGAACGGCGAGATCGACATCATGGAGGACGTCAACTCGCTCTCCGAGGTCTCCGGCACCGTGCACTGCGGCGTCGACCCGGGCGGCCCGTGTAACGAGACCACCGGCATCGGCAGCGGCCTGCGCGGCTGTTCCGGCTGCCAGAGCGGCTTCCACACCTACACGATGATCCTGAACCGGACGAACACCTCGGCCGAGTCGATCACCTTCTACCTCGACGGCGCCTCGTACTACACCGTCAACGAGAGCCAGATCGGCGCCTCGACCTGGCAGGCGGCGTTCGACCACAACCTGTCGATCATCCTCGACCTCGCCATCGGCGGCTCGTACCCGAACGGCCAGTGCGGCTGCACCACGCCGACCGGCGCGACCTCCTCGGGCGGCTCCATGCAGGTGGCCTACGTGGCGGCCTACTCCACCAGCGGCGGCGGCGGCACCAACCCGCCCCCGCCGCCGAGCGGCGCCACCGGCCCGATCACCGGCTATCAGGGCCTGTGCGTCGACGACCGCGCCGCCAGCACCGCCGACTACAACCCGGTCCAGGTCTACACCTGCAACGGCACCAACGCGCAGAGCTGGACCTACGTCGCGGCCGGCACCACGCTGCACGTCCTGGGCAAGTGCCTGGACGTCAGCGGAGGCGGCACTGCAGACGGCACAGCCGTCGACCTGTACGACTGCAACAACACGGGTTCACAGGTGTTCATACCTGAATCCAACGGCGCGCTGTACAACCCCCAGTCGAACAAGTGCCTTGACGACACCGGGTGGGGCGGCTCCGGCACCCAGCTGGAGATCTGGGACTGCACCGGCGGCGCCAACCAGTCGTGGAAGATCCCGTAACCACGCGGCGAGCAGTAAGCACGGCAAGCAGTAGGCAGTAGAGCTGGACAGCGATCCGGGCCCGGTCATCGGGCCCGGATCGCCTCGTTTACGGGCCTGGCCACCCCAGACCGAGAGGCGTGAAAGTTACATGCCCAGCGCCCTTCCGATGGCTCGGAATGGTAAAAACTTCGCCCAGGCATCCCGCTGGGCAGGCCGGTCCGGGTCGTAGTCCACTATCTCGATGCTCTGTCTAGACACGCCCACATTGTGTCGGCGCCATGGTTACCAGTCGGTAACTCCAGTGGCATCATGAAGGCGTCGGCAGACCAGATCAGGAGCTCGAAAGGTTTCCCATGGCGACCACACACGAGGTGTTCAACCAGGCCCCGCCGCTGGCCGGGCACAACGTGGCCGAGGATCCGGCCCTGCTGGAGGGCCTGCGCCGCGAGGGCGGGCAGTGGGCCGAGGAGTCCCTGCTCAAGCTCGGCGAGCTGGCCGGCACCGAACACGCCCAGGAACTCGGCCGTCTGGCCAACGAGAATCCCCCGGTCCTGCACACCCATGACCGCTACGGGCACCGGGTCGACGAGGTGGAGTTCCACCCGGCCTGGCACGAGTTGATGACCACCGCGACCCAGCACGGACTGCACGCGGCGCCGTGGCTGGAGGACCGTCCGGGTGCGCACGTCGCCCGCGCGGCCAAGTTCCTGGTCTGGGGTCAGGTCGAAGCCGGGCACACGTGCCCGATCTCGATGACGTACGCGTCCGTGCCCGCGCTGCGGCACGCGCCGGAGCTCGCCCAGCGCTTCGAACCCTTGCTGGCCGCGCAGGACTACGACTTCGGCCTGCGTGCCCCGCAGACCAAGCGTGCCCTGATCTCCGGGATGTCGATGACGGAGAAGCAGGGCGGGTCCGACGTGCGCGCCAACACGACCACGGCCACCGCGACCGCCGACGGCATGTTCCGGATCACCGGCCACAAGTGGTTCACCTCGGCCCCGATGTCCGACCTCTTCCTCGTACTGGCGCAGGCGCCGGCTGGCCTGACCTGCTTTCTGATGCCGCGCATGCTGCCGGACGGCACCCGCAACACGATGTACCTGCAACGGCTCAAGGACAAGCTGGGCAACAAGTCCAACGCGTCCGCGGAGGTCGAATACGAGGACGCGCTCGCCTGGCAGGTCGGCGAGGAGGGCCGCGGTGTGGCCACGATCATCGACATGGTCAACATGACCCGCCTGGACTGCGTGCTCGGCGCGGCCAGCGCGATGCGGCTCGGCGCCGTGCGGGCCGTGCACCACACCACTCACCGGTCGGCGTTCGGCCGTCCCCTGGTCGAGCAGCCGCTCATGCGCAACGTCCTGGCCGACCTGATCGTGGAGTCCGAAGCGGCCACGACCACGGCGCTGCGGCTGGCCGGGGCGACCGACCGGGCGGCCGGCGGCGACGCGGACGAGGCGGCGTTCAAGCGGCTGGCCCTGGCCGTGACCAAGTACTGGGTCTGCAAGCGTGGCCCGGCGCACGCGGCCGAGGCGCTGGAGTGCTTCGGCGGCAACGGCTACGTGGAGGAGTCCGGCATGCCGCGGCTGTACCGCGAGGCCCCGCTGGTGTCGATCTGGGAGGGCTCGGGGAACGTGGCCGCGCTCGACGTGCTGCGCGCGATGGCCCGGCAGCCCGGCTCGACGGCCGCCTTCCTGACCGAGCTGGAGTTCGCGGCCGGGCTCGACCCGCGCTGGGACGCCGCGTTCGGCCGGCTGCGCGCGGAACTGGCCGACCCGGCCGAGGCGGAGGTCCGGGCCCGGCGGATCGTCGAGCGGATGGCGCTCGTGCTCGGCGGCTCGCTGCTGCTGCGGCACGGCGACCCGGGTGTCGCCGATGCCTTCTGCGCCTCCCGGCTCGGCGGCGACTGGGGCCACGCCTTCGGCACCCTGCCGCCCGGAACCGACGCCGGGGCGATCCTCGACCGGGCCGCCACAACCCTTCGGTAGCTCGAAAGAGTGAACCGGAGGATGCCCGCGCGGGGCGATCTCGGCGTGCACGGAAGGTTAACGCGCATAGTCGAAAACGCTAACCACTAGGGCTGGGGCTTGACTCGCCGTTATCCACAATATGTGCCCAAAGTGCCTCTGAGCTGGTGTGGATAACTCGGCCATCCTGTGGATAACTTATTTTCGGCGCCTCCGACACCCCCTAGGACACCACTGTCGGCGCCCGTCCGGCGCCGCTTCGCAACAACCTCGCTACAGGCTCGCCACAACCTCGGCACCGGCTCCGGCACCGGCGGCGCCGCGCGATCGGCTACCGTCAACCTGAGTTGACGACAATCCACTCGGTCAACTATGGTTGACGCATGAGCGAGGCACCCGATCTGACCGTCGCCGCGAGCGGCACCGACCCCCGCGTGGGCCTGCGCGCCGTGCTCGCGCTGCGCCGCCTGGCCGAGCGGCTCGAGGCGCTCCAGGTGGCCAACGCGCGCCGCCAGGGCTGGTCCTGGCAGGAGATCGCCGCGGCGCTGGAAGTCAGCAAGCAGGCAGTGCACAAGAAGTACGCCGGCCGCGTGTCGGCGCTCGAAACCAAGGAGGACTAGATGTTGGAGCGATTCACCCCCGAGGCCCGCGGTGCGCTCACCCGGGCCGCGCAGGAGGCCGGAGCGCCGCAGCGGCGGCTCGTCGACACCGAACACTGGTTGCTGGCCCTGGTGACCGGGGACTCGGGTGCGGAAGGCGGCGGCATCGCGTTCACGGTGCTCCAGAACGCCGGGTTCACCGCCGACGGCGTGCGCGCGGACATCGAGCGCCTCAGCGGGGCCCCGGAACCGCTGCTGTCGGACGAGGAGGCCGAAGCCCTGCGCGCGATCGGCATCGACGCGGACGCCGTGCTCGCCCGGATCGAGGAGTCCTTCGGCCCCGACGCCCTGGCCGCCGACCCGGACCCGGCCCGCCCGGAACCCCGGCGCGGCCTGCTCGGCCGCCGCACCGCCCAGCCCGGCGGCCGCACCCGCTTCTCCGACCGGGGCAAGAAGGTGCTGGGACTGGCCGTCCGCGAGGCCCAGCGCCTGCACCACGACTACATCGGCACGGAACACCTGCTGCTCGGCCTGATCCGCGAAGGCGACGGCCTGGCCATGAAGATCATCACGGATGCCGGCTCGTCCGCCGACGAGCTGCGCGCCGCGACCGTCGCCGCCCTGCCCAAGGCCTGATGGAACGCGGTGGAACGGAAACCGGGGGATGCACGGGTATGCCCCGCGAGATTCAGCTCTTGATCATTTCCCGGTGTCCACCGAGCTGGGCGCACTGACCTGACCCGCCGGGCCGGCCTAGCCGGCCTAGCCGCGCGAACTGGCCGACGCGATCGGACTGCGCTGGAACTGACGCCGGCGCCGGAGCCGGATCGGATGCGAGTAGGCGAACCCGGACAGCCGCGAGGACGGCAGGTCGGACAAGACGACGAGTTTGGACCGGGTCGTCCCCGGCACGAACGGGAGCACCTGGCCGCGCCGGGACACCCCGTCCAGGAACAACGCCGCAGGGATCTGGTCCAGGCAGTCGCGCAACATGTCCGCGTGCAGCGACGTGCTCCGCGGGATCTCCTGCGGCGGCACGCCGAGCGCACGCAGAAAGCGGACCAGCACCTCGTCGGTGCTCGTCGAAGCATCCAGGGTGGCCCACAGCACGCGGTAGGTCCCCGCTTCGCCCACGGCATGGGCTGCGTGCGCGGCGAGCGTGGTCTTCAGCCGGGAATGCGGCCCGGCGAGCACGAACCCGGCCGCCGTGGACCGGGACTCGTGGTCCAGGTAGCCGCGCAGATCGGCGTAGGCGGGCATGTTCTCGTACGAGACACCGGTCCGCGCGCTCGGCGGGCGGCACACGGGCACCGCGCCCGTACTCGCCGCTGCGCTCGTCCCCGCTTCGTTCGCCGCATTCGGCGTGTTCGGCGTGTTCGGCGGATCGGTCGTCTTCGTCGCGTTCGGCGTGGTCGGTGTGCTCTGCCTCTGCATGGCCGCCGGGTCCGACAGCCCCGACCAGGTCGACCAGCTCGGCTGGCCCGGAAGCTCGGCCAGCCGGGCGAACCCGGGCAGCCAGCTCAGGCCGAGCGCCCCCGGCGAGCTGCTTGCGGCGGCGCGTCTGGCCGGGACGCCCTCGGACTGCCCGGTCGCCGCCGCGGCCCGGGCCGTCGCCGACTCATACGCGTTGACCAGCTGCCGCGGCACCTGCACCTTCAACTCGTCCCGGAACCGCCGCTCGGTCACCGCATAGGCCTCGGCCAGCCGCGCGCCGAGCCCGGCCGTGCCGAGCGTGTTCAGCAGCAGCGCCTGGGTCGGCACGTCGAACGGATCGTCCGCGGCCACCTGCCACAGCGAGTCCACGACGCCCGCCACCTGCCCCGCCGCAACCGCCGCGGCGACCAGCGCAGCAGCGGCCTTGAGCCGGTCACGCCGCAGACAGTTCGCCTCGACGGTGTGCACCAGGGCGTCCGGCGCGCCGTCCAGAACCGGCCCGCGCCACAGCTTCAGGGCCGAGTTCAGCAACGCCAGCCGTTCCGGCAGGGTCGCGACGTCCGCCTGCCTGATCAACCGGCGGAAGTCCGTGGCGTCGATCCGCACCTGGTCGAGGCAGCGCAGCCGGTAGGCATGGTTGAGGTGCTCGATCGCGACCGAGTCCTCGCAATGCTCCCGCAGGGTCGACCGCAGCCGCGACACCGCCGACCGCAGCGCCGACATCGACGCTCCCTGGAAGCCCCAGACCAGCTCGATCAGGCGCCGCTCGGACAGCAGCTGTCCGGGATGCAGCGCCAGGCTGCCGAGCAGCCAGATGCCCAGCCCCTGCGGATCCTGGCGCCGGGCGCCCACCCAGACCTCCGGCGTACCCAGAATCTTGATATGCATTTGGTTGTCGCACTGCGGAACAGCCTCAACCACGCGGCCCCCCACGGTTCTGCGTAGCACCGCCCTGATAGCAGTTAAGGGAAGTATCGATGATGCCTCCGGAAAGTCAAGGCTGCGTAGCACCTAGTGACCAGGGCGCACACCCCGATCCGGGACCGGATCCGTCCGGGCCCGCCCGGGCCCGCCCGGGCCGCGATTTCCGGACCATCCGTAACGATCTGATTAACCCTCAGTAACCACGCCAGTTCACCCGTACCCTCGGCAAGGCTCTGACACCTGACCCAAGGGGGTACCCATGGAGGAACGCCAGCCCAGCCCGGACGACGCGGTCCCCAACCCGGCCTGGTCGACCGCGGCCATTCCGACCCAGCCGGCCGTCCCGGGCCCGGCGCCGTTCCCGCCGCCGGGACCCGCGCCGTTCCACGGCCCCGCGGCGGTGCCCGGACCGGTCGCGGCCGGATCGATCGACCGGATGCCCAGATCCGACCGGGACCGCGCCCTGTTCGCCGCCATGTCGGCCTCCGCGCGGTCGGCCGCCTACCTCAACTCCATCCGCAAGATGATGATCTTCTTCGTCGTTCTCGCGATCACCGGCATCGTCCTGAGCATCATCTTCTTCATCCTGGTCATCCACTCGGCGGACCAGGTCACCACGACCCCGGACTACTTCGGCAACTAGCCGCTCCCGACGGCCCCGCGGCGTTCGTTCGCCGGGGGCCGTCGGCGCGGCGACGCCCCGGCCGGAATTCCGGGCCGTCAGTACTTGTCGTACGGCCAATGCGACGACGAAGAGATGGACAGCATGGAACAACGCGGACAGACCAGCGACCAGCCAGAACTCCCGGAAGGCGAATACCGCCGGATCGGCCTGGGCCCCAAGGGCTCTCAGCTGCAACCCGGCTGGCCGACGCCACCCCTGCCGACGCCTTCGCCGACATCAGCAGCGCCGACGGACAACGAGCCGGTCTACGAGCCGCCGATCAAACGCCGCGGCACAGACTCACCCGCCCCGGACATGCTGCCCAGCCTGCCCGCGGGAACGATGACCGGCAGGAACCGGCTGATCCTCGGAGCCCTGGGCATCGTCGTCCTGATCGCGCTGGTCGCCGCCGTCGTCCACACCACCACACCCACCAGCAGCCTCGCGTCGAACCCGGCCGCCATCGCAACGACTCCTGCGGCTGACGACGGCTCAAACCCGGATGCCGGGGCAGGCACGGCGGCGGCGGCGACCAGCGACCCGAATGCTCCGCTCGTGCCGAGCGCTCCAGCCACGACGCCGCCCTCGCCCCTGCCTGCTCAGACCGTGACGTACTCGTGCACCGGGCAGGCCGGCGACGGCGTGGACATCACCTACGGCGCCGAAGGCTCCGACATCGGCGCCCACCACCTCCCGTTCAGCGCCACCGAGCCCCTGAACACGAAGGCTCAGTACTTCAACATCACCGCCCAGTTGCAGGGCAACGGCGCGGTGACCTGCAGCACCGTGGTGAACTGGACCGACGGCTCCGGCAACGCACAATCAGTCACCCAGTCCGGAACCGCCTCCGGCGGCTACAACCTCGCCTCCGCGGAAGTATGCGGCGACTTCGAAGGCGGCTGGCAAACCTGCTGACCGCAACACCGCCGGCGCGCCGCTCCTCGAGCGGCGCCAAAGGTGGGACCTGTGGGATTCGAACCCACAACCTACGGATTAAAAGTCCGCTACTCTGCCATTGAGCTAAGGTCCCAGGCCGGCACATCGCCATATGGTGAAGGCGAAGAGTCTGCCGAGGCTAAGCGTAGCCAACTTCTCCCCCCGGTAGGAAACGAGATTGCCTCGGGGTTGCCGACGGCCGCCGTTCGTCGGCGTCTCGGCCGGGCCCGCTGACATGCTTCGGACGCACGGCCGACGGGCCCCGAACCGGCGCCCGACTGTTCTTCACCTGCGCTTCGCCTGATCTTCGCCTGCACCGCCGCCGCGTGCTGAACGCCACCCGCGTGCCCGTGACTCTTTCGGCCGCCGTTTGCGGTGCTCAGCAGCCTACGGCGCGCGCTCCGTGCTGAGCTGCTGTTTCTAAACCGCTTTGGCGTGGAGGGCCTGGGTACCTTATGCTCTACACGTCTCTTGCGAACGAGATTTCCAAGGGTCGATCGACCCGAGGACGCGCTCCATCCGCGGGGTATGGCCCCATCGTCTAGCGGCCTAGGACACCGCCCTTTCAAGGCGGCGGCGCGGGTTCGAATCCCGTTGGGGCTACACGGTTTGGTCTGGCAGTATCCCCCCTCGGTGATCTTTCTGAGGGGGGATACTGGTTTGCCGCCCGGGAGACGCCTTGAGCGTCGACTCCCAGTGCTACGCCTGCCTACTCCGCGCCGAGCCGCTCGTTGCGCCCGGGAAGCATCAGGAGACAGTCCACGGTCGCCGAGTCGACACCCTCGACCGCGGCCAGCCATGCGAGCGCGACCTCCTTCGCCTGATCGTCTGTGACCGGAGGCGTCACCAAGGTGGCGCGCAGGTAGAAAGCTGTGGTGTCTTGCGGGTGTTGGTATCCGTCGGCGACCATCCGCGCGTAGTGATCGTCACTGATACGGTCTGGGCCTAACGGCCGGATCTCCCATTTGTACGTGCCGTCCCCGGTATCGCTCACCTTCACCTGGTACGTCCGGCCGATGACGAAGTTGTCCAACAGCCCGCTAGCACTCATCCGCGCTCACGCTCCTGTCGCTGGTCACGGTCTTCGTATTGTGTACGGTAGTGCCGCCCAGGGTCCACGTCACCAGGTAGTAGATGTGCCACGAGCCGGGCCCGCAGTCGGCGAAGCGCTCGACCTCAGTGCCTTTGGAGTCCGGCGGGATGGTCACCGCTTTGTTTCCCTTGGCCTCAACCATGGTCTGGTTGTGCATCAGGATCATGGTGAAGTCGTACGTGTCCGGAACGCCACCAGTGCAGACCAGCTGCATGGTGCCGGTGACGAGACCCCGGATGATCGAGATCCCGCTGTCGCCGCCGACTGAGTCCTCGGTACAAGTGACCACGGCCGGGCTCGCGCCCACCGCAGTGCCGTGGCTGGAATCCCCTCCCCCACAGCCGCCGGACTGGGACGCGGCGAGGGTGATGGCCGCGAGGGATATCGCAGAACGCTTCATCATGGCTGTGATCGTAAGCCTGGCGTACTATGGCTTTCTATAGCAAAAGGGGCGTCGTTCGGGCGTCGGTGCGGCGTCGAATCCTTTGAACCTAACCGGTCTGAACGGTAGGGACGCATCCTCGAATACGTTCCCGGATGCGTCCCTACCGTGTTAAAGCCTTGTCTACACTGACTGCAGCTGCCTCCTACCAGGCGTGCAGCAGCAGGTACCACGGCGACGGGGTGCCGACGCCGGTCGCGTCGTCATAGCCCTTGGTCGCCTTGAGCAGTTGGTCGTCGCCGAAGTCGAACGCCGCCGGAGCGTACGGGCCGTCCTGCGGGATCATGTTGTAGGCCTTCAGGCCCGGGCCGGAATCGGTCACGTCGGTGTACGCGGGGCTGCCGTACGCGGCGTAGATGGCCGGGTTCGCGAAGCCGACCGGGATGCCGAACTGGCCCTGCATGGCGTCGGCCTGCAGGCCCACGAAGAGCGGGCAGGCGAGCGAGGTGCCGCCGATGTCGCTCTCGCCGTAGCCGATGCTGCCGTCGGGCAGGGACTGGGTCATGCCGCTCAGGAAGCCGGTGGTCGGGTCGGCGTCCATCGAGACGTCCGGGGCCACCCGCATCGGCGAGGTGGTCGCCGTGCCGCTCGGCAGGGTCTCGGCCAGCTTCTTGGAGACCACACCCTTCTGGTACCACGGCTGGCTGAACGTGCCGCTGGTGCCGCCGCCACCGCCGTACTGCCAACCGAAGTCGGTCCAGGTGCCCGCGGTCTCCTCGACCCAGGCATCGGTGCCCCAGGCGGTGTTCCACAGCTGCTGGTTGTTCTTGCCGATGGCCAGCGAGGTGCCGCCGACCGAGGTCACGTACGGGTCGGAGGTCGGGAAGTCGGCCTGCGGGGTGGTGGAGGTGTCGGCGTTGCCACACCCAGTGGCCGGGTCCTCCGCGCCGCAGTCACCGGACGAGAAGTTGAAGCCGATGCCCTCGATCGCGCCCTGGATGAAGACCTGGTTGTACTCGGCCTCGACCGCCGGGTCCTCGTTGCCGGTGGTGGAGTAGACGACGCCGCCCCACGAGTCGGACACCAGGTCCGCCGAGTGGGTGTTCACGATGGTCTTGAAGACCGACAGCCAGTCCGGGTCGTTGCAGGAGTTGGCGCCGTAGTAGTGCACCTTCGCCCCGGGTGCCATGGCGTGCACGGCCTCGACGTCGAGCGTCTCCTCCGGCGCCCAGCCCGCGGCGCCCTGGCATTCGTCCTGGTCAATCCACTGAGCCGGGGTGACCGTCTGGCTGAACTGGCCCTTGCCGAACGGCTTGTCGCCATGGTTGGTCGCGTATTGGTCCGCGTCGGCCTCGATGGTCGGGGAGCCGTAGGCGTCCACGATGGCCACGGTGACGCCCTTGCCGGTCAACCCGGTGGCGGTGACGCCGTACGCGCCGCGCACCTGGGCGGGCACGTAGCCGCAGACGGTGTACGGGTTGTCAGTCGAGCCGTTGATGGCCGGCTCGGTGGTGTCGACGGCCTGGCCGTAGTAGGCCGAGCAGGGGGTCGGGCCGAGGAACGTGGACCCGTCCGCGCCGGTCGACTGCTCGGCCGGCGCCTTGCTCAGCCCGGCCACGGCGGCCGTGCTCTCCTGGCCGACCAGGCTGGCCGGCTTCATCGTCACCGGCGCGTCGTCCAGGCCGACGACGGAGATGACGGATCCGGCGACCGAGGTCGGGACCTGCGCGTCGCCGGTCGGACCGCGGAAGATCTTGCCCTGGACCGCGTAGTCGTCCAGGCGGGTGCCGTAGGCGGCCTCGGTCTGGGCGGCGGTGCCGGCCACGGTGACCGACTGGCCGTTCGAGCCGACGACTTTGAGCCCGGCCGACTGCAGCCACGCGGTGACCGCCTTGACCTGCGCCGCCGTGGTGCCGAACCGGGCCTGGAACTGCGCCGCGCTGAGGTAGTGGTGGTAACTCGCGGACCCCGGCGTCGCGACCGCGGTCGCGTACGCGGTCATGGCGGCCTGGTCCTGTCCGGCCAGGTAGACGGTGGTGGTGACCGGAGTCCCGGCCGCGACCGCGCCCCGCTGGGCCGAGGCCGTGGCCCAGGCCGGCTGGGTGCCCGGCACGGCGACCGTCGCCGCGGCGGCCGAGGCGACCGGCCCGGCCAGGGCAAACGCCCCGGCGAGCGCCATCGCAGCGGGCAGCGCCGCCGCCGAGCGTGCGCCCGGGCGCGAGAATATCTTGGGAACCACGTGCATTGAGTAGGTCCTTCCCCAGGTACTGAAACTGCGGCCGGATCTGCGGCCGCGCCCGAGGCGCCGGGAGATCGTTTCCCCCGAGGCGCCGACAGTCAGTTCTGAATACTGAAGAAACACCGGCCCCACAAGGTATTTGGCGCAATCTTTCTCATGGGCTTACCAAGTGGGAGCGGATTCGTCGCCGAGCCGTGCTGGCGGGATGCGAGGCGAAGTCGCCATTTGATATCGCTTGGTGACATTCACTGCATCGATGAATAAATCGGTGTGAGCCGGACCGCGGGAACAGGATGATCGTTGCTCGACCGCCGCATGATCGCCGGACTGGCGCAGTCGCATCGAGGCCACATCGGGACGACAATAGAATTTGCCACGCGGGCAAACGCCCATCTAGAATCCACAGGTGTCCATCGCCGAGGCGCTTGAGCCGAGGCCAGCAGGCTTGACATCCCGCCCGGTGGCCATGATCGGAAGCCCGGTAAACCAGTCACCGAGACGGCGGCTGACATGCTAGGATTTCAGTGCAGTACACGGTAGTGAAGCTTGGTCCTGTGGAGCAGCTAGGAGTGCTCGTCACCCTGTCAAGGTGAAGGCCGCGGGTTCGAATCCCGTCAGGACCGCTTGGAATATGAATCGGGCGTTGCGTATCGACCACGACGCGGCGCCCGTTCCTCTTCCAGCCCGGTCGGGTAGCTCAGTTGGTACGAGCGACCGCCTGAAAAGCGGTAGGTCGGCGGTTCGACCCCGCCCCCGACCACATAGTGTGACCAGCAACAACAGGCCCGATCCGCCCAAGGATCGGGCCTTTTTGCTGCTAGGCCGTCTCAGTTTCCGTCTCATTCGGCTTCCAGAGAAGCCCTTCAATCTGGTCGGCAACGCCGCGCTGCACTGCTCCGGTCATGTGCTGATACCTGAGCGGCATCGACGGATCAGACCAACCCATCAAGCCCATGGTCACCCGGTGGTTGACGTTGAGCAGAGCCAAGACGGTAGCGGCGGCGTGCCTCGCGTCATGGAGCCGGGCATCTCGCACCCCTGCCTTCGCAACGAGGTCCTTCCACTCCTCGTAATCCCGCCGGGGATCGATCGGCTTTCCGGTCGGCTGGGTGAACATCCAGCCACCTTCCTCCCACACAGTCCCAGCGTGCTCTCGCTCGGCCTGTTGCATGACCTCGTGAGCGACAAGCAGTTCAAAGATGGTGTCCGGCAGCGCCATCCCCCGCTTGCCGGCGCGAGACTTCACCGGCGCTTCAACCACGCCTCCGCCGTGGCGTTGCGGGCAGTTGCGCGCGTGCTTGGTGCAATCCGGCGGGCACGGCGGCGGGCATTCGCGAGTGTGCTTCTTGCAACTCTTCGGGCACGGCTCGACTTTGTGGAGTCGATCCCCGCACTTATGCGGATTGGCGCAACCGTGCTCCCAAGTGCGCCGCTGAAGCTGCGTCTTCAGCCGATGCAGTGACCGGCTTTTCTTGTCCAGCTGCTCCCACTTCAAGCCCAGGGATTCACCTTGCCGCAGCCCGAGTGCCAGCGCGATGACGAACCGAACTCCGTTGCGTTGCCCCAGCGCAGTAGTGATCAGGCTCTGAATCTCATCGATCCCGTAGGGCTCAATCTCGTCTTCCTCGACTCGCGGCGGCCTGGCCAGCGCCGCCGCGTTGCGGTTGATGTACCCGCGTGCCAGAGCGACGTTGAGCGCAGCTCGCGCGGTGCGGTGGACCTGGTGAGCCGTTCCGGGCTTCCGGCCCGAAGCAACAATCTTCTTGTACAACTTCTCGAAGTGCTCAGGTTGCACCTTGTCGATGCGGTGGGCGCCCAGGCCCGGGATCAGGTGGACGTTCACGGCGGACCGGTATGCCTCGAACGCCTTGTATCGGACTGTCGGCTTGGCGATGTTCTCAAGCCAGTGGGTCAGCCACTTTTCGACCGTCCAGACCGGTCCGGCCTTGCGGGCGGTGCCGTTGTCCCGTTCCTTTTCCAGCTTGCGGACCTCGGTCACGACCTCGGGGCGGGTCTTGCGTTCGATGTGCCGGCGGTCCGGCTTGCCGTCATCGCGGACTCCCATCGTCACGCGGCCGTGCCATTTGCCGTCCTTGCCAAGGTAGATCGAGCTTTCGCCGTTGGCGTTGCGTGTTCCCTTGCTGGTCATGTGGTCAGTTCCCTTCGGTGGTGTCGGTCGTGTCCTGTTCGGCCATGAGCTGTTCGGTGTAGGCGTTGACCTCGGCCAGCGGGACGCGGCGGAGTCGGCCGACCTTGACGGACTTGAGTTCGCCGCTTTTGACCAGGGCAAAAGTGGTGGTCCTGCCGATGCCGATCGTGTCTGCGGCTTCCTCGACAGTGAGCAGGATGCGGGGCGTGCCACGGGGTGGGGTGGGGTCTTGGTGGGTCATCGTGGGTCCTTCCTTGGGGTAGGTGTGGGCTTAGTTCGCCGGGGGCGGTGGCGAAGTAAGCGAATTAAGCGAAGTAAGGCCTGTGAGCTGGTGTTTTGGCCTTCGCCGCCCTGGCGAAGTAAGGCGAAGTAAGGTCGGGTTGGGGGACTTACTTCGCCTTACTTCGCCGGACCGGCGAAGGTTGTTTGTGCTGGTCAGGTGGCTTACTTCGCTTAATTCGCTTACTTCGCCGGGGACAGGGTCCATACGTCGGTGGGGCGGCCGACGCCGGTGCGCCGGGTGCGGGTGACGTTGGGGACGGTTTCGACTTTTGACACCAGGTCGTCAAGTTGGGCGGCGGTGAGCTTGCGGGAGAACAGGTGGGACAGTTCCATGCGGCTCAGGCCGCGTTCTCCGGCGGTGCTCAGAGCCGCGATGGTCTTGTCTAGCTGCGGGTCTCCGGTGCCGGTGCCAAGGACGTGCGCGGCCGTGGCTCGCGCGTAGGTGACCAGGGCATAGGCGGCCTGTAGGTGGGTGACGTCCACCTCGGCAGCGCCGTCGCCCAGGGCGTAGAGCATGGCCGCGCGCCGGGCGTACGGGGTGGCCCTGGCGGTGAACTGGGCCACGATCCCGTCCGTGTGCGTCTCGCTGGACAAGGCGCTGTACACGACATCACCCCAGTACTCGCGCGCGGCCGGAGTGAGCGTGACTTTGCGCACGTCCCGGGCCTGCTTGACCACGGTCCGCAAGACCAGGGCGTAATTCGTGATCAGGTCGTCTCCGGCACCTTCCCCGTCCGGGATCTCCTTGGAGCGTTCGGAGTAGATCGGCAGGAACCGGTTGTAGGTGCCTCCGGCCATGTCCGCGCCCTTGACGCACATCCGGAACTCACCCGGGGTGATGTGCGCCACGATCCCAATGTGGGGCGCCGTGGCGTGCAGCGATTCGCGAGTCAGTGTGGCCAGGTCGTCACCCTCCCAGGCCTGACGCAGTACCCCGGAAAGGGTGTTTCCCTCCCGACCGGATCGGCGCATGGTGACGGAATATTCGGTTTCGATGACCAGGCGGGCTTTGCCGCCCTCCTGGTCGTCTTTGTCGTCGGCTACGGCGTTGATCAGTCCTTCGCCGGAGGATAGGCCGGAGGTGATCTGGTCGCGGTAGAACTCCGGGTCGGCGGTCTTGACCAGGCGCCGGACCACGCCCAGGGACGTGCCTTTGCGTCCGATCCCGGTGTGTCCCAGGATCAGGGGCCAGAGCAGGGCGGGGTGTCGGTCGTCGGAGATCTGGGAGAAGGGTCCGGGTCCGGTCATCACGCCGAACGCGGTCATGAGGGTGACCAGGACGGCCACCGGGTCCGCCTCGCTGGTCTTGGTCAGTGCCTTGGAGGTTTCGCCCAACCAGCCCTGGTATACGGCCTTGTCTGGTGTGGGTCCGCCGCGCAGCTGCGCGGGTGCGGTGATGGTGCTCATGCGGCCTGCCCAAGGGTTCGTGGTGTGCGGGGGTGGTGCTGCCCGGCGGTCAGCCCGGATGCGATGGTGCGGGCCGCTTCGCTCTGGCTCAGGCCCATGCCGAGCGCGGCGGCCGTGAGTGCGGTGGTGGCGTCGGCTTCGGTCAGGTGGCCGGCGGGGATGAGTTGGCCGAGGTTGAACGCGGCCCGGTTCAGGGCGTGGTTGCGCCCGCCCGGGGCGGTGCCGGTCAGGGCGTGGGTTTCGCGGTCCAGTGCGGCCGGTCCGTAGCCGGTTCGGCGTGCCACGGGTGGGGTGCTCTCGCGCCGCGCAGCTGCGCCACTGTCTGGGGCCAGGGCTGCCAAGAGCGCGGGGGGAACCGCGGGGATTTCGCCTGCGGTCAGGCGGGCGAACTGGTAGTGGTTGCCGGTGGCGTGCAGGGACGGCGGGAGTACGACGTACCCGCCGGCGCCGCGCCAGTCGGTCCCGGGCAGGAACCGCACGCGGTTGCCCAGGCCCGTTGGCTCGAAGAGTAGGTGCCAGCCGCCGGACCCGGTACGCACTACCGGGGCCACCCCGTGGCACGCTCCGAGCAGCGGCGCGACCGCCGCGATGCCTTCGGGGCTGTCGATGTCGCACACGTCGAACACCACCCCGGTCACGCCGCCGATGTTCGCGGTGGGCCACCGCTCCCACCACGTGGTGACCTGGTCGGGGTTGGTGCTGGCGTTGGTCAGGCCGCCCTTGTTGCGCGGGTGCTTGCCCGGGCGCCGGCACTGCGGCGAGCCGCACGCGCACCCGGTGCGGGTGACGCCGAACAGCGGGACCACGGGCACCCCGGCGGTGGCGTACCGCAGCGCCTCGCCGAGCAGACCGGCGCCCAGGCCGGTGCGGGTGTCCTGGGTGGTGCTCATGCCCGGCCCCCGGCCTGTTCGCGCCGCTCGGCGACGTGGATGGCGATGCCGCCGACCGGCCACAGCAGCGCCCCGGCGGCCGAGACGGTCAGGACCCAGATGTTCCCGGCCGCCAGGGCCACCAGGGCGCCGGTGATGCCGGAGAAGGCCATGCCGGAGCCGAACCACAGCACCCGGTCGCCGAGCAGCACACGGCGCCGGTACGGGCCGTGTGCGTCCGTGGTGGTGTCGGTGTGCCAGTTGGCGGCGGGGGTTTCGTCACGGGTTTCGTAACGCGGGGCCGGAACGTTCGCGGGTCCGGCGAGCACGATCGGGCGGTTTGCCTGAGCCAGGTCGGCGGCGGCGCGCAGCAGTCCGGTGACGGCCGCCACGGTCGTTGGGTCAAGCCCCATCGGGGTCTCAGTCGTGATCGTTCGGGCGGCTTCAGCGGCGGTCCGGATGGTCGAGATTTCCACGCTCATGTCATCCTCCTGAATGTAAATGCACTGCTTAATGGGGGTGGGGGAGGGATGCGGGGGCCGGGCCGGGAACATGCGTTCTGGGCGCTGTTCCCGGCCCTGACTCCCCGCCTCGCGCGGGTCCCTTGTTCTCATCTGCGCCGTTGGGAGTGATCAAGGTGTTGAGGGATGTGGCGGGGGAGAACTCCCCGGGATTCGGCCGACTCCCTACTGATTTGTGTCGTCGTTTTCCGGTTCGTCGGCCCGGTCGGCCAGTGCGGCGCGTACCAGGTCGCCGTTGACGTGCATCACGCCCTGGGTCTTGTACGGGGCCGCGTCGGCAGCTTTGAGCGCGGCGGTCAGGTCGGCGAGCGTCCACCGGCGGTAGGCGGCGGGGTTGCGCACGGCCAGCCCGGACAGCACTTCCTGCGTGCGCATCCGGGCGGCTCCGGCCAGTACGGCCGCGATGTCGGCGAGCGGGTCAAGGACAGGGACCGCGTCGGCCGGTTCGACCTGGTCGAGGTCAGCCGCCTCGCGCAGGGCCAGGGCGCGCTGGACGATGGGCGTGATCTCGTCCACCCGCTTGGACTTCTCCACGAAGTGCATCCGGACCAGCTCGAACGCGTTCTTGGTGAACCCGACCGTAAGCGCGGTGCCGATGTCCTCACCAGGACTCAGAGTGGTCGCGGTGATGCCGGCCTTGTACCGGCCCGCGCCCAGGATGCCGTCATTGGCGACGTGGTCACCCAGGGCGAACGCGACCCGGTTGGAGGTGTTGCGGGTCACGTCCTTCGGGATGCTGCTCGCGGTCGGCGACACGGTGACGAAGATCAGCGTGATCCCGCACTTGCGGGCCTTCTTCAGGACCTTGACCGCCAGTTCGGCGGCTTCCTCGCCGTACTGCTTGTGCTCGAACAGCTCGTGACACTCATCGAACACGACCACGCGCGGGCGCATCCGGGCATCATGCTCGGCGGTCTCCCGGGTCAGCGCCAACTCTTCTCCGCCGGAGGAATCCAGGATCTGACCGCGCCGGGTCACGTCCGCGCGCAGCTCGCGCAAGGCGTCAAGAGCCTGCTTGACCTGCTCGTCGTCATCACCCTTGACCAGGGTCCGCAGGCGCGGGCGCATCGCGTCATAGTCGCTGTTGAACGCCATCACGTACACGTCGATGTCCACCAGCGGATCGAGCATCGCGCCGAGCAGGATATTGCGGGTCACCGAGCTCTTACCCGTGCCCATGATCCCGCCGACCATGTAGTTGCGGGCCATCAGCGCCGCGTACACGCTGTCCCCGCGCTGGCTCACCCCGATCGGCACGCCCTTGAAGTAGTCGCACTCCCCGGCGGTCAGCAGCGGGTACGCCGGCACCGGGCCGGAGAGCGAACCCTGATCCGCAACCCACAGGTCAAGGACCGTGGGCTGATTGCGCGGTTCGGTCGCCCATACCTCGATCGGCAGCCGCATCAGGTTGTGGGCCAGCAGCTTCTTGCGCTCGCAGATCTTCTCGACCGACACGCCCTGTGGCAGTTGCAACTGGGTGTGCCACCCGTTGCCCAGGCGCCCGGTACCCGACACCCAGCGCGGCTGCCACCCGGCCTTGAACGCCTTGTTCAACTCCGGGGAGTTCAGGTTGCGCAGCGCCGAGAGGATCGCACCTTCGTCGGGCACGACGTCCGAACCCTTGGCCGGGTCCGGGGCCATGAGCCAGGCCGGTGCGGCGCCGGCCTGCCTGCCCGCGTTCCACAACGCGGCGAGGATCGCGAACGGCAGCGTCATCAGCACCGGCCCGTAGACCAGTTCCAACAGGTGCACGCACCATGAGATGGCGCTGATGGTCGTCATCAGTGGGCTGATGACCTCGTGAAGGCTGCGCTCGTGCACGCCCAGCACGATCCCGAGCGTGATCAGACCCGCGAAACTGATCCCGCCACCGATGGCCAGTGCCTTGGCCAGGTGCAACGGCATGGTCAGCAGGGTCATGCGCCGGGTGTGGCGCTCCTGCTTGTGCTTGGCGTGGCGCTCGGCCCACTCCGCCACGGAAGCGTGGTCCCCGGCCACCTCGGCCGCCCGGATCATCCGGGTATGCAGGGTGCGGGCCTGGTGGCGCTTGCGCGCGGTCTGGTGCGCACCGACCAGGACGTACGCGCCCTGGCGGATCACGGTGCGCCCGGCGGCCTGGGTGCGCTCGTGGGTGACCGCCCGGACCGCGCCCTTGACCACGATCACCGGAGCGGTCCGGGTGCGCGGGTGGGTCACGACCCGACGCACCAACCCACCCCCCGTGGCACGCCCACCCAGCCCCAAACCAACCGCACCCGCCGGATCGGTCGGGTCGGCGGAGTCGTCCTGGTCGGTCGGGGCCGGGCCGCGCCACACACCGGGCGGTACGGTGTCCTGCGGCTCGCGCTGGGCGGGGATGAACGGGTCGGGTCGGGCGGCCGGGCGGTGGCCGTTGGCCTGGTCGATGTCTGTCATGCTGATCTGGTCCTTCCTGGACGGCGGGCCGTCGTCGTCCGCCAAGAGTCCGGCGGCCCGCGCAAATTGAGCGATCAAAGTGGGTGGCCTGGTCAGGGCCGGTGGGTCACGGCTTTGTCCACACGACCTGGCCGCAGCCCGCGCAGGTAGTGCGGGCCGATTAGTGGCAGTCGGGGGCGCCAAGGGTGATCTGGGTCCCGTTGGTGACGGTCTCGATCGCGGTGTGGTCCACGGTGGCGGTGACGGTGATGTCCAGGACCCAGTCCCCGGGGGCGCAGGGCGCGGTGATCCGGTAGCTGACGTGGGTGCTGGTGAAGGTGGTCGAGCCGGGGTAGGTGACGTCGTCGGGGCTGCGGTCCGCGGAGTGGCCGAAGGTGACCAGGTAGGTCGGGTAGTGCGGGGTGCCGGTGCAGGTGACGGTGACCGTTCCGATCACGGTGCCGTGGGCGATGGTGATTCCGGAGTGGTCCCGGGTCGGGAACGCCGCGGTGCACGCCGGGCGGGCCGTGGCGGTCGTCCGGGCCGGTGCGGCGGGCGCGCCGGGGTCGGTGGGCTGGTCGGGTGCCGGGACGCACGCGGCGGTGGCGGCCAGGGTGGTGGCGGCCAGCAGGATCAGGGGCGCGGGACGGGTCATCTCAGGTGTCCTCTCAGTGGGGATGGGTCCGGGTGTCGGTACTGGCCGGACGGGACCGGCGACACCCGACCCCCGGGGGCGTCGCCGATCCGGCCCGATCAGGCCCCGGACGCCTCAGCGAGCAGCAGTTCCCGCAGCTCACGGGCAGTAGCAGCCTTAATCCCCAGGGCCAGGCGGATCCCTTCGGCGGTCGGCTTGCGACCATTCATCGCCTCGCGGGCGGCGGTGAGCAGTTCCTCCGGGGTGCGCCGGGTCGTGTCCGCCTTGGGGCGCGCGACCCGCCGTGCCGGGCGAGCCACGGGGGTGGGGTCCGGCCCGGTGATCGGGTCGGGTACCGGGTCCGTCACCGCAGCGGGGATCGGCTCGACCGGGTCGAGCCGCTCGGTCAGGACCGGGACGGGCGTGGGGTCGGGGGTGTTGCGCAGGTGCCACAGGTGCGTGATCAGGCCCAGCACGATCGAGGGGATCGCCGAGACGGCCACCACGATCGGCCAGGTGACGTGGAACACGGCGGCGTTCGCGGCGTGCGCCACGGCGTTGCCGGCCACGGAGGTGGCGATGGCGCCGATCGCGTTGCCCTTCGCCCAACGCCGGGCCTTGTGCCCGACGGTCCGGGGCGAGAGCCACACGCGGGTGGCGGTCAGGGCGTAGGCGTCGATGGTGACCGGCAGCAGCAGGGCCAGCTTGTGGTTCCAGCCGGCCAGGTCCGCCAGGGTGGCCAGGCCCGAGTAGGAGGAGACGGCGGCGGCCAGGGACACGGCGGCCATGCCCAGGGCGAACAGCACGTCGCGGTTCTCGGCGGCCGGCCTGGTGGCGGCCTGGTGTTCAGCAAGGGCGGTCATCGGAGGTCCTCGGGTCGTGGGCGATGGTCGGGTGGTAGGTGGCCTCAGCGGCCATCTCGCGCAAGGTCTCCTCGCGCTCGGCGGCCAGTTCGGCGGCCTGCTCGCGCTGGTAGAACTCCCGCTCGGCCGCGATGTCGTCGGCCTGGCTCTTGTCCTGGCTGGGCAGCGGCCGCGGGTCGTTGTCGTAGTAGCCGGGCAGGTGCCCGGTGGACTGGGCAGCCGTGTCGATCCCGGCGCCCCGCTCCTCGTCTTCGTCCTCGGCGGGCAGGGCCAGGGCCGCGAACAGCACCTGGGCCGCCTCCACCAGCGCCTCCAGCACGTAGGTGCGGTCCAGGGTCTCCGAGTCCAGCGCGGCGTCCGCCGCCTGCGTGGCGGCCTCCAGCGCGTCCAGGGCGATCATCACGTCGGCGATCACCGCTCGGCCCCGCCCTGGGCGGCCAGGGTCGCCAGGCACGCCGGGCAGGTGATGCGGTGGCGCTGGAAACTGCCCGCCTCGCTGGTGGCGCCACACCGGCTCACCAGGCCCAGCGTGCCCGCCGCCACGGCCTCCCGGGCCGTCAGCAGCAGGTGCACCACCATCGCGGACGGGACCTCGTCCCGGTCGTGCTCGGCGTCGGCGGCGGTGTCGGGCGTGGTGTAGAGCAGGCGGTACAGGGCCTGGCCCAGGTCCACCAGGTCCGGGCCGGTCAAGGCCGGGTAGCCGTGGCTCTCCAAGGCCTTGGCCACGTCCAGGAACAGGCCGAACGTGAACCGGTCGTCAGCGTCGGGGGCCGGGAGCGGGTAGCGGCGCACCAGGGCGCCGACAACGGGCGGGGTAAGAGTGCTCATCTCGGTTCCTTCCGTTCCAGGGATCAGCGGGTGTGGGTGTGGACCCGGGTCCACACGTAGGCGGCGGCCAGCAGGACACTGAGCAGCAGGGCCTTGCGGAAGCGCCAGGACGCGCGGCGCGAGCGCCCGGCCCTGGCCACCATCCGGCGGGTGTCGCCCGCCCGGGGGCGCCGTCCGCCGGACAGGGCGCGGGTCGTGGAGCGCGACAGGCGCCGGGCCTGCCGACGCGCGGCCACACCCAGCCACACCAGGACCAGCACGGCACCCGCACCCAGCACCAGGACGGAGCACTCAGAAGCGGCCAGGCCCCGGGCGTGCACGGCTGCCAAGACGGCGGCGGGGGTCAGCGAGCTCACGCGGCCACCGCCTCGCGCAGCTGCGCGGCCGGGGCGGCGTGGTAGCGGCCGGAGGAGCCGAATCCGGGTCCGGTGAGCTTGACCACCAGTCCGTCATCGCGCAGGTGCGCCATGGCGTAGCTGACGGTGCTGGTGTTGACCTGGAATCGGTCGGCGATCTGGTCGGCGGTGGGCATCGCGGTGCCCGGCGGGTAGAGGCCGTCGGCCAGCTCCGCGCGGAGCGTGTCCTCAACTCGCTGCTTGGCCACGGGGCGGACCGGGCGGGTGATGCCCGCGGTGGCCCGGCGGGCGGCAAGTCTGGTGCGGCCAAAGCGCCGGGCCAGCTCGTTCATGGTCAGCGGTTCGCCCGCCTCGATGGAGGCGAGGTAGGCCTGGCGCATGGCCTCGTACCGCTCGGCGGTGCTCTCCTGGATGCGGTCCTGCATGTTCTTGTCGGTGGGCAGTCCAGCGGCGGTGCGCAGCGCGTCCAGGGCGCCGGCGGTGTGCAGGCGTACGGTGCGCGGGGGCCACCCGGTGATGCTGGCCACCTGGTCCGGGGCCATGTCGCACAGGTAGCGCAGCAGGATGGCGCGGTGCTGCTTGTCCGGCAGGATGCTGATGACCCGGGCCAAGTCCACCCGAGAGACCGTGGTGGCCTCCGGGCCGTCCGTGGTCAACGCGGCGGCCAACGCCTCGATCCGGTCGGTGTCCGCCTCGTCCTCCGGCCAGCACAGCGACTCGCGCCGCGCGGCCTGAGCCTTGTAGTAGTTCGCCTTGGCCCACCGGGCACGCTGGGCCAAGAACCCGTACAGGCTCTCAACGTCCACCAGCTCAAGGCCGCGCTGGGACATGTCCCGCCACAACGACGTGAACACCTCGGCCGCCAAATCCTCAGCCGTCGCCCAGTCGCCCAGCCAGGTGTAGAACAGGCTCCGGATCTTGCCGTGATACCGGGCGAACACACCCTCGAACACCTCAGCCACCGAACCGGCCGGAGCCGACACCTCCGCAACAACCGACATCACGCCACCTCCGCCAGGTCGAAGGAGCGAATCTCCGAAGCGGCGAGGAATTCGGTGAGCGCGGCGGCCGGCACGCGCAGACCGCCGCGCCCCTGACCGAACCGGACCGCACGCAACGATCCCGATTCGATGGCCCGGTACACCGTGGTCCGGTGCACGTTGAGCTGGTCAGCCACCTGAGTGACCCGGAAAAACTTCGGCAATGCGGCCGGAGAATCCGGCATGGGGGTATCATCAAAGGACATCGTTGATCTCCTGCATCGGTCTCGGTGTCTTCAGCTCTGGCGGGTCTCTCACCACCCGCCAGAGCTATTTCTTTGCGTATTTATGGAGTCCTGGCGAACCATCCCGGGACCTTGTTCCTGTGGCCGCTCACGCGGCGCACTGTCATCCGGAAGACTCCCTATGAAGTTAGTAAGCCTAGGACTACAGGCTTGAGGCCCTAGGACTACAAGACAAAGTATGCACGACACGTGCGACAACTGCAAGTCCTAGGACTACAGGGAATGTCCAGTGAGAAGACGCAGGTCAGCAGCGTCGGCGGCGATCAATTCCGGATCGCCAAGGGAATCCGGGTGATCAACAGCAACCAACGGGAACGGCTGGCCGGGTGCCGGGTCAGTCAGATAACGCGGAACCAGGTGCGTGTGAAGATGCGGCGTGCCGTTTCCGAGCGTCTCGTAGTTCATCTTCAGCGGAGAGAAATGCTTGATCAGAGCCTTAGCAGCGGCGAGAACATCGAGCCAGTAGCCCGCGGCTTCCTCGTCCGTGAGGTCTACCGGCTCGATGACGTGGCGGCCATGCCAAATCACAAGGCTGTAACCACGCTGGACATCCGCGCGCTGCAAATAAGCGTCGGCATAGCGTCCGGCATAGAAGCGAATGCCGTACTTGTCACTCGCAAGCCGCTCACCGTTCCGGCACATTGCGCACTCGGAGCCGTCTACGCGCTGGCTCCAGTTGTGCGGCCATCCTGACATGGGCTAGACCCCTTCCGAGCTATCGGTGTTCCAGACCACGGCAATCTCATGGCGGTCGGCAGCGTACAAGTCGTCAGCCACCTGAAGCGGTCGGCCGGTGACGTCATAGTCGGTTCGCAGAACTCGAATGACCGGGACACCAGCGTCAAGCCGAAGCAGGCGGCTCTCCTCTGCCAGTGGCATCCGTGCGCGGAAGACCTCGGTGCACTTGCCGAACTCGAATCCCAAGGATTCGATGAGCGCGTCTGGTCCCGTCGAGATCGGCCCGTCATCCTCAAGCGCCGTGCCCTTGGCCAGCCAAATCGGGTAGTAGCTGGTGGCGATGACGGCAGGCTCGCCGTCAATCAGTTGGAGCCGCTTTCGAATCACAACATCAGAACCCTGAGGTTGTTCGAGGAGTTCGGCAATCTCGGCCGGTAGGGCGGTGTGCCCCACTTGGAGCATCCGCCTGGACGGTTCGTGGCCCAAGGCTCGAATCGCCGTATCAAAGACGGGCGCGTTGCCGCCCTTCTTGTGGCCAGCGGAGATGCGCCGAATCGGTCGCTGATCGCGGACGAAGCTTCCGTAGCCCTTGCGACTCACGACAAGGCCCTGGCCGATGAGTTCGCGAAGTGCAGCCCGAACCGTCGTGCGACTCACGCCGTAGTCCGTCTGAAAGCCGCTCTCGGTCGGGAGCTGGCTCCCGGGGCGGCGCGCGCCGCTCGTAATCTCGTCACGCAGCAGGTCGGCAAGCTGCAACGACAGCGGCCGGTCCGAAGTGGAGTCCAACAGGGACGCGCTCACAATTCCTCCATCTGTAGTGCTAGTACTACAGGCTACGTTAGTAATTTGGATTTCGCACAAGTAGCTGGTCAGTGGCTTGCAAAGTGTGGCAACTGGGTTAGATTCGTGGATCGACTAATCTCGCTGCGGTACTGGCTCGATGGCTCAGTTAGCGCGGTAGATCCGTCTCGATCCCGTCTCACTTTCCGTCTCAGTCCGTCCAAGTACAGAGTGTCGTCAGGTGTCGCCAGAGTCGCGCCGAGTGTGTATCTACGCAGTTCAGGCGACACCTGAGACAACCCGGACGGATTAGGTTGGTTCTGAAAAGCGGTAGGTCGGCGGTTCGACCCCGCCCCCGACCACGGTGAGAGGCCCCGGTTCAGTACATTGAACCGGGGCTTTTTCGTTGAGGAGGCAATGGTGAGTGGCGGTTATGGCCTTGTGGTCCGGTTCCATCTCACCGCGGGTGGAGCCGAAGGGTTCGACCGGCTTGTCGCCGAGACTGTACCGGAGATCGCGAAGCACGAGCCGGGCACGTTGGCCTACACGGTTCACGAAGTAGCCGGCCAGCCGGACGAGCGCGTCTTCTATGAGCTATACGCAGACCAGGCCGCATTCGAAGCGCACGAACAGCAGCCGCATACGCTTCGCTTCCTGGCCGAGCGCGATCGCTACCTGAGCGGCTACGAGGTGGACTTCCTCACGCCGATCGCGAGCAGCAAGGGCGTTTAACGAATCCAGTGCTGCAGCTGAGTAACGCTGGGATGTGATGTTCGTATCGAGGACTACTGGGCCGTCCTGGCTCATGCCAGGCTCGCGTTCCGCCACTCGCGGACTGCGGCGTTGAACTCGTCGACTCCCTCATCCGAGGAGAAGACGCCGGGCTCCAGGAAATCCTCGATCGACTCGATCGGCTTGGCGCCTTTTTCGCGGATCAGTTCTTCGACGGTCCGGTCGGGCTTCAGCGGGATCGGTCGGTAGCCGTCTACGGGTGCGGTGCTCACGGCGGCCTCCCTGGCTCGGATCGGGCGGGACGATTCCAGGATACGTCCAGGTCAATCGGGACGATGGGGTCTCGCCACTACTCATCTTGTCCGACTTAATCGGCCCGGAGAGAGCTCGGCCGCGGCACGGAAAGCAGGCGAAACCAGGCGAAGACCGGCCGGACATGCACCGGACGTGGGCGGATATCGCCCACAGAGCATCGCCACCTCCCATTTCCACCCAGCCCCCGTCCACAGCCGACAAGAAAAGGGTGCGCCAACGCTCCATCGCAATGCCTATGCTTGACCTGCTATGGCTACTCATCCCCCGCGCCAATCGTCCGATCCGCTTGCGGACCTGTTGCCCCGGCTCGACGACCTTTCTCTGCGAGATCGGGCTCGGCTGCGGCGGCGGGTCGAGGGTGCCCGGAAGGTGCGGCGGGCCGAGGCGCTGGCCTCGATCCGGGCGGACATCGAGGCGCAGATCGCGGCCGGGCAGGAGCGGATCGCGGGGCGGCGGGCCGCGCTGCCGGTCCTGTCCTATCCGGAGAATCTGCCGGTCAGCCAGCTGAAGGACACCATCCTGGCCGCGATCCGGGACCATCAGGTGGTCATCGTCGCGGGGGAGACCGGATCGGGCAAGACCACGCAGATCCCGAAGATCTGCCTGGAACTCGGGCGGGGGGTGCACGGGCTGATCGGGCACACCCAGCCGCGGCGGCTCGCGGCCCGGACGGTGGCCGAGCGGATCGCGGAGGAGCTCAAGACCTCGGTCGGGCAGGCGGTCGGCTACAAGGTCCGGTTCACCGACCACGGCAGCCAGGACACGCTGGTCAAGTTGATGACGGACGGCATCCTGCTGGCCGAGTTGCAGCACGACCGGCAGTTGCTCCAATACGACACTCTGATCATCGACGAGGCGCATGAGCGCAGCCTCAACATCGACTTCATCCTCGGGTACCTCAAGCAGCTCCTGCCGTCGCGGCCCGACCTCAAGGTCGTGATCACCTCGGCGACCATCGATCCGGAGCGGTTCTCCCAGCATTTCAGCGGCGCACCGATCGTGGAGGTGTCCGGGCGGACCTATCCGGTCGAGACGCGGTACCGGCCGATCGTCGACCTGGACGATCCGGACGGCGACCCGGACCGGGACCAGATCCAGGCCATCTGCGACGCGGCCGAGGAACTCGGCCGGGAGAGCCCGGGCGACATCCTGGTGTTCCTGAGCGGGGAGCGGGAGATCCGGGACACGGCCGAGGCGCTGAACCGGCAGTCGCTGCCGTTCACGGAGGTCATCCCGCTGTACGCCCGGCTGTCCTCGGCCGAGCAGCACCTGGTGTTCCAGCCGCACAGCAAGCGGCGGATCGTGTTGGCCACGAACGTCGCGGAGACCTCGCTGACGGTGCCGGGGATCAAGTACGTGATCGACCCGGGCACGGCGCGGATCTCGCGGTACAGCCACCGGCTGAAGGTGCAGCGGCTGCCGATCGAGCCGGTGTCGCAGGCCTCGGCGAACCAGCGGGCCGGCCGGTGCGGGCGCACCTCGGACGGCATCTGCATACGGCTCTACTCCGAGGCCGACTTCGCCTCGCGGCCGGAGTTCACCGAGCCGGAGATCCTGCGGACCAACCTGGCCTCGGTCATCCTGCAGATGACCTCGATCGGGCTGGGCGACATCGCGGCCTTCCCGTTCGTGGAGGCGCCGGACCGGCGCAACATCAAGGACGGCATCGACCTGCTGTACGAGCTCGGCGCGGTCCAGGACGTGGACGCGGAGAGCCGGGCCGGGCTGACCCAGCGCAGCCTGACCGAGACCGGGCGCAAGATCGCCCGGCTGCCGGTGGATCCGCGGCTGGCCCGGATGATCGTGGAGGCGGAGCGGCTCGGCTGCCTGAACGAGATCATGGTCATCGCCTCGGCGCTGTCCATCCAGGATCCGCGGGAGCGGCCGGTGGACAAGCAGCAGCAGGCCAGCCAGTCGCACGCCCGGTTCGTCGACAAGGATCAGCAGTCGGATTTCCTGTCGTACCTGCGGATGTGGGAGTACCTGCACGAGCAGCGCAGGAATCTGTCGTCGAATCAGTTCCGGAGGATGTGCAAGGCGGAGTTCCTGCACTACCTGCGGATTCGCGAGTGGCAGGACCTGCATTCGCAGCTGCGGCAGGTGGCCAAGGACATCGGGGCGACGGGGCCGGAGTCCCGGTCCCAGTCGCGTTCCGAGTCCCGGTCCCGCGGTCAGTCCCGGTCCCGTTCCCAAGCGCAGGCACAGACTCAGACTCAGACGGAGTCAGAATCCGAGCCGCTGACCGTGTCCCAGTCCGTCCCGGCAGACCCGAACACCGTGCACCAGGCCGTCCTGTCCGGCCTGCTGTCGCACATCGGGTTGTATGAGCAGGAGAAACGCGAGTACGTCGGGGCGCGCAACGCCAAGTTCGCCGTCTTCCCCGGGTCCTCGCTGTTCAAGAAGTCGCCGCGCTGGGTGATGGCGGCCGAACTGGTCGAGACCTCGCGGCTGTGGGGGCGGGTGGCCGCGAAGATCGAGCCGGAGTGGATCGAGTCGCTGGCCGCACACCTGGTCAAGCAGAGCTACAGCGAGCCGCACTGGTCCAAGACCCGCGGGTCGGCGCAGGCGTACGAGAAGGTCACGCTCTACGGGCTGCCGATCGTGGCCCAACGGCTGGTCGACTACGGCCGGATCGACCCGGACCTGAGCCGGGAGCTGTTCATCCAGCACGCCCTCGTGCAGGGCGAGTGGCAGACCCACCACAAGTTCTTCCAGGCCAACCAGAAGCTGCTGGAAGAGGTCGGCGAGCTGGAGGAGCGGGCCCGGCGCCGGGACATCGTCGTGCACGACGACGCGCTGTTCGCCTTCTACGACCAGCGGGTCGGCAAGGAGGTGGTCTCGGCCCGGCACTTCGACAGCTGGTGGAAGCAGCAGCAGCGGGAGCAGCCGGACCTGCTGAACTTCGAGCGGGCCATGCTGATCAACGAGAGCGCGGACTCCGTCCGGGAGGACGACTATCCGGACGTGTGGCGGCAGGGCAAGCTGCGGTTCCCGCTGACCTACCAGTTCGAGCCGGGCGCGGACGCGGACGGGGTCACCGTGCACGTGCCGCTGGCCGTGCTCAACCAGGTGGAGCCGGACGGGTTCGACTGGCAGATCCCGGGTCTGCGCGAGGAGCTGGTCACGGCGCTGATCCGCTCGCTGCCCAAGCCGATCCGGCGCGGGTTCGTGCCGGCCCCGAACTACGCGAAGTTCCTGCTGGACAAGCTCCCGGCCAAGGAGGGCGGGCTGCTGGACGGGCTGGAGCGGGAGATGCGCCGGATGGGCGCGACCACGCTGGAGCGCGAGGACTGGGACCTGGAGCGGCTGCCGGACCACCTGCGGATGACCTTCCGGGTGGTGGACGAGCGCAACCGCAAGGTGGCCGAGGAGAAGGACCTGGCGGCGCTGAAGCTGCGGCTGGCGCCGAAGGTGCGGGCCTCGATCTCGGCCGCGGCGGACGACCTGGAGCGGACCGGGGCGCGCAGCTGGGAGTTCGGCGAGGTGGCCCGGACCTTCGAGCGGCGCCAGCGCGGGGTTTCGCTCAAGGCCTACCCGGCGCTGGTGGACGAGGGCGGCTCGGTCGGCCTGCGGCTGATGGACACCGAGGCGGAGCAGGAGAACTCGATGGTCTCCGGGACCCGGCGGCTGCTGCTGCTGACCCTGCCGTCGCCGGTGAAGTCGATGCTCTCGGCGCTGGACAACCGGGAGAAGCTCGCGCTGGGGCACAACCCGTACGGGCCGGTGCCGGCCTTGTTCGAGGACTGTGTGGCCTGCGCGGTGGACTACCTGGTGGAGCGCTCCGGGGGGCCGGTGTGGACGGCTGAGGCCTTCGCCGTGCTGCGCGACCAGGTGCGGGCGGAGCTGGCCGAGGTGGCCGAGCAGTCGCTGCGGTACGCGGCGGCGATCCTGAGCCTGTCGCACCAGATCGAGCGGCGGCTGAAGGGCAGCACCAGCCTGGCTCTGCTGCCCTCGCTCAGCGACGTGCAGACCCAGCTGGGCGGGCTCATTCCGCGCGGGTTCGTCTCGCAGGCCGGGTTCGAACAGTTGGCGCAGTTTCCGCGGTATCTGCGGGCGATCGACTACCGCCTGGACAAACTGCCGGACGAGCCCTACCGCGACCAGCTCAACCTGGCCAAGGTCGACCAGCTGCGGCGGGAGTACGACGAGGCCCTGTCCCGGGTGCCGCGGGGCGCGCGGCCGTCGGCGACGCTGCGTCAGGTGCGCTGGATGCTGGAGGAGTTCCGGGTCAGCCTGTTCGCCCAACAGCTCGGCACGGCGTACCCGGTGTCCGAAAAACGGATTCGGAAGGCGATCAGCGAGGGCTGAGCGCTGCCCTGGGACGGGTGACGGTCCGTGGGGCGGCCGCGGCGGACGGCGACGGGTGGCCGCAGCTGTCTGCTCCGGCCACCCGGTCACGCTGAAAAGTTCGGATTCCCGCTAGGTGGAGCAGCGCCCACAGTCCCCGTGATGAGGATCGCGGCTACGACTCCCGCTGGGCGGGGATGATGCCGGCCAGCAGTGCGCGTACCTCGGTCTCCCGGTATCGGCGGTGGCCGCCGAGGGTCCGGATCGACGTGAGCTTGCCTGCCTTGGCCCACCGGGTCACGGTCTTCGGGTCAACCCGGAACATGGTGGCAACCTCCGCTGGGGTCAGCAGAGGCTCGGCATCTGGGGTGCGAGCGGTCATGAGCGGCCTCCTCCATCAACGGGCCGTGTCGACGGCCTGCTGCTTCCACTGGATCCTCCCCGATTGGCCCGTCATGCCCTGCCCTGGGGCTGGTGTGCTGCCAGCTTCGAACAGTCGTGCCTGAACGGCGAGCGCCCGGCACTGTTCCCGGGCCTCTCGCCGATCGTGCCTGAACCGCTGGGGCGTGCCGGTTATCGGACGAACGTCTTGTCGTTCAAGAACTAGAAGTACACCATCCGGCGCTGTTTGGCCGCGAACTCTATGAAATCGATACATAGAATGAGCAAGTTCAGGAACCGCCCGAGTGGTACCAATACGGGCAGTAGCGACAGGCTGACGTTTTGTCACCCGTTCGGGTAAGCCCGGCGCTTAGCCCCCAAATCGCATGAAACAATATTCGATCTTGAGTCCCAGCGGAAGAGGTTTTCCGCACCGGAAATCCCGACTCGCTACGCTGTGCCCAGCGCCACCGGCGGTCGGCCGGTCACCACCCGCGAACGGTCCGGCCCGGCGCACGCTGCCCGCACTCGACGAGGAGTCCATCCGCAGTGAACACCTTCGACGCCACGAGCGTCTTCAGCACCGACGGTCCCGAACAAGTCGTGTTCTGTCACGACCAGCCCACCGGGCTGCGCGCCATCATCGCCATCCACTCCACCGCCCTGGGCCCGGCCCTCGGCGGCACCCGCTTCCACCCCTACGCCGACGAGGCGGCCGCGCTGGCCGACGCGCTCAACCTGGCCCGCGGCATGGCCTACAAGAACGCCCTGGCCGGTCTGGACCTCGGCGGCGGCAAGGCCGTCATCATCGGGGACCCCGCGGTCGACAAGACCGAGGGATTGCTGCGCGCCTACGGCCGCTTCGTCCAGTCCCTCGGCGGCCGGTACCTGACCGCGTGCGACGTCGGCACGTACGTGCGCGACATGGACGTGGTCGCCCGGGAGTGCGACTACGTGACCGGGCGCTCGCCGGAGTTCGGCGGCGCCGGGGACTCGTCCATCCTGACCGCCTTCGGCGTCTTCCAGGGGATGCGCGCCTGTGCGCAGGAGCAGTGGGGCGACCCGAGCCTGAGCGGGCGGCGGGTCGGCATCGCCGGGATCGGCAAGGTCGGCCGCTACCTGGTCGGGCACCTGCTCGAGGCGGGCGCCGAGGTCGTGGTCACGGACGTGCAGTCCGGCGCGATCGACTGGGTCCGGCAGAACCACCCGCAGGTGCGGGCGGTGGAGTCGGCCGAAGAGCTGATCCTGGACGGGCTGGACGTCTACGCGCCGTGCGCCCTCGGCGGTGCGCTGGACGACGCGGTGGTCCGGGCCCTGACCGCGACGGTGGTCTGCGGCGCGGCGAACAACCAGCTGGCCCACCCGGGCGTGGACAAGGCGCTGGCCGACCGCGGGGTGCTCTACGCCCCGGACTACCTGGTCAACGCCGGCGGGGTGATCCAGGTCGGCGACGAGGCGGCGTACCTGAGCCGGGGCGGGTTCTCGTTCGAGCGGGCCAGGACCCGGGCGGCCGGGATCTTCGACACCGCCCGGGAGCTGTTCCGGCTGGCCCGGGCCGAGGGGGTCCCGCCGGCCGCGGCGGCCGACCGGATGGCCGAGTCCCGGATGCGCGACATCTCCGGATTGCGGCGGTTCCTGCTACCGCAAAAGGGGCATTGAGCCCGAATGCGCTGTGCCACCCGCGCGACACGCAGGGTGGGTGGCGGGCCCTGAATCGACCTGGCGGCCCACCACACTGTATTCTCGACCGAGGTATCCCCGATCACCGGAAAAGTCACGGCGCGATTGCCGTACCGAACCGGCCGGGAACAAGGTACCTTTAGCTATGTGACCGGTCTGAAGATCCCCACCTGATGCACCGGTCACGTAGGTGACTGTGTCGTTGATCGTGTGTCGAGACCTGGGGTCCACAAAGCCCCATCGTTGAGGGGGTCGAGCCAATGGGGCGCGGCCGGGCCAAGGCCAAGCAAACTAAGGTCGCCCGCCAGCTGAAGTACAACAGCGGCGAGACGAACTTCGATCGTTTGCGGGCGGAGCTGGGCGTCGGTGATTCGCAGGTGGATGGAACCGACGATCATGATAGTGAGGATCCTTATGCCTCGTACGTGGATTACGAGGACGAGGATGAGGACGACGAGGACGCGTTTTCCTCACCGCACCATCGCACCAGTTGACCTGCATATTTCTTCTGCCTGATCCTCCAGACGGGTGTTCGCCGGACGGTTTTCGCCGACCGGCGGATTCCCGCGTTCCCTACTAGTCCGCGCAGTCCGGCGGGTGGTGCGGGCCGGGTGGCCGTTCGGCCGTCCGGCTCTTTTTCGTCCCCGGAAACCGGCGCGGTCGGCCGGGCCGGGGACGTCTGCCCAGGCCAGGGCTGCGGGGAGGGCGACCGCCGGGCCGTCAGCCGTGCTGCCGTGCTCCTGGCCGGCGCCGCAAGGATCGCGGCGGCGGGCCGCGGCCGTCACCCGGCCGCGGCGCCACGAGCAGGGTCTTACCGCGCGTACCGGCCGACGAGTTCGGCGGTGCCGGGGGCCCCGGGCTGAGAACGCTCGACCGCGCCGAGCACCCAGGCCTGCTGGCCGAGTTCGGCCGCGGCGGCCAGGGCCGGGTCGACCGCGTCCGGCGGCAGCACGGCCACCATCCCGACGCCCATGTTCAGGGTCCGCTCCAGCTCCAGGGTGGCGATCGTGCCGACCAGGCCGACCAGGTCGAAGACCGGGGCCGGGGTCCAGCTCGAGCGCTCCAGCCGGGCGTGCATCCCGGCCGGGACGACCCGGGCCAGGTTCGAGGCCAGGCCGCCGCCGGTGATGTGCGCGTACGCGTGGATCTCGACCCGGCGGGCCAGTTCCAGGCAGGCCAGCGAGTAGATCCGGGTCGGCTCCAGCAGCTCCTCGCCGAGGGTGCGACCGAACTCGGGCACCTGCCGGTCCAGGGACCAGCCGGCCGTGTTCAGCAGCACGTGCCGGACCAGGGAGTAGCCGTTGGAGTGCAGGCCGGAGGAGGCCAGGGCCAGCACCACGTCGCCGGGCTCGATCCGGTCCGGGCCGAGCAGCGCGTCGCGCTCCACCACGCCGGTGGCGGCGCCGGCCACGTCGTACTCGTCCGCGGCCAGCAGGCCCGGGTGTTCGGCGGTCTCCCCGCCGACCAGGGCGCAGCCGGCATGCACGCAGGCCTCGGCGATCCCCCTGACCACGGCGGCGATCCGCTCGGGCACCACCTTGCCGGTGGCGATGTAGTCGGTCATGAACAGGGGTTCGGCCCCGCAGACCACCAGGTCGTCCACGACCATGCCGACCAGGTCGAACCCGATCGTGTGGTGCACGTCCATCTTCTGCGCGATGGCGACCTTGGTGCCGACCCCGTCGGTGGAGGTGGCCAGCAGCGGGTGCCGGTAAGCGGTCAGCTTCGAGGCATCGAACAGGCCGGCGAAGCCGCCGAGACCGCCGATCACCTCGGGCCGGGAGGCCTTGGCCACCCACTGCTTCATCAGCTCGACCGCGCGGTCGCCCGCCTCGATGTCGACGCCGGCGGCCGCGTAGGTCGCCCCGGCCGGGGCGCTCGACTGGGTGGTCACGGTGTGGTCTCCTTGTGCACGGCGCCGACCAGCTGTCCCACGCCGTCCGGATCGTGGCTGGCCAGGTTCGGGTGCGCGGCCGCCTCCAGCAGGTACTTGCCCAGGCCCTCGGGGTCGGGCAGCGGCACCGGGTAGACGCCGTCGAAGCAGGCCCGGCACAGACGTTCAGCCGGGATCGTGGTGGCCTCGACCATGCCGTCCAGCGAGATGTAGGCCAGTGAGTCGGCGCCGAGCGAGGTGGCGATCTCCTCGGTGCTCAGGCCGTTGGCGATCAGCTCGGCCCGGGTGGCGAAGTCGATCCCGTAGAAGCAGGGCCACTTGACCGGCGGGGAGGAGATCCGGATGTGCACCTCCCGGGCTCCGGCCTCGCGCAGCATCCGGACCAGGGCGCGCTGGGTGTTGCCGCGCACGATCGAGTCGTCCACGACCACCAGCCGCTTGCCCTCGATCACCTCGCGCAGCGGGTTGAGCTTGAGCCGGATGCCCAGCTGCCGGATGGTCTGCGAGGGCTGGATGAAGGTGCGCCCGACGTAGGCGTTGCGCACCAGGCCCTGGCCGTAGGCGATGCCGGACTCCTCGGCGTAGCCGATCGCGGCCGGGGTGCCGGATTCCGGGGTGGGGATGACCAGGTCGGCCTCGACCGGGGCCTCCCGGGCCAGCCGGCGGCCCATCTGCACCCGCGCGGAGTGCACCGAGCGGCCGGCGATGGAGGTGTCCGGGCGGGCGACGTAGACGTACTCGAAGACGCAGCCCTTGGGCTCGGCGGCGGCGAAGTGCCGGGTGCGCAGGCCGTTCTGGTCCACCGCGATCAGCTCGCCGGGCTCGACCTCGCGGACGAAGGAGGCGCCGACGATGTCCAGGGCCGCGGTCTCGCTGGCCACCACCCAGCCGCGCTCGAGCCGGCCGAGCACCAGCGGGCGGATGCCCTGCGGGTCGCGGGCGGCGTAGAGGGTGGTCTCGTCCATGAAGACCAGGGAGAAGGCGCCGCGCAGCTTGGGCAGCATCTCGAGTGCGCCCTGTTCCAGCGGGGTGCCCTCGTCCCCGTCGATCGAGCGGGCGGCGAACAGCTCGGTCATCAGGTCGCTGTCCGAGCTGGCCCCGCGGTCCTTGCCGACCAGCTGGCCGCTGGCCCGGGCCTGGGCGACCAGTTCGGCCAGTTCCGCGGTGTTGGTCAGGTTGCCGTTGTGGGCCAGGGCGATCGCGCCGTGGCCGGCCGCCCGGAAGGTCGGCTGGGCGTTCTCCCAGACCGAGGAGCCGGTGGTCGAGTAGCGGGTGTGGCCTACCGCGACGTAGCCGGGCAGGGAGCCGAGGGTGGCCTCGTCGAAGACCTGGGAGACCAGTCCCATGTCCTTGTAGACGAGGATCTGGCTGCCGTTGGACACGGCGATCCCGGCCGACTCCTGGCCCCGGTGCTGCAGGGCGTAGAGGCCGAAGTAACTGAGCTTGGCGACCTCCTCGCCCGGAGCCCATACTCCGAAGACGCCGCAAGCGTCCTGCGGCCCCTTCTCATCACCGAAGGTTTCGTGGGTCAAACGTCCATCAGGGCGGATCACCCCTTGATTCTACGGCATGGCCGCCGCCGCCGAACCTGATGATCTTCCCGGCAGACGATCGGCCCGGTGCGGTGGGCCGGCCGGGCAGGCGGGTGGCCTGCGCACGGAGCGCGCAGGCCACCTTTTCGGCTTGGATTTACCCTGGTTGTCATGCCCGGCCGCGGATCCCACGAGGGTCGTAAGATCCGCCGTGGCGGTGTCGCCCGGTGCTTCCTTCATCCGGCACTGCCCGCCGTCAGAGCGGCAGGTACTCACTCAGGTCGCTGCGCGGGCCGGAGGCGCTGATCCGGCCGTCGGCGACGGCCTCGGACCAGTCGATCGCACCGGAGCTCAGGCCCAGCCAGACCGCCGGGGCCATCTCGACCACGTTCGGCGGGGTGCCGCGGGTGTGCCGCGGGCCGGTCACGCACTGCACCGCGATGAAGGGGGGCACCCGGAGTTCGACCGCGTGCCCGGGGACCTTCTCGGCGAAGGCCCGGACCGTCTCGCGGACCCGGGCCTTGAGTTCTTCGCGTTCCACGGGTCCGACGATAGCCGGTACCGGGACGCAGACGGCCCGGTGTCCGCGCGGTGGAAGAACCGCGGGGACGCCGGGCCGGGGCAGGCTCCGACCGAAGTCGAGGCCATCCGCTCTGCGGCTACCCGAACAGTGCTGGGAAGGTGCCGCGCCAGGCGGCGGCGAGTTCGTCCAGCGGGATGGTGAACTGGCCCTGCACTTCCACGTCCTGGCCGTCGACCACGCCGATCCGGGCGACCGGGAGGCCGCGGACCTTGCACATGTCGGTGAAGCGCAGTTCCTCGCTGCGCGGCACCGCGACCACGGCGCGGCCGGCCGACTCGGAGAACAGCGCGGTGAACGGGTCCAGGTCCTCCGGTAGGACCAGGCGCACGCCCTGGCCGCCGCGGATCGCGGACTCGGCGACCGCCTGGATCAGGCCGCCGTCGGACAGGTCGTGCGCGGCCGAGAGCATGCCGTCGCGCGAGCCGGCGACCAGCACCTCGGCCAGCAGCCGTTCGCGCTCCAGGTCCACCTTGGGCGGCAGGCCGCCGAGGTGGCCGTGGGTGACGTGCGCCCACTCGGAGCCGCCGAACTCGGCCAGGGTGTCGCCGAGCAGGAGCAGGATGTGCCCCTCGGTGTCGAACGCGCTGCGGGTGCGCCGGGTCACGTCGTCGATCACGCCGAGCACGCCGACGATGGGCGTCGGATGGATCGCGACGTCGTTTGTCTGGTTGTAGAACGAGACGTTGCCGCCGGTCACCGGGGTGCCCAGGATCTGGCAGGCGTCGGCCAGGCCGCGGGTGGCCTCGGCGAACTGCCACATCACCTCGGGGTCCTCCGGGGAGCCGAAGTTCAGGCAGTCGGTCACCGCGAGCGGCCGGGCGCCGGTGGCCGCGACGTTCCGGTACGCCTCGGCCAGGGCCAGCTGGGCGCCGTGGTACGGGTCGAGCTTGGTGTACCGGCCGTTGCCGTCGGTGGCCAGGGCGACGCCCAGGTTGGTCTCGGCGTCCAGCCGCAGCATCCCGGAGTCCTCGCCGTGGCCGAGCACGGTGTTCCCGCGCACCCGGTGGTCGAACTGCTCGACCACCCAGGTCTTGTCGGCCAGGTTCGGGCTGGCCACCATGGTCAGCACGGTGGCCCGCAGCTCCTCGCCGGTCTTCGGCCGGCTGAGCGCGTCCGGGGTGTCCGCCTGGAGTGCGTCCTGCCAGGACGGGCGGTGGTAGGGCCGCTCGTAGACCGGGCCCTGGTGGGCCAGGGTGCGCGGGTCCACGTCCACGATGGTCTCGCCGTGCCAGGTCATCTTCAGCCGGCCGGTGTCGGTCACTATCCCGATCACGGTCGCGATCACGTCCCACTTCTCGCACACGTCCAGGAAGCGCTTGATGTTGGCGGGGGTGACCACCGCCATCATCCGTTCCTGGGACTCGCTCATGAGGATCTCCTCGGGCGAGAGGGTCGCGTCGCGCAGCGGGGCCAGGTCCAGCTGGACGTTCATGCCGCCGTCGCCGGCCGCGGCCAGTTCGGTGGTGGCGCAGGACAGTCCGGCCGCGCCGAGGTCCTGGATGCCGGTGACCAGGTCCTCGGCGTAGATCTCCAGGCAGCACTCGATCAGGACCTTCTCCATGAACGGGTCGCCGACCTGGACGCTCGGCCGCTTGCTCGGCTTGCCGTCGTCGAAGGTGGCCGAGGCCAGCACCGAGGCCCCGCCGATCCCGTCGCCGCCGGTCCGGGCGCCGAACAGCACGACCAGGCTGCCCGGGCCCTCGGCCTTGGCCAGCTTGATCTCGCTCTTCTTCAGCACCCCGATGGCCAGGGCGTTGACCAGCGGATTGCCGGCGTAGCAGGGGTCGAAGACGACCTCGCCGCCGATGTTGGGCAGGCCGAGGGAGTTGCCGTAGCCGCCGATCCCGTGCACCACGCCGGGCAGCACCCGGTGGGTGTCCGGGGCGTCGGCGGCGCCGAAGCGCAGCGGGTCGAGCACCGCGATCGGCCGGGCGCCCATGGTCAGGATGTCGCGCACGATGCCGCCGACCCCGGTGGCCGCGCCCTGGTAGGGCTCGACGTAGGACGGGTGGTTGTGCGACTCGATCTTGAAGGTGACCGCGAGGTCCCCGCCGACGTCCACCACGCCGGCGTTCTCGCCCGGGCCGACCAGCAGGCAGCTTTTTTCTCCTGGCCCAACCTCGGGGGCCTTGTCGCCGAACTGCTTCAAGTGCACCTTGGAGGACTTGTACGAGCAGTGCTCGGACCACATGACCGAGTACATGGCCAGTTCGCTGGAGGTGGGCCGGCGGCCCAGGATCTCCCGGATCCGGGCGTACTCGTCGTCCTTGACGCCGAGCGCCGCGTAGGGCTGCTCGGTCTCGGGGGTCTGTTCGGCCCGGCCGACGGTGTCCAGGGTCATGCGTTCACCAGCTTCTTCAGGACGGAGGTGAAGAACGGCAGGCCGTCGGTGGCCGGGCCGGGGTACGGGCCGGTCAGCTCCTCCACGGCGTGTTCGGGGTGCGGCATCAGGCCGACCACGTTGCCTGCGGCGTTGGCGATCCCGGCGATGTCGCGCTCCGAGCCGTTGGGGTTGTGCACGTAGCGCACCACCACCCGGCCCTCGGCCTCGAGTTCGTCCAGGGTGTGCGGGTCGGCGGTGTACCGGCCCTCGCCGTTCTTGATCGGGATCAGGATCTCCTGGCCGGGCGCGTAGTCCGCGGTCCAGGCGGTCTTGGCGGACTCGACCCGCAGCAGCAGGTCGCGGTTGATGAACGACATCCCGTTGTTGCGCAGCATCGCGCCGGGCAGCAGGTGGGATTCGCACAGGATCTGGAAGCCGTTGCAGATGCCGAGCACCGGCAGGCCGTCCCGGGCGCCGGCGATGACCGACTCCATCACCGGGGAGAACCGGGCGATGGCGCCGCAGCGCAGGTAGTCGCCGTAGGAGAACCCGCCGGGCAGGACCACCGCGTCCACGCCGTGCAGGTCGGCGTCCCGGTGCCACAGGGCCACCGGTTCGGCGCCGACGATCGCGGCGGCGCGCAGCGCGTCGGTGTCGTCCTGGGTGCCGGGGAAGGTGACCACGCCGATCCGGGCGGTCATGCGCCGGCCTCGGCCGGGTAGACGGTGAACTCCTCGATCACGGTGTTGGCCAGCAGTTTCTCGGCCATCTCGCGGACCTTGGCGAGCGCGGCCTCGTCGGCGGGGCCTTCGAGGTCGACCTCGAACCGCTTGCCCTGGCGCACGTCGCCGACCCCGGCGAAGCCGAGCCGGGGCAGTGCGCGCTGGACCGCCTGGCCCTGCGGGTCCAGGATCTCCGGCTTAAGCATGACTTCAACTACAACCCGAGCCATCGGATCTACTCCCTGTCAGTCTTGCTGGAAAAGGTCATCGCGGGCCGGCCTACTGGAAGGTGCGGCCGGTCAGCAGGCGGTAGGCCTCGACGTAGCGGTCACGGGTGCGTTCGACCACCTCGTCCGGCAGGGCCGGCGGGGGCTGCTCGGAGGCCCGGTCCCAGCCGGAGGCCGGGGAGACGAGCCAGTCGCGGACGTACTGCTTGTCGAAGGAGGGCTGGCTGCGGCCGGGCTGCCAGGCGTCCAGCGGCCAGAACCGGGAGGAGTCGGGGGTGAGCACCTCGTCGGCCAGGACGATCGTGCCGTCGGGGCGGCGGCCGAACTCGAACTTGGTGTCGGCCAGGATGATTCCGCGCTCGAGTGCGATGTCCCGGGCCGCGGCGTAGACGGCCAGGGTCAGCCGGCGCACCTGGTCGGCCACGTCCTGGCCGATCCGGGCGACGGTTTCGGCGAAGGTGATGTTCTCGTCGTGTTCGCCGACCGCGGCCTTGGCGGCCGGGGTGAAGATCGGTTCGTCCAGCCGGGAGCCGTCTGCCAGGCCCTCGGGCAGCGGCACGCCGCAGACGGTGCGCGAGGCCCGGTACTCGACCAGGCCGGAGCCGGTCAGGTAGCCGCGGGCCACCGCTTCGACCGGGATCATGTCCAGGCGTTCGCACAGCATCGTGCGGCCGCCGAGCTCGTCGGCGTGGCCGGCCAGGACGGCCGGGAAGCGGGCCGGGTCGGCGGTGACCACGTGATTGGGCACGAGGTCGGCCAGGCGTTCGAACCACCACATGGACAGCTGGGTCAGCACCCGTCCCTTGTCCGGGATCGGGGTCTCCAGCACGTAGTCGAACGCGGAGATCCGGTCGGAGGCGACCAGCAGCAGCCGATCGGCGCCGTCCTGGTCCTGGACCGCATAGAGCTCGCGGACCTTGCCGGAGGCCAGGTGGGTGACGCCGGGCAGTTCGGCGAGCTTCACCGTCGGCTCGCTCATACGAGTTCCGCCAGACGGGTGAACATGCCGTCGAGCCGGACGACGAACCGCTCCGGCTGGCAGACCTGGTCGAGCCGGGCCTCGTCGATGGTCAGGCCGGCTGCCGCGGCCTCCTCGCGCAGGGTCTCGCGGAACGGCCGGCCGGTCTCCCAGGTCGTCATCGCGGCGCGCTGGGTCAGCGGGTAGGCCTCGGTGTCCCGGGCCAGGCCCATCTCGACCAGTTCCAGCAGCACGGTGGAGGTGTAGATCAGGCCGCCGGTGGAGTCGAGGTTGGCCCGCATCCGGTCCGCGTCCACGACCAGGCCGCTGACCAGCCGGATGGTCAGGTTGAGCATGTAGTCCAGGGCGATGGACGCGTCCGGCAGGGCGATCCGCTCGGTGGAGGAGTGCGAGATGTCGCGCTCGTGCCACAGCGGGATGCCTTCGAGTACCGGCACGATCTGGGCCCGCACGATCCGGGCCATCCCGGCCAGCCGCTCGGAGATGATCGGGTTCTTCTTGTGCGGCATCGCGGACGAGCCCTTCTGGCCCTTGCCGAAGGGCTCCCACAGCTCGCGCACCTCGGTGCGCTGGCCGTGCCGGACCTCCAGGGCGATGGCCTCCAGGACGGTGGCCATGATGCCGATCGCGCCGACCCACTCGGAGATCCCGTCCCGGATGACCACCTGGGTCGAGACCTCGGACGCCTTGAGGTTCAGCTGCGCGGCCACATACTGCTCGACCGCGGGGTCGATGTTCGAGTAGGTGCCGACGGCGCCGGAGATGGCCATCACGCCGACCGCCTCGCGGGCCCGGCGCAGCCGGTCCCGGGAGCGGGCCACCGCGTAGGCGAAGTCGGCCACCCGGTGTCCCCAGACGTCCGGTTCGCCGTGGATGCCGTGGGTGCGGCCGACCCGGAGCGTGGCCCGGTGGGCCAGGGCGTGGTCGCGCAGGACCCCGACCAGCCGGTCGGACTTGTCCAGCAGCAGGTCCGTGGCCTCGACCAGCTGCAGGGCGAGCGCGGTGTCCAGCAGGTCGGAGGAGGTCATGCCGAAGTGCACGTAGGCCGCGGCCTCGCGCGGCTCGGTGTTGTCGGCCCAGGCGGACAGGAAGGCGATCACGTCGTGCTGGGTGACGGCCTCGATCTGCTCGACCGCCTCCGGGGTGGGGGCCGGGGCCTTGCGCACCGCCTCCAGGGCGTCGGCCGGGATCGCCCCGGCCTGGACGTGGGCCTCCATGACCAGGGTCTCGACCTGGCACCACAGCTCGTATTTACGGGCTTCGCTCCACACGCGGCCCATGTCCGGAAGGGTGTACCGCCCTATCACGGTGCGCTCCTTTGCAGAAGGTTCAGCGGGACAGACCTGGCCCGCGGGCACCATTCTCCCTTACCTCAGGAGTGGGACAGGCCATTCGCATAGGAGAGCCAGTCCCGCAGCGGGGTCAGGTCGCTGTTGTCCACCAGGGCGTGGACCAGTTCGTCGACGGGTACGGTCAGGCCGGCCCGGTCGCGCAGGATCACTCCGTCGAGCCAGTCGATCCGCCACTGCGCGTGGCCGAGACCGACCAGCCCGCACTGTATGCAGGCGCGCAGGCCGACCGCGAGGTCGCTGCCGGCGGAGCCGTCCTGGGCCGCGGCCAGGGGGTCGGCGTCCCAGGCGAGGTCGGGGCCCGGGGTGTCGGCCGGGTCCGGGCGGACGGCCGGAGCCGGGCCCGGGACGTAGTCGAGCAGGGCGCAGGCCTTGGCCACCAGCGGGTGTTCCGGGGCGGCGGCGGCCTCGGCCCGGATCTGCGGTTCGGCCACCGTCTGGACGTAGCCGGACCAGGGCAGCGGGCGGCTGGGCCGGTCGCCGAGGTAGATCCGCAGGGCCAGGGCGGAGGCGGCCCGGTCCACCGTGCCGGGGTCGTCGAGCAGGTCGCAGGAGGGCCGTTCGGTCAGCCGGTCGGTCAGGCCCAGGCCCACCCGGTCCCGGTCGGCCAGTTCGGTCAGGGCGGCGGCCAGGGCGGAGTTGAGCGTCTCCGGGGCGTAGCCGCGGCGCCAGGCCGGCAGGGCCAGCCGGTTGAGCAGCCGGTCCCAGCCGACCGCGACCAGTCCGGCCTGTTCGTGCGCGTAGACCCGGCCGGTCGGTTCGACCGGGCGGGCCCGTTCGGCCGACTCGATCCCGATCGCCCGCTCCATCAGTTCGGCCCGGGTCCGGCAGGCGGTGGCCAGGGCGGCCAGCAGCCGGTGCGGCCAGGGCGGGCAGCCGTGGCGTTCGGCTTCGTCCAGGCGGCGCACCAGCCGCCGGGCCCGGCGCACGACCGGGTCGTCGGCCACTTCGATTCCGGCCATCACCGGGGCGAGCAGGCCGCGTAGTTCGCTCACTCGCAGCCACCACAGGAAGGGTGCGCCGATGACCAGGACCGGGCCGGTGCGGCGCGGTTCGAGCCAGGCGTCGCAGTCCGGGGACAGTTCCACGGCCGCCGGTTCGCGTACGTTGAGGGCGACGCTGACCTGGCGGATCACGGTGAGCAGTTCGGGGTTGGCGCCGGGGGCGAGCGGGGTGGTCTGGGCGGCCGGGCGCCGGTCGCGGCCGAGTTGGGCCGCCGCGGCCGCGCCGAGCAGCAGGACCAGTGCGGCGAGCAGCGGGCCGGCCGGGGCGGGCAGGGCCAGGGCCGCCGCGGCGAGGGCGAGGACCGCCAGCGCCCACCCGCCGGCTGCGAGCGCGCAGATCCGCGCTATGGCGCGGGCGTTACGGGACACAGTCACGCTGCTCCACGTGTGGGCGGGTGGGGTGGGGCGCCTGGGTGGCGCCTGCCCTTCTTCGGAGCGTAACGCCGGTCCGCCGGGGCCGACACCTCGTATGTAGTACCAACCGCTCGTTCGGGTGACCGGCTCACCCGACCGAGCGGATCAGCTGGTCCTGCTCGGCCCGGGCTGCGATGTCGGTGCGGTGCTGGGCGCCGTCGAAGGCGACCCGGGCCACGGCCTGGTAGGCCCGGGTGCGGGCTTCGCTCAGATTGTCGGCGCGGGCGGTGATGGTCAGCACCCGGCCGCCTGCGGTGACCAGGGTGCCGTCGGCGTCGAGGGCGGTGCCGGCCTGGTAGACCGTGACGCCGTCCAGGTCCTCGGCTTCGGCGATGCCGGTGACCGCGTCGCCCTTGCGCGGGGTGCCGGGGTAGTTGTCGGCGGCCAGGACCACGGTCACCGCGGCGCCTGGGTGCCAGGTCAGCGGTTCCTGGTCGGCGAGGTTCCCGGTGGCCGCGTTGTAGAGCAGTCCGGCCAGCGGGGTGCGCAGCAGCGGGAGCACGACTTCGGTCTCGGGGTCGCCGAAGCGGGCGTTGAACTCGATCACCCGGACGCCGCGTTCGGTCAGGGCCAGGCCGGCGTAGAGCAGGCCGACGAAGGGTTTGCCCTGGTGGCGCAGTTCGTCCACGGTCGGCTGGAGCACGGTGTCGAGCACTTCGGCGACCAGGCCGGGCGGGGCCCAGGGCAGCGGGCTGTAGGCGCCCATGCCGCCGGTGTTGGGGCCGGTGTCGCCGTCGCCGATCCGTTTGAAGTCCTGGGCCGGTTGGAGCGGGAGCACGGTGGTTCCGTCGGTGATCGCGAACAGGGAGACTTCGGGGCCGTCGAGGTATTCCTCGATCACCACCCGGCCGCAGGCGGCGGCGTGGGCGAGCGCGGCCTCGCGGTCGGGGGTGACCACGACGCCCTTGCCGGCGGCGAGCGCGTCGTCCTTGACCACGTAGGGCGGGCCGAAGGCGTCGAGCGCGTCGGCGGCATCCTCGGCGGTCACGCACAGGTAGGACCGGCCGGTGGGGACTTCGGCGGCGGCCATGACCTGCTTGGAGAAGGCTTTGGAGCCTTCGAGTTCGGCGGCCGCGCGGGACGGGCCGAAGCAGGCGATCCCGGCGTCGCGCACGGCGTCGGCGACCCCGGCGACCAGGGGTGCTTCGGGGCCGACCACGACCAGGTCGGCTTCGAGCACCTCGGCGAGGGCGGCGACGGCGTGCGGGTCGTTCGGATCCACGTCGTAGAGTGCGGCCACCTGCCCGATGCCGGGGTTGCCCGGGGCGCAGAACAGTTCGTCCACCGACTCGTCGAGGCTCAGGGCCTGGCAGATCGCGTGTTCCCGGCCGCCGCCACCGATTACTAGGATCTTCACAGGGGCAAGCCTAACGAACCGGCGCAGCCGCCGGGTCCGGTCGGCGGCGGCGGTGGGGCGCCGTTCCGGCGTCGCGTGGCGCAGGTGCTGGTGGCCCGGTTCCGTCGGCGGGCGGTCAGAGTGCGGCTTTCAGCGTGTCGGCGTAAACGGTGGCGCCGGAGGGCCGGGGGTGGGTGTGGTCCTGCCAGAGCATGCCGGGGTCGGCGTCGCACACGCTGTTCCAGTCGACCAGGACGGTGTGCGGCCGGATCCGGGCGAAGGCGGTGACCGCGGCGTTGACCGGGTCCTGCCAGGGGTCCGGGACGTGCACGGTGAGCAGGACGAGGGTCCGGTCGGGGCCGAGGATGGCGGCGATCGTGGTGAGGACGTCGAGCGAGAAGGAGCCGTTGGTGCCGAGGCCGACGACCACGGTCTGGCGCAGTTGGCCCTGGTCGAGGAGGTTGCGCAGGATCGCCGGGGCTTCGGTCATCTGGCGGCCGACCTGGGCGTAGATGTTGATGCCGGGGAGTGTTTTCTCCAGGGCGGGGGCGGAGGCGACCATGACCGAGTCGCCGATCGCGGTGATGTCGCTGCCGTCCGGTCCGGCGGGTGCGGGTGTCGGGGGCGTGGCGGGGGCCGCGGCGGAGGTGGCCGGGAGGGCCGGGGCAGCCGGAGCGGGCTCGGTGCCCGGGGCGGCGGAGCCGTCGGTCGCGATCGCCTGCTGTCCGGCACTGATCTGGGCCTGGAGTCCGGGTTCGGGCGGGGCCGCGGAGACGGCGAGGGTGGCGAGGACGACCACGGATCCGGAGGCGGCCAGGTAGACGCGGGCTGTGCGCGGGTGTGCGGTCATCGTGGTGTCGTACCAGGTGATCAGGTGGTTGAAGGCGCCGCGCCAGCCGTCTGCGGTCACGGGTTGTTGCAGGTAGCGGTAGCTCACCGCGGCCAGCAGGAGGGTGCCGGCCACTTCGAGGACTGGTTCCCAGTCGGTCAGTGCTGCGGGCAGGGGGCGATAGCTCAGGCAGGCGATCATCGGCCAGTGCCAGAGGTAGATGCTGTACGAGCGCCGGCCCAGCCAGGGCAGCGGTCCGCAGGACAGGGCGCGGGAGATCGGGCCGGGCCGGGTGGCGGCCAGGCAGAGTACTGCGGTGGCCAGGCTCGCGGCGGCGATTCCGCCCTCGTAGGTCAGCGGTGCGTCGCCCGAGAGCAGGACTGCCGAGGCGGCCAGGACCGTGAGGGCGACGGACGCGGTCAGCGTCCCGCGGCGAGACAGGCGGGTTGAGGTCGGCACCTGCGCCAAGGGGAGTTGCAGGGCCAGGGCGGCGCCGAGCAGCAGGCCGCCGCTGTGGGAGTCGGTGCCGTAGTACAGCCGGTCAGGGCTGGTGCCGGCGAGCGAGCCGAGGGCCATCAGGGCGAAGGAGGTCGCGGCCAGCAGGGTTGTGAGCTGGGCCGCCCGGCGCACCGACGCGGCCGCGAGCAGTCCGCTGAGCAGGAGCGGCCAGACCAGGTAGAACTGTTCTTCGACTGCGAGCGACCACAGGTGTTGGAACAGCGGCAGCGGGCCGAACCGGGCGAAGTAGTCGGACTGCAGGTGGATCTGCCACCAGTTGCCGTAGAAGCCGAGCGCGGCCAGGACGCTGCCGCGCAGTCCGATCCGGCAGCCGCGCCCGATCAGCATGGCCGCGGCGCAGGTGACCGCGAGTACGGCGAACAGTTCCGGCAGCAGCCGCCGGGCGCGCCGGGCCCAGAAGGCGCGGGGGTTCAGCCGGCCGGCGCGCCGGTGTTCGGCCAGCAGCAGACTGGTGATCAGGTAGCCGCTGAGGACGAAGAACACGTCGACGCCGAGGAAGCCGCCGGGCAGCCAGGCCGCGTTCAGGTGGTAGAGCACGACGGCGGCGACCGCCAGTGCTCTGAGTCCGTCCAGCCCGGCCGACCTGTGGCCGGGCCGGTCGCCGGGGCCGGGGCCGCGCACCGCCGGGATCTGCAGCGGGACAGGCATGACGTGGTCCTTTCGAGCCGCCGATCATCCCACCGGGCTGCGGATCGCCGATCTGCACATGACTGACTTCCGGGAGACGGCCGGCCGGCCCGGTGTCGGGTCGGCCGGTCATCTGGTACGACCTGATTATCTGGAGACCGGGATCAGTTCTGCCGTGCGGCGCGCCGCCGCCAGGCCACGAATCCGAGCAGTCCGGCCCCGCCGGCCGCCAGCGCGCCGGTCGCCGCGCCGCCGCCGGCCGGGACCAGCGAGGCCCCGTCGCCGGTGGCCGCGCCGCCGTCGGGCACCCACGGGTTGCTCGGCGCGGTGTCCACCTTGACGGTCAACGAGGCGGTCACCTTCGAGCCGTCCGCGCAGGTCGCGGTCACGTCCCAGCTCTGGCCGCCGGTGTAGTGCCCGTCCTGGGGCAGTTGCTCGTATCCGACGAACATCCCGGGGGTGCTCTCGACCGCGGTCAGCGTGACGGAGGTGGAGCCCCAGGCCTGGGAACTGGCCGAGGGGTTCCAGCCGGGTTTCGTGCTGGTGCAGGTCGCCGTGATCATGATGCTCTGGCCCGGGGTGGCCACGGCCGGGCTGAGGGTCAGGTTCGGTCCGGACGAGCCGGCGGCCAGGGCGCCGGGGGCGGCGGACAGGACCGCGGCGCCGGCCACGGCCAGGGTGAGTGCGATGCGCGGTGAACGCATGGGGCGGTTCCTTCCACGGGAGGGTGGTCAGCTCGCGCCGGGCCGCGCGGACCGGTCCCGGGTCTGCGGCGCGCGGGGCGCGGTCAGCACGCGGACACCGGGTCACCCGGGTACTCGGCGGGCCCGGGGGCGGCCGCCGCGTCGGACGCGGCGGTTTTTTTCCGGACAATTCGTAAGCTAATCGACCCGCCGGGGCGCCGCCGCCCGTGGGCGCCGCCCGGCCACCACGCGGGTGAACTCGATCCGGGCCCGCCCGGTAGCCCTTTCGGCTGGTACCGGCCGGTTCCGGGGCCGCTGCCGCGGACGTCGGGCCGCTTGTAAGATCGGTGCCATGACCAAAGGCGCCACACGCTTCGCCATGCTCGACCTCGACGGCACCCTGGTCGATTCGGTCGCGGCGCTGCGCAGGTGGGCCCACCGGTTGTGCACGGACTACGAACTGCCGCAGGAGACTGCGCAGTGGCTGATAGAGCAGCGGGATCTGTACGACTCCTGGCAGACCTTCGCCGCCGCGGCGGCCGACCACGTCGGTCGGCCCGAGCACACCATGGAGTGGAAAGAGCACCTGCTCCAGCACTATCCGAACGAGATCGTGCTCGAACCGGCCACCGCGCAGCGCCTGGGCGCGCTGCGCGAGGCGGGGTGGAAGCTGGCCGTGGTGACGAACGGCAGCGTCGCGATGCAGTCCGCGAAGATCGAGCAGGTGCAGCTGTCGGACTACGTCGACGCGGTCTGCATCTCCGAGGCCGCGGGCGTGCGCAAGCCGGACCGGGCCATCTTCGAGAGCGCGGCCGGGCAGCTCGGCGTCGGCCTCGGCCGGCACGGCTGGATGGTCGGGGACAACCTGCGCGCCGACGTCGGCGGCGGGCTCGGCGCGGGCGTGCGCACCATCTGGCTCTCGGACCAGGACGTCCCGCGCGGCACCGGCGCCAAGTGCCCGGCCGACGCGCCCGGGTGCCCGGCGCCGCGGCCGGACCACGTCTGCGGCTCGATCGCCGCGGCGCTCGACCACATCCTGGCCTCGGTCTGAACCCGGGCAGCACGACGGCCTGGGCGCCGTTCATGCCCAGGCCGCGTGCGGGGGAGAATCAGGCCTTGTCGAGCACGGCCTCGATCTCCAGTACCAGCTGTACCTTCTCCGAGACCACCACGCCGCCGCCCTCGATCGCCGCGTTCCAGGTCACGCCGTAGTCGCTGCGGTTGATCTGGCCGGTCGCGGTCAGGCCGGCCCGGGTGCCGCCGTAGGGGTCCGGGCTGAAGCCGTTGAGCTCGACCTGGAGCTCGACCGACTTGGTGATCCCGCGGATGGTCAGGTCGCCGACCGCGACGAAGTGGTCGCCGGAGGCGCGCACGGAGGTGGACTGGAAGGTCATCTTCGGGTTGCTGTCGGAGTCGAAGAAGTCGGCCGACCGCAGGTGCCCGTCGCGCTGCTCGTTGTTGGTGGTGATCGACCCGAGGTCGATCACGGCCGTGGCGGAGGAGTCCTTCGGGTCTTCGGCGGTGACGATGGTGCCCTCGAACGTGCCGAACTGGCCGCGGACCTTGCTGACCATCATGTGCCGGACGGTGAAGCCGATCTCGGAGTGGGCCGGGTCGATCGTCCAGGTCCCGCTGATGTAACCGGGAATCTGGCTTGCGCTCATGGAATGCTCCTTGTCCTGGGTAAGGATGCCTTGCCGTTTCCCACCGTACCCCTGGGGTCCCGGGGGCGCACGGACTCGCCCTTTCCGGTGGCGCGGCCTACTCCGCGTGGCTGCCGGTCAGGTGCGCGTACACGATCACGTTGTTGAGATAGCTGTGGGTCTTGTAGTCGAAGTCGCCGCCGCAGGTGATCAGGCGCAATGCCGCGAAGGAGACCGGGCTGTAGACCCGGTCGGTCGGGAACTGCTGCTTGCTCACGCTCTGCACCTGGTCCACCTGGTAGACCGCGACCATGCGGTCCGCCCTGGTCACCTCGACGGTGTCGCCGACGGCGACCTGGCCGAGCTGGTAGAAGGCGCCCTGGTGCGGGGCCGGGATCTCGTCGGAGTCCACGTGCCCGTCGAGCACGGCCGCGCCGACCTGGCCGGGCGCCGCGCCCTTGTCGTACCAGCCGGCCTCCAACGCCTGGTTCAGCGGCGGCACGTCGATCGCGCCGGCCTCGGTGAGGCCGACCTGGAGCAGGTCGGCGTGCAGGCCGACCTTCGGGATGTCGACGTGTGTGGGCAGGGCGAAGCCGAGTTCGGCGCCTGTGGTGGGGAAGGTCTTCGGCGGGCCGTCGCCCGGCGCGGCCGGCTGCGGCGGTCCACCGGCCGCGGCCTCGGTGTGCACGAACTTGCTCAGCGCGAACACGGCGAGCCCGACCGCGCACCAGATCAGCACCCGGTTGCCCCGCGCCGGCGCGGCGGACTCCATGATGGGCGCACTCCTCGGTCGGCGGTGCTGCGGATGAGCTAGGAGAAGACGGGCCGTCCGGCTCAGCGGTCCTGGAGCACGGACAGGATGTTGCCGGCCGGGTCGGTGAACCACGCGATGAACGGGCCGCCCCCGCGCATGATCCCCTTCTCGTCGAAGTCCATCCCGGGGTAGCGTTCGAAGTGCACGCCGCGCTCGGCGAGCCCGGCCACCGCCTCGTCGATGTTCTCGACCTGGAAGTTCAGGATGGTGAAGCTCGCCGGGACGTGCCCGGGCTTCGGGTAGGCGATCACCTCGGTGCCGCCGGCCAGATGCAGGTGCATTATGCCGAATTCCACGGAGACGTCCAGGCCCAGTGTGCCCTGGTAGAACTCCCGGGCCTTCTCCACGTCGTCGACGGAGAACCCGCTGAACGCCTTGGTGCTGCCGAGCATGGCTCGTTCCTCTCGTCCGATCCGGCCGGCGGCTGTCCCGACCGGCCGAGTCCACTCAACCATGGCACACCGACAAAAAGCGGGCAGATCGGTAGGGCCTGTGGACAACCCGGCCGGCCTACCGACGGATCAGCTGATCGGCTGATCGGTCAGTCGGTCCGCGGCTCGTTCGGCACGTAGCCCAGATCCACCGGTTTCGCCGGCGGCCCGTCCGCGCGCAGCGTGGCGAGCAGGTCGGGCAGTTGCGGCGGCCAGAACAGGTCGGTGGAGGCGGCCAGTTCGGCCGGGGTCCACCAGCGGCAGGTCAGGATGCCGTCGAGCGCGTACGATGCGGCCAGGTCGCCGATCGGCTCCCGGCGTGGTCCGGCGCCCTGGAAGATCACCTCGCTCTGCCGGGTCGGCACGCCCATCCGGGTGTAGTCGTGCTCCCAGCGCCACAGCGGCGGGCCGACCTGCAGGTCGGTCCAGCCGGTCTCCTCGGCGGCTTCGCGCAGCGCGCCGGTCAGCTCGTCCTCGCCGGCTTCCAGGCCGCCGCCGGGCATCATCCAGTGCAGGCCGATCTCGGCGTCGTCGTGCAGCTGGAGGAAGATCGCGCCGTCGGGGTCGAGGACGGCGATTCGGGCAGCCTGCCTGGGTGCGCGCATGGCAGGACCATATCTGATGGTCTTTCCGCTCGTGTGTCCGATAGCTGCGGGGCGTCTACTCGTCGGCGAAGCGGTAGTTCGGGGCGTGCCGGGGCCAGGGCTGCGCGGTTTCGAGCTGGGCGGCCAGGCCGAGCAGCAGGCGTTCGCCGCCGGGCCGGGCGACCAGTTGCACGCCGACCGGCATCCCCTGGTCGTCGACGCCCGCGGGCACGGTCATCGCGGGCCAGCCGGCGATGTTCCAGGCCCCGAACAGCGAGGCGGTGCGCATGCTCACGGCGCTGTTGCGCAGCAGGCCGTTCTCACCCCAGCGCTTGGCGGCCGGGGCGGCCTGGGAGAGCGCGGGCAGCAGCAGCACGTCGATCCGGCCGAAGAACCGGTCGGCCGCGCCGCCGCGCCAGCGGGCCCGGGACCGCGCGCCGTCCGCGTGCAGCGTGTCGAGCAGCCGCCCGGTGGCGGCCATCCGCCGGGTCCGCAGGTCCAGGCGGGTCCGGTCCAGGTCGGCGGAGGCGTCGTGGGCGAAGCTGTACCAGCTGCTCAGGGTGGCCGGGCCCAGCCAGGCCGGGTAGCCGGCGGCGTGCGGCTGGACCTTGTGGCCGAGGTCGGCCAGCGCGGCCGAGATCCTGCGGGTGGCCGCGATGAACCGGGGGTCGATCGGCAGGCCGATCTGGGCCGGGCGGACCGAGACGCCCACGGTCTGCGCGCTCGGCGAGGACAGCTCGGCCAGTGCCGGGTCGTCGGCCATCGCGGCCAGGCCCAGCGCGGCGTCCTGCACGGTGGTGGCCAGCGGGCCGTTCTCGACCAGGCCGTCCCAGGCCGGTTCGCCGTCCAGGGTGACCGGGACCAGTCCGGCGCCGGGTTTGATCCCGACCAGGCCGCAGCAGGCCGCGGGGATCCGGATCGAGCCGAGCCCGTCGTTGCCGTGGGCCAGCGGCACCAGTCCGGCGGCGACCGCCGCGGCGCTGCCGCCGGAGGAGCCGCCCGGGGTGCGGCCCAGGTTCCACGGGTTGCGGGCGGTCCCGTAGGCGCTGTCGCACATCGGCACCAGGCACAGTTCGGGCACGTTGGTCAGGCCGACCACGACCGCTCCGGCCGCGCGCAGCCGGGCCACCACCGGGTGGTCGGCCGGATTGGCGGCCGGGTCGGTGGCGGCCGAGCCCTCGCGGGTCTGTTCCCCGGCCACCTCGGTGTTGTCCTTGATCGCGACCGGCACCCCGGCCAGCGGCAGCGCGGCCCGGTCGGTCCGGGCGCCGACCGCGTCGGCCTCGGCCAGGGCCTGTTCGGTGCGGACCACCCGGAAGGCGCCGAGGGCCGGATCGAGTTCGGCGATCCGGTCCAGGTACTGCCGGACGACCTCGCGCGGCTCGATCCGGCCGGCCCGCACCAGCGCGGCGATCTCGGCGGCGGTGGATCCGGCCACCGCGGCCCGGTCGTCGCGGGGCCCGATCATGCGCATGCGCGTTCGATGGTCGTCATCACATCATTCAAGCCCGTGCCCAGACCGTTGCCAAGGGTCGCCGCCGCGCTTGGGCCTGATGGGCGGCGGCTTGCGGATCCCGCGGCGCTCGGCGAGGCTGGGCCGGTGACCGACGCCGCCGCTCCCACGACTCCGCTGATCCGCAAGCTGGGGATCAAGGCGAACCATGTCGTCGCGCTGCTCGGGGCGCCGGACGGGTTCGACGAGACGCTCGGCCCGCTGCCGCGGGGCGTGACCGTGCACCGGGCCGCCGACGGCAGGCCGCCGGCCGATGCCGAGCCGTTCGACGTCGTGGTCTTCTTCACCTCCACCCGGGCCGGGCTGACCGGTCTGCTCGGCGAGGTCCGTCCCCTGATGGACCCGGCCTGCGGATTGTGGATCGCCTGGCCCAAGAAGTCCTCGGGCCGGCCGAGCGAGCTGACCGACGACGTGGTGCGCGAGATCGCGCTGCCGACCGGCCTGGTGGACAACAAGGTCTGTGCCGTCGACGCCACCTGGTCGGGTCTGCGCCTGGTGATCCGGCGCGAGCTTCGCTGATCCGCTGATCATCTGGCCTGATCATGTGATCCCATGACCGCGGCGGATTGATCCACGGACTCTCATACATTCCTCATCGTGGACTCAGAGCACCCGAATCGGAGTCCGGGAGCTTGGACGCATGAGCCAAGTGATTCAGGAGTCTCCGCCCGGCGGCGGCGCCGTGCCGCGGCGACGCACTGAACTCGTCGAGATCGTCATCCCGGTGTACAACGAGCAGCGCGTCCTGGCCGACAGCGTGCACCGGCTGCACGCCTACCTGGCCGACAACCTGCCCTACCCGTTCCGGATCACGATCGCGGACAACGCCTCCACCGACCTGACCTGGCAGGCGGCGTTGGACCTGGCCGAGCGGTACGCGCGGGTCGGCGTGGTCCGGCTGGACCAGAAGGGCCGGGGCCGGGCGCTGCGCGCGGTCTGGGCGGCCAGCGACGCGCAGGTGGTCGCCTACATGGACGTGGACCTGTCCACCGGGTTGGAGGCGTTCCTGCCGCTGATCGCGCCGCTGATGTCGGGGCACTCGGACCTGGCGATCGGGTCCCGGCTGGCCCGAGGCGCGGCGGTGGCCCGCGGTCCGAAGCGCGAGTTCGTCTCCCGCACCTACAACCTGCTGCTGCGCTCGACCATGGCGGCCAAGTTCTCCGACGCGCAGTGCGGGTTCAAGGCCGGCCGGGCCGAGGTGGTCCAGGCGCTGCTGCCGCGGGTCGAGGACCAGGCCTGGTTCTTCGACACCGAGCTGTTGTTGCTGGCCGAGCGCAGCGGGCTGCGGATCCACGAGGTCCCGGTCGACTGGGTGGACGACCCGGACAGCCGGGTGGACCTGGCCAAGACGATCAAAGAGGACCTCAAGGGCATGTGGCGGGTCGGCCGCCGGGCGCTGTCCGGCGGGTTCAGCGCGCCGGTGCCGGCGCGGACCCTCGCGGCCGAGCTGCCGCAGGGCATGCGCCGCCAGCTGCCGGGCTTCATCGTCATCGGCGTCCTGTCGACGCTGGCCTACCTGCTGCTCTATGCCGTCCTGCGGGCGGGAATGCCGGCCTACCTGGCCAACACGCTGGCGCTCGGGGTGACCGCGATCGCGAACACGGCCGCGAACCGCCGGTTCACGTTCGGCGTGCGCGGAGCGGCGAACGCTCTGCGGCATCAGGTCGAAGGCAGTGCGGCGTTCCTGATCGGCCTGGCCCTGACCAACGGCGCGCTGTTGGTCATGCACATACTGTCTGGCCATCCGTCCCGGACCGCGGAGTTGCTCACCCTGGTCGGGGCCAATGCCGCGGCGACCATCATCCGGTTCCTGCTGCTGCGCAACTGGGTGTTCCATCCGCGGCGCAATCCCACGGTTGCGGAGACCTCGCGATGACTTTCGAGCAGCCCGGACCGCCTGCGGGCGGCAGCACCATGACCACGATCCACGTGCTCGCCTCGACGACCACCGACCAAGCTGTCGTCCGGCCCTTGTGGCAGCGCGTCTACCTGGGCAAGGCCTCTGATCCGCGCTGGGCGAGGCCGGGCCTGCTCGGCGTTCTCGCCCTGGCGGCGGTGCTCTACTGCTGGAACCTGTCCGGCAACGGGTACGCGAACACCTTCTACGCGGCGGCGGTGAAGTCCGGGACGCAGAGCTGGTCGTCGATGTTCTTCGGCTCGCTCGACACCGGCAACTTCATCACGGTGGACAAGCCTCCCTTCGCGCTGTGGGTGATGGAGATCTCCTGCCGGATCTTCGGTTTCTCCTCGCCGGCGATGTTGCTGCCGATCGCGTTGTGCGGGGTGGCGGCCGTCGGCGTGCTCTACTCCGCGGTGCGCCGCAGCTTCGGTCCGGCGGCCGGGCTGATCGCCGCCGCGGTGTGCGCGGTCACGCCGATCACGGTCGCGATCAACCGGGACAACAACCCGGATCCGGTGCTGGTGCTGCTGATGACGCTGGGCGCGTGGTTCATCCTGGAGTCGATGCGGACGAAGAAGCTGCGGCATCTGTTGTGGGCTGCGATGATGATCGGTTGCGCGTTCAACACCAAGACGCTGGCGGGCTACATGGTGTTGCCCGCGCTGACTTTGGTCTACCTCTATGCCGCCGAGGGCGGATTCTGGAAGCGGATCCGGCATCTGGCCTTGTTCACCGCGGTGCTGGCGGTGGCGTCGTTCTGGTGGATGCTGATCGTCGATGCGATTCCGGCGGCCGACCGGCCGTACGTCGGCGGTTCGACGAACGACTCCGAATGGGGCCTGGCCACCGGTTACAACGGTCTCGGCCGACTGACCGGCGGTGACGGCACCGGCTCGGGCGGCGGGTTCTCGGGGTCCAGCGGCTTGGGCCGGATGTTCAACGACGTCCTCGGGACTCAGATCTCCTGGCTGCTTCCGGCTGCCGGTCTGCTGTTCGTCGCCGCGCTGGTGCTGCGTGGCCGAGCCAGGCGCACCGATCCGGAGCGGGCGGCGTTGCTGTTGTGGGGTCTGTGGCTCGGCGTGCACTTCGCCGTGTTCTCGTACCAGAACGGCGTCATCCACCCGTACTACTCGACCGCGATGGCTCCGGCGATCGGCGCGTTGGTCGGCGGGGGCGGCGTGGTCGTGTGGCGGGCCGCGCGCACGAGCGGCTGGGCGTGGTTGGTCCTGCCGGTCACGGCCGCCGTCACGGCGTACTGGTCCGTGGATCTGCTGACCACGAATTCGTACGCCACCTGGCTCGATCCGCTGATCATCGGTGCGGCCGTGATCGGGATCGGTGCGCTGGTGCTGCTGAAGGTTCGGCCGGAGCAGCGGGCGCGGCTCGGCGCGATCGGGCTGGCGGCGCTGCTGGTGGTCGGGCTGGCCGGGCCGGCCGCCTTTGCCGCGGCGGCCGCGTCGTCGACCACCAGCGGGGTCAATCCGCTGGCCGGGCCGTCGAACGGATCGCTGGGCGGCGGGCCGGGCGGCGGCGGCGCGGGCGGGCGAAGCGGTCCGGGTGGTGCCGGCGGGTTCGGCGGACCGCCCGGGCAGTCGGGCCAGGCCGGTGGGTTGCCGGGTGGGTCGACCAGCCAGTTCGGCGGCGGTCCGGGCGAGACCGGTGGCGGGCCGGGCGGGGCCGGCGGCTTCAGCGGCCCGAGCGGTTCGTCGGGGCAGACGCCCCCGACCGGCGGCGAGCTGCGCGGCGACTCCGGAACAGGCTTCGGCGGCGCGGGCGGCGGTCCGGGTGGCGCGGGCGGTATGGGCGGCGATCTGAGTTCGGCCGAGATCTCCTACCTGGAGCAGAACCAGGGCAGCGCGAAGTGGCTGATCGCGGTCTCGGGTTCGAGCGCGGCCGCGGACCTGATCGTGCAGACGGGCCGGCCGGTGATCTCGATGTTCGGTTTCACCGGCAGCGATCCGGCGATGACCGTCGCCAGGCTGGAGCAACTGGTCGCCGCGGGCGAGCTGAAGTACGTGGAGCTCGGCGGCGGGATGGGTGCGGGTCCTGGCGGCGGCGCGGGCACCGGATCCGATGTGGACACCTGGGTGCAGAAGAACTGCGCGGCGGTCTCCGCGAGCGAGTACGGCGGTACGTCCGGATCCACGTCGACGTCGGCTTCCGCGACGGCCTCGTCCGCTTCCGGCCTCTACGCCTGCACGGCCAAGGCCGGCTGACCAGGCGAGTACAGCCGATACCTGTGTGGGCCGTCACTCCGAAGAGTGGCGCCCACGCTGCTGCTAGCGTCCTGAAGCATGAACGACGGCGTGTACGTGGGTAATGCGGGCAAGGATGCGGCGCTGGACCGAGGATGGTTGCTCGGCCACTTCAAGGATCCCGGCGATCCGCGCCACAGCGAGGACGTCGAGATCAAGTGGGGCGTCCATCCGGTCGGCGACGAGCGGAAGCAGTGGGTACGCGGCGAGGAGCGGACCGCGTTGCTGGTGCTCATCAGCGGGCGTTTCCGGGTCGAGCTGCCGGGCCGCAGCGTGCTGCTGGAGCAGCAGGGCGATTATGTGATCTGGGGCCGCCGGGTCGATCACTCGTGGGTCGCGGAGGAGGAGTCCGTGGTGCTGACGGTCCGGTGGCCGTCCGTCCCCGGATACGCGGTGCCGCAGGAGGACGAGGCGTAGCCGCTTACGCCTCCTCGGCTGTACCGCCCTGAAGATGACCAACCCCTTTTGAACGCGTTCAAATTCTTCTGCTAGGCTCCTCGCACAGGGCGAAGGGGAACTTGATGAAGATCGTGATACCGGGGGGCACAGGACAGGTCGGCGGGATCCTGGACCGGGCGCTGACCGCGGCCGGCCATGACGTGACCATCCTGACCAGGCAGCCGACGCAGGCCCAAGACGTGCAGTGGGACGGCCGGACTCTGGGAGCGTGGGCGCGGGAGATCGACGGCAGCGACCTCGTGGTCAACCTGGCCGGACGCAGCGTCAGTTGCCGCTACACCGCAGCGAATCTGCGGGCCATGATGGACTCGCGGGTGGACTCCGCACGGGTCGTGGGTCAGGCGATCGCCGCCGCCGACCGGCCGCCGCGGGTCTGGCTCCAGATGAGCACGGCCACCGTCTACGCCCACACGTTCGGCGCGGCCAACGACGAGGCGGGCGGCGAGATCGGCGGGTCCGAGCCGGGCGTACCGGACTACTGGTCGTACAGCGTGGAGATCGCGAAGGCCTGGGAGCGGGCGCAGGAGGAGGCCGCGACGCCGCACACCCGCAAGGTCGCCCTGCGCGCGGCGATGGTGATGAGCCCGGACCGCGGCGGCGTGTTCGACGTGCTGCTGCGGATGGCCCGGCTGGGCCTCGGCGGCCCGGTCGCGGGCGGCGGGCAGTACATCTCCTGGATCCATGCTCGGGATTTCGTCCGCGCGATCGAGTTCCTCACCGAGTGGGCCGACCTGGCCGGGCCGGTGAACCTCGCCGCGCCCGAGCCGTTGCCGCAGCGGGCGTTCATGCGGACGTTGCGCGCCGCGTGGGGCATTCCGATCGGGCTGCCCGCGACGAAGTGGATGGCCGAGATCGGTGCGTTCGCGATCCGGTCGGATACCGAACTGCTGCTCAAGAGCCGTCGCGTCGTGCCGGGTCGGCTGCTCGACGCGGGTTTCACCTTCGACTATCCGACCTGGTCGGGGGCTGTCGAGGACTTGGTCCGGAGCGTCCGCGAAACGGCGGGGCGGCGGCCGTAGCCGTCTGGCATTCTTCCCGCTGTGCAGGAGGCGCCCCGAGCGCGCATCTCCTGCCGACGCGGTTCGTCAGCGCGGCCAGCCCGGCGCGTCCGGGCGGGACTGCCAGGGCTGGGGGCCGGACGGGTGACGGTATTCGACTCCCAGCGCGTCCAAGCGCTGTTCGTGGTCACCCATGCGGCGCAGAAAGCCCTGGTGATCCTGGCCCGGGCCGGTCCAGACCGTCTCGGCGAAGGCGCACAGCCTCGGAAAGGCCATGTAATCGATCACTCGCGCCGAGTCCATGTGTTCCGTCCAGATGTTGCTCTGGGCGCCGAGCACGTGCCGCGCACCTTCGGGGCCGAGGGCCGCGGGCACCGGGTCGAACGCGTGCACGTGGGCCAGCGACGAGACGGTGCCCACCGGGATCGGCTCGTCGGCGCCGTCCGCCTGCCGATAGTCGAGGTAGACCTGTTCCTCCGGACACAGCACGACCTCGTGTCCTTGCCCGGCCGCGGTGACGGCGCCGTCGACCCCGCGCCACGAGGCGACCACCGCGCCGGGCGGCAGGTCGACCTCGCAGATCTCGTCCCAGCCGAACAGGGTCCGGCCGTTGCGGGCCAGGTGTTCGGCCAGGCGGGCGGTGTACCAGCCGCGGATCTCGTCCGGGCCGGTCAGGCCGAGCTCGGACATCCTGGCCCGGGCGCGCGGGCTGGCGGCCCACTCCGCGGTCGGGCATTCGTCCCCGCCGACGCCGATCCACCTGCCGGGGAACAGGTCCATCACCTCGTCGAAGACGTGGCAGAGGAAGTCGACGGTGGCCTGTTCCGCGTTCAGGACCTGGTCGTGGATGCCCCAGGTGGTCGCCACCTCGGGATCCGCGGGGCAGTCCGGCAGGTCGACGTTGCCCAGTTCCGGGTACGCCGCGATCGCGGCCCTGGTGTGGCCGGGGACGTCGATCTCCGGCAGCACGGTGATGTACCGGTCGGCGGCGTAGGCGACAATCTCCCGCAGGTCGTCCTGGGTGTAGTAGCCGCCGTGCGGGCGGCCGTCGGCCAGGCCGCGGCGGCGGTCGCCGAGCGGGCTCTCCCGCCGCCAGCCGCCGACCTCGGTCAGTTTCGGGTAGCGGCGGATCTCGATCCGCCAGCCCTGGTCGTCGGTCAGGTGCAGGTGCAGCATGTTGAGCTTGTGCATCGCGGCCAGGTCGATGAACCGCAGCACGTCCTGCTTGGGCAGGAAGTGCCGGGCCACGTCGAGCATCACGCCGCGCCAGCCGAACCGCGGCGTGTCGGCGACCGTGCCGCAGGGCAGCCGCCACGTCTGTCCGCCGATCGCCGACCGCCGGTACGCGGCCGGCGGAAGCAGCCCGCGCAGGGTCTGGGCGGCGTAGAAGGCACCGGCCGGGCCGCCGGCTTCGACGGTCACCTCGCCGGGGCGGACCGAGAGCCGATAGCCCTCGGCGCCCAGGTCGTGGGCCGCGAGGCGGAACGAGATCGCGTTGTCCGGCCCGGCCGGGCCGTCGCGCAGCGGGAATCCGGTGGCCGGGGACAGCGCGGAACGCAGCCACGCCGCGGCGTGCTCCAGTTCCGGCGCGGCGTGCAGGGTCGTCTCGCGGTCGAGCTCGAACCACCCCTCGGCGCGCGTGGCCGACTGCGGCCTGGGCACCAGTCCGCGCGGGCTGTCGCCTTGGCCGCTGTGGTCGCCGGTCATCGTCGCGGCTCAGTCGTCGAGGACGGCGAGCGCGTCGATCTCGACCAGCATCCCGGGCGGCAGGCCGACGTAGACGGTGGTCCGGCCGGGGAAGGGCGCCTTGACGAAGGTCTGGTACACCTCGTTCATCCCGGCGAAGTCCTCGGTCTTGGTCAGGTAGACCCGGAGCATGACCACGTCGTCGAAGTCGGCGCCGGCCGCGTGCAGGATGGCCTGGATGTTCAGCATCGTCTGGTGGGTCTGCTCGGCGATCGTGCTGCCGGCGTACTGGCCGGTGGTCGGGTCGGTCGGGCCCTGGCCGGCGACCTGGACGATGTTGCCCTTGCGGACCGCCTGGGAGTAGGCGGCCACCGGCGCGGGGGCCTCGGGCGTGTGGATGGCGGTCTTCGGCATCGGTCAGTTCTCCTGGTCTTGGTGCGGGTGGTCGTCGTGCAGGTGGTCTTCAGCCGGGCGCGGGCCGGTGTCCGCGGCCGGCGCCGGTTCGGCCGCCGGGGCCAGGGCCGGCCCGAGCGGGTATCGCCAGCCGAGTTCCGCCGAGGCGGCTCCGGTGGCGTCGAGCAGGTCGGGCAGCAGGGCGAGCACGCCCTGGTGGCCGAGGATCGGTTCTGGCACCGAGACCGAGGCGGCGGCCAGGACCGTGCCGGCCGCGTCCCGGATCGGGGCCGCGATGCAGTTGATGTAGTCCTCGTGTTCCGCGCGGTCCTGGGCGAAACCCTGTCCGGCCACCCGGTCGAGTTCGGCCAGCAGGGGGCCGGGCGAGGTGATCGTGTTCGCGGTGTACGCCGGGTAGGCCAGCCGTTCCGCGACCGCCCGGCGGCGGGCCTCGGGCAGGGCGGCGAGCAGGACTTTTCCGACGGCTGTGCAGTGTGCGGGGGCGGTCGCGCCGATGTGCGAGTTCATCCGGACCGGGTGTCGGCTGTCGTATTTGTCGATGTAGACCACGGTGCCGTCCACGTATGCGGCCAGGTGCACGGTGTGGCCGTGCACCTCGTTGAGCCGGGCGAGGTACGGCGCGGCCAGGCGGCGCACGTCGAGGTCGTCGAGTGCCTGGTGGGCCAGGGTGAACAGTTGCGGGCCGAGCCGGTAGCGGTGTTTCTCGTCGTGTCGGGCGAATCCCTCCTGCTCGAGGGTCTGCAGCAGCCGCAGCGCGGTGGATTTGTGCACGCCGAGCAGCGTCGCGACCTGGTCCAGCGACTTGGGTCCGGTGCCCAGGTCGCGCAGGATCGACAGGGCGCGCAGCACGGTCTGGCTCATCGGGCTCCCGCCGGTACCGGCCGGCCGGCGCCGGCCGGCCGCGGGGCGAAGTCGCCCGGGGTCAGCAGTGCGGCGCGGGCGGCGCGCACAGCCAGGCCCAGCCGGGCCCGCAGCGGCAGTCCGCGGACCGAGCCGGCCAGGAACCCGGCCGCGAACGCGTCCCCGGCGCCGGTCGCCTCGACCACGGTCACCGGCAGTGCGCCGACCCGGACGGTCTGGCCGCCTTCGTAGGCCACCGCGCCGTCGGCGCCGCGTTTGACCACCAGGGTGCGCGGGCCGGGGATCAGCCGGCGGATTTGGTCCGGTTCGGTCAGGCCCCACATCGTCTCGGCCTCGTCCTGACCGACGAAGACCAGGTCGCAGCGCCGGGCCAGGCGCAGCAGGTGGGCCGGGTCGCGTCCGGTCCACAGGGCCGGGCGCCAGTTCAGGTCGAAGGAGACGGTGCGGCCGGGCGCCGGGCGGGCCACGATCGCCTCGGTCAGTGCCGCGCAGCCGTCCGACAGGGCCGGGGTGATGCCGCTCAGGTGCAGCCGGCGCGCGTCCCGGACGGCCGGGCGGGCGGCGAGGGCGGGGGTCATCGCGGTGGCCGCCGAGCCGGAGCGGTAGTAGCGCATCCGGGTGCCGGTGTCGGTGAACTCCTTGACGTAGAGTCCGGTCGGCCGGTTCGGGTCGGTTTCGGCGCCGGTCACGTCCACGCCGTGGCGGGTCAGGGTGTCCAGGACCAGCCGGCCGAAGCGGTCGTCGCCGACCCGGCCGATCCAGCCGACCGGGATGCCGAGTCGGGCGAGGGCGCAGGCGACGTTCGACTCGGCGCCGCCGATCTGGACCGTGTAGCCGCAGCCGCCGGATCCGGCCGGCGCCGCGGGGCCTGGGCCGGTTGCGGTGGGCGGTTCGGGGACGAACACCGCCATGGTTTCACCCAGGCACGTCACCTCGGGCACTGGCGGTCTCCTCTCGCGCGGCGGTTCATTGACCGGCCTGGTGGCCGGATGCTACAACCATTGTGACAACATACGCAATCACGTTGCACATGTTGCAATGATCGAAGGAGTTCGCATGGACGTCGCGGCGCTCGACCGACTGGGCGAGGAGCGGATCGGCTGGCGGTACAAGGGCTTCCCGGCCGCCTTCGCGCAGCTGACGGTCGCCGAGCTGGTCGCGGCCAAACCGGCCCTGGCCGAGTTCGGTACCCCGCTGCTGCTCCTGGACGCCGGCGCCCTCGCGCACAACCTTGCCACGATGGCCGGCTATTGCGCCCGGCACGGCGTGGACCTGTCCCCGCACGGCAAGACCACGATGGCCCCGCAGCTGTTCGCCCGGCAGCTGGCCGCCGGGTCCTGGGGGATCACGGCCGCGACGATCGCCCATGTGCGCGCCTACCGGGCCTTCGGCGTCGCGACCGTGCTGTTGGGCAACGAGCTGCTCGACCCGGACGCCCTGGCCTGGGTCGCCGCGGAGCTGCGGCAGGACCCGCAGTTCCGCCTGCTGTGCTTCGCCGACTCGGTGGCCGGGGTCGAACTGATGCAGGCCGCGCTGGACGCGGCCGACGCACCCCGGCCGGTCGACGTGATCATCGACCTGGGCCTGCCGGGCGGCCGCACTGGCTGCCGTAATCCGCAGGAGGCGCTGGTCGTCGCGCGGACCGTGCGGGCGGCGTCCCGGCTGCGGGTGGTCGGCGTCGGCGGGTTCGAGGGCGCGCTCGCCCCGGACCGTGCGCAGGAGAGCCTGGACCGGATCCGCGGATATCTGCACATGGTGCGGGAGACGGCGAGCCTGCTGGACCAGCACGAATTGTTCGACGAGGCGCCGGAGATCCTGCTCACGGCAGGTGGCAGCGCCTACTTCGACGATGTGGTCGAGATCCTGACCGCACCTTGGCAGGCGAGCCTTCCGGTGCGGACCGTGCTGCGCAGCGGCGCCTACATCACGCACGACGACGGGCATTATCGACGTCTGACTCCGTTCGCCGCGCCGGAGCCCGGCGGCGAGCAGGACGGTGAGCCGCGCGATGCCTTCCGTCCCGCGCTGCGCCTGCACGGCAGAGTGCTGTCACTGCCGGAGCCCGGCCTGGCCCTGCTCGATTTCGGCAAGCGGGACGCGCCGTTCGACCTCGGCCTGCCCGAGCCGCAGCATGTACGCCGGGCCGACGGCGCCGTGCAGCGGCTCGGCGCGGACTGCGTGATCAAGTCGCTCGCCGACCAGCACGCATTCCTCGCGTACGGACCGGAAACGCAGTTCTCGCTCGGCGACATCGTGTCCTGCGGTATCTCGCATCCGTGCACGGCCTTCGACAAATGGCAGCTGATCCCGGTCGTCGAGGGCGAGCAGGTCGTCGACGTGATCCGGACGTTCTTCTAAGCCATGGACGCGATCCTCCGTGGTGGCCAGGTGATCGACGGCTCCGGTGCACCCGGGTTCGCGGCCGACGTGCTCGTGTCGGGCGGCCGTATCGCAGCGGTCGGCGACCGGGCGGCCGAGCTCGCGGGCGGTCTCGGCGGCGTGCGCACGGTCGACGTCTCAGGGCTCGTCGTAGCGCCCGGATTCATCGACATGCACTCGCATTCCGACCTCGCGGTGCTCACCGACGGGCAGCATCTGGCGAAGACGGCGCAGGGCGTGACGCTCGAGGTGCTCGGCCAGGACGGCCTGGGCTATGCGCCGAACGACCCGCCGACGCTGGCCCAGCTGCGCGGGCAGATCGCCGGGTGGAACGGGGATCCGGCCGGTTTCGCCTGGGACTGGGATTCGGTCGGCGGTTATCTGGACCGGATCGATCGCGGCAGCGCGGTGAACGCGGCCTACCTGGTGCCGCAGGGCACGCTGCGGATCATGTGTGTGGGCAACGATGATCGGCCCGCGACCGCGGCTGAGCTGGACCGAATGCGTGCTCTGCTGGCCCGGTCGCTCGAACAGGGCGCGGTCGGGATGTCCAGTGGGCTGACCTACACGCCCGGGATGTATGCGGACACTGCGGAACTCGTCGAGTTGTGCCGCGTGGTCGGCCAGTACGGCGGTTACCACAGTCCGCATCACCGCAGTTATGGGGCCGGTGCGTTGGAGGCGTACGAGGAGATGGTCAAGGTCGCCGAGGCGTCCGGCTGCCCGGTGCACCTGACCCACGCGACGATGAACTTCCCGGTGAACGCGGGCCGGGCGCCGGAACTGCTCGATCTGGTCGACGCGGCCGCGCAGCGCGGCGTGGACGTGACCCTGGACAGTTATCCCTACCTGCCCGGCGCCACCACGCTCGCCGCGCTGCTGCCGAGTTGGGCGGCCAGCGGCGGCCCGCAGGAGCTGCGGGCCCGGCTGGGCGATCCGGCGGCGCGGGCCCGGATGGCGGCGGACCTGGAGGTGACCGGCTCGGACGGCTGCCACGGCGTCCCGATCGACTGGGCCACCATCCGGATCAGCGGGACCTGGCTCGCGGCGAACGCCGAGTACATCGGGCTCACCGTCGCCGAGGCGGCCGGGCGGACCGGCCGGGCGGCCGTCGAGTTCTGCTTCGACCTGCTGCTGGCGGACGAACTCGGCACCGCCTGCCTGATGCACGTCGGCCACGAGGAGAACGTCCGGGCGATCATGCAGCACCCGGCGCACCTGGTCGGCAGTGACGGGCTGCTCACCGGCGAGCGCCCGCACCCCCGCGGGTGGGGCACGTTCCCGCGGTACCTGGCCCGCTATGTCCGCGAGGAGGGCCTGCTGTCGTTGGCGGACTGCGTCGCGAAGATGACCGGGCGTGCGGCCCGGCGCCTCGGTCTGGCCGACCGCGGCCTGGTCCGGCCCGGTTTCGCCGCCGACCTGGCGCTGTTCGATCCGGCCACGGTCGCGGACCTGGCCACCTTCGAGCAGCCCCGGCTCACCCCGGCGGGCATCCCGTATGTGCTGGTGAACGGCGAGTTCGTCATCGACGGCGGCGTGCGGACCGAAGCCCGTCCCGGCCGGGCGATCCGCCGCCCCGGCCGCGCCACCCCGACTCCGCCTGGAACCGAAAGGCCCACGTTATGACCCAGCCGACCATCACCGACCCGACCGACCTGCTCTCGATCCTCGAACAGGACCGCGCCCTGGTGATCGTGCGGGCCAAGCAGATCGCCGACCCGGCCGCGCTCGCCCGGGCGCTGGCCGCGGGCGGGATCCGCCTGGTCGAGTTCACCTTCACCACGCCGACCGTGCTGGACGTCATCAAGACGTGCGCCGAGGTGCCGGAGACAGTCGTCGGCGCGGGCACGGTACTGACCGCCGAGCAGGCCGAGCAGGCGATCGGCGCCGGGGCCCGGTTCCTGGTCACCCCGGACCTGCGCCCGCAGGTGGCCGAGGTGGCCCGCCGGACCGGGACGCCGCTGTTCATGGGCGCGCTGACCCCGACCGAGGTCAGCGCGGCGGTGGAGCTCGGCGCGGCCGCGGTGAAGATCTTCCCGGCCGGGCTCGGCGGCCCGGGCCACCTGCGCGCCCTGCTCGGGCCCTTCCCGGACCTGCGGCTGGTGCCGACCGGCGGGGTGAACGCGGGCAACGCGCGCACCTTCCTCGACGCCGGGGCCTTCGCGGTCGGCGCGGGCAGCGACGTGGTGGTGCCGGACCTGGTCGAGCGGGGCGAGCACGGGGAGATCACCCGGCGGGCGGCCGACTTCGTGCGCGCACTGAAGGAGCCGGCTGCGTGACGACGCGGCGCGGCGTGCTCTGGTAGTGAGCTCAGTCGGGCAGCGTGACCTCGGACCGCAGCACGGAGTAGACCACGAGGTCGCGCCACGTCCCGGCCCGGAAGAGCGCTCCGCGCCGGATCCCCTCGCGGGTGAACCCGGCCTTCTCCAAGGAGCGCTGCTCAGCCGTGTTGGTGCTCTCGGTCGAGGCTTCGATCCGGTTGAACTGCGTGTGCGCGAACAGGTAGGCCGCGATCTGGCGCTGCGCCTCGGTACCGTAGCCCTTGCCGCGCTCGACGTTCAGCAGCCCGATCCCGATGCTCCAGCAGAACGAGGTCGGCCCGCACTTCTCCTTGTACCAGCCGACCTCGCCCACGAACACGCCGCCCGCACCGCCGGCCCCGCCCGCTCGCGTGCCGCGCACGATCGCCAGGTTGCCGTGGTCCGAGCCGATCAGCCGGTCCTCGGCCCAGTTGCGCCGCAGCACGCCGGGGAAATAGCCGAAGAATCCGTACTGTCCTGCCTCGGCCGGGTCCTCGTAGAGGACCTCGGCCAGGCCCAGGTCCGTCTCGGTCAAGGGCCGCAGCCATATGTGTTCCGTCATGGTGGCACCCTAACCACGGGTTCAGCCGGGGTGCCACCATCGGCAGGTCGCCGCCGTGCGTTCGGCCGCGTCGGTCAGGCGCGGCCTTCCGGGACGGCCTGCATGTCGGCGTACCGGTCCCCGGCCACCTGGGCGGCGATGCCCTCCAGGGATGCGAGCTCCGCCTCGGTCAGCACCAGGTCCGCCGCGGCGGCGTTCTCCTCCAGCCGGGAGACCCGCTTGGTGCCGGGGATCGGCGCGGCCGACGTCCCCCAGACCTGCGTGCGGTGGTGCACCCAGGCCAGGGCGACCTGGCCGACCGTGGCCGCGTGGGCCTGCGCGGCGGCCTGGACCGGGGCGAGCAGGCCGGCGTTGCGGGCCGCGTTCTCGCCGCTGAACCGCGGGTGCGCGGTGCGGAAGTCGTCCGCGCCCAGTTGCGCGCCGTCGGTGAAGTGCCCGGCCAGGAAGCCGCGGCCGAGCGGGGAGTACGGCACGATCCCGACCCCGAGTTCGACCGCGGCCGGCACGATCGACTCCTCCAGGCCCCGGGTGAACAGCGACCACTCCGACTGCAGTGCGCTGATCGGGTGAACCGCGTGGGCCGCCCGCAGCTCCTCGGCGGTCACCTCGGACAGGCCGAGGTAGCGGACCTTGCCCGCCGCAACCAGGTCGGCCATCGCGCCGACGGTCTCCTCGATCGGGACCCGCACGTCCCGGCGGTGCATGTAGTACAGGTCGATGGTGTCGACGCCCAGCCGCTTGAGTGAGGCCTCCGCGGCCTGCCGCACGTAGGGCGCGTCGCCGCGCACCTCGCGGCCGCCGGGCGCGTCCGGGTTGACCGTGATGGCGAACTTGGTGGCCAGGGTGGTCTGCTCGCGCCGGCCCGGCTGGGCCAGGAAGCGGGCGACCAGCTCCTCGTTCGCGCCCAGGCCGTACATGTCGGCGGTGTCCAGGAAGGTGACGCCGAGTTCGGCGGCCCGGGCCAGCGTGCGCAGCGACTCGTCGTCGTCGGTCTGGCCGTAGAAGGCGCTCATGCCCATGCAGCCGAGGCCCTGGGCCGAGACGGTCAGCCCCTGCGAGCCGAGAGGGAGAGTGCGCATCAGTGTTCTCTTTCCGCGTAGACGGTGGTGATCTTGTGGTCGAGGACGGCGAGGGTCGCGTTCAGCTCGGCGACCTGGGCCCGCACCTGCTCGCGCAGCGCCTCCAGCATGGCCCGCCGGGCCGGCCGGGTGTGGTCGCCCTGCCCGCTCAGTTCGGCGTAGCGCAGCATGTCGGCGACCGGCATCCCGGTCGAGCGCAGGTGTCCGAGGAACTTGAGCCAGGTCAGGTCGCCCTCGCCGTAGCAGCGCTGCCCGGACGGCCCGCGGCCGACGGCCGGGATCAGGCCGATCTGCTCGTACCAGCGCAGGGTGTGGGCCGAAAGTCCGCTGATCTGCGAGACCTCGCTGATCGAGTACGTGGTCCGCATCGTGGTGGACGTCACCGGCCAGCTCCTTCCGTCGCCGTTCCCGACCTCGTCACGACGCTACGCCCTTAGAGTGCACTCTAAGCAAGCCGAAGCTGTTCGGGCCCGTGGCCGCACGGCCGTCCGGCCTAACCAGGTTGAGCCAGCACCGATTCGCCCCAGCTGCTGACCTGCACTTCGTCGCCGACGGCCAGGTCGCCCGGCTTCGTGACCGAGAAGTTCGCCCCGAACGCCACGCCGCCGTTCGCCCGCCGGTACCCGGACAGGGCGCGGATCGGCTCCGGCCCGCTCGGCACGGCCGAGGCCTGGTCGACCATGGTCACGGCGCAGCGCAGGCACAGCTTCGCGTAGCCGAGTTCCGCGCCGCCGATGCCGATCCGCCGGGCCAGGTCCTCGGTGTGCGGCCGGTCCCAGCCGCCGACCACGATGTTCGGCCGGAACCGGTCCATCGGCAGCGGCTGCCCGCCGCGTTCGGCCAGCCGCTCGTTCAGCAGGTCCAGCGAGGGCGGCGAGGCGAGCAGGATGGCGAACCCGTCGGCGTAGCCGACCGGGCCGGGGGTCTGGCCGTCGGAGATCCGGTCGTGGTCCGGCGGCACCCGGACCAGCCGGCTCGGCGCGCCGAGCACCCGGGTGAACCAGTCGGCGGCCGGGTCTCCCTGGTCGATTCCGCTGAGGGGTTTACCGAAGAGGGTGACCTCGCGGCGGCGCTGGTTCGGGACGGCGCCGCGGACCGTCTCGAATCCGAGCGGTTCGATCCCCGGCGCAGTGAGCGTCAGCCGGTCGCCGTCTTCACCGACCTCGGATTTCACCAGCGCCAGACGTGGGTTGCGCCGCTGTGTGCGGGCCTCGCCGGACTCGTCGAGCACCATGAAGGTGCGGTCGTGGGCCAGCCCGGCGTCCGTCAGCGTGGTCGCCGCGACCGAGGTGCCCGCACAGCCCTTGACCGGGTAGGTGATGAGTTCGAGCACGCTGGCCATCGGGACACCATAACGCCGAAGGCGGAAGGTTCGCACATGTGTGCGCGTACCTTCCGCCCTTCAGTCGATCTTGCCGCCGGTCGTGCGACTACCACCACCAGAGGCGGGTCGGGGAGAAGATGACCTTCTCGAAGGCTCCGGCCATCTGCGAGTAGCCGGTCGCGTTGGCGTGGATGTTCGGCCCGACCGGCGCCGGGGCGCACATCCAGGTCCACTGGCAGATCTTCGCCACGTTCAGCGGCACCTTCAGCGTGCTGGTCAGGAGTACCAGCGGGGTGAAGTCGGCGGTGTCGAAGGTGCCGGACACGTCCGCGACCGGGATGCCGTGGAGCGTGTAGACCGTCTTCAGGAGTCCGTTGAACACCGCGGAGAGCGCGACCGACGTCGTCGCCAGGCCTTCTCCGGTGGTCCCGGTCAGCCACTCGGCCAGGAACGGGTCGTAGTAGTTCATCCCGAAGATCGAGGTGCCGCGCCCGCCGGCCGACTTCAGCCGGCTCAGGATCTTGGGCAGGTCGCTGCCGACGGCGGTCAGCCCGGACGTGACGCACGCGGTGTCGATGCCCGAGGCGCTCATGCAGCCGTCGATGTTGTTGGCGCCGATGTCGAGCGTGACCAGGACGCGGGATCCGTGGTGGGCGGCGAGGAACGCCGTGGCCGCGGCGATCTGGGAGTGGTACGTCTCCGGGTACGCGCAGCCGCCGTTGAGCATGGTGGTCGTCGTCTCGCCGGGGCAGGCCAGGTCCGTGAACTGCAGGTGCGGGTTGGCCTTCTTCAGGTCCGCGGCGATGTCCGAGGCGTAGCCCTGGCCGGTGATGGCGCCGACGCCGGTGACCGGGTCGGGCTGCCAGCCGGCGCCGAGCGAATCGCCGAGGGCCAGGTAGTAGTCGTAGTGCGGTACGGACGGCCCGTGGTTCTGCGGCGTGGCGCCGGCGGTCTGGGTGCTGACCGTGGCTGCGGACGCGGATCCCGCGCCGGCGACCACGGTCGCGAGTATTGCGGTGAGCAGTAGGAGGCGACGTTTTTGTCGCACCTGTGCCCCTTCTCGATTCTGACGGGTGCCCGCGGCCGGCCGGCCGGTCGAGCGCGGTAGTGTGAACCGCAGGTTACTTGCTGGTAGCCATTTGGGGAATGGGGGGTGATGCGCCGGCGACCTCAGGGGCCGGGCAGCACTCCGGTCCCGGCGCGTTTGACCGTGCGCTGGATCGGCGCGGTCTCGATCTCGACGATCCCCGGCAGCGACCCGAGCCGCTCGGCCAGGTAGAGGTACAGGGCATGGCCGTCCACGGCGATGACCGAGGCGAGCAGGTTGCTCGGCCCGGTCGTGGCGGCGGCGAACGCGATCTCGGGGTGGCTCGCCAGCGCCTGCCCGACCGCGACCAGCCGGGACGGCTCGACCCGGATCCAGAGCAGCGCCGAACTGTGGTAGCCGAGCAGACGGTTGTCGATGTCCACGTCGAAGTAGAGCGCGCCGGTCTGGCACAACCGGGCGAGCCGGCGCCGGACCGCCGCTTCGTGCCGGCCGGTGGCCGCCGCGAGGGTCGCGAACGTGGCCCGACCGTCGCGGGTCAGCTCGTCCACCAGGGCGCGGTCGGATTCGTCCAGGTCCATCGGTTCTGGTTCTGCCGGGGGTGTTTCCGCTCTCGGGCCGAGTTCGGTCGCTGACCCGAGCTCGGCAGCCTGCGCGCTGGTCAGAGCCGATGTGACGCCCGGCCACCTGGTCTGGCCTCCGCGATAGAGGTGCAGAAGACAGTGCGCGCTGATCGCCGTGATGGAACGTGTGGCGGGCAACTTCTCCAGCAGCAACGCGTCCCGGGCCTGCTCGTTGGCCGCCTGTACTGTGCAGACGACTTCGGTTCCGCCGGAGGCCAGGCGTACCCAGTGCGTGTCCTCGCGCCGGGCAAGCGCTTCGGCGATCGCCAGGGACGCGCGCGGCGCACACTGCAGGCGGACCATCCAATCCACCTGCCCGAGCCGACCGGCGTCGAGCCGTCCGAGCACGTGCATCGCCCCGGCCTCGGACAAACGCTGGTAGCGCCGGGCGACCGTCTGGTCCGAGACCCCGAGGACCTCGGCGATCCGGCTGAACGGCGCCCGACCGTCCACGAACAGCGCGTGCACCAGTTGCCGGTCGAGGGAATCCACGTTTCCCCACCTTAGTGAGGTCGAGATGCCCGGCCCGCGCTTCAGGCCGGAGTTGATCTGCCCTTATTCATCCGACGCCGACTCATCTGACGCCAGCGCGAACTCGATCGCCGCCTCCGCGTGCAGCCGAGTGGTCGGGAACGCCGGAATCGGGCAGTCCTTCTGGCCGATCAGCAGCTCGATCTCCGTGCAGCCCAGAATGATTCCCTCAGCACCCGCAGCCACGAGTTCGCCGATGACTTGTTGGTAGCCGACGCGAGACTCGTCGCGCACAATTCCGAGGCAAAGCTCCTCGTAGATCACCCGGTGCACCAACTCTCGACCCGGTGCGTCCGGAACCAGGACTTTCAGCCCATGCTGCTCAAGCCGACCGCGGTAGAAGTCCTGCTCCATGGTGAAGGCGGTCCCCAGCAGCCCGACACACGAAATCCCCTGGGCGCTGACCGCCCGCGCGCTCGCATCTGCGAGGTGCAGCAAGGGAATCCGGATCGCGGCCTGCACCTGGTCGGCGACCTTGTGCATCGTGTTGGTGCAGATCAGCAGCACCTGCGCACCTGCTCGCTCCACGGCCGCCGCCGCCTCTGCCAGCACCGCGCCGGCCTCGTCCCAGCGTCCCTCCACCTGAAGGCGCTCGATCCCAGCGAAGTCCACCGAGTAGAGCACGCACTCGGCTGAGTGCAGCCCGCCCAGCTTCTCGGCCGCCAGTTCGTTGAGCAACCGGTAGTACTCCGCCGTCGACTGCCAACTCATCCCGCCGAGCAACCCGATCTTCTTCATCAGCCCAGCATCCTCCATGAGGCGATCGAACGTTTATAGAACAGGGGGCACGGCTTGGCGTCCTCACTAGAACACTTGTTCACAGTGTGGATAACTCCTGTGGATAACTTCGCTCCCGCCCCGACCTCGCCCGCCAATCGTTGCGGAGCGTCAGGTGACAAAGGAAGATCGGGCGCAGATTTCCGCTGTACGCGCCGCGTTGCCGCCGTTGAGTTGGCAGCCCACCGGCCGCATCCAGGCCGACGATATGTCAGTGAGCGAGAGCGGACCATAGCCGCTTGGGAACCAGCACATCCTGGTTAAGCTCTTATGAAATCTCGGAGCGGATGACGGGAATCGAACCCGCGCTGTCAGCTTGGGAAGCTGATGTTCTACCATTGAACTACATCCGCGCGACGTACCCGGTGGGTGCGTACTGATGCCAGAGTAGCAGAATGCGGCGGCCGGATGGGAGTCGATTCGGCTGCGGGGGTCGTGCCGCGATACCTTCTTGGCGTGTTGCTTTCAGACAGAGACATCCGCAAGGAGATCGCGTCCGGTCGGGTCGGGATCAATCCTTTCGACGAGTCGATGGTGCAGCCGTCGTCGATCGACGTGCGGCTGGACCGGCTGTTCCGGGTGTTCGAGAACCACCGGTACCCGCACATCGACCCGGCTGAAGAGCAGCCCGACCTCACGCGCCTGGTGCAGCCGGAGCAGGACGAGCCGTTCATCCTGCACCCGGGCGAGTTCGTGTTGGCGTCGACCTACGAGTTGGTCACCCTTCCGGACGACCTGGCCTCGCGGCTGGAGGGCAAGTCGAGTCTGGGGCGGTTGGGCCTGGTCACCCACTCGACCGCGGGGTTCATCGATCCGGGGTTCTCCGGTCATGTCACGCTGGAGCTGTCGAACGTCGCCACGCTGCCGATCAAGCTGTGGCCGGGGATGAAGATCGGCCAGCTGTGCCTGTTCCGGCTGAGCACTCCGGCCGAGAACCCGTACGGGTCGGCCGTGTACGGCTCGCGGTATCAGGGGCAGCGCGGACCAACGCAGTCGCGGTCTTATCTGAACTTCCACCGGACGCCCATAAACTGATCGGGATCTGGGATGTCCATGCGGTGGAGACGCAAGCCGGAGCAGCGGCGCGGGGATCGGCGGCCGGTGACGCAGCGCTTGCTGGGGCGGGGGTTCAGTTGGAGCACGCCGAGCGGGCTGGAGCAGCTCGGCGGGTCGCGGGTGACCGTGTACGCGGGGACGCCGGCTGATCCGGGACTGTTGTTGCAGGCGATCGCGCCTTTGGGCACAGGGGACACGTTCTGCTCGACCGATCCGGAGGACGACTCGGGCCGTTACACCGCGACCATCTCGGACACCGTGGCGACGTTCGTGCTCGACGTGGCGCAGGATCCCGGAGGCGGCACGATGCCGGCGGCGGTCGTGGACCAGGGGTGGACGACCAGGCAACTGACCGGGTACGAGATCGTGGTGCCGGACGGCGGGCCGGGCTCGCTGCGGCTGAAGTACCGGCTGGCCAAGGCGGTCCTGACGCAGACCGGCGGGGTCCTGGTGGACTCGGCGGGCAAGCGGATCGCGCTGGAGGCGCTGGCCGACTCGCCGTTCGGGTCGCTCTGGTAGCCGAAACCGGTGAGCGGCTCGGGCGATTCGGCGGCCAATCCCCGGACCGGGGCCCGGCGGGCTGGGACAGTGGGCGGATGGAGCTGCGGAAGTCCACCCTCGACCGGCGAACGAAGCGAACTGAACGCCGCGAGGGGCGCCGGGAAGGCCGCCGCGCAGATCAGCGGGCGGAACCGCGCCCGGACCGGCGTTCGGACTCCCCGCCCAGGCTGCTGCGGGACAACCCGGTCCTGCTGCTGAACGGGCCGCGCACCCCGCCCACTCTCTACTGCCTGCTCCAGGCCTGGAATCCAACCATCGGCCAAGACGCGGAAGGCGACCTGCAGATCGCCGACGCGGTCACCTGGCACGGCCCCTTCCTGCTGGACCCGGCCCTGGCCGGCGAGGCGGACCTGCCCGACAGCTGGTCGATCGCGTACGCGGCCCGGTCGCCGCGGCAGCGGGTGCGCATCCAGGAGGGGCGCAACGCGCCGGACCTGCGGCTGCGCTACCCGAAGGACCTGCCGGCCGGGTCCGAGGCGCTGGCCTGGTCGCTGGTCAGCGGGCTGGCCCGCCGTCTGCACGGAGCGGCCCGGCTGCCGGGCGGGCCCGCGCACACGGTCACCGCGGCCGAGACCGCGTACTGCGTCTACGGGAACGAGGCGCTGCCGTGGCAGGTCCTGCGGTCGGTGCTGGAGCTGGCCGTCCCGGATCTGTCCCGCAACGGCGCGCTCGCGCCGAACGACTACTGCCTGGAACGTCCGGGCGACCTGGAGGTCGAGGTCCGGCCGATCGCGGACGGCGAGTTCGTACCGTATGCGTTGCAGTCGAAGCCTGGCGACGGATGGCCGGGCACGCTCTACCGGTTCGCCTGTGTGCCGCCGGGTTCGGACGCGGAGCTGGTGAAGTCGGCCGGGCGCTGCCTGGAGGCGGCGTTGCTGCTGTCGGACGTCATCGGCGGAGTTCTGCTGGACGGCGACGGGTTCCCGGTTCCCGGGCCGTGAGACCGAGGCACCCGCAGGCTGTTCTGCCGACAGGAAACATATGCCTGGAACAACATCGCGGCCCCTGGTCAGCTGAGCGAGACCAGGGGCCGCAGCGCGATGGAAAAACCTAGTCGGCGACGGCCGCAGGCTGCTTGACGGACTGAAGCAGCAACTGCGCGACGTCCACGACCTGCATGGACTCGGGCACCTCGCCGGCCTGCTTGCGCGCGGTGATCGAGTCGCCGAGCATGACCAGGCAGTACGGGCACGCGGTCGAGATCACGTCCGGGTTCGTGGACAGCGCCTCGTCGACCCGCTCGGTGTTGATCCGTTTGCCGATCCGCTCCTCCATCCACATCCGGGCGCCGCCGGCGCCGCAGCAGAAGCCCTTCTCCTTGCAGCGGTGCATCTCGGTGTTGCGCAGGCCGGGCACCTTGGCGATGATCTCGCGCGGGGGCGTGTAGACCTTGTTGTGGCGACCGAGGTAGCACGGGTCGTGGTAGGTGATGTTCTGGTCGACCGGGGTGACCGGGGTGAGCTTGCCCGCCTGGATCAGGGAGTCCAGCAGCTGGGTGTGGTGGATCACCTCGAACTTGCCGCCGAGCTGCGGGTACTCGTTGGCCAGCGAGTTGAAGCAGTGCGGGCAGGTGGCCACGATCTTGGTGGCCTTGGCCTCGGTCAGCGTCTCGACGTTCTGCGCGGCCAGGGTCTGGAACAGGAACTCGTTGCCCATCCGGCGGGCCGGATCGCCGGTGCAGCTCTCGCCGGTGCCCAGGACCGCGAAGTTCACCCCGGCGATGTGCAGCAGTTCGGCGAAGGCCTTGGTGGTCTTCTTGGCCCGGTCCTCCAGCGCGCCGGCGCAGCCGACCCAGTAGAGGTACTCGACCCCGGTCAGGTCCTCGACGTCCTCGCCGACCACCGGGACGGCGAAGTCGAGGTCGCGGGTCCAGTCCAGCCGGGCCTTGGCGGCCATGCCCCAGGGGTTGCCCTTCTTCTCCAGGTTCTTGAGCATCGTGCCGGCCTCGGAGGGGAACGAGGACTCGATCATGACCTGGTAGCGGCGCATGTCGATGATGTGGTCCACGTGCTCGATGTCGACCGGGCACTGTTCGACGCACGCGCCGCAGGTGGTGCAGGACCAGAGGATGTCCGGGTCGATCAGGCCGTTCTCGTCGAGCGTGCCGATCAGCGGGCGCTCGGCCTCGGCCAGGGCGGCCGCGGGGACGCCGGCCAGCTGGTCCGCGGTGGCCAGTTCGTTGCCCTCGGCGTCTTTGCCGCCGCCGGCCAGCAGGTAGGGGGCCTTGGCGTAGGCGTGGTCGCGCAGGGTCAGCATGAGCAGCTTCGGCGACAGCGGCTTCTCGGTGTTCCAGGCCGGGCACTGCTCCTGGCAGCGGCCGCACTCGGTGCAGGTGGAGAAGTCCAGCAGTCCCTTCCAGGTGAAGTCCTCGACCTTGCCGACGCCGAACACGTCGTCGTCCTTCGGGTCCTCGAAGTCGATCGGCTCGCCCTTGGACATCATCGGGCTCAGGGCGCCGAGGGCGGTCGAGCCGTCCTCCTTCTTCTTGAACCAGATGTTGACGAAGGCCAGGAAGCGGTGCCAGGCCACGCCCATGTTCGGGTTCAGCGAGATCGTGATCATCCAGGCGAAGGAGATGACGATCTTCAGGGTGGCGACCGCCCAGACCGTGTTCTCCAGCGCCTGGGTGCTCATCCCCTTGAACAGCTGGGCGACCGGGTAGGAGAAGGCGTAGTGGATGGAGTACTTGTCGCCGCCCTCCAGCACGCACTCGACGCCGCGCAGGACCAGGATGCAGATCAGCACGCCGATGATCGTGTACTCGACGTAGTACGCCTGCCACATCACCGAGCCGAAGAAGCGCGACGTGCGGCCCTTGGTCTTGGGCAGGTTGCGCAGCCGCAGGCCGGTCAGGAACAGGATGCCGACCAGGCCGACCACGGTGAACAGTTCGGAGACGAACTCGAACGGCCACCACCGGCCGATCAGCGGGATCTGGAAGGTGACCTGGAACAGCTGGCCGAACGCGGTGACCAGGGTGAAGAAGAGCAGACCGAAGGAGACCATGACGGTCCAGTGGGCCGCGCCGATCCAGCGCTTGCCCTTGCGGGCCAGCCGGGTGTGCGCGCCGAACTCCTTGACCAGGTTGGCGGTCCGGCCGGCCGGGTTGCCGGTGCGCCCGGGCGCGGGCTGGCCCGAGGCGATGAGGCTGTACATCCGCTGCAGCACCCGGGCGAACAGGGCCACACCCACGGCCGTGATCGCCAGGGAGATGATGATCGCTGCAAGTTGCATGATCGGACGGGCTCCTTAACTGTCGGCCGGCCTGTCGGCAGGCTGCCGGCACGCAAGCCGATATTCTACTCACGAGTAACTTATTTCGCGACAGTGCCGCACGCCTGTCGGGCCGACCGGGTGCACAGTGAGTACATCAGAAGTCAGTCGCGAGAAGTCAGTCGCGGTAGAAGCCGCGTTCCTCGCTCTGCGCCTCGTGGGCCTCCAGCCGGGCCTGGGTCCGTTCCGGCTCGGCGTCGGCCATGGCCTGGACCAGCAGCGAGGCCAGGATCAGCGGTGCGGCGTGGGAGTCGAACACGAGCCTGCTGCCGACGCCGGCGGGCAACAGGATATCGGCCGGGGCGGCGAACGGCACGAGCGGGTTGTCCGTGATCAGGGCGATCTTCAGGCCCAGGTCCCGGGCCCGGGCGATCGCGGCCAGGGCCTCCTCGGCGTACCGGGGCAGCAGGACCGCCAGCAGCCAGCCGGCGCCGGCCTGCCGGGCCTGGAGCAGGGCGTCGTCGGCGACCGAGCCGCCGCAGGTGATCAGCCGCACGTCCGGGTGGATCCGCCGGGCGCTGTAGGCGAAGTACTGGGCCACCGGCGCGGACAGCCGCAGGCCGAGCACGGCCAGCGGGGTCGAGCCGGCCAGCTGCCGGCCGGCCTCGACCAGCCGGTGCGGCGAGCCGGCCAGCCGGTGCAGCGCCTCCAGGTTGGCCTGCTCGGCCGCGACCGCGGCCTGGAACTCGTTCCGGCGCACCTGCTCCGGGGTCTCCCGGGCCGCCCCGAGCACGATCGCCTGGAGCCGTTCGCGCAGGTCCGGGTAGCCGGCGAAGCCGAGCGCGGCGGCGAACCGGGTGACCGAGGGCTGGCTGACCCCGACCCGTTCGGCCAGGTCCACGCTGGACAGGAAGACCACCTCGTCGTGGTGGTCGATCAGGAACTGGCCGATCCGGCGCTGGGTCGGCGAGAGCCGGCGGCCGTCGAGCAGGGCGAGCAGCTGCTCGGTCGGGCTGGCGGCGCGCTGGTCCGGGCGCCGGGCGGGCGCCTCGGGCGTCTGCGTCACGGGTTCCACGGCTTCCACGAAGGGTGTCCTCTTATTACGGTGCACGGTCAGGATAGACGTCCGGCCGAACCCGGTGGTCCGGCCGGGTCGGCCCGCTCCGGCCGGGGCTCAGTTCAGCGGACCGACGACCTGTTCGACCGCTTCGAGGACCGCGCCGGAGCGCACTGCGACCTCGGCGGCGCGCAGTTCGATCGACAGGTAGCGGTCCGGGCCGGGGCCGCCGACCCCGTTGGCCCGCAGCACGGCGACGGCGGCCGCGGTGCCGCGGGCCGGTTCCAGCGGGCGGCGCAGGTCCAGGGCGCGGGCGGCGGTGAGCAGTTCGACGCTCAGGATCCGGGTCAGGTTGTCCAGTGAGCTGCGCAGTTTGCGGGCGGCGGACCAGCCCATGGACACGTGGTCCTCCTGCATCGCGGAGCTCGGGATCGAGTCCACGCTCGCGGGCGCGGCCAGGCGCTTGTTGTCCGAGACCAGGGCGGCCTGGGTGTACTGGGCGATCATCAGGCCGGAGTCCACGCCGGGGTCGTCGGCCAGGAACGGGGGCAGGCCGTGCGAGCGGGCCGGGTCCAGCATCCGGTCGGTGCGCCGTTCGGCGATCGAGCCGACCTCGGCGGCGGCCACGGCCAGGAAGTCGAGCACGAACGCGACCGGGGCGCCGTGGAAGTTGCCGTTGGACTCGACCGAGCCGAGCCCGGCGGGGCCGTCGCCGTCGCCGAACAGCACGACCGGGTTGTCGATGATCGAGGCCAGTTCGCGGCCGGCCACGGTCGCGGCGTGGGCCAGGGTGTCCCGGGCGGCGCCGGCCACCTGCGGGGCGCAGCGCAGCGAGTACGCGTCCTGCACGCGGTTGCAGTCGGGGCCGCGGTGCGAGGCCATCACGCCGGAGTCGGCCAGCAGCCGCAGCAGGTTCGCCGCGGAGGCGGCCTGGCCCGGGTGCGGGCGGATGGCCTGCAGTTCGGGGCGGAACACCCGGTCGGTGCCAAGCAGTGCCTCCACGCTCATCGCGGCGGTCAGGTCGGCGAGTTTGAGCAGTTGTCCGAAGTCGTGCATGGCCAGGATCAGCATGCCGAGCATGCCGTCTGTGCCGTTGATCAGGGCCAGGCCCTCTTTGGGTTCGAGCACCAGCGGGGTGATGCCGTGTTCGGCCAGGGCCTGGCCTGCGTCGGCCTCCTTGCCGTCCGGGCCGATCACTTCGCCCTCGCCCATCAGCACCAGGGCGACGTGCGCGAGCGGGGCCAGGTCGCCGGAGCAGCCGAGCGAGCCGTATTCGCGGACCGCGGGGGTGATTCCGGCGTTGAGCAGCGCGGCCATGGTCTCGGCGACCGCCGGGCGGACGCCGGTGTGGCCGCTGGCCAGGGTTTTCAGTCGCAGCAGGACCAGGGCGCGGACGACTTCGGGTTCGACCAGGGGGCCCATCCCGGCGGCGTGCGAGCGGATCAGCGCGCGTTGCAGCGCGGCTCGCAGTTCGGGGTCGATGTGCCGGGTGGCCAGTGCGCCGAAGCCGGTGGAGATGCCGTAGGTCGGAGTGGTGGCGGCGGCCAGTCTGTCGACCACGGCCCGGCCCTCGCCGAGCGCGGTGAGCGCGGCGGGCGACAGCTCGACCCGCGCGCCGGCCCGGGCGACCGCCACGACGTCCGCGAACGCCAGTTCCTGGCCGCCAAGTGTGACGGTGTGTGCCATCTGGGACTCCGCTCTCCTCGTCAGGGTGAGGACCACGATCTGAATGGATCCATGCGGTTGACCGCATCACTGAATGATTGCATAACATAGTGGGGGCACCGCGCGACCCGGCCCGACCACCGCGCCCCGGCGGCCGCCCACCGACCGACGATCCGACCGACTCCCAGAAGGCGAGCATCCGTATGCCCGGTCCCCGCACGCTCCGCGCACCCCGTGGCACCACCCTGAACACCCTGGGCTGGCCGCAGGAGGCCGCCTTCCGGATGCTGCAGAACAACCTCGATCCCGAGGTGGCCGAACATCCCGAGGAACTGGTCGTCTACGGCGGCACCGGCAAGGCCGCGCGAGACTGGAACAGCCTCGACGCGATGCTGCGCACCCTGCAGACCCTGCGCGGGGACGAGACGATGCTCGTGCAGTCCGGCCGCCCGGTCGGCGTGATGCAGACGCACGAGTGGGCGCCGCGGGTGATCCTGGCCAACTCGAACCTGGTCGGGGACTGGGCGAACTGGGAGGAGTTCCGCCGGCTGGACGCGCTCGGCCTGACCATGTACGGGCAGATGACGGCCGGCTCGTGGATCTACATCGGAACGCAGGGGATCCTGCAGGGCACGTACGAGACCTTCGCCGCGGTGGCCGCGAAGCGGTTCGGCGGGACCCTGGCCGGCACGATCACGCTGACCGCGGGCCTGGGCGGGATGGGCGGGGCCCAGCCGCTGGCCGTGACGATGAACGACGGCGTCGTGATCTGCATCGACTGCGACCCGCGGGCGATCACCCGCCGGATCGAGCACCGCTATCTCGACGTGCAGGCCGATTCGCTCGACCACGCGCTCGCCCTGGCCGTGGAGGCCCGCGACGCCCGGCGCCCGCTGTCGATCGGCGTGCTCGGCAACGCGGCCGACCTGGTGCCGCAACTGCTCGCGATCAGCGCGCCGATCGACATCGTGACCGACCAGACCTCGGCGCACGACCCGCTCGCCTACCTGCCGGTCGGGATGGCCTTCGAGGACATGAGGGCCGCGGCGGCGGCCGACCCGGCCGACTTCACCCGCCGGTCCCGGGACGCGATGACCGCGCACGTGGCGGCCATGGTCGGCTTCCAGGACGCCGGGGCGGAGGTGTTCGACTACGGCAACTCGATCCGCGGCGAGGCCAAGCTGGCCGGGTACAAGCGGGCCTTCGACTTCGCCGGGTTCGTGCCGAAGTACATCCGGCCGTTGTTCTGCGAGGGCAGGGGCCCGTTCCGCTGGGCCGCGCTGTCCGGGGACCCGCGGGACATCGCGGTCACCGACAAGGCGGTGCTGGACCTGTTCCCGCAGAACGAGTCGCTGGCCCGCTGGCTGAAGCTGGCCGGCGAGCGGGTGCACTACCAGGGCCTGCCGGCCCGGATCTGCTGGCTCGGCTACGGCGAGCGCGACCTGGCCGGGGCCCGGTTCAACGACCTGGTGGCCAGGGGCGAGGTGCAGGCCCCGATCGTGATCGGCCGGGACCACCTGGACTGCGGGTCGGTGGCCTCGCCGTACCGGGAGACCGAGGCGATGCTCGACGGGTCCGACGCGATCGCGGACTGGCCGCTGCTCAACGCGATGATCAACGTGGCGTCGGGCGCGTCGTGGGTGTCCATCCACCACGGCGGCGGGGTCGGCATGGGCCGTTCGATCCACGCCGGCCAGGTGTCCGTGGCGGACGGTACGGCGCTGGCCGCGCAGAAGCTGGAGCGGGTGCTGACGAACGACCCGGGCATGGGCGTGATCCGGCATGTCGACGCCGGGTACGACCGCGCGACCGAGGTGGCCGGGGAGCGCGGTGTGCGGGTGCCCATGCGCGAAGGCAATGATGGCTGACCTGTCGTTTTCCGCCGCGGGCCCGGGCGCGGGCGGGCAGGATGAACTCCCGGTCGGGCCCTCGTTCGCCGAGGCGGTCGAGGTGGGTGAGGCGAGCGGTTACCCCGATCTGTGGTCTTCGCTGCTGCCGATCGGCCTGGACCGCGGCACGTCCGGCTATCGCCGCTTCGCCTGGACCGCGGCCGATCTGGCCTGCCGGGAGTGGTTCGCCACGCAGGCCGCCGACCTGGGCCTGCGGGTGGAGACCGACCGGAACGGGAACCAGTGGGCCTGGTGGGAGCCGGAGGCCGAGCCCGCGGCCGACTCCGGCGGCGAACCAGAAGCCGGCCCCGCGCCTGCCCTGGCCGTCGGTTCGCACCTGGACTCCGTGCCGGACGGCGGCGCGTTCGACGGCCCGCTCGGCGTGATCTGCGCGTTCGCCGCGGTCAGGCTGCTGCGCGGGCAGGGCTGGTCGCCGGGCCGCCCGGTCGTGGTGGCCAACTTCGCCGACGAGGAGGGCGCCCGGTTCGGCGTCGCCTGCGCCGGGTCCCGGCTGCTGGCCGGGCAGCTGGACCCGGACAAGGCCCGCGCGCTGCGCGACGCCGACGGGATCACCCTGGCCGCGGCGATGGCCGGGGCCGGCCGGGACCCGGACCTGCTCGGCCCGGATCCGCAGCGGCTGGGCCGGATCGGCGCCTTCGTCGAGTTGCACATCGAGCAGGGCCGGGCCCTGGTCGACCGGGACGCGCCGCTGGGCCTGGCCTCGGCGATCTGGCCGCACGGGCGCTGGCGGTTCGACTTCACTGGGGAGGCCAACCACGCCGGCACCACCAGGCTGGCCGACCGGCGCGACCCGATGCTCACCTACGCGCACACCGTGCTCGCCGCGCGGGCGGCGGCCGACCGGGCCGGGGCGCTGGCCACCTTCGGCCGGCTGCGGGTGGATCCGAACGGCACCAACGCCGTGCCGTCCCGGGTGCAGGCCTGGCTCGACAGCCGGGCGCCGAGCGAGCAGGCCCTGGACCTGGTGCTCGCCGGGGTCTGCGCCGACGCCCGGGAGCGCGCGGCCCGGGACGGGACCGAGGTGCGGGTCGTGAACGAGTCGCTCAGCCCGGTGGTGGAATTCGACCCGCCGCTTCGGGATCGGCTCGGCCGCTCGCTGGGTAGGGTTCCGGTACTGGCTACCGGCGCCGGGCACGATGCCGGGATCCTGGCACACTCGATTCCCACCGCGATGATGTTCGTGCGCAACCCGACCGGGCTCTCCCACGCGCCGGGTGAGCACGCCCGGACCGCCGACTGCCTGGCCGCCGTGCCGGCGCTGGCCCGGGTCATCGCCGACCTGGCTGGAGCGAAGGATTCATGACCTCGCAGTTCTGGCACGCCGAGGCCGGTTACGTGGCCGGGATGGTCGCCACCAGCGTCCTGATCGAGACCGCGGGCGGCCGGATCACGGACGTGCAGACGAACGCCCCGGCGGCCGTGGTGGCCGCCGCGGCCGGCCGCGGCGAGCTGACCCGGCTGCCCGGGTTCACCCTGCCCGGTCTGGCGAACGCGCACTCGCACGCGTTCCACCGCGCTCTGCGCGGGCGGACCCAGGTGGGCGAGGGCACGTTCTGGACCTGGCGGGAACAGATGTACGAAGCGGTGGCCGGGTTGGATCCGGACACCTACCAGGAGTTGGCCACCGGTGTGTTCGCCGAGATGGCGTTGGCCGGGATCACCTCGGTCGGCGAGTTCCACTACGTGCACCATGCGCGCGGGGGCAAGCCGTACCGGGATCCGAACGCGATGGGCCATGCGCTGATCCAGGCGGCGAAGACGGCCGGGATCCGGATCACGCTGCTCGACACGTGTTATCTGACCGGCGGTATCGGCACCGGGTTGAACGACACCCAGCGCCGGTTCTCGGACGGCGACGTGGGCGCGTGGGCGAACCGGGTGGACGCGCTGCACAGCGGATACCCCGAAGATGATCATGTGATCGTCGGTGCGGCGATCCACTCGGTGCGCGCAGTGCCGGTGGACCAGATAGCGCCGATCGCCGAGCTCGCGGCCAAGTTCGACGCGCCGCTGCACGTGCACCTGTCCGAGCAGCGGGCGGAGAACGACGCGTGCCTCGGCCGGTACCGGCTGACGCCGACCCAGTTGCTGGAGGCCAAAGGGGTGCTCGGTCCGCGGACCACGGCCGTGCACGCCACGCACCTGTCCCAGCTGGACATCGAGCTGCTCGGCGCCTCGCAGACCTGTATCTGCATGTGCCCGACCACGGAGCGGGACCTGGCCGACGGGATCGGCGCGGCCCGGGCCCTGTTCGAGGCCGGGTCGCCGTTGGCCCTGGGCACGGACAGCCAGGCGGTGATCGACCTGTTCGAGGAGGCCCGCGGGGTGGAGCTGGACGAGCGGCTGCGGGCCGAGCGCCGCGGCCACTGGCCGTCCACGGATCTGCTGGACGCGGCCACCCGCAGCGGTCAGGCCGCGCTGGGCCGGCCACAGGCGGGCCGGTTGGAGGCCGGGGCGCCGGCCGACTTCACCACGGTCGGCCTGGACTCGATCCGGCTGACCGGCACCAGCCTGGAGCTTGCCGCCGAATCGGTGGTTTTCGCGGCCACCGCGGCGGACGTGCGGCATGTCGTGGTCGGCGGGCGGGTCGTCGTGCAGGACGGTGTGCACATGCTGGTGGACTCGCCGGCGAAGCTGCTCGGCACGGCGATCCGGAGGTTGTTCGCTTGAGCGCGGTCCTGGTCACCGCCGTCGGGGAGCTGGTGGCGGATAGTTTTCCACAGGATGTGGATAACTTTTCGGCCACCGTTTCGGCGCCGGCGGCACACTCCGTACCGCTGCGCGACGCCGCCTTCGTGATCGAAGACGAGCGGATCGCCTGGATCGGTTCGGCCGGGTCCGCCCCGGCCTGCGACGCGGTCGTGGCGGTGGACGGCCGGGCCGTGATCCCGGGCTTCGTGGACAGCCATGCGCACCTGGCCTTCGCCGGAGACCGCGCGGCCGAGTTCGAGGCCCGGATGACCGGCCGGCCCTACTCGGCCGGCGGCATCCGCACCACGGTCGCGGCCACCCGGGCGGCCGACGACGGGCAACTGCGGGCCAATATCCGCCGCCTGGTTGCGGAAATGGCCCGTCAGGGGACCACGACCGTGGAGTGCAAGACCGGCTATGGGCTGACCCTCGACGATGAACTGCGCGCGATCCGCTTGGCCGGCAAGGAATGTGACGTGGCCACACTTCTCGGCGCGCATGTGGTGCCGGCCGAGTACGCCGACCGCCGCGACCAGTACGTGGACCTGGTGGCCGGCCCGATGATCGAGGCCTGCGCGCCTTACGCCGACTACGTGGACGTCTTCTGCGAACGCGGCGCGTTCGACGAGGCCGAGACCCGCACGATCCTGGCCGCCGCCAAGGCGAAAGGCTTGAAGGTGCGCCTGCACGCGAACCAGTTGGGGCACGGTCCGGGCGTGCAGCTCGCGGTCGAGTTCGGCGCGGCCTCGGCAGACCACTGCACGTACCTGGCCGAGAAGGACGTCGAGGCGCTGGCCGGTTCGGCCACGGTCGCGACCCTGCTGCCGGGGGTGGAGTTCTCGACCCGGTCGCCGTATCCGGACGCCCGCAGGCTGATCGAGGCCGGGGCGACCGTGGCGCTGGCCAGCGACTGCAATCCGGGGTCGTGCTACACCTCGTCCATGCCGTTCTGCCTCGCGCTCGCGGTGCGCGAGATGCGGATGTCGCCGATGGAGGCGCTGCGGGCGGCGACCCTCGGCGGGGCGCTGGCGCTGAACCGGATCGATGTCGGGCACCTGAGCGTGGGCGCGCGGGCGGACTTCGCGGTACTCGACGCGCCGTCTTATCTGCACCTGGCTTATCGTCCGGGCGTGCCACTTATCCACAGCACGTGGAAGAACGGCCGGCCGATCGCGGGCACGGGGAGTGAACCGTAGTTCTCCGAGCTTCTCGGATTTCCGGCGGGGCCGGGCGGATGGCCGGCGATCCGCCCTGCTCACCGGACACGCGCCCCGACCAACTTGAGTCGAGTAACCTCAACCCTTATAGTTGAGTCTGCTGGGCTCAACTTCGCCGTCACCGGCGACTCCCGGGGCAGGGCGCGCCAGCCGCGCCGGCCGGACCGGGACGACGCTCAGCGACGAGCTAACGACAGCGTCTATCACAAGGAGCCCACGATGGCACGTCCGGTCGGAATCGACCTTGGAACGACGAACTCGGTCGTCTCCGTCCTCGAGGGTGGTGAACCCACCGTCATCACCAACGCCGAGGGCTCGCGCACGACCCCGTCCGTGGTCGCCTTCGCCAAGAACGGCGAAGTCCTGGTCGGCGAGGTGGCCAAGCGCCAGGCCGTCACCAACGTCGACCGCACCATCCGCTCGGTGAAGCGGCACATGGGCACCAACTGGAAGATCGGGATCGACGGCAAGGACTTCACCGCGCAGCAGATCAGCGCGTTCGTCCTGCAGAAGCTCAAGCGCGACGCCGAGGCCTACCTCGGCGAGAAGGTGACCGACGCGGTCATCACGGTGCCGGCCTACTTCTCCGACTCCGAGCGCCAGGCCACCAAGGAGGCCGGCGAGGTCGCGGGCTTCAACGTGCTGCGGATCATCAACGAGCCGACCTCCGCCGCGCTGGCCTACGGGCTGGATAAGGGCGAGGGCGAGCAGATCATTCTGGTCTTCGACCTCGGCGGCGGTACCTTCGACGTGTCCCTGCTCGAGGTGAGCAAGGATGAGGACGGCTTCTCCACGATCGAGGTCAAGGCCACCAACGGCGACAACCACCTCGGTGGCGACGACTGGGACCAGGCCGTGGTGGACTACCTCGTCACCCAGTTCAAGAACGCGCACGGGGTGGACCTGTCCAAGGACAAGATGGCCCTGCAGCGGCTGCGCGAGGCGGGCGAGAAGGCGAAGATCGAGCTGTCCTCCTCCTCGGAGACCTCGATCAACCTGCCCTACATCACCGCCTCGGCCGAGGGCCCGCTGCACCTGGACGAGAAGCTCACCCGGGCCCAGTTCCAGCAGCTGACCTCGGACCTGCTGACCCGGTGCAAGAAGCCGTTCGAGCAGGTCATCAAGGACGCCAGCATCTCCGTCCGGGAGATCGACCACGTGGTCCTGGTCGGCGGCTCGACCCGGATGCCGGCCGTGGCCGACCTGGTCCGCGAGCTGACCGGCGGCAAGGAGCCGAACAAGGGCGTGAACCCGGACGAGGTCGTCGCGATCGGCGCCTCGCTGCAGGCCGGCGTGCTCAAGGGCGAGGTCAAGGACGTCCTGCTGCTCGACGTCACCCCGCTGTCGCTGGGCATCGAGACCAAGGGCGGGGTGATGACCAAGCTGATCGAGAAGAACACCACCATCCCGACCAAGCGCTCGGAGATCTTCACCACCGCCGAGGACAACCAGCCGTCGGTGCAGATCCAGGTCTACCAGGGCGAGCGCGAGATCGCGGCGTACAACAAGCGGCTGGGCATGTTCGAGCTGACCGGCCTGCCGCCGGCCCAGCGCGGCCTGCCGCAGATCGAGGTCACCTTCGACATCGACGCCAACGGCATCGTGAACGTCGCGGCCAAGGACCTGGGCACCGGCAAGGAGCAGTCGATGGTCATCACCGGCGGCTCGGCGCTGTCCAAGGACGAGATCGACCGGATGATGCGGGAGGCCGAGCAGTACGCGGCCGAGGACCACCGCCGCCGGGAGGAGGCCGAGGTGCGCAACCAGGCCGAGGCCCTGGTCTACAACACCGAGAAGTTCCTGCGCGACAACGAGGACAAGATCCCCGGCGACGTGCGGGGCGAGGTGCAGGCCGCGATCGAGGACACCAAGGGCGCGCTGGGCGGGACCGACACCGAGGCGATCAAGACCTCCACCGAGAAGCTGGCCACCACCAGCCAGAAGCTGGGCGCCGCGCTCTACGAGCAGGCCCAGGCCCAGCAGGCCGCGTCCTCCTCGGCCGAGCCGCAGGACGCCCCGCCGGCCGGCGGCTCGGACGCCGAGGACGTCATCGACGCGGAGATCGTCGACGAGGGCAAGAACGGTTGATTCTGACGGCTGTTCGGCCGGCCGGTCCCGGGGCGCGGTGCCCCGGGACCGCCGGTCCCACCCGGACGAGCTGAAGATCCTGACAGGAGGCAGACGTGACTGACGACCTCTACCGCCCGGGCGAAGAAGACATCGACCACCCCGATCGCGGCGAGGACTACCCGGTGAGTGAAGAGGATTTCGACGTGGAGGAGACCGCTTTCGCGGACCGGGTGAACGAGGCCATCGGCGCCGACGGCGAGCCCGCGGCCAACCTGGCCGTGGCCGAGCTCTTGGCCAAGCTGGCCGAGCGGACCAACGAACTCCAGGGCGCGGCGACCGAGTTGCAGGGAGTGCAGACCGCATTGGACGAGCGGACCGGCGACCTGCAGCGGCTCCAGGCCGAATACGCCAACTACCGGCGCCGGGTGGACCGGGACCGGGTGACCATCGCGGACCAGGGCCGGGCCAAGGTGCTGACCGAGCTGCTGCCGGTGCTCGACGACATCGGCCGGGCCCGGGACCACGGCGAGCTTGAGGGCGGATTCCTGCGGGTGGCCGAATCGCTGGAGGCCTCGCTGGTCAAGCTCGGGCTGGAGCAGTACGGCACCAAGGGCGAGCCGTTCGACCCGAACATCCACGAGGCGCTGATGCACATGGTGTCCTCGGATGTGGAGGAGGACGTGTGCGCCGAGATCCTGCAGCCCGGCTACCGGCTGGGCGAACGGATCCTGCGGGTGGCCCGGGTGGCCGTGGCGCAGCCGGCGGACAGCGAGCAGTAGCAGTACCGGATCGAAGAACCGAACTGGACGCAGGGTGGAACTGGAACGAAGGGGAAGAGCGATCCGATGAGTGCCAAGGACTACGTCGAGAAGGACTACTACAAGGTCCTTGGTGTGCCCAAGGACGCTCCGGCCGCCGACATCAAGAAGGTCTACCGGAAGCTGGCCCGCCAGTTCCACCCGGACGCCAACAAGGGCGACCCGGCCTCGGAGGAGAAGTTCAAGGAGATCTCCGAGGCCTACGACGTGCTCTCGGACGAGAAGCGGCGCAAGGAGTACGACGAGGCCCGGTCGCTGTTCGGCGGCGGGTTCCGGCCGGGCGGGGCGGGCAACTTCCCGTTCGACCTCGGCGACCTGCTCGGCAACGGCGGGGCCGGCGGCGGGATCGGCGACATCCTGGGCGGGTTGTTCAACCGGGGCGGCGGGCGGCCGGGCGGGCCGCCCCCGCCGACCGGCCGGCGCGGCGCGGACATCGAGACCGAGGCCACGATCACGTTCATGCAGTCGATCGACGGGGTGACCATCCCGCTGCGGATGACCAGCGAGCAGCCCTGCCGCAGCTGCGCCGGGACCGGGGCCAAGGCCGGCACCACCCCGCGGGTGTGCCCGACCTGTTCCGGCACCGGGCAGACCAGCCGGAACCAGGGCGGGTTCGCCCTGTCCGAGCCGTGCCGGGACTGCAAGGGCCGCGGCCTGGTGGTGGACAGCCCGTGCCCGATCTGCCACGGTTCGGGCCGGGCGGCGTCGACCCGTACCCTGCAGGCCCGGATCCCGTCCGGGGTGCGGGACGGGATGCGGATCCGGCTCAAGGGCAAGGGCGCTCCGGGCGAGCGCGGCGGAGTTCCGGGAGACTTGTATGTGGTGGTCCACGTGAAGCCGCACGCGGTATTCGGGCGGGATGGGGACAATCTGACCGTCACGGTGCCGGTCACCTATCCGGAGGCCGTGCTCGGCGCGGACATCCGGATTCCGGTGCTCGGCGGCCAGCCGGTGACGGTGAAGCTGCCCGAGGGCAGCGCGAACGGGCGGACCCTGCGGGTGCGCGGCAAGGGCGCGCCGGGCAAGGGGGGCGTGCGCGGTGACCTGCTGGTCACCTTCGAGGTCGCCGTCCCGGTGCAGCTGAGCACCGCCGCGAAGGAAGCACTGGAGGCATACCAGCAGGCCACGGCCGATCATGACGTGCGGGCCGAGCTGCTGGCCGCAGCGAACGGAGCACCCGTATGACGCACGAGCAGACCTTCCCGCCGGCCGAGACCGACCCGGTGTACGTGATCTCCGCGGCGGCCGAGCTGTCCGGGCTGCACCCGCAGACCCTGCGGCAGTACGACCGGCTCGGCCTGGTCAGTCCGGACCGGACGGCCGGGCGCGGGCGCCGGTACTCGCTCCGGGACATCGAGCGGCTGCGCGAGGTGCAGCGCCTGTCCCAGGAGGAGGGCGTGAACCTGGCCGGGATCAAGCGGATCCGCGAGCTGGAGGACCAGGTCGCCGCGCTGCAGGCGCAGGTGGCCGAGTTGTCCCGGCTGGCCCGGATCGGGTCGGCGTTCACGCTGGGCCCCGTTCCGGTGCCTGCTGCGCCGGCAGCGCCGGCCGCGGCCCAGTACCCGGCGCCGCCGTATGCGCCGAACCCGCTGTACCGGGCCGACCTGTTGCCGGCCGTGCCGGCTTTCGGCAAGTCGACGGCGCTCGTGGTGTGGAAGCCGCGGGCCAGCTGACGTTCGCCGTGGTCTGTCGGGCGCGGCCGGAGTCTTCCGGCCGGGCCCGGCCGGCCAGGTGACGCGCCGCCGGACGTACGACCCGCCCGGCCCGCAGCAGTGAAGACCAGACGACAAGCAGTTCAGAACACCAGCAACTCGAACGACCACGGTTCCGGCAGGGCGTTGCCCGGCCGAAGCACCAACACCAGATCAGCACAGCCGGTACGACCGGCAGCGGACCCTGCAAGCCCGGGCGCTGCGTCACTACCCGCACAATCCGTGCACTTCGCACAGTCCGCGCATACCGCCGCCGCTTTCCGGGCAGGCCGCCGCAGACGGCCTCGCCCCGCGGTCGGGAACCACCGACGGACAGCGCTTGACCGGTCCGCGGCGCATCCTGCGTCCCGGCCGGACACCGCCGGACGCCGCGACCCCGGCCAACCCAGCTGTCGACCACCACTCACGGAACGGGACGTGCCACTCGTGGAACCGCAGAAACTCACCACCCGATCGCAGGAGGCGCTGACCGCGGCGGTCCGCGCCGCGTCCGGGGCCGGACACCCCCAGGTCGAACCGGCCCACGTGCTGCAGGCCCTGCTCGACCAGTCCGACGGGACCACCCGGCCGCTGCTGGAGGCGGTCGGCGCCGACCGCGCGGCGCTGGTCCGCGGGGTCGAGGGCCTGCTGGCCCGGCTGCCGGCCGCCTCCGGCTCGACCGTGGCCTCCCCGGACCTGGGCCGGGCCGCGATCGCCATGCTCAATGCGGCCGGGGCCGAGGCCCGTACGCTCGACGACGAGTTCGTCTCCACCGAGCACCTGCTGGTCGGCCTGGCTGCCGGGACCGAACCGGCCGGGCAGCTGCTGCGCGACGCCAAGGCCACCCCGCAGGCGCTGCGGGACGCCTTCATCAAGGTGCGCGGGACCGGCCGGGTCACCTCGGCCGACCCGGAGGGAACCTTCCAGGCCCTGGCCAAGTACAGCGTGGACCTGACCGAGGCGGCCCGGGACGGCAAGCTGGACCCGGTGATCGGCCGGGACACCGAGATCCGCCGGGTCGTGCAGGTGCTGTCCCGGCGGACCAAGAACAACCCGGTGCTGATCGGCGAGCCCGGGGTCGGCAAGACCGCCGTGGTCGAGGGCCTGGCCCAGCGGATCGTGGCCGGGGACGTGCCGGAGTCGCTGCGCAACAAGCGGCTGGTCTCGCTGGACCTGGGCGCGATGGTGGCCGGGGCGAAGTTCCGGGGCGAGTTCGAGGAGCGGCTCAAGGCCGTGCTGGCCGAGATCCGCGACTCCGGCGGCCAGGTGATCACCTTCATCGACGAGGTGCACACCGTGGTCGGGGCCGGGGCGGCCGGGGACTCGGCGATGGACGCGGGCAACATGCTCAAGCCGATGCTGGCCCGCGGCGAGCTGCGGATGGTCGGGGCGACCACCTTGGACGAGTACCGCGAGCACATCGAGAAGGACCCCGCGCTCGAGCGCCGGTTCCAGCAGGTGCTGGTGGACGAGCCGAACGTGGAGGACACGGTCGCCATCCTGCGCGGGCTCAAGGGCCGGTACGAGGGCCACCACCAGGTGCAGATCGCGGACACCGCGCTGGTCGCCGCGGCCACCCTGTCGGACCGGTACATCACCTCGCGCTTCCTGCCGGACAAGGCGATCGACCTGATCGACGAGGCGGCCTCCCGGCTGCGGATGGAGATCGACTCGCGGCCGGTCGAGATCGACGTGCTGCAGCGGACCGTGGACCGGCTCCGGATGGAGGAGCTGGCCCTGGCCAAGGAGGACGACCCGGGCTCGGTCGAGCGATTGTCCCGGATCCGTCGGGAGCTGGCCGACCGGCAGGAGACCCTGTCCGCGCTCAACGCCCGCTGGGAGCAGGAGAAGTCCGGCCTGAACCGCGTCGGCGACCTCAAGCGGCAGCTGGACGACCTGCGCGGGCAGGCCGGGCGGGCCCAGCGGGACGGGAACTTCGAGGAGGCCTCCCGGTTGATGTACGCGCAGATCCCGGCGGCCGAGCAGGCGTTGGCGGAGGCCAGCGGCGAGGCGAACTCGCGCGAGACCATGGTCAAGGAGGAGGTCGGGCCGGACGACGTGGCCGAGGTGGTGGCCGCCTGGACCGGGATCCCGGCCGGCCGGCTGCTGGAGGGCGAGACGGCCAAGCTGCTGCGGATGGAGCAGGAGCTCGGCAAGCGGCTGATCGGGCAGGGCACGGCGGTGCGGGCGGTGTCCGACGCGGTCCGCCGGGCCCGGGCCGGGATCTCCGACCCGGACCGGCCGACCGGCTCCTTCCTGTTCCTCGGCCCGACCGGCGTGGGCAAGACCGAGCTGGCCAAGGCACTGGCGGACTTCCTGTTCGACGACGAGCACGCGATGACCCGGATCGACATGTCCGAGTACGGCGAGAAGCACTCGGTGGCCCGGCTGGTCGGCGCCCCGCCCGGATACGTCGGCTACGAGGAGGGCGGGCAGCTGACCGAGGCGGTCCGCCGCCGGCCGTACACGGTGGTGCTGCTGGACGAGGTCGAGAAGGCGCACCCGGAGGTCTTCGACGTCCTGCTCCAGGTGCTCGACGACGGGCGGCTGACCGACGGGCAGGGCCGCACGGTCGACTTCCGCAACACGATCCTGATCCTGACCTCGAACCTGGGCTCGCAGTATCTGGTGGACCAGTCCCTGGCCGAGGACACCCGCAGCAAGCTGGTGATGGACCTGGTCCGGGCCAGTTTCAAGCCGGAGTTCCTGAACCGGCTGGACGAGATCGTGCTGTTCGACGGGCTCGACCAGGACGACCTGCGCCGGATCGCGGCCCAGCAGATCGCCCGGCTGCAGCTGCGGCTGAACGACCGGCGGCTGACCCTGGCGGTGAGCGAGGACGCGCTGGACTGGCTGGTGCGCACGGGCTACGACCCGGCGTACGGCGCCCGTCCGCTGCGCCGCCTGGTCCAGTCGGCGGTCGGCGACCAGCTGGCCCGGTCGATCCTGTCCGGGCAGGTGCTGGACGGTGCGACCGTGCACGTCTCGGCTGCCGACAGCGGGGACAAGCTGGTCGTGAGCTGACCTGGCCTGCTTGGTCTGGACCGGCCGGCCGGAGGTCGGCAAAGGTGCATATGCGGAGGGGCGGCTCGCCGAGCCGCCCCTTTTCGTGTTAATAGCACCCATTAGAGGTATTGCTCACTCGATCAGGCGACCTCAAGTCAGGTCTGCCCGGTGCCTCCCGCGCCGCCGCGTCGTTGGTAGGCCGGAGGCGGAACCCATGGTGGTCGAACTAGACGTCGGTTACTGCGACACGCGCGCCGAGGACCTCGGCTGGTCGCTCGACCTCGGACCCCAGCCGGCCCTGGCGGTGCGCGACCTGGCCGGGGACGGCGGGCTCGGGATCCAGCTGCGCCTGCTCGGCGCCTCGCACCAGGTGGTGGTCCGGGCCGGGCCCGGCCGCGCGGACCCCGGCCCGGATCTCGGCCCGGTCTGCCTGGAGACCCTGGCCTGCCTGCCCGACCAGGCCGGGCCGGTGCCGGCCGAGACCCTGGCCGAGCTCGGCCGGTGGCGCTACACCTTCACCTCGCACGTCGGCCGACACGGCCCGGCCGAGTTCCTCGGCCTGGTCGGCGCGATCGAGCGCGAGGCGCATTCGGGCATCCTGGGCCGCTACCCGGGCGCGCCGGGCGCGGTCACCGCCGTCTCGCTGCTCTCCCGGGGCTCCGACCTGCGCTGGTCCACCTGGCACACCTACCCGCAGCAGGGCGCGATCGTCACCACACACAGCACCCTTAGAATGGTGGGCGGCCACGGGGAGCGGGCCGGCCGGGCCCGGCGGGGCGGGCGAGGTGGCTGAGGTGGCTGGAGGACCACTATCGGGTGAGCCTTGTCATCGGATCGAGTGGTTGTCGGCTGATTTGGCGCTATTAGCTGGTTATCGGGTCCTACTGTGTGCTTCATCATCCCCCATTCGGCGGAAGGTCGGCGGGGAGTCCGCAAGTCAGGAGCGCTAACGCATGTACGTCGAAGGGTGGAACGCCCACCGAGTCGTCCGTCCCAGCCGGCTGGCCAACGCCGTGATCGAACGCCTGCTGCTGCGCATACTGGACGGGGAGTTCCAGGCCGAGGGCGACCTGCCGCCGGAGGCCGCGCTGGCCCAGGAGTTCGCGGTCAGCCGCACCATCCTGCGCGAGGCGCTCAAGGCGCTGGAGGAGAAGCGGGTGCTGCGGATCCGGCACGGCCGGGGCACCACGGTGCGGCCCAAGGCCGACTGGAACATCCTGGACCCGATGGTGCTGGGCGTGCTGCTGGAGTACGGGGCCACCCCGAGCCTGCCGGCCGACCTGGACGAGGTGCGCACCGCGATGCAGCTGCTGATGGCCGACCTGGCCGCCACCCGCAGCACCGCCGAGCAGCGCGAGCGGATGGGCGGCACGCTGACCGCGATGCGCACGGCGCTGCCGTCCGCGCAGTCCCCCGGCGACCCGGCCGCCTACCGCGAGGCGGCGCACCACTTCGCCGCGGCCCTCGCCGCGGCGGCCGGGAACGAGGTGGCCCGCTGCGTGGTCGAGACGATCGACGTGCCGTTCGCGGCCGAGGACCCGGAGCGGCAGATGCAACTGCTCTCCCGCACGCACGACCTGGCCGAGCAGCTCTACGCGCGGGTGGCCGGGGACTTCGCGCCGCCGGCGGCCGAGCCCGCCGCCGAGCCGGTGGAGGCTGCCGAGCCCGGGGACGAGCCGGTCAACCGGCTCGGCCACCCGCCGGTACCGGCCCAGTCCCCGCTGATGGCCGGCTCGCTGCGGCGCCGGGCCGGGGACCTGCGCGGCACGATGGCCGGGGTCGGCGGCATCCGCTGACCGGCCTGCGGGTCTGACGCCGGCCAGGGCGTCGGCACAGCGTCGTGCCGACCCGGGGGGCCGGCGAACCACTGGCAGGCGGGCGCGTGGGCGGATGGCACTATCCTCGTGGAGGACCGGTGCCGGGCAGGACACCGGGACGGGGACGACCGGTACACCACGCGAGAGGACGCCACCCACCCATGACCATCACCTTCGCTTCCGACAGCCCGGCCCGCACCGCGCTGCTCGGCGAGATCACCGCCAAGGCAGTCGTGCACGGGGAGGTCACCCTCAGCTCCGGTCTGAAGGCCGACTGGTACATCGACCTGCGCCGGATCAGCCTGGACGGGACCGCCGCGCCGCTGGTCGGCCGGGCGATGCTGGAGCTGGTCCGGGACCTGGAGTTCGACGCGGTCGGCGGGCTCACCCTGGGCGCGGACCCGGTCGCCTCGGCCATGCTGCACGCCGCGGCCGCCGATCCGGACCTGGTCGGCGGGCGTCAGATCAGCGCCTTCGTGGTGCGCAAGGCCGCCAAGGCGCACGGGATGCAGCAGCGGATCGAGGGGCCCTCGATCACCGGTAAGCGGGTGCTGGTGGTCGAGGACACCTCCACCACCGGCGGGTCGCCGCTGACCGCGGTCGAGGCCGCCCGGGAGGCCGGGGCCGAGGTGGCCGCGGTGGCCGTGATCGTCGAGCGCGGCGGCGAGCAGGCCGTGACCGAGGCCGGGCTGCCGTACCTCGCGGTGTTCTCCGTGGCCGATCTGGGACTGTGATCCGGGCGGTTGCGCACCCGGTTCGGCCGGATTTTCGAGCCAGTGGCCCCGAACCGGGTAGTCTGCCCGCGTGACCCACGAAGCTCTCAACATCCTCAGCCCCCAGTCGCTGATCCAGACCTTCGGCTTGATCGGCGTCTACGCGATCATCTTCGTCGAATGCGCCCTGATCATCGGGTTCTTCCTACCCGGCGACTCGCTGCTGTTCATCGCCGGCGTGGCCGCGTCCAGTGCGGCCAGCAGCGTGGTCGGCGCCCATCTGAACTTCGCCGCGCTGCTGGTCGGCGTGCCGATCGTGGCGATCGTCGGTTCGCAGGTGGGCCACTACACCGGCACCCGGTTCGGCCGCCGGTTGTTCGACCGGCCGAACTCGCGGTTGTTCAAGCGCAAGTACGCCATCCGGGCCGAGTTCTACTTCAACAAGTACGGCGCGGCCAAGGCCGTGCTGATCAGCCGGCTGATCGTCGGCGTGCGCACCTTCGTCAGCCCGCTGGCCGGGATGCTGGAGATGCCGGCCCGCACCTTCCTGCTCTGGAACGTGATCGGCAACGTCGTCTGGGTCGAGGCGATGTTGCTGCTCGGTTACGAGCTCGGCGACAAGGTCAAGGGCAACATCGACACCCTGGTCCTGCCGATCGCCCTGGTCCTGGTCCTGATCACGCTCTTCCCGCTCGCGCTGGAGATGCGCAGGGAGCGTGCGGCGGCCAAGGCCGGCGTGCTGACCGAGCTGCAGAAGTTCGAGCACGAGCAGGAGGCGCTGTACTCCGCCCAGCGTCCGACCAGCCACCGGGCCTGACCAGCGCCCGATAGGATCCGACGGCCGTGATGTGTCCCACATCACGGCCGTCTTTCTGTTCGGTCACGCGCGTCTGACAGACTGGTTTCGGCCTCGCGTCAGCGCTGATCGAGTCACCGCAGTTCCAGACACCCGCTTCGAGGAGACGAAATGCCCATCGCAACACCTGAGGTCTACGCGGAGATGATCGACCGGGCCAAGGCCGGCCGGTTCGCGTACCCCGCGATCAACGTGACCTCATCGCAGTCGCTCAACGCCGCGCTGCGCGGATTCGCCGAGGCCGAGAGCGACGGTATCGTCCAGGTCTCCACCGGCGGCGCCGAGTACCTGGCCGGATCGCTCAAGGACATGGTGGTGGGCGCTTCCGCGCTGGCCGAGTACGCGCACGCCGTGGCAGCGAAGTACGACATCAACATCGCGCTGCACACCGACCACTGTCCGAAGGACAAGCTCGACGGTTACATGCGCCCGCTGGTGAAGATCTCCCAGGAGCGCGTGGCCAAGGGCCTGGAGCCGCTGTTCCAGTCGCACATGTGGGACGGTTCGGCCGTGCCGCTGGACGAGAACCTGCGGATCGCCGCGGAGCTTATCGAGGAGTGCGCCAAGGCCAAGATCATCATGGAGCTGGAGATCGGCGTCGTCGGCGGCGAGGAGGACGGGGTGGCCAACGAGATCAACGACAAGCTCTACACCACGCCCGAGGACGTGCTCAAGACGGTCGAGGCGATCGGCCTGGGCGAGAAGGGCCGGTACCTGCTGGCCGCGACCTTCGGCAACGTGCACGGCGTGTACAAGCCGGGCAACGTCAAGCTGCGACCGTCCATCCTCAAGGACATCCAGGACGCGGTGGCCGAGAAGTACGGCAAGGACAAGCCGTTCGACCTGGTCTTCCACGGCGGTTCGGGCTCGCTGCTGGAGGAGATCCGGGAGGCGCTGGACTACGGCGTGGTGAAGATGAACGTCGACACCGACACCCAGTACTCCTTCACCCGGCCGATCGTGGAGCACATGTTCCGCAACTACGACGGCGTGCTGAAGGTCGACGGCGAGGTCGGCAACAAGAAGGTCTACGACCCGCGCTCCTACGGCAAGGCCGCCGAGGCCGGCATGGCCGCGCGCGTGCTGACCGCGTGCCAGGACCTGCGTTCGGTCGGCACCAAGATCGGCTGAACCTCCCGTCGCGGGGCCGCCGTCGGGCCCGGTCTGCCACAGACCGCCCGGTTGGCGGCCCCGCGCGTGTCCGCCCGGGTGTTTCCCCGGTAGTCACGTACCGTTCCCTCGGGTAAACTCAGTTTGCAAGAGGCCCGATCGTCTTGCGATCCGGGCCTTACGTATTTTCCCGGAAGAGGTGTACCCGGATATGCCGGCACTCGTGCTCGTCGGCGCCCAATGGGGCGATGAGGGTAAGGGCAAAGCCACTGACCTGCTCGGTAGCTCAGTGGACTACGTGGTCCGCTACCAAGGTGGCAACAACGCAGGACACACGGTCGTGATCGGCGACCAGAAGTACGCGCTCCACCTGCTTCCCTCGGGAATCCTGACCCCGGGCTGCGTCCCGGTGATCGGGAACGGCGTGGTCATCGACCCGGCGGTACTCTTCCAGGAGATCGACGGGCTCAACGCGCGCGGCGTGGACACGTCGAAGCTGGTGATCTCCGCGAACGCCCACCTGATCACGCCGTACCACCGGACCATCGACAAGGTCACCGAGCGCTTCCTCGGCAACAACCGGATCGGCACCACCGGGCGCGGGATCGGCCCGACCTACGCCGACAAGATCAACCGGATCGGCATCCGGGTGCAGGACCTGTTCGACCCGGGCATCCTGGCCAAGAAGGTCGAGGGCGCGCTGCGCGACCGCAACCAGATGCTGGTCAAGCTGTACAACCGCCGGGCGATCGCGGTCGAGGCGATCGTCGAGGAGTACCTGGGTTACGCCGAACGGCTCAAGCCGTACGTCGCGGACACGTCGCTGTTGCTCAACCAGGTGCTGGACGAGGGCAAGGTGGTCCTGCTGGAGGGCGGCCAGGGCACTCTGCTGGACGTGGACCACGGCACGTATCCGTTCGTGACGTCGTCGAACCCGACCGCGGGCGGAGCCTGCGCCGGCTCCGGGATCGGCCCGACCAAGATCACCCGCACGATCGGCATCCTCAAGGCCTACACCACCCGGGTCGGGGCCGGGCCGTTCCCGACCGAGCTGTTCGACGCGGACGGCGAGGCGCTGCGGACCAAGGGCGCCGAGCGCGGGGTGACCACCGGCCGGGACCGGCGCTGCGGCTGGTTCGACGCCCCGATCGCCCGCTACGCGACCCGGGTGAACGGGCTGACCGACTTCTTCCTGACCAAGCTGGACATCCTCACCGGCTGGGAGCGGATCCCGGTCTGCGTGGCCTACGACATCGACGGGGTCCGGCACGACGAGGTCCCGATGACGCAGACGGACTTCCACCACGCCACCCCGATCTACGAGTACCTGCCCGGGTGGACCGAGGACATCACCGACGCCAAGGACTTCGCCGACCTGCCGCCGAACGCGCAGAGCTACGTCAAGACGCTGGAGGAGATGTCCGGCGCGCCGATCTCCGCGATCGGGATCGGTCCGGCCCGCAACGCCACCATCCAGATCCGGTCGCTGATCTGAGCCGGTCCGGGCCGGCCTGATCCGGACCGGTCCGGATCGGTGCCCGGTGACATGGCCGAACGCCGCGCAAAAGCCGATCACCCGACAACCTGATCCAATCGGGCCGTCGCACCCGACACAGTGTCGGTGTGACGGCCCGAACCGCGTTTCGTACCCTCGGAGTATGACCGACACCACGACCGCCCAGCCCGCATTCGTCCCCGATCCGGAACAGGGGAAGGCCGTGTTCGCGCGGGACCGCGCCCACGTGTTCCACTCCTGGTCCGCCCAGGACCAGATCGCGCCGGTGCCGATCGCCGGCGCGTCCGGCTCCCGCTTCTGGGACTACGACGGCAACACCTACCTGGACTTCGCCAGCCAGCTGGTCTTCACCAACATCGGCCACCAGCACCCCAAGGTGGTCGCCGCGATCCAGGAGCAGGCCGGCCGGCTGTGCACGATCGCCCCGCAGTTCGCCAACGACCGCCGGGCCGAGGCGGCCGAGCTGATCACCTCGCACGCGCCCGAGGGCCTGAACCACGTCTTCTTCACCAACGGCGGCGCCGACGCGATCGAGAACGCGGTCCGGATGGCCCGGATCCACACTGGCCGGCCCAAGGTGCTCACCGCCTACCGCTCGTACCACGGCAACACCGCGACCGCGATCAGCATGACCGGGGACCCGCGCCGCTGGGGCAACGAGAGCGCCGCGCACCGCGACGGCAACACCGCCCACTTCTTCGGCCCCTATCTCTACCGCTCGCACTTCCACGCCACCACCGAGGCCGAGGAGGGCGCCCGCGCGCTCGAGCATCTGGAGCAGACCGTCCTGTTCGAGGGCCCCGGCACGATCGCCGCGATCGTGCTGGAGACCGTGGTCGGCACCGCGGGCATCCTGGTCCCGCCGCCCGGCTACCTGGCCGGGGTGCGCGAGCTGTGCGACCGGCACGGCATCCTGTACATCGCCGACGAGGTGATGGTCGGCTTCGGCCGCACCGGCGCCTGGTTCGCGGTGGACAACTGGCAGGTCGCCCCGGACCTGATCGCCTTCGCCAAGGGCGTGAACTCCGGGTACGTCCCGCTCGGCGGCGTGATCATCGCCGACCACGTCTTCGACACCTTCCGCCAGCAGGTCTTCCCCGGCGGCCTGACCTACTCCGGCCACCCGCTGGCCTGCGCCGCGGCCGTGGCCACGATCAACGTCATGCAGGACGAGGGCATCGTCGAACACGCCGCCTGGCTCGGCGAGCACGTGCTCGGCCCCGGCCTGCGCGAGATCGGCGCCCGCCACCCGAGCGTCGGCGAGGTCCGCGGCATCGGCGCCTTCTGGGCCCTGGACCTGGTCAAGAACCGGGCCACCCGGGAGATGTTCGTCCCCTACGCCGCAGCCGGCGCGGACGCGGCCCCGATGAACGAGGTCCTGGCCGCGTGCAAGAAGGGCGGCGTGTGGCCGTTCGCGAACTACAACCGCCTGCAGATCACCCCGCCGCTCAACCTCACCGAAGCCGACGCCCGCGAGGGCATCGCCGCCATCGACGAGGCACTCAATGCGGCGGATGCTTATGTCACGGAGTAGGTAGCCTCGCGGGTATCTCGATCCGCTGGTCGCGCCACCGGCTTCGTAAGGGAGTCGGTGGCGTTTCGCGTGGTGAGAAGCCGCAATCCGCCTCCCGGATCACGCCGCCCGCAACGCGCCGACGTCCATCCGCCGATCGCCGCCGACCCACGGGTGCACTGTCCGGCTCAGGCCTCTACGCTCATCCTTGTGAGGCACCCGTGGAAGGGATTTTCCGCCGCCCGTACCGTCTTGAGCGGCCCTGAACTGCACTGGTTCCGGTTGCTTCTGGCCACTCGGCTGGTCGGGCAGTTCGCCGACGGCGCGTTCCAGGTCGCCCTGGCCTCCTATGTGGTGTTCGAGCCGCAGAAGGCCGCCACGCCGGCCGCGGTGGCGCAGGCGTTCGCGGTGCTGCTGTTGCCCTTCACCATCGCCGGGCCGTTCGCCGGGGTGTTCCTGGACCGCTGGCCGCGACGGCAGGTGCTGGCGTGGGCCAACGCCCTGCGCGCGGTGCTTCTCGTCGTGCTCACGCTGATCGTGCTGACGACCAGTGCGACGCTGCCGTTCTACATCTGCGCGCTGGCGGCGATCTCCGCGAACAGGTTCATCCTGGCCGGCTTGTCGGCCGCGCTGCCGCACACGGTCTCGGCCGGGCAGCTGGTCGTCGCGAACGCCTTCAGTCCGACCGCCGGGACGATGGCCACGGCGGCCGGCGGCGTGGTCAGCTTCGTGGTGCACCTGGTGGTCCGCAGCGGGAACTGGTCGACGGCAGGGGTGCTGCTCTCGGCCGCCTGCCTCTACGCCACCGCCGGACTGTTCGCCTTCGCCATCCCCCGGACGCTGCTGGGCCCCGCCGACTCGCCCGGGCTGCCGCTGCGGGCCGCGCTGGGGGCGGTGCTCGGCGACGTGGCCTCCGGGGCCCGGCACGTGCTCGAGCGCCGGTCGGCCGGGCGGGCGCTCGGCGCGATGGCGGTCAGCCGGTTCTGCTTCGGCGTGGTCACGATCATGACGCTGCTGCTCTACCGCAACTACTTCAACCCGGCCGCCGATCCGCAGCGCGGGCTGGCCGGGTTCGCCTTCGCCGCGGTGATCTCCGGCCTGGGCTTCGGGCTGGGCGCCGTGGTCACGCCGTTCGTCGCCCGGCGGGTCCGGCTGGAGCTGTGGCTCGGCTCCTGCCTGCTGCTGTCGGCGGTCACCGGCCTGGTGTTCCTGCCTTTGTTCCGCCAAGTACCGCTGCTGATCGGGGCGTTCCTGCTGGGCACGGCCGCGCAGGGCCAGAAGGTCAGCACAGACACCCTGGTGCAGCGCTCGGTGGACGACGACTTCCGCGGCCGCGTGTTCGTCCTCTACGACATGCTGTACAACGGGTCGTTCGTGCTCGCCGCCGCGGTGTCGGCGGCGAGCCTGCCGGTGACCGGCGTGTCCACGGGCATGGTGGTCGCGGTCTGCGCCGCCTACGCGCTGGCCGGGCTGTGGTACCTGCTCGGCGTGCGCACGGGCCGGACCGCGGTCACGCTCCCCCAGCCGATTCCGGCTGATCCGCCCACCACTCCCGCAGTGCGCTAGCCGCCGCGTCGTAGCCCAGCGGCCCGTGGTCGAGCCGCAGCTCCAGCAGGAACTTGTAGGCCCGGCCGACCACCTGGCCCGGGCTGACCCCGAGCAGCTCCATGATCTGGTTGCCGTCCAGGTCCGGCCGGATCGAGTCCAGTTCCTCCTGCTCCTGCAGCTTCGCGATCCGGGCTTCGAGGTCGTCGTACGCCGAGGCGAGCGCGGCGGCCTTGCGCTTGTTGCGGGTGGTGCAGTCCGAGCGGGTCAGCGCGTGCAGCCGGCCGAGCAGCGGGCCGGCGTCGCGGACGTAGCGGCGCACGGCCGAGTCGGTCCACTCGCCCTCGCCGTAGCCGTGGAAGCGCAGGTGCAGCTCGACCAGCCGGGAGACGTCGTCGACGATCTCCTTGGAGTACTTCAGCTCCCGCAGCCGCTTCTTGGTCATCTTCGCGCCGACCAGGTCGTGGTGGTGGAAGGAGACCCCGCCGCCGGGCTCGAACTTGCGGGTGCGCGGCTTGCCGATGTCGTGCAGCAGCGCGGCCAGCCGCAGCACCAGGTCCGGGCCGCCGCGCTCCAGCGCGATCGCCTGGTCCAGCACGGTCAGCGAGTGCTCGTAGACGTCCTTGTGCCGGAAGTGCTCGTCGATCTCCAGGGACAGCTTCGGCAGCTCCGGCAGCACGTACCCGGCCAGGCCGGTCTCCACCAGCAGGGCCAGTCCGGCCCGCGGATCCGGCGCGGTCAGCAGCTTCGACAGCTCGACCTGCACCCGCTCGGCCGAGACGATCGCGATCCGCCCGGCCATCTCGGTCATCGCCGTGCGCACCGACGGGTCGACGGCGAACCCGAGCTGGGCGGCGAACCGGGCCGCGCGCATCATCCGCAGCGGGTCGTCGGAGAAGGACTCCTCGGGCGTGGCCGGGGTGCGCAGCACCCGGGCGGCCAGGTCGGCCAGGCCGCCGTGCGGGTCGACCAGCTCGCCGGCCGGCGGCGGGCCGCCGTGCAGCACGACCGCCATCGCGTTGACGGTGAAGTCCCGGCGGACCAGGTCCCCCTCGAGCGTGTCGCCGTACGCCACCTCGGGCTTGCGCGAGGTCCGGTCGTACGCCTCGGTGCGGTAGGTGGTGACCTCCAGCTTCAGGCCGTCCTTCTGGAAGCCCACGGTGCCGAACGCTATCCCCACGTCCCAGACCGCGTCCGCCCAGCCGCGGCCGAGCCGCAGCACCTGCTCCGGGCGGGCGTCGGTGGTGAAGTCGAGGTCGTCGCCCAGCCGGCCCAGCAGCGCGTCCCGGACCGGGCCGCCGACCAGGGACAGGCGGAAACCGGCCGCCTCGAACCGCCGGGCCAGGTCGAGCGCGACCGGGGCGGTGCTCAGCAGCGCGGCCACCGCCCGGACCGGGTCGGGCGGCGCCGGCCCGTCCGCGAGGGTTTCCAGGGCATCCGAACGTGAAGTAGACACGTCTATCAAGGGTACGCGAGTCGGCCCGCCTTCCCGCAGTCGAAATACGAGCCGGGCGAACCGGCCGGAGACAATAGGATGCGCGCGTGAGTTCGTACGCAGTTCGCAGGACCGGGATGCGCCGTGCCGTGTCCGCCGTCTTCCTGGCCTTCGCGGCCCTGGCCGCTTCAGTCCTGTGGACCGGCCTGGTGCCGCCCGCCGAGGCGGCTACCAGCCAGGTCTTGATCGGTCTGTCCTCGCTCAGCCCGAGCTACGCGACCAGCGGGAACACGGTGAAGCTGGCCGGGACGGTCGCCGCGGCGGCGCACGGCGCGAACTTCTCCGGCGTCCAGATCGAACTGAAGGTCGCCCCGCTCGGGGTCCGCTCGGAGATGACCGCGGGACCCGGCTCGGACGACCAGTGGATCTACGGGCACACCGACCAGCTCGGCCCGGTGGCCGCCGGGGCGACCGCGGCCTGGTCCTTCTCCGCCACCACCGAGCAGCTCGGGCTGGACGAGTCCGGGGTCTACGCCCTGGACATCATCGCGGTGTCGAACGGCAGCCGGATCGGCGCGTTGCGCACCTACCTGCCGTACGAGGTCGGCGGCTCCGGGGTGACCCCCGTGCACATCGCGCTGCTGTGGCCGCTGACCGGCCCGCCCGAGCTGGACGGGTCCACCCAGAGCGGCGTGACCGAGGCCACCGACGACGACATGGCGGCCGAACTCAAGACCGGCGGCCGGCTGGACCAGATGCTGACCGCGGCCCAGGCGCAGAAGAACATCACCTTCTCCTGGCTGGTCGACCCGAACCTGCTGACCACCCTGAGCGACGAGAGCAGCGGCTACGTGCTCTACCCCGGCGACTCCCCGGGCAGCCAGCCGCAGGGCGCCGCGCAGTGGCTCACCGATGCGAAGAACCTGCTCACGACGAACGGCGAGCTGTGGCAGCTGCCGGCCACCGACCCGGACGTCGCGTCGCTGGCCCAGGGCGACGCCGCCCAGGCCCGGGCCCTGCTGGGTGACAGCGCCGCGCTGAACGGCACGACCGTGGCCACCGACCTCGGCCGCGCGCCGCAGGGCACCCTGGTCTGGCCGGCCGACGGGCAGGCCGACCCGGCCACCCTGGCCCTGGCCCAGTCGATCGACCCGGCCGCCACGGTCGTGCAGTCCGACTCGGTCGCGCTCAAGACCCCGGAGCAGCGCTACACCGCCACCGGGCTCGCCGTCGGCTCCTCCGGCGGGAAGCTGGCGGTGGCCGACGCCGCCCTGGACCAGGTGTTCGCCGGGGACCCGGCCGACGCCGCCTACCTGTCCTCCTCCGACTCCGGGGTGCTCGCCGCGCAGCGCTTCCTGGCCCAGACCGCGCTGATCGTGGGGGAGAGTCCGAGCGCGTCCGTGTCGCGCACCATACTGGTCACCGCGCCGCGCGACGCCACCCCGGATACGACTCTGCTCGACGCGCTCGGCACGGCTCCCTGGGTGCAGACCGTCGGCCTGTCCGACCTGCTCAAGGCCACCCCGGACCCGAAGGCGACGGCCAGTGCGCCGGTGCGGGCCGCCGCCACCGCGCAGACCGACCTGCCGCCCTCTGCGATGACCGAGTCGGTCCAGCTCACCGCCTCGCTGCACCAGCTGACCGACATCATGACCAGCCCGCAGGCGGTCACCCAGAGCTTCACCCCGGCCGCGCTCAGCACCGTCTCCACCGCCTGGCGCGCGCTGCCGGCCGCCTCCCGGACCGCCTTCGGCGCGGCCACCACGAGCCGTCTGGGCCAGCTGAGCGGCGCGGTCAGCCTGGTTCCCAAGTCCGACCTGACCCTGTCCGGCAAGAGCGGCACCATCCCGTTCACCATCACCAACCGGCTCGGCCAACCGGTCCGGGTCGCCCTGCAGGTGACCACCGACCGGGACGGGCTGACCTTCCAGAGCCAGCAGGTGCGCACGGTCAACGAGGGGTCGACCACGGTCATCGTCCCGGCCCAGGCCAGCGTCACCGGAGTCAAGATCACGGTGTCCGCGCGGCTGGTCGCGCCGACCGGGCAGTACTACGGCGAACCGGTCACCTTCCAGGTCACCGTCTCGTCCATCGGCACGACCGCCCTCATCGTGCTGGGCCTCTCGGCGGGCGTGCTCGTGGTCGCGGTAGGGTTGCGAATCTACCGGGGCAAGCGGCGCCGCGGGTCGCCTCAGGCGGACCCCGACGCGAAGACGCCGGCCGGCCGGCAGGACCCGGCCGTGACGCCTTAACCGGCGGGGATCGGGGATGATAGTCGCGACCCGGCGAGACGAAAGACACCGATGGGACCCTGGCCAGAAGAAGAGCAGCAACAACGTCTGATGCAGCGCGAGGAGCCACCGGTCGACCTGTGGTATCCGGGGATACCGGACGACGAACTGCCGGAGGAGCGCGAGGCCCGCCGGGAGGCGTACGCCGAGGCGATCGACGCCACCCGGTTCAACATCCCGGTCTTCGGCACCGCGTTCAACGCCACCGCGCTGGAACAGCTCATCCCGCCCCGGCGCAGCCGGGTCCAGGGCCCGGCCACCCGGCCCGGCGAGGCCGGTGTCGGGCCGGACGGGGTGGAGTGGGGCGCTCCGCTGCCCACCGCCGAGCCGGACAAGCTGGCCGGCACCAGCACCAGCGCGACCAGCGTCTCCCGGGCCAGCCGGATCATGGCCCTGGGCACGATCGCCTCCCGGGCCACCGGCATGCTGCGGCAGCTGCTGCTCGCCTACGCGCTCGGCATCGGCGCCCTGGGCACCGACTTCGGCATTGCCAACAACGTCCCGAACACCATCTACCTGCTGGTGATCGGCGGCGCGGTCAGCTCGGTGTTCGTGCCCCAGCTGGTGCGCGCGATGAAGGACGACGCCGACGGCGGCCAGGCCTTCATGGACCGCCTGCTGACGATCTCGCTGGTGGTCCTCGGCGTGCTGACGGTCGCGTGCGTGTTCGCCGCACCGCAGATCGTGGACTTCTTCTCCAGCAGCGTCGGCCCCAACCGCGAGATCACGATCATCTTCGCCCGCTACTGCCTGCCGCAGATCTTCTTCTACGGCATGTTCGTCATGCTCGGCCAGATCCTGAACGCCAAGGACAAGTTCGGGCCGATGATGTGGACGCCGGTACTGGCGAACGTCATCATGATCGCCACCCTGCTCGCCTACGTCGTGGTCGCCGACACCTCGGTCACCGCGGTGACCATCACGGCCGGCCAGACCAGGCTGCTGGGCATCGGCACCACGATCGGCATCGCCCTGCAGACCATCACCTTGGTCCCGTACCTGCGGCAGGCCGGGGTGGGCTTCAAGCCGCGGTTCGACTGGCGCGGGGCGCGGCTGGGCAAGTCGATGACCCTGGCCAAGTGGACCATGGGCATGGTCCTGGTCGGCCAGCTGACCAGCTGGGTGGTCGCCAAGTACGGCAGCGCCATGGACAACCGGTACCAGAACCTCGGTGTCGGCTATGCGGCCTACTCGAACGCGCTGACCATCTGGATCCTGCCGCAGTCGGTGGTCACGGTGTCCATCGTCACCGCGCTGCTGCCGCGGATGAGCCGCGCTGCGCACCGTGGCGACTCGACTGCGGTGCGTGACTCCCTGTCATATGCGTTGCGGGTGACCGCGGTGGCGATCGTGCCGTGCGGGTTCGCCTTCGTCGCCTTCGGCCAGCAGATCAGCGCGCTGCTCTTCAACCACGGTGCCAGTTCCTCGGCGATGACCCACAACCTCGGCTATGACGTGATGGCCTTCGGTCTGGGCCTGATCCCCTTCTCGGCCGAATACGTGATCCTGCGCGGCTTCTACGCCTACGAGGACACCAAGACCCCGTTCGTGGTCAACATCTGGGTCACCGTGATCAACTCGGGCCTCTCGCTGGCCTCGTACTTCCTCCTCGACAACACCGTGTGGGTCATGCCCGGGATGTGCCTGGCGTACGGGCTCTCCTACACGGTCGGCACCGTCTACTGCGCCAAACGCCTGAGCCGCAGGGTGCCCGGGATAGAGTTCCGCCGGATCATCCGCACCCACGTCAAGCTCGGCATCGCGTCCGCGATCGCCTCGCTCGTCGGCGGACCGGTGGCGTTCGAGATCTCCAAGAGTTTCAACGGCGGCACGATCGGCTCCGGCTCGGCCCTGATCGTCGGCGCGGCCCTGTTCCTCGGCGTGTTCGTGCTGGCCTCCAGGAAGCTGCGGATCGAAGAGGTCGACGGGCTGCTCAAGGTGATTCGAGCAAGATTCGGCCGCTGAAGCCGGACGAGGGCACACCGGCCCGCCCGATCGGGCCCGGGCTGCACTAGCATGGGCGTGAGACAGGCCGTCCCCTCATTCGGATGAAGTGGCGGACGGCCCGGCCCCCGACCGGGCCGGCCTTGGACCACACCACTGACAAGCAGCTAGATGAGGGAGGGCCGTGGCTTCCCCGGCGCACATGCCCACCGGAGACGACAACGCCTTCGGCTCGCCCGGGCCGCAGGCATCCGACCACCTGCCTGCGCCGCAGGCCTACGAGCCGATGTTCGACAACGCCGCCGGCCGCCGGCTGGCCGACCGCTACCGGCTGGTCCGGCTGGTCCGCCGCTACCCCGGCGATCCGGCCCCGGAGTACTGGGTCGGCTTCGACGAGGTGCTCAACCGCGAGGTCGGGGTCTACCTGCTCTCCGACCGGCACCCGCGGGCACTGGAGATCGCCCAGGCGGCCCGGGAGTCGGCCACCGTGATCGACGCCCACTTCATCCAGATCCTGGACGTGGACACCGAGGGCTCGCTGTGCTTCGTGGTGACCGAGTGGGTCGCCCAAGCCCGCGACCTCGGCGCGCTGGTGACCCGCACCCCGCTGTCGGTCCAGGCCGCGCACGGCGTGGTCCGGCAGCTGGCCGAGGCGGTCGGCCAGGCGCACGCCTGCGACATCACCCACGGCGACCTGAAGCCGAGCGCCGTGCTGGTCACCGCGACCGGCCAGATCAAGATCCTGGGCCTGCACCTGGAGGCCGCCCTGCTCGGGGCCGACCCCCGGCGGGCCGACCCGGCCGCGGCCCGCGGCGCCGACGTGCGCGCGATCGCCCAGCTGTGGTACGTCGCGCTGACCGGGCGCTGGCCCGGCGAGTCCGCGCACGGGCTGCCGGCCGCCCCCGATCCGCACGGCCGGCTGTTCAGCCCGGCCCAGGTCCGGGCCGGGGTGCCGCGTCCGGTGGACCGGCTGGTGACCGAGGCGCTGGACCCGGGCCGGGCCCCGTACGAGGCCAAGACCCTGGCCGCCGCCATCGCGGCGCTACCCCGGATGCGCGAGGACGATGAGCCGACCCAGCTGCGCGCCGCCGTCCCGCGCCCGCCCGCGCCGACCGCCGTGCAGCCGGCGATACCCTCCTCCCCCGACCCGTACGCCCCGTCCTACGGCAGCCACGCCGCGCCGCCGGTCCGGCCCCGGTCCGACCCCCGGCCGACCGGCTCCGGCCGCCCGCCGTCCGGCGGTTCGCGCACCCGCGGCCTGATCGTGGCCGCGGTGGCCGCGGTGGCCGTGATCGGGACCCTGGCCGCGTTCGAGTTCGGCGGCGGCGGGGGCGGCAGCCCGCAGGCGAACGGCGCCAGCTCCACCGCCGCCACCTCCGCCGCGCCGACCACGCCCCAGCAGGTGTCCGTGGTGAGCGACTCGGTCTGGGACTCGGACAAGGGCCAGGACGACGCGTCGATAGCGCCCAAGGCGTACGACCCGTCCTCCAGCACCGGCTGGAGCACCTCCACCTACGTCCAGGCCACCGAGGTCGGCTCGTATCGCAAGGGCACCGGCCTGATCTTCGACCTCGGCTCGGCCCAGAAGGTCGGCTCGGTCACCTTCGACGCGGCCGCCGCCGGCGCCACCGCCGAGGTCTGGACCGCCCCGGCCGGCCTGGCCGCGCTGCCCTCGGTCAGCAACTCGGCCCCGTCCGGGTTCACCAAGCAGGGCGCCCAGACCGGCGTGGGCGGCTCCGGCGACATCACGTTCTCCTTCACCTCCGCGGTGACCACGCGCTACGTGCTGATCTGGTTCACCGCGCTGCCGCACCAGGACCCCGACCAGGACCACCCGCTGGACGGCTACCGGGACAACATCGCGGACGTCAAGATCTACTCGTAGCTGACCGGCTGGAGTGATGACAATGGGGGGACCGCGGAAGGCGGCCTCGCGGGCCGCCCCGGCGGACGATCCGGACCGGGAGCTGCTGGCCCGGCACGCGGCCGGGGACCGGGAGGCCTTCGGCGAACTCTTCGCCCGGCACCGGGACCGGCTGTGGGCGGTGGCGCTGCGCACCGTGTGCAACCCGGAGGACGCCGCGGACGCGCTGCAGGACGCCGCGGTCTCCGCCTTCCGCTCGGCCGACCGGTTCCGCGGCGAGTCGGCGGTCGGCACCTGGCTCTACCGGATCGTGGTCAACGCCTGCCTGGACCGGCTGCGCCGCAAGGCGGCCCATCCGACCGGCCCGCTGCCGGAGGAGCACTCGGCGTTCTGGTGGCAGACCAGCCAGGGCGAGGCCGATCCGGTGGACCAGCGCGAACTGCGGATCGTGCTGGAGCAGGCGTTGGCCCTGCTGCCGGTGGACCAGCGGCTGGCCGTCCTGGCGGTGGACGTCGAAGGGCTCTCGGTCGAGGAGGCCGCCGCGGCGCTGGGCATTCCCGGCGGCACCGTGAAGAGCCGGTGCGCGCGCGGCCGCAGCCGGCTGGCGGACTTGTTGCGCGAAGTGCGGAACCCGCCGGGGGAGCCGCCCGTCCAAGGGAGGACCGCGGCGCCCGGCCCGGTCTCCGATCGCAGGCAGCGAGGTGCACGATGACCAAGCCGGACCAGGACGGCCCCGACGTGGCCGAGCTGCTGCCGCTGCTGGCCGCGCTGCCCCGCCCGCAGCTGCCCGAGGAGGTCGCCACACGGCTTGACGCGGCCATTGCGCGGGCTGTCGCGGAGCGGGCGGGCGCCGATGCCACCAGGACCACCGGTCAGCCCCAGCGGCCCTCCTACGCCCCACGCCGTCCACGCCTGCGCAACGTCGCCTTCGGGTCCGCCGCCGCCTGCGTGGTGCTGGTCCTGGTCGTCGTCTTCGCCATGAGCGTGGGAAAGTCCGCCAGCACGAGCGGGTCGAGCGCGGGCCCGGCCAGCGGCCAGGTGTCCGTGTTGAGCAGTGCGCCGGTCACCAATCCGGTCCTGCTGTCCTGGGCCGCCACGGCTTTGCAGAACCAGTCGGGCCCGCTGCACATCGGGCCGGCGGTCCGGCCCGGGTTCAGCGCGGCGGTCACCGGCATTCCGACCCCCGATGTCGGCACGAGCGCCGGCGCCGCAAGCTCGGGTGTGAATCCGAACGCCATCTCCGGCGCGGGCGCAGCAGTCGCCTGCCTCGCGGCCGACCCGGTCGTGCAGGAGGCACTCGCTCCGCGGCAACTACTGTCCGCCGCTTCGGGCGAGTACAGCGGAAGGTCTGCGATCCTGCTCGTGTACTCGAACGGCGCCGACGACACCACCGCCTACATCGTGGTGGTCGCGGTCCCCTGCCAGGGTCCGGGACACACGGTCCTCACGTCCGGAGTTGTTCCGCGCTAAGGCTTGCTCCGTCTGATCGCTACCCACATTCTGTTGCTGCACAGCGAAAGGCCGGGCGGATTCTCTCCGCCCGGCCTTTCGCTTCGTCTTGTGGCGCTACTACTACTTCACGCCGATGAAGGACTCGAGGTCCTGCAGCAGCAGCCGCTTCGGCTTGGCGCCGACGATGGTCTTGGCCACTTCGCCGTTGACGTAGACGTTGAGCATCGGGATGTTCAGCACGCCGTACTGCGCGGCGACCCCGGGGTTCTCGTCGATGTTCACCTTCACGATCTCGATGCTGTCGCCGTACTCCGCGGCGATCTGCTCGAGGCTCGGGGCGATCTGGCGGCACGGGCCGCACCAGGGCGCCCAGAAGTCGACCAGCACCGGCTTGTCCTGGTTCAGGACGTCTTCCTTGAAGCTCGCGTCGGTGACCTGCTTGAGATTGGACATGGTCTTCCTTTCCGTTTTACTGCCCGAATACTGTCAGGCCGCGAGCTTGTCGTCGGCCAGTGCGGTGAGAAAGCGCTCCGTGTCGATCGCGGCCGCGCAGCCGCTGCCGGCCGCGGTGATCGCCTGCCGGTAGACGTGGTCCACCACGTCGCCGCACGCGAACACGCCGTCCAGCTTGGTCCGCGTGCTCGGTGACTGCACGGTGAGGTAGCCCTCCTCGTCCAGGTCCAGCTGGCCGCGGAACAGCTCGCTGCGCGGGTCGTGGCCGATCGCGATGAACAGTCCGTCGGTCGGGTGCTCCCGCTCCTCGCCGGTCACCGTGTCGCGCAGCCGGACCGCCTGCACGCGGTCTTCGCCGACGATCCCGACCACTTCACTGTTCCAGGCGAAGGCGATCTTCGGGTTGTCCAACGCGCGGCTCTGCATGATTTTGCTCGCCCGCAGCGATTCCCGGCGGTGGATGATGGTCACCGTCCGGGCGAACCGGGTCAGGAAGGTGGCCTCCTCCATCGCCGTGTCACCGCCGCCGACGACCACGATGTCCTTGTCCCGGAAGAAGAATCCGTCACAGGTGGCGCACCAGGAGACGCCATGCCCGGACAGGCGCTTCTCGTCCGGCAGGCCGAGCTCGCGGTAGCCCGAGCCGGTGGCGACGATGACCGACAGTGCGGTGTGCGTCTCGCCTGCTCCGTCCACCACGCGCTTGACCGGACCGGACAGGTCGACTTCGACGATGTCGTCGGTTACCAGTTCGGCACCGAACCGCTCGGCCTGTTTGCGCAGGTTGTCCATCAGGTCCGGTCCCATAATCGCATCGGGGAAGCCCGGGAAGTTCTCCACTTCGGTGGTGTTCATCAACGCGCCGCCGGCGGTGACGGATCCCTCGAAGACCAGCGGCTTGAGCCCGGCGCGCGCGGTGTAGATGGCCGCGGTGTACCCGGCGGGACCCGAGCCGATGATGATGACGCTCCGGGGTTCAGTTGCTTCGGCTGCCACTGTTACTTCTCTCCTCAAGTGGGGTGGTGGTGTCGCCACCCCGAACGGTCTACTGCTGTAACAGATCCTAGATGAGCGCTATTCCGGTCCTCCACACGACGCGAGCCGTGTCCGAACAAAGCGATAGCGCGTCTGTTTCACGTGAAACAGACGCGCTATCGCCATTCTCTCGGGCGGCGGATCCGGCGGGCTAGCTGACTCCCTCGCCCGGCGCCATCGCCTCGACGATCCGGTCCAGGTCCGCCATCGAGGCGAACTCCACCACGATCCGGCCCCGGGTCGCGCCCAGGTTCACCCGGACCCGGGTTTCGAAGCGGTCCGACAGCCGGCCCTCAAGGTCGGTGAGTGCGGGCGAGACCCTCGCACCGGCCCGCACTTTGCGCTGCGGCTTGGCCGGCGCCTGCACCGCCACGATCTCCTCGACCGAGCGGACCGACAACCCCTCGGCCACGATCCGGGTCGCCAGCGCCTGCTGTTCCTCCGAGTCGTCCAGCGACAGCAGCGCCCGCGCGTGCCCGGCGCTGATCGTGCCGGCCGCCACCCGGTTCTGCACGGGCGGCGGCAGCTTCAGCAAACGAAGCGTGTTGGTCACCTGCGGCCGGGAGCGGCCGATCCGGTCGGCCAGCACTTCGTGCGTGCAACCGAAGTCCTTGAGCAACTGGTCGTACGCCGCCGCTTCTTCGAGCGGGTTCAGCTGCGACCGGTGCAGGTTCTCCAGCAACGCGTCGAGTAGCATCCGCTCGTCTTCGGTGTCCCGGACGATCGTGGGGATCAGTTCCAGGCCGGCCTGCTGCGCCGCGCGCCACCGACGCTCGCCCATGATGAGCTCGTAGCGCGCGCCGTCCCGGGCCGCCTCGGTCGCCGTCAACGTGCGGACCACGATCGGCTGAAGCAGGCCGACCTCCTTGATGGAGTGGATCAGCTCGTCCATCGCCTCGAGGTCGAAGTTCTCCCGCGGCTGCCGGGCGTTCGGCACGATCTCGCCCACCGGGATCTCGGCGAAGTACGCCCCGGGAATCGCGTTCATCTCGCCCGAGCGGCCGGCCGAACCGCTCTCCGGCGGGCGGGCGTACTCGTCCAGATCGGCGCGGTAGATCTCGCCCAGCCCGACCTTCCCGGTCCCCCCGGACCCGGAGATCTGGGCCGGCACATTGGGCTTGGTGGCCAGCGCGCCCATGCCCGGCCCCGGCGCGGTGGGGATCAGTGCCCCCAGCCCCTTACCGAGCCCTGGAGCGCGTCGACGGTCGTTCATCGGGCAACCTCGGTTTCGATCGGGTTGAGCTGAGACGGGATGCCAGCCGCCCACCGTTCGGCGATTTCGTGTGCCGCCTCCCGGTACGCCAGCGCGCCCGTCGAAGCCGGATCCCACGTCATCACGGTCTGGCTGTAGCTCGGTGCCTCGGAGATACGCACCGACCGGGGGATAGCGGTCCGCAGCACCTGATCCGGGAAGTGCGTGCGCACCTCGTCCGCCACCTGGGAGGCCAGCCGGGTGCGGGCGTCATACATGGTGAGCAGAATCGTGGAAATGTACAATCCCTGGTTCAGGTGCGCCCGCACCAGCTCGATGTTCCGCAGCAACTGTCCTAGCCCCTCCAGCGCGTAGTACTCGCACTGGATCGGAATCAGCACCTCTTCGCTGGCCACCAGAGCGTTGACCGTGAGTAGGCCGAGCGAAGGCGGGCAGTCGATCAGGATGTAGTCCATCGAACCACGGTACGAGGCCAGCGCCCGCTGCAGCCGGCTTTCCCGAGCCACCATCGAGACGAGCTCGATCTCGGCGCCGGCCAGGTCGATGGTCGCCGGGGCGCAGTAGAGGTTGGGGATGTCCGGGGCCGCCTGGACGATCTCCTCCATCGTGTACCGCTCGATCAGCACGTCGTAGATGGACGGCACTTCGGAGTGGTGCTCGATGTTCAGCGCGGTGGAGGCGTTCCCCTGCGGGTCCAGATCCACCACGAGCACCTTGGCTCCGTACTGCGCCAGCGAGGCGGCGATGTTCACTGTCGTGGTGGTCTTGCCCACCCCGCCCTTCTGGTTGGCGACCACGAAGACGCGGGTCTTGCCCGGGGTCGGCCAGGGCTCGGCCGGCCGGGACATCGCGGCCAGGGCGGCCTCGGCCTCCCGGGCGATCGGGGTGTCGTCGATCCGGTTGCGCCCGCCGTGCAGGAAGTCGGTGTCGACCTCCGGCTGCGTCGCCGAATCCCTGGGCAGGCCGGAACCGATCGGCTGATCCAGGCTGGCTCGTTGGTCGTAAGGCATCGGCCAACTCTCTTCCTCCGTCGGTAACCCGACGGCTCGTTCCGCTCGGTGTCTGGCGGGTGGGAGCACCTGCGCTGTGCCGACTGACGGCGTCTCGGTATGGGGCTTGTCGATCGTCGGCGGGGAGCCGGCGGCCGGGGCTGGGGCGGCGGACGGGCTGCCGGGCGCGGAGTCCAGCCGCCAGGACCAGCTGAAGCCGTCGGGCGGCGGGGCGGTCCGGGCACCGGACTCGTCCAGCCGCCAGCCCCGGGTGAGAGTTGCGATGGTCCCGCTTGCTGACCCTATATCGCCCGGCGTGTCCTCGTCACCGAATTCGTCGTCTGGGGCGGTGTTCATCGGCTCGGGTGAGACCATCCTGTCCCCTCGCGACTTCGGTCGAACGCTCTACCAGCTTGCGTCACGTTTCACGTGAAACTAACGCGCCACTCGGTGGGAGGCAGCGCTCTACGTGGGGGTGCCGCTGCTTCGTCGCACGCTTCTGTTGGGTTGGTGTAGTGACAACCATAGTTGCTCACACGGACAGTATGGAGGACAACGGACTTCCGCGGGGCCATCGACACCGGCGTGGCAGCCCACGACTTATCGGCGACGCCCGGATTCGCCGCGCACCTGCCGCCGCGGCGCTTCTCGGCGGCCCTTGGCTGCACCGGATCTCCGCGGACTCAGCAGTCCGGACTTGCCCAGATCAATCCGCACCACCCGGGTCGCCGCCTCGCCGAACGCGGCGCCGACCTCTTCGACTTTCGCCGCCACGACGCCCAGCGCCGGCAGGCTGTCCCGGATCGCGGCCAGCTCCTCGGCGGCGGTCTCCCCCTTCAGTGCCAGCATCCGCCCGTTCGCCCGCAGCAGCGGCAGGCACCAGCCGACCAGTCGCTCCAGCGGGGCGACCGCCCGGGCGGTGACCACATCCGCATTCATCCGTCCGGCCCAGTCCTCGGCCCGGCCGCGCACAACGCTGACATTCGTCAGACCGAGCTCGGCCACCACCTCTTCGAGGAAGGTGGTTCGGCGCAGCACCGGTTCCAGCAATGCGAGCTCCACGTCCTCACGTACGAGGGCGAGTACGATCCCGGGCAACCCGGCCCCGGAACCGACGTCCACCACCAGAGCGCCGGTCGGAATCTGCTCGGCCACCACCGCACAGTTGATCAAGTGACGATCCCACAAACGGCCCACTTCCCGCGGCCCGATCAGGCCGCGCTCCACACCGGCCCCGGCCAGCAGGTCGGCGTACCGCACGGCCCGGGGCAGGGCCGGGCCGAACAGGTCGACCGCCGCGGCCGGCGCTTCGGGCGCGACGGTCGCACCCTCCGGCTCCGAGGGCTCCGGGTTCTGACTGGGCAAGAGGATCTCTACCTTTCCACCGGGAGGGTGGTCGTCGGGAACGAAGATGAAAAAAGCCCCACCTCGTGGCGAGGCGGGGCCGGTCGGCCGGGGGCGGCCGGTTCAGGCGGCCAGGATGACGACCCGCCGGGTCGGCTCCTCGCCCTCGGACTCGCTGCGCAGGCCCGCCGCCGCCACCGCGTCGTGCACCATCTTGCGCTCGAACGGGGACATCGCGTCCAGGGTCATCGCCTCGCCGCTGGCCCGCACCTGCTCCACCGCCGCGTTCGCGATCCGGATCAGCTCGGCCCGCCGGCCGGCCCGGTGACCGCCGACGTCCAGCATCAGCCGGGTCCGGTCCCCGGTCTCCCGGGTGACCGCTAGCCGGGTCAGCTCCTGCAGCGCCTCGAGCACGTCGCCGTCCCGGCCGATCAGCCGCTCCAGGCCCGGGCCGACGATCGAGACCGCGGCCCGGTCGCCCTCCACGTCCATGTCGATGTCGCCGTCGAGGTCCGCGATGTCGAGCAGACCCTCGAGGTAGTCGGCCGCGATCTCGCCCTCCTCCTCCAGCCTGTTCAGTTCGGTCTCCGACTCGGCTCCCGAGTTCGGATCGATGGCGGTGTCGCTCACCGTGGGCTCCCTTCCGTCTGGGTGTGCTCGGATCCCGCGAGCGGATCCGAGGGCCGGCTACTTCTTGCGCTGGCTCTTCGTCGTCCTGGTGGGCTGGTTGCGCTGCGCCCGGACCGGCGAGTCCTCGACTGCGGCCTGCTCGCGCGCACCCACTCCCGCGGCCAGGATGTCCTGCACCGAACCCGGCTTCGCGCCGTTCTTCCGGGCCTCCTTCTCGGACTTGCGCTGGAGGTGCGCCTCGTGCGCCCGGGATCCGGGCAGCGGGCTGTTGTGAATGACGTAGAACTGCTGGCCCATGGTCCAGAAGTTGGTCGTCAGCAGGTAGATCAGCACACCGAGCGGGGCGATGAAGCAGAAGATCGCCATCATCACCGGCATGACGTACATCATCATCTTCTGCTGCTGGACCATCGGGTTGTCCGGCGCGCTGTTCTTCAGCAGCATCTGCCGCTGGGTGATGAAGGCCGTGGCCACGTAGACGATCGTCATCAGGATGATCACGGTCTTCACGTCGCCGCTGCTGGACCCGACCTTCTGCAGCTGCGCTTGCGGGGTCTGAAAGTGGGCCGAGATCGGGGCACCGAAGATGTGCGCCCGGTTGGCGCTCTGCACCAGGGACGCGGTCATGACGCCGATCGAGGTGCCGCCGGCGACCAGGTAGAGCATCCGGTACAGGGCACCGAAGAACGGGGTCTGCACCACCAGCGGCAGACAGCTGGAGAAGGGGTTGGTGCCGTGTTCCTTGTACAGCGCCATGGTGTCCCGCTGCTGGCGCTGCTGGACCTCGCGCTTCTTGATCGGGTCGAGCTTGGCCCGTTCCAGCTCGGCCTTGTACTTGGTCTGGAGCTTCTTGACCTCGGGCTGGATCGCCTGCATCGCCCGCATGGACTTGATCTGCTTGACGAAGACCGGGATCAGGGCGGCCCGGATCACGATGGTCAGGAAGACGATGGACAGGCCCCAGGCCCACCCGCTGTCCGCCAGGAAGACCAGGCTGAACAGACTGTGGAACTGGACCACGATCCAGCTGACCACCCAGATCAGCGGGCTCAGCAGATGGTCATACCACGACACGGTTACGCTCCTCGACTACGTTGGCGGATCTCCGCGAAAGCACCAGTTCGACCACCCTAGATGATTGATGCGAATTTCTGCCCAGGTCAACCAGCGCAATGCGGTCGCCCGGCCGCGGTCGGCTCATCTAGACCGACTCCTCTTCCACTGCGCCGCGCCACCGGCCGCGCGGCGGCACCGGGTCGACCCCGCCCGCGCTCCAGGGGTTGCAGCGCAGCACCCGCCAAGCGGCGAGCACGCTTCCCTTCGCCGCACCGTGCACCGACACGGCCTCGTAGCCGTAGTGCGAGCAGCTCGGGTAGTAGCGGCAGACCGGTCCGAGCCAGGGGGAGACCAGGCGCTGGTAGCCGCGGATCGCGAACATCAGGACATGCTTCATGGCCGCGCCTGTCCCAGCAGCTTGCGCAGTGCCGAGTCGAGGTCGCGGCCGAGGTCGGCCGAACTCGCGCCGGCCGCGGGCGGCAGGGCCCGGACCACCAGGACCGCGCCGGCCGGCAGCTCGGCCAGCCGGGCCGCGACCAGGTGCCGCAGCCGGCGCTTGACCTGGTTGCGCACCACTGCCGGGCCGACGGCCTTGCTCACGACAAAGCCCGCCCGGGTGTTCCCCGCGCGGGCTTCGGCGCGCTCGGGGCGCGCCGCGTAGTAGACCACCAAATGGGAACGGCCGGTACGCCGTCCGCCGCGGATGACCTCGGCGAACTCGGCACTGTCCGTCACTCGCTGCGCGGTCGGCAGCATGGCGATCTCCTCAATGCCGGATCACGCGGATCGACGGCACGAACTGCCGATCGGTGCGCCTACGCGGACAGTTCTTGGCGGCCCTTGGCCCGCCGGGAGGACAGGATGGCGCGGCCGGCCCGAGTGCGCATGCGCAGCCGGAAGCCGTGGGTCTTGGCGCGGCGCCGGTTGTTCGGCTGGAAGGTGCGCTTCGTCACTGGGTGCTCCAGGGGTACTGAACGGACGTCGAGTGGCGAGATGCGGGCGAGTGCTGCCGGCTGCGGTCTGGACCGGCCAGCCTGGGCTGCTCGGCGGGATCGCAGGTGTCTGACGGACCGGCCGGCGGATAACTCATATGGACATCTCGACCTGCTTACGGTACGCGCCCGGCCCCGCTCAGGTCAAACCAGAGGTCGCGCGGGTCGCGGGGGAGGGATCGGGCCGGGATCAAAAGTGCCCACGGAAGGTTTTCCACAGGTATTGTGGAAAACTTGTGAGGCCGCCCGGGCCGGTTGGGTCCGCGGGGCGAGCGCGATCAGCGCAGAGTAAGTGCAGATGATCCGACCGTATCGACCCGGTGAGTGATAGTTGTGTCCGACGAGTCTTTCCGTTCCATTCCAGGGGACGGTGTGAGCAACGACTTCGCATCGGTGTGGGCCCGTTTCTGCCACGAGATCGAGGTGGCCGACCTGGTCGGCCCGAAGGATCGCGCCTTTGTGAAGATGATCGTGCCGATGGCCCTGGTGGGCGATACGGCCCTGCTGAGCGTGGAGGACGACTATTCGAAGGGCACGGTCGAGACCCGTCTGCGCGACCTGATCACCCAGGGGCTGGGCCAGGTGCTCGGCCAGCAGATCCGGATCGCGGTGACCGTGGTGCCCAACCCGGACTCGCGCCCGGCCGCGGACGCCGACGGCCCGGGCTCCGCCGCCCAGCTGCCGTTCTCCCCGGTCCGGGTGCTCGCCCCGCCGCCCGGCGACCCGGACCGGGGCGGACCGGACGGCCGCGGCCCCTCCGCCGGGCCGGGCATCACGCTGCCCTTCCCGAGCCGGTCCGAACACGACTTCGGCCACTACGAACCGCCCGGCCACTCCCCGCGCCCGGTGCCCCGGGTGGGGGAGAACCTCGGCGGGTCCGGCGGGCCGGGCAAGGAGGGGGAGGCCGGCCGGCTGAACCCGAAGTACCTGTTCGAGACCTTCGTGATCGGGTCCAGCAACCGGTTCGCGCACGCCGCCGCGGTGGCGGTGGCCGAGGCCCCGGCCAAGGCCTACAACCCGTTGTTCATCTACGGCGAATCGGGTCTGGGCAAGACCCACCTGCTGCACGCGATCGGCCACTACACCCGGTCGCTCTACCCGGGGACCAAGGTGCGGTACGTGAGCACCGAGGAGTTCACCAACGACTTCATCAACGCGATCCGCGACGGCAGGCAGGACCTGCTGCGCCGCCGCTACCGGGACATCGACATCCTGATGATCGACGACATCCAGTTCCTGGAGAACAAGGAAGGCACGCAGGAGGAGTTCTTCCACACCTTCAACGCGCTGCACAACTCGAACAAGCAGATCGTCATCTCCAGCGACCGCCCGCCCAAGCAGCTGACCACGCTGGAGGACCGGCTGCGTTCGCGGTTCGAGTGGGGCCTGATCACGGACGTGCAGCCGCCGGAGCTCGAGACCCGGATCGCGATCCTGCGCAAGAAGGCCGCGCAGGAGGGACTGAACGCCCCGCCCGAGGTGCTGGAGTTCATCGCCAGCAAGATCTCCACCAACATCCGCGAGCTGGAGGGCGCCCTCATCCGGGTGACCGCCTTCGCCTCGCTCAACCGGGCCCCGGTCGACCTGCCGTTGGCCGAGGCCGTGCTGCGGGACCTGATCCCGGACGTGGGCGGCCCGGAGATCACCACCGGGCTGATCATGGCGCAGACCGCCGCGTACTTCGGGCTGTCGATGGACGACCTGTGCGGCACCTCGCGCAGCCGGGTCCTGGTGACCGCGCGCCAGATCGCGATGTACCTGTGCCGGGAGCTGACCGACCTGTCCCTGCCCAAGATCGGCCAGCAGTTCGGCGGCCGCGACCACACCACGGTCATGCACGCCGATCGCAAGATCAGGTCGCTGATGGCCGAGCGCCGGTCCATCTACAACCAGGTGACCGAGCTGACCAACCGGATCAAGCAGATGCGCGGATAAGCACGCAGCCAAGCCCCCTTACGACGAACCGCCCGCGCCTCTCCCCTGTCGGGAGAACGCGCGGGCAGTTCGTCGTCGCCGGCAGGATTGAACCTCGGACTAGGCCTCGGTGTGGAACGAGTCGGCGCCGTCGGCCGGCGCGCCGGCCGCCGAAGCCCTTATCTCGGCCTCGACCGTGCTCTCGTAGTGCGGGGTCAGCCGGAAGACCAGCTGGTAGGCGAACAGGGACGGACGTACCTTGGCCAGGCTGCCGTCGATCGCGCGCAGCAGTCGGTGCTTCTCCGGCCGGGCCGTGATCGCGGTCAGCGGCAGCCCGGTCTGGGCCTCTTCGAGGATGTCGAACCCGGTCTCCACCACCAGCCGGCGCAGGGTGCGCGGGGTGAAGAAGCGCAGGTGCGACTCGTCCAGAATCCCCCGTCGGTCGTAACCGAACCGGCCGACCGCGACCTTGGTGCGCGGGTACCAGTGGTTGAAGTTCGGCACGGACAGCAGGACCTGGCCGCCGGGCTTGAGCACCGCCCAGATGTCCCGCAGCAGCCGGGACGGCTTGGCCAGCTGCTCCAGCACGTCCGCGATCACCACGTAGTCGTAGCCGGCGCCGACTTCGGCCGGCACCCCGTACTCCAGGTCGGCCTGGTGGAACCTGGTGACCCGCCCGCGCACACCGGGCATCTCGACGAAGGCGACGCCGACCACCTCGTGCCCCAGTGCCCGGGCCTGCTCCGCGAAGGTGCCGTCAGCGCACTCCAGGTCCAGTATCCGGGCCGGCGGGCGGCCGTCGAGCATGGACAGCAGCGCGGCCCGGTTGGTGCCGTCACCGGCCTGGAACGAGCGCTCGTGCGCCTTGGGCACCCAGTCCGCGCTGCCGAAGCCCTTGTTCACCAACTTGTACTCGACGACGTCCTTGATCACGTCCTTGGCGTACTTCAGGCCGTCGACGTTGCAGATCTCGTCGCCGTAGAAGGTCGGGATCGGCACCTCGACGATCGTCTTGCCCGCGTCCACCAACTGCACGATGATCTGGGTGTCGAAGTCGAAGTTGTCCGTGTTGAACTCGAACGGGATCTCGCACAGCGCCGCGGTGCGGTAGGCCCGGTACCCGGAGTGGAACTCGCTCAGCGAGGTGCCCAACATCCGGTTCTCGACCGTGGTCAGGACCTTGTTGCCGACGAACTTGTACAGCGGCATGCCGCCCTTGAGCGCGCCGCCCCGGGTCATCATCCGGGAGCCGAAGACCGCGTCGGCTTCCCCCTCGACCAGTGGGGCGACCATCTGCGGCAGGAACTCGGGAGCGTACTGGCCGTCCGCGTGCAGCATCACCACGATGTCCAGGCCGCGTTCGATGGCCAGCTTGTACCCGGCCTTCTGGTTGCCGCCGTAGCCGAGGTTCTTGGTCCGCCGCTGCACCGTGGTCTTGATCCGCGGGTGCGACTGGGCCCAGTCCGCGCCGACCGTGAAGGTCTCGTCCTGGCTGCTGTCGTCCGCGATGATGATCTCGCTGATGCGGGGCCTGAAGTCCTCGGGGATCCGGTCGAGCGTGCGGCTGAGCGTCTCGGCCGCGTTGTACGCGACCACCAAGATACCGATCTTGGGGTCGGACTTGATCTCGGCCACCCGTTCCTCCTGAAGTGCTTGCCCAAAACGACCACAGTAAAGTCTGCGGTGCTCGGCGGCTCTAATCCAGTCCGATCCCGGTTTGCCCCGTTTTCCCAGGGTTTCGTGCCGTAATCGTTATCTGGTGAGCATCAGAGACCTGCAGCCTCGGGGGTCTGGCCCAAGTCTATTCAGAGCCGGGCGGCGAGCGGACAGCCGACAGATCGGCTCGACAGATCATCAGACCAGTGATTCGGCGGTTCAACGGCTCTTTCCGTCGGATCATCCGGTCGCACACCAGGTCGCGGCTTCTTTTAGTTATGACGACTTCCCCCCACCTCGGCGCGTCTCGGCGGCCGCGTGAATATATCGACTATTGTCGCTATTCGAGGAGCCATCCGCTATTTCCGGGCCAATATGCGACATACGACCCTTCGGCCCAGTGGAATCCCGGGGTTACCCACAGCCTGTGGACGGCTGGGGATAACTTTTGTGGATAACTTGTCCAATCACTGGAGGTGTCACCCTTGCGAGTGAACAGGTTATCCCCAGCCCTGGTGATCATTTTGGGGATAACCTGTGGACAACAGTAGGCCATCTGTGGAAGCCGTGTGGATAAACTCTCGCTGTGCACAGGCCGGCAGATTTTATCCCCAGGTTATCCCCACCCCCTGTGGATGAAAATTTGCCGTGTGAACTGGGAAAAGAATGGTTTTCCACAGTATCCACAGGACCTACTACTACTACTACAGATAGTTAGAGCAGAAAGAAGCGAAAGCGTCGGCAGCGCGAATTCCTGTGGACAAACTGAAGCAGTGATTGGACATCTGCTCCGCCAGTCACTCGCCGACTGGCCGCGAACCCCCCTCGCGACCCGGATTCACCGCCCTGCGCACCGAATCGGCGCGACGGTTATCCACAAGCCTGTGCACTGCGACGGAGTCCCGTACACAGACGCCGTACCCCGTTTCGAGCCGTTGAGTCTGGCAAAATGGCGTCCACTGTCAGTGCCAGGCGGCATGATGGTCGAAGACAGTCAAAGTAGGAGGCGACACAGAGTGAAGTTCCGGGTGGAACGTGATGTCTTGGCCGACGCGGTGGCATGGACGGCACGTTCGCTGCCGGCCCGGCCCCCGGTCCCGGTGCTGGCCGGGCTGTTGCTGCGGGCCGAGCAGGACCAGCTGACGATTTCCGGATTCGACTACGAGGTGTCCGCGCGCTCGCACGTGGCCGCCCAGGTCGACCAGGACGGCAGCGCACTGGTCTCCGGCAAGCTGCTGGCCGAGATCGCCCGGGCCCTGCCCAACCGCCCGGTGGAGGTCAGCACCGACGGCTCGAAGGTCCTGCTCGTCTGCAGCAGTTCCCGGTTCACCCTCCAGACCATGCCGGTGGACGACTACCCCTCGCTGCCGGACATGCCGGTCGCCAGCGGCGCGATCTCCGGCTCGGCCTTCGCCGCCGCCGTCGCGCAGGTCGCCGTGGCCGCGGGCAAGGACGACAGCCTCCCCTTCCTGACCGGTGTCCGGGTCGAGATCAACGGCGACACCCTGCGCCTGGCCGCGACCGACCGCTACCGGCTGGCCGTACGCGAACTGCAGTGGAAGCCGGAGCAGGCCGACGCCGAGGCCGTCGCGCTGGTCCCGGCCCGCACCCTGAACGAGATCGCCAAGTCGCTGACCTCCGGCGAGTGGGTCACCGTGGCTCTGGCCAGCGACAAGAGCGCGGGCCAGGGCCTGATCGGGTTCGAGACCGGCGGTCGGCGCACCACCACGCGGCTGCTGGAGGGCGAGTTCATCAAGTACAACGCCCTGTTCCCGGCCGAGTACACCGGCGCCGCGGTGATCGAGACCGCCCCGCTGATCGAGGGGGTCAAGCGCGTGGCCCTGGTGGCCGAGCGCAACACCCCGATCCGGCTGAGCTTCTCCACCGGCGAGGTCACCCTCGAGGCCGGCTCCGGCGACGAGGCCCAGGCCTCGGAGACCATGGACGCCGACTTCGACGAGGCCGACATCTCGCTGGCCTTCAACCCCGGCTACCTGCTCGAAGGGCTCGGCGCGATCGACGCCCCGTTCGCCCAGCTGTCGTACACCACGTCGACCAAGCCGGCTGTGCTCACCGGCCGCCCGGCCGCCGACGCCGAGCACGACCCGGCATACCGCTACCTGATCATGCCGATCCGCCTCTCCGGCTGAGCACCCGGCGGTCGAAAGCGGTACGGTCGTCTTTCCACACCCGGCGGGCAGGACAGCGCGCGAGCGCCGTATGCCCGCCGGTCGGCATCCGGCCCAGCTCCGACCGGGCCGGAGCGCCGCCACTCGTCCATGTTCGAATCGTCTGCCAGGAGGGCCGGATGCGCCTGAACCGGCTGGCCCTGACGGACTTCCGCTCCTACGCCGAGCTCGACCTCGGGCTCGAGCCCGGCGTCAACGTGCTGATCGGGCCGAACGGCCAGGGCAAGACCAACATCGTCGAGGCGGTCGGCTTCCTGGCCCACCACTCCAGCCACCGGGTCGCCCAGGAGGCCCCGCTGGTCCGGGCCGGCGCCGCCCGGGCGGTGATCCGCGGCTCGGTCCAGCACGAGGAGCGCACCGCGCTGATCGAGCTCGAACTCAACCCGGGCCGCGCCAACCGGGCCCGGCTCAACCGCTCCCCGGTGCCGCGCACCCGCGACGTGCTCGGCTACCTGCGCACCGTGCTGTTCGCCCCCGAGGACCTGGCCCTGGTCAAGGGCGATCCGGGCGAGCGGCGCCGGTTCCTGGACGAACTCCTGGTCGCCCGCGCGCCGCGGATGGCCGCGGTCCGGGCCGACTACGACCGGGCGATGAAGCAGCGCAACGCCCTCCTGCGCACGGCCGCGATCCCGCGCCGGGCCGCCCGCTCCGCCGGCCAGCCGCCCGAACTGGCCACCCTGGACGCCTGGGACGCGCACCTGGCCCACGCCGGCGCGCAGCTCCTGGCCGCGCGGTACGACCTGCTGGCCCACCTGAGCCCCCTGATCGACAAGGCCTACGCCACGATCGCCGGCCACGGGGCCACCCACCTGGAATACCGCCGGTCCGCCGCGCCGACCCGATCCGGCGGCCGTTCGTCCGGGGGGCCGATCGATCTCGACCAGGCCGACGCGGCCGTGCCCGTCCCGCCCGGCGAGGGCGCGCGTCCCGGCGTGGCCGAGCTCGAGGCCTGGCTGCTCGGCGCGCTGGCCGACGCCCGGCCGGCCGAACTGGACCGCGGGGTCACCCTGGTCGGCCCGCACCGCGACGACCTGCTGCTCCAGCTCGACAGCGACGGCCACCGGCTCCCGGCCAAGTACCACGCCAGCCACGGCGAATCCTGGTCCTTCGCGCTCGCGCTGAAACTGGCCTCCTACGAACTGCTGCGGGTCGACGGGATCGAACCGGTGCTGATCCTCGACGACGTCTTCGCCGAACTCGACAGCTCCCGGCGGCGGCACCTGCTGGCCGTCGTCACCGCGGCGGAACAGGTGCTGATCACCGCGGCCGTGGCCCAGGACGTCCCGGAGGAGCTGGAAGCCACCCGCTACCGGGTCAGTGCCGGCACCGCCGAGCGGACCGATGACTGAGCCCGCGACCCCCCGGTTCCCGGACATCCCCGGCCGCCCGGGGCTTTCGGCCGGCCTGTCCGGGCAGTTCAGCCCGCCCGCCGAGCCCGCGCCGGGCCCCGACGAGCGGCCGGTGCCCCGGGCCTCCGGAGCCGACCTGGCCAAAGCCGCGCTCGCCGCGGCCCGCAAGCGCGCGCGCGAGGCCGAACAGGCTGCGGCCCGCCTGCCCGGCCCCCGCCGCAACCGCTTCACCGGCGCCGCGCTCGGCCACGGCGCCCGCGGCGGCCGGCACTCCGGATCCGGCCCGGACGACCGCGATCCGCAGACCCTCCAGGCGACCATGGGCCGGCTGCTGGCCGAGTCCGGCTGGGAGGAGCCGGCCGCGGTCGGCGGGGTGATCCACGGCTGGGCCGACCTGGTCGGGGCGAGGATCGCCGCACACTGCGTCCCGGTCTCGTTCGCCGAGGGCGTGCTGACTGTGCAGACCGACTCGACCGCGTGGGCGACCGAGCTGCGCAACCTGTCCACCCAGCTGCTGACCAGGCTCAACGCCGCGGTCCCGAGCAAGCAGGGCGGCCAGGCGATCAGCCGGCTGGCCGTCCAGGGCCCCAATCCGCCGAGCTGGCGGCACGGCCGGCTCTCCGTGCCCGGCCGCGGCCCGCGGGACACCTACGGCTGAGTTTTCGATCTTGCCAGAATCAGGCAATTCCGCCAGCGACCCCGCGTCGAGTGGGGGGACACCCGAGCAGGGGTGGATCAGCTCAGTAATGCCAATGCGGCGCATATGACGTTCTCTGTCGGTCGGAACCGCTAAGATGGAAGAAGATTCAGGAGCGCAGTGCTCCAACCGGACCCACTGCCGCCTGCCTTGTGGCTCCGACAGTGGCTTGCCGATCTGTTCGGGGTTGCCGACGTTGAGAAAGGGTTTCGCGTCCGTGGCTTCCGAAGAGAGCACTACGCCCGTGCCAGACGTGTCCGAGTCCACCCAGTCCGGGCACGCCAGTGCCATCCAGGCCCCCTCGGTCGCCTATGACGAGAGCGCGATCAGCGTCCTCGAAGGCCTGGAGGCGGTGCGCAAGCGCCCCGGCATGTACATCGGCTCGACCGGCGAGCGCGGCCTGCACCACCTGGTCTACGAGATCACGGACAATGCGGTCGACGAGGCCCTGGCCGGCTACTGCGACAACATCGAGGTCACACTGCTCGCCGACGGCGGGGTCCAGGTCTACGACGACGGCCGGGGCATCCCGGTCGGCATCATGCCCGGCCAGAATAAGCCCGCGCTGGAGGTCGTGCTCACCGTCCTGCACGCCGGCGGCAAGTTCGGCGGCGGCGGGTACGCGGTCTCCGGCGGTCTGCACGGCGTGGGCCTGTCCGTGGTCAACGCGCTCGCCAGCCGGTTGACCGTGGCGGTGAGCCGGGAAGGCGCGGTGTGGACCCAGGAGTACCTGCGCGGCGTGCCGACGGCCCCGCTGCAGAAGGGCGACCCCACCGACGAGACCGGGACGGTCATCGTCTTCTGGGCGGACGACGAGATCTTCGAGACGACCACCTACTCGTTCGAGACCCTCTCCCGCCGGTTCCAGGAGACCGCGTTCCTCAACCGCGGGCTGTCCATCTCGCTGGTCGACGAGCGGCCCGAGTACAAGGACGACGAGGGCAAGCCCCGCGCGGTGCACTTCCGCTACGACGGCGGCATCGCGGACTTCGTGCGCTACATCAACGCGTCCAAGGGCGAGATGGTGCATCCGCAGGTGATCGAGTTCAGCTCCGAGGACACCGAGCGCCGGGTCGCGGTCGAGATCGCGATGCAGTGGAACAGCCAGTACTCCGAGGGCATCTACTCCTTCGCCAACATGATCAACACCCCGGACGGCGGCACCCACGAGGAGGGCTTCCGTACCGCGTTGACCAGCGTGGTCAACCGTTACGCGAAGGAACAGAAGATCCTCAAGGAGAAGGACGACAACCTGGCCGGCGAGGATATCCGGGAGGGCCTGACCGCCATCATCTCGGTCAAGCTCGGCGAGCCGCAGTTCGAGGGCCAGACCAAGGCGAAGCTGGGCAACACCGAGGCGCGCACCTTCGTCCAGAAGATCACGTACGAGCAGATCGCGGACTGGTTCGACCGCAACCCGAACGAGGCCAAGGACATCATCCGCAAGTCGCTGCAGGCCGCCACCGCCCGGCTGGCCGCCCGCAAGGCCCGCGAGCTGACCCGGCGCAAGGGCCTGCTGGAGTCGATGTCCCTGCCCGGCAAGCTGGCCGACTGCCAGTCCACCAACCCGGCCGAGTGCGAGATCTTCGTGGTCGAGGGCGACAGCGCCGGCGGCTCGGCCAAGTCCGGCCGGGACCCGCGGGTGCAGGCGATCCTGCCGATCCGGGGCAAGATCCTGAACGTGGAGAAGGCCCGGATCGACCGGGTGCTGCAGAACAACGAGGTCCAGGCGCTGATCTCCGCGCTGGGCACCGGCGTGCACGACGACTTCGACATCACCCGGCTGCGCTATCACAAGGTCGTGCTGATGGCCGACGCCGACGTCGACGGCCAGCACATCACCACCCTGCTGCTGACCCTGCTGTTCCGGTTCATGCGCCCGCTGGTCGAGGCCGGGCACATCTTCCTGGCCGCGCCGCCGCTGTACAAGGTCAAGTGGAGCAACAGCGACTTCTCCTACGCCTACTCGGACCGCGAGCGCGACGCCCTGACCAGCGCCGGCATCGCGGCCGGACGGCGGATGAAGGACGACACGGTCCAGCGGTTCAAGGGTCTGGGCGAGATGAACGCCGAGGAACTGCGGATCACCACCATGGACCGGGACCTGCGGATCCTGCGCCAGATCACCCTGGACGACGCCGCGCTGGCCGACGAGATGTTCTCCACCCTGATGGGCGAGGACGTCGAGGCGCGCCGCAACTTCATCCAGCGCAACGCCAAAGACGTCCGCTTCCTCGATATCTGATAAGGACCGAAGCTTCCCATGGTTGACGAGAACACCCCCGGCACGCCCGCTGCGGACGGCGAGCCGGCCGGTCCCCTGGGCGGGGCCCCGACCGCCGTCGCGGAAGTGCAGAACGACCGGATCGAGATGGTCGACCTGCTCACCGAGATGCAGCGGTCGTACCTGGACTACTCGATGGCGGTCATCGTCGGCCGCGCCCTGCCGGAGGTGCGCGACGGCCTGAAGCCGGTGCACCGCCGCGTCCTGTACGCGATGTACGACGGCGGCTACCGCCCGGACCGCGGCTACTTCAAGTGCGCCCGCGTCGTCGGCGAGGTCATGGGTGTCTACCACCCGCACGGCGACACCGCGATCTACGACACCCTGGTCCGGCTGGCCCAGCCGTGGTCGATGCGGATGCCGCTGGTGGACGGCAACGGCAACTTCGGCTCCCCGGGCAACGACCCCGCGGCCGCCATGCGGTACACCGAGTGCAAGCTCACCCCGCTGGCGATGGAGCTGCTGCGCGAGATCGACGAGGACACCGTCGACTTCAACCCGAACTACGACGGCCGCTCCCAGGAGCCGGTCATCCTGCCCAGCCGCTTCCCCAACCTGCTGGTCAACGGCGCCTCCGGCATCGCGGTCGGCATGGCCACGAACATCCCCATGCACAACCTGCGCGAAGTCAACGACGGCGTGCAGTGGTACCTGCAGAACCCCGAGGCCACTCAGTCCGAGCTACTCGAAGCGCTGATGGAGCGGATCAAGGGCCCGGACTTCCCGACCGGCGCGAAGATCGTCGGCCGCCGCGGCATCGAGGACGCCTACCGGACCGGGCGCGGCTCGATCATCATGCGCGCCGTGGTCCTGGTCGAGGAGATCAACGGCCGCAACTGCCTGGTCGTCACCGAGCTGCCCTACCAGGTCAACCCGGACAACCTCGCCTCCAAGATCGCCGACCTGGTCAAGGACGGCCGGATCCAGGGCATCGCGGACGTGCGCGACGAGTCCTCCTCCCGGACCGGCCAGCGCCTGGTGGTCGTGCTCAAGCGCGACGCCGTGGCCAAGGTCGTGCTGAACAACCTGTACAAGCACACTCCGCTGCAGGACAGCTTCGGCGCCAACATGCTGGCCATGGTCGACGGCGTGCCGCGCACCCTGTCCCTGGACGCCTTCATCCGGTACTGGGTCGAGCACCAGATCGACGTCATCGTCCGCCGGACCAAGTTCCGCCTGCGCAAGGCCCAGGAGCGCGACCACATCCTGCTCGGCCTGCTCAGGGCGCTGGACAACATCGACGAGGTCATCGCACTGATCCGGGCGAGCGACACCACCGACCAGGCCCGGGCCGGCCTGATCGGCCGGTTCGAGATCGACGAGATCCAGGCCAACGCCATCCTGGAGATGCAACTGCGCCGGCTGGCCGCCCTGGAGCGCCAGCGGATCATCGACGAGCACGAGGAGCTGATGGCCAAGATCGCCGAGTACCGGGCGATCCTGGCCTCCCCGGAGCGCCAGCGCCGGATCGTCTCCGAGGAGCTCCAGTCGATCACCGACAAGTACGGCGACGCCCGGCGCAGCGAGCTCATCCCGTTCGACGGGGACCTATCCATCGAGGACCTGATCCCCGAAGAGGATATCGTGGTGACGATCACCCGCGGTGGTTACGTCAAACGGACCAAGACCGAGCACTACCGCTCGCAGAAGCGCGGCGGCAAAGGCGTGCGCGGCGCGGCGCTGAAGCAGGACGACATCGTCGACCACTTCTTCACCACCACGACCCACCACTGGATCCTGTTCTTCACCAACAAGGGCCGGGTCTACCGGGCCAAGGCCTACGAACTGCCGGACGCCGGCCGCGACGCCCGCGGCCAGCACGTGGCCAACCTGCTCGCCTTCCAGCCGGACGAGTCGATCGCCCAGGTCCTGGACCTGCGCGACTACGAGGTGGCCCCCTACCTGGTCCTGGCCACCAAGAACGGCCTGGTCAAGAAGAGCGCCCTGGCCGACTACGACTCGACCCGCTCCGGCGGCGTGATCGCGATCAACCTGCGCGAGGACGACGAACTGATCGCGGCCGAGCTGGTCTCCGCCGAGGACGACCTGCTCCTGGTCAGCAAGCAGGCCCAGGCCATCCGGTTCACCGCCTCGGACGAGTCCCTGCGCCAGACCGGCCGGGCCACCTCGGGCGTGATCGGCATGCGCTTCCGCGAGGACGACGAGTTGCTGTCGATGAGCAAGGTCAAGGAGGGCACCTTCGTCTTCACGGTGACGAACAAGGGCTACGGCAAGCGCACCTCGGTCGAGCGATACCCGATCCGCGGCCGCGGCGGACTCGGTGTGATCGCGGCCAAGACCGTGGACGACCGGGGCACCCTGATCGGCGCCCTGATCGTCGAGGAGGGCGACGAGGTGCTCGCCATCACCGCCGCCGGCGGAGTCATCCGCACGCAGGTCAGCGGGGTCCGGGAAACCGGTCGGGACACGATGGGCGTCCAGCTCATCAACGTGGGCAGGAAGGATTCCGTGGTCGGCATCGCCCGGAACCCCGAGGCCGAGGCTGAGGCGGACGACGCCGACCTGGCCGACCCCGACACGGCCGAAGGGGTCGAGTCCGACGGCGAACCGGTTACCGGGGAGCAGAGTGCGGAAGGATACCCGACACCGCCGCAGCCCGAGCCGGCCGAGGCCGACACGGAACCGCTGCCGACCGAGGAAGCGTAGTAGATTCGAGATGACAACCAACGGCTTGTCGACCGGCCCGGACCAGTACCCTCCTCCGGCCGGCCACCGAGCTCCACAGTGCACGGCAGGGGGCGACGAACGTGAGTGAGAGTTCCAGCCAGCCCGCCGGGGGCACCGGCGAGACCCGCAGTTATGGGCCCTCGTCGGTCGACACCCGGCCGGCTGACGCGACCATGTCTCTGGGACAGAGCTCCGGCGGCGTGACCACCTCCTCGCCCACCGCCTCCGAGGGCCCGCAGAGCGGCCCCCAGGGCGGCCTGTACGGCGCCGGCCAGGGTGGCCCGGCCGGTCCCGGCGCCCCGGCGCCGCAGGGTGCCCAAGGGCCCCAGGGCCCCCAGGCCGCGGCCAAGGTCGCCGCCAAGTCCTTCGCCCGGCTCGGCTCGATGGTCTCGGACACGGTCTCCTCCGCCCGCCCGGTCAAGACCGCCCGCCCCCCGCGCGAGGCCCGCCCGCCCCGCCCGCCGCAGGTCGGACCACAGGTCAGGGTGCGCAAGGCCCGACTGCGGGTGGCCCGGGTCGACCCGTGGTCCGTGATGAAGGTCTCGTTCGTGCTGTCCATCGCCATGGGCATCGTGACCATGGTCGCGACCGCCGTGATCTGGAAGGTGCTGCAGTCGCTCGGCGTGTTCAGCTCCCTGAACAAGACCATCGGCGACCTCACCAGCAGCGGCACCGGCTCGACCGGCACCGCCTTCAGCGTCACCTCGTTCGCGTCGTTCAGCCACGTGGAGATGTTCGTCATCATCATCTCCCTCGTCGACATCGTGCTCATCACAGCCCTGTCGACCCTGGGCGCCTACCTCTACAACCTGGCCTCCGGCTTCGTCGGCGGCTTCGAAGTCACCCTCGCCGAGGACCAGTGACCGAATCGGTTTGGGGACAAGGGCAGCGATGAGGTAATCTTCTCTAGCGCCCGCTGCTGACAGGCAGAATGGGCGCTCCCGGGCCTATAGCTCAGTTGGTTAGAGCGCTTCCCTGATAAGGAAGAGGTCAGTGGTTCAAGTCCACTTAGGCCCACGGGATCCTCTGGCCGGCCCTGCTCGTGCTCGCTTCACGGCGCACTCGCAGGGTCGGCCTCGTTGTGTCTTGTGGGGGTACGACCCCCACACCCCCGCGCCATGGGGCTTCGCCCCCTGGACCCCCGGCGTCGGCCCCGGCCGGAGAGGGTGTTCTCGGCCGCCTGCGGTTGGTGGGAGGAGTGGGTGGTGTGAAATTCGGTATTCAGCGGTGGTCGCATGCCGCCTGGCTATGAAAAGAGCATTTTCGTCTCAATGTCACTTGGGTGCGGGGATGTGGCAGCGGGGGAAAATGGGTGCGGTCCCGGGGCTTATTGATGCGATTGTGGTAACAGTGTTGTGGTTCGTCGACAGTGCGGCAATGGTCGGGCACAGGGGCTGGTTCACCTGGTAGTCTCATTTGCAGGCGCTGCCTCTGGGGGTGCGCGCATCCGAAGCCAAGTTCAAGAGGACCGGTGGTTGTGGTGAAGAAACTGCTTTTGCTCGGCGCAGTAACCGTCGGTGGCTTCTTGGTTTACCGGCAGGTCCAGGACAAGAAGGACAAGGCCGAGAAGGACCTGTGGACCGAAGTGACCGACCCGGTCCCGGTCCCCGCGAAGGGCTAGTACCCGCCGCGTACCCGAAGTCGGCCGCAAATACTTGCGGCCGTTTCCCGGGGCCATAGCTCAACTGGCAGAGCACTGCCTTTGCAAGGCAGGGGTTGGGGGTTCGAGTCCCCCTGGCTCCACTTCATACCGGTCCGCAAGGGTATGGCCGCATTGTCCTCGTTGGCAATGCGGCCTCTTGCGTCTGTAGGCAACTTGGCCATTTGGCTCAAGCTGGGGGGCCGTCTTTGAACGTGTGCGTGCGATGCCAGTGGAAGTAGGGGCTACTAGTCTCGGTCCAACAGGTGACAGTGCGCTCTGCCAGTCTGCCGCTGATGTAGGTGTCAACATCTGGTAGGTCGGCAACGTGCGGGCTAACCAGGAAGCTTCCGTCCGGGGCAACGGCGATGTAGCCCTGCTCGTAGAGAGCTGTAAGGAATCGATCGACATGTCCCTAGCAGTACCACGTCCGCAGCGGAAGTTCCGCTACAGCATGCTCGAAAAGGTGATGAGGCTCACAGCATTCAAGTAAGCTAACTCGGGTCGGGCTCCAGTGCAGGCATTTGGGGGTTGTAGTGGCAAAACGACGCGGTTTCTTCGCGGAACTGCAATATCAGTCGCAGCAGGCTGAAAAGCGCCGCCGGCAGCAGGAAGCGGCAGTTCAACGGGCGCGTGCGGCCGCACAGCGCGATGCCCTGCAAGCGATGCGTGCTTATGAGCGGGCGCAGACTGCTGTCGCGAAGGCGTCGGCCGCAGAATTGAAGGCCGCAGAGAAGGAAGCTGCACGTCTCCATCTCGAGATGCGCCTCGCTGAGGTGGAGGAGTTGAATGCGAACCTCGCATCCCAGTACGAAGATATCGACGGCCTTTTGGCCTCGACGCTTGAAGTGGATGACTACGTCGACTTGGCAGCACTGAAGATGACGACGGTCGACCATCCGCCGTTTGAACCTGGCACGTTAGCAGTTGAGACACAGGCTGTGCCTGTTCCGCAGCAGTTCTACCCGCCTGTGTGGCAAGAACCGGTGCCACCGGCTGGGCTGGGGGCTGCGTTTGGCGGGAAGAAACGCCACGAGAAGATCGTCGTCGATGCGAGAGCGGCGTTTGAGGCGGCATATGCGGAGTGGTCGCGTGTTGACCAAGAGTCTCGCAGTACCTACCAACGCAGCCTCGCCTACCGTGACGAACTGGAGTCGTCCCGCAAACGCAAGCTGGCTGAAGCGGAGGCCAAGTATCGAGCCGAGTGTGAAACCAGGGAAGCTGAGGCGAGGGCCCGCAACGCCGAGCTTGACAGCTTGATCAATGGGCTGGCCTTCGATGTGGAATCGGCGATCAACGAGTATGTGGGAATTGTGCTCGCCAACTCTGTCTATCCCGAGGTCTTCTCGGTCGAACACGACCACGCGTTTGCACTTCAAGGACGCGAGTTGACCCTGGCCGTGACAGTGCCGGAGCCGTCCAAGGTGCCAGTTGCCAAGGAATACAAGTACGTCAAGGCGCGGGACGAGATGACGTCTGTTGCTCTGCCGGTGCGTGAGCAGAAGGCACGGTACGCGAGTGCCGTGTGGCAGGTCGCTGTCCGGAGTTTGCACGAGGTCTTCGAAGCCGACAGGGCGGGTAAGATCCACTCGATCGCTTTGACCGTCAGCGTGGAGACAGTCGTGGCGGCAACAGGCCTTCCAGACGCGATCCCACTCGTGATAGTTGCTGCTGAGCGAGAGACATTTAATAATTTCGATCTGTCCAATGTGGTCCCGAAAGCGACACTTGAGCACCTCGGGGCCGCACTTTCGAAGTCGCCGTCCGACCTGACGTCCGCAGACGCATCGCTTGGTGTCCGTCCATCACGGGGCGTGTGACTGTGCGATTCAATCCACCACCGGGATGGCCGACCCCGCCAACAGGCTGGATGCCGCCAACCGGGTGGACCCCGGACGCCTCGTGGCCCACTCCGCCTCCGGGCTGGGAGCTCTTCGTCCATGACAGCGGGGACACGGCGCTCCCAAGTGGTGTGGCGATGCACTCGCCCGGGATTACAGGTGAGGCACAGTCGGCTGATGCCACTGTGCCGGCATCGGCAGTTCCGGCTGCGACAGAGATTTTGCTGGCGCGGATTGCGTCCCTCGAAACTGCTCTGGTTGCGGCCCAAGGCCATGGCGCGGCTGCCGAGGTGGTCGAACTATCTGATCAGCGTGTCCTTCAGGATGTAGGCATCTATCGCTATCACCATCCGCTAGAAGACGCGGCAGCTTATAGAGAACGTCTGCGTGACCTGGAGAGTCAAATCGATGTGGCAGTCAAGTCCGGGCAAGCGATCCTGGCCGCTGAGCTGTTCACGTTCGGCGGTTCTCTCGCGAAAGGCCGCAAATTGGTCGGCGACCTGTCGAAGCTGATGCTTCGCGCCTACAACGCCGAGGCTGACAACTGTGTTCGTTCGCTTCGGTCCGGCAACGTGCACACGGCCAAGAAGCGCCTTGAGTCCGCTGTGACGGCGATCGAGAAGCTTGGCGCCACTATGGAGATGCGGATAAGCCCCGACTACCACGCACTGCGGGTAGGCGAATTGGAACTGACCGCTGATTTCCAGATAAAGGTCCAGGAAGAACGTGAGAAGGCGCGCGGAGAGCGCGAGCTCATTCGCGAGCAACGCCGCGCCGAAGCTGAACTCGCTGCTGAGAAGGCACGCCTGGACAAGGAACGCAGTCACTACTTGACTGTGCTGGAGTTACTGCGGGCCAAGGGCGATGAGACTGCGGTACACGAGCTTGCAGGCCGCTTGGCCGACATCGATCAAGCCATCGCCGCCAACGACTATCGCATCGCGAACATCCGAGCCGGGTATGTCTACGTCATTTCCAACATCGGCGCATTCGGGCCAGATGTTGTGAAGATCGGTATGACCAGACGCCTGGAGCCGATGGACCGCGTCCGGGAACTAGGGGACGCCTCCGTGCCGTTTCGGTACGACGTACATGCCCTGTTCTTCTCCGAAGACGCGATCGCGCTCGAGAGCCAACTCCACAAGGCGTTCGCCCATCGCCGTGTGAATGCCGTCAACGAGCGGCGAGAGTTTTTCTTCGCCAGCCCAGTCGAGGTACGCGCCATGCTGGAGCAGAAGGTCGGCGGACTCCTCGAATTCACCGAGGCTCCCCTTGCGGAGGAGTATTTCCAATCGAAGGGGCGCTGGCCTGGTGCTGAGTCGGAAGTTCAGCAGTCGGCGTGATGCCGGGCATGTGGGACATTCGAGGTAAGCCCTTTGAGAAGTGGATGTGCCTCTAGTCGGGATGTGAGGGTATGTGGCAATGTGTGGATGCATCTTGCCTGCGGACTTCCCATCGGATGGTCGGATCGGACTATGATGCGCGAGCATGCTGGTTGGCTTGCGCAAATCGATAGACCATCAGATGGGAATGCAATGAACGCGAGACGGCGAGCGAAGCTTCTTGAAGGTGTGGCGCCTCTGCTGGAGGCTGGTGAGCAGGTGCAGATCAGCACCCTTGCCACCGTCGGGTCTGTGTCGATGAAGAAGAAGATGCTTACCGCCGCCGTGGCTGGGATAGCCAGCGGTGGGTTGCTGACGGTGAATGTGCGGCCGCGGCCGATGTACACCGTTCTGACCGACCGGCGGATCCTCTTCTTCGACTCGACGTCGACCGGCGGCCCTGGCAAGCACATGGCGACCTTGTCCCGGAGCGTTGTCACGATCTCCGGGCTCAAGAAGGCGCAGTTCGGGCTGGCGGTGGTGACTCAGCTTTCGGTCGCCAACCAGGAGCGTGGGATCAGGGTGCTCTTCCCGGCGGCGTCCAAGGCTGCTGGACGTGAGTTTGCTGCGGCTCTGCCGCTCACGCAGGAGTAGGCAGTACTAGTGGCAACGCGAAGTGGGGATTGAGCCAGGCCGGGAGCCAGGCAGCCGAGCGGATAGGTGGCCAGGCGCGGTCGGCGTGAACAGCGTGCTGGCGCGGGAAAGCGGTTGGGGCCAGGGGCAGCGGGTTGGAGCTGCGGGGAACCGGCTGGCCTTCTACTGCATCGTGGGGCATTCGCAAGGCGGTCAAGCTGCCCTGTTCGCTGCACACTTTGCGCCAGAACGAGTGGAAGGGCTAAAGCAGTCGCGGCCATCGTCCGGCCAGCCGTCCACTCGGGCTGCCTCGGGTATCCCGGCCCTGCCGAACGGCGACCAGCAGAGATTCAACGACCAGCTGCTGACGATGAACCCGGACCTGCCGTTCACCGTTCCGGCCCGAATTTCCAGTTCGACAGCGATCAGGCGCCGCGGTAGCAGCAGAGCTCAGCAACAGCAGCGCTCTGGCAACAGCAGAGCCCGCCCTCGGCAGTGAGGGCGGGCTCTTTGGGACCGGGTGGTGATGGCGCCGAGGACTTATACCCGGGACGATCAGGCCTGGGCTGATACCAGGGTGGAACGCGAACCAGGGCTAGGACTCGGTGACCTTCGCCTTGGCCGGGGCGGCCGCCTTCGCGCCGGCCTTCGCGGCGGGTGCGCCGCTGGTCAGGTCCACGAGCGTGGCAGAGGCGGCATTCGTCCGGATCGACTCTATGCCTTTCAGACACGCGGCCATGGACTCGTACGCCTCGCCCACGGCGATGATCTGGCCGTTGCCGGCCTTGAGCCGGAAACGGTGCTTGCCCTGGACGTCCTTGTAGACCTCGAACTTGCCTGCCATGATCTGTCCTTTCGGAACCGGTCCGCTGTTAGATCGGGCAGTCTAACTGTCCGGCGTGCAGCGTTCCAGCGCACCTACGGTTAGCCCGTGGGTTACCCGCAACGCGGGGAAACCGGTGCGAAAAGGACGCGGATCCGGGCCGGGAATTCGGCCCGGATTCGCTATTCGCTCAGTGGCCGTTGTCGTTCGAGCCGCGGGTGGAGCGGGCGGTGCCGGTCGCGGTGCCGTCGGAGTTCAAACCGGTGGTGTCCGCGGGGGCGTCGGCGGCGGCCCGGCCCGCGGGGCGCGAGTCGTCCAGGACCGTCTCGACCAGGTCGTCCTGGTCCCACTGCTTCTGGTGCGAACGCTGCCAGAACACGATCCCGGCGCCGGTGACCGCGCCGATCAGCGCGGCCACGCCGACGATCTTCGCCTTGCGGCCGCGGCCGCGGCGCTGCAGCTTGGCCACGTCGTCCGCGGTGACCTCGCCGCGGGCGGCGGCCAGGGCGGCCATGCTGCGGCTGGCCAGCTCGGCCCGGTAGGGGGCGCTGCGCCGGGCGGCCTCGGCGGCCAGCTGCGAGGTGGCGTGGGCCGCGGCGGGCAGATAGTCGTCGCGGACCCGGTGGGCGGCGGCCGGCAGGTAGTCGTCGCGCACCCTGGTCGTGGTCTCCGTCAGGACCGGTACGACCGTCGACCTGGCGTGTTCGAGGCGCGGCCCGGCCTCTGCGCGCAGCGCGGCGTAGTGGTCCCGGACCCACGGCTGTGCCGTCGCGAGGGCGTCCGACACATGGGGATGCGTTGATTTTGCATTATGCGCGGTCATGAACTGGCCCTTCGTAGAGATGACTTTGAACCGTGTTCCCCCATTCTTCAGAGCTATGCTCTTAGTCCGCCATTTGTATGAGGAACGGCCGGACGGCCGCCGACACCTGCGGACACCCCGGGACCCGCGCCCGATGGCCGCGCCGCCGGGCCGGGCGTGGGAGGATGTTACCGGGTCTGCGCGGCCCGTCGGCCTGGGCCGGGCATCCGTCCGCCGGACCGGGGCGGCAGTCGGCCCGCCGCCCGACGGGCGGTGACGGACAACCACAGTCGGCGATCGGAAGTGAGGGGCCACCATGGCCGAAGAGACGTACGCGGTGCTGAGCACGAATCACGGGGACATCAGGGTTCGCCTGTTCCCGAACCACGCGCCCAAGACGGTGCGTAATTTCATCGAGCTCGCCGAGGGTACCCGCGAGTGGACCGACCCGCGTACCAACATGCCGAGCAACGAGAAGCTGTACGACGGCACCATCTTCCACCGGGTCATCTCCGGATTCATGATCCAGGGCGGGGACCCGCTGGGCCAGGGCTTCGGCGGCCCGGGCTACCAGTTCGACGACGAGATCCACCCGGAGCTGCGCTTCACCAAGCCGTACCTGCTGGCCATGGCCAACGCCGGCAGCCGCGGCGGCCGGGGTACCAACGGCTCGCAGTTCTTCCTGACCGTGGGCACCCCCGGCCACCTGAACGGCAAGCACACCATCTTCGGCGAGGTGGAGGACGCGGCCGGCCAGAAGGTGATCGACACGATCGCCCAGCTGCCGACCAACGGCCAGGACCGTCCGCTGAACGACGTGGTGATCAACTCGGTCACGATCGAGCGCGTCCAGGGCTGAGCCCCGTCCCGGGAGCCGGCCGGCCGCGTGCCGGCTGGCTCCCGGCGCTCTACCCGCTTCCGCAGTTCCCCTCCGCACCGACCGATGTGTCCGTCCGTCTCCTACGCCCCCGGGAATTGGCAGTGACCACGACGCCTGACGAGCAGCCAGCCATGGACTCCGCTCCGGCCGCGGCGGCCGGAGCGCCGATGTGCTACCGACACCCCCAGCGGGAGACCTACCTGCGCTGCAACCGGTGCAACCGCTCGATCTGCGCGGACTGCCTGCTCACGGCTGCGGTCGGGTTCCACTGCCCCGAATGCGTGCGGGGACCGAGCCGGGACGTCGCGCCGGTGCTGACCGTGGCCGGCGGCAAGCAGCGGGGCCGGCAGGGCGTCGCGACGATGGCCGTCATCGGTGTCTGCATCGTGATATTCGGGTTGCAGAGCCTGATCGGGGATTCGTTCACCTACCGGCTGAACCTGCTCGCGATGGAGCCGTCGGTCGCCGCGCTGCCGTCGAGCACCGACATCGGGGTCGCTTACGGCATCGGCGAGTGGTACCGACTGTTCACCTGTATGTTCGTGCATGAGAACCTTCTACACCTGGGCACGAACATGCTCTCGCTCTGGTGGATCGGGGTTCCGGTGGAGGCCCGGCTTGGCCGGACCAGATATGTGCTGGTCTACCTCACCTGCGGGCTCGTCGGCTCGGCGGTCTCCTACGCGTTCCTGGCCTGGAACGACTCCTCGCTCGGCGCGTCCGGCGCGATCTTCGGGATGCTCGGGGTTCTCACCGTGTTCGCGTTCCGGGAGAAGCTGGACATGCAGCCGATCATCGTCACCTTCATGATCAACGCGGCGATCGCCTTCGGGATCCCCAACGTCGACTGGCACGCGCACCTCGGCGGCCTGGTCGCCGGAGTGGTACTCGGCGCGGCGGTGGCCTACGCACCGCGGCGCCGGGGAGTGACCCGCTGGTTCAGCCGGCCGCAGAACTACCTGCCGACCATCGCCGGCGCGGCGCTGCTGATGCTGTCCGCGGTGATCGTGCTCATCCATTCGAGCAATCTGCAGATGAACAGCGGAGTCGGGGCCACCGCGGTGCACTCGGTGCCCGCGGCGCAGCCCGCCAGCACGAGTTATCCACAAAACACATGAACTTTTCCACACTGTGGATAACTTGTGGAAAAGTGGTGGACGGGGTGGGGATAACCCCGTCGCACCCGGTCTGAACGGCCACTACTTCCAGCGGGTGGAGATGCCGAAGCCGACCGCCATGAAACCGAAGCCGATCAGCACGTTCCAACCACTGAGCGAAGCCGTCCACGGAATGCGGAAGTAGTACGCGACCATCCAGGCCAGGCCGATCACGAAGCAGGCCACCATGAAGCGGGGCGTCCACGTCGAGGACTCGACTTTGATCTTCTGGACTTTCTGCGCGGGTGGGGTGTAGGCCACCTTGTCCCGGGTCTTGGACTTCGGCACGGAACTCTCCTGGTCACTGGCTCACTAACGGCTGTGGGGCACACATAGCGTAGCTGTGTTACGTGGCGAGCAACAGCGCAGCAGCCGGATATACGTAAATCTGCACTAAGAAAACACTGAGTGCGCGCAATCTGCCCGTTCGCCCGCGCGCTCCGTGCGCCCTCGGCCGGTCGGGTCCGCGCAGCTCGCAGCGGTGTCCGGATGGCCGGATCACCGATCGTCCGATGGCCGGACCTGCGAACACTCGCTCGGCCGAGCCACGAAAGACTGACACCCGGGCCGGTTTGCGGCTTTTCGCCGGGCCGCTGCCAGAGAATGGGAGCACGGCCGGCCAGCGTAGGCCGGTTCCACTCCGACGGCCCAGCGCAGTCGCACAAGAGGAGGTATGCGGAGTGTACGCATGGATGTGGCACCACCTGCCCGGAGCGGTGTGGGTCAAGGTCCTCTGGACGATGGTGATCTTCACACTGGTGGTGTTCGCACTTTTCCAGTACGTCTTCCCCGCGGTCGAACCCTACGTGCCGTTCTCCGGCAGCGGGTCGGTCTCGACCTGAGCTCCCGGCCAGGGTCCGGGCTGGACGGTGCGGCTAGGCTTGGCGCCATGGCGCGAATCCTGGTTGTGGATAACTATGACTCCTTCGTCTTCAACATCGTCCAGTACCTCTACCAGCTCGGTGCCGAGTGCGAGGTGCGCCGCAACGACGAGGTGACGGTCGAGGACTCGGCCGGATTCGACGGGGTGCTGCTCTCCCCCGGTCCGGGCACGCCCGAGGAGGCCGGGGTCTGTGTGGAGATGGTCCGGCACTGCGCGCGGACCGGCACTCCGCTGTTCGGCGTGTGCCTCGGCCTGCAGTCGATCGCGGTCGCATTCGGCGCGGTGGTCGACCGCGCGCCGGAGCTCCTGCACGGCAAGACCAGCCCGGTCACCCACGACGGACTCGGCGTCTTCGCCGGGGTGACCAGCCCGTTCACCGCGACGCGGTACCACTCGCTGGCGATCGAGCCGGACTCGGTGCCGGCCGAGCTGACCGTCACCGCGCAAACCGGGACCGGCGTGATCATGGGAATCCGGCACACCTCGGTCCCGATCGAGGCCGTGCAGTTCCACCCCGAGTCGGTGCTCACCGAGTTCGGCCACCGGATGCTCGCCAACTGGCTCGCCGCCTGCGGCGACGCCGAGGCGGTCGGCCGTAGCGAGGGCCTGGCGCCGGTGGTTCTCGCGTCCTGGTAGTCGTTCGACACAGCCGAAGCAGCCCGAGCACGCAAAAGCCCGCGCCCGCCGACTCCTGCGAATCGGCGGGCGCGGGCTGCGTCCTGCTACTGGTTCGGCGTCGCCGGGGTTGTGGTTGCCGGCGCGGTCGTCGGGGCGACCTGGCTCGGACCCGAGGAACAGGTGACGGTCACCGTCGAGCCGATCCCGACCGTGCTGCCGCCGCTCGGGCTGGTGCTGATCACCGACCCGTTCGGCACGGAGTTGCTGTTGGCGAAGGTCTGCGAGCCGACCAGGTTGTCGCCGGAGATCGAGTTCAGCGCCGAGGTGCAGTTCTGGTTGACCACCGAGGGGACCGTCACCGTTCCCGGCCCGGAGGAGACCACGACCAGCAGCGGGGTGTTGAGCGGGATGGTCTGCCCGAGCTCGGACTGGTTTGCGGAGTTCTGCACGTCGAGCACGGTTCCGACCGCGGCCTTGTTGGTGACCTGCTTCTCCGTGACGCTGGTGAACTGGGCGTTGGTCAGCGTGGTGGACACCGTCTGGTACGTCTGGCCCGGAGTGATCGAGCTGAACAGCGTCGCGGTCGGGTAGCCGGTGGACAGGCAGTAACTCACCGCGGAACCGGATTGGGCGGTCGCGTTCTGGGCCGGGCTCTGGCTGATGATCGAACCGGCGTTGACCGTCTTGCTGGTGGAGGTGGCGCCACCGCAGTCGACCGCCCCGAGCTTCAGGCCCACGTTCTGCAACTGGGAGGTCGCGTCCTGAACGGTCAAGTTGACGATGTTGGGCACCTGCACGCCGGTGTCGGTCGGGCTGTTGAAGACCGTCTTGTACACGATCACCGCCAACACGATCAGGATCACCCCGATCACGCCGATGACCACGAACGCCGTCTTGTCGTTGGACTTCTTGTTGCGGCTGGACTCATCTACCCGGCGCTGGCGCGGCACCGGGTCGACGTCCGGGTCGTTGCCGTAGGCGGGGGACTGGTAGGACGGCTGGTAGCGGGTCGGCGGGGTGGCCTGGCCCACGGTGCTCTGGCTGGTGTTGCCGTATCCCCCGCCGTAGTTCGGCACGACCTGGGTCGGCGTGTTGTTGCCGCCGTACGCGGCCACCGGGCCCGCCGCGATCGGCCGGCCGTCCAGCGCCCGTTCGAGGTCGGCGCGCATCTCGTCGGCGGACTGGTAGCGCTCGTCCGGGTGCTTGCCCAGCGCCTTGAGCACGATCGCGTCGGCGACCGCCGGAACCTCCGGGTCGTAGTACGACGGCGCTTGCGGTGACTCGCGCACATGCTGGTAGGCCACCGCGACGGGGGAGTCGCCGATGAACGGCGGCCGGCCGGTGAGCAGTTCGTAGAGCAGACAGCCGGTCGAGTACAGGTCCGAGCGCGCGTCGACGGTCTCGCCCTTGGCCTGTTCGGGGGACAAGTACTGGGCGGTGCCGATCACCGCGGAGGTCTGGGTCATCGTCATGCCGACGTCGCCCATCCCCTTGGCGATGCCGAAGTCCATCACCTTCACCGCGCCGGCCCGGTTGAGCATGATGTTGGCCGGCTTGATGTCCCGGTGCACGATGCCGTTGCGGTGGCTGTAGTCCAGCGCCTGGAGCACGCCCGAGGTGATCTCCATCGCGCGCTCGGGCAGCAGCCGGCGGCCGGAGTGCAGCAGGTCGCGCAGCGTCGACCCGTCGACGTACTCCATCACGATGTACGGCAGCGAGATCCCGCCGATGTAGTCCTCGCCGGTGTCGTAGACCGCGACCACCGCGGGGTGGTTGAGCGAGGCGGCGGACTGGGCCTCGCGGCGGAACCGGGCCTGGAAAGTGGCGTCCCGGGCCATGTCCGCGCGCAGCGTCTTGACCGCGACGGTCCGGCCCAGCCGGATGTCGCGGGCCATGAAGACCTCGGCCATTCCGCCGCGTCCCAGGACCGCGCCGAGCTCGTACCTGTTGCCCAGGCGACGCGGCTCTTCCATGCTTTTCAGCCCTTCCCCTGCCACCGGAGCCGCCCGGCCCGGTGTGGGTCCGGCCCGGCGCTCCGTCGGCTTGACGTCGTGCTCGTCTTATTGTGCGGTTGTCAGTGCGGTGGTTCGCCGTGCCGCCGGACCGAAAACCGCGCCCGGTTGAGCGATTGTTTCATGAGGAACAACGCCCAGAGTAGTGCCAAGGGCGCACCGCGGGCGGCAGCGCGGCCCGGCCGCGGCCGGGAACGCCGCCATCCTCACTTGTGGTTCAGCACGGCCTCGATCACGCTCTTCGCGATCGGCGCGGCCAGCGTGCCGCCGTAGGTGTCGCCGCCGTTCGGATTGTCGTCCTGGACCAGCACCGCGATCGCGATCTGCGGGTTGTCCGCCGGGGCGAACGCGACGAACCAGGCCAGCGCGGTCTGCCCCGGGCCGCGCTGCGCGGTCCCGGTCTTGCCGGCCACCTGCACGCCGCTGATCTGGGCGCTCTTCCCGGTGCCGCTGGTGACCACCGAGACCATCATGTCCTTGAGCTGGCCGGCCTGGTCCGGGGTGATCGGGTTGTAGAGCTGGGTCGGCTGGGTGGTGTTGAGCACCGAGCCGTCCGTGTCCAGCTGCTGCTTGACCAGGTAGGGCTGCATGATCACACCGCCGTCCGCCACGCCGGCCGCCATCATCGCGCCCTGCAGCGGGGTCATCTGCACGTTGTACTGGCCGATCGCGGACTGGGCCGCCTCGGCCTGGGTCAGCCCGCTCGGGAAGACCGACTCAGCCGAGGGCATGGGCACCCTCGGCCCGGTCTGGTTGAAGCCCCACTTCTGCGCCTCCGCCTGCAGCTGGCTGCCGCCCAGGTCCAGACCGAGCTGGCCGAAGACAGTGTTGCAGGACTTGGTGAAGGCGTCCTTCAGGGTGGTGTTGCCGCAGGTCTCACCGCTGTCGTTGGACAGGGTCGAGGTGCTTCCGGGCAGCGGCAGCACCTGGGTCGGCGAGTTCACCAGGGTGGTCTCGGAGACCGGGCTGCCGTTGACCCCATCGGCCATCGCCGCGGCCGAGGTGATGATCTTGAAGGTGGACCCGGGCGGGTAGCTCTCGTCCAGGGCCCGGTCCAGCTTGGGCTGCGCCGGGTTCTGGCTGAGCGCGACGGCCGCCGAGGAGGCCGCGGACCGGTCGTGCGTGGACAGCGAGTTCGGGTCGTAGCTCGGCGCCGAGACCAGGGCCAGGATCGCGCCGGTCTTCGGGTCCAGGGCGACCACGGCGCCCTGCGCCTTGCCGCCGTCGACCGAGGCCAGCCCGTTGTACGCCGCCTGCTGGGCGGCCGGGTTCAGCGTGAGCACGACCGACCCGGCCCCGGCCGGCTTGCCCTGGAGCTGGTTCTCCAGCCGCTTCAGGGCCTGCGAGGACGCGTTGCCCTCGAGGATGCCGTTCTCGTAGCTCTCGATCCCGGAGGAGCCGTAGTCGATCGAGAAGTACCCGGTGGACTGCGCGTACAGCGGACCGTTGGAGTAGTTGCGCTGGTAGTTGTACAGCTGTCCGGTCGCCGACGAGGTGGCGATGGCGACGTTCGCCGTGCCGTTGTTCACCAGGATCTGGCCGCGCGGGTCGCTGAACTCGTAGATCAGGTTCCGCTGGTTGTCGCTGTGCGCCGCGTACGAGGACGCGCTGACCACCTGGATGTAATTCGCGTTCACGAACAGCGCGGCATACAGAGCCAGGCAGAAGATCGCGACTCGTTTGATCGGACGGTTCACGGCTTCACCTGGTTGGGTTGTTGGGCCGGGGCGGCAGAGGCGGGCGCGATCGGGAAGGCCTGGGCCGGCGCGAAGTCGGGGGTGAACGGCAGGGCCGGCGGGATCGGCCGGCGGGCCGAGTCGGAGATCCGCAGCAGCAGGGCGACCATGATCCAGTTGGCCACCAGGGCCGAACCGCCGTAGGCCAGGAAGGGCATCGGCAGACCGGTCAGCGGGATCAGCCGCATCACGCCGCCCGCGGTGATGAAGACCTGCAGCGCGAACACCACCGCGAGGCCGGAGGCCAGCAGCTTGCCGTACGGGTCGCGCACCAGCACCGCGGTCTTGAGCCCGCGGGCGACGAACAGTCCGTAGGCCAGGAACAGCGCGGTCAGTCCGACCAGGCCCAGTTCCTCGCCGACCGTGTCCAGGATGAAGTCCGCGTTGGCGGCGAAGCCGACCAGTCCGGAGTAGCCCTGGCCCAGCCCGGTGCCGAACAGCCCGCCGTTGGAGTAGGCGTACAGCGACTGGGCGATCTGCCGGGTCGTCCCGGAGACGTCCGAGAAGGGGTGCAGCCACGCGGTGACGCGCGCCATGACGTGCGGGGCGACCGAGGCGACCGCGGTGGCGCCGCCGACGAACATCAGCAGGCCGAAGAGCAGCCAGCTGGTGCGCTCGGTCGCGATGTACAGCATGATCACGAACGCGCCGAAGAACATCAGCGAGACGCCGAGGTCCGTCTCCCGGATCAGGATGAGCATCGCCACGGCCCAGCAGACCAGGATCGGGCCCATGTCCCGGCCGCGGGGCAGGTAGAGCCCGAGGAACTTGCGGCTGGCCAGGGTCAGCGCGTCCCGCTTGGCGTGGAAGTAGGCGGCGAAGAAGCTGACCAGCAGGAGCTTGGCGAACTCGGACGGCTGGACCGAGAAGCCGCCCAGCCGGATCCAGCTGCGCGCGCCGTTGACCTCGGAGATCGAGGCCGGCAGCACGGCCGGCAGGGCGATCAGGATCAGTCCGACGAAGGCCGAGATGTAGGCGTAGCGCTGGAGGACCTTGTGGTCCTTCAACAGCACCAGGATCCCGATCATCACGGCGACCCCGAGCACCGAGTAGACCGCCTGGATCGAGGCGGACCCGGACGGCGTCTTCTGGTGGTTGGCCGCCGCGGTGATCCGGGAGTAGAGGTCCAGCCGGTAGATGATCACCAGGCCGAGGCCGTTGATCAAGGCCGCGATCGGGAACAGCAGCGGGTCGGCGTACGGCGCCAGCTTTCGGATCATCAGGTGCCCGGCCCCGAGCGCCGCGCCGAAGCCGAGCGCGATCTCGGCGATGTTCCCCGGCACCCGGCCGAGCACCGCCTCGTTCACGTTCGCGTAGGCGAACAGGCCCAGGACCAGGGCGAATCCGAGCAGCATGAGCTCGACGTTGCGCCGCATGGGCACCTGCGGCTCGCTCGACCCCGCCGCGGGTGCACTGGGCACACTGGCAGGGCTGGCGGACATGGCCATCTCGGTCCTCGATCTGTCTGTATCGGGTCGTGGGTCGCGCCGCGGCATGCTCGGGCGCAGCCGAACCGGCCTAGCTGCCCGATCCGGAGCAGCCGTCCTGGTCCTCGGCGCCGGCCGGAGTGGTCGGGGCCGAGGTCGGGGTCGGCGAGCTGGTGGGCGTGGGGGAGCTGGTCGGGGTCGGCGTGCCGGTCGGTGGGATGTCGCTGGTGATCTGGTGCGAGGGGACCACGCTGAGCACCGGGAAGGTGGGCGTCGGGGTGATGACCGGAATCACGACCGGCGGGCTGGTGCACAGCTTCGAGGCGGTCAGCAGCATCGTCACGATCGACTGCGCGTCGGCCAGGCTGTTCGCGGTTATCGAGCTCTTGACCTGACTCTGCCTGGTGGCCGGCAGGTCGGACACCAGGATCTTCGGATCGGTGGACACCACGTGCGACAGCTGCACGCCGGCCACCGAGTAGTCGACCCCCTGGTAAATCGCGACGACGCCGTTCTCGTCCGCCACGTAGTACTGCTGCTGGCTCCAGTAGTAGCCGCCGCCGGCCGCGCCGCCGAGCAGCACGAGCACCACGGCGCCGACTATGAACGTCCGGCGCCGGCGCCGGCCGCGCCGGCCGTCGCTCCACTCGGTGCCGCTCGGCTCCTCGCCGGGGGCGTCCTTGCCGGCCGCGTGCGCCGCGCCGGAGCGCTGCGCCCCGGCCTCGGCGCCGGGTTTGCGGCGCAGCCGGGCGGCCCGGCTGGCCGGGGTGTCATGCGGGACGGAGTCGTCCGGGGTGCTGCTTGGCACGACCGGCACCGCGCGCGCGGTCGGAACCGTGGCGGAAGCCGGCGTGCCACCGCCGAAAATCGGCAGCCCACCCGTCCCATGCTCGGCCGCGGCGCCAACCGCCATCGGCATTTCCAGATACTGGGTGGTCGCGGATTGTGCGTCGGTGAAATCCAGCGTCTGGGCGTTCTCGTCCGGGAGGTAGCCCGCCTGGAAGTCCTCGACCACATCGGCCACGATGCACGTGATGTTGTCCGGGCCGCCGCCTCGCAGCGCGAGCTGGATCAGCGACTCGGCCACGGAGTGGATGTCGGCATGGCCGGCCACCGCAGATTCGATGGTCTCGAAGGAGACCACGCCGCACAGGCCGTCGCTGCACAACATGAACCGGTCGCCGACCTGGACGTCTATGGTGGTCAGGTCCGGCTCAGCCGGACCGCGGCCGTCCAGGGCTCTCATCAACAGCGAACGCTGCGGATGGTGGCCCGCCTCCTCGGCGCTGATCCGGCCCTCGTCGACGAGGCGCTGGACCCAGGTGTGGTCGGTGGTCAGCTGTTCGAGCCGGCCGTCGCGCAGCCGGTAGGCGCGCGAGTCGCCGATGTGGGCCACCGACAGCTGGCCGTTGGCGAAGAACAGCGCGGTGAGTGTGGTGCCCATCCCTTCGAGCTGGGAGTTCTCGGACACCATGGTGCGCAGCCGGGAGTACGCCTCGTAGATGCAGCCGGACAGCAGCTGGATCGGGTCCCCCGTCACCTCGGGTGAGGTGGGGCTGTCGAGTTGCGCCAGGGTCTGCACGGCGACGGAGGAGGCCAACTCCCCCGCGGCCTGGCCGCCCATGCCGTCCGCGACCATCAGAAGGCGCGGTCCGGCGTATCCGGAGTCCTCGTTGTCGTCCCGGATCAGGCCGACATGCGAACGCGCCGCGTAGCGCAATGACAGGCTCATCAACTCCTACTTCCGCTACTTCCGCAGCTCAAGGACGGTCTTGCCGATACGGATCGGCACTCCCAGGGGAACCGGCGTGGGCCCGTTGATCTTGGTGCGGTCCAGATAGGTGCCGTTCGTGGAGCCGAGGTCCTCCACCACCCACTGGCCGGACAGGTCCGGATAGATCCGGGCATGCCGGCTGGACGCGAAGTCGTCGTCGAGCACGATCGTCGAGTCGTGCGCGCGGCCGAGCGTGATCTGCTGGGTGCTCAGCGCGACGCTCGTGCCGGACAGCGAGCCGCCGGTCACGATCAGCCGGGTCGGCACCCCGCGGCGCGGCCGCGCGGTCGGCTGCCCGGCCACCCCTGCTCCGGCCAGCGGCTTGGCCGCCGTCCGGACCTTGCCCGGCCGCCCGCCCGCACCGAACAGGTCGGTCCGGATCACACCGAGGGAGAAGAGCACGAACAGCCAGAGGATGACAATGAACGCGATTTTCATCACGGTGAGCGTGAGACTGGTCATTCCCTTCCACTCCTCATCTACAGCTGGGCCGGAAGACTATCTGAGACCTTGTCGGAAGATAATCGTGGTGTTACCCAACTGGATTACCGAGCCGTCGCGCAACTGTGCTTGTCGGACGTGCTGATCGTCAACCACGATGCCGTTGGTGGAGCCCAGATCGGAGATCACCGAGGGCGATCCGGTCCGGATCTCGGCGTGCCGCCGGGAGACTGACGGGTCGTCGATCCGCAACTCCACGTCCGTGCCGCGGCCGAGCGCTGTCACCGGCTGGTTCAGCGGATGCCGCACGCCGTTGATCTCGACCCAGTAGCCGCTCGTCTGCGCCGCCGCGGGCGGGAACGCGGGCCCGGAGGGCTGGTACCCGGCGTTCGGGCCCGGGTAGGCGGCCGGCGGCAGTCCCTGGCCGGCCTGGGGCATGCCCGCGGGCGGGTAGGCCGGCGGGGCCGCCGCGCCCCCCATGCCGAAGTTGTTCGGCTGCGGCGGGTAGCCGCCCATCAGCCCGGGACCCGGTTGCGCCGGGGCGTACCCGCCCTGCGGCGCGTAGGGGTCGCCCATCGAGAGGTTCGGTGCCTGCACCGCACTGGCCAGCGCCTGCGAGCGGACCCGGAACATGCCGGTGGCCAGCTCGATCACTTGCTCGAACTTCACCTCGACCGGCCCGACGAACATGTAGTGCTGTTCGCGGCCGTATTCCTGAACCAGGTCGACCAGTTCGGCCGACAGCGGACCGGCGTAGGTGGCCAGCCGCTCGTAGTCGTGCTGGCTCAACTCCACGATGAAGTCGTTCGGTGCCATTGTTCGCCCGTGGCTTACGACGGCAGCCCGCTCATCGCACTCGCGCTGCAAGTAGCTGGCGATCTCGACGGGCTGTACATCCGACTTGAAGGCTTTGGCGAAGGCGCCGTTGACCAGTCCTTCGAGTCGACGCTCGAAGCGCTGTAGTACTCCCACGGACACCCCCTCTAGGTGTAGTAGGCGGTCGGCATCAACCACGGCGTTTATTTTTTCACGCCGTTTCGTACTGTGTGACCGATCAGTGGTACTCGTACACCTCGTACTCTCTCATTGCGGGGGCATCCAATGCACTGTCGGGCTCAGTTTGAGTGAACGGCTGTCAGCCGCCCGAGCCCGTCCGAGTCCGACCGCCGACATCACAGATCGTATCGGCGGAACATGGTCAACGGCGTCCGGTCTCGATATCCATGCTCCCGTTTCCCCGGTCGACAGGCGAGCGCCGATCTGCCAATCGGGCTGGAAGGGGTGTAGTCGCTGGTCGGGGGGATGTCGGGGAATGGATTGGGATGATCACCCGGTCCCGTGCTAATGTCTTCCTCATTGCGCGAGTGGCGGAATGGCAGACGCGCTGGATTCAGGTTCCAGTGCCCGCAAGGGCGTGGGGGTTCAACTCCCCCCTCGCGCACAATGATGTGCCGATGAAAATCGGTACATGGTAGTGACGAAAACAGCTCGGCGGTGACCGTGGAAGTGGTCGCCGCCGAGTTTTCGTTGGGGGGAAGTTGCCGGGTCTGGTCGAATCGCACACGCGGGGCTGAGAAGGGGCCGGAGCGCAGGTGTTACAGGTTCGCCGGGGCAAGAAGCCGGTGCATGTGCTGGAGCGGAAGGTTTGGGTTGCCTGCGGCAGCCTGTGCGACCGATTCGGATGTGTCTGCCAAGAGTGTCACCAAGACGTGCGTCGGCAGCGACCGATGGCCGGCGACCGCGCGACGTGCCGAGGCGTCGGGATCGGGGGCCAGGCGGATGGCGAGTTCGGCGGGAAGGTCGGGGTCGCGCGGGCCGAGGACACGCATTCCGGGGTCGGGGTCGGTGGCCGGGCGCCGCAGCGTCTCGGGTGGCAGCGCGAACTCGTCGGCCGGGCGCCAACGGGTCTTCTTCGCAGGGCGGTACCCGCGGTCGATGCGCTCGGCGGTCGCGGCGTCGACCTGGTCTTTGGCATGCAGGGCCATGGTGGTTCGGACGGCGCTCTCGTCATCGCGAGGAGTCGGCGCACGAGATCAGCGGGCAGGGCCGGATTGCCAGAAAACCGTCCAGTGCCTTCCCGAGGTGGGCCGGTGCAGGTTCGACGTTTGACACTGCGACTCATGCCTTATTATCCACGCGATGGGACGGGCAACTGCCGGTTTCAGCGGTCACACCACTGAGCGTGCGGCGTGCCGGGACAGGTCGAACAGATGAAAAGGTTGATGCAGGCCTCCGCCAAGCTCCATGCCAGAGGGAGACTGGGCTGCTCTCAGAGCCTCGGACCACTCGTCGTTCCACTCTGTCCGGAAGCGATCGTCAGCGTGTGGAATCCAGCGTTCCCGCCTCTCTGAGCCCCATTCGCCCGGGTGCAGCGTCAGAAGGTACTCCATCCGCACCTGGCAGTCCGGACAATCCGGCCAGACCGGTTCCTGGAAGAAGTTGGGCCATCCGCCCACCTTGATCCCCGGGGCGACGGACATGGTCGAAGACGCGTCTTCCGCGCCCTACTGGCTCGACCTGCGCGCCTATAACCCGGTCGCCGTCGCCCGGACTCTCGACGTGCCCATGCTCATCCTCCAAGGCGGCCGCGACTACCAAGTCACCGTCGCCGACGACCTCGCCAACTGGCGCACAGGCCTGGCCGACCGCCCCAACGTGACCACCCGCGTCTACGAGGCCGACGACCACCTCTTCTTCCCCGGCACCCAACCCTCCACGCCCGCCGGATACGAGCCGGCCCAGCACGTCGACCCCGCAGTCATCACCGACATCGCCGACTGGCTGGTGACCAGGTGACCGAGCAGAAAGTCCCCGAAGCCTTGACAAGAACCCCCCTCACGTATTCTTATTCTACTAGTCAACTAGTGAAATGGTAATAAGGGTGATCGACTTCCATCTTGACGCCCGCTCCGGGGTGGCCCCGTACCTGCAGATCGTCGGGCAGGTACGTCAGGCGTTGTTACTGGGCCTGCTCTCGGAGGGCGACAAGCTGCCCACGGTCAAGGAGGTGGTCGCCAAGGTGGCGATCAACCCGAACACCGTGAGCAAGGCCTACCGCGAACTCGAGCACCAGGGCCTGGTGGCGGCCAAGACCGGCGTGGGCACGTTCGTCACCCGCACCCTGGGCCAAGCCTCCCTGGCCGAGCACGGGCCGCTCCAGCAGGAGCTGCGCGGGTGGCTGGCCAAGGCCCGGGCCGCGGGACTGACCGAGCCGGGCATCGAGGCGATGTTCCACAGCACCTTCCGCGAGAACGTCGAAGAGGAGAGATGAGCGCAATACTGCGGGCCCAGGCTCTGGGCAAGAGATACGGCCGGCGTCAGGCGCTGGCCGAATGCACCCTGGACATCCCGCCGGGGCACGTCGTCGGCCTGGTCGGGCCCAACGGCGCCGGCAAGACCACGCTGCTGAAGATCGCCTGCGGGGTGCTCACGCCGACCACGGGCCGGATCGAGGTGCTGGGCGGGCAACCGGCCACCGGCCCGGCGCAGCTGGCCCGGATCGGCTACGTCGCCCAGGACACCCCCACCTACGCGAACCTGTCCGTGGCCGACCACCTCAAGCTCGGCGCCAAGCTGAACCCGCACTGGGACGCGGCGCTCGCGCAGGCCCGGATCGGGCAGCTCGGCCTCGATCCGAAACAGAAGGCGGGCAAGCTCTCCGGCGGGCAGCGGGCCCAGCTCACGCTGACCGTCGCGGTCGCCAAGCGGCCCGAGCTGCTGGTCCTGGACGAGCCGGTCGCCAGCCTCGACCCGCTGGCCCGGCGCGGCTTCCTGCGCCACCTGATGGAATCGGTGGCCGAGAACGAGACCAGCGTCATCCTCTCCTCGCACCTGGTCTCCGACCTCGAACGCGTCTGCGACTACCTGATCGTGCTGGTCTCCGCCCGAGTGCAACTCGCCGGCGAGACCGAGGACCTCCTCGCCCAACATCACCGGATCGTGTGCACCCGAAGGAGTGAGTCCGACCTGCCCGCAGGGCTTGCCGTCGTCTGGGCCGAACACACCGAACGGCAGAGCACCTTCATCGTGCGCAGCGAGGCCGACGTACCCGCGGGCGACTGGTCCGTGGAAGGGCTCGCACTCGAAGACCTGGTCCTGACCTACATGGAACGCGCCGCCGACCCGGGCTACCGTCCCGCGGCGCTCACTGCGGGAGGCGCACGATGATCTGGCTGACCTGGCGCCAATTCCGCGCTCAAGCCCTGGCCGTGCTGATCATCGTCGTCGCCGCCGCGGTCTATTTCCTGATCACCGGCCTGCATATGCGTCACACGTACACTGCCGACTTGGCTTCGTGTGATTCGCAGAATGACTGTGGCCTGGTGCTCAACCAGCTTCAGGGGACCTACAACGCCGCGTTCCAACTCGCCGAACTCCTCATGATCTCCGTACCGGCACTGATCGGCATCTTCTGGGGCGCCCCGCTGATCGGCCGCGAACTGGAGACCGGCAGTTACCAGCTGGCCTGGAATCAGAGTGTGACCCGCACCCGCTGGCTTGCCGTCAAACTCGCCGGCATCGCGCTCGCCTCGATGGCCACCGCCGGACTGCTCAGCTATCTGCTGACCTGGTGGGCCGGCCCACTCGACCAGATCGCCGGCAACCGTTTCGCGGCGCTGTCCTTCTCCACTCGCGACATCGTGCCGCTCGGGTACGCCGCCTTCGCCTTCGCCCTGGGCGCCACGGCGGGCCTGATGCTACGGCGCACCATCCCCGCGATGGCCGTGACGCTCGCCGTCTTCATCGGCATCCAGATCCTCGTGCCCAACGTCATCCGCCCCAACCTGCTGCCCTCGACCACGGTCACCGTTCCCGTGAACCAGACCACCACGATCCAGGCCGACGGCATCATGACCAGGATCAATAGCGGCGATACCTGGATCGACGGCCTGGTGAACGTGCCAGATGGCGCATGGGTGCTGTCCACCACACCCGTGGAGTACTCCTCCGGCCGCCTGGCCAGCAGGAGCTTGATCCAGGCCTGTCTGCCCGGCCCCGACCGGGAACCCGGCAAGAACGCCTTCATCGCGTTCGGCGCCTGCCTCGCGGGCGACAACCTGCACGAAGCCGTCTCATACCAGCCCGCGAGCCACTACTGGCCACTGCAGTGGTACGAGACCGGCATGTTCCTCGCCCTCGCCGGGCTCCTGTCCGGATCCTGCTTCTGGTGGATCCGGCGCCGGCAGATCTGACCGGCTGCACGGCCAGGTTCCGGCGCCACGCGTCCAAGGCGGGGTCGTGACGAGCACGAATGTGCGCCGTTCCCACGCCTGAGCGGGGATGTCTGACAGAGTGAATCCATGTTGAATCAGGTGGCCGACGGCGTATGGGTCCGGCAAAGCGAGTGGGTCTTGAGCAACGCCATCGTGGTGCGCGGGGATGACGGACTGATCCTGGTCGATCCCGGCATCGACGGCGCCGACCTGGACCAACTCGCCGATGACGTGGAGCGACTCGGCATTCCGGTGATCGCCGGATTCTCCACCCATCCGCACTGGGACCACCTGCTCTGGCATCCCCGGTTCGGCGACGTGCCGCGCTACGCCACCGCCGCCTGCGCCGAACTCGCCACTGCGGCCCGCGAGCGGGGACAGCAGATGGCGGCGCAGAGCGCGTCAGGCATCCCGCTCGAACTGCTCGGACTCCTCACCCCGCTGCCCGCGACCGGCGGACCCGTCCCGGGCGAGATCATCGAACATCAGGCGCACGCCGTCGGCCACGCCGCGGTCCTGCTCGCGGATCAGGGCGTCCTGATCGCCGGTGACATGCTCTCCGATTTCCTGATCCCGATCCTCGACGGTCGCCGCCCCGGGCAGGTGGACACCTATGCGGCGGCGCTCGACCGGTTGGACGAGGCCGCCAGGCACGTGGACGTCGTGATCCCCGGCCACGGCGCCGTCGCCAAGGGGCCCGAGGTGGCGGCCCGGATCGCCGCCGATCGCGCCTACATCGAGGCGCTGCAGAGCGGCGAGGACCGGGTCGACCCACGTCTGAGCCCTGACAAGCCCGACAGCCAGAACTGGCTGCCCATCCACAAGTCGAACCTGGAGCAGGCCCGGCAGCAATAGCAGGGCTCATATTGCAATCATGGCGGACCCACGGAAAACCGTGAGCCCGCCATGATTTACCCGGTGTAGCTGAGCTCTGTTAACTGATCTCAGGACTCGTCGCGAGCCAGATCAGCCGCCTTAGTCCCTGATGTGCTTCACGACCCAGTTGACCAGGGTTTCCGTCACTTCGCTGTGCATGGTGTTCTCGTGGTCGCACTGGAAGTCGTCCAGGTGGCTCTTCTCCGGCGACAGATCGTGGATGTTCTGGTACGGGTCGACATCCCACTTCACCGGGTCGTAGTCGAGCGCGACCGCGCTGACCGTGGGGACGAAGCAGCCGCTGCGGTACTCCGGCAGGATTTCGGCCTTGAGCGCGTCGGCGATCAGGCCGAAGGAGTCGAGCGTGCCGCCGGGCGCACCGTCCAGGGCCGGCACCTGCGAGGTGTTGCCGCGGCGGATCTGGCCGAGCATCTTCATCTCGCCGATCGGCTGGTGCTCGCCCAGCTCTGGCTGGAACAGGGCCTTGGCCGAGGCGACCAGCGGTAGCTTCCAGTCGAACACGACCCCGCCGGGAGGCAGGTCGCGGCCGACGCCGTTCGCGGTGCCGTTGGCCACGCCCAGCTTGCGCGGGCGGGCCGGGAACTGGCCGTACGCCTCGAGTTCGGCCAGGAACTGCTTTCGCAGATCGCTGGAGGTGGCGACCGGGCCGTGGTACTTCGCGTCCGGGACCCAGGCCCACAGCAGCTGCTGCGCGGCGGGGCTGCGGATCAGTTCGGCCTGCTTGACCGCGTCCGGGTCGGCGGTCGGGACGGCCTCGAAGAAGTAGGCCATCTGCTGGAGGACCAGCGGAATCCACGCGCCGTTGTGCGGGGAGTCCCACGACAGGTAAGTGGCAGTCTGGTGGTCGATGCCTTCGTGCTCCATCTCGGCCAGGGCATAGCGGGTGATGATGCCGCCCATGCTCACGCCGCCGACGATCAGCGGCTGGCTGCCGGTACGCTCCGCGATGGCCCGGTTGATGGCGCTGATCGCGACCCCGGCGTTGGCCTGGATGTAGGTGTGCCGCTCCTCGAAGCCGAGCAGGATGACGTCGATGCCCGACTCCAGCAGCTGGTCCAGGAAGCCGTGCGCGCCCTTGGTGTAGGACGCGTTGAAGTGGGTCCACAGCGCGTCCAGGTCGCTGGGGCCGTAGTTGAACCCGTCGGCGAAGATGAACGGTTTGACCAGTCCGTTCTCGTGGCCCCTGGCGTAGTAGACCGCCGCGGTGCCCTGCGCCACCTCTTGTCGGTAGGGCCGCGCCGAGCGCAGCTCCCACACGGCGTCCGGCTTCCGGGCGGCCTTGGCGGTCGGCGCGGGCGGGGGCGCCAGCCAGACGCCGGGCTTGAGCGCCTTGGCGAACGCCTTGAGGTCCGCGGGATTCTCCTTCTCGCCCTTCGCCGCCGTCAAATCGACGTCGATCCTGGCTTCTCCGGTCATGGGTTGTCACCTTCGCTTGAGTTCGTCTGAGGGACCTGCCGCAGTGCATGGGCGACTTACCGCACCCATGAGTTAACTTAATGTCACCGCATGATTATCAAAAGTGGTATGCGCCATGCGGGGCGTGCCAGCGGCTGCCGATCCGGTTCGCGTGGCCCGTCGGGCGGCCGGAAATGTGCGAAATCCCTTGGCGGCGGGCTGATCGAGTTAAGGCAGGATGCTGGTCTCCCTAAGCGGCCGGTATGCCTTGACGAGTGCGCGACGGCGGTCGCACAATAACGGAAACGTTTACGATACGTTGTGTCCCGTCGGGCGGCCCTTTGCGTCCGACCGTCACCTCGGCAGTCTGGCGCGGCCGGCCGAGGCCAGTCCGAAGCCCGGTGGTCCGCCACTCGGCTCTCAGATCAGTTCGCGGCTCCCGCGCCCCGCGCGAATGCGTCGCGGACGCCCACGCGGAAGGCCGCTCAATGCTCGGATCCATCCCACAGGCGCGAGCCGCGCACCCCACCGGCCACGGTAGCGACCCCGGCCTCAGCCACAGCGGCGGCCACCGGCCGCAAGGGCACTAGCACCCAACCGGTGACGGCCGCGGGACCCACCCCGGCCCGAGCCGATTCTCTCCGCGGGCTCCGGCTGCCCGCGACTCCGGTGGAACAGGCCCCCGGCGGATCCGATTCCGACCCGCCGACCGCCTTGCGCGCGCTTCGCAGTTCACCGGGACTGGTGCATCAACTGACAAGCCCGCGGACGGCCACGGCTGTGACGGGCTTCCACCAGTCATGTCGCAGGGTGCGGCGATTCCACCAGATCGCCGTGCCCGCAACCGCAATCCGCAACAACCCGACACTGAGGACTCACCATGCACGTGAATGCCATATTGCGTCGCCGCCTCCGGCATCGGACCGGAGCGTTCATCGGAGTGATCGGCGTGGGCGCCGCCAGCCTCGCCTTCGTCGGGGCCGCCGCGACCACCGCACTGGCCGCCGGAACCGGCACCGTCACCGGATACGCGGGACTGTGCCTGGACGACTACGCCGCCTCCAACGCCGACGGCACCAAAGCCGACCTGTACACCTGCAACGGCACCGGCGCCCAACAATGGACGGTCACCTCCAGCAACACCCTGCAGATCAACGGCAAATGCCTGGACATCACCGGCGCCTCCACCACCGACGGCGCCCTGATCGAACTGTGGGACTGCAACGGCGGCGGAAACCAGGTCTGGCAGGCCCAAGCCAACGGCGAACTGCTCAACCCCGCCTCCGGAAAATGCCTGGACGACCCCGGATTCGCCACCACCCCCGGCACCCAACTGGACCTGTGGGACTGCAACGCCGGCGCCAACCAGATCTTCACCCTCCCCGGCGGCACCGGCGGCGGCGGCACCGGGGGGACCGGCGGGCAGCCCCCGGCCTCCTTCTGGGGTAACACCGGCAGCATCCCCACCGCCTCCCACGTCCTGGAATTCAAGATCGAGAACCAGACCAACGGCCAGTACCCCGACAGCCAGGTCTACTGGAGCTTCAACAACCAGACCGCATCCATCGCCCAGCAGCCGTACATCGACATGCCCGCCAACTCCTCCGGCCGGATGTACTTCTACCTCGGCACCCCCAACGGCCCGTACTACGACTTCATCGAGTTCACCGTCGGCACCTCCTCGATCAACATCGACACCACCCTGGTCGACCGCTTCGGCCTGAAACTCGCCCTGCTCCTGCACGGACACGACGGATCCAACCAGGAAGTCGGCGAGAACTACGCCACCTTCCAAGAATCCCGCACCGCGACCTTCCAACGGTTCGAGAACTTCGTCCCGTCCCAGTTCAAGGTCCTGGGCACCGACAACGCCCCCTACGGCATCAACGCCCCCCAAGACGACAGCGCGTTCCAACCGGGCGGGGCCAACGCCACCTACATGAACAGCTACGCCGCGTCGGTCGGCGACAGCTCGGACACCACCCAGCAGATCTTCGGCTGCTCCGGCACCCTGGCCACCAACTCCCAACTGTGCGCCGGACTCAACCGCCACGTCGCCCAACTCCCGGTCGCCCAACAGTCGACCGTCTCCAACTTCTACCAAAGCGCCCCGGCCAACTACTACGCCGAATTCTGGCACCAGAACTCCATCAACGGCCTGGCCTACGGCTTCCCCTACGACGACTACGCCGGACAGTCCTCCGACATCTCCGTCAGCAACCCGCAGTACCTGGTCGTCGCAGTCGGCTGGTAATCAGCAAAACCGCGATCGCGGCGGCCCGATCTGGGGCGCTGCGGTCGCTTTTTCGTGTCGGGGAAACGGAAAACCTGTGTTCTGATCAGGATCCGCAGTCGCCGAGACCGCGTTGCAGCAGTCCGAAAGCATGCTGCGCGGCGGCCACCGCGTCGGGGTAGACGTCGGCGGCCGACTCGCCGCCGGTGAGCCTGCGCACGTTCTCCAGGACCAGTTCGGTCTCGGTGGCCCGGATCTGGCTCGCCGCCACCCGGGCGATCACGTCGGCGGCCTCGGCTCCGGCCTGCTCGGCGAAGGCCGCGGCGAGCGCGTCGACGCTGTGCACCGACTGCTCCAGGATCCGCAGGCGCAGGCTCGGCGCGGAGTGCACCATGCGCTGGAAGGCGAGCACCTGCGGATCGACGTTGAAGCCGGTGCTCACCCAAGAAGCCTTCGAAGTGCTCGTGGCCACCGCGGGAAATCCCGGGCCGCATCTGGACGCCTTCGACCAGCACCTCAACCTCCGGTACTCCTTCAGCCTTCCCTCGGTCCCCGACGCACCCGGAGACGGCCATCTGGCAGTCAACCGCATGACGCTGCGTGAGATCCTGCTGTCCGGCCTGGAAGACTCCGTCCACTTCGGTTCCCAGTTCACCCACTACACGGCTGAGGAGTCGGGCACGGTGACCGCTCACTTTGCCGACGGCAGCACCGCGACCGGCGATCTGCTGGTGGGCGCGGACGGGGTCAACTCGACGACGAGGAACTGTTCGCGATGAGCGGCCGGCAGTTGCAGGAACTGGCCCTGTCGATGCTGCCGGACTGGCATCCGGTCGTGCGCGAGATCGTTGCCGACCAGACTCCGGCGTCGATCTTCCCGGTCACGGTCCGGACCAGTGTGCCTGGCCGCCTGTGCGAAACCGGCCCGATCACGCTGCTGGGTGATGCCGTCCACGCGATGAGCCCGGCGATCGGCGTCGGCGCCAACACTGCGCTGCGTGACGCACAGGTCCTGTCCGGTCGGCTGGCCCAGGTCGCCGACGGGAATTCCCTGCACGAGGCCGTGCACGCGTACGAAGAGGAAATGAGCGGATACGGTTTCGACGTCGTACGCGAGTCGGCCCAACGAGGCCAAGACCTGGTCGGCCAGAACCCACTGCCCGCCCCCGAATCCTGACCGGATGGTGACGATCCCCATGCCCAGCACCAAGTCCGCAACTGTCACGGACTGCTGGAGCGGACCCGGACGCGGGTTCTGATCTCGGCGCCGACGAAGACGCCGCTCCCGCGAACCTTGACGGTCCGCGGGAGCGGCGTTCGGGTGCGGTGCGGCCGTCACCGGCCGTTCGCCAGGCGCTCGGCCGCGGTGGCGGCCAGCCGGCGCCAGTCGGTCGGGGCCAGGGTCCGGTCCTCGTCCCGCGAAGTGCGCTGCTCGCTGCGGTAGGCGCCCAGGTCGACCGGGCCGGAGTTACGGTCGGAGTACCCATTGTCTGAAGTGCTGCCATAGGCGCCGGAGTAGCTGTCGCCGTACCCGCCGCCGTCACGGTTGCGGTCACGGCCGTGGCTACGGTCACGGTCACGGCCGTGGTCACGGTTGTGACCACGACCACGGTCGGCGTCGCGGTACTGCGGGGCCGGGGTGAAGCCGGGGCGCGGGGCGGCCTCGCCGAGGACGCCGGCCATGAACGTCTTGCCGTCCTTCTCCGGGGCGAACGGAACACCGGCGCTCAGCGCCCGAGGAACCAGCACTGCCGCCTGCGCCAGCCGGTTCAGGCCCAGGGTGAGCAGGATCGGGGTGCCGGACTGGGCGACGTGAGCGTGCAGTCCGGTGGCGACCACGTACATCAGGCCCCGTGAGGCGACCAGGGCCACCCATAGCCACAGGCCCTTGACCGGCATCTTGGCCCACAGCACGCCGTCCCGCGACTCCAGGCGCATGATCGCGCCGAAGGTCAAACCGATCAGGACCGACACCACGCAGCCGGCCGCCATGCAGGCGATGTCCACCGGCTGCAGATGGCCGCCGCCGCCCAGGTCGCTGAACCCGATGGCCGTCAGGATCACCGGCAGCAGCACGACCTTCTTACCCCGCAGCGACTGGCCGACCAGCTGCTGAAAGATGACGAATCCGATGATCCCGATCGCGGCGATGATCTCCAACATTCCGTTCACGTCCCTTCCGCGCACTCTCCGTGCCGACCCCATGGCCGACACCTCAAAGCTACGGAGAACGCCCTGCCGGCCACATCGCCGCACAGTCTGAACCGGCCATGCCACACCGCCGGGCGCGTAGTACCAGGAGGTACTAGACCGTCGCGCCGGAGCAGTTCGCGGCTCATACCGGGCGTCCTCCCGCGCTCCGATCCGACGGCGGACGGAAACGGCGAATGTTGTCCCTGCCACCGCGATCAGCAGCGGCCCACTACCCGACAGGAGCTCGCCATGATGTCCGAACTGACCCAGGCCATGATCGTCAACGGCGCGGTGCTGACCGCGGTCCTGCACAACGACCTCGGCAAGGCCCGCAAGGTCGGCACGTTCCGGATCCTGCGGCCGCTGCTGATGGCCGGCGGGATCGTGCCCCTGTTCGTCGACCGGCCGGTGACCCACGGCGCGGGCCTGACCCTGGAACTCGTCGCGGCGGCGGCCGGACTGCTCGGCGGTCTGGCCGCGCTCCGGCTGATCCGGGTGTACCGCAGCCCGAAGACCGGGCGGCCGGCCAGCCGGGCCGGACTCGGCTACGCACTGCTGTGGACCCTGGTCATCGGTGCCCGCACCGCCTTCTCCTACGGTGCCACGCACTGGTTCTCCGGCCCGCTGGCCCACTGGATGACCAGCCACCAGGTGGCCCCGGCCGCGATCACCGACGGCCTGATCTTCATGGCCGTGGCCATGCTGCTCACCCGCACCCTGGGCATGGCCGCCCGGGCCGCGCTACTGCCCCGGCCGGCCCTGGCCCGCCCGGCTTTCGCCTCCGCCGTCCGGTCCTGACCGCAGGCGGTAACCTTCCGTCGCGAGCACTACTGAATACGAACGCGATTAGTTGGAGGTGGGTTGTGGCGATCTCGGTCCCTGACTTCGACCACATGTTCCACGATGGCGCCCGCTACCAGTGGCGGGGCGGCCGGGAGGCCGTGGTCACCGTCGTGCAGGCCGGGGATCTGGTCATGCCCTCGGGGCAGCTGACAGCCTGTGATCCGTTCACCGGCCTGGTTTTCGAGGACCAAGCCGCGCCCTTCACCGTGGCGGTCGCGCCCGGCCGCTACCCGGTGCTGCTCGCCCTGGTGGCCTGGACCGAGCCCGGGAAGCCGGTCGACGAGTTCGCGACGTACCGCAACGCGGCGGCGAAGCTGGTCGTCGGATCCGAACCCGCGATCCGCTGGCATTTGGCCATCACCGAGGAGCAGGCGCAGACCCCCGTGGACCCGGCCGACGGCAAGTCCTACGGATACAGCGTCGACTCCGGTACCGGGAGCTTCCTGGACCGCGCCGCACTGACCGCGGTCGCGGGCCTCGCCGCGCAGTTCGACGGCAGGCTGGGCGAAAGTCCGCTCTCCGAAGCGCTCAACGCCGCGGGCTTCAGCGGCGCGGTGAACCTGCCGTCCCCGGACGGCGAAGCGACCATCATCGCGTTCATGTCCGGCCCGGGCGACGGCTGCTTTCCGACCTGGATCGGCTACGACGCCGCGGACCGGCCGACCTGCTTCGTCACCGAATTCGAATACCTGCGGCAGGCGCAACCGATCCCTCAATGACAGCCGCGAGCCGCCACCGTGCGGCTCAGCTCGCCCAGAGCCCGCGCTTACGGTAGCGCGGCTCGAAGATCAGACCATTGAGAGGACGGACCGGCTTGGGCAGGGCCCTGAAGAGTCGGTCCCGGTCGCTCGCCGCCGCGCCGTCGACCACCCACGGGATGTAGACGAACACGCCCTTCAGTCCCTGGCTGCGGACCATCCCGGTCCCGAACGCCTTCCAGTCCTTCGGCGTGAGCACCTCCTGGATCAGGGGAAGCGCACTGTCCTCCTCGTGCTTCATGTGGTCGGTGAGGCCCGCGGCCAGTTCCCGGACGTTCGCCACCAGCTCGCCGGCCGGACCGCGCAGGGCCCGGTCGACCCCGTCCAGCAGCGGAGAGAGCCGCGCGTGCTCGGCCTCCATGTCCTGCAACAACGCGAGCGCGTCGGGCCGGCCGGCCACCGCTGCTTCGACCCGGGGCCACAGTTCAGCGTCCTCGACGGTGTGGTGGATGTGCAGCTGATGCTTGAAGTTCTCCCACCCGGCCCGGATGTGCGGGGCCGTGCCGGCGCCGGCTGCGGCCGCCGCCGCGAGCCGGGCCAGGTCGCGCCGGAAGGCCTCGTGGGTCACGTACATGATGCTCACGTCGATGACGGGTCGGCCGGTCGCGTGCTGCTGCGAGACGCTCATGACAGTCCTCTCAGTCCCTCGGGCCCGCCCGGTTCCCCGCGGCCCGCGTCGGGACGGTCGTCGGCCGCCGCGCAGTGGCCCGGCGGCCATATGATACGAGAAGAATATCATATGGATTCCGTAGTATCTGGAGGGGTGATGCGCCCATCGGTCGCGCCCGTGCCATGGCCGCCATCGTGCCGAAACCCCGGCTCAGCCGACCCGTCCGGCCACCTCGGCGCGGCAGGGCCGCTCGGGCAGCCGGTACTCCTGCACCTGGTCCACCGGCAGGTCGAGGATGTTCAGAGCCGAAGTGCGGTGGGCCATCAAAGCCAGCGGGACCAGGGCGGCGGCGAACACCAGGGCCGCGTCGGGCGGGCCGATCTCGTCCGCCAGCACCCCGGCCAGCAGCGGCCCCACCCACTGCAGGCACTGCGCGCCGAAGAACACCGCGGCCGAGACCCGGCCGCTGTACTGGTCCGGGACCAGCCGGACCTCGTACGAGTCCAGCGCCGCGTTCAGCGGGACGAGCACCAGCATCACCAGGAACACCGAGCAGCCGATCTCCCACGGGACCGGCAGGATCGCGGTGAGCACGCAGCCGACCACGAAGGCCCAGCCGCCGCTGAGGAACACCAGTTTGGCCCGCACCCGCTTGAGCAGCGCCGGGCCGAGCACCGCGCCGGTGATCCCGCCGACCAGGGCGATCGAGTCGGTCAGGCCGATCGTCATCGGCCCGGCGCCGCGGTACTTGAGCACCGCGATGAACAGCAGGAAGTACCCGGTCGCGATCATGTTCACGATCGGCGCCCAGGTCGCGATGAAACGCAGGAACGGCACGGCCCGCACATAGCGCAGGCCCTCCAGCACGTCGGCCAGCATGCTCTGGTGTTCGACCGCGCGCGCCGCCTCCGGGCCCAGCGGCCGGCGGATCAGCGCCACGCCGCAGCAGGAGAACAGGAACGAGGCCGCGTCCGCGCCGAACGGCACCCAGCGGGCGGTGGTGAACAGCAGGGCGCCGAGCGGGTTGCCGAAGAACTCCGCGGCCATGTCCCGGCCCTGGATCTGGCTGGAGGCCGCCGCCATCTGCTCCTTCGGCACGATCCGGCGCAGCGCCGGGACCCTCGCCCCGGACCGGATCCCGGCGGCCAGCCCGCCGACCAGCGCCGCCGCGACCAACAGGCCGATCGGGCTGTGCCCGCGGGCCACCCAGACCGCGACCACGCCGACCGCCGCGGCCTGCACCAGCGGGCAGACCACCAGGATGGCCCGGCGGGAGACCCGGTCGGCCAGCGCGCCGCCCCAGAGCATCGTGGCCACGCTGCCGACCAGGCTCGCAGCGGTGATCAGGCCGGCCCGGGCCACCGAACCGGTGACGAACAAGATCAGCAATGGGTAGGAGATCGCGGACATGCTGGTGCCCAGCGAGCTGACCGCGTCGCCGGTCCACAGGCCGAGGTAGTCCCGGTTGCTCCACAGTCCGGGCGGTTTCCCGCGCGGGGCCAGGACCGCCGGCGGCCGGCCCGGACCGGGAGGAATATCAGAGCTCTGTCCCGCCGGCGGGTCCGGGACGGCCGCGGCGGCCGGGCCGGGGGCCGCCGGTCCGGTCGGTGGGACTCGAGCGCGCTCGGACAAGCCCGCCCCCCTTGTCGGTTGCCCCGGCCTGCCTCCCCTGCCGGAGCGGGTATCCCTGCACTCTTGCAAGCCGGGATGTCCGCGTCAAGGCGAAACAGGCCGGATGCCGCGATCGGCCCCGTCCGCGGGCCTGCGCGCCGTTAGCACCCGATGCGGGTGGAAAAACGCCTTTTGCCTTCCAGTCAACCACAATCGGCGAAACGCCACGGTCGCACGGTGCCGGTGAGATATGGGACGATGCGTTCGACCCCCGTTGAGAAGCTGAACGAAGGATCGTCCCCGTGCGAGACATCGCTGTCTTCAGCGGAAGTGCCCACCCCCACCTGGCCGCCGAGGTCTGCGCCCACCTGGAAGTGCCGCTGTATCCGGTCCGGGTGACCAGATTCGCCAACGACTGCCTGGAGGTCCAGCTTCAGGCCAACTGCCGCGAGCGGGACGTGTTCCTGGTCCAGCCGCTGGTCCAGCCGGTGCAGGAGAACCTGGTCGAGTTGCTGCTGATGCTGGACGCGGCCCGCGGCGCCTCGGCGGCGCGCACGACCGTGGTCATGCCGCACTACGCCTACGCCCGCTCGGACAAGAAGGACGCCCCGCGGATCTCCATCGGCGGCCGCCTGGTCGCCGACCTGCTGATCGCGGCCGGGGCGAACCGGGTCCTGGCGATGACGCTGCACTCCCCGCAGGTGCACGGGTTCTTCAGCGTCCCGGTCGACCACCTGCACGCCCTGCGCGAATTGGCCGTGCACTTCAAGCAACTCGACCTGCGCAACACGACCGTGGTCTCCCCGGACCTGGGCAACGCCAAGGAGGCCGCGGCGTTCGCCCGGATGCTCGGCGTGCCGGTGGCGGCCGGGGCCAAGCAGCGGTTCGGCGACGACCGGGTCGCGATCAGCTCGGTGATCGGCGAGATCACCGGCCGGCACGTCATCGTCCTGGACGACGAGATCGCCAAGGGCAGCACGGTGATGGAGTTGCTGGAGCGGCTGCGCGAGCTCGGCGCCGCCTCGGTCCGGGTCGCCTGCACGCACGGGCTGTTCTCCTCCGGCGCGCTCAAGCGGCTGAGCGACCAGGAAGACGTGCTGGAGATCGTGTGCACCAACACGGTGCCGATCCCGGTGAGCGAGCGCACGGAGAAGCTGACCATCCTGTCCATCGCACCGGCCCTGGCCGAGGCGATGCGCCGGATCCACAACGGCGAATCGGTCAGCGCGCTCTTCGACGAACCCTCATGAGCCGTTGCGCGCAGCCGGCCAGGTAGGGTCCGGGCCGCCGCCACAGTGCGGTGCCGGCGTGTCATCCTGCTCTGAGTCAGGGATAGTTCCCGACCGGGAGCGGGGAGAAGACCGCCATGCGTGGCAAGGGGATCAACTACGAAACCGGATTCTTTCCGGGTGGTCACAACAGCCGGCCGGACTTCGATCCGGAGACCGTGCGGCGTGAGATGCGGATCATCGCGGACGACCTGCACTGCACCGCGGTCCGGATCTCCGGCGGCGATCCGCAGCGGCTGACCGAGGCCGCCCGGCACGCCGCAGCCGCGGGCCTGGAGGTCTGGTTCGCCCCCTTCCCCTGCGAGCTCGGCCCTGAAGAGTTGCTGCCGTTCTTCGCCGACTGCGCCGACCGGGCCGAGCAGATCCGCCGCACCGGCGCCGAGGTGGTCCTGGTCCTGGGCTGCGAGCTGAGCCTGTTCGCCAAGGGGTTCATCCCCGGCGACACCACCTATGACCGGATCGCCATGCTGGGCAAGGGGAATCTGAAGTTCTGGGCCTCGTTCAAGAAGATGCTGCCCGAAGCGGCCGACGACGCCGGCACCGCCTACCAGGGCCTGGGCTGGAAACCCAAGCAGGTCTTCTACGCGCTCGCCGACGCCTACGCCGAGTGACCGCTGCGCCTGGAGTGGCCGCTGCCAACCGCCGCGAGCCGCTCGCGCCGCTCAGCTCACCGAGGACTTGACGTAACGCAGGATCCCCAGCTTGGCGTACTTGCCCGCGCGGCCGGTGAAGACCCGCTCCTTCATCCGGTCGTCGCGCTCGACCGGTTGCAGCAGGCCGTTCTTCCGGCCCAGGCTCAGGCACTGCACGGCGAACCCGAACTCGTAGGGCTTGTGCTCCTCGGCGCCCCGGGCCTGTGCCCGGATGGCCTTGCCCACATAGGCGCCCATGGGTGATGCGGTCGCGCAGGCCATCCGGAGCGGGCCGGGCACGCCCGCGACGGTCACGGCCGCCGCGTCGCCGACCGCGTAGACCTCCGGGTGCGACACCGACCTGAGCCGGTCGTCGACCAGGATCCGGCCCGAGTCGTCCACAGCCAGGCCCGACTGCGCGGCCAACTGCGGCACCTCGAACGACGCGGCCCAGGCGACCACGTCCGCGGCGATCGGCCCGGCGGTCGTGCGCAACCCGTCGGCCGCGACCGCGGTCACCCGGGCCTGCTCGTACACGGACACCTTCAACCGGTCGAAGACCCGGGCGACCGCGGCCCGCCCCCGGGCCGAGAACCAGCCGCCGACCTGGCCGGCCGCCACGATCCGGACCCGCCAGGCCGGGTAGGCCTCGGCCAGCTCCGCGGCCAGCTCGATCCCGGTCGCCCCGCCGCCGACCACGGCCACCGTCCCCGGCCGGGCCGCGCCCGCGATCCGGTCCCGCAGGTCGGCCGCCCGCTCCATCGGGAACGCCAGCTCGGCCGCGCCCGGAACGCCGTGGAAGGCGGTCCGGCTGCCCAGCGCGTAGACCAGGATGTCGTAGCCGATCGCGGCACCGGCGTCGGTGAACACCTTGCGGCCGGCCAAGTCCAGCTCGGTGACCCGGGCCTGGACGAACCGGAAACCGCGGCGCGCAGCCAGCTGCGCCAGGGACGCGCCGTCGACCTGATGGCCCGCGGCCACCTCGTGCTGCCGGATCCGGTTGGCGAACCGGTCCTCCGGGGCGATCAGCGTCACCTGAGTCCCGCCCCCGCCGCCGCCCTTGGCGGCGTTCAGTACCGCGCCCAACCCGGCGTATCCCGCCCCGATGACGACGATGCGCCGTTGTGCGGAGCGCTGGCCGTCCTTGGTGGTGTTCGTGCTCATGGCGTCCTCCTTGTCGATGGTTCGCGAGGAAGACGACGCGGGCGGTCAGGACGTGACAGTGATGCGCGCCACACCCGAGAACTTCTCCGGATTGACCACGACGTAGATCTCGGTGATCCGCCCGTCGACCACCGTGAAAGCCGTCACGCCGAACGGTTCCCCGGACGGCAGGTAGTTGACCAGGCCCATTTCCCCGTTGACCACCGCCACCCGGGTGAGCACCCCGGTCTCCGGCGCCAGCCACTTGGCGGCGAGCGCCAGGGCCAGCCGGCCGACCCGGACGGCGCCGACGATCGGCCGCAGCCCGGCCGAGACCACCCCGCCGCCGTCGGAGTGCCAGACCACGTCCGGGGCCAGGACGTCCACCAGCGCAGCCATGTCCGCCCCGGCCGCCGCCGCGGCGAACGCGGCCACGGCCTTCAGGTGCGCCTGCGCGTCCACCTCCCGGTGCGGGGACCGGCGCCGCACGTCCCGCCGGGCCCGGGCGGCCAGCTGCCGGACCGACTCGGGGCTGCGCTCCAGCGCCGCGCCGATCTCCTCGAAGCCGACCGCGAACACGTCGTGCAGCACGAACGCCACCCGCTGGGCCGGGCTGAGCTGCTCCAGCACGGCCAGCAGGGCCAGCGAGACCGACTCGCCGGCCACGGCCACGGACTCCGGGGTGTGCTCGCCGAGGACCTGCGGCTCCGGCAGCCACTCGCCGACGTAGCTCTCCCGCCGCGCCCGGGCCGATCCCAGCGCGTCGTAGCAGACCCGGGTGACGACCTTGGTCAGGTAGGCGCGCACGTCCTGCACCTGGGACCGGTCCACGCCGCGCCAGCGCAGCCAGGTGTCCTGGACCGCGTCCTCGGCGTCGGAGAACGAACCGAGCAGCCGATATGCCACCGCGCCCAGATAAGGTCGGTGCTCCTCGAAGCCGTCAGAGTCCGCCGAACCGACATCGCCGCCCAAGCCGTCCACAGCCGCAGTGTAGGCGATGGCCGTCAGTACCCGTACAGGTGCCGCGGCCACCAAGGAGACAGCCGGTCAACTCCCGAGCGCGACCGGGGTCCGCGGGGTGGCCGAGACCTCGTGCTCGGTCAGCAACCGGTCGATCCCGCGGCGCGCCCGCCCGGCCGCGGAGAGGTCGCCGAGCAGCTGGATCGACTGGTTCAGGCTCATGTACAACCCGATCAGCTCGAACGCGATCTGCTCCGGATCGGCCTGCGCGGCCAGGTCCCCGGCCTCCACGGCCAGCCGCAGCTCCCCGGCCAGGCGCCGGCGCCAGACCAGGAACAACCGGGCCACCGCGTCCCGGACCGGCCCGCCGCGGGCGTCGAACTCGACCGAGGCGGTGGTGAACAGGCAGCCGCCCGGGAACACCCCGCGGGCGTGTTCCAGATAGTCGATCCAGTTCTCGCACACCGCGCGCAGCCGCGGCAGCCCCGGCCGGGCGCCGGCCGCCGGATCCCAGACCAGCCGGGTGAAGATCGCCGAGGCCTGGTCCAGCGCGGCGAGCTGGAGCGCCTCTTTGGTGCCGAAGTGGCCGAGCACCCCGGCCTTGCTCATCCCGAGTTCGCCGGCCAGCCGGCCGATGGTCAGCCCGCCCAGGCCCTCGACCGAGGCGATGGCGATGCCGCGCTCGATGATCCGCCCGTGGGTCAGGCGGGACTCGGCGGCGGACTTGCGCGGACTCATACCGCGGATTCTACCCGAGTCCCCCCTTTAACTTCCGACCGATCGGTTGCTATATTTTCGCCCACTGCCGCCGCACCGGCCGCAGCGCCCGACCGCCCGGCCATCCGAGCAGCGCGCCGCCGCACCACCGAACCGAGGAGAACGCACCGTGCCGGGAACCCGCATCTCAGCCCTGGGGCACTACCAGCCCGCCCGGATCATGACCAACGAGGAACTGGCCGGCCTGGTGGAGACCAACGACGAGTGGATCCGCCAGCGCACCGGCATCGCCACCCGGCACATCGCCGACGCCGAGTCGGTCGCCGACATGGCCGCCGCCGCCGCGAGCAAGGCCCTGGCCGCCTCCGGCCTGCACCCCGAGGACATCGGCCTGGTCGCCGTCGCCACCTGTAGCGCGATAGACCGCTGCCCGTCCACGGCGGCCCAGGTGGCCGGACGCCTGGGCATCCCCGCGGCGGTCGCGTACGACCTGAACAACGGCTGCGCGGGCTTCTGCACCGCCCTGGCCGGGGCCGACCACGCGGTCCGGGCCGGCGCGGCCCGGCACGCCCTGGTGATCGGCGCCGAGAAGATGTCGGACCTGGTCGACTGGACCGACCGCAGCACCTGCATCCTGCTCGGCGACGGAGCCGGCGCCGCCATCGTCAGCGCCGCCGACACCGACGGCATCGGCCCGGTGCTCTGGGGCTCGGACCCGACCAAGGCGTCCGCCGTGCGCCTGGTCGACGACTGGCACCCGCGCTTCGCCCAGGAGGGCCAGACCGTCTTCCGCTGGGCCACCACCCAGCTGCCCGAACTGGCCCGCGAGGCCTGCGCGAAGGCCGGGGTCGCGCTCGAAGACCTGGCCGGCGTGGTCACCCACCAGGCGAACCTGCGCATCATCGAGTCCCTGGTGCGCCAGCTGCACCTGCCCGAGTCCACGGTGATCGCCCACGACGTCGTGGAGTCCGGCAACACCTCCGCCGCGTCCGTGCCGCTCGCCCTCTCGAAGCTGGTCGAGCGGCGCGAGGTGGCCGCCGGTGCCCCGGTGCTGCTGTTCAGTTTCGGCGGCGGCCTGTCCTGGGCCGGCCAGGTCGTCACCTGCCCCTGACCCGCAGCGGATCGGCCGGTCGGGTCGGGTCCGGGGTTTCGCGGCCCCTGCGCCCGGTCCGCCGGTCGGCCGGTCCGCACTCTGGATGCCGACCGCCGCGGCCGGTCCGCGGTTTTAGGCTTGCCGTATGTCCGTCGTGCAGATCCCCGGGTCGAAGTCCGTCACCGCGCGCGCCCTGTTCCTGGCCGCTGCGGCCGAAGGCACCAGCATCCTGCGCCGGCCGCTGGTCTCGGACGACTCCGAGGCCTTCGCCCGCGGCCTGGCCGACCTCGGCTACCGGCTGGACCTCGGGCCGGACGCCTGGTCGATCCAGGGCCGCCCGGCCGGCCCGGCCGTGGCCGGGGCGCAGGTGTTCTGCCGCGACGGGGCGACCACCGCCCGGTTCCTGCCCGCTCTGGCCGCCGCCGGTCACGGCACCTTCCACTTCGATGCCTCCGCCCAGATGCGCCGGCGCCCGCTCGGCCCGCTCACCCTCGCGTTGCGGGACCTGGGCGTCGACCTGGTGCACGAGCAGGAGGAGGGCCACCACCCGCTGACCGTGCATGCCGACGGCATCAAGGGCGGCCACGTCACCCTGGACGCGGGTCTGTCCTCGCAGTTCCTCACCGCCCTGCTGCTGGTCGGACCGCTGACCACGGAAGGCCTGCACATCACCGTCACCGACCTGGTCTCCGCGCCCTACATCGAGATCACGCTCGCGATGATGCGCAGCTTCGGCGTGCAGGTGCGCCGCGAGGGCAACACGTTCCACGTCCCGGCCCAGCCCTACCAGGCCACCGACTACCTGGTCGAGCCGGACGCGTCGACCGCCAGCTACTTCCTGGCCGCGGCCGCACTGACCGGCCGCAGCGTCACCATCCCCGGCCTCGGCGGCAACGCCCTCCAGGGCGACGTGCGCTTCGCCGAGGTGCTGCGCGACATGGGCGCGCAGCTGGACCTGACTGAGGACTCGGTCACTGTGACCGGCAACGGCCAGCTCAACGGCCTGACCGTGAACATGCGCGACATCTCAGACACCGTGCCCACCCTCGCCGCGATCGCCCCCTACGCCAGCGGACCGGTGCGGATCGAGGACGTGTACAACATCCGGGTCAAGGAATGCGACCGGCTCGAAGCCTGCGCCGAGAACCTGCGCGCCATGGGCGTCCCGGTCGCAACCGGCCGCGACTGGATCGAAATCCAGCCCGCGCAGCCGACCGCCGCACACATCGCCTGTCGCGCAGACCACCGCATCGCCATGTCCTTCAGCATTGCCGGCCTGCTGACCCCGGGCGTCACCCTGGACGACCCCGGCTGCGTGAAGAAGACTTTCCCCGGATTCCACCAGGTTCTCGCCTCCCTGCGCACCGATTGGGACCTCGCCTGACCTTCCCCCTGCTGATCGGCGCATTTGTGGCCTAGGCTTTCCGCTATGACCGAAATACTCCACCTCGCCGACGGCCGGACCCTGGAATACCTGGCGGCCGGCCCCGCAGCCGGGACACCCCTGGTACTGCACCACGGCACACCATCCGCCGCGATCACCTTCGAACCCCTGGTCGCTGCGGCCGCCCGACACGGCCTGCGCTTCGTCGTGCACAGCCGCCCCGGATACGCCGGGTCCTCGCCGCAGCCCGGCCGCACGGTCGCCGACGCTGCCGCGGATGTCGCCGCCGTCCTGGACGACCTGGGCGCCGAGCACTTCGTCACGGTCGGCTGGTCCGGCGGCGGCCCGCACGCGCTGGCCTGCGCCGCCCTGCTGCCCGGCCGCTGCCTGGCCGCCGCGACCGTGGCCGGTGTCGCACCGCACGGCGCCGAGGGCCTCGACTGGCTGGCCGACATGGGCGCGGAGAACATCGAGGAGTTCGGCGCGGCCGAGGCCGGTCCCGAACCGCTGACCGCCTACCTGGCCGCCCAAGCCGCCGACCTGGCCGAGGTCCAGGCCGACAAGCTCGGAGCCGCGATGGGCGACCTGGTGTCCGCCGTGGACATCGCCGCACTCACTCCCGAGTTCGCCGACTACATGGCCGCCACCCTGCGCGCCGCCGTGTCCACCGGCGTCGGCGGCTGGCGCGACGACGACCTGGCCTTCGTCACCGACTGGGGCTTCGACCTCGCCGCGATCCGGACCCCGGTGTCCGTCTGGCAGGGCGCCCAGGACCGCATGGTCCCCTACGCCCACGGCCAGTGGCTGGCCGCCCACCTGCCCGGCGTCAAAGCCCACCTCGAACCGGCCGAGGGCCACATGTCGCTGATGCTCAACGCGTTCGACCAGATCGCCGCCGAACTGGCCGCACACGTGGTCTGACCGGTCAGTCGCCCGCTGCGCTCGCATAGCGGCGGCCGAGGCGGCCGAAGGCGGACCTGAGCTCCTCCGGCCCGACGACCTCGATATCGGCGTCGAACCTGCCGATCGCGGCGGCCAGCCCGACCCACGACCAGGACCCCAGACTGAACCGGCAGCGCCCCGGACCGAGTTCCTCGACGATCCCCTCGTTGGTGTACCGCAGCACCGCCGCGGCCGGCAGGTCGATGATCACCTCGCCGCGACAGGGCCAGCCGCCGGACCCCTCCGGGCCGACATAGCCCTCGAACCTCTGGCTCACGAAAGCGGCCACACTCCCGCCGGGCACCTCGCGCGGAGCGAACCGCGGGCCGTTCGGCGTGCGCGGACTGATCCGGTCGGCCCGGAAGATCCGCCAGTCGGCGCGGTCCAGATCCCAGGCGACGATGTACCAGCGCCCGCCCCAGGTCACCAGATGCTGGGGCTCCACCCGGCGCGGCGGCGCCGGAACGCGATCGCCGCCGACCCGCAGCGACGGTCCGGACGTGTAGTCGAAACGCAGCACCTCGCGCGCGTGCACGGCAGCGCTGAGCGTCATCAGCAGGGACACGTCGACCTGCGGCTCCGGCCGGACGGCGAGCCGCTCCACGACCGTGACCTGCAAAGTGTCGATCCGGTGGCGCAACCGGGCGGGCATGACCTGCCGGACCGTGGCCAACGCGCGCGCCGAAGCCTCCTCGATCCCCGCACCGGAGGTGGCCGCTATCTGGAGCGCGACCGCGAGGGCGACGGCCTGCTCGTCGTCGAACAACAACGGCGGCAGCTGCGTACCGGCGTCGAGCTGATAGCCGCCCTCCGGACCCTTGACCGCCACGATGGGATACCCGAGCTCGCGCAGACGGTCGACATCGCGGCGCACAGTCCGCGCACTGACCTCCAACCGCTCCGCCAACGCGGCCCCCGGCCAATGCCGACGCGCCTGAAGCAGCGAGAGCAACGACAACAGCCGCGCCGAAGTTTTCGCCATGAACCCCATACTGCCCCCAAGTAGCGGTCACCATCTGACCGCTACTCCTGCGACGGTAGTCATATGCCAGCCGATGGCACCAACCCCGAGAACACCACGAAAGGCCTGATCCCCATGACTGCTGCCGCTGCTGCCAGCGCCACCGCGCCGCACACGACCGTCGACCCCGAACGAGCCGACCTGCTCGCCGCGCTCGCCGAGGCCCGGACCTCGCTGACCAACACCGTCCGCGATCTCACCGAAGACCAGCTCGGCGAGCACCCGACCGTCAGCGCTTTGTGTCTCGGCGGCCTGATCAAGCACGTCGCGTCGACCGAGCGGGCTTGGATCGACTTCGTCGTCGGGGGCCCGGCCGCGATGACTTTCGACCTGCCCGAGGGCGTCACGTGGGGCGACCTCTGGGCCGGGTCCGCGCGCGAGATCCCGCAGTGGATGATCGACCGCGGGAACACGTTCCAGATGTTGCCCGGTGACACCCTGGCCGAGATCCTCGCGCAGTACGAGCAGGTCGCCGCCCGGACCGAGGAGGTCATCACGGCCGCCCCCGATCTGTCGGCGACGCACCCGCTGCCGCCGGCGCCCTGGAACGAGCCCGGCGCGGTGCGCAGCGTGCGGCGCGTGCTGATGCACCTCATCGGCGAGACCGCGCAGCACGCCGGGCACGCGGACATCCTGCGCGAGACGCTCGACGGCCAGAAGGCCACCTGAGCGGCCGGCCCGGGGCGAGCAGCGACCTGCCGAACCGTGTTCGTTGCCGATTCGGCAGTATAACAAGACTCTGACTAATCTCCCGGCGGCCGATCAAGTCTCTGACCTCTGATAACGTGCGCCGCTTCGAGCTGCGCCGATCTCCCCAAGCCATCTGACGGACCGACCCGCAGAACCCTGTTTCAACGCCCGGCCGCGACCAGGGCCTTTGTGCCGCCACAGGTGAGGCGCACTCCCGCTCGCCCAAGCGCAGAGAAGCCCACCGCCTCGCCGGCCCGCCTCCGTCCGCTGCTCGCAGCCGGCTGACAACCGGCCGACCAGTGCTTCAATCGAAAGTAGGTAAGAGCCCTGATCTAATTCTCACGTATTCGGAGTTGTCACGATGAACAGGAACGTCCGTCCGGCCGCCGTCGCCGCGGCCGCCGCAGCCGGCCTTCTCGCCCTCGCCCTCGGCTCGCCCGCCGACGCCGCGTCCGGCCCCGCCGCACACACCCCCGCGGTCGCCTCCGGGCCGCTGACCAAGCCCGCCCACCTGGCGGCGCCCGCGTCCCACCCGGGCGCGAACGCCGTGCGGCCGCAGACGCCCGGCGGCTGGATCAGCGAAGGGACCGAACCGGTGCTGTACAACGAGAACTACTGGTACGTCGGCTCCGTGATCAATCAGCCGTCGAACATCCCGGCCACCTCGTCCATCACCGACGTCTGCTTCACCTGGAACTACGGCCTGAACTCCCGGTACATGTGGATGGAACTCGGCAACACGCAGTCCGTCTACGACGACACGACCGGCGCCGAGAACGGCTGCACGACCGCGTTCAACGGCGAGACGGCCGACCAGCCGTTCGAGTTCGGCTTCGCCGTGCCGAACTTCTCCGTCCCGTCCGGCACGGAGCCCGCGCTCAACCCGCCGGTCTACGGCAGCTCCGAGGCGACCGTCGACATCAGCTACAGCTGATCCACCTCATCATCGAACCCTGCTCGCTATCCGGCAGCCGACGCACTGCGCCGGCTGCCGGGGACACTTCCCTATACCCGGGACCCATTCGTCCTCGCTACCTCACCAGGCCCACGTCATAAGCGAAAATGACGGCCTGCACGCGGTCGCGCAGTCCGAGCTTGGCCAGGATGTTGCCCACATGGGTCTTGACCGTGGCCTCGGACACCACCAGTTTCCCGGCGATCTCAGTGTTCGACAACCCGGTCGCCACCTCCAGGAGCACCTGCTGCTCGCGCGGGGTGAGCTGGTCGAGCGCGGCGGGCACCGGGCCGCAGGCGTCGGCGGCCAGGTCGGGCAGCCGGGTGGCGTACATGTCGAGCAGCCGCCGGGTGACCCGCGGCGAGACCACGGCGTCGCCGCCGGCCACCGACCGGATCGCCCGGGCCAGCTCGTCGACCGGGACGTCCTTGAGCACGAACCCGCTGGCCCCGGCGCGCAGGGCGGAGAAGGCGTACTCGTCCAGGTCGAACGTGGTCAGGATGAGCACGCGCACCGCCGCGTCGCCGGCCACGACCTGCCTGGTCGCCTCGATCCCGTCGACCCCGGGCATCCGCACGTCCATCAAGATCACGTCCGGCGCCAGCTCTTCGGCCAGACGGACCGCCTCGGCCCCGTCCCGGGCCTCACCCACGACGTCGATGTCGCCGGTCTCCTCCAGGATCATCCGGAACCCGGTCCGCATGAGCGGCTGATCGTCGGCCAACAGCACCCGGATACTCATCGGACCCGTCCGATCGCGGCCTCGTCGTTTGAAGCCGTCGCCGTCGTGAGCACGCCCGTCGACAAAGGCAGACGGGCATGGACATGCCAACCGCCGGAGCTCGCCGGCCCGGCGCTCACCTCGCCGCCGTAGACCGCGGCCCGTTCGCGCATGCCGGTCAGTCCGTGCCCTGCGGTCCTCATGCTTCTCCCCTCCGGGCGCCCGATGCCGAGGGCGCCGTCGTCGTGAACGTCCACAGTCACCGAATCGGGCCGGTACGCGATGGCGACGCTGACCCGGGTCGGCGCGACTGCGTGCTTGAGCGTATTGGTCAGCGCCTCCTGCACGATCCGGAACACCGTCAGCTCCGCGCCCGGCGGCATGGCCGCGGCGGCTCCGGTGACGGTCGACTTGGCGGCCAGGCCGGTGGCCCGGACCTGCTCGATCAGCCCGTCGAGCTGGTCCAGGCCGGGCTGAGGCTGGCGGCTGTCCGGTGCGTCCTCGGTCCGCAGCACGCCGAGCAGGCGGCGCATCTCGTCGAGAGCCTGGTGGCCGGTGGCCGACACCTGGCGCATCGCGGACGCGGCCCGTTCCGGCTCGGCGGCCTGCTTGAGCGCGGCCCCCTCAGACAGGGTCACCATGACCGACAGGCTGTGCGCGACCACATCGTGCATCTCCCGCGCGATCCGGGTGCGTTCGGCGGCCGCGGCGATCCGGCCCTGCTGGTCGCGCTCACGCTCCAGCTGCTCGGCCCGTTCGGTCAGCGCACTCAGGGCGCTGCGCCGGTGTCGCACGTTGACGCCGAACAGCAGGGCGGCCAGCACCGGACTGGACAGGAACAGGAACGTCTCCGCCCAGGTGCGGGCCTGGGGCCACCGGACCGCGGCCATCATCGCCCCCGCCTCAAGCACGGCGGCGGCCAGAACCCCCACCCGCAACGGGTACCGGTTGGCGACGGTATACAGGTAGACCAACAGGGCGACGTCGGCCGCCAACTCGATGTCAGCGCTCCACTGCGCCAACGCCACCACGACGGCGAACGCGAACACGGACAACGGAAAACGTCGCCGCCAGATCAGCGGGACCACCATCAGCACACTGTAAAACGCGATCCCGCCGAACTGCCCGGGTGCATGCAAGGCCCAATGCAGCAGCTGGGGAACAGCGCACAGGCCCACCAACGCGGCCAGAGCGGTATCGGCGATCGTGGCATGCCGGGCGATCGCCGCCGCCGCGCGCCGATAACGCGACTCGAACCAGCCGGGCGCGGCAGCGCAGTCGCCGGAGCCGGGCGTGACCGACAGCCACTCCCGCCACCAGCGCATCGCACGCCCGACCACCGTGGCTACGCGTCCCTCCGGCGTAGCGCCAGGGCTGCCCCGGCCATCACGACCACCACGTAGAGAAGGAAGATCCCGAACCCGACCCATGGTGACAGCATCGCATCGCCGCTGTTCATAATGAACACGGCCCGCCCGGCCGTGCTCGGCAGATAACGCTCGACGGTCCGGCTGTCGGGCAGCGCCGCCACGATGATCGGCAGGACGAGCAGAACGGCGAGCAGCGTCGCGACGGCGCCGCCGGTGGACCGGATCAGGAATCCCAGGCCCACGCCCATCACCCCGACCGCAGTGAGATAGAGGGTGGCGCCGAGCAGCGCCCGCACCGATCCCGCCTGGCCGAGCGAGACCCCGTGCGAACCGAGCACGGCCTGCCCGCCCAGGAAAGCGATCAGCACTGCGACCAGGCACACCGCGAAGGCCGCCGCGGCCAGGACGCCCGCCTTGCCGACCAGCACGGGCAGTCGGCGCGGGACCGCCGCGAAGGTCGCCTTGATCATCCCGGTGGTGTACTCCCCGGTGACGATGAGCACCCCGAGCACCCCGACGGCGAGCTCAGCCAGGTTGACCCCGATGAGGCTCTGATTGACCGGGTTGAAACCGGCCCGATCGTCGGCGCTCATGGTCGACCAGTGCGTGTTGTCGAGGTAGGACACCAGCAGGCCGATGCCCGCGATGCCCAGCACCGTGGCGCCCAGCACGAACCACGACGAGCGGACCGTGCGCAGCTTGATCCACTCGGACCGCATCACCTGGTTTTGCGTGACCGGCTCGGCCATGTCGACCTCCTTTCGGAGGGGGTCTCGGAATCGGTAGCGCCATTCGCATTACCCACGCTGCTAGCGACGGCGTGATACTCGACCGCGCCTGCTGTCATCTCCATGAAGGCCTCCTCCAGTGATGCCTGTTCCAACGCCAACTCGTAGACGGCCAGTTGATGGCTGCGAGCCACAGCCCCGATGTGTGCGGCGTCGACGCCCCGCACGACCAACACCCCCGGCTCGACCTCGGCCACCGAGACGCCCGGCCCGGCCAGCAGGTGCCGCAGCTGCGCCGCCTCCGGCGAACGCACCCGGACCGCGTTCGCCGACGCGCCCGCCAGGAGTTGCGCCACGTCGACGTCGGCCAGCAGCCGCCCCCGGCCGACCACGATGACGTGCTCGGCGGTCAATGCCAGCTCGCTCATCACGTGGCTGGACAGGAACACCGTCCGCCCCTCGGCGGCCAAGCCCTTGAGCAGGGTGCGGACCCAGCGCACGCCCTCGGGGTCCAGGCCGTTGATCGGCTCGTCCAGGATCAGAGTGCCGGGATCGCCCAGCAGCGCTGCCGCGATCCCCAGCCGCTGTCCCATGCCCAGCGAGAACGCACCCGCCCGCCGCCCGGCCACATCGCTCAACCCGACCAGGTCCAGCACCCGGTCCACCCGCTTGGCACCGATGGCGTGCGTCGCGGCCAGCGCCAACAGGTGGTTCCGGGCCGAACGCCCGGTGTGCACGGCCCGCGCCTCGAGCAGCGCGCCGACCTCGTTTAACGGCGCCGGATGCTCGGCGTAGCGGCGGCCGTTGACCAGCGCCTCGCCCGCAGTGGGCGCGTCCAGGCCGAGAACGAGCCGCATCGTCGTCGACTTGCCCGCGCCGTTGGGCCCCAGGAAGCCGGTCACGATCCCCGGCCGGACGGTGAAACTCAGGTCACTGACGGCGGCCCGGTCGCCGTACACCTTGGTCAGACCACGTGCCTCGATCATGGAATCGCTCGCTGAATTCGCATACCGCAAGCCTAGAAATCCCCTCCCGGGAAGTCCTCGGGCCGCGGGATGAACCCTGTTCCGCCCGCGCCTGCCACCTCGGGTGGAGGTCTACGACCCAGGTGGGAAGCCGGCCGCAGTCAGCTCCAGGCCGATGAGCTGAGCCTCGCCGACAGGAACCGGTTACCCCTCAGCTCTGCGCCATATCCACGAACCGGGAGTAGTGCCCCTGGAACGCGACCGTGATGGTCGCGGTCGGACCGTTACGGTGCTTCGCCACGATCAAGTCGGCCTCGCCCGCCCGCGGAGACTCGCGTTCGTACGCGTCCTCGCGGTGCAGCAGAATGACGACGTCGGCGTCCTGCTCCAGCGAGCCGGACTCACGCAGGTCGGACATCATCGGCTTCTTGTCGGTGCGCTGCTCGGGGCCACGGTTCAGCTGCGAGATCGCGATCACCGGTACCTCGATCTCCTTGGCCAGCAGCTTGAGCGACCGGGACAGCTCGGACACCTCCTGCTGGCGGTTCTCGGCCCGGCGGGAGCCGCCGTGGGACATCAGCTGCATATAGTCGATGATCACCAGGCGCAGGTCGTGGCGCTGTTTGAGCCGGCGGCACTTGGCCCGGATCTCCATCATCGACATGTTCGGCGAGTCGTCGATGAACATCGGGGCCGCGGAGACCTCGCCCATCCGGCGGGCCATCTTGGCCCAGTCGTCGTCGGTCATCGTGCCCGCGCGCATGTGGTGCAGCGCCACCCTCGCCTCGGCGGACAGCAGGCGCATGGTGATCTCGTTCCGGCTCATCTCCAGGGAGAAGATCACACTGGCCAGGCCGTTGCGGATCGAGCAGGAGCGGGCCAGGTCCAGCCCGAGGGTCGATTTGCCGATGGCGGGACGGGCCGCGATGATGATCATCTGTCCGGGGTGCAGGCCCTGGGTGAGCGCGTCGAGGTCGGCGAAGCCGGTGGGCACGCCGGTCATCTGGCCGGAGCGGTTGGAGATCGACTCGATCTCGTCCAGCGCGCCTTCCATGATGTCCGACAGCGGGGCGAAGTCCTCGCTGGCCCGCTGCTCGGTGACGCCGTAGATCTCCTGCTGGGCCCGGTTGACGATCTCGTCCAGGTCGGCGCCGTCGGTGGAGTACCCCATCTGGGTGATCCGAGTGCCGGCTTCGACCAGGCGGCGCAGGATCGCGCGTTCGCGCACGATGATCGCGTAGTAGCCGGCGTTCGCGGCGGTCGGGACCGAGGACATCAGCGTGTGCAGGTACGCCGCGCCGCCGATCCGGGCCAGGTCGCCGTGCTTGTTCAGCTGGTCGGCCACGGTGACCGCGTCGGCCGGTTCGCCGCGGCCGTACAGGTCCAGGATCGAGTCGTAGATCAGTTCGTGGGCCGGCTTGTAGAAGTCCCGGCCCTTGATCGCGTCGATCACGTCCGCGATCGCGTCCTTGGACAGCAGCATGCCGCCGAGCACGCCCTGTTCGGCGGCCAGGTCCTGCGGGGGCATCCGCTCGTACCGGCCGGCCGCGGCGGACTCGGTGCCGTAGTCCGCCGGGCCGAAACCGCCGTCCCGGTACGGGTCCTCGGGCGGCGGTTCGGGGGAGGCGCCGGGAAGGTCGAAGGCGGTCATCGGTCCAGTCGCCTCCTTCAGCGCTGCGGCGGATCGGCGAACGGTCGGCCGCACGCGACCGGTGGTCCCCCTACGTTACGGGCTCGCCGCCAGTCCGGCGAGCAGCTGTCCACAGGTCCTGTGGACAGCCTGTGGAAAACTTGTGGACAACCTGGGGACAACCTCCTCGGATCTGTTGAAAAACGCCGGTCATCCTGTGTGTAGTCATGGGACGACGGGTGTGGATAGATCAGATCCGGCGGAGCCGTGCCCGGTGACCTGCGGCGCTCCGGAAGCAGAGTTATCCACAGGCTGTGCGCAAAAAAAATCTCGGGCGGCGCCCCCCGGAACCGGTGTTCTGAGGGGGCGCCACCCGAAACGGTGTCGGCAAGCTCCGGCGGACCGCGCCGAACCGCGGGGGTCCCGCGGCGCACTACCGGACGTTCCGGCCCGATCCGAAGGGATCCGGCCGGATCCGACCACTTTTGCCACCCGACGACGGCAATCGGCGGTCCGTGCCGCCCGGTCCGGCCGCCTGAGCGAACAGGCGGCCCGGCCGGGGCGACGAGGTCCCGCTGCGAGAATCCGGCTGAGTCAGCCGGCCACGACGGTCACGCCGAGGGTGGCGGTGACCTCCGGGTGCAGGCGCACCGTGACCCGGTGGGTGCCGACGGTCTTGATCGGCGTCGGGATCTCGATCCGGCGCTTGTCCACCGCAGGTCCGCCCGACTTGGACACCGCGGAGGCGACGTCGGCGACGGTGACCGCGCCGAACAGCCGGCCGCTGTCGCCGGCCCGGCTCGGGACCTTGACGGTCAGGCCCTCGAGCTCGGCCTTCAGTTCCCGGGCGTGGCCCAGATCGCGCACCTCGCGGGCCTTGCGGGCCTTGCGGATGGTCTCGATCTGCTTCTCCGCACCCTTGGTCCAGGCCATCGCCAGGCCCTGCGGAACCAGGTAGTTGCGGCCGTAGCCGTCCTTGACGACGACCACGTCGCCGGGGGCGCCGAGGTGGTCGACTTCATGCGTAAGGATGAGCTTCATTGGATAATCACCCTTCCTTAGCGCGTGGTGCTGGTGTAGGGCAGCAGCGCCATCTCACGGCTGTTCTTCACAGCCGTGGCGATGTCGCGCTGGTGCTGAGTGCAGTTGCCGGTGACCCGGCGGGCACGGATCTTGCCGCGGTCGGAGATGAACTTGCGCAGCAGGTTCGTGTCCTTGTAGTCGATCGCGGCGACCTTGTCCTTGCAAAAGGCGCAAACCTTCTTCTTCGGCTTGCGCACCGGGGGCTTAGCCATGGTGGTTCTCCTGAGAAATCAAAGAATTAGAACGGGGGCTCATCCGAGTAGCCGCCACCCCAGTTGTTGCCGCCCGCCGAGCCACCGCCGGTGGCCCACGGGTCGTCCGGGGGAGGAGCGGAGTTGCCGCGGGACTGCTGTCCGCCGCCGCCCGAGTTACCGCCCGAGTTGCCGCCGAAGCCGCTGCCGGCGTTTCCGCCGCCGCCGCCCTGGCTGCCGCCCCAGTTGCCGCCACCACCACCGCCGCCGCCGGAGTTCTCCCCGCCGCCGAAGCCGCCACCGCCGCCCGAGTTGCGGGCCGTGCGGGTGACCTTCGCCGTCGCGTACTTCAACGCCGGCCCGATCTCCTCCACAGTCATCTCGATGACTGTGCGCTTCTCGCCCTCGCGGGTGTCGTAGGAACGCTGCTTGAGCGACCCCTGCACGATCACCCGCATGCCCTTGCTCAGGCTCTCGGCGACGTTCTCGGCCGCCTGGCGCCAGATCGAGCAGCGCATGAAGAGGGCTTCGCCGTCCTTCCACTCGTTGGTGTTACGGTCGAAGGTGCGGGGGGTCGAGGCCACGGTGAAGCTGGCCACGGCCGCGCCGCTGGTGGTGAAGCGCAGTTCGGGGTCGTCGGTCAGGTTGCCGACGACGGTGATGATGGTATCGCCTGCCATGGGAGCTACTCGCCTTTCGGGCTGGGTGACTGGAGGAGCTGTGCTTTCGGGCATGGCTCCGTCAGCGCGACGCAGTGCCCGCCGCAGCGGACTATCGCTGGTCGGGACGGATGACCTTGGTGCGCAGCACGCCCTCGTTGAGGTTGAGCTGGCGGTCGAACTCGTTCACGACTGCCGGGGTGGCGTTGAGGTTGATGACGGCGTAGATGCCCTCGGCGACCTTCTTGCCGCTCTTCTTGATCTCGTAGGCGAGCCGACGACGGCCCCAGATGTCGACCTTCTCGACGGTTCCGCTGTTGGTGCGGATCACGTTCAGGAAGTTCTCCACCGTGGGAGTGATCTGACGCTCTTCGAGGTCGGGGTCGAGGATGACCATGACTTCGTAATGACGCATGTGGAAACCCACCTCCTCTGGACTCGGGCGGCCGCGGACTGTCCGCGGCAGGAGGGCGATGCGTCGTCTGACCGGTCCGGCCGGAGCCGGCGGTGAGCCGTCCGCCGGACGGCTCCACCCGGTCCGCGCACGGAGTGCACGCGTTCCGGGTCCAGAACGGGTCAAGTCTACCCGCTCCGAGGCACAGCTCCGGGCCATGACCCGAGTGGGGCCTTGCGTTCCGGGCAGATCGGACGGATCGTGACAGACAGGGACTGGTGCGTGCGCGCACTCCGGTCATCGCCGTCAGGAAGGACCCGTCCATGGGATCCAGTGCACCGGTATCGAAATCGACCACCCCCACCGTCGCCTCCGCCCGGCACCACCTGCTCAACACGGACGGGTTCTCGCATCCCCGGGAGAACGCGGCGACCCTGCTGACCACCAGTTTCGCCGTCGCCGCGGGCATCTGCGCGCTCATCCCCGCCCTGCACCTGCTGGCCTGCCTGGCCGGCGGGGCCGGCCTGCTCACCGGCGGGTACGCCCAGATGATCTCGGCCACCACGGCGGAACGCTTCGTGAACGTCTGCGCCATGGTGGTCTCCGGCCTGGGGCTGCTCTTCGGGCTCGCTCACGGTGGACTCTACTGACCACCTCCGACAGATTCCGCCCGTGCGCGGCGCGACGCAGGGAACACCACCGCCCGCGGCAACGCGCTGCCGGTGTCATGACTGTGCGCTAGCGTGGATGACATGGTGAGTGTCGGTTGTCACGTAGATCAGAACGACCCGGTGGGCGCGGCGCAGGAGCGCGGCGCCCAGACGGCGCAAATCCTGCTCGGCGACCCGCAGAGCTGGACGAAACCCGAGATCGTGTACGAGGGCGGCGCCGAGGCGCTCAAAGCGGCCGCGCAGGCCGCCGGGGTCCGGCTGTATGTGCACGCGCCGTACGTCATCAACGTCGCCTCGCCGAACAACCGGATCCGGATCCCGAGCCGCAAACTGCTCCAGCAGACCGTCGACGCCGCCACCTCGATCGGCGCCGGCGGCGTTGTCGTGCACGGCGGCCACGTGCGCAAGGAGGACGACCCTGCGGCCGGCTTCGACAACTGGCGCAAAGCAGCCGAAGGGCTCAAGCTCACCTGCCCGGTGTTCATCGAGAACACCGCCGGCGGCGACTACGCGATGGCCCGGCACCTGACCTCCCTGCAGAGCCTGTGGACCGCGATCGAAGGCCACGACATCGGCTTCTGCCTGGACACCTGCCACGCCTTCGCCGGCGGCGAGCCGGTCGAGACCGTGGTGGCCAAGATCCTGGAGATCACCGGCCGGATCGACCTGGTGCACGCCAACGACTCCCAGGGCGGCCTCGGCTCCGGCCGGGACCGGCACGCCAACTTCGGCGACGGGCTGATCGCCCCGGACGACCTGGCCGCCGCCCTGCGCGCCGCCGCCGAGGCCGGCGCGGACTTCGTCTGCGAGACCCCCGGCGACGCCGCGGCCCAGGCCAAGGACATCGCGTGGGCCAAGGAGCAGATCGGCTCGGCCGCCGGAGCCTGAGCCGCGCAGTCGTCCCACCTGAACTCGTCGTGACGATTAGTCACCGAATCGGCGCGTTCTGTGTGTGATTATCGGTCCGGCGCGGCATACTGGCGGTCTGATGTCTATGCCAGCCGCGCCGTTGACCTTGCGGGGGATCTCCGCCGCGGAACACCGCGGCTTCGTGGAGTCCGGGGTATTGGGTGATCGGACCTCCTTCCTCCAGTGCCCGGCCTGGGCGCAGGTCAAGGCCGACTGGCGCTCCCAGTCGCTCGGCTGGTTCGCCGGAACCCGGCTGTCCGCGGTCGCCACCGTGCTCTACCGGCCGATCCCGCACACCCGGTGGTCCCTGGCCTACCTGCCCGAGGGCCCGCTGATCGACTGGCTCGGCGAACGCGACCCGCGCCCGCTGGCCGACTGGCTCGACCCGCTGGTCCGGCACCTGCGCGCCCGGCACGTGTTCTCGGCCCGGATCGGGCCGAAAGTGCCACTGCGCACCTGGTCGGCCGGCACGGTCAAACGCGGCATGGCCGACCCGGACCTGGCCACGCTCGGCGACCTGCCCCCGGACGCCCAGGACGCCCGGGCGGTCGACCTCGGCCGCCGGCTGCACGACCTCGGCTGGCGGCAGGACCCGCCCGCCGGATCCGGGTTCGGCGACGTCCAGCCCCGGTTCTTCTTCGAACTGTCGCTGCGCGGACGCACCCAGAACGAGGTCTTCGCCGGCCTGAACCAGCAGTGGCGACGCAACGTGCGCCTGGCCGGCCGGGCCGGGGTGCGGGTGCACCGCGCCACGGCCGCCGAACTGCCGGTCTTCCACCGGCTCTACCTGGAGACCGCGCGGCGCGACCGGTTCACCCCGCGCCCGCTGGAGTACTTCCAACGGATGTTCCAGGCCCTGGCCGCCGAAGGCCCCGACCGCATCCGGCTCTACCTCGCCGAGCACGAGGGCGAGTACCTCGCCGGCGCGACCATGGTGACGGTCGGGGACCGCGCCTGGTACGGCTACGGCGCCTCCGCGGACCTGCGCCGGGAACTCAGGCCCTCGAACGCGGTGCAGTGGCGGATGATCCAGGACTGCCTGCGCGAGGGCACCCGCGTCTACGACCTGCGCGGGGTCGGCGACACCCTCGACCCGGAACACCACCTCTTCGGACTGCTCCGGTTCAAGGTGGGCACCGGCGGCGAGGCGGTCGAATACCTGGGGGAGTGGAACCTGAGCTTGAACCGATTCCTGTCACGGGCGATCCGGCTGTACCTCGCCCGAAAGTAGCGCCATGCCGCTGACCCTCTACGTCGACCGCACCGCCTGGGAACGCCAGCACCGGCGGCTGATCGCGCAGTACCCGGGCGTCGTCCCGGTGGCCAAGGGCAACGGCTACGGCTTCACCGTGCCGGTGCTGGCCGAAGCCGCCGCCCGCCTGCCGGTGGACCAGCTCGCGATCGGCACCCTGGCCGAGGCCGCCTCGGTCCTGGCCCTGTTCCCCGGCGACCTGCTGGTCTTGGAGCCCTACCAGGAGGAGGTGCGGGAACGACGGGCGGCGCGCTGCGGCCAGGACGACGGGATAGCCGACCTGCTCCGCCGCGGCGGCGACCGCATCGTACGCACCGCCGCGTCCGTGGACGGCGTGCGCAAACTGGCCGGCCAGCGGCTCGTCCTGGACTGCCGCAGCTCGCTGCGTCGCCACGGCGTGACCCGGGACCAACTGCCCGACGTCGCCGCGGCGCTCGGCGGCCAGGAGCTCGAAGGCTGCTCGCTGCACCTGCCGCTGGACCGGATCGGCCGGGCCGACCCGGTCGGCGAGGCCGCCTCCTGGGTCCGGGCGTTGCAGGCCAACGGCCTGGCGGTCCCGGTCATGTACGTCAGCCACCTGCGCGACGAGGATCTCGACGCCCTGGCCCGGGCCTGCCCCGGGGTACGCTTCCGGCCCCGGATCGGCACCCGGCTGTGGCTCGGCGACACCGCCGCGGTCCAGGCCCGGGCGACCGTGCTGGAGTCCTTCCCGGTCGCCCGGGGCGAACGGGTCGGCTACCGGCAGCGCCGCTCGCCGCAGCCCGGCTGGGTCCTGGTGGTCAGCGGCGGCACGGTCCAGGGGGTGGGCCTGGAGGCCCCGCGCACGATGCGCGGCCTGGGCCCCCGGCTCAGGGAACTGGCCCGATCCGGCCTGGCCGCGGCCAACCGGACCCGTTCGCCGTTCCTCTGGCAGGGCCGCAAACAGTGGTTCGCCGAACCACCGCACATGCTCGTCTCGATGCTCTACCTGCCCCGGCAGTGCCGGCCGCCGGAGCCCGGCGAGGAGATCCCCGCCGAGCTGCGGCACACGTCGACCCACTTCGACCAGGTCGTCATCCGGTAGCGGCCGGACCTCCGGCTCAATCGTCGGCGGACGACGACCTGCCGGTCTGCTCGTCGTCGGCGTCCGGCTCGGGAACGGCGGCCTCTTCGACGAGCAACACAGCGGTCTCAGAACCGGCGGCCTCAGCGGCAGCCGACTCCCCCGACGAGTCACCGTCACCGCCGACGCCGCCCTCGGCCGACATCGACGTCGCCGACTCGGCCTCGCCCTGAGCCTCAGCCTCGGACTTCGCGTCCGCCTTGCCCTTCCCCTTGCCCCTGATCCCGGCCTTGCCCTTGGCCTTACCGTCCGCCTTCTGCGCCGCGGCGCCCTTGCCGGCCTCAGCCGCTTCCGCGCCCTGCGGCGGCTGGAAGAGATACAGGTCGGAGAACCCGTACGCGTCCTCGGCACCGTCGAGCACCCCGCCGGCCGGGTCGTCGTACCCGCTGACCCGGACCGGATCCCGGCGCGGGTCCAGCATGTCCCGGATCACCTGGACCACCATGAAGATGGTGCCGGCCATGTGGATCATGATCGCGATCTCGTAGCCCGGTTGCGGCAGGCCGCGGTTGGAGCCGTTGAACGTGACCAGGTACAGCCAGATGCCGCCGTAGTACAGCACCTCGCAGGCCTGCCAGATCAGGAAGTCGCGCCAGCGCGGCCGGGCCAGCGCGGCCAACGGGATCAGCCAGAGTACGTACTGCGGCGAGTAGACCTTGTTGAACAGGATGAACGCCGCGGCGATGAGGAAGGCGACCTGCGCGATCCGCGGCCGGTAACGCGCCAGCCAGGTCAGCAGCCCGACGGCGACGCACGAGAGCGCCAGCAGCACCGTGAAGATGACATCGAGCCTGCTCGCCGAGAAGGTCAGGTGCATCGGGCTGTACTGGAGCAGCAACCAGAGCGATCCCCAGTCGGCCGACCGGTTCTGGTTGAAGGTGAAGAAGTATTCCCAGCTGCTGTAATGCCAGATCATGAAGGGCAGGTTGACCGCGACCCACGCGGCCACGGCGCCCCCGGCGGTCAGCGCCCACGCCTGCATCTTCCCGGCCCGCCAGCACACCAGGATCAGCGCGACCAGGAGCAGGGCCGGATACAGCTTGGTCGCCGAGGCCAGGCCGATGAAGACGCCGGCCAGCACGGGTTTGCGCCGGGCCCAGGCGAACAGGCCGACCAGCGCCAGGCCGACCGCGATCAGGTCCCAGTTGATCGTGCCGCTGAGCATCAGCCCCGGCGCCAGGGCGAAGATCGCGGCGTCCCAGGGTCTCGGCCCGGCCAGCCCGATCAGCGCGATCACCGCGATCCCGGCGAAGACCAGCAGCAGCCAGGTGGTGAAGACGTAGAACCAGCGGCTCTGGTTCTTCGCGCCGCCGCCGGTGTGCTCGGCCAGCACCGCGGCCGTCTGGATCGCCGCGCCGGTGACCACCTGGTACTCCAGGTAGCCGACGGGCGAGTTGTAGGCGGTCTGGCGGCTCGCGAACCCGTGGTTCTGGAACAGGTACGGGATGTCGCTGTAACACATGTGCGTGTACTGCTGGTTGCCCCCGCCCTCCCAGGCGGAGTTGAAGCAGGGGTCCCGGATCCCGATCCCGACGGCCGTGGAGGCCAGGGTCATCAGCAGCAACAGGAAGGCGATGGCGGATCTCGTCCGCGGCATCCGGGCGCGCTTGCCCACGATGCCGCCGAAGCCGTCCGAGGCCAGGTTGGCGACCGGGTCGTCCAGCGTCGCGGCGGTGATCCGGATCGGCGGCCCGGCCGGTTTCACCCGGGTCCTGGCCTGGCTCGCCGTCTCGTCAGTTGTCTTGGTGCCGACCGTCATGCGCACACAGTACCGATATAAGCCGAGCCCGGCACTGCCAGATGGCAGTTGCCGGGCTCGGGATGCGCGGGGCCGCGGCCAGGGGCTGTTCTAGTCGCCGGCGCCGGACTCGTCCAGGCCGCCGAAGCGTTTGGTCGGCGTCGTGCTCGGCTGCGCGGTCGCGCTCTTGCTCGGCTGGTTGGTCGGCTGGTTGGTCGGGCTCCCGCCCGGGCTGGTGGTCGGGCAGCTGCCGTTGAAGAAGTTGCCGGGCCCGTTCCCGTTGCCGCCGCAGCTCGGGGTCGCGCCCACGGTGGGGGTCGACGACGGGGTGGGCGGCGGGGTGGCCGTCACGGTCGGCGGCGGGGTGGCGGTCGGGCTGTTGAGGACCTGGGCGCCGGGGGTCGGCGTCGGTTTGACGAACGCCGGGTCGCCGCCGAGCGGGGTGGTCTTCATCGATTTCATGAACTCGGACCAGATCGACAGCGGATAGCCGGCGCCGAACGCGTTGCCGCTGTTGTTGACGTTGTCCACCGGCCACTCGATCGCCTTGCCGTTGGCGTCCGGGACCCAGCGGGAGACGTCCACCGCCACTTCGAGGTTCGCGGTGAATCCGTTGAACCACACGGCGGCCGTGGTGTAGTTGTTCCGGTTCAGGTACTTCATGTCGCCGGTCAGGTTCGCCGCGTCGGCGTCGATACCGGTGAAGTCCATCGTCGACGTACCGGTCTTACCCGCGATGTTCTGCATCCCGGTCTGGGTGGTCGCGCAGGTCGAGTGCGAGCCGCAGGCGGTGGCGCCCGGGTCGTGGGTCACGTGGGTGAGCGTGTCGGTGACGGTCTCGGCCACGGTCGGCGAGATGACCTGGTTCGGCTTGACGATCGGCTTCCAGATGGTGCCGTCCGGCCGGGTGATCTGCGCCACTTCGACCAGCGGGTACTCGCTGCCGTTGTCCGGGAAGGTGCTGTAGGCGTCCGCCATACGCGCCGGCGAGACGGACGCGATGCCCAGGGTCAGACCCGAGGAGTCGTCCAGGTTCTGCGCGTTGGCGGTGGTGATGCCCATGTTCTTGACCATGGTCAGCACCTTGCTCGGACCGACCTCCTGTTCCGTGCGCACGAATGCGGTGTTGACCGAGTCGGCGGTGGCCGTGTCGAAGCTCATCGACGGCGCGGAGTAGCCGTCATTATGCACGGTCGCATATGAACCTGTTGCCAGAATCGTCGCGTCGTTCGGGTCGCCCTTCTGGGGCCAGGGATTCGTCCCGTCCATGAAACTGTTCTCGGAATAGCCTTCGTTGTAGGCGGTGGCCAGGGTGAACGCCTTGAATGTGGACCCTGGTTGCACCTGTCTTTGAGTGGCGTTGTTCTCTTCGGTCGAGCCTCCGTAGAAGGCGACCAGATCGCCTGTCTTCGGATCGACCGCCGCGAGCCCCGGGAACAGGTTCTGGTTGTAGAAACCGGTGCCCAGCTTGCTCAGCAGCTGGTCCTGGACGGCGTTGGCCGCCAGCGTCATGTACTGCTGGTTGAACGTGGTCACGACGGTGTAGCCGCCGCTGCCGACCTCGTCGGCGGTCGGGGTGTTCTGACCCGGGTTCGTCGCGGCCCACTGGTCGAGCCAGCTGTTGACCGCGTCTTCCATCTGCAGGCTCTGGGTGGACACGGACGTGTTCTGGTTCAGCGCCACCGGAGTCGGGAAGACGGCACTGGCCGCCTGCGCCTTGGTGATGTAGCTGTTGTCGACCATCTGGCCCAGTACGTATGTCCATCTGGACTTCAAGGCCGCCGCGGCGTCCGGATCCGGGTTGGTGGATCGGAAACCGGCCGAGAATGTCGATGGAGCATTGACCAGGGCCGCCAGTAACGCGGCGTCCGATGGATCGGTGACTTGGGTGATGTCTTTACCCAGCCACAGTTTCGCCGCGGCCTCCACACCTGAGGCGTTGCGGCCGAAGTCCACGGTATTGAGATAGTGCTCGAGTACCCAGCCCTTGGTCTCACTATGGCTGATCTTCAAGGAGATGAAGATCTCGTCGAGTTTTCGGGAGAAGGTCTGGTTGTCGGTCAGGAACAGGTTCTTCACCAACTGCTGGGTCAGGGTCGACCCGCCCTGCAGCGGTTTGCCCTCCACGTCGTTGACGAACGAGCGCACGATGCCGGTGTAGGACACGCCGGGGTCGGTCCAGAAGGTCTTGTTCTCCGCCGAGACGATGGCGTTCTGCATCACCTGCGGAACCTTGGCCAGCGGCACGTCGATCCGGGTGGTGTTGCCCGTGGTCATGAACTGGGTGGAGGCGTCGGAGAACTGGTAGGTGGAGGCCTGCGCCAGCGGCGGGTCGCTCGGTATCTGCACCGTGAAGTACTCGAACGCGATCAGGCCGATCACCAGGAAGAACCCGCCCAGCATGAACGAGCTGACCTGCTTGATCGACGGCACCCACTGCTGCCAGCCGAACTTCCCGGTCCGCGGGTAGTCGAAGTACCGGTGGTAGCCGGTCTTCTTCACCGGGCGCTTGGGGCCGCCCGGCCCGGTCCCGGCCCGGCTCGCGCCGTTGCGGGTGGACCGCCCGTCCAGCGGGCTGGGGTCGTACTTGGTCGAGCGCTCCTGGCTGGCCGCCGCGCTGCCGCCGCGGGAGCGGGCCGCGCGGCGCTCCTCGAGCCGGCTCGGGCGCGGCTCGGGCAGGGACGTGCTGTAGCCGCCGCCGCCGAGCAGGTCGTCGTCGGACAGCCGGCGGGTGTCGTCGGCCGCGGGCATCCGCCGCGTGCCGGCCGGTCCGCCGGGCCCGTCCGGGCCGCCGGGTCCGCCCGGTTGGTTCAGGTTGACCGGTCCGCCGGAGACGACCTCTCCGCGGATGGGCTGCTGCGGTCCGCGGCGCGAGGGCGGGTTGTAGGAGTCGACCGGCCGGCCGTAGTCCGGGGTGTCCCCGTAGCCGGGGGAGCCGCCGTAGCCGCGGGGATTGGGCGCGCCGCCCGCGCCCGGCCCGGCCGGATTGCGCGAGTAGGGCGAGGCGGGCTGCTGCGGCGGGGCCGACGGGGGGTTCGGCGGGTTCGACGGCGAGCCGTAGCCGCGGCGGCCTCCGCCACTGCCGGGCTGCGGGGGCGTCTGCGGGCCCGGCTGCTGTCCGTAACCGCGGTTGTCCGCGTCCGGGTCTGCCTGGCCATACGGATCCGGCTGACCGTAACCCCGTGGACGACCGTCCGGTGCCGAGTCGTCGTCGGTTCCGTCGCCGCGGCCGTACTGGTGATAGTCACCCATCGTCGCGCCTACTCCCTATTCCGGCTGATCGTCTTGTCCTGCCGTTCGCCCTCGTGGCGGTTTCCGCTGGTGGCCGCCACGCTGGCAGGAAGACGACTTCCGTTCCGGGCGCGGTTGCACCAGCCCGCCTGAGCGGACTGATAGCAGAGTACGCGGGTTGTCTGAGGATAAGGCGATCAGGTAGGTGCTTTGCCGACCTGTCGGCGGATAAGTCCGCTTTTTCCGGCTGAGCAGCCGGTAACCGGCGGGCCCGGGGCGGGGGCGGCCAGTTGACTCCAGGCCAATCTATCGATTAGATGTATCGAGTCGATACATCGACCCGATGCGTCCACTCGCTATGGACACGTACCGTACCGTGCGCGTTCACCTCAGGGAAGGCGCAGGACGTTTCGGGAGACACGAGCGACCGAGAGCAGTTGGAGGAGGGCAGTGGTGGCAAAGCGTTCCGGCGTACTCGAGTTCGCCGTGCTCGGCCTGCTGCACGAGTCCCCCATGCACGGGTACGAGCTCCGCAAACGGCTGAATGTGGTGCTCGGCTCGTTTCGGGCCTTCTCTTACGGCTCGCTCTATCCGTGTCTGAAGGATCTGGTCCTGCGCGGGTGGCTGACCGAGGATCGGCCCGCCACCAAGTACGACGTGGAGACCTCCCGGCGCTCGAAGATCGTCTACAAGCTGACCACGCTCGGCGAGGAGGGCTTCCAGCGGCTGCTCTCCGATGCCGGCCCGTCGGCCTGGGAGGACGAGAACTTCGGCGTGCACTTCGCCTTCTTCGGCCGGACCGACGCGGCGATCCGGCTGCGGATCCTCGAGGGCCGCCGGTCCCGGCTGGAGGAGCGGCTCGACCTGTTCCGCCAGTCCGTCACCCGGACCCGGGAACGGCTCGACGGATACACGCTGGAACTCCAGCGGCACGGGCTGGAGTCGGTGGAACGCGAGGTCAGATGGCTCAACGAGCTGATCAAGACCGAGCACGAGCAGCAGACCACGGCGGGACCGGACCCGCTCGAAGCAGCCCGCTTCGAGGCCGCCCGCCTGGAGACCTCGCCGAGTCCGCCGGTGAGTTAGACCGGTTCGGACCGACCCGTCCGAGCCACATCCCGCGCGGAACGGCTACTTCTGTAGCGAGTCCGCTTTGTGTCCCCCCAAACGATCCAGTCCGGGCGCGAACGAAAACCCGCCCATCCGTGATCGATCATCAGAAGGAGTAATCACCAAATGGGTTCGGTTCGCGTAGCAATCGTGGGTGTGGGAAACTGCGCCTCTTCGCTGGTCCAGGGCATCGAGTACTACAAAGACGCCGAGGCGGGCACCCGTGTCCCCGGTCTGATGCACGTCCAGTTCGGCGAGTACCACGTCCGGGACGTCGAGTTCGTCGCGGCCTTCGACGTGGACGCCAAGAAGGTCGGCCAGGACCTGGCGCACGCCATCCACGCCTCGGAGAACAACACCATCAAGATCGCCGACGTGGCGCCGACCGGCATCACCGTGCAGCGCGGCCACACCCTCGACGGCCTGGGCAAGTACTACCTGCAGACCATCGAGGAGTCCGACGCCGCCCCGGTCGACGTGGTCCAGGTGCTCAAGGACAGCCAGGCCGACGTGCTGGTCTGCTACCTGCCGGTCGGTTCCGAGGCCGCCGCGCGGTTCTACGCCCAGTGCGCCATCGACGCCAAGGTCGCCTTCGTCAACGCCCTGCCGGTGTTCATCGCGGGCACCAAGGAGTGGGCGGACAAGTTCACCGCGGCCGGCGTCCCGATCATCGGCGACGACATCAAGTCCCAGGTCGGCGCGACCATCACCCACCGGGTGCTGGCCAAGCTGTTCGAGGACCGCGGCGTGATCCTGGACCGCACCATGCAGCTGAACGTCGGCGGCAACATGGACTTCATGAACATGCTCGAGCGTGAGCGGCTGGAGTCCAAGAAGATCTCCAAGACCCAGGCCGTCACCTCCCAGCTGCAGCACGACATCGGCAAGGGCAACGTGCACATCGGCCCGTCGGACTACGTCTCCTGGCTGGACGACCGCAAGTGGGCCTACGTCCGCCTCGAGGGCCGCGCCTTCGGCGACGTGCCGCTGAACCTGGAGTACAAGCTCGAGGTGTGGGACTCCCCCAACTCGGCCGGTGTCATCATCGACGCGGTCCGCTGCGCCAAGATCGCCCAGGACCGCGGCATCGGCGGCCCGATCCTGTCCGGCTCCTCGTACTTCATGAAGTCCCCGCCGGTCCAGTACGCCGACGACGAGGCCCGCGACTCGGTCGAGGCCTTCATCAAGGGCGAGATCGAGCGCTGAGGCCGAACGCCGGGCCCCGGGCCTGACCGCCCGGGCTGAGCCCGGCCGGCTCCACCGGTTCCACCGAGCGGTGCACCCTTTCCCGGGGTGCACCGCTTCACTGCCTGTACGGACCAGAAGGGTAGACTCCCCCGCATGCTAGGCAAGGTGGTAGCGGGTGTGATGGCCGGGGCGCTCATCGTCGGGGGCTACCTTTACTGGGTGGAGCAGGGCAAGCCCAGCTACGCGGCCGTCGGCGACTGCGTCTCCTCGCCGTCCCAGGGCACCCTGGACCAGGTCGGCTGCGGCAGCACCGGCGCGCAGAAGGTGCTGGCCAAGTTCACCGGCGACAACTCGAACCAGTGCGACACCGTCAACGCCACCATGCGCGCCTACGTGGAGTACCCGGCTGGCCAGGACGCGTTCGTCCTCTGTGTCGGCAGCCCCAAGTGACCTGCCCGCGAAAGTGATTTGTGCCGCGCCCCGGTGCTCATGAGAGACTTGCCCCGGGCCGCGCAGCCACACCCGCGGCACCGAGGAGAGCTCGCCTAGTGGCCGATGGCGGCGGTCTTGAAAACCGCTATGGCTGGTGACAGTCATCGTGGGTTCGAATCCCACGCTCTCCGCAGGGGAAGACTGAATTGACAGGCGAGAGCCGGTCCCGGAAGGTTCAGGGACCGGCCCTCGTGGTTTTTCGGGCAGATAGGCACATCGCACCCGGCTGCTACCTGACGGCTGGACTTTCCACGATCAGCGGTCGGCCGTACTCGGATTCGCGTACAATTCCAGGTCGATGATGGATCGCGCCGACCCCTATCTTCTGCACTTCACTCACGTGCGCAACCTCGCCGGTATCGCGGCAGGAGGCCTAGTTGCAGACAACAATGGCGCATGTCCCGAGGTAGATTGCGCCGAACAAGGCATCAAAGACCAGCGCCGCAATCGGCCAGGTACCGATCTCTCCCAGAGGTGTCGTCGCCGACTACGCGCCGTTCTACTACGCGCCCGTTCGCCGATGCTTTTTCGGATCGGCAAGGGTGGGGTCCGCGGCTACGAGGACGGGCAGAGGCCTTTGATCTACCTGGTCAGTCGACTGTCGCGAGTGGTTGCGCACAATCTGCGCCTCTATATGCCTGGAACACTGCCTCCTGCAGATATGCCCACTGCCGGGGAGCGCCCAAGGCTGACTGCGGAGCGCGCACGGTTACTCGCAGCCCTGGGCCGCTACATCGCCGTCGCTTGGAACACAGGCGTGACGGAAGTTCCCAGGGCTTCCTTGCTGGAAGTCCAGAAGATCGCCTACTTGCTGCAGAGCGCCGGATCGAGTCTGGGGCTGCGATTCGAGCCCTATAAATACGGGCCGTTCTCCGGTGCGCTGAACCGAGGGCTGGCTTAGATGGAGGGGCACTTCATCCTCGGTTATGGCGATGGCACTGGCGGGGCTCGAGCCGACATTGAACTCTTCGACCAAGCTCGGTTGGAGGCCGAGGCTCTGGTCAGTGACGACTCGGAGTTCGCGGCTGCCTGGGCTCGGGTCGAACGCATCGTATCCGGCTATTCGTACCCCGAGGGCGTAGAACTCCTCGCCAGCGTGCACCTGCTGGTCACCAGGGCGACGGAGCCTTGGGACGCAAAGGAGATCGCAGAGAAGATCGCCGCATGGACACCGCGTAAGCGCGAGTTGTTCAACCTGGACGACGTCAGTGCTGCATTGGACCATTTGGCCAGCGCAGAAATCATCTGACAAATTGGCTGTGCATTCGGAGCGCCAGTCCTAGGATTCCGTCGGGCACAGGCACCCCGCAAGGATCCGCGCCCAACGGAATCGGCAGTTTTTCGCGGTGGCGTATTACGGCCTGGCGCCGGGTGCGGCGCTTGTCGTTCGGCCGTGATTCCACGATGCCTCCGCGGACATGGGCGAGACGAGGTAGAGTCGGGACTCGTGATGGTCGAAAGTGGACATGGCGACCTCGTCGACATCGTCTACGACAACCCTGACCAGTTGCGCATCGGCATCGAGGTGCTGACCTTCGATACGTTGAAACTGCGACTGAAGAGCTCAGTCGCCCGTCGACCGAGCCGCTTGGACTTCCACCAGATCATGCTAGTGCGAGGCGGCGAAGGCGCTGCCATGGTCGATTTCGCCACCTATCCATGTGCGCGTGGCACGCTCCTGCACCTGCGGCCTGGTCAGGTTCAGCGCATTCCGTCCGACCCAAGCGGCCGCCCCGCCGACCTCGATGCCGTCCTGCTGTTGTTCACCGCCGAGTTCCAGCCGCCTTCGCCCGTCACGCGCGACGTGCTCGACGGGTTCGGTCCGATCGCCTGGCACTTGCCGCCGGAGCAGTTCGAGGTCTTCGACCGCGCCGTGGCGGAGATGGAGGCGGAATACCTGGGCCTGCGCGACGGGTCGACGTCCGGCGCGCAGATGCCTACCGACATAGGCGCCGAGACCGACGCCGACCTGACCGGAGTGTTGCTGCGCCAACTTCTCGGCGCGCTTCTCATCCGCCTCGCGCGCCTAGGGGACCCGGACGGGCAGCCCGTCCTCGCGGCGCCCGGCGCTGAGGCCTACCTCGCCTTCCGGAAAGCTCTGGAACTGTCCTTCGCCACCACCCGCTCCGTCGAGGACTACGCCGCACAACTCGGCTACTCACCTCGAACCCTGACCCGCGCGTGCCTGGCCGCCACCGGCCGCAGCGCCAAGCAACTCGCCGACGCCCGTGTCACACTGCAAGCGCAGCGACTGCTCGCCCACACCGACCTGTCTGTGGCTACGATCGGCCGCATGCTCGGCTTCACGGAGGCCACCAACTTCGGCAAGTTCTTCGCCCGCGAAACCGGCCGCGCTCCGGGCGACTTCCGCCGCGCTCAGCACCATGAGATGTGACCTAGCTCACGCGAAATCGAGCGCTCGGATTCCGGTGCCCGATGCATCTGTGTGTTCGGTGGGGGTCGCGGGTGTCGGTCGGCCCGGGCATCGGCCCGCCACGAGGGGGAGGAAGGCACCGATGAAACTGGCCGGGATGGCGATTGCGCCGTTGGTGGGATCGGTAGGCGCGGCGACGTTACTGGTTCTGCTCGGTGCGTGTAGCGCCGGAGCGCAGCTCTCTGCGACTGCGGGTTCGCCGAGCACTGCGGCGAGCCCGATGGCGAGTGTTGCGGCGAGCCCTTCGGCCGGATGGGTGGTCATTCAACCCTCCGAATCCGTCGCACCGGCAGTCTCCCAAGCAGCCACCGAATTGGCCGCCGATCCCAGTGCCAGTGAGTACCCGCAGTCGCCGACGGACGCGGTCTACTCCATCGCGGGAGTGGGCGTCTCGGGTTCCACCGAATACGTGGACGCCTACTCGGTCGCCTTCGTGTGCGGCGGCGGCATCGCGGACGACTGCGATCGGTTCATCGGCACACCCGAGTACCGCATACTTCTGGCCCCGGGCGCCCGGTTCATCCTCCTGGGCGACGGCATGCGGCCGAACCGACCAGTCGACTTCGCGGCGTTCCGGCAGTGGGCGTCCGGGCCGGACGGCACGTACCACGGCAACTACGACCTGTTCGAGCTCGCGCTCAGCAGCAGCCACCAGGCTACGACGCTGACCGCCGTGTACACGCCATGAGCTCGCGCGCGGGGGAAGAGGCCTATCTGCAGTTCGTCACGGCGAAGGCCGGGCAGTTGTTCAAGGTCGCGTACTTCATCTGCGGCGACTGGCACGATGCACAGGACCTGTTGCAGACCAGCCTGGCCAAACTCTACGTAGCCTGGCGCCAGATCGAGCACATCGAGGCCCCGGATGCGTACACCCGCAAAGTATTACTGCGCACGTACCTGTCGCAGCGGCGGCTGAGGCGTTCCTCCGAGGTCCCTGTCGACGTCCACGACCTGGTCACCCGGCTGGTCGAGCCGAGCGCCGACCACGACCTGCACCTGACGCTCGTCGCCGCGCTCAGACAACTGCGGCCGCGCAACCGGGCGGTGGTGGTGCTCCACTACTTCGAGGGCCACAGCCTCGCGGCGATCGCCGACTACCTCGGCACCTCCGAGTCGGCGGTCCGAAGCCTCAACACCCGATCGCTCCGGCAGCTGCGCGCCGAGTTGGGCGACATGCGCGAGATTCTGTTCCAGCAATGACCGTCTTCGGCCCGATACGCGGCAGGCGGCGTCCGGCCGCCATCGACCCCCCTCCTTCATCTCCGCTTGGAGCCACAGCCGTGGACGGTATGGAAGACCAGCTCGCCGCCCTCTTCGAGAAGGCCGCCGCCCACCTCGACCCCCCGGTCCAGGACCTCGTCGCGGCCGGCACCTGGCTCGGCCGCAGACGGCGGGCGCGGCGCACCATGGCGATGACGGCCGCCTCGGTCAGCGTCGTCGGACTCACCGCCGGAGTGGTCTTCGGCGTGCAGCACCTCGGCACCGGCCCGGCGCCGCCCAATCCTTCGGCGATCGCCGCAGGGCCGCCGACGACGGCCCACAGCACGAGCGCACCCACCACCGCCCCCGCGACGGCAAACGCCACCGTGTCCACGACCGCCCCCGCCACGGCCACGACCGCACCCAGCCCCAGTGCGTCCGCCAGCACGAAGGCCGCGGTCGCGCCCACGACCGCGCCGGCCTCCCCGACCCCGGTCTCCGGCCGCGAGGCGGGCATCCCGCTGCTGACGCAGCTCATTTCCGGCTACGGCCTGCACCTGGTCCAGCAGAGCGGCAACCCGATCGGCATCGCTGACGCCGTCTACGACGACGGGCACGGGCAGTCGGAGCTCAACGTCTCCGTCCAGGCCTACACGGCGATGCTCAAGCGTGAGAACGCCTTCACCTGCGCCAACTTCGGCGGCGTCGACGAAGGACCGCGTCCGGCCGGAGCGCCCGAACCCAGCTGCACGAAGGTGACCACCGCCGACGGACACGTCGAATACGTCGTAGTGACGGGCGACGACGGATCAGGCTTCTACGACTACGAGGTGAACCTCTTCACGGGAAACAACATGGTCGTCTCGTTCGACGCCGCCAACGGAGTGCCCCACGGCGCCACCATCGACGTCACCCGGCCCGTCCCGCCGCTGAGCCTCACCGAGATGGCGGCCGTCGTCGCCGATCCGGCCTGGCTCGGATACCTGGATCCGCCGCTCTGATCGGTGAATCGAGGGCTGATCCGGGGTTTCTTCGAACTCGTGGAACGTTGCACGTGAATCATTGCGGCCGGAGGAGATCCGTCCCGGGGTCCGCACCAGGGGCCGCACCGGTTCCGGCATCCCGCCCGTCCGCGGCGCCCCGGCGGTTCCGCGCGGAGCGGCCGTTGTTGCCCGGCGGATATCGGCGCGTTCATCCCCCGGCCACTCTATGGGCTGGCCTTTTACGACATCATTACCGGGTGAGCAGCAAGCCGAACTCATGCCACCCTCAGGTGGTGGCGCACCGCGGCGCGTCCGCGGAAGCACCCGAGCACACTCTCGCCGCCTACGAGGCCGCGCTGGCCGCCGGCGCCGGGGCGCTGGAATGCGACGTCCGGCTCACCGCGGACGGGCACCTGGTCTGCGTGCACGACCGGAAGGTGGACCGCACGTCCAACGGGCGCGGCGTGGTCTCCACGCTGGAGCTGGCCCGGCTGGAGGAGCTCGACTTCGGCGCCTGGCACCAGACGCGGGACGAGGAGCCGGACCTGGAGCACGACCCGGTCCGCAACCGGGTGCTGACCCTGCGCCGGCTGCTGGAACTGGTGTCCGGCTACCCGCGCCGGGTCGAGCTGGCGATCGAGGTCAAGCACCCGACCCGGTACGCCGGGCTGGTCGAACGCAGGCTGGTCGAGCTGCTGGACGAGTTCGGCTGGGCGCACCCGGCCGAACCGGGCACGGTGCCGGTCCGGGTGATGAGCTTCTCCCGGGTGGCGGTCAAGCGGATCCACCGGCTCGCGCCGAAGCTGGACACGGTGTTCCTGTTCGAGCCGATCGCGTACCGGTTCGGCGACGGTGTGCTGCCGCGGACGGTGCCGATCGCCGGGCCGTCGATCGAGATCCTGCGAACCCGGCCGGAGGCGGTCGGGCGGATGCGTTCCGGCGGGCGGCGGGTGCACGTGTGGACCGTGGACGACGAGGCCGACGTGGACCTGTGCCTGAGCCTGGGCGTCGACGCGATCATCACGAACCGGCCGCGCGAGGTGCGCGCACTGGTCGAGTCGCGCTGCCCGGCCGCGGGACACGTCCCGGCCGTCACCGCGGGCGACGAATAGGTGCGCGCCGGACCGGAGGCCGACCGTCCCGGCAACCCATCGGCAACAAAAGCCCCCCGCCCCTGCAACCATTGCCCCCACCGACCACCACTTACCCCCTGCCGACCCCGCCGGAGACCGCTGGTAACCAGGTCAACACGGGTCCGGGCGGTTGGTGACGTTCAGTATCCGGCGCGGCGCACACTGTAGCCCACTGAGTCGACGATCAGTCCTGTGGGCTCTGTGATTTTCGTCAAATCTCGGCAAAGGGCGACCGGGGCCCGGATCGCTCGAATCAATCTGACATCTCTCGTACAACCAGCCACTTTGCGCAGCGCACTGGGGCGGCGGCGGGCGCATTTCGGCGCGCATCGGTGCGCAATGCCGCAAGAGGACCGTTGCAGTACGGCCGACTGCCGTTTCTATCATGGTGGGCCCGGGCATCGGACACATTGTGTCTGTTCGCCGAGAAGACTTCAGCCCGATGACCGACCGGTACCGTCAAGTCGGCCCCGGGTACCGGCGGCAGTCCGGAGTTCTCCAGGGGTACCGAAAGCGAGAGGGGTCGGTGGGGGTGATCATGCCCGCGGCGCGTGTTGTGCCGACCACGTATACGGAGTTCCTTCCGCATACTTCGATCAGCGTGCGGCAGGCCCGTTCCCAACTGGCCAGCGAGCTCTACGCACGCGATGTGCTGAGTTCGGTGGTCGACGACGCAGTGCTCATCCTATCCGAATTCGTCACCAATTCACTGCGCCACGCCCGGGCGCTCAATTCGGGCACGATCCGGGTGTTCTGGTCGCTCAGCGGCGACGGGCTGCTGCGGATCGAGGTCACGGACGGCGGCGGGACCACGTGGCCGTCCACCAAGCCCTACTCCACCTCGGTCTCGGCCTACGCCGGGCGCGGGCTGGAGATCGTCGACCGGCTGGCCGACCGCTGGGGCTCCCAGCGCGAGGAGGGCGACGACGAGTACACCGTCTGGGCCGAGCTCGCGGTCCGGGCCCGGCACCCCGAGCGGCGGTACCGGGAACGGCGCAACGGCTCCTCCGGCCCGGGACTGGCCAGCGTGCGCCCGGCCGGCGGCCCGTCCGGCGCCGAGGCGTCCCGGCCGGCCCACGCCGAGCCGAACCTGGCCTCCGCCGCCCCGGCCGCGCCGGGCGGCGCGGGACCGGCCCTACACCTCGTGCCGCCCTACCCCGGAACTCGGCAGTAGCGACGGCTGCGGCCGCAGGTAGCAGTCCAGCATGGTCCGCAGCTCGCCGAGCAGGCGGGGCAGCGGCACCGGGCTGGACGCGGCGGCCGAGACGATGAAGGCCTGCGCGGCCAGCACGATGGAGTGCGCCTGGACCGCGACCGAGCCGGGGCGGATCGAGCCGTCCCGGTGGCCCGCGTCCAGGCGGTTGGCCAGCAGGGTGACCGCGATCTGCTGGGTCGAGCCGAAGTGGTTGATCAGGTAGGGAACCAGGATCTCCGGCTCGGTGTCGATCACCTGCCGGAACAACGGGTCCGCGTGGAACGCCTCCACGCACTCCAACACCGTGTCGACCAGGCGCTGGCGCGCGGACCGCGGGTCGGGCGCGGCCCCGGGCGCCACCGTCGTGTTCTCCCACAGGATCCGCGCGAACTCGTGCCCCAGCACCTCGCTGACCAGCGAGCCGATGTCGGCATAGCGCCGGTACAGGGTCATCCGGCTGACCCCGGCGCGCCTGGCCACGTCGTTGAGCGTGGTGTTGTGCACGCCGGACGCCAACACACAGGCGCGAGCGGCATCCAGGATCTGCCGCTCGCTGTGCCGCATCGCGCGGGAGGGTTGAGTAGTCATCGCACCCTAAGAGTACGCAAAAAGCTACTGTTCGGTAACTACCGGGCTTCCGTCCGCCCCCTGCGCGCTCGGGCTCACCAGACCCGACTCCGCGTGCAGCACGCCGTCCACCAGCGGCCGGCCGGCCCCGGCCAGTTCGGCGATCGCGTTGAACGCGCCGGTCCCGGCGGTGGTCGGCAGCGCGCCGGTCTCGCAGATGCCCGCGGTGTCCCCGGACACGACCAGGCAGTGCACCTGGATCAGGGTGCCGTCGGCCCGGGTCAGGTTCAGGGTGACGGTCTGGTCGGTCGCGCTCGCGTTGGAGACGTACACCTTGGCCGCGACCGTGCCGTCCGCCTGCTCGACGCAGGCCTGGGCCTGGATTGCCGCGCCGTCGGCGCCGACGGTCACGCTCGCCCCGCAGAACTCGCCGCCGACCGGTGTGGCCGCGGTCTGGGTCGGGCCCGGGGTCGGGGCCGCGGAGGCGCCCGACTTAGCGCCGGCCGGCGGGGTGGTCGGATTGGCCTGGGCCGCGGCGATCGGCAGCAGAACCACGCCGACGACCGCGCCCGCGAGGGCGAACGAACGGATGTGCTTGGGCTCCAGGGCGGAGTTCTTCTTCTTCGCGGCGTCCGGCATGGGACGATCCCCTTGGTTTCACGTGGGCTCGGGGGGTGGACTAGAGGTCTGGCTCAGATACTCGACATGGCGATGCTGGTACTCGGATGGTGTGACGGTTGGCCGCGGACCACCGGACGACGCAGTGGCTGCGCTGGAAGCACAGGTGCCGCCGGACCGGCGGACGAATACGTGTACGGATGATCAGTGCACTGACTGCCCCTTCGCGAGAAGGATCAGTGTCGGTTCGAATCTTAGTAGTCTGCGGGGGTGTGAGCGCAACCGGGTTCACTCTTGTGGGCGGTGGTGTTTCCGGGCGGGTTTCGCGCAACCTGAGGTCCGCCCGCGCCGGAGGGACCGGACGTCTAAGATGACCCACTATGAGTGACAGTGATCTGGCCGTAGTCGTACCCGCTTTCGACGAGGAAGCGCGGATCGCCGCGACCGTCAAGGCGGCTTCGTCGATCGAGGGCGTCGACCTGGTCGTGGTGGTCGACGACGGCTCCCGGGACCAGACCCGGCGGATCGCTCAGGAGGCGGGCGCGGTGGTCGTGCGGCACAGCCGCAACCGGGGCAAGGCCGCCGCGATGGAGACCGGGGCCGAGGCGGTCGCCGCGATCGAGGACCGGGAGGGCCGGGCCCAGCCGCGGCTGCTGCTGTTCCTGGACGCCGACCTGGAGTCCTCGGCCGGGAACGCCGGCCCGCTGGCCGGCCCGGTGCGCTCCGGCGCGGCCGGGATGACCATCGCCACCCTGCCGCCGCAGAAGCTGGCCGGCGGCGGGCACGGGTTCGTGGTCCGGCTGGCCCGGGACGGGATCCGCGGCGCGGTCGGCTTCGAGTGCCGCCAGCCGCTGTCCGGACAGCGCTGCCTGAGCCGGGAGGCCTTCGAGGCGGCCCGGCCGCTGGCCTACGGCTTCGGTGTGGAGACCGGGCTGACCATCGACGTGCTGCGGGCCGGCATCCCGGTGCAGGAGGTCGAGGTGGAGATCCACCACCGGGTCACCGGCAGCGACCTGGCCTCGCAGCTGCACCGGGCCAAGCAGTACCGGGACGTGGCGCTGGCCCTGGGCATGCGGAAGGTGCCGGCCGCCCTGCGCCCGCGCACCTGGCGCCGACCGCAGTGACCGACCCGGGGCGCGAACCGGCGACCGAGCCGGACCGGGAGCGGGCGGACCTGCGGGCCCGGTCCGGCGCCGGCGCCGGCGTCCGCGAAACCGGCGCGGCCGAACCGGCCGGCGAAGCGGCGGAACCGGGCGCGGGCGCGGAATCGGGCGAACCGGTAACCAGATCCACACCCACACCCACACCCACACCCACATCAGCATCCGCATCTGAGCCGGCGCTCGCCCCGGGACCCGGCAGCGCCGACCCGGCCGGACCGCCCGCCGCCCCGGGCCGGTTCGGACCGGTCCGCCGCGGCCGGCTCGGCCTGGGCTCGACCGCGACGGCCGTCGCGCTGATCGTGGCGACCGGGCTGCTCGGCACCTCCGCCGCGGCTCCGGCCCTGCCCGGCCGGCAGGTCGGCCCGCCGTTCGCCTTCGCCGCCCACCCGGCCGCCTGGCTGGTCACCGTCCTGCTCGACGCCTCGGTCGTCCTCGGCGCGGCCGGACTGGTCCTGCTCTGGACCGCCCTGCGCGGCGGCTGGGAACCGCCGCTGCGGCCGCTCGTGCGGGCCTCGTACCTGGCCGCGGTCGCGGTCGTCTGCGTGCCGCCGATGGGCTCGGCCGACCACCTCGTCTACGCCGCCTACGGCCGCCTGGCGACCACCGGCGGCAACCCGTACGTCGACACCGCGCACACCCTCGCCGCCCGGCACGACCCGATCGGCCTGGCCGTCCAGCCCCCCTGGACCAACGCCGCCTCGGTCTACGGCCCGGTCGGCACCGCGGAACAGGCCCTCGCCTCCTGGATCGGCGGCAGCTCGGTCCACACCACGGTCTTCGTACTTTCCCTGCTCGGCGCGCTCGGCTTCCTGGCCATGGGCGCCCTGTTGCGCCGGATGGGCGATCCCCGCCGGGTGACCCTGCTGTTCTCGCTCAACCCCCTGCTGTTGTTCGAAGCCGTCAACGCGACCCACCTGGACGCCTTCGCCGCGCTCTTCGCCGTGGCCGGCCTGTACCTGCTGCACCGCCGCCGCGACCTGGCCGGAGCCGCCGCGGCCGGCCTGCTGATCGGGCTCGGCTGCGCCACCAAACTCTCCCTCGGCCTGGCCGTGCTGGCCGGCCTGTGGGGCCTGGGCGTGGTCGGGATGGGCATCTGGGGCCCGCGCCGCCGGCTCAGGCCGGGCACGGCCTTCCTGCTCGCCGCCGCCGTCGCCGGAGCGCTCGCCTACACGCCCTACGGCACGGCCGCGCTGACCCCCGCGAGCAACTCCTCCCAGATGATCTCGCTCGGCTCGTTCTGGCGCCCGCTGCTGAACCCGATGCAGCACGCCTTCGGCGACGCGGCAGCCCGCAACGTGATCTCCACCCTCGGCTGGGTGCTGACCCTCGTCCTGGTCTGGCTGCTCGCCCCGGTCCTGCGCGAGGGCCTGGGCCGGATCCGCGGCCGGGGCGAGGACGCACAGGTCCAGACCACGCCGGACCGAATCGGGCCGGATCCGGCCGGACGGGCCCCGGCGGACCCGTCCCCGGGCCTCGCCGCGGCACGCGCACTGGCCCTCCTGGCGCTCGCCTGGGCGCTCGCCGCGCCCTACACCCTGCCGTGGTACGACGTGCTCGCCTGGGCCCCTCTGGTGGTCTGCGCGGCCGGTCCGGTGGACCTGCTCGCCATGGCCCGCTTGGCGATCCTGTCCATGGCGTACGTGCCGGGCCTGGACATCCCGCTGCCGCCCGGCGTGACCGCCTGGGCGAGCTGGATACGGGCTGACGCCGCGCCGGTGTTCTCGATCGCGGCGGTCGCCTGGTGCGTCCTGCTCGGAATCAGACGACGAACGGGTCCGCGCCGGTCTCGGTGACCATCGCCTTGCCGGCCGCCTGCCAGGCCAGCATCCCGCCGGTCACGTTCACCGTGGTCCGGCCGAGCTGGTTGAGGTAGGTCACCGCCTGCTCGGACCGGCCGCCGACCTTGCAGATCACGTACACCGACTGGTCCTCGGGCACCTCGGCGACCCGGGCCATCAGCTCGCTCAGCGGCACGTGCACCGCCTCGGGCGCGTGGCCGCAGGCCCACTCGTCGGCCTCCCGGACGTCGATCAGATAGGCGTCGGCGGGCAGTTCGGTGACCGCCACCGCGGGGGTGCTGGAGTTTCGGAACATGGCAATCGGCTCTCTGTGTGCGGCGTGCCCGCCGGCGGGACTCGACTCAACGCAAGGTTAAGCGAAGCTCTTGTGGGTGTATGTATTCGGCCAGTGTTCCGCATTCCCTTGACAGCTCATCTGGTCTAGTCCATTTTTTCCTTGCCGGGCAATATTCGCTCCACGCCCGAGCGGACACGGGGCCCCGATCGCCGGGGAGGCAGGCGCCGCTGCCTCCCCGGTTCCCCGGGCCGGCCGGCGCCCGCAATCCGTTTCGCCGGAACCGGCCGAGCCGGTAGATTTGCCCCGTGATCGACCTGAGAGAACTGCGTGACGACCCCGACCGCGCCCGCGCCTCGCAGCGTGCCCGCGGCGAAGACCCCGCCCTGGTCGACCGGGCCCTGGCCGCCGACGAGCTGCGCCGGTCGTCCGGGCTCCGGTTCGACACCCTGCGGGCCGAGCAGCGCGAGCTCGGCAAGCTGATTCCGAAGGCCGCCCCGGCCGAGAAGGCCGAGCTGCTGGCCCGGACCGGCGAGCTGGCCGCCGCGGTCAAGGTGGCCGACGCCGAGCAGGGCGAGGCCGCCGACGCGGCCCAGCAGGCCCTGCTGGCCCTGTCCAACCTGGTCCTGCCCGGCGTGCCGGAGGGCGGCGAGGAGGACTACGTGGTGCTGGAGGAGATCGGCACCCCGCGCGACTTCGCGGCCGAGGGCTTCGAGCCGCGCGACCACGTCGAGCTCGGCCGGATCCTGGGCGCGATCGACCTGGAGCGCGGGGCCAAGGTCGGCGGCGCGCGCCAGTACTACCTGACCGGCGTCGGCGCGCTGCTGGAACTGGCCCTGGTCAACCTGGCGATCGCCCAGGCCGTGGAGCACGGCTTCACCCCGGTGATCACCCCCTCGCTGGTCAAGCCGGCCGCGATGCAGGGCACCGGCTTCCTGGCCCAGGCCGCGGAGAACGTCTACCACCTGGCCGAGGACGACCTGTACCTGGTCGGCACCTCCGAGGTCCCGCTGGCCGCCTACCACATGGACGAGATCCTGGACGCCGCCCAGCTGCCGCTGCGCTACGCCGGCTACTCCTCCTGCTACCGGCGCGAGGCCGGCTCGTACGGCAAGGACACCCGCGGGATCATCCGGGTGCACCAGTTCGAGAAGGTCGAGATGTTCTCCTTCTGCGCCCCCGAGGACGCCGACGCCGAGCACACCCGGCTGCTGAACTGGGAGAAGGAGTTCCTGGGCAAGCTGGAACTGCCGTTCCGGGTGATCCACGTGGCGGCCGGCGACCTCGGCTCCTCGGCCGCGCGCAAGTACGACTGCGAGGCCTGGTTCCCGTCCCAGGAGAAGTACCGGGAGCTGACCTCGACCTCGAACTGCACCGGCTTCCAGGCCCGCCGGCTCGGCGTGCGGATGCGGGACAAGGACGGCGTGCGTCCGGTGGCCACCCTCAACGGCACCCTGGTCGCGGTCGCCCGGACCATCGTGCCGATCCTGGAGAACCATCAGAACCCGGACGGTTCGGTCCGGGTGCCCGAGGCGCTGCGGCCGTTCCTGGGCGGCCGCGAGGTGCTCACCAAGGATCTTCGTCCGGCCATTGCCTAACCACTGATTGCGCATTTGGTCAAGAGTTCTGAAAGGGGCGCATAGAAGCACTCGTAGGCGCGTACAGTGTGGGCCATGGTGCGCTGCCGTTCCCCGCTGGCCGCCCTCCTGGCCCGCTACCAGATTTTCGACGTCCACGGTTTCGCCCCGCTCGACACCGGTCTGCTCAACCGCTCCTTCGAGGTGCGGACCGGTGCCGGGCGGTACTTCCTGAAGAACTACCTGGATCAGAGCCCGCAGACGATCCGGCACCAGCACGAGATAACGACGCTGCTGGCCGGAGCCGGCCTGCCGGCCCTCGCCCCGATTCCGGACGGCCTGGGCAGAACCCTGAACCACTACGGCTCGCGGATGTTCGCGCTCTACTCCTGGAGCGACGGACGGCACCTGCCCGGGCTGGAACTGAGCCTGGATCAGTGCACTGAACTGGGGTCCACCCTGGGCCGGCTGCACGAGGCCCTGGGCGGCTACCACCCGCCGATCGCGCAGCCCCTGTTCCAGGAGACGGTCTCGGCCGAACAGGCCCAGGCGAAGATCGACAGCCTGCTGCGATCGGTCGCCCGGCGCAGCCCGCGGGACGGGTTCGACGACCTGGCCGAGTCCCGCCTGATCGAACGCAGGGCGCTGATCCGCGGCTACGCCGACCGCCGGCCGCCGCCCGGCCGGACCCTGACCGTCGGCTACGTGCACGGGGACTTCCACGGCCTGAACGTCTTCCACGACCGGGCCGGCGCGGTCCGCGCGGTGGTGGACTGGGACCGGCTCGGCGTGCACCCCTACGTCGAGGAACTCGTCCGCTCGGCCCTGATCCTGTTCGTCGACCCGGTGGACGGCCACCTGGACCTGGACCGGGTCGCCTCCTACGTGTACGGGTACTGCGGCCGGCTGCCCTGGCTGGCCGCCGAGCTGCCGACCGGGGTGCACCGGCTCTGGTGGGAGCGGCTGACCGACTTCTGGATGCTGGTCTGGCGGTACGAACTCGGCGACCCGCGCACCGACGTCCAGTTCCCCGGCGCGTCGGCCCTCGTCGTGTGGTGGACCCACCACTACGACAAGGTGCTCGACGCCTTCACCTGCGCGCAGTACGGGCGGCGGCCGGCTCAGAGATAGGGGCCGGACGCGCCGCCCAGGTTGGTCGGCCGCTCGGCCGCCTCGGCCAGGGCGCCCGGCGGCAGCGCCCGGCGCATCTGCTCCAGCTGCGCCCGGGCCGCCATCTGCTGGGCGAACAGCGCGGTCTGGATCCCGTGGAAGAGCCCCTCGAGCCAGCCGACCAGCTGGGCCTGGGCGATCCGCAGCTCGGCCTCGCTGGGGATCTCGTCGTCGGCGAACGGCAGCGACAACCGCTCCAGCTCGGCGATCAGCTCGGGTGCCAGGCCCTGTTCGAGCTCGGCGATGGAGGACTTGTGGATGTCCTTGAGCCGGGCCCGGCTCGCCTCGTCCAGCGGCGCCGCACGCACCTCCTCCAGCAGCTGCTTGATCATGGAGCCGATCCGCATGACCTTCGCCGGCTGCTCGACCATCTCGGCGACGCTGGTGGGGTCCTCGCCGGTCCGTCCGTCCGGATCGTTGTCGTCCGAGGTGAGCGGAACCCCGTCCGACCCCACCACGACGACGTGGCGGTAGTCCGGATCGCCTTCGTAGTCCTGTTGCGTACTCATGGACCCAACCTTACGACTTTCCGCCTCCTTACTTTGTCCGTACCTTCCTTCTCATCCCCATCATCCGTCGCGCCCGGTTCACCCCCCGGCGGCGCCCAGGCCGCGGGCGGCGTCGACCTGCTCCCAGGTGTCGCAGTCGAACGCGGCCCGGGCGGGCACCGCGACCTCGGTCAGCCGCAGCCCGGCGAGCAGGCGGCGCAGGGAGAGGCCGAGGAGCTCGTCCGGTGCGAAGGAGCCGATCCGGGCAAGCAGTGCGGAGCGCAGGTAGCAGGCGGTGAGCCATTGGGCCCGGCCGGATTCGTCGACGGCCACGGCGCCGTCCGCCCGGGATTCGGCGGCGCCGGAAATAGTTGTCCACAGGCTGTGGACGACTTCGGCGTCGATGAACGGCAGATCCGCGGCGAGGACGATCGCGTACGGACTGGTGCACCCGGCCAGCCCCGCCGCCAGGGCTGCGGCCGGCCCGGCCCCGGCCGGCTCCTCCCGGGCCCACTCCACCGTGCGGCCGACCGGACGGACCGGACCGACCACCACGGTCCTGCGGGCGCCCGCACAGGCCGTCAGCGCGGCGTCCAGGAGGGTCTGCCCGCCGACTTCCAGCCCGGGCTTGTCCACGCCGCCCAGACGGCTCGCAGCGCCCCCGGCGAGCACCACGGCGTCGAAGCCCGTCGCCGGATCGCCGGGCGACAGCACGGGCGGGGCGACGTCACGCGGCGTATCGCTCTGCTCTGGCATGATCGGAGAGTACGCCGCGCAGCCGGGGACGCGTCAGCCCTGGAAAACCTGCCTCCGGCAGGTGTGCCGCAAATTCGGCATAGGCTATCCGCATGACGATCGCGGAAGAGCCCAGTGTCGGTCTGCGCGACCTGCGCCGACACACCGGTGACGTCATCGCGCGTGTCCGACGCGGCGAGACCATCGTCCACGCCGAATACGGCAAGCCTGTCGCCCGCCTGGTCCCCGTCGACCAGGCGGCGCCGGAAAACGTCCTCACCCGCCTGGCCGCCGAAGGCCGCCTGCGCCTGGCCACTCGCTCCGGCTACCGTCCCGCGACGCTCACCCACGGCGATCGGCTCGACCAAGCTGCCGAAGACGCCGCCCTCGGCGTGGACGCTCCGCGCTGAACGACCGCCGCCGCTACGCCGCCATCTGCTCGCGCGGTTTCAGATCCCGCTCGAAGTGGATCATCGCGCCGCGGGCCGGGTGGTTGCGGATGTCCACCCGGTCGCACAGGGCCTCGATCAGTATCAGTCCGCGGCCGCCCTCCGGGGTGTCGGCCACCGGCACCGCGGCCGGGACCGGGCGGCAGCCGCGCAGGCCGGAGTGCTCGGCCAGACGGTGCGGGGCGAAGCCGATCCCGTTGTCCACCACGTCCACCCAGCAGCGGTCGCTGCTGATGCCCGCGGCGACCCAGTAGCCCTCGGCCCGGCCGGCGTGCTCGATCACGTTCGCGCAGGCCTCCGTGAGCGCCACGCCCAGGTCGAAGCTCACCTCGGGGTCCATGCCGACCAGGGTGGCGGTGTCCCGCAACATTCGGCGTGCCTTGACTACGCTTTCCGCCTCGCGTGGTAACAGCAGCGTCCAGTTGACGTCCATAGCCCATCACCTTCCAGGTCGAAGGGTACGCACCTAGGTATTACCGTCCATTTGGCTGACTAAGCCAGCAGAACCCGGTATAACCGACATCATTTCGTGCCGGTTTCACTCGCTTGGGCCAACCCACCCCGGCAGATTCGGCGAATTTGAGGTATGGCAGCATCGATTGGCATGAGACCAGTCGCGGCGATCCGGCGCACCAGCCCCACCCGTACCACCGGCGCCCCGCGCCGGGCCCGCCGCGCGCTGTTCCTGGCGGCGGTGGCCGGTTCGGCGCTGTCCCTGGCCGCCTGCTCCTCGTCCGGGCCCGCCGCCGCGGCCGGCCAGGCCCCGCTGGCGAAGATCCAGTACACGAACGACTCCCAGTTCTCCGGCGAGGTCCTGGAGCAGCCCTACGCGCTGCCCTCCGAGACGTTCATCGACACGGCCGGCCAGAACGCCGCGCTGACCGTGCCGGCCAAGGGCGAGCTGACCCTGGTCTTCTACGGCTTCACCCACTGCGACGACGACTGCCCGACCACCATGGCCGACATCGAGTCGGCGATCCGCGGGATGCCGGCGGCCGAGCAGTCCCGGATCCACATGGACTTCCTCACCACCGACCCGTGGCGCGACACCCCCCCGGTCATGCGCACCTGGCTCAACCAGTACAACACCGCCTTCCAGGGCTACACGGCGGCCAGCTGGGACACGCTGCACACCTCCGCGGCCTCGCTCGGCGTCGACATGGAGAAGCCGGCCTCGCTGACCGGCGACTACCAGGTGACCCACGGCCTGCAGGTGCTCGGGTTCACCTCCGACGGCAAGGCCCACATCGAGTGGCTGGTCGAGACGATCCAGGTCCTGCAGCTGCGCAGCGACTTCGAGCTGATCCTGAACGGGACGCCGATCCGGTGACACCCGCGGCGCCGGGCGAAGTACGGTGGGTGTCATGTCAAACGAAGCACCGCAGACCGGCGCGGGGACGCCGGCCCCGCCCGCGACCGCGCCGCGCCGCCGCTACGCCTACCTCGGCCCCGAGGGCACCTTCACCGAGGCCGCGCTGCAGAGCCTGCCGGAGAGCGGCTCGGTCGAGCCGGTGCCGTTCCCGACCGTGCCGGCCGCCCTGGAGGCCGTGCGCACCGGCGACTGCGCCGCCGCGGTGGTCGCGATGGAGAGCTCGGTCGAGGGCGCGGTGACCGCCACCATGGACGAGCTGGCCACCGGCAGCCCCCTGATCATCACCCGCGAACTCCAGCTGCCGGTCGCCTTCGCCCTGCTGGCCCGGCCGGGCACCGAACTGGCCGACATCAAGACCGTGACCAGCCACCCGATGGCCGAGCCGCAGTGCCGGCGCTGGCTGGCCGAGCACCTGCCGCTGGCCCGCTGGGAACCGGCCCAGTCCAACGGGCAGGCCGCGCTCCAGGTCGCCGCCGGCACCGACGACGCGGCCCTCGCCGGGGCCTTCGCGGCCACCCGGTACGGCCTGTCCGTCCTGGTCGAGCAGGTCCAGGACAACGCCGCCGCGCAGACCAGGTTCGTCCTGGTGACCGAGCCGGGCAACGTGCCCGCGGCGACCGGGTTCGACAAGACCTCGCTGGTGGTCGGGCTGCGCGACAACCACCCCGGCGAGCTGATGGAGATCCTGGAGGAGTTCGCGATCCGCGGGGTCAACCTGTCCCGGATCGAGTCCCGGCCGACCGGTCAGGGCCTGGGCCGGTACCACTTCTTCGTCGACGCCGAGGGCCACGTGGACGACGCCCGGGTCGGCGAGGCGCTGATGGGGTTGCGCCGCTCGGTGGCCAATCTGCGCTTCCTCGGCTCCTACCCGCGGGCCGACCGGCAGCCGACCCTGGTCCGCCGCGGCACCAGTGACGAAGAGTTCGCCGAAGCCGCCCGCTGGCTGGCCGACGTGCGCGGATGACCAACGCCCGCCTGGAGATCCGGGCCGGCGTCGAAGAGGACGACGACGGCGGCGCCGACCCGGGCGCCGGGAGAAGGCGCGGGGAGAAAGCGAAGGCCGGCTATCACTAGCCGTCCTTAGTCGGTTACGCTAGGCCACAGGGCTGAATTCTTCGCCTGGCGCGGCGTCGCGGCGTCCGCCACGGGGGCGGCCTCCATCGCCTCACCTCGACACCTTCAGGGGGTCCGCGTGGCACTCGTACTGGTGGTACCCGGCCCGAGCCGGGATGCCCAGGACTCCAAGCGGATCAACGGCGCGCTGGTGTCCGCGCTGCGGGCGGCCCGCGGACTGATCCCCGGCCCGGCCCAGATCCGGATATTCGAGCCGGACGAGTTCTTCGCCCGCCCGCAGCCGCCGGCCGGCCCGGCCGCCGAGGACGCCGCGCGGCTCGCCGGAGAACTGCTGCAGGGCTGGTGGTGCAACGCCTACTGCCGCGGCGAGGAGCGCCCGCAGGTCAGCCCGCCGGACCCGGCCGCGGCCGAACGGGACCTGGCCACCACCGCCTTCTTCGGCACCGAGTGGGGCTCGGCCACCTGGGAGGCGCACGCGCTGGCCCGCTACCTGACCGACCACAAGCTGCGGCACGAACTGCGCGACTCGGTGCTCGCCGCGGTGCAGCCGGACACCCGGGTGATCGTCGGGCACGGAATCGGGGCCCTGATCGCCTACGAGGCGCTGTGCGCGGTGGGCGAGGGGGTGAACGTCACCTTCGTCACCCTCGGCGCCGCCCTGTCCGGCCCGGCCCAGATCTTCGACCGGGCCGAGCCCAGGCCGCGGGACGAGCAGGGCCACTGGCCGGCCGCGGTCCGGCACTGGACCAACATCGTGGCCCACTCGGACCTGACCGCGATCACCGTGCCGGAGCTGACCGACCGCTTCGGCCAGGGCATCGACGACCAGGTGGTGGCGCTGACCCTGACCCAGGGCGACATCTACAAGTACCTGCTGGACCAGGCCACCGGCCGGGCCGTGGCCGCCGGGCTGCGGGACTGGCTGTCCGGCTGACCCGCGCGGCCAGGAGGCCGATTCCGGTGCTCAGCCCCAGAATCCGGTCGACGGCGAGACCACCGTCTCGGCCAGCTCGTCCCGGTCGAAGGACTCGACGATGAACGAGGCCGGCTCGGCCGGGGCCGGGGTGTATCCGTGCTCGAGCACCGACTGCAGCTGGTCCTCCTTGGCCCGGATCTGCGCCCACAGCTGGTTCGCCAGGGCATTGAGAGCCTCGTTGGCGCCGTGCTCGGCCAGCACCCGGCCGAGCGGGCTGGACAGCAGCGTCTCCTGCTCCACCCGGGCCTCCGCGGTCCGCGCGCGCAGCCAGATCAGCCGCTGGCGCAGCCACAGCTCGCGCTGGGCCGAGTCCGGCTCCGGGCCGGTGGAGCTGAGCACGGCCCACTCCTCGGCCAGGCGCTGCAACTCGTACAGGTCCACCTTGCGGTAGGCCTCGTTGACCCGGGCGATGAAGGCGTTGCGCCGCTCCTTCTCCACCGGGTCCTGGGAGAAGTCCGGGTGCACCTTGCGGGCCAGCTCCCGGTACAGCTTCTGCGCCGCCTTGGCCGGGTTCACCGCGGCCGCGGCCGGGACGTCCTGAGGCTCGGTAAAACGCAGAGTGCTGGCATAGTCCGGATCCATCGCGACGGCCGGGGCCGGGGCCTCCTGCGGCGCCGGGGGCGGGGGCAGCGGGTCGGTCAGCGGATCGAAATCAGGGTTCGACAGAAGCTGGGCGTCCAGGTCGGATCCGGTGCCGTAGCGCAGTTCGTAGGCGCGCCGGACCAGCTCGGGGTCCCCGCTGACCGCGGCCTCGGCCTCGGCGATCCGCAGGTCGAGCTCGTCCAGCCGGTCGTAGAGCGAGCCGAGCTGGGTGTGGTGCAGCCGGGTGAGGCGGCCGAGGTCGGTCCGGGTGGCCTCCAGGTCGATCTGAGCTTGCGCGAGTGTCGCTTCGGCTGCGTTGACGGTGCCTTCCATAGCCTCTCCTTGCTGTTCCACGCAAGTACCAAGATACTGCTGAGCAGGTTGGGAGCCTGGCTTCGCGAGTGGTCTGACACACGATTGAGATATACCCGCGGGTACTTGCAGCGCCGGGTAGTCGCCGGCTGTCCGTTCGGTAGTCGGACGTACTGAGGCCGTACGTCCGGGGATTGATCGTACAGGAGCCCGGCGGAGCCGACCACGCCGTCTCACCCGCACCCGGGCCGGCCGGCCGCCGACCGGGCCCGGCCGCGTCAAGCCGCCAGGGCCGAATGAGGCGGCCGGCCGGCCGCATTCCACCACAAGGGCCAGCCGGATGGCCGGGTCGGCCCGGGTGCGGCAGGCTCGGCCCAGGAAGCTCGAACAGTGAGGATGGGCATGTCGACAGATCACATAGGCAATCCGGTCCGGCCGGTCCGCGGCACCCCGGTGGACCGCGCGGTCAACATCGGCCCGGTACTCTCCGACCGGCTGCGCTCGGTCGGGATCGGGACGCTCGAACAGCTCAAACAGCAGGGCTCGCTCGCGGTCTGGCGGCTGATCGCCGACAAAACCCCGGAGGAGGAGAGCACCCACACCCTCCTGGCCCTGGAGGGCGCGATCCGCTCCACCCGGTGGACCGCGCTGGACCAGTCCGACCGGGACCGGTTGCTGGAACAGGCCGGGTTCTGACCGGCCCGGCCGGGCTCGGTGCCCGGCCGCCCGCCGCCGGACCGCCTCGCGGCGCCCGGCGGCTTCCGGCTGTGCTCATGCGGGCGATCTGCTCGCCGACTACCGGTCCCGACGTCACCGCCGGGCCGGGCAAGCCCCTGTGCGGGCTCAGGCCAGGGTGCCGGACTGGAGCTTGGCCCAGGTGGCCTGGTTGACCTGGCCGGTCGGCGGCAGGCCGACCGAGGCCTGGTAGCGGGCCACCTGGGTCCAGGTGGTCGCGTCGTACTTGCCGCTCAGCTGCAGCCCGGCGTTCTCCGCGTAGTTCAGCGCCTCCTGCAGCCGCTTGACGTCGGCCGCCGAGTTGCCCCCGCCGCCGCCGAAGCCGCCGGTGGCCCGCAGCGTGGGCTGCGAACCGGCCGACACCAGCGCGGTCATGGTCGAGCGGCCGACCACGCTGGCCGGATCGCCCTGGACCTTGGCCGAGGCCTGGAAACTCTGCACGCCGAGCGCGACGGCCTGGGTGAACTGGCTGTTGTCCGGGCCGTTGTAGAAGCCGAGCTGGTGCAGCCGCTCCTGGACGTACTTGACCAGGGCGCCGGTGGAGCCCTCGGACAGCGGCAGGCTGGAGTTCCCGGCCGGGGCCTGGGTGGCCGCCTTGGTGGTGGTCGGCGCGGCCGGCGGCGTGGTGGCCGCGGCGGGCGGCGTCGTGGTGGGCACCGGCAGGCCCGAGGGCAGTTCGAGCTGGTTCGCGCCGGAGCTTTCCTGCGCGGCCGGCGCGGAGGCCTGGCCGCCGTTCGCGGCCGCGCCGGCCGCCGGGCCCGGGGTGCCGAAGTACAGCAGGCCGATGATCACCAGCACGGCCACGGCCACGGCGCCGAGTGTGCCGTAGATCACGCCGCGGTGTGGCTTGTCCGAGTCCTCGTCGGTCTGCGGCGGCCAGCCGTCCTGGTAGCCGCCCGAGCCGCCGCCGTACTCGTGCGGGGCCGGGTAGCCGTCCTGCGGCTGCTGCGGGCCGGGGGCGGATTCGTAGGAGGGCAGCACCGAAGTCCCCGGCGGCGCCATCCGGTAGTCGACCGAGACCGGCGTCGGCGGCAGCAGCTGGGTGCGGTCCGTGGACCGGTGGCTGCCGTCCTCGCTGCGGAACAGCGCGTCGTACTCGGGCCCCGGCCCGGCCGGCGGCGCGAGCAGCTGGGTCGCGGCGGCGGCGGACACCTGCGGGGTCTGGGCCTGGGCCGGCTCGGTGATGGGACTGAGCGGCGTGCCACACATACGGCAGAACCGGCCGTCACCGGTCTGGCCGCAAGAGTTGCAGTAGTACACCTGGGTCCTCACATTTCCGGTCGCCCGGGTCCGCGCGGCGTTCTTCCGGCGGGGCCGTCCGGGCGCCTCGGCTGGTGGCTTGCGCCTGACATCTGGCCACCCTAGTACGTGTTCGCGCGAGTCGGGAACGGCCGGCCGGATCCGTCGGCCGGGGACCATGATCGCTTCCGGCCGGCCGGTGAGCCGACGGGAATCGGCCGGATACGGACGGTTACATCCAGGTGGGTACCGTTACGGCTGGAAGTGTCACGCGGTGTCCGGATCATGATGGACGATAGCCGGATGCAGTAACCGGGAGAGAATTTTTCTCCGGCCCGTTCCCGCCCCCGCGGGCGGGCCCGGCCGGGGCCGCGGGCCGGTGTGACAGTCCTCGCTCATTCGAGCCCGAAGACACCCGGCCCAGTCAGGGTACTGGTCCGGACGGTGGATTCCGGCCGCCGGATCCGGATTGTTTCAGAACCCGTACTCAGAGGTACATCCGGGCCGCGGCCGCGGCCTGCGCGCCGTAGGAGGCGCCGAACAACACCGCGTGGACCAGAAGCGGGTGCAGCTGGTGCAGGCTGATCCGCTCCCGCCAGTCGTCGGCGAGCGGATGCACCTCGTCGTAGGCGGCGATGATCGCCTCCAGGTCGGGCGGCGGGAACAGCGCCATCATGGCCAGGTCGGTCTCCCGGTGCCCGCCGTGCGCGGCCGGGTCGATCAGCCAGGCCCGGCCCCTGGTGTCCCAGTGGATGTTGCCGTCCCACAGGTCGCCGTGGACGCGGGCCGGCAGCTCCGGTTCCCCGGCCAGGTCCTCGATCCGGGCGCAGACCGCCTCGACCGCGCGGGCCCCGTCCGGGTCGATCGCGCCGCGGTCCACCGCGGCCCGCAGGTAGGGCAGTATCCGGTTCTGGACATAGAACCGGGGCCATTCCTCCTCCTCGCTGTTCTGCAGCGGCAGCGCGCCGACGAAGCCCGGCCAGGGGGCGCCGAACGACTGCGCGCCGCGGGCGTGCGTGGTGGCCAGGGCGCGGCCGAAGTCCTCTGCGGCCTCCCGGGTGGGCCGTCCGGGGGTGATCCACGAGGTCACCAGCAGGGTGTCGCTCAGCCCGAGCACCTCGGGCACCGGCGCCCCGTCGGCCTCGCGCAGCCAGCGCAGTCCGGCCGCCTCGGCGCTCAGGAACGACGGGTCCTGTCCTCCGGTGGCCTTCACGAACACGTTGCCCCCGGCCAGCAGCGCCACCCGGTAGGTCCCGGCGCCGCCCGCGCCGGTCCCCATCGCCGTGACGCCGACGACCGGGCTGCCGAGCACGGTGGCCACTTCGTCGCCGATCACCAGACCCCTCCGTCCTGCTTTTCCAGCGTGCGCGGCGCATGAGCATGAGGGCTTTGCGGCGGGAACGGTGTGTGCTTGCTCACTTCTTCGTGCTGGGCAGGACGGCGTGCACCACCATCGTCACCGCGGTGATGATGAGCGAGCCGAGAAGCGCCGACACGAAGTTCTCCACGTGGAACTGTACGGCGAAATGCTCAGAAATCTTAGAAGTGAGCAGGAGCATGAGAGCGTTGACGATGAACGCGAACAAGCCGAGTGTCAGGATCTTGGCTGGGAAGGTGAGCAGGTCCACGATGGGTTTGATAAAGGCGTTGACCAGGCCGAAAATCAGCGCTACCAGCAGGATCGTCTCGAACAGCTGGATGCCGTGGCCGTTGAATCTGATCCGGTCGCCGAGTACGAGCGCGGAGATCCACAGTGCCAGCGCGTTGACCGCCACCCGGATAATAAATTTCTTCATGGCGGAATGTTGCCGCAAGTGCTCCACTTCAGCCAACAAGGTGTGGCAAGCTGTTGCACAATAGGCCTGGGTGACGCTCGCAGAGACTTGCGTATCACCCATCCGCGTCAGAGTCCGCCTCAAAACGGGCAAAATGTGCGACACAGGATATGATCGACGCTATGACAGCAGTGGATGACCGGCTCGGCCACTTGGTCAAGAGCCTTGAGCAAGAGCTCTCCGGAGCTAAAGACGCGGTACTGCGCCCCATGGGCCTGACCGTCCCCCAGTACTCGGCGCTGTTGGTGATTGCTGACACGCCCGGTATCAGTGGGGCCGAGCTGGCCCGCCGGTGTCTGGTGACCCCGCAGACGATGACCACGGTTCTGGGAAACCTGACCGTCAAGGGTCTTATCGAGCGGCGCACCGTCCCCGGTCAGGGTCGCGCCATGGAGACGACTGTCACGCCCGCGGGCAAGCGCCTGCTAGGCCGTGCCGACAAGAAGGTCGTGGAGGTTGAGGAACTCCTCAACGCCCAGCTGACCAAGGCCGACCAGCAGACCTTGCACAAGCTTCTCGAGAAGTGCCGGGTGCCGTTCAGCGCGGTGGCCCCGGCCGCCGAAGAGAAGACGGACGTGCAGGCTCCAGCCGCCCGACCGGCCCGTAAGACGGCCAAGAAGGCGCCGGCGACGAAGAAGACGTCGACGGCGAAGAAAGCACCGGCGGCCAAGAAGACCGCCCGCGCCAAGAAGGCCTAATCAGCCTTCTCGTGCAGCCCGCTGGGGGTAAGAGCCCAGCGGGCTCTAGTGCTGTCCGGGGGTGACCCCGGTCGGCCGATCTGCGCGGCCCCGCCCCGGCCGAGGGGCGGGCCCGCGAACGGTCCCGGCACGGGGGGTAGCGCGGAACCGGTAACGCGATATATCGTGGATTCGGGGAACGACGGGGAGCTCCCGGACGTTCACTGGACGGGACCGCTAAAGGGCGGTTCCGCAGAGCATCAATGAAGGGTCCGGGAACGTGCCATGCCGTTCTACATGAAAGCCCTCCTCGCGGTGGCCGGAGTCGTCGTCGCGGGCTGGGTGGTCGTCTCGATCGTCGGCTGGTTCTTCAGCTCGCTGCTGTACATCGCGGTCGGCGCGGTCGCCGTCGGCGCGCTCTACTACGGGTACCACAAGTTCATGATGTCCATCCCGGCATACCGCCGGAAGCAGATCCAGAAGAAGCGGGAATACTGATCAGCGGCGGCCGGCGGCCCTTTGGCAGGGGTCGGCCGGCGCGCTATGGTCTAGATGGCCCGGCAGCAGCCGGCCACCTATCGACCACGCGGGAGCTCGGGCGCAACCGGGCTGAGAGGGCGGCTGGCCGTGCGTGACGCACGGCGGAGCGCCGCCGACCGCAGGAACCTGTCCGGGTAATGCCGGCGTAGGGAGTAGTGGGACTCATGTCCGCTGTCCGCAAGATCTACCTGTCCACTCCGCAGGGTGACCTGCAGGTCCCCATGCGCGAAGTCCAGCTGTCCACCGGGGACAGCGTGGTGCTGTACGACACGTCGGGGCCCTACACCGACGAGCAGTTGAAGACCGACGTCCGGGCCGGCCTGCCGAAGCTGCGGGCCCCGTGGACCGCCGCCCGGGCCGCGCGGGGGAACGTGCAGACCCAGCTCGGGTACGCCCGGGCAGGTGAGGTCACCGCCGAGATGGAGTTCATCGCGGTGCGCGAGGGGGTCGCCCCGGACCTGGTCCGGGCCGAGGTCGCGGCCGGCCGGGCGGTGATCCCGGCGAACGTGCACCACCCGGAGAGCGAGCCGATGGTCATCGGCGAGGCCTTCCTGGTCAAGGTCAACGCCAACATCGGCAACTCGGCCGTCACCTCCTCGATCGAGGAGGAGGTGGAGAAGATGGTCTGGGCCGCCCGCTGGGGCGCCGACACCATCATGGACCTGTCCACCGGCAGCGACATCCACCAGACCCGCGAGTGGATCCTGCGCAACTCCCCGGTTCCGGTCGGCACGGTGCCGATCTACCAGGCCCTGGAGAAGGTCGGCGGCAAGGCCGAGGAGCTGACCTGGGAGGCGTACCGGGAGACCGTGATCGAGCAATGCGAGCAGGGCGTGGACTACATGACCGTGCACGCCGGGGTGCGCAAGGAGTTCATCGCGTTGACCGCGCGGCGCAAGACCGGGATCGTCTCGCGCGGCGGCTCGATCCTGGCCGCCTGGTGCCTGGCGCACAACCGGGAGAACTTCCTCTACGACCACTTCGCCGAGCTCAGCGAGATCCTGCGCGCGTACGACGTCACCTACTCGCTCGGCGACGGCCTGCGCCCCGGCTCGATCTACGACGCGAACGACGAGGCCCAGCTGGCCGAGCTGCGCACCCTGGGCGAGCTGGGCCGGATCGCCCGCGAGTTGGACGTCCAGGTGATGATCGAGGGCCCGGGCCACGTCCCGATGCACAAGATCAAGGAGAACGTCGACCTGCAGAAGCAGCTGTGCGACGACGCACCCTTCTACACCCTGGGCCCGCTGACCACCGACATCGCGCCCGGATACGACCACATCACCTCGGCCATCGGCGCCGCGATGATCGGCTGGTACGGCACCGCGATGCTCTGCTACGTCACCCCGAAGGAGCATCTGGGCCTGCCGGACATGGACGACGTCAAGCAGGGCATGATCGCCTACAAGATCGCCGCGCACGCCGCCGACCTGGCCAAGGGCCACCCCGGCGCCCAGGCCTGGGACGACGCTTTGTCCGACGCCCGGTTCGAGTTCCGCTGGGAGGACCAGTTCAACCTCTCCCTGGACCCGGCCACCGCGCGCTCCTTCCACGACGAGACCCTGCCGGCCGCCCCGGCCAAGCAGGCCCACTTCTGCTCCATGTGCGGCCCGCACTTCTGCTCCATGAAGATCACCCACGAGATCCGCAAAATGGCCGTGGCGGACTGATGAAGTCCGGTTGCTTCTGCCCTGTGTACGTAGGGTGAACCGCTAGTCTTGCCGCATGTCAACCAGTGCGGAGCGACGGCGCCTAGACGAGGCGGACAGCGGGCGGGAAGCATGGCGGGACTGGGGTCCCTACCTGTCGGAACGCGCCTGGGGCACGGTCCGGGAGGACTACAGCGCCGACGGCGACGCCTGGGCCTACTTCCCGTTCGACCACGCCCGGTCCCGCTGCTACCGCTGGAGCGAGGACGGCATGGCCGGGCTGTCCAACCTCAACCAGGACTGGTGCTTCGCGCTGGCCTTCTGGAACGGCCGGGACCCGATCCTCAAAGAACGGGTCTTCGGCCTGGCCAACGCCGAGGGCAACCACGGCGAGGACGCCAAGGACTACTGGTGGTACGAGGACGCCACCCCGACCGGCTCCTGGCTGGCCTGGCGCTACCACTATCCGCAGGCTGAGTTCCCCTACACCACCCTGCGCGAGCAGAACGCGGCCCGGGGCAAGCACGAGCCAGAGTTCGAACTCGTCGAGACCGGGGTGTTCGACGAGGACCGCTACTTCGTCATCACGGCCGAATATGCCAAGGCGGACCCGCACGCCTACGCGCTGACCGTCACGGTCGAGAACGCCGGGCCGGAACGGGCCGAGCTCCACGTGTTGCCGCACCTGTGGCTGCGCAACATGTGGTCCTGGGGCCGCGCGCCGGACATCGAGGACGCGGTCGACGACGGGCAGCTGTTCATGACCGGCGCCCCCGGCCGGCTGTCGGCGACCCACCCGCACTTCGGCACCATCGAACTCTTCGACGCCGACGGCGGCGAACCGGACGCGCTGTTGTGCGAGAACGAGACCAACGCGGTCCTGCTCTTCGGCGGCCAGAACGCCGCGGAGTACGTCAAGGACGGCATCAACGACCACGTCGTGCACGGCCTGCCGACCGTGAACCCCCGGCTGACCGGCACCAAGGGCGCCCTGCACTACACCCTGGACCTGGCCCCGGGCGAAACCAGGAAGCTGCGACTGTGGCTGACCGACGCCGGCCGCCCGGCCGATCAGCTCCCTGATCATCAGCAGACGCATACGCTGCGCTCGGCCGAGGCGGACGAGTTCTACCGCGAGGTCGGACCGCAGCCCTCTGTCACGCCGCCGGCCGCCGCGGCGTACGACCCGGACCACGCCGGCTCGGCCGGCGCCGACCCGGCCGAGGACGCCCGGATCATGCGCCAGGCCTACGCCGGGCTGGTCTGGTCCAAGCAGTACTACCACTTCGACGTGCACCGCTGGCGGGCCGGGGACCCGGCTCAGCCGCTGCCGCCGGAGCACCGCGGGCACGACCGCAACGCCGGCTGGTCGCACTTCTGGGCCCGGGACATCCTGCTGATGCCCGACCCGTGGGAGTACCCGTGGTTCGCCGCCTGGGACCTGGCCTTCCACTGCGTCGCGATGGCCGACATCGACCCGGGTTTCGCCAAAGAGCAGCTCTACACCTTCCTGTCCCAGCGCTACCTCAAGCCCAACGGCCAGATCCCGGCCTACGAGTGGGACTTCGACGACGTCAACCCGCCGGTGCTGGCCTGGGCCGTGCTCAAGGTGTACCGGGCCAACGGCGGGGACCACTCGTTCCTGCGCGCCTGCTTCCACAAACTCCTGCTGAACTTCACCTACTGGATCAACCGCAAGGACGAGGGCGAGAACGACGTCTTCGAGGGCGGATTCCTCGGCCTGGACAACATCGGCGTGTTCGACCGGTCCAACCCGCCGGTGGAGGGCCTGCTGGAACAGTCCGACGGCACCGGCTGGATGGCCTTCTTCAGCCTGTGCATGCTGGAGATCTCGGTGGAGCTGGCCCTGCACGAGCCGATCTACGAGGAGATGGCCGTCACCTTCATGGAGCAGTACGCGTTCATCGCGGTGGCGATCAACGAATCCGGGCTCTGGGACGAGCAGGACGGGTTCTTCTACGACCAGCTGAGCCAGCCCGGCCGCCCGCCGACCGTGATGCGGGTGCGTTCCATGGTCGGGGTGATCCCGCTGCTGGCCACCCTCCGGCTGGACCGGGCCACCCTGCAGCGGCTGCCCCGGTTCACCCGGCACCTGCACGAGTTCACCACCCGCCGGCCCGAGTACGCCCGAGCCATGTCCCGCCGGGGCGCGGCCGAGACGCTGATCTTCTCCCTGGTCGACGAGGCGCAGCTGGACCGGGTCCGGGCCCGGCTGACCGACCCGGCCGAGTTCTCCTCCCCGCACGGCCTGCGCTCGCTCTCCAAGTACCACCAGAAGCACCCGTTCACCGCCGACCTGGTCGGCCAGTCCCGGCCGGACTCGCCGACCACGGTCGACTACGAGCCCGGGGAGTCCGCCTCCGGACTGTTCGGCGGGAACTCCAACTGGCGCGGCCCGGTCTGGTTCCCGCTCAACTACCTGCTGATCGACGCGGCCCGGCGCACCCACGCCCGGGCCGAGAACCGGGACCTGGTCCAACGGATGCGCCAGGACCTGATCGCACTGTTCCGGGTCGGCCGCTCCGGCCGGCGCCCGGTGCTCGGCGACGTCGAGCTGTTCCAGACCGACCCGCGCTGGGCCGAGCGGCCGTGGTTCTACGAGTACTTCCACGGCGACACCGGCGCCGGGCTCGGCGCCGCGCACCAGACCGGCTGGACCGCGCTGGTGGCCACCCTGATCCGGGACGCCGAGCCGCCGGCCCGGGTCCGGCCCGAGGCCTGACCGGGCAGCACGTAACGATTGTGTGACCATAGCCGACTTCGGCCCCCGCCTGGTGTTTTTGACCAGGCGGGGTAGGGCATGGGCCTCGATGACAGGGCGGGCAATCGGCGCACTGAGGCACAAATGGGCTCGCAAAGGGCTTACTCGAATTCGCCACGTCGGGGAACGGCACCATGACGAACAAAGTGCAGGAGCGGATCGACGGGCGAGGTCACAGCGTCCGGGAGTTGTTCACCGGCCGACGGTACGGACTGGAGCACTACCAGCGCGAGTACGACTGGACCCGGACCCACGTGGCAGATCTGTTGCACGACCTGTCCGGGCGCTTCCTCGAACAGTGGCGGCCCGAGCACGAGCGCGAGGACGTGGCCGACTACCGGCCGTACTTCCTCGGCCCCTTCGTCACCTACCCGGCGCCCGGGATCTCCTACCTGGTCGACGGCCAGCAGCGTTTCACGACCCTGTTGTTACTGCTCATCCACCTGCGGCACCGGCTGACCGACGTGGACGACCACGCCGGCGCGGCAGTGCTCGACAACATGATCTGCACCGTGCAGTACGGCGTGCCGACCTTCACGGTGCACGTCGACGAACGCGAACCGGCGCTCAGGGTCCTGCGCGCCGGGCGCGAATACCCCGTCTCCGACCTGACACCGTTGTCGGTGCGGGCGATGTGCCAGCGCTACTGGGAACTGGTCGAGGACTTCCCGACCGCGCTGCGCGGGGACGCGCTGCCCTACTTCGTGGACTGGCTGATGGAGCGGGTGTTCCTAGTCGAGATATCGGCCCGGGACCGGGACCACGGCTGGGAGATCTTCGAGTCGATGAACGACCGCGGGGCCCGGCTGACCCCGCTGGACCTGCTCAAGTCCTACCTGCTCTCGCGCACCGACAAGGACCACAGCGCCCTGAACGCGATGTGGCGGCGCACCATGTCGCAGCTGGCGTCCACCGACGACCAGGCGCCCGGGGACTTCGTCAAGACCGTGCTGCGGGCCCGCTACGCGCCGACCGACCAGCAGTCCACCGAGCGGATCAACACCGCGTTCCACGAGTGGGTGCGCACCCACAACGAGGCGATCGGGCTGGTGCGCCCGCGCGACTACCGGGTCTTCATCCGGGACACCATCCGCCCGCTGGCCGAGCGCTACCGCACCCTGGTCGAGGCCTCGGCCGCGCCGGTGCGCGGCCTGGAACCGGTGTTCTACAACGCCGCCAACGGCCTGACCGCGCAGTTCACCCTGATCATGGCCGCGGTCGGGCACGCCGACAGCGAGACCGCGTTCCGGGAGAAGTCCCGGCTGGTCGCCGCCTTCTGCGACCTGCTGGTGGCCCGGCGGATGGCCAACTACGCCTCGCTGCAGTCCGGCGACCTGGCCGCCTACCTCAGCTCCCTGATCGAACCGCTGCGCGCGACCGCCACCGTGCCGGAAGTACGTGCCCTGCTGGCCGCCGAGGTCGCCGGGTTCGAACACACCTTCGCCGGACTGGACACCTTCGGGCTGCGCTCGGACAACCGCAAACAGGTGCGCTACCTGCTGGCCCGGATGACCGCGTGGGTCGAAGCGCAGTGCGGGCAGCCGGACCTGATCGCCGACTACCTCGGCTTCGGCCCGACCGGGCGGCCGTACGAGATCGAACACATCTGGGCCGACCACTTCGGCCCGTACGCCGACGAGGCCGGCACCCCGGAGCGGTTCCGGATGGTGCGCAACCGGCTCGGCGCCCTGCTCCTGCTGCCCAAGGAGATCAACGCCTCGTTCCGCGACGACCCCTACTCGCTCAAGGCGGAGCACTACCGCGCCCAGAACCTGCTGACCCGGTCGCTGCACCCATTGTGTTACGAGCGCAACCCCTCGTTCCGCCGGTTCATGGCCAAATACACCCTCACCGACGCCTTCCATCCGTACCCGCACACGTTCGGGATCACCTCGATCACCGAACGCCAGCGGCTCTACCGGGCGCTGTGCGAGGCGATCTGGGACCTCGGACGGCTCGGCCTGGCAGTTCCCCCGCCGCCGCCGGACTGAGCCGCCAGACCCGCGCCACCGGCCGCCGGCCGCGAAACCGCGAGACCCGGCAGACCCGGACGCCCTCCTAAGGCTGCGGCCCGCTGCTACTCCGACGCCACCGAGGCCAGCGGGGTGATCAGGCAGGGGCCGCCGAGGAAGACCCCGGTGTCCAGGTTCACCGCGTACCCGCCGGCGTACACCAGCGGACCGGTGACCGCGCTCGGCTCGATGTTCAGCAGCAGCGGCACCGGCGAGTGCCCGTGCACCAGCTGGCGCCCGCCGAACGCGTGCACGAAGTCGCGCGCCGTCTGCCCCTCGTCCGAGGCGAAGGAGAACCGCTTGGTCAGCACGTGGGTGAGCCGGTCCAGCTCGTCCAGGCCGGCCGTGTTGCCCATCACCGCGCCCACGGCCGCGTTCACCTCGTCCACGCTGTCGCCGTACTCGCGGTAGCCGAGCGTGTCCGAGTGCATCAACAGGTACTCCCCGACCATCGCCAGGGCCGGCAGCCCGGCGATCCAGGCCAGGTGGTGGCGTTCGATCCGCACCGAGTCCGCGCTCTTGCCGCCGTTGCCCAGCCAGCGCTCCCGGAACACCGTGTGCGGGTCCCCGGCCCGTTCCGCGTCCAGCAGCCGCAGCCTGCGGCCGGTGTTCAGGTGCGCCGTCATCAGCATCAGCTCGTGGTTGCCCAGCAGACAGCCCACCTCGCCGCCGGCCGCGGCCGCCTGCCGCTGCAGCGACATCACCAGCTCGATCACGCCGACCCCGTTCGGCCCCCGGTCGGTCAGGTCGCCGAGGAACCACAGCCGGGCCGGGCCGGCCAGCCACCGGTCGTCCGCGTCGGTGAACCCGGCCGCCTGCAGCGCGGCCCGCAGCTCGTCCAGACACCCGTGCACGTCGCCGATCGCGTAGGCCGGGGCGCCCGCCGGAACCGGTGCCGGACCGGATTGCGACAGGTCGTCGGCGGCAGGGGAAACAGACGGGTCAACCATGAGATGTGAGGGTACTTGTCGAAGTGGGTCTTGCGGTATACCTCCCGCGTGTCGGGTTCTCGCGCTACCGTGCTAAGACTGTTCCTTTTGGCTCTTCAAGCTGGGCGAGGGGTGACCGGATGGCCAGTTCCACCCGATGGTCCTTCCGGGGTGCCGCGGTCACCGCCGGGCAGGTCGGCGAACCAGCCGCGGGCGAGAGCCTGCACCAGACCTTCCAGGTGCGCCGGCGCGAGTGGCGGGCCCAGCGGCGCCGGACCTTCCTGCTCGGCGCGGTCTGGTGGGGCCCGGGCCTGGTGCTGGCCGGGATCGCGGCCGGCGCCAGCACCCGCTTCCCGGCCTTCGGCCTGCTGGTGACCGTGCTCGGCTTCGCCGCGGCGGTCAACGTGGGCCTGAACCGGCCCCGCTCCCTGGTCGCGATCCAGGAGCGGGCCACCGCCGAGACCGCCACCGGCCGGATCCTGCGCGCGGTGGAGATCCGCGGCGGCGCCAAGGTGCTGCACGACCGGGTGCTGACCGGCTCGGCCGGCTCCTTCGAGATCGAACACGTGGTGATCTCCCCGCGCGGGGTCTTCCTGGTCGACACCAAGCTGTGGGAGGGCAAGTCGGTCCGAATCTTCGGCGCGACCATGTTCGTCGACCTGCACGACCAGGCCGACATGCTCAAGGAGTTCGAGGAGCGGGCCAGGATCCTGGGCGAGGCGCTGACCGCGGAGGCGGCCGCGCACGACGAGGTCAGCGTGGTGACCGTCACGCCGATACTGGCCGTGCACCACGAGCACCTGCCCGGCACCCCCCGGGTCATGGGCGGCGTCGTGGTCCTGCTGCCCCCGCAGCTGCCGGTGGTGCTGCGCGGGGCGCACATGCGCTGGCAGGCCTCCGGCGTGGCCGCGCTGATCGCCGCCGCCGAACGGATCCTGGTCCGCAAGAGCCCGCCCCAGCCGGCCGCCCGGCCCCGGCCGCGGGGCTAGACCTCGCGGTGACGACCCGTCGGAATGAGGCCCGGGCCGCGCGCCTTGCCCGCCGCGTCCGGCTCGCCGGGCCGCGCCGGACGGGGGCCGGATGACTCGGCCCGGCGGGCGACGTACCCTGATCACGGCAGAGACGAAAAGCGGTGAGGAGAAGAGAGTCGATGGACGACGCGCACACACACCTGGGCCCCCGACTGCGGGCCGAGGTGGCGGGAATTCCGACCTACAAGGCGGGGCGCCCGGCCGCGGCCGGGTCCGGATCCGGACCGGCATTCAAACTCTCCTCCAACGAGAACCCCTACCCGCCGCTGCCCGGGGTCCTGGAGTCCGCCACCCGCGCGGCCGCCGAGGTCAACCGCTACCCCGACTTCGGCTCGGCCGAACTGATCGACGAACTCGCCGGGCACTTCGGCGTCCCGGCCGAGCACCTCGCGGTCGGCACCGGCTCGGTCGGCGTGGCCCAGCAGCTGATCCAGGCCGCGGCCGGCCCCGGCGACGAGGTCCTCTACGCCTGGCGCTCGTTCGAGGCCTACCCCATCCTGACCCAGATCGCCGGGGCCACCTCGGTCCAGGTGCCGCTGAAGGACGAGGCCCACGACCTCGACGCCATGTTCGCCGCGATCACCGACCGGACCCGGCTGATCTTCGTCTGCAACCCGAACAACCCGACCGGGACCGCCGTGCGCCGGGCCGAACTCGAACACTTCCTGGACGCCGTCCCCCCGGACGTGCTGGTCGTGATCGACGAGGCCTACACCGAATTCGTCCGGGACCCGCAGGTGCCGGACGGCATCGAGCTGTACCGGGACCGGCCGAACGTCTGCGTCCTGCGCACCTTCTCCAAGGCCTACGGCCTGGCCGGGCTGCGGATCGGCTACGCGATCGCCCACCCCCCGGTGGCCTCGGCGCTGCGCGCCTGCGCGGTGCCGTTCGGGATCAACATCGTGGCCCAGGCCGCCGGGGTCGCCTCGCTGCGCGCCCAGGCGGAGCTGGATCAGCGGGTCGACGCCCTGGTCCGGGAGCGGACCCGGGTGTTCGCCGCCCTGCGCGCCCGCGGGGTGACCACCCCGGACAGCGAGGCGAACTTCTTCTGGCTCCGCCTGGGCGGACGCAGCGCCAGGTTCGGCGAGGCCTGCGAGGCCGCCGGGGTCACCGTCCGCCCCTACGGCGACGACGGCGTGCGCGTCACCATCGGCGAACCCGAGGCCAACGACCTGGTCGTCGAGCTCGCCGCGCAGTTCGAGTAGGCCACCCGGCCCGGTTTTCCCCGTAGCACACGTACAGCGCACAAATTTCCGGACACAACGGCTCCTTCCGACCGTCTTGCGCGGCAGCCGTCGCGGGCCCGGGCGAGGATTGGCAAGGGCGGACCACTAGTCCGCCCGGGCAAGTGCTGGGTAAGTTGACCTGGTCCCGGCGCGCAGCACCACGATCCCCGGTCCGCGCGCCGCGACCCGGCAACAGCTCTTCTCCTTGCCCGGACACCCCGGGACCTGGGAGCGATCGGCCGGTCACAGCTGACCGGCCGGGCGTAGGAGCGGTAGCCGCGGAAGAACCTCCGTGGTCCTCGCCGAAATATAGGAGTAGTAAGAACGTGGCGACCCAAACGCCGGCGCGTACCCGCCGGCCCGCGAAGAAGCTCGACGACGAGCCTCAACTCATCCAACTGCTCACCCCCGCGGGCGAGCGGATCGACCACCCCGACTATCCGCTGGAGATCGGCCCGGACGAGGCCAGGGGCCTGTACCGCGACCTGGTCATGGTCCGCCGGGTGGACACCGAGGGCACCGCCCTGCAGCGGCAGGGCGAACTGGGCCTGTGGGCGTCGCTGCTCGGCCAGGAGGCGGCCCAGGTCGGTTCCGGCCGCGCGATGCGGGCCGACGACTTCGCCTTCCCGACCTACCGCGAACACGGCGTCGCCTGGTGCCGCGACGTGCCCCCGGTGAACCTGCTGGGCATGTTCCGCGGCGTGAACAACGGCGGCTGGGACCCGATCGCGAAGAACTTCAACCTCTACACCATCGTGATCGGCTCGCAGACCCTGCACGCGGTCGGCTACGCGATGGGCATCCAGCGCGACGGCGCGGACAGCGCCGCGGTCGCCTACTTCGGCGACGGCGCCTCCTCCCAGGGCGACGTGAACGAGGCCTTCATCTTCGCCGCCTCGTACAACGCGCCGGTGGTGTTCTTCTGCCAGAACAACCAGTGGGCCATCTCCGAGCCGACCGAGCGGCAGACCAAGGTGCCGCTGTACAAGCGGGCCAGCGGCTTCGGCTTCCCGGGGGTCCGGGTGGACGGCAACGACGTGTTCGCCTGCCTGGCGGTGACCCGGGCCGCGCTCGAGCACGCCCGGACCGGCAACGGCCCGACCCTGATCGAGGCCTTCACCTACCGGATGGGCGCGCACACCACCTCCGACGACCCGACCCGCTACCGGACGAACGACGAGGTGGAGCTGTGGCGCACCCGTGACCCGATCCAGCGGCTGCGGGCCTACCTGCTGGCCGAGGGCGCCGCGGACGAGGAGTTCCTCGCCGCGGTCGACGCCGAGGCGGACGAGCTGGCCGCCCGGCTGCGGGCCGACTGCCTGGCCCTGCCCGACCCGGAGCCGATGACCATGTTCGACTACGTGTACAGCGAGCCGCACGCGCAGGTCACGGCCGAACGCGCGTTCCTGGCCGACTATCTGGACGGTTTCGCGGATCGGGGGGACGAGTAATGACCACCGTCACTTTGGCCAAGGCGATCAACATGGGCCTGCGCCGCGCGATGGAGCAGGACCCCAAGGTCGTGCTGATGGGCGAGGACATCGGGAAGCTGGGCGGGGTGTTCCGGGTCACCGACGGCCTGCAGAAGGACTTCGGCGAGTCCCGGGTGATCGACACCCCGCTGGCCGAGTCCGGCATCCTGGGCACCGCGGTCGGCCTGGCCCTGCGCGGCTACCGGCCGGTCTGCGAGATCCAGTTCGACGGCTTCGTGTTCCCGGCCTACGACCAGATCACCACCCAGGTCGCCAAGCTCTACGCCCGCTCGCTGGGCACCGTGCGGATGCCGATCGTGGTCCGGATCCCCTACGGCGGCGGGATCGGCGCGGTCGAGCACCACTCCGAGTCTCCGGAGGCGCTGTTCGCGCACACCGCGGGACTGCGGGTGATGGCCTGCGCGAACCCGGTGGACGGGTACTGGATGATCCAGCAGGCGATCGCCTCGGACGACCCGGTGATCTTCTTCGAACCCAAGCGCCGGTACTGGGAGAAGGCCGACCTGGCCGAGGCCGAGGCGGCCGACGCGGCGCTGTGGCCGGCCGACCAGGCCGTGGTGGTCCGCGCGGGCACCGACCTGACCCTGGCCGCGCACGGCCCGATGGTGCGCACCTGCCTGGACGCGGCCCGGGCCGCCGAGGCGGACGGCCGCTCGCTGGAGGTGATCGACCTGCGCACCATCTCCCCGCTGGACGTGCACACCGTGGTCGGGTCGGTCCGGCGCACCGGCCGGCTGATCGTGGTGCAGGAGGCGCCGAACTTCTTCGGGCTCAGCGCCGAACTGGCCGCGCAGGTCACCGAGCAGTGCTTCTACCAGCTGGAGGCGCCGGTCGGCCGGGTCGGCGGGTTCCACATGCCGTATCCGCCGAGCCGGCTGGAAGAGGTCTACCTGCCGGACCTGGACCGGGTGCTCGACGCCGTCGACCGCGCCTTCGAGCACTAGAGGCGGGAGAGCATCATGGCGATGAAGCAATTCCGGCTGCCTGACGTGGGCGAGGGCCTGACCGAGGCCGACATCCTCGGCTGGGCGGTCGCGGTGGGCGACGAGGTGAAGGTCAACCAGGTCCTGATCGAGATCGAGACCGCGAAGGCGGCGGTGGAACTGCCCTCGCCGTTCGCCGGGACCGTGCGCGAACTGCTGGTCGAGGTCGGGCAGACGGTCGACGTCGGCACGCCGATCATCACGATCGAGACCGCGGACGCCGAAGGCGGTTCCGGCGGTTCGGGCGGTTCCGGCCGCACCCAGGACTCCGGGTCGAGCTACTATCCGCCGAAACCCGAGTCGGCCGCGCACGGCCAGCCCAAACGCGAACCGGTCCTGGTCGGCTACGGCGTCTCGCAGAGCGCGACGACGCGCCGGGCCCGCAAGGCGCACGGTGCGGCCACGCACACGGCGACCGGCGCCGCGGTCGGTGCCGGCCGGCCCGCCGCGGTTCCGCCTCCGGCCGCCGCGGTCGCCGCGCCTCCGGTCGCGGCTCCGGCGCCCGTCGCGGCGCCGCCTGCGTCGGCGGTTCCGGCCCGGGTGCTGCCGCAGCCGGGGACCGGACAGTCCGCGGTCACCGTCGAACCGACCAAGGTCCTGGCCAAGCCCCTGGTCCGGAAGCTGGCCAAGGACCTCGGGGTGAACCTGGCCCTGATCACCCCGACCCGCCCGGACGGCGTGATCACCCGCGACCTGGTCGAACAGGCTGCGGCCGGCGTATCTGCGGCTCCGGCCCCGGCGGTCGGCGGCGTGGTCGCCACCGCGGTTCCTGCTGCGGCCCTGGCCGACCAGCGCATCCCGATCAAGGGCGTGCGCAAGGCGACCGCCGCCGCGATGGTCTCCTCCGCCTTCACCGCGCCGCACGTCACCGAGTTCCTCACCGTCGACGTGACCCGCACGATGAAGCTGGTCCAGCGCCTGCGCACCCTGCCGGAGTACGCGGACGTGAAGGTCTCGCCGCTGCTGCTGGTGGCCAAGGCCCTGCTGGTCGCGATCGCCAAGCACCCCGGGGTGAACGCGTCCTGGGACGAGGCGGCCCAGGAGATCGTGCAGCACGGCTCGGTGAACCTGGGCATCGCGGCCGCCACCCCGCGCGGCCTGATCGTGCCGAACATCAAGGCCGCCCAGCAATACTCGCTGCGCGGCCTGGCCGGCGCGCTCGGCGAGCTGACCGCGACCGCGCGCGAGGGCCGGACCGCCCTGGCCGACCTGACCGGCGGCACGATCACGATCACCAACGTCGGCGTGTTCGGCGTGGACACCGGCACCCCGATCCTGAACCCGGGCGAGGCCGCGATCCTGGCCTTCGGCGCGGTCCGCCGCCAGCCGTGGGTGGTGCTGGACAAGAAGGGCCGGGAGAAGATCAAGGTCCGTTCGGTCACCACCCTGGGCCTGTCCTTCGACCACCGCATGATCGACGGCGAACTCGGCTCGAAGTTCCTGCGCGATGTTGGCCGAGTGCTGGAAGAGCCGGTAGCTTCGCTGGTATGAAGGTAGCTCTCATCCAGTTCGACGTGGACCTCGGCCGCGCGCCGGCCGAATCGATCGACCGGGCCGTGGCCAGGGTCCACGAGGCCGCCGAGGACGGGGCCGAACTCGTCCTCCTGCCGGAGCTGTGGCTGCACGGCGGGTTCGACCCGTCCGTGTGGCCCGGCGCGGCCGAGCCCCTGCACGGCAAGACCGCGCAGATCCTGCAACAGGCGGCCGAGGACTGCGGGATCGTGCTGCACGCCGGGTCCCTGGTCGAACGCACCCCCGACGGCAAGCTGTTCAACACCTCGCTGGTCTTCGACGCCGAGGGGGAGCTGCTGGCCGGATACCGCAAGATCCACCGCTTCGGCTTCACCGAGGGCGAGGCCGCGGTGATGTCCCCGGGCGAGCACCCGGCCGTGTTCGACCTGGCCGACATCGACGGCTCGGTGCGCACCAGGGTCGGCCTGGCCACCTGCTACGACGTGCGCTTCCCGGAGCTGTACCGCAAGCTGCTGGAAGTCGGGACCCAGACCGTGCTGATGGTCGCCGCCTGGCCGGCCGCCCGGCTGGAGCACTGGCAGACGCTGGTGCGGGCCCGTGCGATCGAGAACCAGTTCTTCGTCCTCGCCGCGGCGGCCGCCGGAACCCAGGCCGGGATCCGGATGTCCGGGCACTCGATGGTGGTCGACCCGTGGGGCCAGGTCATCGCCGAGGCGGGCGACGAGGAGACGATCCTGTACGCCGAGATCGACCTGGACCTGGTGGAACAGACCCGGGAGAAGTTCCCGGTGCTCAAGGACCGGCGCATCCGGTAGCCGGTATCGCCGGTCCGGGGATCGCGCCGGGCTGAATTACGATGGGTGGATGAGCAGCGGCAAGAAGCAGGCACGGGTGCGCGCACCACAACTGGTCGGCAGGTCCTGGATCAACACCGGTGGCGTGGCCCCGGACCTGGCCGGCCGGATCGTCCTGCTCGACTTCTGGACGTACTGTTGCGCCAACTGCCTGCACGTGATCGACGAGCTGCGGGAGCTGGAGGCCGAGTTCGCCGACACGCTCGTGGTCGTCGGGGTGCACTCGCCGAAGTTCGTGCACGAGGCGGATCACGATGCGATCGTCGCCGCCTGCGAGCGTTACGGCGTGCACCACCCGGTCCTCGACGACCCGGAACTGGCCACCTGGAAGGCCTTCGCCGTCCGGGCCTGGCCCACGCTCACCCTGATCGACCCGGCGGGCTACATCGTCGCCCAGATGTCGGGCGAGGGGCACGCGCACAGCCTGCGCGGCCTGGTCGCCGAGGTCGTCGCCGAGCACGAGGCCAGGGGAACTTTGCGGCGAGGACAGAGCCCGTATGTTCCGCCACCGCCCGCGCCGACGCCGCTGCGGTTCCCCGGCAAGGTGGTGGCGAGCAGCGCGGGCACATTTCTGCTTTCGGACAGCGCGCATCACGCGGTGGTCGAACTTGCGGCGGACGGAGAGACGGAGCTGCGCCGGTTCGGCTCCGGGGAACGCGGGCTGCGCGACGGAGCCGCGGCGCAGGCGCGGTTCAACGAGCCGCAAGGCCTTTTCCTGCTTGACGATTCACATCTTCTGGTCGCCGACACGGTCAATCACTGCCTCCGGCTGGTCGACCTGGACAGCGGCGTTGTGAGCACGGTCGCGGGCACCGGCCGACAGTGGTCGCAGGGCTCTGCGAGCAGCGGCCCGGCCCGAGAGGTGGACCTGTCGAGCCCGTGGGACCTGGCCCTGGACGCGGACGGCAGGGTTCTGATCGCGATGGCCGGGATCCATCAGATCTGGTGCTACCAGCCGAATCCTGGCAGCGGCGAGGACCGCGACGGCGACAGCGACGGCACGATCAGCGTCCTGGCCGGCACCACCAACGAGGGCCTGCACGACGGCCCGTTCGCAGAAGCCTGGTTCTCCCAGCCCTCAGGCATCGCGGTGGACCGGGAAGGGCGGGTCTGGCTGGCCGACTCGGAATCCTCCGCGCTGCGCTATCTCGCGGACGGCCAGACGCATACCGTGGTCGGCCAAGGCCTTTTCGACTTCGGACTGCGCGACGGCGCCGCGGATCAGGCGCTGCTCCAGCACCCGCTCGGCGTGACGGTACTGCCGGACGGCTCGATCGCGATCAGCGACACGTACAACGGCGCGATCCGCCGCTACGACCCGGAAACCGGCAGTGTGAGCACACTGATCACCGGCCTGCTCGAACCCTCCGACGCGATCGTCGTCGACGGCGACCTGCTCGTGGTCGAATCCGCCGCGCACCGGCTGACCCGGATCCCGTTGCCCGAGGCGGCCGTACGCACCGACCCGTCGGCGTACCGCACCCGCCGCCCGGCCACCGAACTCGCCCCCGGCAAACTCGACCTCGCAGTCCTCTTCGACCCGCCGACCGGCCAGAAACTCGACGAACGCGATGGCCCCGCGACCCGGCTGGTCGTCTCCGCCTCGCCCCCGGAACTGCTGCTGGAGGGAGAGGGCCGAGACACCGGCCTGTCCCGGATCCTGTTGCTCAACCCCGACATCGAGGCCGGCGTACTGCACATCGCCGCGATGGCAGCATCGTGCGACGTACCGCCCGAATCAGCCGCCGACGACGAGGACTACTTCCCGGCCTGCCATGTACACCAACAGGATTGGGGAATCCCAGTACGCTTAGTCGCCGACGCTGCAAACGAGCTTCGCCTGCCACTGCGGGCCACGGACTGACCGGGCCGATTCGAGCGCCACTGAAGGAGGCCATCATGCACACGTGGAACCTCCAGCTGCGCCTGAACCGCACCCCGACCGATGACGAGGTCGACGCCCTATCCGAAGCGGGCCTCGATGACGCCGCCGTGAGCGGCGACCTCCTGGACGTTGATCGCGAGGCATCCGCCCTGATCGACGCGCTGACCAGCACACTCAGCCAGATCGAGACCGTCCCGGGCCTACCCGCCGTAGCGCGGTTCGACGACGATCCGGTGACCCTCACCGACGCCGCCCAGGGCCTGCAAGGAATCAGGACCGCCGAGAGCCTGCGACTGCTCGCGGAAGGCAAGCACGGTCCAGCAGGATTCCCGGCGCCGCTCGTCAACACCGGAAAGATCCGCGTCTACTCGTGGTCGCAGATAGTGGTTCACCTGAAAAACCTCGGCGATCCCGTCATCGCGGCCTGACCTCATCCACCCAGCACCTCATCCCGCCAAGAACGCCCCAAGCGCAGCCGCCAATCGCCAGGGATCATCCGCGCCGCACAGCTCCCGGACCGAGTGCATCGACAGCGACGGAACACCCACATCAAACGTCGCGATGCCCAAACGGGTCGCCGTGATCGGCCCGATGGTCGAGCCGCACCGCATATCGTTGCGCGAGGTGAAGACCTGGGTCGGCACGCCGGCCGCCTCGCACGCCCGGGCCCAGATCGCGCGGGTCACGCCGTCGGTCGCGTAGTGCTGGCTGGCGTTGACCTTCAGTGCCGGGCCGCTGTTCGGCATCGGGCGGTGCACCGAGTCGTGGCGTTCCGGGTAGTTCGGGTGCACCGCGTGCGCCATGTCCGCCGATGCCAGCACCGAGCCCGCATAAGCCCGGGCCCGGTCCTCCACGCCGCCGCCGCGCAGCGCGATCAGCCGGTCCAGCACGTCCCCGAGGAACGGGCCGGCTGCCCCGGACGTGCTGGTCGAGCCGATCTCCTCGTGATCCGAACCGACCAGCATCGGGATCGACACCGGGCCGCCGGCGGAAGAACCCCCGTCCGCCTCCGCCGCCCGCGCCGCTTCGGCCGCGCCGATCAGCGCGGCGAGGCCCGCGTGGAAGGACAGCAGGTTATCCAGGCGCGCGGACGCGACGAGTTCGCGCTCCCGGCCCAGATAGCTCGGCGCCTGCACGTCGTATGTCATCAGGTCCCAGCCGAGGATGTCCCGATAACGCAGGCCGTGCTCATCAGCCACATAACGCAGCAGGTCGCCCTCCCGCACCGGGCCCAGGCCCCAGACCGGGGTCAGGTGGATCTGCGGGTTGAGCGTGAGCCCCTCGCGCACGCCCGGGTCCAGGTGGATCGCCAACTGTGGGATCCGCAGCAGCGGCCGGTCGATGTTCACCAGCGGCTGTGAGCCGTCCCGCATGGCCAGGCGGCCGGCCAGGCCCAGGTCGCGGTCCAGCCAGGAGTTGAGCAGCGGGCCGCCGTACACCTCGACGTTCACCTGGCGCCAGCCGTAGTACTCCAGGTCGGGGATCGGCTTGATCCGCAGGTTCGGCGAGTCGGTGTGGGTGCCGACGATCCGGAACGGCCGGGACGGCTCGGCCGGCGCGTCCGGCGACAGGTACCAGGCGACCAGCGCACCGCCGCGGACCACGAAGGCGCCCCCCGGGCCCGCGCTCCAGGCGGCTGTCTCGGTCAACCGTTGGAAACCGGCCTGCTCCAGCCGCCGGGCGGCCTCCTCGGCCGCGTGGAACGGCGTGGGCGAGGCGCTGAGGAACGCGAGCAGGTCATCCGTGTGCGAACGGTCGAAAGTCGTCACCATGTCCGACAGCCTACGGTGTGCCCACCACCGCACCACGCAGCCGCGTCGGCTTTCGCGGTGATATCAGCACCCGGATCGGGACGCGCAACCGGAACCGGGCCGGCACCCGGATCGGCTGCCGGAACCGCGCCCGCGGTCCGCTGCCGGGCTCAGCGCTTGCGCTTGCTCTTGGTGGTGCGCTTCGGCTGGACCCGGGGCGGGATCAGCGGGGCCGGGGGCGCGGTGTCCTCCACTCCGGTCGCCAGCGCGGCGGTTCCCGGGATGGCCTGCGGCGCCCGTTTGCTCTCCCTGGCCGCCTGCTTCTCGGCCTGCCGCTGCTCTTTGGCGAGGTAGGCCGGGGACCCGGGCACGGGACTGTTGCGCAGGATGTAGAACTGCTGGCCCATGGTCCAGAAGTTCGTGGTGAGCAGGTAGATCAGCACACCCATCGGGGCGATGAAGCAGAAGACGACCATGAAGAACGGCATCACGTACAGCATCATCTTCTGCTGCTGCACCATCGGATTGTCCGGTGCCGCGTTCTTCAGCATCATCTGGCGCTGGGTGGTGAACTGCGTGGCCACGTAGATCGCGATCATGATGATGATGACGATCTTCACCGTGGTCGGGTCGGCCGGGCGCAGGCCCACGCCGCTCGCGGTCAGCTGGGCCGCCGGGGTGGTCAGGTGGGCCGAGATCGGCACGCCGAACACGTGCGCGTTGCGGGCGCTGGTGACCAGGGCCGTGGTCATCACGCCGACCGGGATCTTGTTCGCCACCTGATACAGCATCCGGTAGAGCGAACCCCAGAACGGCATCTGGATCAGCACCGGCAGGCAGCTGGAGAAGGGATTGGTGCCGTGTTCCTTGTACAGCGCCATGGTGTCCCGCTGCTGGCGCTGCTGGACCTCGCGCTTCTTGACCGGGTCCAGCTTGGCCCGCTCCAGCTCCTTCTTGTACTTCGCCTGGAGCGCCTTGAGCTCGGGCTGGACCCGCTGCATGTCCTGCGTCGACCGGATCTGCTTCACGAACAGCGGGATCAGCGCGGCCCGGATGACGATGGTCAGGCAGAGGATGGACAGGCCCCACGCCCACCCGCTGTCCGGATTGAACACATTGCTGAACAGTTGGTGGAACCGGACGACTATCCAGCTCACCACCCAGATGATGGGCGCGAGAATGTCGTCGTACACCTGCATGGTGACTCCTCCGGGAAAACAACCATCCGAGGAGTCAACGTAAGACACCCTCCCGGCGTGCCCGCCCGGGGCCGGCCGAAAATCAGCCGAGGGCCCAGCCCGCCCGCGCCCGCGCCGGGCCCGGAGCCCAGTGCCGGATCACAGACCTCAGAAGGGCATCGGCAGCAGCAGCTCGACGTTGCGGTCCGCCGCGGTGCCGCGCCGCCCGTCCGCGCCCGGCACCGGACGGGCCCGGGTCTGCCAGTCGTTGATCCCCAGCTGCCGGGACAGCCCGGCCAGGGCCAGCGGGCCGTCGAGCTCGCCGAAGCCGTCGGCCGGCCCGGCGTGGTCGATGATCGTGCCGAACACCGACAGCGTCCCGTCGGCGTTGTCGACCAGCTCGACCAGGCGCGCCTGCTGCGGCCAGTCGATGTGCGAGGCGGTGTTCAGCTCCCAGAACCCGCCCGGCACCGGGGACTCCGGATGCCGGGAGTGCGGGACGATGCTGTTGACGTGCGTGTGCCCGTTGACCCAGAGCACCACGTTCGGGAAACGCAGCAACAGGTCCCGCACCGCCGGGCCGAGGACCCGGTGCTCGCCCGGCACGCCGAACCAGTTGCCCATCGTCTCCACGGTGTGGTGGCTGAAGACGACCACCAGCCGGTCCGCACCCGCGCCGCGCACCACCTTGCCGTGCTCGTCCAGATACCGGGCCGTGGTCGCCAGCAGCTCGCCCTCCAGCCAGGTGAGCTGCTTCTCGTCCAGGGAGCCGTCCGCGCCGCCGTGCGGGTTCACCGTGTCCAGCACGACGCAGCGCACCGGGCCGGCGTCGAACGCGTAGTACGCGGTGTTCTCGGCCAGGTTCTGCTCGGTGTAGCCGTGCCCGACCGGCAGGCCGGTGGTCGTGAAGTGCTCGCGCAGCGTCTCGGACTTGTCCAGGAAACGCCGGTCCGGGTCCGCGGTGACCACGCGGTAGCCCCCGGCCAACAGGTGCTCGACCGCGTGCGGGGAGATCCGGGCCAGGTCCACCGCCAGGCGGACCAGGTCGGTCCCGTTCGGCAGTTCGGTCACCTTGTGGTCTCCGCACGCGTACGCGGAGGTCTCCGGCAGGTGCGGCAGGTTGCCCTGGACCAGGGCGTCATGATTCCCGTACGCCGAGTACCAGGGCATCTTCCCGCCGTCCACGCCGCGCAGGCCGACCGCCTCGAACGAGCGCCGGGCGACGTCGAGCAGCCCGGGGATGGTCGGGAAGCCGTAGCGCTCGTGCGGCAGGTCGTCGAGCTTGCCGGGCGCTGCGCCCTCGGGGTGCCAGTAGCGGGTGTCGTAGTGCACCCAGTCGGCCACGCCCTCGTACTTCGACCGGTCGCCCGAGTCCGGGGTCACCGTCGCGCCGTCCAGGACGTCGATCATCCAGCGCAGCTCGTTGTGCTGCGTGTTGTCGGTGTTGTCCCCGGTGCACAGGCTGAAGCTGAGCGGCGCGCCGAACGCCGGGCCCACCCCGATCTCGCCGATCCGCCGGGCCATCGCGTCGGCCACCTGCGTGCTGAGCATCTCGTTGGCCCGGTACGAACCGGTGAGGTTGGCCAGGCCGGTGAACCGCGAACCGGGATCGTTGTACCGGTCCAGGAACTCGACCCGGGCCGGGGACTGGCAGTCCACCAGGTGGATGTCGGTCAGATGCGCGAAGGCGAGGATGGCGGCCCGCGCCTGCGCGTTCGGCGGGTCCAGGGTGGGCGCCGGCGCGGTCCGCGTCCCGGTTTCCGGGTGCGCGCGGCGCAGCGCGGCGGGCAGCAACTCCACCCGGATGATGTACGGCTCCCCGGGCCCGGCCACGACCGGCCGGTAGCCGCGCACGCCGGGCGGGCCGGCCACCAGCGTCTGCGCCAGGGTGGTGCCGGAGGGGGCGGCCGGAACGAACTGCGGCTCGGCGATGTCCTGCGGATCGGGTTCCGAGGTCTGCGCCGGACGGCGCCGGAACATGCCGGGACCGGACAGGACATGGCCTACGCGCTGCATCATTCGCCCCACGGAACGCAACCATACGCGGACCGGCTGCGACAATCCAGAGCCCCGGGGCAGGCCGGGGAACAAACGCCCGAAGGCGCAGACGACCTGGCCCCGCCGAAGGAGCTCAACCCTTCCGCGGGGCCCGGCCCACACAGCCCGATCACCAACCGACCGGGCGACTGAGGGGACCGCCGGGTCCACGGCGGTCCGGTCGCACCGACGGCTGCGGTGATGTCGACGACGGACGTCTCGACAATGTTACTAGAAGACGTCCTCGGACAATTCCATCAGCGTGTTGTCAGTTGCCTCGACCAGTGACCGCTGAGCTGCCAGGAGGGGCAGCACGTTGCGGGTGAACCAGTGCGCGGCGGCGACTTTGCCAGTGTAGAACGTTACATCCTTGTTAGCGGCGCCGCCGACCTTGTCCAGTGCGATCGCCGCCTGCCGCTGCAACAGCCAGCCGAGCACCAGGTCGCCGGCCGCCAGCAGGAACCGGGTCAGCGACTGGGCCACCACCTGGATCGCCTGCGGGTCCTCCAGTGCCTTGGCGGCCTGGTTGAACAGCGCGTTCCCCATCGCCTCGACCTCGGCCAGGGCGACCGCGAGCAGGCTGCGGTCCGCGTCGAAGGACGGATCGGCCGACTGCGCCGCGGACAGTTGCGCACCCAGGAACTCCTTGATCTCGCCCTGCAACTTGCCCAGCGCCCGGCCCTGGTCCTTGACGATCTTCCGGAAGAAGAAATCCAGACCCTGGATCGCCGTGGTGCCCTCGTACAGCGTGTCGATCTTGGCGTCCCGGATGTACTGCTCGATCGGGTAGTCCTGCAGGTAGCCCGAACCGCCGAAGATCTGCAGCGACTGCGACAGCTGCTCGTAGGACTTCTCCGAGCCGTAGCCCTTGATGATCGGCAGCATGAAGTCGACCACGCGCTCGGCCTCGTCGTCGGTCCGGCCGTCCAGCCGCGCGGCGAAGGCCCGGTCCTGCCAGGAGGCGACGTAGAAGACCAGCGCGCGCATGCCCTCGACATACGCCTTCTGCTGCATCAGCGAACGGCGCACATCCGCATGGTGGGTGATGGCGACCCGCGGCGCCGTCTTGTCCGTGGCCCGCGGCAGGTCCGGACCCTGGTAGCGGGTCTTCGCATAGTCCAGTGCGTTCAGGTAACCGGTGGACAGGGTCGCGATGGCCTTCGTGCCGACCATCATCCGGGCGAACTCGATGATGGTGAACATCTGCGCGATGCCGTCGTGCACCTCGCCGAGCAGCCAGCCCTTCGCCGGATGGTCCGCACCGAAGGTCAGCTCACAGGTGGTGGAGGCCTTCAGGCCCATCTTGTGCTCGACGTTGGTCGCGTACACGCCGTTGCGCTCACCCAACTCGCCGGTCTCCCAGTCGAAGTGGGTCTTGGGCACGATGTACATCGACAGGCCCTTGGTGCCCGGCCCGGCTCCCTCCGGCCGCGCGAGCACCAGGTGCACGATGTTGTCCGACAGGTCGTGCTCGCCGCTGGTGATGAACCGCTTCACGCCCTCGATGTGCCAGGAACCGTCCTCCTGCCGCACCGCCTTCGTCCGGCCCGCGCCGACGTCGGACCCGGCGTCCGGCTCGGTCAGCACCATCGTGGCGCCCCACTGGTGGTCCACCATCTGCTTGGCCACCAGGCGCTGCTGCTCGGTGCCCAGGTTCCAGACCACGTTCGCGAAGTCCGCACCGCTGGAGTACATCCAGATGGCCGGGTTGGCGCCGAGCACCAGTTCTCCTATGCCCCAGCGCAGCGAGGCCGGGCAGGGCGTCCCGCCCAGCTCGGCCGGCGCGCCCAGCCGCCAGTACTCGGTGTCCATGTACGCCTTGTAGGAGCGCTTGAACGACTCCGGCAGGGTGGCCGAGTGGGTGGCCGGGTCGAACCGCGGCGGGTTGCGGTCGGAGTCGGCGAAGGACTCGGCCAGCTCGTGCACCGCCAGCCGGTCCATCTCGCCCAGGATCGTGCGCGCGGTCTCCGGGTCCAGCTCCGGGTACGCGGCGGAGCCGAAGACCTGCTCGCCGCCGAACACCTCGAAGATGTTGAAGTCGATGTCCCTGAGGTTCGACTTGTAGTGCCCCATGGGGTCGTCCTTTGCGATCGTCAGCCGCGCGGAGGCGGTGCTCGGCGCGACGGGTTCGGCCAGTCTTACTGATGAGTAACTTAATCATCCTACTCAGCGGTAACTTCGCGCAAGTACGCGGCGCCCCGTATCCGGGAACGACGCGACACCGCGCGGTTGAGCAGGAGTGGTAGAGCACAGTGCGTCCGGCCGACTACGCTCATCCTTGTGTATGGCTACCAAGGCGACGACCCGAACACCGGACAGGTCCTGCAACCTTCGCTGGCCGACGCCATCCGCGCCTTCGCCTCCGGGGTGATCGGGCCGGAGGACTTCCACGCGGTGTTCACCAGCGCGAAGGTGTACTGCCCGCGCGGCGAGCGGCCCGGCTTCCTGGCCCTGCACGAGGCCGCCCAGCCGGTGATCCCGATGTTCTCCTCCCTGGTAGAGCTGCGCCGCTACTCCGGCGAGCAGTCCCGCTACTTCATGGTCACCGGGGCCGAGATCCTGGACCTGCTGCCGACCGGCTACGGGATCGTGCTCGACATCGAGGGCGAGCACCGGATCGTCTTCGACGCGCCGGCCATTGAACAGATGATCGAGTACACGATGCGGCGCATGTACGGGTAGTCAGGCCGAGGGCGCGCCAGTATGCTGCCTGCATTACTGACGCAATCTCAGGAGCGCGCTGACCGGCCGCTTCGCAAGGGGGCAGGGGTCATGTCTCTGCAATCGGATGACGCATTCCTGAAACAACAGCCGCAGACACACAAACCGATGTTGCTCAACGACTTGGTCGACCGGAATCTCGGATCCGCCCCGCGGGCCACCGCGGTGGAGTACGGCCGGCACAAGTTCACCTGGCGCGAACTCGACACCCGGATCCGGCACGTGGCCAGCGGCCTGCGCGCCGCCCGGGTCCAGCCCGGCGACCGCTTCGCGGTGCTCGCGCACAACCACCCGGTCTGCATCGAGGCGGTGTTCGCCGCGGCGCTGACCGGCACCACCGCGGTGGTGGTGAACTGGCGGCTGTCCGAGCGCGAGGTGGTCGCGATCCTCCAGCAGCAGGAGATCAAACTCCTGTTCATCGGCCACGAGTTCGCCGACCTGCTCGAACGCATCCGCCCCGAGCTCGACGACCTGGCCTCGTGGGTCGTGGTCGGCACGGCCAACCCGCAGTCGCACGGCAGCGACGACTACGAGATGTGGCTGGAGATGCACGAGACCGGCGAGAGCATGTACGACGCCGCACAGCACCACCCCGACGTCGACGACCTGGTCCTGCACGCGCACCTCGAAGACGAGCGCGACAACGTGGCGCTCAGCCACCGGCACCTGTTCCAGGGCGTCGAGGCCCTGCCGCCGACCGCCGGCGCGGACTGCCTGCTGGAAGAGCCGCTCTTCCTGGTCCGCGGGATGGTCGCCGCCCTGCACGGGATGCGGCACGGCTCCCGGACGGTGCTGCTGAGCCAAACGCGGTAACCCTGGCGACACGCGGGGCGGAATGTGCTGCTTGTCTGAAAAGGCAACTTATGTTGCCTACCATGCGTACTCCGCGAAACCGGACCCGTCAACGGGCCATGGCAGCCCTCGTGGCCGGCGCGCTCACCTGCGCGCCAGCCGCCAACGCCGCGGCCCGGCCGCCCGCGCCGCACCACGCGTCCGCCCCGCATCACGGGTCCCCGCGGCACTCCGGGAGCAAGCGGGCCGTGCCGCAGCGGCCGGAGACGCCCGCGGCCCCCGCCGCGGCCGCCGCCCTGTCCCAGGACGGGTTCGTCGGCGGCGCCTTCGACACCTGCGCCGCGCCCACGGCGGCCGCGATGGCCGCGTGGTGGGGCGCCTCGGCGTTCAAGGCGGCCGGGATCTACCTCGGCGGGGTGAACCGGGCCTGCCCGCAGGGCAACCTGTCCGCGAGCTGGGTGCAGCAGGTCAGCGCCCAGGGCTGGCGGCTGATCCCCGCGTACGTGGGCCTGCAGGCGCCGTGCGTCACCGCCAAACACCTGAACCTGATGGTCGCCGCCGGGGTCCAGGCCGAGGCCACCGCCGCCGCGGACGACGCGGCCGCCGACGCCGTGAGCCTGGGCCTGGCGCCCGGCAGCGCGATCTACTACGACCTGGAGAACTACCAGCACGGCAACGCGGCCTGCACGCAGACCGTCATGGCGTACATCAGCACCTGGACCCAGCGCCTGCACACCGACGGCTACCTGGCCGGGGTGTACTCCTCCGCCGACTCCGGCATCGCCGACCTGGGCCGCGCGGTCGGCAGCCCCGGCTGGGTCCCGCCGGACTCGATCTGGATCGCCCGCTGGAACAACTCCCCGTCCACCTCCGACCCGTCCCTGCCGGACACCGACTGGGCCGACCACCAGCGGATCAAGCAGTTCACCGGCAGCCACCAGGAGGCCTACGGCTCCGCGAGCATCGAGATCGACGGCAACTACGTGGACGGACCCGTCGCGATCGTCGCGGCGCAGTCCTGAGCCGGCCGATCTGACCCGGCACTAGATCTGACGGAGTGTCACAACTCGGCCGGGTATGTGACAAGCGGCAGCGGCCGGGTGTTCTCGCACCCGGCCGCTGCCGTATGTCCTGTCGCCGTCCCCGGTCAGGGGAGGCGCTTCTCGGCGGCCACAGCCGCCCGCTGTCGGCCGAAACCCGGTCCCGGTGCCCGGGTCCGTCGGCTACCAGGCGCGCGGTTCGTTCCTGGGCCGCTGCGGGGGTCGGGAGTACTCGCCGCTGCGCTCGTTCGGGTAGCCCTGCTCCTGCTGCCCGTAGGGGGCCGGCCGGCGCGGCGGGCCGTCGCCGCGGAAGAAGTCGCCCCGGCCCTGATCCTGGCGGACCGGCTCGTCCGGGTCGTACGGCGCGGCGCGGCGCGGCGGCGGGCCCGAGGGGCGCGCATCCGGGTTCGCCGGGTACCGGCCGGAGCCGCCGTTGCCGAACTGGGACGGCGGGGGAGCGCCGCCGCCGGAGCGCGGCGGGTACTGCTGCGGCGGGGCCGGGTAGCCGCCCTGCGGGCCGCGCCCGCCGGAACCGCCGGGCAGCGCGGGCATGCTCGGCATCGGCCCGGTCGGCCGGGGCACGGCGCCGGCCGACCCGGATCCGAAGGCCGGCGCCGTGCCGCGCCCGGACGGCATCGGCGCGTCCGGATTGATCTGCGGCAGCACGGTCGTGGAGGCGGTCATCTGCGCACCGGCCAGGTACGAGGAGGCCGGCGGGTAGGCCGGGGCGGCGGGGTACCCGGGGGCGGCGGCCGGGTAGCCGGCCGCGCCGAACGAGGCGGCCGCGGGCTCCGGCGGGGTCGGCATCGTGGTGATCGACATGCCCAGCGGGTCGTCCTCGATCGCCTTGCGGGCCAGTTCGCCGACGGCCAGGGCCATTTCGGTGGCCAGGTCCAGGGCGCGCGGGGAGCGGGTGTTCTCACGCATCCACCAGCACACGATCTGCACGATCGAACCGGCCGCGTGCGGGCAGATGATGATCGCGGAGCGGATCGGCACCGGATGCGCCGAACCGCTGTTGAGCCGGAACCAGGTTCCCTCGCGGAAGCCCAGGGCCGCCTGCCCCACCGAGTCGGGGAGCACCACCTGGTAGTGGCGCTCGAAGTCGCGCATTGACTGGTCGTAGGGAGGAAGGCTCATCGAATCGCCGCCGGCCGGGAGTTAGCACGCATATTTATGGCTCCGCCTCGAGAAAGGGGTCGGATCTTACCGGGAGTACTGTGCGGCGCGGGAGAAGCACCAGGTGTAACCGAAGTCACTTAAGCGCGCCGTGTATGAACCGAAGGTACTGAACAAGTGCGTTTTCCAACAGTCCTGATGCCCGGAATCTTGTTCGTCCGCGGGACAACCCGCAGGGGGAACCCGTGCAATTGCGGACATGACAGGAATAAATTCCAACCCTGCCGCGTCAGACCGTGGCGATCTTCGACAGCAGGTCGGCGATCCGTGCTCCGGCCGCGGCGTCCACGGCCCGTTCGGCCAGATAGAGCGACCAGGCGCCGGACCGCAGCGCGGCCAGGTCCCCCGGATCGGTGGCCAGACAGGTGTAGACCACGATCGGGGTCAGGGCCAGCCGGCGCTGGTCGCGCAGCCACTCGACGATCCCGACCCGGCGCCGCCGGATCTGCATCAGGTCCATAACGACCACGTCCGGCGCGCCGCGCACCGCCGCCGAGACGCTCTCGCTGTCCGTGGCGGCGTGCAGCACCTGCATCCCCTGCCGCTCCAGCGACCGGGTCAGCGCGGCGGCCAGGTCCGGCCGCTCCTCCACCAGCATCACCCGCGGCAGCGCGGCCGCCGCCGGGGTCAGCGCCTGCAGCAGCAGCGCCGGATCGGGCCCCGGCGCGGTGCCCAGCGGCGCCCCGCCGATCCCGGCCGTCACCAGCAGCGGCAGCCCGGCGGCCACCGAGGCCCCGTGCAGGGCCCGCAGCCCCCGCCGGGTGATCGGGGCCGCGATCGGGTCGACGAACACCGCGGCCGGCCGCGGCAGGTGCAACGCCGAGGGCAGGTCCTCGGGGTCGGGCAGCGAGGTCGAGGTGTAGCCGTACTCGTCGAGCAGCTCGGTCGTGGTCGAGTCCGGCTCCGGCCACAGCAGCAGCCGCGGCTTGGGGAAGCCGGTCTCGGCGGCCGCCGGCCCGGGGTCCGGCGGGGGCGCCGGGGCGGGCTGCGCGACGGGTTGCGCGGCCGGCTGCGGCGCCGCCGCAGGCTCGGCGGCGACCCGGAACGGCAGGCCGCGCTCGTCCTCCTCCTCGTCGTCCTCGGGTTCCGACGAGTATGTCGGCATGTACGAGGGCTGGACGGGCGAGGCGGTCGGCAGCGGCGGCATCGGCGGCGCGGCCTGGAAGGGCTGGGCGGTCTGGAAGGGCTGCGCGGCCTGGTAGGCCGGGGCGGGCTGGTACGTCTGCGTGGTCTGGGCCGGCTGCGGCGGAGTGGAGTCCTCCTCCACCGCGAACCGGCGCCGCCCGCGCGGCGGCTCCATCGTCTCCACCGGGGAACGCCCCGGCGGCTCCGGCTGGCTGCCCGGCCGGGACCACACGTCGGAGGTCGGCAGCGGCTTGCTCGGCCGCAGGTCCTCCGGGTCGATCCCCATCGCCCGGGCCAGCTGGGTCCGGCTCTGCGCCGGCGTGCTGGCCTGCCGCCCGTTGGCCATCGAGGTGCGGGCCGGCACCGGCCGGTCCGGGTCGGCCGGCCGCCAGTCGATCTCCTGGTCGTCCGGCGGCGAGTCGTCGAACAGGTGCCCGTTCGTCGGCGCGGGCGCGGGCGCGGCGAGCGGCTCCGGCCGGTAGATCGGCGGCGGCGCCATGCCGAAGGCCGGCCGCGGCGGCGGGGGGAGCGGCGGGAGTGTCGGCGCGGGCGGTGCGACCTGCGGGATCGGGGTGACCGGGACCGCCGTCGGGGGCGCCGGCGCTGGTGCGGTCATCGGTTCCACGGACATCGGCTCCGGTGCTTCCACCGGTGCCGACGTGTGCCACAACATCGCCGGCGGCGGCTCGGCTGCCGCTCTTCCTCGCGTCCCCGTGGAACCCGATGTGATCGGCGTACTGGTCGCACTGGTCGCACTGGTCGCACTGGTCGTAGCGGGCGGGTTCGACATGGCCGATGTATTCGACGCGTTCGCTGCGCCGAGCGAGCCGGCCGCGCCGAACGAATTCGACAGGTTCGACGTCCCCGACGAGCCGTTGGACGACGAGGTGACCACCGACGAAGGCATGAACGGCAGGCTGGCCGGAGGCAGCGCCGCGGCGGGCTTGGCGACCGGCCGGGCCGGTTTCTCGATCGCCAGGACCGGTCCGGTGCCGGGCTTGACCGTGTCCCACGGCAGCTCGACCACGTGCGTGTTGCCCTTGCCGGCGATCCGGTGCGTGGTGACCGTGCCGCCGTGCCGCCCCGCGATCGCCCGCGCGATGGACAGGTGCGTCGCATTGCCGCCGGTGTGCGGCCCGCGCAGCTCGATCCGCAGCGTCGCCTCCCGGCGCGCGCTGGTCAGCAGGATCTTGCCGCCTATCGGGGTGGCACCGACCATGTCGGACAACAGGTGCGAGAGCAGCTTGCCGAACAGCTTCGGGTCGAGCGAGACATCGATCTCCGGTGTGTGCGCGACGATGTCCACGCCCATCGCGTCGGCCAACTCCCCGGCCGCGGCCACAGCGGCGTCGATCACGTCCGCCAGAGAGACCGTGTGCAACACGCAACTGGTCTCACCGATCACCAGATGCTGGTAGTCGACCAGATCCTCGACGACTGTGTTGGCCTGCGCCAGATCCGCGGTGATCGAGGACAGCGCCTGCCGGACCCCGGGCCCGATCTCGCCGATCCCGAACTCCGTGGTCTCCCGCAACTGCGACAGCGCAGCACCGAGCGGCCCCTGCAACTGCTGCTCCAACAACTGCGCCAACTCACGCGACTGCCGCGCCGCCGCCAACGCAGCACTGTTGTCGGTGAACGTCATCACGGCGCCGATGATGTTCTCGCCCTCGTACACAGGCGCGGTAGTCATGTCGACGTAGACGGCAGTGCCGTCACTACGCCACAACACCTCATCGGACGAATGGTGCTTGGCACCAGAACGCAGACTGTCGATCAGCGAGCACTGCTCAGGCGTGGTCGGTGTGCCGTCGGCGGTCGAGTGCGCGATCAACTCGTGCGCGTTCTGCGCCCCCAAATCGCTGGCCCGGTAGCGCAGTATCCGCGCCCCGGCCGGATTGACCAGCACGATCCGCCCCTCGTGGTCCACCCCCACGATCCCCTCGGAGGCGGCCCGCAGGATCAGCTCGATCTGCCGCTGCTGCCGGCGCAGCTCGGCCTCCACATCCAGGACCCCGGTCAGGTCGCGGACGATCAGCAGGACCAGCTCGCCGTCCTCCCCCGGCAGCGCGGCGGAGCTGACCTCGGCCGGGAAGACCGAGCCGTCGGTGCGCGCGGCGGCCTGCCGCTCGGGCCGGCTGCGCGCGGCCGGGTGCGCCTCGGCGTCGGCCAGGCCGCCCGGGTCGTCGCCGGCCGGGGCGCCCGCGGGAAGTTCGGCCGGGGCCGCGCCGAAGGCGGCGACCGAGCGGCCGAACGAGGGCAGCAGGTCGTTCAGGGGCTTGCCGAGCAGCCGCTGGGCGCTCTCCCCCTCGAACAGCTCCAGGGCTGCGGTGTTCGCGTTGACCACCGTGCCCGAAGCATCGACGAGCAGCAACGCGTCAGGTAGAGCGTCCAGTATCGCTGCGAGGCGGGCGGCACCCCGGACCGGGCTTCGGTTCAACGGGCCGTTCCTCCAACTCGCTTGCTGTTTGCCGGGCACCGGCGGCACCGGGGTCGTGCGGATCCCCGGCCGCCGGCCCGGCCGCGCCGGCCCGGGACCGGGCCGGCGAAAAACCGGGGTTAATGGATCCGACTATCCCATATGCCAGGTAGCCATGACAGGACCTCTTGCGCGATGGACGAGATCCGTCCGCGATTGAGTTCCCCCACGACCCGTTTTCCGGCCAGTCCGGCAAAGATTTTGTCCGGCCGTCCCTCGTGCGGGTATGCTGTCCGGGACCGTAGTCGAGTCGGCCGCTCACCGTGGCCGATCCGCTACCGTATGGAGGCTTCGCCTAGTCCGGTCTATGGCGCCGCACTGCTAATGCGGTTTGGGTCTCAAGCCCATCGAGGGTTCAAATCCCTCAGCCTCCGCCAGAGCGCCCGCGCGAGCGGGCGCTTTCGCTTGTGCGGATCCCTCGGCCGCCTCGGTCCCTCCGGACCATGCGGTCTCTTCGGTCCTCCCGGCGCGCCTTGATGATCACTTCGTGATCAGAACTTAACCGGCCTCGATCGGCCCCCGCTCCTCACATCCCGATCTCCGCGAGCAGCGACACCCCCAGCAACTCCCCTTCATGCTCCGCCTCGGGCAGCCCTCGCGCGGCGAACCACCCGGTCACGTTGGCCACGTCCCGCAGCAACATCTCACGCCCGCTCGGATTGACCACCACATCGACGATCTGCGGAACGTCGATCAGAACCAGCCGCCCCTGATGGACGAGGATGTTGTACGGCGACAGGTCCCCGTGCGTGAACCCGAGCCGGGCCATCGTGCCCAGCGCCGAACCGAGCTGATCCCACAGGTCGAGCAGCTGATGAGGCAACGGCCGCAACTGCGCCAACCGCGGCGCGGCCCCGCCGTCCTGCTCCCCGAGGAACTCGATCAGCAGATCGGTGCCCAGCCGCTGCACCGGGTACGGCACCGGAACCCCGGCCGCCCAGAGCCGGCACAACGCGTCGAACTCCGCCGTGGCCCACTGCTCGCCGATGACCTTCAACCCGAACCCGGTCCGCTTCTCCACCGCCCGCTCGAGCCGCGACTCCTTGGCCCGCCGCCCTTCCAGGTAGGCGGCGTCCCGGTGATAGAGCCGGTGGTCCGCGGCCCGATACCGCTTCTCGGCCAGCAGGCAGGTACGTGCCGTCCCCGGAACGGCCCGCTCCAGCAGGTGCACGTCGGCTTCCTTGCCGGTCTTGACCACGCCCAACCGAGTGTCGGCGGCGCCCTCCTCGACCACCAGCCAGTCCGGATACGGCTCCGGCCCCAGCTCTCCCTGCCCCCACACGGACCACCGATCGGCGCCCGCAGGCAGCCCCCGATCGGGATCCCGGTCCCGGGCCGCGGCCAGCCGCGCCCGCTCTCCTTCGGTCAGCCGCCCCCGCCGCAGCTCCGACCCGGTTCTCAGGTCCTCGAACCGAGGCTTACGCCGAACGGCCGAACGCGGCCGTGTAGCGTCGTCGTCAAAATCGCCTTCGAAATCCCGCATACGCATTGTGGTGGTCTCCATGAACACAGGGGGAAGACCGCCCCGGAACCCGGCAGCACAGCAAAGCCAGGAGCCGCGAGCCTGGAAACCACGACCTCACGGTCACAGCATCAGGTCTCACTGGTGACGACAGCAGTTGCGCATGACAGCGGCAGTTACGCAGCGGTAGCAGAATGAACGACTGCAACGGCGACGACGGCAACGACTGGCAGCTCAGCGCCGGTTCAGGGCGGCTGGATGGGACGACGTCCCGTCCAGGACATAAGCGATGGACACAACCGCCTCCTTCACTGGCCACAGCCGCCGACACACGGCCCCAGCGGCGAACACCGACCGGGCAGCCCACAGCCTCGCCCACCCCCGCCCCATCTGCAACCGGTTTTTCCCGCCCGACCCGACCCGAGCAATCGATTTGGCCCCACCCCCCTCGAACCGTGTACACTCGACACGTCAGCACGGCCGGTGAACACGGCCGAATGGCAACCCGCGCTCGTAGCTCAACGGATAGAGCATTTGACTACGGATCAAAAGGTTAGGGGTTCGAATCCCTTCGAGCGCACACAGTCAAGTAGAACGACAGGTCAGATGGGCGATTACAGCTCATCTGACCTTTTTCGCTTACTGGGGCCCGTTTGGGGATGGTTTATGCGTCCTGATTTTCGTGTTCGGGGGTGTCCATGTGGGTGAGGTCGAAGGTGTAGTCCATGCCTTTGACGGTGACAGTGATGGTGGCAGCGTCGACTTCGGCGGCCCGGAGATATTCGGCCAGGGTCGATAGCAGCATGTCTGAGCGGGTCTCCATCTTGGAGACGCTGCTTTGGTCGCGGCCCATCGCTGCGGCGATGTCCTTCTGGGTGAGTTCGGCGGCTTTGCGGATGGTGGCCAGGTTCAATGCGAATGCCCGGTTCATCGCCTCCCGGGCGGGGCGCTGAGCCTCGATGAATGCCGTGGTCTGAGGGTCGGCGAGCACCGTGTCCACCTCGTCGGTGATGTCGGCGAACATCGGACCGTCGGGGGTATGGGTCTTACCGGTCATAGCCGATCTCCCTTTTCGATTGGTCGATGAGTGCGTCGGCCCGGGTACTGACGCTGCTGTACCAGACGTCGCCGATAGTCGCCTTGTCTCCGGCGAACAACGCGGCCACTACGATCTGCGCGTCAGGCGGGAACCAGCAGATCAGTCGGACCGCAGTGCCTGGGTGGTACGGATGGCTGACGCGCCACACTCGGTAGCGCTTGGACTGCCGGACCCATTTCAAGTCGGCAGTCTCGTCCTCCGGCTTCGGCGCCTTGTTCAATGCACGCAGTACCGCCGGTGGCGGCCTTGGCCAGGTGGGCTAGCCAATCGGTGAACTCCGTCGGGGCATGGACGCGCGAAGTTGAAGTATGCATCCAACTGCATATGCAGTCAACTGCAACTATGCGAGTCTGTTGCTCGGGGGGACTCGTGTGCGCCTAAGCGTCGAGGCGATGGGTAGGCACCAAGGTCAGGTCTGCATATGGACTCGCGTCCGAGAACGCCCATGCCGCATTCCAGCGTTCCGCCCTCGGTGAGGTCGCGGCGATCTACCCGTCGCAGGCTGCCGCAGCGAAAACGCAGAACAGCCCAATCGGCCCGTATCACACCCTTCTCTCCCTTCGCCCAACCACGTACCCTGACTTCCACCTCCCGCCCGACCCGGGCCCCCACTCGGACCAGCCCCCAGAACCAAACTCAGCCCTCGAATTATCTCGGTAAGGTCACGGCGCTTCGACGGCCCTGCGACACTGAATGAATTCTGAGAAATACCCCTATCTCCGAATCCCCCAAGTCTGTTATCAAAGTTCACGACGTCTAGCGTCGCAGTGGGGGACACGGGGATGGGCCCGCGCTCCACGCCCTTTTTTGAATCGAGTAGACATCCATGACCAACCCTGGTTCCGGGGGACGGATATATACGGGCGCGCGCAGACGCGCCCTTCGCATCGGCACGCCGATCGCCGTGATCGCCGTGATCGCGGCCGGTACTGCTCAGGCCGCTGAGGCGGCCGGGGCTTCGGCCGCCTCGCACACGCCCACCGCGGTGGGTTCCCTCGTCAAGGCGCCGGCCGGCGCGAAAGCCGCCGCCGCGCCGAGCGACTCCACCGAGACCACGATCTCGGTGGAGCTGACCCCGCGCAACGCCTCGTTGTTGCAGCAGTATGCGGACGAAGTCAGCAATCCGAAGTCGTCCGACTACAAGCACTACCTGAGCGCCCAGCAGGCGGCCTCGGACTTCGCGCCGACCAAGGCGACCGTGCAGTCGGTCGAGAACGCCCTGGTCGCCGCCGGTCTCAAGCCCGGCGCGGTCGGCGGCGACAACCTGGACATCCAGGTCAGCGCCAGTCTCGGCCAGCTCAAGCAGGCCTTCGGGATCGGTTTCGACGGCTACAAGCTGGCCGACGGCCGCACCGCCTACGCCGCGAACGCGGCGCCGAAGATCGACGGCACCGTCGCCCCGCTGGTCCAGGGCGTCGTCGGCCTGAACGACTTCGCGGACCACACGCCCGACGACAAGTCGGTCTACGGCAAGGGCGCGGTCTCGTCCGCTCCGGTGGGCGCGAAGAAGATCACCAGCGACGCCACCGCGCCGCAGATGTGCACCTCGCTGGCCAACGGCCTGGCGAACTTCCAGACGACCGACGGCGTCATCCACATGGTGGACGGGACGAACTACTACTCGCCCGCCTCGCTGGACACCGTCTACGGCCTGAACCCGCAGCTGGCCGCAGGCAACGTCGGCGCCGGCCAGACCGTCGCCGTGGTCGAGTGGGAGACCGTCAGCCAGCCCGCCGTCAGCGACTACTTCAGCTGCTTCGGCCTGCAGAACCAGGTCGCCTACACTCCGGTCGACGGCGGCCCGTACACGCAGCCCACCGACAACAACGAAGTCGGTGTCGAGTCCGCACTGGACATCGAGACCATCGCTTCGCTTGCGCCCGGTGCGAAGATCATCGACTACATGGGTCCGGACGGCACCGGCCCGAACGGTCCGACGGACTTCACCGACGCGGACTGGCTGGACACCATGATGGCTCCGGTGTCCGCGGACCAGGCCGGCGTCATCTCCATGTCGTGGAGCGGCGGTTGCGAGGCCCAGAACGAGAGCGACCAGAGCTTCGAACTCGGTGAGACCGACATCCTGCGGCTCGCCGCGACCCAGGGGCAGACCTTCGTCAACTCCTCCGGTGACGACGGCTCGACCGAGTGCGCCCGGGCGGACCCGTCGGACGGCAGCGTCAACCCCGCGGACCCGAGCGACAACCCCTACATCCTCGCGGTCGGCGGTACCTACGACCAGGGCATCTCGTCCGTCTCGACCACCACGTGGAACGACTCGGGCATCGAAGACGGCGCGTCCGGCGGCGGCGTGTCCAACCTGTACACGCTGCCCACCTCCTCGGACTACCAGGCCGGTTTCACCGGTCCGGGCTACAGCAGCACCTGCCAGGCCGCGGCCGGCTACAGCTGCCGTGAGACGCCCGACGTCTCCGCACTGGCGGACCCGCAGAGCGGCGCCCCGATCATCTACTACGACAACGGCACCAACTACTACTACACGGTCGAGGGCGGAACCAGCTGGGCGACGCCGATCGTGGCCGCGATGATCGCACTGAGCGACAACACCTCGGCCTGCAAGGCGAACGGCGCACTGGGCTTCATCAACCCGGCCCTGTACTCCCTCGCCCACAACTCGGCCAGCTACGCCGCCGACTTCACCGACGTGACGGTCGGCGACAACGCCTACACGCCGGACAACTCGAGCAACTCGCTGTACTCGGCCGGCCAGGGGTACGACATGGCCACCGGTCTCGGCGTGGTCAACGAGAGCGGCTGGCTCGCGCTGTGCCAGAACCAGGTGGCCAGGACGACCACGACCTCCACGCCCGTCTACGCGCTCGGCCCGAACAAGAACTCGGTCCAGGAGTGGAACGGCAGCGCCTGGGTGGTCATCGGCGGTCCGGCCGGTGCGCTCTACGCCGGCGGCGCGGGCGTCTTCGCCTCGTCGACCAACGGCCAGCAGATCTTCAAGTACGATGGTTCGCCGAACCTGTGGACGCTGGTGGGCGGTTCCGGCGAGACCTTCGTGGTCTCCGGTGACACGCTCTACGGTCTGGGCCCGAAGGGCTCCGACGTCGCCCAGTGGACCGGGTCGGGGACGGCCTGGAACATCGTCGGCGGGGCCGCGCAGTGGCTGTACTCGGCCGCTGACGGCGTCTTCGCCACCAGCCCGGGCAACTCGGCCATCTTCAAGTACACCCCGGGTTCCCCGTGGTTCCAGGTCGGCGGTCCGGGCTCGCAGTTCGCCACCTCGGGTGACAAGCTCTTCGGGCTGGGCCCGAAGGGCGCCTACGTCGCCGAGTGGAACGGCACCGGCCAGAACTGGACCGTGATCGGCGGCGCGGCGCATGCGCTGTTCGGCGGCGGTCTGGGCCTGTTCGCCACCGACCCCGGCAACGACGCGGTGTCCGAGTTCAACGGCACGCCCAACGCGTGGACCCGGGTGGGCGGCGGCGGCGCGAACTACGCCGTGAGCCAGCAGACCCTGTACGGCCAGGGCTCGGCCAACGCCTCGGTGTTCGAATACTCCGGTACTCCCGGACAGTGGGCGAACATCGGGCTCAACGCCGTCGTGATCGTCGGCGGCTGAACCCCCGCGCAGTGACCGAGTGCGCCCCCACCGTCTGACGGTGGGGGCGCACTTGCGTACCGGGGGACATCATGCCTGGTCCGGAGGGGCGGGCAGACCGATCAGGAATCGAGAAGCGGGCTGCGCGGGCCTCGCCTAGCATGGCCGTCATGGGCACCGAACCACCCGGGAACCGCCTGGACGACCGCCCGGCGAGCCCATCGCCGGCGCCGTCCACTCCGGCGGACCCGCGCCCGGGCCGACCCGGCCCGCGACCCCAGGAGCGATCATGACCACCTCTCCCACCATGGGAATCAAGACCGTCCTGCACCCCGTCTCCGACCTGGAGAAGGCCAAGGAGGTGTACGCCGCCCTGCTCGGCATGGCGCCGCAGCACGACGGGCCGTACTACGTCGGCTTCGAGGCCGAGGGCCAGCACATCGGGCTGGTGCCGAACGGCGGCCCGCAGGCCATGACCTCGCCGGTGGCGTACTGGCACGTGGCGGACATCGAGGCGAAGCTGGCCGAGGTCACCGCCGCGGGTGCGGTGGTCAAGGAGGCCGCACACGACGTCGGCGGCGGGCGCCTGGTCGCCGCCTTCACCGACCTCGACGGCAACGTGCTCGGCCTGGTCCAGGACAGCTGACCACCCGACCACCGGCCCGGCCTCGGCCCGACCCGCTGACGCCTCGGCGCGCACCCGCGCGACCGGGGCGTAAGACGTCGATCCACCGAGCCGCGCGGGCCTCAGCCGGTACAGTTCCAACCGGGCCGGATCAAGCCGGATCGAATCAGGCGGCGGACGACGGGGACCGCGCAGACGACCCCGCCCGACAGAGGGAGCCAGGATGAGCAAGGCCACGAAAGCGGACCCGCAGTCGCCGGCGACCCACGGCGCCGGCAGCCACGACCTGATCCGGGTGCACGGCGCGCGGGTGAACAACCTCAAGGACATCAGCGTCGAGATCCCCAAGCGCCGGCTGACCGTGTTCACCGGCGTCTCCGGCTCCGGCAAGAGCTCCCTGGTGTTCGGCACCATCGCCGCCGAGTCGCAGCGGCTGATCAACGAGACCTACAGTGCGTTCGTGCAGGGCTTCATGCCGACCCTGGCCCGCCCGGACGTCGACGTGCTCGAAGGGCTGACCACGGCGATCCTGGTCGACCAGCAGCGGATGGGCACCGACCCGCGCTCCACGGTCGGCACGGCCACCGACGCCAACGCGATGCTGCGGATCCTGTTCAGCCGGCTCGGGAAACCGCACATCGGCTCGCCCCAGGCGTTCTCCTTCAACGTCGCCTCGATCAGCGGGGCCGGCGCGGTCACGATCGAGCGCGCCGGCCAGTCGACCAGGGAGAAGCGCAGCTTCAGCATCCTCGGCGGCATGTGCCCGCGCTGCGAAGGCCGCGGCGCGGTCAACGACATCGACCTGACCCAGCTCTACGATGCCACCAAGTCGCTGTCCGAGGGCGCCCTGACCATCCCCAACTACAGCATGGACGGCTGGTACGGCCGGATCTTCTCCGGCTGCGGCTTCTTCTCCCCGGACAAGCCGATCAACAAGTTCACCAAGAAGGAACTGCACGACCTGCTCTACAAGGAACCGACCAAGATCAAGGTCGACGGCATCAACCTGACCTACGAGGGCCTGATCCCGAGGATCCAGAAGTCGATGCTGTCCAAGGACGTCGACGCACTGCAACCGCACATCCGCGCATTCGTGGAACGGGCGGTCACCTTCACCACCTGCCCGGACTGCGCCGGCACCCGGCTGAGCGAGGCGGCCCGGTCCTCGAAGGTGGCCGGGATCAACATCGCCGAGGCGTGCGCGATGCAGATCAGCGACCTGGCCGAGTGGGTCCGCGGCCTGAGCGAACCGTCCGTGGCCCCGCTGCTGGAGTCGCTCGGCGGCACGCTGGACTCGTTCGTGGAGATCGGCCTGGGCTACCTCAGCCTGGACCGGCCGTCCGGGACCCTGTCCGGCGGCGAGTCGCAGCGCACCAAGATGATCCGGCACCTCGGCTCCTCGCTCACCGATGTGACCTACGTCTTCGACGAACCGACCATCGGCCTGCACCCGCACGACATCCAGCGGATGAACGGCCTGCTGCTGCAACTGCGGGACAAGGGCAACACGGTGCTCGTGGTCGAGCACAAGCCGGAGATGATCGCGATCGCCGACCACGTCGTCGACCTCGGCCCCGGCGCCGGAAGGGCCGGCGGCACGGTCTGCTTCGAGGGCACCGTCGAAGGACTGCGGGCCGCGGGCACCCTGACCGGCCGGCACCTGGACGACCGGGCCGCGCTCAAGACGTCGGTGCGCAAACCCGACGGCGCGCTGCCGGTCCGCGGCGCTTCGGCGCACAACCTGCGCGACGTGGACGTGGACATCCCGCTCGGGGTGCTCGTCGTGGTCACCGGCGTCGCCGGCTCGGGCAAGAGCTCACTGGTGCACGGCTCGCTGCCGCAGTTCTCCGGCCAGGTCCCCGAGGGCGTGGTGTCGATCGGCCAGGAGGCGATCCGCGGCTCCCGGCGCAGCAACCCGGCCACCTACACCGGCCTGCTCGACCCGATCCGCAAGGCCTTCGCCAAGGCCAACGGCGTGAAACCGGCCCTGTTCAGCGCCAACTCCGAGGGCGCCTGCCCGAACTGCAACGGCGCCGGCGTCGTGTACACCGACCTGGCGATGATGGCCGGCGTCGCCATCACCTGCGAACTGTGCGAGGGGAAGCGGTTCGACGCCTCGGTGCTGGAGTACCACCTCGGCGGCCGGGACATCAGCGAGGTGCTCGCGATGCCGGTGACCGAGGCGGCCGAGTTCTTCGGCGCCGGCGAGGCCCGCACGCCCGCCGCGCACGCGATCCTGGCCCGGCTGGCCGACGTCGGGCTCGGCTACCTGAGCCTGGGCCAGCCGCTGACCACCCTGTCCGGCGGCGAGCGGCAGCGGCTGAAGCTGGCCACCCACCTGGCCGAGAAGGGCGGGGTCTACGTCCTGGACGAGCCGACCACCGGCCTGCACCTGGCCGACGTCGAGCAGCTGCTCGGCCTGCTCGACCGGCTGGTCGACTCCGGCAAGTCGGTGATCGTGGTCGAGCACCACCAGGCGGTCATGGCGCACGCCGACTGGATCATCGACCTCGGGCCGGGGGCCGGCCACGACGGCGGCCGGATCGTGTTCGAGGGCACCCCGGCCGACCTGGTCGCCGCCCGGTCCACCCTCACCGGCCAGCACCTCGCGGACTACGTCGGGGCCTGACCGGCGGGTCGACTTGCCCTTCCCGCCGCCGGAACGAGCGCTGTGAGGTTGCGCAGATCCTAGGGATTCGGGCCGGCCGGCGGGAACGGCGGGTACGAAGGGGAGGCCGGAACCGCGGGAAGCACGGGCTGGTCCGGAGTCGCCGTCGACCCCGGAACCACTGTCGCCAGACTGCGCACCGGTTGCGGCGCGGGCCGCGGGATGACAGAGGTCTTCGTCGCGGGGCCGGACGGACTCACCAGCGGGTTGTCGATCGCCGGACGGACCGCCGGGCCGATCGCCGGTCGGGGAGTGGCCGCCACCATCGACAATGCGGCCAGCGCGACGGCGACGACACCGCCGAGCGCACCGACGGCAGAACCGGCCGCGTACACCCGGCGACGTCGATGCCGTAGATCGCCGCGGCGGCGGATCTCGGCGCCGGACAGCGTCGGCGACACCTGCCGCGCTGCCAGAGGCCTGAGTTCCTCGTCGAGCGTACGGAGGTCGGCGGTTTCGGAAGGGTGCGACGGCTCCAGGTCAGGCACGGACGTCCTCCTTCTCTTGTGGTGCAACGGTTTCGCGCAGGACGCGGGCCAACGCGGACCTGCCCCGCGCCAGCCGGGCCTTGACCGTGCTCACGGAACTCTCCGTTTCGGCGGCCACCTGCTCCACGCTCAGGTCGCACAGGTGATGCAGGACGATCGCCCGCCGCTGAGGCTCGGGCAGCCGGCGCAGCGCGGCGACCAGCAGCGGACGCTCGTCGTCGGGCGGATCGACGTGCTGTTCGGTGTGGGCGCGGCGCAGCAGCTGCATCCCGCGGCGCACCCGCCGCAACCGCGAGACCGCCAATCTCCAGGCCACCGTTCGGATCCAGGCTTCCGGCGCGTTCGCCAGATCGAAGCGCTCCCGCCGGTCCCAGGCCCGGATGAACGCCTCCTGGACCACGTCCTGCGCCTCGGCCCAATCGCCGGTCATCGCGTGCAACTGGCCGACCAGCCGGGAGAACGACACCGCGTAGAACTCGTCGAACTCTTCGGGCGTCATCACGAACGGCTTCTCCTGACCCTGCTGTCGAGGCAACGCGGCACAAGCATTCGCCGGCTATACGCACGAAGACAGATGTAAGGACGCAGCGACCCGCAGTGATGTAGGTCACATACTCTCGCTGTCACCAAGGCGGGTGCCAGGTGCGTTCACGGGTGTTCGTATCCGAACACTGAAAGGACTCCAGCATGTCTCGCCGTCGCCTTGCCTTCTACAGCGCAGCCGCCACTCTCGCGGCCGGGTTGGGAATCAGTGTGCTCACCGCAGTTCAGGCCTCTGCCGCCGGACCCGGACCCGTGCCCGTGCCCGCGCCCGTGTCGTCGACGGCTGCGCCGGCGGTGCCGTGCGCCGTCGCCAGCGCGCCTCCTGCGTTCCCCGCGCCGGTACCGAGCAGCCCGGACCAGCCGATCTTTCCCGTGCCGGATCCCAGCGCGCCCGGGTCGGCTCCGGTTCCGGCCTGCCCGGTGCAGGTCGCGGCACCTGTCGCGATTCCAAGTACCCCGGCCAAGATCGTGGCACCTGTCCCGATTCCGAGCACTCCGACCAAGATCGCGGCACCTGTGCCGGTTCCGGGTGGCCCCAGCCTGCCCGCGGTCGCGGCACCGGTGTCAATCCGTTATTGACATTGTCTACCGGCAGATGATCGCGGCCGGATACCCTGCATGCGCGGATGCCTCGTGACCGCGTATTCCACCGGACTACAGCTCAGTTCTCCAGGAGCAATGCATGTCGGAGTCAGGGTCCTCGGAAGCTTCGTCGCCTTCGGACGCCATACCGCCGGAACAATCGTCAGCGTCGACACCCGCAGCCGCGCAGGAGTCCGGCTGGGCTTCTCCGGATTCGACCGCCACGGCGCAGTATCCGCAGCAGGGCCGGCCCGAGGACCAGCTGCCGCCCGCAGCCGCGTACCCGGGTTTCCCCCCGCCCGGCCAGACTCCTGCGACGCCGACCACGCCCGGCGTTCCGACCATGCCCGTCCAGCCGATGCAGGGCGCGCCCACCGGCCAGCCCTACTACGGTCCGCCCGCGCCCGGCCAGCCCTACTACGCGCCCCCGGCCCCCGGCCAGCCGTACTACGGCCAGACCGGCTACGTCGCGCCGCCGCCCCCGCCGCCGGCCGAGCCCAAAGCCACCCTCGCCGACCAGAAGCGCAAGCGTAAGCGGGTCCTGTGGGCCGCGACCGCGACGGTCGTCGTCCTCGCACTGGCGGCCGTCGGCCTGAGGGTCTCCACCAGCCACAGCGGGAACTCCATCGTCGCGAAGGTCACCTGCAACCCGACCACCCTCGAGAGCTGCCTGATCAAGTCCCCGGCCGGAGCCGAACAGATCCCCAGCGCCGGCGCCGGCACAGACAGCGACCTCTGGCTGACCGAGACCACGGCGACCGCGGACCTCTACGGCAGCCAGATCACCGACGACGCCGCGGGAGTCTCCAGCGACACCACGACCCTGCTGACGGCCGACGGCCTGAAGAACGTCGTGCACACCGACTGGAGCGCCTTCGACGGCAACGACGTCGACCTCGTCCTGCTCGACTTCGGCAGCCAGAAGGGCGCGCAGGCCTGGAACGACACCCGTTCCGCCGAGATCGCGGCCGGATACGCGGGCCAGTCGGTCGCCATCCCCGGCGACTCGGCCGCCAAGGCGCACGCGGGCACCCGGACGGACTCGGCCGGGTCCGTCGACGCGGCGTACTCGGCCGTGGTCGGCACCATCGTGCTCGACGTCTCCTACGCCAGCCCCAAGCAGTTCAGCGCCCCGGACCTCGAATCCTGGGCCGGCACCGAACTGGCCTCGCTGCGCACGGCCCCGGCCCCGGGCGCCGACCCGGACGGCGCCAAGCCCGTGGGCACCCAGCAGGTCGTCTGCGCCACCTTGAGCTCCTGCCTGCTGCCGATGCCGTCCGGCGCCGAGCGCTGGACCAATCCGAGCAGCAGCAAATGGGTCAAGAGCCTGAGCCTGACGAACAGCCAGTACGTCCAGCTCACCTGGCGGGACGACACCGCCGAACAGCCCGGCGTCCTGGCCGACTTCACCTCGGACGGTGTCAAGGCCATCGGCCACGACGACTGGGACATCGACAACGCGGACAAGCAGGCGGACATCTACCTGATCCAGACGGTCAATTCGAGCTCCGCGACCAGCCTGGGCCGCAAGTACTTCGGCCAGCCGGACTGGGGCGCGGGCATGACCAGCGTCGGCTACGCCATCCCGGACGAGCCCGGCGCCCAAGCGTGGTACTCGAGCAAGAAGGACGCCCAGGGGTTCACCGACTTCGCCTTCAACGCGACCATCGGCAACGTCGTCGTCGACGGCTGGATGTTCTTCTACGGCTCGTTCGACGCCTCGACCGCCACCCGCTGGAGCCAGGCCGAACTGAGTCTGATCACCCAGTCCCTCACCACTCAGGACCTGGGCCGGCTCCCGCTCACCGCGCCCACGCTGCCCGCCGCCGCCCAGGGCACCTGCCCGTCCGCGGACGACTGCCTGCTGCCGCTGCCCGCCTCCGCGACCGACACCACCTCGACCTCCTACAACGTGCCCGAAGCCGTCAACGCCGCGGCCTACTCCCTCCAGGACGAGTCGTCGATGAGTGGCGACTACAGCACCTGGCTCGCCGCGGACGGCTTCCAGAGCGCGAACCACCGCTCCTGGACCGGTTCCAACGGAGCCACCGCGGACGCCGTGCTCCTGAAGTACGCCAACCCGGCCCAGGCACAGGCGGCCACGTCGTTCGAGTATGGGGCCAATGCGGTCGGCAACCGCGTCTGCACCGATGCGGCGGTACCCGACTCCCTCTGCCTGGCCCTTCCGGTATCCGTCGCCGATCCCCAGCTCAACGACACCGTCTGGGTGACCGCGTGGAAGGGCGACTACGAGGTGAGCCTCCACGTCACAGCCTCCGACACCGCCGACGTCGCCGACGCCTACACCTGGGCGCAGCAACAACTCGACCTGCTGCCCGCGAGCTGAGCGGCGGCGGCGCCGACGACTGGCACCGTCTCAGTCCACGAGCACGGCCGCGAAACCGAACGTGGGCACCAGATCCGGATCGTTGAACGACGAGATCCGGACGATCTCAGGGCTCGATGGCGGACCGGCCGGGGCCTGCGGCGCCAGGGTCAAGACCTGGACGCCGTAGGCCGCGTACCGGCCGTCGGCAACGCGCCGGTGCACGACGAGCGCGGGCTGACCGTTGGCGCGGGAGGGCGTCATCCGCCACCGGTCCGCGTGCAGGACGTGCCCGGCCAGGAAGCCGACGACGGCCGCCCGGCCGCTGAACCAGGTCGGGATCGGCGGCATCTCCAACTCGACCTCGGCCCGCAGCAGCTTGACCAGCGCGCCCGCATCGGCGCGGGTGAACGCGTCGATGTAGTCGTCGAGCAGGACCCGCACCGCCTTCTCGTCCGGCTCGGCCAGGTCCGCGTCGTCGACCGGCCGGGCCTCGGCCAACCGGATCCGGGCCCGGCGCAGCGCGCTGTCGACGGCCGCGACCGACGTGTCCAGGATCTCGGCGACCTCGGCCGCCGGGAACGCGAGCACGTCGCGCAGGGTCAACACCGCCCGCTGCCGGGCGGACAGGTACTGCAGCGCGGCGATGAAGGCCAGCCGCACCCCGGACCGGCCGGCCACGATCGCCGCCGGGTCGCCGGACCCGCCGGCCGGCTCGGGCGCCGGCTGGAGCCAGGCCGCCGCCGGCTCGCGCGCGGCCGCGGCGGCCCGGTAGTCCGCGGCGGGCGCGCCGAGCCCGGACGGCAGCGGGCGCCGAGCGCGGGTCTCCAGCGCGGTCAGGCAGGCCATGGTGGCGATCCGGTACAGCCAGCGCCGGACCGAGGACCGGCCCTCGAAGCGGTCGAACCCGCGCCACGCCCGCAGGTAGGTCTCCTGGACCAGGTCCTCGGCATCGTGGATCGAGCCGAGCAGCCGGTAGCAGTGCGCGAGCAGCTCCGGCCGGAACGGCTCGGTCAGGGCGGCGAACTCGGCGTCCGGCGGCATCGGGGCTTCTTTCGCAGTGCGGTCGCCTCCACTCGGGGAGGCCGGGCGGGGACGCGGCGCCGATCAGCCGAGCGGCCGGATCCCGGCGCCGCTGATCTGGTACTCCGCGGCGGTATCGGGATCCCCGGCCAGGTCCACGACGGCCTTGGCGACCTGCTCGGGCGTGAGGATCGGCGCCAGGCCGGCCACGAACGCGTCCCGGTCCACGCCCTGGCGGGCAGCGTACCCCGCGACGCCGACCGAGCCGAGGCCGGTGGCCGGGGTCAGCTGCGGCAGCAGCGCGACGAACCGGATGCCCAGGCCGGCCCGCTCCGACTCCTCGGCCGCGTAACCGCGCAGGAACCGGACGGCGGCCTTGGCGCTGGCGTATCCGCCGCTGAGCGGCGACCCGCCGATGGCCGCGCCGCTGGACATCACGACGACCACACTGCCCGGCGCCAACGGCTGGCGCAGAGCCGCCCGGATCCAGGTGAACACGTGCCGGGTGTCGTTGTGCCAGTTGGCGCTGAAGGTCTCCCAGGTCTGCTCCTGCACCGGCGCCATGTGCGGCGTGACCCCGGCGTTCAGCACGAGCAGGCCGGGCCGGTGCTCGCGCAGCAGCGCCCGCGCGCGGTCCTCGTCGGTGGCGTCCCCGGCGACCGGGACGAAGGCCGCGCCGAGTTCGCCGCGGACCGAGTTCAGGTCCTGCTCGCCGCGGGCGATGCCGACGACGTTCGTACCCCCGGCCACGAGGGCCGCGGCGATCGCGCGGCCGAAGCCGCGGCTGGCACCGGTGACGACGGCGGTCTGGATTGGATCGGACATTGGACACTCCACGGTGGTGGTCGGGTTCGGTCCGTATCAAGACCGGCCGCGGCCCGGAAAACCGTCGCGCCGAGCACCATCCCGGATGTGATGTGCATCACATCAAGACGGCTGTCCCCCAGCCGCCGCCTCCCGCGCCGCCCTCCACCGGGCCCCCACGGCCAGTGCGGCCAACACGGCCGCGAACGCAGCGCCGCCCGCCACCTCGTGGCTCAAGAACCGGTCCGGAGCCTCGTGCTGGATCCGCCGGTGAAGATCCTCGAACGGCTCGGGAAACGGCGAGCGGCCGAAGAACAACAACGCGGGCTTGTTCAGATCCGGCAGGGCCGCGCCGACCATGCCCGCCACCACCGCGGCCCGCCGGCGCGGCTCGGCGGCCGCCGTCGCCGCGGCCATCACCGCCAGGCCGGTCAGCCCGTCCGCCACCGCGACCTGCAGGAACTTCTTCCGGCTCTCCAGCTGGCCCCAGTGCGGAGCGGCGTCCAGCACCAGGTGCGAGGCGAAACCGAGCGGGAAGGCGAGCAGCGGGCTGCGGGCGAGCGCCCCGATGACCGCCCCGGACAGGACGTGATTGGTGACCAGCATGAGATCAGTCTCGCTCACAACGCGCCCGGCGGAGTCGATCACGGCCGGACCCGCCGGTTCGCACAGGCGACCCGCCTGTGCGGATCACGGCCGCGCGTGGCATGTTTGGACCCATGAGTGACTCTTTCCTGTCTGAGACAGTCAAAATCAACGGGTTCGACGGCGACGAGATCGAGGCCTACGCGGTCCGGGTGCTGGACTCCGCGCCGCGCGGCGGGGTCGTGGTCATCCACCACATGCCCGGCTATGACGACCGGACCAAGGAGATCGCCCGCTGGTTCGGGCACCTGGGCTACAACGCGATCATGCCGAACCTGTACTGGCGCGACGCGCCGGGCGCCTCGCCCGACGACGCCGCGGCGGCCGGCCGGGCCAACGGCGGCGTCCCGGACGAGCGCCTGATCGGCGACGTGTCCGGCGGCCAGGACTTCCTCAAGGCACTGGACAACTCCAACGGCAGGACCGGCGTGATCGGCCACTGCTCCGGCGGCCGCCAGTCCGTGCTGGCCGCCTGCACCCTGCCGTTCGACGCCGCGGTGGACTGCTACGGCGCGTTCGTCGTCGGCACCGTGCCCGAAGGCGCCCCGATGAAGGTCGGCCCGCTGTACGACCACCTGCCGAACCTCGGCGCCCCGCTGCTCGGCCTGTTCGGCTCAGACGACCAGTACCCCTCGCCGGACCAGGTCACCGAGCTCGAGGGCCTGCTGACCGAGCACGGCAAGACCTTCGACTTCCACAGCTACGAGGGCGCCGGCCACGCCTTCTTCGCGGTCGACCGGCCGGCCTTCCGGCCCGAGGCGGCCAAGGACGGCTGGGAGCGGATCTCGGCCTTCTACGGGCAGCACCTGAGCTCTGCGAGCGCGGCCTGATGTGCACGTACGTCACCACGCAGCTGGCCGTCCGGGGCAGCGGCAAGGCGGCTGACGGCTGGTTCGGGCTGACCGACGCGACGGTCTATTTCGACCATCCGGTGCATGCCGACGACGAGCACACGCTCAACATCGATTTCCGCAACCCCGGCCGCGGCGCGGGCGCACGGGTGGCGGTCGAGCTGTCCGCGCAGAGCGCGCTGGACCTGGCCCGGGCGATCCTGACCACGCTGGCCCAGGTCCCGGCCGGCCTGACCGGCCTGGCCGACTCGGCCGAGCTGGCCCGGCTGGCCGAGGCGGCCGGCGTGGCCGGACTGAGCGTGCAGAACCCGGGCAGCTGAGCGGCGGTCACGCAGGAGTCGGCGGTCGGCGGCCGTCACGGCTGTCGGCCGCCGCCGTCCGTCCGGGCCGCTTTCAGACCTCGAAGTCCGCGACCGCCTTGCGGTCCGCGATCCGGTCGAGCTGCACGATCACCTTCTGGTGCTCGGGATCCACGGCGTACGCGGCCAGGTCGGCCCTGGTGTCGAACTGCGCGAGCAGGATGAGGTCGTGCGAGACGGCCTGGTCGCCGAAGCACTGGCGCACCTCCCAGCCGCGGACGATCGGCAGCGTCGGACCGAGGTCGGTCAGCGCCTGCCGGGTGGCCGCGACCTCAGGGTCCTCCTGGGTGAGGCCGTCGTTGTACTTGAACAGCACGATGTGTCGGATCATGGACACAGGGTAAGCGATCTTCCGGTCCATGATCCGGCCCGGCCGGTTCCGGCTCGCCGGTCAGGCGTCCATCTGGCCGGTCAGATTCACGTTCACGCCCTGGCTGGTCTGCCCGCTCAGCTGGATGTTCTTGGGCTTCGGGGGCCCGGGCGAGCTGTAGAGCAGGTGGGAGATCTGCAGGTTCGTGTTGTCGGGGTCGGGCACGTAGTTCATCAGCTTCAGGGCCTGGTCCTGCCCGGCCGACTCCACGTCGAACAGGCCGTAGCCGAAGATCCGGCCCAGCGCCGAGCGGCTGTACACCATGTCGGTCAGCTTGTTGATCGGCATCGAGTTCACGCTCTTGGACACGATCCCGTCGACCACCATGATCCGCTTGTTGGTCAGGATCAGGTGCCGGTCGAACCAGTGCCCCACCTCCCGCAGCGCCCAGAAGCACACCACCAGCAGGACGATCAGCAGTACCCCGCCGACCCCGAAGTGCTGGTTCTTCTCCAGGTAGAAGCCCGCATATCCGATCCCGCCGATGATCACGGCCGCGATGATCTGGGCCTTGCCCTCGCCGCGGACCCGGTTCAGGTGCTTCTTGGCCCGGTCCACCTCCCAGACCGTCGCGATCGTCCACAGCAGCCACACGCCCCAGATGATCCAGCCCGCGTCGCGCTGGCCGGGCCGGTGCGAGACGTGCAGGACGTCGGCGATGATCGTCGCGATGATACCGACCACGATGATCGCCATCGGCTCGAGCAGCATCGCCCAGTGGAACCGGTGGTAGAAGACGACTTTCTCCGTCGGGTCCAGGTACTTCGCTATGTGCTCGGGCGCCTGGTGCGGATCCATGGTGGCGAAGTTCGGGGAATCAGGCATGTGATCAACTGTTGATGTTGCTCTTGAAGCTGATGACGTTTCCGATCGAGTGGAAGAACTTCGAGATCAGCTCGAACGTGTCCTGGATGAAGGAGGCCGCGGTATCCGGCGCGTGCACCACGTAGAAGAGGAGGAACAGCGCAACCCCCCACTGTATGGCCGGCTTAGCCTTCGGCATTGCCATAGCGACCTACCCCTCTGCCCTGGTTGCGCCTGGTACGAGAACGGCACAAGCGTATCCTGATCCGCGCTCGCGTAGTCCGATTACCCGTCAATCAGGGGGGCGGAAACCAAATCTCAAAGAAGATCATTGAGAACATACCCGTCACGGTTGTACGGTAAATAGACGGGTTCTTCCACAAGTGACCGGTGAAGGCTGATTTGCCCCCTGTGGGTATCGGAGTACTGACGGAACACGGGCCGACCGGGCGCCGGGTGGACTCGTTGCCGGGGCTGTCAAGTGGGTAGTCGCTGCAGTTCAGGACATTGTGGTGCAGACCGGCGCAGGCGTTGGGCGCACGTCTGCCGGTCCCGGCGCCGCGAGCCGGCGTCGTACCGGCCCGGAGAACCGACGACCTGTTTCCGGCCACGGCGCTAGTTGCCTGTGACCCCCATCCCGAAACCTGCCCAGGTCAGCTCAGCAATGGCCTGCTTAAGTCCGATCGGGCCGGAAGATTTCCGGTGCGGGCGGCCGGTGCCGGAGCCGGCGTCGTCACGGCGGCGCAGAACGCGAATATCCCCACTCGCTGCGCGGAAGTTCCCCCGGCAAGGTCGCCACGTGCCTCACCTCCCCCAGCCGAGACCAGGTGTCCGCGTTTCCTTCGGCGCGTCCACCCGGTCTCTCCGCGGATCGGCTCATCCGCTCATCTGCTCATCCGTCTTTCCGGCCTCACACCACGCCGTACAGCCGGTCGCCCGCGTCGCCGAGCCCCGGGACGATGTAGCCGTTCTCGTTCAGCCGCTCGTCGACCGCGGCGGTCACCACCGTGACCGGCACCGGGCAGTCGTGGAAGGCCTGCTCCAGCGCGGCCAGGCCCTCCGGCGCGGCCAGCAGGCAGATCGCGGTGATGTCGTGCGCGCCGCGCTCGACCAGCAACTTGATCGCCGCGATCAGCGTGCCGCCGGTGGCCAGCATCGGATCGAGCACGTAACACTGCCGGTCGGCCAGATCATCCGGCATCCGGGTCGCATAGGTTGACGCGGTGAGGGTACCTTCATCGCGCACCATGCCCAGGAAGCCGACCTCCGCGGTCGGCAGCAGGCGCACCATCCCGTCCAGCATGCCCAGACCGGCCCGCAGGATCGGCACCACGAGCGGCTTGGGACTGACCAGGCGGACCCCCTGGGTCGGGCCCACCGGGGTCTGCAGGCCCACCGGCGCCACCCGCACCTGCCGGGTGGCCTCGTAGGCGAGCAGGGTGACCAGTTCGTCCGCCAGCCGCCGGAAGGTCGGCGAGTCGGTGTCCCGGTCCCGGAGGGTGGTCAGCTTGTGGGAGATCAGCGGATGGTCCGCGACGAGGGTGCGCATGCTGGGATTTTATGCGACCAGGAACCGATGTGGTGATCGGACAATAGGTATATATCACTACACAAGGTAGGGTCGTTCGTACCAGAGAGGGTGAAGCCATGGCCGTTCAGAACCGCTCAACTTCACGCAGCCCGGCCGACCAGGGCCCGGACCGCCGGGCCCGCCGCGAGCCGCCCGGCCGGGACAAACGAAGGGCCGAGTTCCTGGCCGAACTGGCCGAGGCCAAGGCGCTGCGCGCCCGGGTCGCCCCGCGCCGGGCCCGGATGCAGGAACTGCACCGGCGGCTGCTGCGCACTTTCCGCTACTGAGCCGCCCGACTGATCTGTGACGGCGGGTCCGGCCCTTCCCGGCGTGTCGAAAGTACGCCGGGAACGGCTGCCGTAGAGCATCGGTTTCTGTCACGATGCGATAGGAGGCAGGTACGCCGACTTGCGCCGGCGGCAACCTTGGAAGGGCGGACATGCCGGATCTGGAACAGCCCGAGGGGGCCGAGGAGTACCTGCCGTTCACCGAGGACCTGGTCGACTTCGCGGTCGCCGCCTTTCTCGAGGACGGCCGGTGGGCCGTGGTCTCGCTCCCGCCGCACACCGCCGAATCGCTCGAAGCGCTGCTCTGCGCGCTGCACCAGCAGGTCTCCGAGGGACCCACCCTGGGTCTGGTGGGCCTGGGCGACGAGTACTTCGTGCTGGCCCTGCTGCTCGGCCCGCAGATCCGGCTGTTCCTGTCCAACCAGGCGGTCTGCGGCGAGGACCGGCTGGCCGGCGACCTGGCCCGCCGGGCCGGGACCCGGGCGGGCGGCGGGCCGACCCCCTGCGGCGACCGGGACATCCTGGCCGCCCTGGGTGTGGACTCGCTCGAATTGGCGCTAACCTGCGAACGCCTGCTTGCCGAACCCGACCTGTCACTGGTCGAGGTGGTGACCCCGCTGGCCGCGCGGATCGGATTCGGCGAACAGTTCGTCCTGGCGGTCGAACGCGACCCCGCGCTCGACGATTACTAGAACCTCAAGGGAGAGTGGGAAGGACCGTGGCATACTTCGCCGCTGTACTCACACGGTCTGCGGACCGCTGGGAGGCCCGCGACGTCGACCTCGACGACATCGAGGACGTAGCTGGCCTGTTGGATGTCATGCGGGAGACCTCCGAGGACGAGGACTTCGAGCCGGAGAGCGCCTTGCTCCTGCTCGAACAGGAAGACCTCTGGTTCGCGGTCGTCCGCACCGATGTCGACGAGGACCCCCGGGTCTTCGTCTCGGACTTCACCGCCGCGAGCCGTTCGGGCTACGCGGACCTCCTGTTCGCCGCCGGGCTGGTCCCGGTCGGCCCGGACGGGCGCCGGCTGACCGGGCCGGACGCCGACCTGGACGAGATCGCCGGCCTCGGCACCCGCCAGGTCCCGGACGAGGCGGTGGACCAGGACGCCGAGGTGGACGACGAGGAGGACGAGGACGGGGAGGATTCGGCCGGCGGAGCCCGGCTCGACCTGGATGCGCTCGCCAGCCTGTCGTCGACCTACCCGGCGGTCGAGGTGATCACCCAGTCCCGTTCGTCCGCCGCGGTTGCCCCCGCGGTCACCGGCCCGGCCGGCGACGCCGACCTGCTGACCGACTTCGGCGTGGCCGCGGCCGTCCTGGTGGACCTGGCCCGCGACGGCCTGCTGCCCGCCGACGCCCTGGCCGAACTGGCCGAGGCGCTGGGCGCGGCGGACGAGCTGGAGGCGGTGCGCTGAGCACGGCCGGGCCGGGCGGGCCGCAGTCCGGGGCGCGGCAGCCCGGACGACCGGCCGAGCCCGGGTCGGGCGTGCCCGGCGGGCTGGTTCGGCCGAGGCCCGAACACGGCAATGGGAGCGGGCACGGGCGCGGCGAGCCCGGGCCCAGTGGGCCGACCGGACTGGCCGGGTTGCCCGGCCTGCCGCCCTGGCTGGCGGCGCGGTACGGGGCCTGGATGCGCCAGGCCCTGGCCGAGGCCGACCTGGCCGCAGGCACCGACGACGTCCCGATCGGCGCCGTGGTGGTGGACGCGCACGGCGAGGTGCTCGCGCGCGGCCGCAACATCCGCGAGGCGGCCGTCGACCCGACGGGCCACGCCGAGGTGGTGGCGCTGCGGGCCGCGGCGGCCCGCCTCGGCGCCTGGCGGCTGACCGGCTGCACCCTGGTGGTGACCCTGGAGCCGTGCGCCATGTGCGCCGGCGCCGCGGTCCTGTCCCGGGTGGACCGGATCGTCTTCGGCGCGTTCGACCCCAAGGCGGGCGCGGTCGGCTCGCTCTGGGACATCCCGCGCGACCCGCGGCTCAACCACCGCCCGGAGGTGGTGGCCGGGGTACTCGCCGCCGAGGCGGCACTCCTGCTGGACCGCTTCTTCGCCCGCCAACGCTGAGCCGCGCCACGGCGGGCGCAGATGGTTCACGTAGGCGGTTCACGCAGGTGATCGCGCAAGCGCCGCGATGGTCGGACCCTCGGGCGGACCCGCCCCGGAAACCCTGGCGAAGGGGCGTTGTGGGTCTGGTAGTCTTTTTCACGGTGACGTGTCCGAGCGGCCTAAGGAGCACGCCTCGAAAGCGTGTGAGGTGCAAGCCTCCGTGGGTTCAAATCCCACCGTCACCGCTGGACAGGGCGGTAACCCGTGAAAGCGGGTTACCGCCCTATGGCGTGCGACCTGCGATCCTTCCCAGGATGGGCAACTGCTTTCGCTTGTACAGAGCCGAAGCGACATCGATGTCGAGCAGTACCGGACTACTCACGCCAGGCTCGCGTTCCGCCGGCCACGCACAGCCGTGATGAACTCGTCGATTTCCTCGTCGGACTCGAAGCCGGGGTTCGACGCCGCAAGGTCCTCGACGGTGAACGAGGAGTCTCGACCCGCTTCCCTCAGGGCATCTTCAAGCGTCGATCCCGGGTGCTGCGAGAACGGATCGCTGTCTGCCTGGTTGGTCGTCATCGCGGCCTCCAACTCTCGTGCGGACGGTGCCCCTCCAGAGTACGGCCAGGCGGCAACCTGCGGACCGAAACGCTGTCCATGGCCATGTGGAAGGCTTCAGCCGGTTGCACTTCCGGTTGCAGTTCAGCCCGGTTCGCCCAGCAAACTTGAACTGCGGCAACAGGCCTCTGCCTCCCGCTCGTCACCAGTGCCGATCGCCGTGCGATACATGCAACAATGTGACCCGCCCCAAAGGGAAGCCGGAACACGTCGGACCAGACGAGGTGCGAGCCTCTGACCGGACATTGCACCGTCATCGCCGCCGTGCCGGTGCCCTCACTCGGCCGGCTCCCCGAGTGGTCGAGTCACTCGAATGTCTGCTTCCTGGCACAATTCCGCATCAGGAGTTAAAAGCGGGGGTACTCCACGGCGAAACTCTGCCAAAGTATGCTCGGTACGGTGGTGGGGGAGGGACTGAACAGCATGGATGAGCCACGTCGCCTGGGGAACAGGTACGAGCTCGGCGAGGAGCTCGGCCGGGGAGGGATGGCCGAGGTCTTCATGGCGCGCGACCTCCGGCTCGGCCGGACCGTCGCGGTCAAGACGCTGCGCGCGGACATGGCCCGGGACGCCACGCTCCAGGCCCGGTTCCGGCGGGAGGCGCAGTCCGCGGCATCGCTCAACCATCCGGCGATCGTCGCCGTCTACGACACCGGCGAGGGCCCGATCGACAAGGTCACCCTGCCGTACATCGTGATGGAGTACGTGAACGGTTCGACACTTCGCGACATCCTGCACTCGGGCAACAGGCTCCTGCCGGAGCGCTCGATGGAGATCACCGGCGGGGTGCTCGAAGCGCTCGGCTACAGCCACCGCAACGGGATCGTGCATCGGGACATCAAGCCGGCCAACATCATGCTCAACGGCAGTGCCGCGGTGAAGGTGATGGACTTCGGGATCGCCCGGGCGCTGGGCGACGCCGGGATGACCCTGACCCAGACCTCCGCGGTCGTCGGCACCGCGCAGTACCTGTCCCCGGAACAGGCCAAGGGCGAACGGATCGACGCCCGCTCGGACCTGTACTCGACCGGCTGCCTGCTCTACGAACTGCTGACCGGCCGCCCTCCGTTCATCGGCGACTCCCCGGTCGCGGTGGCCTACCAGCACGTGCGCGAGGCGCCCAAGCCGCCGTCCTACTACGATCCGGCCATTCCCGCGGTGGCCGACACCATCGTGCTCAAGGCCCTGCGCAAGAAACCGGAGGAGCGCTACCAGTCCGCCGACGAGATGCGCACAGACCTCGAATGCGCGCTCGACGGCCGCCCGCTGGCCTCCGAAGCGGTCAAGGAACCCGAGCCGGCCGAGCCCGATCCCGCGGCGCAGGCCGAAGCCGCGGCGGCCGCCGCGGCCCTGGCCGAGAAGGCCTCGACCTCGTCGGGCAAGAACCCGTTCAAGAACACTGCCAAGAACCCGCCCGCGACCACCGGGACCGGTGGCGGCGCCGACACGGGCGGTTCGGCCAAGACCACGGCCGGCGGCGGCTCGGGCGAGCACCGCCAGCCGGTCGCGATGTACGCCGTGGTCGGCTCCCTCGCGGTGCTCCTGGTCGTGCTCTCGGTCATCCTGGTCCGGACCATGTCCGGCGGCCCCGCGGCGCCGACCACCGCGCTCGTCCCGAACATCGTCAGCCAGAACGTGGGCGCGGCCAAAACTCTGCTGGACGGCCGGAAACTGACCCTGTCCACCTACTCCGACTGCTCCGGCAGCAGCTCCTTCAGCCTGACCTACCCGGCCGGCGAGATCCTGAGCCAGACCCCCGCGCCGAACGCCACGGTCTCCCCGGGCTCGGTGGTCAACTACTGCGTCTCGGCCGGGGCGCGGACCGCGACGCTCTTCCCCTCGGTCTTCAAGGACTCCAGCGGGCACACGGCGATGTACAACTACAACCAGGTGTACACCACGCTGACGTCCAACGGGTTCACCGACGTCCAGCAGAAGCAGAAACAGGACGGCAGCCACCCGGCCGGCCAGGTCGTCGACGTGGTGAACAGCGCCGGTGTCTCCCAGCTCGGCCAGACCATTCCGATAAACACCACGCTGTATGTGGTCGTCTCCACCGGCCCGAGTTCCTCCGGGTCGAGTTCCGCCACCGTGCCCACCGGGCTGGTCGGCAAGAGCTGCACGGCCGCGGCCGGGATCCTGCAGAGCTCGGACGGCCACTTCCGCAACCGCCAGATCGGGCACGGCACGGTCGTGAGCGTCTCCCCGGGCGGCGGCAGTTCGGCCCCCTACGGCTCGACCGTCACCCTCACCTGCGCCGGCACGGGCATCCAGCCGACCAACCCGCCGGCCGCCACGCCCACCCCGACGCCCACGCCGACTCCGACATCCAGAGGGCTCCAAGGGCTTCTCTAGTTGTCATGTCCCGGCGCTCTTCCTGTCCTAGTCTGTCGGCCTGATGCCGCCCCGAAAGTACCTATGCGTGACTGATTCCGTGTTCCGGCCGCTTGCGTAGCGTCAGAGGCGTCAACCAGACCCACCGCTAGCACAGGGGAGCAGAGATGACCGCCTACGCCGTCGCCCAGGTCCACTCGGTCGAGTTCGGCCCGGACATCATCGAATACCTTCAGCGCATCGACGCCACCCTCGACGCCTTCGGCGGCCGCTTCCTGGCCCACGGCGCCGACTTCGAGACCGTCGAGGGCTCCTGGGGCCGCGACCTGATCCTGATCGAGTTCCCGGACCGCGAGCGGCTCGACGGCTGGTACCGCTCCGCCGCCTACCGGGAGATCGCGCCGCTGCGAACGAAGCACATGGTCGCCGACGTGATCCTGGCCCAGGGCGTCCCCGAGGGCTACCGGGCGGCCGACATGCTCAGCCACTGACCACAGGGGCCGACCGGCCGGCCGAAACATGACGAGAGGCGGTATCCCTCTTCCGGGCTACCGCCTCTTACGGACAAGTCCACTCGTTCCGGCGACGGCCACGACCTCCGCCACGGATGCCGATACCGCCATCGCCACCGATACCGCGCCTCGGCTCCTCAGTTGCCGCCGCTCCCGCTGCACGCCCCGTGCGTCGCCGCCGCGGTGGCCGCCGCCGGATGCAGCAGCGCCGTCACCTGGTCCGGCGCGGTCAGGGCGGTGAACCCCGCCCCCAGCACCAGGTCGACCGAGTTGTCGGTCCGGCTGTCCGGCTGCATCTGCGCCCCGGACACCTCCGCCGCGAGCACCCGCATGTCCGTGCTCCCGGCGACCCCGCCACGGACCTGCGCGGGGACCGTCAGGTTCGCCTTGAGCGGGTCGTTCGTCACCTTGCCGATGGTGAAGCCGCGCTCCTTGAGCAGGTTCGCGGTCGTGGCGGCCAGCCCGTTGCGGGCGGTGGAGTTGTAGACGTTCACCGTGATCTGGCCCGGGCTCGGCAGCACCGTGGCCGTGGCCCCGGCCGGACGCGCCGTGCCGGCCGGACAAGCCGCCGTGGTGGACGTCGGCGCCGGCGAGACCACCAGCGTGACCACCCCGTACAACCCGGCCCCCAGGACCACCACGCCCAGCGCCGCCGCCACCGCGGCCCGCCGCCGACGCCGGGTCCGACTGCGGAACGGGACGTACGTATCCCCGGCCCCCACGCGGAAACGCTTCCCGCCGATCTCTTCTCTCCGTGCCGACACGCCCTGGTCAGCCGGGCCGGACTCGGACCCTCGCGACTTCGAGTTCATGCCGCGACGGTACCCAATCCCCCCGGCCGGGCAATCATGAATCGAGGTCAAGTACCCGCGCATGGAGTACTGTGCGCTGCTTCAACGCGGCCCGCACGGCCCGGTGCAGCCCGTCTTCCAGGAACAGCTCGCCCCGCCACTGGACCACGTGCGCGAACAGGTCCCCGTAGAAGGTGGAGTCCTCGGCGAGCAGCGCGTCGAGATCCAACTGCCGCCGCGTGGTCACCAGTTGGTCCAGTCGCACCTGCCGCGGCGCCACCGCGGCCCAGCCGCGCGAAGTGCAGCCGTGGTCCGGGTAGGGCCGTTCGTCGCCGATACGCTTAAAGATCACACGTTTAGCCTACCCATTTCTCCGCTGCCACTCGGCTTTCGTTGACGCTCCGTTATATAGCAAGTCGCGGGAGGCAACGCCACATGTTCCGCTGAACTTGTGTCGAACATGGAACACTCGTCTGCCGCGAAGCCCTCGACCAGCGCAGACGGCGGCATTCTGGCCGACCCCGGACCGCGCCTCGGGGTGATGCTGCGAGAGGGCGCCGACCAGGCTGCTCAGCGCGCCGCCGAGGGCAACCCGCCCGGACTCGGCCACCCGGGGGAACCCGTCAGGCGTCTAGGCCGTCCGATGTCCGCGCTCGGCCATCCGTGGCGCCCGGGGCTTTCCGGTCGTCCCCGGAACACTCGACCGCAAGCGACGGTTCGCTCCGGCCCGAGTTCCGCGGAGAACGTGCCCCTGACATTTCCGCCCCGCGTGGCCCCGGCCTCGGACCTCCGGCCCATCCACCCGCTCCGCCGACTGCACCCAGCCTGATCCCGGCAGGCCGCAAATGTTTTCTGACATGCTAAAAGACCTCCCGCGTACCCGCCAGAGCCCGCCTACCCTTGCTGCCTTCCGGCCCTGGGGGGTTTCAGTGGGATGACGCCACACGAGAGGTCCAAGAGCAAGGATAGCCTACGAAATGAGGTGGCGGAGCACACCGAAGTTTCCGGTAAGCTATCCCACGGAGGATTCGCCTAGTGGCCTAGGGCGCACGCTTGGAAAGCGTGTTGGGGGCAACCCCTCACGAGTTCAAATCTCGTATCCTCCGCTCGCAGAACAGCCCCCGACCGGGGAAATCACCGGTCCGGGGGCTGTTTGCGTATGCGGCGGGTCGCGCGTCTCGGGCGGCGCGCCGGGCGCCCGGGGGACACAGGGATCGACATCGGCCTAGTGGTCTGCGGTCTGCGGGCTGAGTGCGGCATCCGCGGGGATGGGGTATCGGCGCCAGCCGGTGAAGACGAAAGAGTCGTGGTTGGTCATGCCGCCGTGCTCGCGCAGGTGCCTGAAGCAGACGCTGAGCATCCACGGCCGACTGAACTCCACCAGGTGTTCGTCCAGGTCGACCGTCAGGTCGGGGATGTCGCCGAGGACCACGCCGTCGCGGTCCAGGAGGAACCTCGGGTCGGCGATGACCGAATCGATGTACTCGGCGTCGTCCTGCATCCGGTAGCGGCCGAACTGGAATGTGATCGTCGACGGCGAGTCCTTGAGTGCGGTGATCTCGAAGCGAGTCATCTGCTTTCTTTCTGTCGTCATTCGCACAGTGCCCAGGACGAGATTGTCATGGGATCGGTGGATTCGGGGGCACCTTGGACGATCGGGGCACCGTTCGTGCCCTCGCCGGTTATCGTCGCGGTCGCGGTGAAGCTGCCGGGGGCGCAGTCCGCGGTCGCGTTGAACGCGGGGATCGGCGTCGGGCCGCTCTTCTGCGCGTGGCCGCGCGGGACCGGAGCTTGGGGGTTCGTGCCGGCCGGGACGAAATCTATGGTCAACGTCACCGTGGCCTCGGCCGGGATGTCGCAGTCGGTCTCGGCCATTCGGGCGACGACGTGCTGGTGCAGCACCGCCAGGTCGCTGAGGTCCAGTTCGCACTGGGGGCCGTCGTCCGGCGCGCCCGCGCCACCACCCCCGCCACCACCCCCGCCCCCGCTCCCGCCCGACGAACATGTGGTGGACGCCTCGGCTGCGGCCGTGCTCCCGCATGAGCACCCGGAGGTGCCCAACACGACCGGTACGCCGACGAGCGTGACCATGAGCAGCACGTGTATCAGCTGTCTTATCACGGTTCGAAGTGTGCCACGGGCGGAGCCGTTCCGTACAGTTTTTGGTTACTTTGAGTGACGGCTGACAATCAGGTCGTAGTCCATTGGTGCGGGAGTGGTAGTGGAGGTATTGAGGGGCGAGCCGGCGGAGGCTCATTACTGACGGAGTGTCAGCTAATTTCCGAATAGTCGATGTATTGCTGATTCGTGGGCTGAAACCGCCGACGTCAGGAGGCCGGAAGAGCTCGGCATCCTCCGATCGGTGGATGCGAGGGGTGTCTGATCCGGCGGCGAACGGCGACTTCACGGCGGATTCGAGTTCGAGGGAATCGGCCGATGCTCAAAGAGTCCGAGAGCGCGAGAGCTCGGATCAGGCCACGCCCGAGAAACGAAGAGAGAACCCGATGAACCGACCGCGACGTGCTGCCCGCGATCGAGGCCGGGGCGACCGGCTACCTGCTCAAGGACGCGCCGCGGGAGGCACTGCTGCGGGCCGTGCGCGCCGCGCACGCCGGGCAGTCGGTGCTCGCGCCGTCGGTCGCCAGCACCTTGATGGGGCTGGCCGGGGCCCGCAAGCCCGACTCGCTCAGCCGGCGCGAGATCGAGGTGCTCCGGCCGGTCGCGGACGGCGCCACCAACCAGGCGGCCGCCCGGCAACTGCTGGTCAGCGAGACCACGAGCAAGACCCACCTGCTGCGCATCTCCACGAAACTCGGGGTCCGCGACCGGGCGTCGGCCGTCTCCACGGCGTACAAGCGCGGGCTGCTCAGCTGACCGGGCCGGGCACGAGGTCAGTGCGTACCGCCGGCGATGTTCAGCCCGATCACACCGGCGATGATCAGCACCACTGAAGTGATCTTCAGTACCGCAACCGCCTCGTCCAGGAACAGCATCCCGTAGATCACCGTCCCGGAAGCCCCGATGCCCGTCCACACCGCATAGGCCGGACCGATCTCCAGCCGCCGCAGCGCGAGCGTGAGCAGGCCGAACGAGCCCAGCGCGAACAGGGCGAAGCCGATCGTGGGCCAGAGCCGGGAGAAGCCGTGGCTCTGCTTCAGGCACACCGCGAAGCCGGTCTCGAGCAGCCCCGCGAGCACGACGAGCAACCAGGCCATGATCCGATTGTCGGATCGGCGGGCGCGGGCCGCAATCCGGCCGGGCGGGCCGCCGAGTGGGCCACGATGTCAGTGCGACCGGATACCCTCGTCCATGTGTCCCTCGCGCTCTACCGCCGCTATCGACCCGAGACCTTCGAAGAGGTCATCGGGCAGGAGCACGTGACCCGACCGCTGCAACAAGCCCTGCGCAACCAGCGGGTGAACCACGCGTACCTGTTCAGCGGTCCGCGCGGGTGCGGGAAGACGACCAGCGCGCGGATCCTGGCCCGGTGCCTGAACTGCGCCCAGGGGCCGACGCCGACACCGTGCGGGACCTGCAAGTCGTGTGTCGACCTGGCCCGCGGCGGGCCCGGGTCCATCGACGTGATCGAGATCGACGCCGCCTCGCACGGCGGCGTGGACGACGCGCGCGACCTGCGCGAGCGGGCCTTCTTCGCCCCGGTCTCGTCCACCTACAAGATCTACATCCTGGACGAGGCGCACATGGTCTCCTCGGCCGGATTCAACGCGCTGCTCAAGGTGGTCGAGGAGCCGCCGCCGCACCTGAAGTTCATCTTCGCCACGACCGAGCCCGAGAAGGTCATCGGCACGATCCGGTCCCGGACCCACCACTACCCGTTCCGGCTGGTGCCGCCCGGGGTGCTGCGGGACTACCTGGCCGAGCTGTGCGAGAAGGAGAACGTGCCGGTCGCGCCGGAGGTCCTGCCGCTGGTCGTCCGGGCCGGCGCCGGGTCCGTCCGAGACTCCCTGTCGGTGCTCGACCAGCTGTTGGCCGGGGCCGAGGACGAGGGCGTCACGTATCCGATGGCCGCCAGCCTGCTCGGCTACACCGACGCCAGCCTGCTGGACGAGGCCGTGTCGGCCTTCGCCGCGGGCGACGGCGCGGCCGCGTTCCAGGCCGTGGACCGGGTGGTCGAAGGCGGGCACGACCCGCGCCGCTTCCTGGCCGACCTGCTGGAACGGCTGCGCGACCTGCTCGTGCTGGCCGCGGTGCCGGACGCCGCGGGCAAGGGGCTGGTGTCCGTCCCGGGCGACCAGTTGGTCCGGATGCAGGAGCAGGCCAACGCCTTCGGCGCGGCCGAGCTGTCCCGGACCGCCGACGTGGTCAGCGTCGGCCTGCACGAGATGCGCGGAGCCACGGCGCCGCGCCTGCACCTCGAACTCGTCTGCGCGCGCGTGCTGCTGCCCGGCGCCGAGGACACGCATCGCGGGTTCGCGGCGCGCCTGGACAGGTTGGAGCGCGGCGCGGCGCACGCTGCGCCCCCGGCCGGGTACGTCGCGGCCCCGGCGTACGCCCAGGGCGGTGAGACGCCCCAGCAGCCGCCCGCGCAATACCAGCAGAACCCGCAGGCCCAGCCTCCCCACGCCGAGCATCAGGCGCAGACCCAGGCTCAGCCGCCGCAAGGCATGCCGCCGATGCCGGGCCAGGGCGGCCCGCCGGCCGCCGATCCGGCCGGCGGCGCGTTCGTCCCGCCGTGGAAGCAGCAGCCGGCCCCGGCCCAGAGCCAGAACGCCCCGAGCGGGTCCGCCGACGGCTCCCGGCCGGGCGGCAACCAGGGCCAGGGCGGCGGCCGCCCGTCCCGGATGGACACCGCGGCGATGCACCAGGCCTGGCCGCAGATCCTGGTCGCCGTGCGCGAGCGCAGCAAGGTGGCCTGGTCCATGATCAGCGAATACGCTCAGGTCCTGGCGGTGGACGGGCAGGTGCTGCAACTCGGGATCAGCAATCCCGGGCTGCGCGACAACTTCTCCGGGTCCACCCGCGAGGAGGTGCTGCGGGAGATGCTGCAGAAGGTCACCGGCTCGGACTGGAAGATCGAGATCCTGGTCGACCCCTCGGCCAGCCTCGGCGGCGCGGCCAAACGGGCCGCGGGCCCGGGCCAGCCGCCGCAGCAGCCCGAACCGGCCCAGTCCTGGTCCGCGCCGGCCCAGGCCCCGGCCCCCGCGCCGAGCCCGGCGACGACCTACGCCCCGACCGCGGCGTCCGCGATCGGATCCGCCCCGGCGCCGGTGGCCGGCAACTCGGCCGCGGCCCCGGCCGCGCCAGTGCCGCCCGCACCGGCCGGGTACCCGGCCGGTCCGGCCGGCCAGTCCGCCCCGGCCTCCGGGCCGTCCCCGCAGTCCGCCCAGTCGCTGGAGGAGGACCTGCCGGACCCGGACGACGTCGACCTGAACGAGGCCGGCCCCACTGCCCGTGACCTGCTCATTCGCGAGCTCGGGGCCTCAGTCCTCGAGGAACATGAGAATGTGGACTAGTACCGGACTCCCTCCGGCAACCCGGTCCACCCCCGACCCGACCAAAGGAGAGCGCGGATGCTTCCCGACGGCTTCGACTTGAGCTCGATCATGCAGCAGGCCCAGAAGATGCAGGAGGACATGGCGTCCGCGCAGCAGGCGCTGGGCCAGGAGAAGGTGGTCGGCACCGCCGGCGGCGGACTGGTCAAGGCCACCGTCACCGGGCTGAGCGAACTGGTCGCGCTCGACCTGGCCCCCGAGGTGGTCGACCCGCAGGACGTGGAGACCCTGGTCGACCTGATCCTGGCCGCGGTCCGGGACGCGACCGCCGCCGCCGACCGGCTGCAGCAGGAGAAGATGGGACCGCTCACCTCCGGGCTCGGCGGCGGCCTGGGCGGCATGTCGCCGTTCGGCTAGACCGGCCCCGGACCGCGGGCCCGGCCCGCCGCAGCACCAGACCGACCGCACCAGCAGCAGCCAACCGCCGCCCCGGCCCCCGCCGGACGGCACAACCGAGGGACGGCACCTCAAGCATGTACGAGGGCGTGGTTCAGGACCTGATCGATGAGCTGGGCAGACTGCCCAACATCGGTCCCAAGAGTGCGCAGCGGATCGCCTTCCACATCCTCCAGGCCGATCCGACCGACGTCCGGCGGCTGGCCGAGATCCTGCTCAAGGTCAAGGAGACGGTCCGCTTCTGCGAGCTGTGCGGCAACGTCGCCTCGGCCGAGCGCTGCCGGATCTGCCTGGACCCGCGCCGGGACACCACCGTGCTGTGCGTGGTGGAGGAGTCCAAGGACGTGGTCGCGATCGAGCGCACCCGCGAGTTCCGCGGCCGTTACCACGTGCTCGGCGGGGCGATCTCGCCGATCGACGGGGTCGGCCCGGACAATCTGCGGGTACGGGAGTTGATGGCCCGGCTGGCCGACGGGACGGTGGTCGAGCTGATCCTGGCCACCGACCCCAACCTGGAGGGCGAGGCCACCGCCACCTACCTGGCCCGGCTGGTCCGGCCGCTGGCGGCGGACGGGTCCCTACGCATCACCAGACTGGCGTCCGGGCTGCCCGTGGGCGGTGACCTGGAGTACGCCGACGAGGTGACTCTGGGCCGGGCCTTCGAAGGGAGAAGAACGCTCAATGTCTGACATCACGCAGCTGGACGAGGACCTGACCGGGTTCACCGGGCAGATCGCCGACCAGGTCGAGTCCTTCCTGGTCGTCGTGCGCGCGGTCGCCCGCGGGGACGCCGCCGAGTCGGCCGTGCCGATGCTCCTGCTGGAGGTCTCCCAGCTGCTGCTGGCCGGCGGCCGGCTCGGCGCGATGCAGGACGTCATCCCGGACGAGCGGTTCGAGGCCGACCCGGGCCCGGACCCGGACCTGGACGAACTGCGCGAGCGGCTGGCCGAACTGCTGGTCCCGTGCAACGCCTACCGCGAGGTCTTCGACCCGCTGGCCGCCGAGCCCGAGGTGGAGCTGCGCCGGATCTCCGACGACATCGCCGCCACGGTCTCCGACCTGGCACACGGGCTGACCCACTTCCGGGCCGACCGCGCGATGGAGGCCCTGTGGTGGTGGCAGTTCTCCTACCTCACCAACTGGGGCCCGGCCGCCTCGGCCGCGATGCGCGCGCTGCAGTCGATCGTGGCCCGGTCGCGGCTGCACGTCTGAGCCGCCTGCGCCGCTGAATGACGGCGGACGGTCCGACTTCCCGGGTATCCGGGCGGCCGGGCCGTCCGCCATGTCCGGCGCCGCGGGCCGGTCCGTGTCCCGTGCCGATCGGTAACACGCCATCAGATCCGCGGCACCCGCCTGGCCCCGGCCGCCGCCGGACCCCGGTACCGGGCCCGTACCCCCGGACCAGCCCGGGCCCGGCCGCCGGGCCGTCCGGGCCCGGCGCGGGTGAGACGCCCGTCTCAGCCCGTGAAATATTTCCGTGCCCGCAGGAGGTCTGGCTAGACTGGGCTCCGGCCTGCCCGGCGACGCCCTGCGCAACCCGCCCGGCCGGTCACGTCCGCCCGCCGGCCGGCGGCGCCGGACGCGGACCTTTGTGAGTCAGGAGCACGCTGTGGGCCTTGTCGTACAGAAGTACGGTGGCTCCTCGGTTGCCGATGCCGAATGCATCAAGCGCGTGGCCAAGCGCATCATCGACACGAAGCGGGCCGGCAACGAGGTCGTGGTGGTCGTCTCGGCCATGGGCGACAGCACCGACGCGCTGATCGACCTCGCCCAGCAGGTCGTCCCGCTGCCCGAGGGCCGCGAACTGGACATGCTGCTGACCGCCGGCGAGCGGATCTCGATGGCGCTGCTGGCCATGGCGATCGGCTCGCTCGGCGAGGAGGCCCGGTCCTTCACCGGCAGCCAGGCCGGCGTGATCACCGACCGCGCGCACAACCGGGCCCGGATCATCGACGTCACCCCGGGCCGGATCCGGTCCGCGCTGGACGAGGGCGCGATCGCGATCGTGGCCGGCTTCCAGGGCGTGTCCCAGGACACCAAGGACATCACCACGCTCGGCCGCGGCGGCTCGGACACCACCGCGGTCGCCCTGGCCGCCGCGCTCGGCGCCCAGGTCTGCGAGATCTACACCGACGTGGACGGCGTTTACACGGCCGACCCGCGCCTGGTACCTGCGGCGCGCAAGCTGAACACCGTCCGCTACGAGGAGATGCTGGAACTGGCCGCGAGCGGGGCGAAGGTCCTGATGCTGCGCTGTGTCGAGTACGCCCGGCGCTTCGAGGTCCCGATCCACGTGCGCTCCTCCTTCTCGGCCGCGGAGGGCACCTGGATCTGCAACGTCCGGCCGAGCAGCGACACCTCCGCACCGAACACCGAAGGGACCGAAGTGGAACAGGCGATCATCGCCGGCGTCGCCCACGACACCAGCGAGGCGAAGATTACCGTGGTCGGGGTCCCGGACCAGCCGGGCGAGGCGGCCCGGATCTTCCGCGCCGTGGCCGACGCGGAGATCAACATCGACATGGTGGTGCAGAACGTCTCCACCGGCAAGAACGGGCTGACCGACATCTCCTTCACCCTCCCCAAGGCGGACGGCGCGAAGGCGCTGACCGCGCTGAACCGGATCAAGGAGACGACCGGGTTCGAGAACCTGGTCTACGACGACCAGATCGCCAAGATCTCCCTGGTCGGCGCCGGGATGAAGTCGCACCCCGGGATCACCGCGGTGTTCTTCGAGGCCGTCTACAAGGCCGGGGTCAACGCCGAGATGATCTCCACCAGCGAGATCCGGATCTCCGTGGTCTGCCGCGCGGACCAGGTCAAGCCGGCCGTCCAGGCCATCCACACCGCATTCGATCTCGACGCCGACAGCGAGGCTGTCATCTACGGGGGCACCGGACGATGAGCGAGTACACCGCCAAGCTGCCCACCCTGGCCGTGGTCGGCGCCACCGGCGCCGTCGGCACGGTCATGCTGGACCTGCTCTCCACCCGGCAGAACGTCTGGGGCGAGATCCGGCTGATCGCCTCCGCCCGCTCGGCCGGCAAGCTGCTGACCGTGCGCGGCGAGCAGGTCGAGGTCGTGGCGCTGAGCCCGGAGGCCTTCGACGGGGTCGACGTGGCCATGTTCGACGTGCCGGACGAGGTCTCGGCCGAGTGGGCGCCGATCGCGGCCGCCCGCGGCGCGGTCGCCGTGGACAACTCCGGCGCGTTCCGGATGGACCCGCAGGTGCCGCTGGTGGTGCCCGAGGTCAACCCGGGCGCCGCGCGCACCCGGCCCAAGGGGATCATCTCCAACCCGAACTGCACCACCCTGTCGATGATCGTCGCGATGGGCGCGCTGCACGCCGAACTCGGCCTGACCGGCCTGATCGTCGCCTCCTACCAGGCCGCCTCCGGGGCCGGCCAGGCCGGCATCGACACCCTGCGGGACCAGATCGGCAAGGTGGCCGGCACCACTCTCGGCTCGCAGCCCGGGGACCTGCGCCGCGCGGTCGGCGACCTCGGCCCGTTCCCGGCCCCGCTGGCCCTGAACGTGGTGCCCTGGGCCGGCTCGCTCAAGGAGGACGGCTGGTCCTCCGAGGAGCTGAAGGTGCGCAACGAGTCGCGCAAGATCCTCGGCCTGCCCGCGCTGAAGGTGTCCGCGACCTGCGTCCGGGTCCCGGTGATCACCACCCACTCGCTCGCGGTGCACGCCACCTTCGAGCACGAGGCCACGGTGTCGCGGGCCCGGGAGATCCTGAGCGACGCGCCCGGGATAGTGCTGTTCGACGACCCGGCCAACGGCGAGTTCCCGACCCCGAACGACGTGGTCGGCACCGACCCGACCTGGGTCGGCCGGATCCGGCAGAGCCTGGACGACCCGTACAGCCTGGATCTGTTCCTGTGCGGGGACAACCTGCGCAAGGGCGCGGCGCTGAACACCGCCCAGATCGCAGAGCTGGTCGCCAGGGAGCTGGCCGCGGCTTAGACGGTGGCGCGACGAACGAGGTATCCGATCCCGGCGAGCGGCGCGAGGGCGCCCCGCGCCGGGATCCGGCTGTCCGGGCGGCCCGGGACTACTCCGATCGGAGTACGGGCGCCACACCCGGCAGTGCTCCTTACGGGTTCACTCGTAAGGAGGTTTTCCGGCGCAAAGCAGTGTGCGGCCGCGGGCCGGAATGAGATTCTGCCCCTCGTGAGTGCCCCAAACAGCCCCATCCCCAGAACCACCCTTTTGGGGTACAACGGTGGGGGGGTCTCGAATGTCTAACCACCGTGACAGCCATCGCGGCCGGTGCCGAGGCCTTCGTGCCATACCCGGGTTCCGCCCGCCTTCCGCCGGCCGCCCGGCCGCAGACCGGACCGGCGGTGGCCGTGGCCACTGACGTGGACGTCACCACCGACCTGCTGACCGAGACCTACCAGACGCACTACGCGTCCCTGCTGCGCCTGGCCGCGCTGCTGCTCGACGACCTGGGCTCCTGCGAGGACGTGGTGCAGGAGGCGTTCATCCGCGTGCACGCGGCCCGCTCGCGGGTCCGGGAGCCGGAGAAGCTGCTGGCCTACCTGCGGCAGACCGTGGTCAACCTCTCCCGGTCCACCTTGCGCCGCCGGATCATCGGCCTGCGCCTGCTGCCCAAGCCGATGCCGGACGCGGCCAGCGCCGAGGAGGGCGCCTACGACGTGCTCGAGCGCGACGCCCTGGTCCGGGCCCTGCGCGGACTGCAGCGGCGTCAGCGCGAGGTGCTGGTGTTACGGTATTACTCCGACATGACGGAGGCCCAGGTCGCGACCGCGCTGGGCCTGTCGATCGGATCGGTCAAGGCCTACGGCTCACGGGGGATCGACGCACTTCGGGTGCGCATGGAGGAAGAGCGATGACGCAGGACGGGGCCGGCCCCGACGGGCCGGCGCGCCCGCCGGCCGGGGACGGCGCGGACCGGGACGCGGCCGCCCTGCATCCGGCCGACCTGAGCGTGCTGCTGCGGGCCGCGGTCTCCGGCGTCGGCGCCGGCGGCCCCCCGCCCGGCGGCCTGGCCCGGGTCCGGCGCAAGGCCAAGGTGCGCCAGCGCAACCGGGCCGTGCTGGCCGGGACCGCGAGCGTGCTGGTGATCGTCCTGGGCGTCTCGGTCGCCACCGGCGGCCGGATCTCGCTCGTCCCCTCGCTGACCAGCGTGGTGGGCCTGGGCCCGGGCAACAGCCACCCGCAGTCCGGCTCCGGCCAGACCGGGCAGAACCCCGCCGCGGCCGGCGAGACCAGCCACCCGGTCTGGCCGTGGACCGGCCCGAGCGCGCACGCGACCGGACCGGCGATCGGCCCGGGCGCCCCGGCCACCGCGCCGCCGGCCTCCCCGGGCGCGAGCCCGACCCCGCTGTGCACCTCGGCCATGCTGGGGATAAGCACCGTGCTCGGCGTGACCGCCGGCGACACCCGCTACGGCCTGATCGACGTGACCCCGCAGACCGCCTGCGTGACGTCGGACCCGCCGATGGTCGAGGTGACCAACGCGGCCGGCACCGCCGCGGCCTCGGTGCAGATCCTGACCGCCGACCACTCCGGCCCGCCGCAACTGCCGGTGATCGGAGCCGGCGGCACCTCGATGGTGCTCCAGGCCGGACAGCCGTACGAGTTCCAGTTCGCCTGGGTGGCCCCGGGCTGCCCGGACCCGGGCAGTTCGCCCTCGGCCGGCTCCGGCGACGGCGCGGCCGGGACGGCCTACTCGCTGCACTTCGCGGTGCCCGGCAGCGCCGCGGTCCCCGGCGTCACCCTGAACGCGGCCTGCGGCGCCCAGGTCTACGTCACCGACGTCTACCAGCGCGGCGCCTACCCGACGCCCACGCCGACCCCGACCCCGGCCGCACCGACCACGAGCAACTCCACCAGCGCGCCGCCCCCGCCCCCGCCCCCGCCGACCGACCCGGGCACCCCGACCGATACCTCGTCCCCGGACGCGTCGGCCGCGGCGACCGACTCGCCCAGCGACCCGCAGGGCGCCGGGAAGGTCACCACGGTGCCGGTCGAGCCGGTGGGACTCAGCGGCTCCTCGGACTCGGACGTGAATTAGGAAGCGAACCGGGCAGAGCGCCCTACGGCCCGTCGCATCTGTGGCGGGCCGTAGCCGTCATTATCGCGCGTGGCAGTCCGCGAGATGGTCGTTGACCAGGCCGCACGCCTGCATCAAGGCGTAGGCCGTGGTCGGTCCGACGAAGCGGAAGCCGGATTTCTTCAGCGCCTTGGCCAGCGCGGTCGAGGCCGGGGTGACCGCCGGGACCTCGCCGGTGTGCGCGGGCGCGGGCCCGGGCTCCGGGGCGTGCGACCAGATCAGCGCGGACAGGCCGTCGGGCAGCTCGGCGGCGGCCTTCGCGTTGGCGATCGCGGCGTCGATCTTGGCCCGGTTCCGGACGATCCCGGCGTCCCCGAGCAGGCGCTCGACGTCCCGCGGGCCGAACTCGGCCACCTCGGCGATCGCGAACCCGGCGAAGGCGGCCCGGAAGGCCGGGCGCTTGCGCAGGATGGTCAGCCAGGACAGCCCGGACTGGAAGGCCTCCAGGCAGACCCGCTCGAACAGCGCGTCGTCGCCCTTGACCGGACGGCCCCACTCCGTGTCGTGGTAATCGATGTACTCCGGCGCGCTCAGGCCCCAGGGGCAGCGGGCCAGCTTGTCCTCGCCGATGACGACCTCGCCGGTCACGGTGGTGCCTTTCTCTCGCGCTCTCGCTCCGGCTACATGCCGCCGGCCACCGCCGGAGCCGGGCCGGAGGGCCGGGCGCCGAGGTTCGCCGCGACCGTGCGCAGCGCGTCGGCCATGTCCCGGCCGGTCGGCGCGTGCTCCGGGTCGGTCAGCCACTGGGTCAGCAGCCCGCTCATCAGAGCGTAGTAGAAGGAGCCGACAGTCCGGCTGGTGCGCTCGTCCACCTCGGACTCGTCCACGCCGAGGAACAGCGCGGCCAGCCCGGTCCGGGAGTGCTCGGCCGCCATCGCGAAGAACTGCCGGATCTCCGGCACGTGGTCGAGCTGGGCGACCGGCTCGAAGCTGGCCGCCCACAGCTTGCGGTGCACCTCGAACGAGCCGGTGACCTGGGTCCAGATCGCCTCGAACCGCTCGATCGACCCGCCCGGGGCGCCGGAGCCGGCCGCCAGCGCGGAGCCCATCGCGTCGCCGAACTCGCCGATCGCCTCGAACAGGGCCTGGTTCATCAGGGCTTCTTTGGAGCCGAAGTGGTAGCCGATGCCGGCCAGGCTCACCCCCGAGGCCGCCGCGATGTCCCGCGCGGTGGTGCGCAGGTAGCCTTTGTCGTATAGACACTGCTTAGCGCCGGCGAGCAGATCCTCGCGATTACCCATGCGGCCGATCCTAACCCAGGTCGAGACAAGCGTTCTGGACGATCGTATCAGACGATCGTCTCAGGTAAACGTTTCCAGCCTCCGCCCCGCCTCGCCGGGGTCAAGATTCGGCATCGGAAAACCATCAGCGTGGCGCTGCCGACTAGGTGGAATCGCTTGTGGTAGGCCACACTGTCCTAGAAGGGCCATAACAGATTGCGCCCGGGCGGCGAGTGACTCTGGCACCGGCGACCCCAGGCGCGGACATAAGCAATGGAGGGTTCGTCAGTGGAGGACGTGCTGCACCGCAGCCCGCTGTTCGCCGCGCTCGACGACGAGGCGTCGGACTCGCTGCTCAGCTCGATGACCCCGGTCTCCCTCGGGCGCGGGGACGCGCTCTTCCACGAGGGCGACCCCGGGGAGCAGCTCTACGTGGTGGTCGAGGGGAAGATCAAGCTCGGCCGCTCCTCCGGCGACGGCCGGGAGAACCTGACCGCGGTGCTCGGCCCCGGGGAGATGTTCGGCGAGCTGTCCCTGTTCGACCCGGGCCCGCGCACGTCCACCGCGACCGCGCTGACCGCGACCCGGCTGCTGGCCCTGGGCCACACCGAGCTGCAGCCCTGGCTCTCGGCCCGGCCCGAGGTGGCCCGCTCGCTGCTGCGCGCGATGGCCCGGCGGCTGCGCCGGACCAACGAGACCCTGGCCGACCTGGTCTTCTCCGACGTGCCCGGCCGGGTGGCCAAGGCCCTGCTGGACCTGTCCTCCCGGTTCGGCGAGCCGGTCGGCGACGAGCAGGAGGGGATCAAGGTCTCGCACGACCTGACCCAGGAGGAACTGGCCCAACTGGTCGGCGCCTCCCGCGAGACGGTGAACAAGGCCCTGGCCGACTTCGCCCAGCGCGGCTGGATCAAGCTCGAAGCCCGCGCAGTGGTCCTGCTGGACACCGACCGACTCGCCCGGCGCGCCCGCTAACCGCCCCCGAGGGCCGACAGCGGCCGGGCAGAGGCGTCTGCGGGGCATGTTTCGGGATGCTCACGCCCAGACGGCCTGCGCGCCGTCCTACGCCCCTGCGGCGTACGCGCGGCAATGCGTTCACCGCGCGCCCACACCTGCCGCCTCCCGCCGCTACCGTTCCGCCTGATCCGCCTGACCCGCGCGCAGATACTCCAACTGGGCCAGCACCGACAGCTCGGCCGCGGGCCACAGCACCGGATCCACATCGGCGTAGACCCGCCGCACGACCTCGTCCGCCGTCCGGTCACCCGCTGCGAGCGCCGCCTCGACCTGCGCCAGCCGGTTCTGCCGGTGCGTCAGATAGAAGTCGATCGCCGCCAACGGCTGGTCCAGCACGCCGCCGTGCCCCGGCAGCACCACCGTCGCCTCGCCCTGCTCCGCCAGGACGCGCAGATACCGCAGCGACTCCAGGTAGTCGCCCAGCCGCCCGTCCGGATGCGCCACCAGAGTCGAGCCCCGCCCGAGCACCGTGTCGCCGGTCAGCAGCGCGCCGTCCGCCGGCACCAGGAACGAGAGCGAGTCGGCCGTGTGCCCCGGCGTCCCCAGCACCCGGACCTCCAGGCCGTCCAACTCCACGACATCCCCGCCGGACAGTCCCTCCGAGCCCAGCCGCAGCGCCGGATCCAACGCCCGCACCGGCGCCCCGGTCAGCTCGGCGAACCGCCGGGCCGACTCCGCGTGATCAGGATGGCCGTGTGTGAGCAGAATCACGCCCACCCGCGCGCCCAGCCGATCCACCCGCTCGACCACCGCGGCCAGGTGCCCCTCGTCCAACGGCCCCGGGTCGACCACGACCGCCCGGGAGCCGCCCGGTTCGAGCAGCACCCAGGTGTTCGTACCGTCCAGGGTCATCGGCGACGGATTCGGCGCCAGCACCAGGGTGGTCCGCGCGGTGGTCACACCACCTCGACGATCAGCTCGACCTCGACCGGCGCGTCCAGCGGCAGCACCGCCACGCCGACCGCGGACCGGGCGTGGATCCCGGCCTCGCCGAACACCTGCCCGAGCAGCTCGCTCGCACCGTTGACCACCCCGGGCTGCCCGGTGAAGTCGGGGGCCGAGGCCACGAACCCGACCACCTTGACCACCCGGTGCACGTTCGACAGCTCGCCGATCTCGGCCCGGACCGCGGCCAGGGCGTTGAGCACGCACTGCCGGGCCAGCTCCCTGGCGTCCTCGGCAGACACCTCCGCGCCGACCTTCCCGGTGCGCAGCAGGGCCCCGTCGGCCAGCGGCAACTGGCCCGAGGTGTAGACGAACGACCCGGCCCGCACGGCCGGCACGTACGCCGCCAGCGGCTTGGCCACCTCGGGCACGGCCAGGCCCAGTTCGGCCAACCGGTCCTCAGGACTACCCATCACTGCTTGTCCTGCTTCTCGCGCTTGAAGTAGGCCACCAGGTTCTCCGGGTTCGGCCCCGGCACCACCTGGACCAGCTCCCAGCCCTGGTCGCCCCAGTTGTCGAGGATCTGCTTCGTGGCGTGGACGAGCAGCGGGGCGGTCACGTACTCCCATTTGGTCATGGGCAAGAGCGTAGTAGGTCGGGCGAACACACGCCGCACAGTCAACGCACGCGCGGCGACAGGCATAGGCTCTTCCTGTGACACAGACACCGCCTCCGCCGCCGAAGCCCGGTTCCACCCCGAGATCAGGCCGGACGCAGGACTGGTCCGGAGTCCGGCTGCACGTGGTCACCGGCAAGGGCGGCACCGGCAAGACCACCGTGGCCGGCGCGCTGGCCCTGTCCCTGGCCGCCGGGGACGGCGACACGCCCGGCAAGCGGGTCCTGCTGGTGGAGGTGGAGGGCCGCCAGGGCATCGCCCAGCTCTTCGACGTGCCCCAGCTGCCCTACGCCGAACGCCGGATCGCCACCACCGGCAACAAGGGCGAAGTCTGGGCGCTGGCGATCGACGCCGAACAGGCGCTGCTGGAGTACCTGGACATGTTCTACAAACTCGGCCCGGCGGCCCGGCTGCTGCGCCGGTTCGGCGCGATCGACTTCGCCACCACGGTCGCCCCCGGCATCCGGGACGTGCTGCTGACCGGCAAGACCTGCGAGGCGGTGCGCCGGCGGGCCGGGGAGACCGAGCCCGGACGCAAGTTCCACTACGACGCCGTGGTGATGGACGCGCCGCCGACCGGCCGGATCACCCGGTTCCTGAACGTCAACTCCGAGGTCTCCGGACTGGCCCGGGTCGGGCCGATCCGCAACCAGGCCGAGGCCGTGATGCGCGTGCTCAGCAGCCCGCAGACCGCCGTGCACTTCGTCACCCTGCTGGAGGAGATGCCGGTCCAGGAGACCCTGGACGGCACCGCGGAGGTGAGCGGCGCCGGGCTGCCGCTCGGCGCGGTGGTGATCAACCAGGCCCGGCCGAACGAGCTGACCGACAGCCAGATCAAGCAGGCCGCCGCGCCACAGGGCCTGGACCGGGCCGAGCTGTCGGCCGGACTGCGGCTGGCCGGACTGGCCACCAGGCAGACCGCCGAGGCCCTGGCCGAACTCGCCGCCGAACACGCCCACCGGGTCATCCTGGAGAACGACCAGCGCAGCGCCCTGTCCGCCGTGGACACCCCGGTGTACGAACTGCCGCTGGTCAGCGAGGGCGTCGACCGGGTCGGCCTGGACCGGCTGGCCGGACTACTTCACCAGCAGGGGGCAGCATGAAGGCGCAGCAGGAGAACGTGACGGACCGGCCCGCCGCCGAGGCGACCGGCCCGGAGCAGGAGCCGGCGAAGGCGGGGGCGGCCGGGACGGCGCGTACCGCGCGCGGGACGGCCGGCAGCCGGGAACCCCGGCACAGCCTGGACCTGGACCACCTGCTGGACGACCGGGACACCCGGATCATCGTCTGCTGCGGCTCCGGCGGGGTCGGCAAGACCACCACCGCCGCGGCGTTCGCCCTGCGCGCGGCCGAACGCGGCCGCAAGGTGGTCGTGCTCACCATCGACCCGGCCCGCCGGCTGGCCCAGTCCCTGGGCCTGACCGAACTGGACAACACCCCGCGCGAGGTGCGCGGGATCGACCAGTCGGCCGGCGGCAGCCTGCACGCCATGATGCTCGACATGAAGCGGACCTTCGACGAGGTGGTCTCCGGCCACACCGACCCGGCCCGGGCCAAGCAGATCATGGACAACCCGTTCTACCAGTCCCTGTCGGCCAGCTTCGCCGGCACCCAGGAGTACATGGCGATGGAGAAACTCGGCCAGCTCGACGCCGAGAAGCGCTGGGACCTGATCGTGGTGGACACCCCGCCGAGCCGGTCCGCACTGGACTTCCTGGACGCCCCCGACCGCCTCGGCTCCTTCCTCGACGGCCGGCTGCTCAAGATCCTCACCGCCCCGGCCAAGGTCGGCGGGATCGGCGCGTTCAAGCTGCTGACCGGCGGGGTCGGCCTGGTCACCGGCGCCCTGGGCAAGATCCTGGGCTCCTCCCTGCTCGCCGACGTGCAGTCCTTCGTCAGCGCGCTGGACACCATGTTCGGCGGTTTCCGCGAGCGCGCCGAGGCGACCTACCGGCTGCTGCAGGCCGACGGCACCTCGTTCGTGGTCGTCGCCGCCCCGGAGGCCGACGCGCTGCGCGAGGCCTCCTACTTCTCCGAGCGGCTGGCGAACGAGCGCATGCCGCTGGCCGGCCTGGTGCTCAACCGGGTGCACCGCACCCGGCTCACCCTGACCGCCGAACGCGCCCTGGCCACCGCGGAGCAGCTGGCCGAGGCGGACACCGAGCAGGCGCAACTGGCCGCGGCCCTGCTCCGGCTGCACGCCGACCGCTGCGCCCAGTCCCGCCGGGAGGCCCGGCTGACCGAACGCTTCCGGGCCAGCAACCCGGCCCTGCCGGTCCTGGAACTGACCGCTCAGGCCGGGGACATCCACGACCTCACGGGCTTACGAGCAATTCTTGCCGCAGGGCTTTAGGCTCGATCGACAGGCTCACGCCCGGACGCTGCAGATAGGCGTCCCGCTTGAGCTCGAGCACCTTGCGCCAGGATCCCACCTCCGGCCGCCGGCGCAGCAGGGCTCTGCGTTCACGCTCGGTCATCCCGCCCCACACTCCGTACTCGACCCGGTTGTCCAGCGCGTCCGCCAGACACTCGGTCCGCACCGGGCAGTTCGCGCACACGACCTTCGCCCGGTTCTGCGCCGCGCCCTGGACGAAGAGCTCGTCGGGGTCCATCCCCCGGCAGGCCGCCGCTATCGTCCAGTCCTCAGCCCAATTCTTCACTTTGCCGTCCTCTCAGCATCGAGGCTCCCCCTCACAGCGGTCGAGTCACGCCTGTCACGCGCTACCACTCCGCGCCACCGGAACGCACACTCCGATGGGTGGAACGGCTCCGACCAATACGGCCTTCCGCACCAGCCGTCCTGGTTTCCTGATGTGCTCTGAAGGAGAACGGGCCAGCTCAGTCGGGCCACGGGTCCAGACTCCTTCAGCTAGCACGACACTACGGAAAAGCGGTATGTGCGGACAGTCCCCGAAATGGTCAATCTGCAATGGCCCAGTCGAACTATTCCGATGTCGCAAATGGGCCACAAAACCACACCTCGGGGAGGCGGCCGTCCCCGCGGCCGCGCAGGTCGCCCTATCCTGGGTGCCATGGTCAAAGCACGCACCGGTTACTCCGGCGTGATCGGCGCGGGACGACTGATATCCCAGCTGGTCACGTTCCTCGTGGTGAGCTCGCTGGCCGGCGTGCTGCTGGCCGGGGTGGCACTGCCCTTCGTCGGCTCCGCGGGCCTGGCCACCAAGGCCGCCTCCGACCACTTCGAGGACCTGCCCAGCGACTTCCAGGCCCCCGCGCTGCCGCAGCGCAGCGAGATCCTGGCCAGCGACGGATCGCTGATCGCGAACATCTGGGACACCGACTCCAACGCCCAGGGCAACCGGGTGGTGGTCCCGTGGTCGCAGATCAACCCGACCATGCCGGACGCCCTGGTAGCGATCGAGGACCAGCGGTACTACCAGCACGGCGGCATCGACATCAAGGGCACGATCCGGGCCACCTTCAACGACTCGCAGTCCGGCAGCAACCTGCAGGGCGGCTCCTCGATCGCGCAGCAGTACATCAAGAACGAGCTGCTGCTGGAGGCCGGGTCCGACCCGACCCTGCAGAAGGAAGCCACCGCCGACACGTTCAGCCGCAAGATCACGGAGCTCAAGGACGCGATCACCGTGTCCGAGGAGATGAGCAAGAACGAGATCCTGCAGAACTACCTGAACCTGGTCTACTTCGGCAACGGCGCCTACGGGGTGGAGGCCGCGGCCGAGGAGTACTTCTCCACCACCTCGGACAAGCTCACCGCGCCGCAGTCGGCCCTGCTGGCCGCGATCGTCAACAGCCCGGACGAGTTCAACCCGATCACCAACGGCGCCGCGGCCCTGACCCGGCGCAACACCGTGCTGGAGAAGATGGCCGACCCCAGCCTGAACTACCTGACCCCGGCCCAGGCCGCGGCGGACGAGAAGCTGCCGCTGGGCCTGAACGTCACCAAGCCTCAGGAAGGCTGCATCACCGCCTCCGGCTCGGCCGCGTTCTTCTGCCACTACGTCTACGACGAGTTCCTCCAGGATTCGGCCTACGGCGCCACCACGGCCCAGCGTCTGGCCATGTGGAACCTCGGCGGCCTGGTCATCCACACGACGATGAGCGTCCAGGACGAGCAGGCCTCGGACAAGGCGATCCAGAAGTACGTCTACCCGACGGACAAGGTCGCCTCGTCGATGGTGATGATCCAGCCCGGTACCGGCGCGATCCTGGCCATGGCGCAGTCGCAGAGCTACGGGTCCGGAGTCGGGCAGACGTACCTGAACCTGTCCGGCGACCCGCAGCACGACGGCACCAGCGGCTTCCAGGCCGGCTCCTCGTTCAAGATCTTCACCGGCGTCTCCGCGCTGCAACAGGGGATCAGCCCCGGGCAGCTGATCCAGTCGCCGCTGACCGTGGACGACGTCGGCCAGCACTTCGCCACCTGTGAGAACGGCAAAGAGGGCACGTACGTCTGGACCAAGGGCAGCACCGCGAACAACACCGGCATCTCCAGCGACTCCGGCTCCGGCGGCGACATCGGCATGGCCGAGGGCTTCGCCCAGTCGGTGAACACGTACTTCATCCGGCTGGAGGAACTGACCGGCCTGTGCGGCCCGGCCACCGTGGCGCAGAGCATGGGCGTCACCCAGGACAGCGACAACGGCACCGGCAAGGCCCTGATCGAGGTGCCGACCCTGACCCTGGGCGTCAACGAGATCACCCCGATCGAGATGGCCGATGCGTACGCCACTCTGGCCGCGCAGGGCAAGTACTGCACGCCGATCGTGATCTCCGGGATAACCGACTTCGCCGGCAAGCAGTACCCGGGCCAGAGCCCGACCTGCAAGCAGGTGATCGACCCGAACATCGCGAACGAACTCACCTCGCTGCTCAAGGGCGTGGTCACGAACGGCACCGGGGCCGGCGTGAACTGGACCATCAACCGCCCGTTCGTCGGCAAGACCGGCACCACCGACAGCGGCGTGGACACCTGGTTCGACGGCTACACCCCGAACCTGGCCGCCGCGACCTGGACCGGCTTCATCAACCCGAACAGCAAGACCCACCTGAAGGACATCCGGATCGGCTCGACCACGTACGACGGGCAGATCTTCGGCGCCACGATCTCCGCGCCGATGTTCAACATCGCCATGACGGCCGCGCTCAAGGGCATGCCGGTGCAGAACTTCACCCCGGCGAGCGGCTACAACAACACCCCGAACCCGCCGCCCACCGCCCCCGGCGGCGGCGGTAACGGCGGCAATGGCGGCAATGGCGGTGGGAACGGCGGCAACGCCGGAGGCAATGGCGGGACCGGCGGTAACGGCGGCGGCAACGGCGGGACCGGCGGCAATGGCAACGGCGGCGGGAACGGCGGTACCGGAAACCTGATCAACGGACTGCTCGGCGGGAACGGGAACGGCGGCGGGAACGGCTTCCAGCCGTAACCCCCTCGTCCCGCCCTGGCCTGGGCCCCTCACGGGCCCGCACACGCTCGCCCACGGGCAGACCAACGGCCTGTCTCCCAGCACTCTTCGCTGGGAGGCAGGCCGTTCTCCTATTGCGCTGCTTCTCTTCCACTTCGCTCAGTTCAACGCGCCCTTGACCGCGGCCGCCACCCGGCCGCCCTCGGCCCGCCCGGCGATCTTCGGCGTGAGGACCTTCATCACCAGGCCCATCTCCCGCGGCCCGGTCGCCCCGGACTCGGCCACCGCCGCCGTGACCAGCTCGGCCAGCTCCGCGTCGGTCAGCTGCTGCGGCAGGTAGCCGGCCAGGATCTCGCCCTCGGCCCGCTCCAGCTGCGCCTGCTCGTCCCGCCCGGCGTTCTGAAAGGCCTCCGCGGCCTCCCGGCGCTTCTTCTGCTCCCGGGTGAGCACCGCGACGACCTCGGCATCGGAGAGCTGGCGGGCCGCCTTGCCGGCGACCTCCTCGGTGGTGATCGCGCTCAATGCCATCCGGATCGTGCCCGCCTTCACCTTGTCGCCGGACTTGATCGCGGCGGTGAGGTCGGCGCGCAGGGTTTCCTTCAGAGTGGTCGTCGTCGTCATGCCGCTAAGCCTGGCACGGATCGGACTGGAAATCCCACCCGGTTTCGGTTTCCGGGCTGCCCCGGGCCGCTGACCGGCTAAACTCGGTGAATGCGTCGTTCCCTCGCACTATCGCTGGGCACCATGGCTGTCGGCGCGGCCGGACTGGGCTATGCCGCAGGCGTCGAAGTGAACATGTACCGCCTGCGCCGGTTCACCCTGCCGATCCTGGACCCCGGCGCGAAGCCGCTGCGCATCCTGCAGCTGTCCGACATCCACATGGTCCCCGGCCAGGGACGCAAACAGAAGTGGCTGCGCTCCCTCGCCGACCTCGAGCCCGACCTCGTGGTCAACACCGGGGACAACCTGTCGCATCCGGATGCCATCGAGCCTGTGCTGGAGGCGCTGGAGCCGTTGTTGAGCCGGCCTGGGGTGTTCGTCTTCGGCTCGAACGACTACTACCAGGCCAAGAAGCTCAACCCGGCCAAGTACCTGCGCCCCGGCGACCGGTCCCACGCCCCCAAGACCAAGCGCCCGAAGAACGACTGGCGCGCGCTGAAGTCGGGTCTGGAGAAGCAGGGCTGGCTGGATTTGTACAACCGCCGTGGCAGCCTGGATCTGAGCGGCCGCCGGATCAGCTTCGTAGGTGTGGACGACCCGCATGTGAAGAAGGACCGCTACGAGGAGGTCGCCGGCGGCCCCGACCCGTCCGCCGAACTGACCCTAGGGGTGGTCCACGCGCCCTACCTGAGGATCCTCGACGCGATGACCGCCGACCGTCTCCCGTTGATCCTGGCCGGCCACACCCACGGCGGCCAACTGTGCATCCCCGGCTTCGGCGCACTGGTCACCAACTGCGACATCGACCGTGCGAGGGTCAAGGGACTGCACACCCACACCAAGGCCGGCCACACCGCTCATCTGCATGTATCCGCCGGCTGTGGCACCTCTCGCTTCGCCCCGGTCCGCTTCGCCTGCCCCCCCGAAGCCTCCCTGCTCACCCTCGCCCCAGGCGCCGATTGACCGACACGCGACCCGCTCCGGCAAAGGATTTCAGACTTTCGCCCTTACTCCGCTAGACTGACCGAGCACGGAAGCCGGGGTGTAGCGCAGCTTGGTAGCGCGCTTCGTTCGGGACGAAGAGGTCGTGGGTTCGAATCCCGCCACCCCGACCGGTAAAGTTGCAGGTCAGAGGCCCTGTCCGAGAAATCGGATCAGGGCCTCTGGTCGTCTCCGTCCGCAAATCGTCCGTGTTTTTGACCGAACCATGACGAACTTTGGCGGAAGTTTTACCTTGTGACATGCGGCGGCCGGGAGGCAAGCGCCTCGGCCGAGATGTCGGCAGCGAGCACCTATTCCGGCGGTACAGGCACACCGGACGGGAACGTTCCACCTGTTGCAAAGTCGTTGAGCCCGACGCCAGGCCGTGTTAGCCTGAAGCCTGACGGTGCGTTACTTCCGCGCCGTCCGCGTACCGCTCCGGTTATACGGAACTGCACCTCGTGGGGTTAGACCTGCGAAGTGAAGAACAGCTGGCCCCCATCGTCGGTGGGAGTCCGGGCCCTGTGGCCTGGTGGATCAGCGGTTTACCTAGTCCCGTGGAACACCGGTCGGCATGGCGAAACGCCGGACCCTGAGCCGGTGGGGAGCCGTGACGACGCTCGCCGCCCTCGTGACGGCGCGCAGTGGAGTCTTGGGCCCAATGCCCCGGACGGCAGGCCTGGCCTGCGGCGCGCTGGTCTCCGAAGGGCATTTTTTATTATGAGCCTCGACGCGTTCGAGAACGAAAGCCTTCCCCCGCTCCTGCGCCGTCCCGACGAGGTGCCGGACCCGGTGCCGGTCACGCAGCTGCGCGGTTTCCGCAAGACCCTGCTCGACAACCCGATGAACTCGCTGGACGAGGACGCGGCGAACGTCGTCACCGGCGGCGCCGTGAACCCCGTGCTGCTGCGCAAGCTTGTCGAGGCGACCGGGGACACGGCTGAGGCCGGCCTGCTGATGGCCAAGCCCGTCGTCGGCGGCACCCTGTACGCCATCCCGCCGCACCGGCGCTTCACCGACCTGGATGTGCTGCCTGACTTCCTCAACCAGCGGTGGGTGCACAAGCTGCACACCGCTATGGACGACAAGCACGAGAACAACGCTCCGGTCGTCTACAAGACGTTCACCGACGTGCAGACCGGGCAGCCGCGGGCGCTGTTCGTGGTGCGGGTGGCGGACCGCCAAGCCTTGGCCGACGCGATCGCCGAAAGCATGCGTCAGACCTACGACGCCCAAGGGCAGAAGAACGTCTACACCGACAGCGTGTTGCAGCACGGCATCAAGGAGCCGCTGACGCTGTTCTTGGTCCGGGTCATCTACAACGACGGCGTCGAGGAGACCTACACCGTCGCCGGCGACGGCAACAGCCGGCTCGTGAGCATGTGGCTGGCGCGCACCGGCGGCAACATCGACGACGCGGCGGCGGCGTGTGTCGCCGCGGTGATCGGCCCGGTGGACCGCTCCGGTCCGCGCCGGCCGGCCGACCAGCGCACGGCACGGGCGAAGGTGACCGAGATGGTCGCCCGTGTGCGCCGCGGTCTGGCCGAGAAGGTTCTCACCGAGGCGACCCGCCGCGAGGGCCACACCCTCACCTTCCCGGCCATCGTGGTGGTCGGCGCCGTCGGGGAGGACGGTTCCGGGTTGCGCGACCTGGTCGCGGCCCGCGACGACCTCGTGGCCAACCTGCACGTCCACGTCACCCCGTGGGACGAAGGCGCACAGAATACCCAGGGCATGCAGCGCGTCTACCGGCACGCCCTGCGCGAGCACCTGGTCGACGACGACACGTACAAGGTGCTGCTCGGCGAGGTCGACCCGGCCGCGATGCACAGGCTCCTCGGCCTGCCGCCGCACCGGTTGTGGTCGGCGGCCCTGCACCAGCAGTGCACGCTCGCCGGGCAGGCGGACCGGATGAACCGGCTCATCAAGCAGGAGTTCGGCATGGGCAAGGCCGACCGCTTGAGGGTGAGCGAGCGGATTGCGCCGATGGCCTTGTCGGCCTACCGCAGTTCCGCGTCCATCGACCAGTTCGTCCGGGCCCTCGGCAACGGCGGCACCATCACCGACACGGTGTGGAAGCGGGACTGGAAGCTGACCCGCGGCGCCGATGCTCTCAAGGTCCTCAACGACATCCTCGATCGGGCGCTGCGGGGCGAGCACAACGCCGTGGCCGAGCTGACCGTGCTCGGCGGCACCGCCGCAATCCTCTCCGGCTTCATCACCCGCGACCGCGGTTCCAAGCTCGCCGCTGCCCGTGAGCTGCGGACCGCGCCGCTGCGGCACACCCCCAACGCCCTGCTGGCGGTGCTGGCGAGCACGGAGGGCGGGAAGCGGATGCTCCACTCCATCGCCTACGCGCACGTCGCTGCCGATCCCAGTATCGTGCCCAAGCAGTTCCACACCATCGAGCGGGAGATCGACGGTGTGGTGGTGCAGGACGGCGCCCCGGTCGTCGACAAGGCCGGCGCGATGGTCTCCATCGACTATGAGTGGGACCTTGTCTACGCGGCCAGCCCGGTGGAGGCCGAGGCGTCGATCGCCGAACTCAAGAAAAAGCTCGACGGCAAGGGGGCGGGCGGCAGCACCACGGAAACGGAGGACGCGCGGCAGCGCAGGATCCTGGAGAACGCGATCAAGGGCGCTGGCAGGGCCGCATTCACGCTCGCCAAGCTGACCCAGACCCACCCCCTCGGCCGCCAGGTATTCGGCCCCACCTCCAGCGTGGACGCCCTGCGGCAGCAGCTGAACGGCATCACCGAGACCCTCATCAAGTACGGCCCCGTGGCCGACTTGATGCCGGACCCGGAGGGCGAGGACGAGTACGAGGACGAGGACGGCGGTGACGAGTGAACTCGGTGCCGATCCCCAGTCAGATCCGTGAGCGGCTCGCACCCGCCGTCCGCGCCCTGGCGCCGCTCCTCGATCCTGGTGCCCTCGCCCACGCCGGCACTCCGGACGTCTGCCTGGCCTGCCGGGCCACGGTCGAAGCCGCATGGCACGAGATCACTGCGCCGAGCGCGGTGTACGCGGCCTGGGACGCCCGGGGCTGGTGCCGCTACGTCGGCAGTGTTTGCCGCCAGCAGGCTACTGCGGTCGGCGACCGCCTTGCCGAGCACCACCGGCACCCGCAGCACGGACCGGCCCGCCGCCGCGACTGGGTCCTGATGACGGTCCTGCCGATCCGCACGGACGCGCCGAGGAAGGCCGTCCTCGCCGCCGAGGGATGGGCAGCGCGGCTGCTCGTCCCACTCGACGGCGGCGCCCATCCGGCGATCGACCTGATGCAGCCGCCCGACGCCATAGCGGCGGCAATCCCCACCGCGCACGGCACCTGACAACGCCGGGATTCGTAAAGACAACCACTACCGACAACTGACGGCCCGTCGCCCCGAGAGGCGGCGGGCCGTTGCCGTCGGTGCCGGAGGACGCGCAAAGGCTTGCCGGGCGCCGTGATCTTGGTTGCGACAAGGCCGATCGCCTCGCATCTAGGCCAGCGATTTCGAGGCCGTTCGCCAGCTGACGACCAGAGGTAAGCACACCCGGACCGCCGGGCAAGGCCGGGGCCGCTGCGCGGTCGCGCTGCGCGCGAGCCCTGCCTTCGGCGCGCCCGCTCGTGCTTGGCCTGCGGCCCGTCAGCTCGGGCGAAAGGCCCGGGACCGCCTTCCTTCCTGGAGTCCTTCGTTGAGCACCGTTGTCGATCTCTCGCTGCCCGCGCATCCTGCCGCGCGAGACGCGCAGAACACACTCGTTTCCCTCGCCCTGCCCGATCCGTACGGAAAGCTGCTCGTGCGCCAGCAGTTCGACCTGCACCGCGGCCAGGCGTACTTCACGGTCGAGAAGGGCGCCCGTGCCAGCGGCACGTTCACTGTCGGTCCGTACCAGTGGGGCCAGGCGGCCATCCCGGCGAGCGTCGGGGTGTGGTACGGGCGCGGGGACGGTTCCGCGGACAAGCTGGACCGCACCGACCGGCCCTGGGTCAACGGCATCGAGTTGGTCGGCGGCACCCACTGGGACAGTCCGCAGGACTGGGCCACGCTCGACCCGGTCATGAACGTCCACGCGCGCACGCCGACCATCGGCGATTCCTCGGTCCACGTCCCGGACCGCACTCAGCACCGGGCCGGCACGATCGTGCTCGCCCTGCTGGGCTACTACATGACCCACCAGCTGCGACCGGTTCTGCAACTGGCTTTCGCGGAGTACATCGCCGGGCGGCGGCTGAATGGCCTGGACTCCAGTACAAACCACGTCCGCTCGAAGATTGCCGCGAAGCGTGAGGCGATCCGGGGCCTGGAGGACGAGCTTGATCACTACGCCCAGTTGGAGGCCGAGCTGCGCGACCTCGCGGCCAGCTTCTCCCGGCGCGCAAGCTCGTTCGGGGGTGCGGCGTGATGCAGGACTATCAGCTCTCCCGGCCGTACTCGATGGGCTGGCACCCGCCGTCGTGGGTGTTGCGCATCCATAGTTCGTCGCCGCAGGTGCTGCGCGGCACCAAGACGTTCCTGACACGGTGGCTGCGCGAGCGGCGCGGCACGTTGCCGTTCTACGTCCACCTGATCGTGCGGGCCGACTTCGGCCCGCTGGGCGGGACCGACTACGTTCTGCTGCTCGACCGCCCCGAGGACCACATCGCGGTCCTGGCCGGGCCGGACGGGGCCCCGGTCGAGGTCGACCTGCGCCCGCGCCTGGACCCGGACGACGTCGCACTTCGCACCCGACCGGCCCGCGACTGGCGGGCCGGGCTGACGGTGCACTCGGTGCAGCGCCGGGTGGTCTTATGTGGGTCCTTCAAAGCTGTCCGCTGTCCGTCGTTGAGGCTGTCACATACGGAGTAGGCGATCAGGCCCACCAACGGTTCGGGAGCACCCGCTGCCGCCAAAGCCGTGTGGCGCGGACAGCTCGGACCGGCCCAGG
>DASZBX010000147.1:0-194244 GCA_035943635.1 Actinocrinis sp. | reverse complement strand
TCGGCCGCCGCGAAGACTTCGACGAGACCTACCGAGCCGTAGCCGGCCTGGTCTCCGACCGCACCGCCGAGAGGTGATCACCCATCAGGCAACCCGCCAGGCCAGCACGCCCCAAGGTCAATCGCGCACCCTGTCGTAAGCTCATCAAGTGACTGACGGAACCCTCGCCGGCGCCATATCCCCGGACCCGGACCACGGCCCGGCGCCGCGCCCCGGGACCACCTGGTCCGACCACGTCCGGACCCTGCTGCGCACCAGCCTGTCCGAACGCCCGGACGGGCCGGTCCCGGCCGCCGGCGCCCAGCCGGTCAACGTCCGGCGGGTGCTGGACCTGGCCCTGCGGATCGGCGAGCTGCTGTCGTCGGTCGGCGAGAGCTCCGAGGAGGTCGAGGCGGCCATGCTCGGGGTGGCGCTGAGCTACGGCCTGGAGCGCTGCGACACGACCGTCACCTTCACCCTGCTGACCATCTCGCACCAGGCCACCCTGACCGAACCGGCCTGGACCGCCTCGCGCAGCGTGCGCCGGCGGGTGTCGGACTACAATCGGCTGGCCGGCGCGCACACCCTGCTGGTGGAGATCAACGCCGGGCGGCGCACGGTCGAGGAGGCGTACGCCGGGCTGGCCGAGATCCGGCGCGCCCCGGACGTGTATCCGGGCTGGCTGGTCTCAGCCGCCACCTCAGTCCTGGCCGGCTCCGCGGCCGTGCTGGTCGGCGGCAGCTGGCTGGTCTTCCTGACCGCCTGCGTCGCCGCCCTGGCCGGAGACGGGCTGGCCCGGCTGCTCGCCGTCCGCGCCCTGCCCGAGTTCTACCAGTTCGTCGTCGCCGCCATGCCCGCCGCCGGGCTCGGCGTCCTGCTCACCCTGCTCGGCGCCGACGTCCGGGCCTCGGCCGTGATCACCGGCGGCCTGTTCGCCCTCTTCCCCGGCCGCGCCCTGGTCGCCTCCGTCCAGGACGGGCTCACCGGCTTCTACATCACCTCGATGGCCCGGCTGCTCGAGGTCCTCTACCTGTCCGCCGCGATCATCTGCGGCGTCGCCCTCGTCCTGCACCTCGGGCTCCACTTCGGGGTCGTCCTGGACCCGGACGCCGTCGCCGCCATCCCCCGGCGCCCCCTGGTCCAGCTCCTGGCCGCCGCCGTCCTGGCCCTGACCTACGGCATCCTGCTCCAGGTCCGCCGGTCGGTCCTGCTCTACGCCACCCTCGGCGGCGGTTTCGCCTGGGGCTGCGCCGGAGCCCTCGGGGAGGCCGGGTTCCCCCGGGCCGTCGCCATCCTGGCCACCACCGGACTGCTCGGCCTCGGCGGCCAGCTCGTCGCCCGGCACGCCCAGACCAGCGGCCTGCCCTACACCATCCCCGCCCTGTGCCCGCTGCTGCCCGGCTCCCCCGCCTATCTCGGACTGCTGTCCATCGTCGACGGCAAGCGCGGCCCCGGGTTCGACTACCTGTTCACCGCGGTCTCCCTCGCCCTGGCCCTGGCCATCGGGGTCAACCTCGGCGGCGAGCTCGCCCGGCTGCTCCTGCCCGCCCGGCCAGGCCAGGTCACCGGCCTGCGGACCGGGCTGCCCCGGCTGGTCGGGCGGGCCGGCCAGGGCGTCGAGCGCGGGTCCGGCCGGGGCGGCGGGCGCTGGCAGCTGCGGCGCTGACCGGTACTGCCGCTGGCGGTAGCGGACCAGGTAGCCGGCCCGGTAGCGCACTCGGGCGCGGTGGAAGCCGGCGAAGTAGAGCAGGAGCAGCAGCAGCGCGCACACCCCGGCCAGGCCGAGCGTGCCCTTCGCCAGCAGTTCCGAGTCTTCCCGGATCGCGGCGGTGACCTTGGGGTGGGTGCTGATGTTCCCGCTGTCGCTGTACGCGTTCGTGCTGCCCGGGGCGGTGTAGCTCCAGGCGATGCTGGTGTAGGTCAGGGTCAGGGTCTCGGTCTTGCCGGTGACGATGTCGGAGATCAGGCCGGCGTTGACCAGCGCGTAGTCGACGTAGTCGTAGCCGGGGCCGGGGCCCAGCTCGATCCGCGCGCAGGCGAACCGGGTGCCGACCAGCGAGGCCTTGGACAGGCTCTGCGAGGAGGGGTCCACCGGGCGGGTGACCGTCATCACCACCAGGTCGGAGGTGTCGATCTGCGGCGGGAGCATGGTCACCGGGCCGAGCGAGCCGAGCGGGAACTCCTGCAGGTGGTTCGGCGCGGTCGAGCCGCCGCTGATCCCGGGCAGGTCCAGGTAGCCGGTCGTCCCGGTCGCCAGCGGCTGGTCCGGCAGGCAGGCCTGGGTGGTCGCGGTGGCGCTCGGCTGGACCGGGGGCGGCGGCGGGGTCGGTGCGGGGGGCGGCGTGGTCTTGGTCCCCGAGCCGTGTTTGGAGGTGGACGCCGACGTGGTCCTGCTGCTGCCGGAGGCCGGGTGCTGGGCCGGCGTGGTCTTGCCGCCGCCGCTCTCCGGGGAGGTGGCGCCCCCGCTGCCGGAAGGCTCGGTGGGCTGCGCCGGGCTGGTCGGGGCGGCCGGCCCGGTGGGCTGGCCCGGGTCGGTGGTGCGCTCGTCCGGCAGCGGCGCGCTTCCCGCCGGCGTCCCGCGCGGGCCGCCGGCGGTCGCCGCGTCCGCGGGCAGGATGACCGCGCAGCAGACCGCCGCAGCGCAGCCGACCGCGGCCAGCATGCGAACGACCCGCGCAGGCCGACCGGGTATGTCGAACCGAGTTCTCAAGTCGTCGAATCCTTCTCAAACACCGGAAACTTCGCTCACCGCAACGAGGGGTGGCGAGCTGATAAGAACCCTAGCGCGAGCCCCTCTCCAACAGGACGCGGGCGAAGGCCAAACGGTTGTCACGGTGTGAGCTGCTCTTCCGATAGTCCGCAACGTCACACTGTGATCCTCCCCATGAGGAAGCGGGGCGGATTAATGCCTAGACTCGAAGAAAACCACCGCCATCGGGAACACCCGCCGAGCAACAGGGAGCCTCTAGTGCGCAAGGTACTGATCGCGAACCGGGGCGAGATAGCCGTCCGGGTCGCTCGGGCCTGCAAGGACGCCGGAATCGGCAGTGTCGCCGTCTACGCCGAGCCCGACCGCGACGCCCTGCACGTGCGGGTCGCGGACGAGGCCTACGCACTGGGCGGCAGCACTCCGGGGGAGAGTTACCTGGTCATCGACAAGGTGCTCAAGGCCGCGGCCGACTCCGGGGCGGACGCGGTCCACCCCGGGTACGGCTTCCTGTCCGAGAACGCCGAGTTCGCCCAGGCCGTGCTGGACGCCGGGCTGACCTGGATCGGGCCGCCGCCGTCCGCGATCCGCTCGCTCGGGGACAAGGTCGCGGCCCGGCACATCGCGCTGCGGGCCGGGGCCCCGCTGGTGGCCGGCACCCCGGACCCGGTGGCCGACGCGGACGAGATCGTCGCGTTCGCCCGGGAGAACGGCCTGCCGGTCGCGATCAAGGCGGCCTTCGGCGGCGGCGGGCGCGGGCTGAAGGTGGCCCGCACGCTGGAGGAGATCCCGGAGCTGTTCGAGTCCGCGGTGCGCGAGGCGGTGGCCGCGTTCGGCCGGGGCGAGTGCTTCGTCGAGCGGTACCTGGACCGGCCGCGGCACGTGGAGACCCAGTGCCTGGCCGACTCGCACGGCAACGTCGTGGTGGTCTCCACCCGCGACTGCTCGCTCCAGCGCCGGCACCAGAAGCTGGTCGAGGAGGCCCCGGCCCCGTTCCTGTCCGAGGCGCAGGTGGCCGAGCTGTACCGGGCCTCGAAGGCGATCCTGCGCGAGGCCGGGTACGTCGGCGCCGGCACCTGCGAGTTCCTGGTCGGCCAGGACGGGACGATCTCGTTCCTGGAGGTCAACACCCGGCTGCAGGTCGAGCACCCGGTGTCCGAGGAGGTCTCCGGGATCGACCTGGTCCGGGAGATGTTCCGGGTGGCCGACGGCGAGGAGCTCGGCTACGGCGACCCCGAGCTGCGCGGGCACTCGTTCGAGTTCCGGATCAACGGCGAGGACCCGGGCCGCAACTTCCTGCCCGCGCCCGGCTCGGTCACCGTCTGGCGGCCGCCGTCCGGGCCGGGGGTGCGGCTGGACTCCGGGGTCGAGCAGGGTGCGCAGATCGGCCAGAACTTCGACTCGCTGCTGGCCAAGCTGATCGTGACCGGCCGGGACCGGACCCAGGCGCTGGAGCGCTCGCGCCGGGCGCTGGCCGAGTTCGCGATCGACGGCATGCCCACCGCGCTCACGTTCCACCAGGTCGTGGTGTCCGACCCGGCCTTCGCGCCGGCCGACCCGCAGGCCGCGTTCGCGGTGCACACCCGGTGGATCGAGACCGAGTTCGACAACACCATCCCGGCCTACGCCGGCCCGGTGGCCGAGCCGGCCGAGCCCGAGGCCCGGGAGTCGGTCACGGTCGAGGTCGGCGGCAAGCGGCTGGAGGTGTCGCTGCCGGCCGGGCTGAGCCTGGGCGGCGGGTCCGGGGCCGGCCGGGCCGCGGCGGCCGGCAAGGCCGGGCCGCGCCGCGCGGCCGGGAAGAAGGCCGGGGCCGCGGCCTCCGGGGACGCGCTGGCCAGCCCGATGCAGGGCACCATCGTGAAGGTCGCGGTGGAGGAGGGCCAGCACGTGCAGGCCGGGGACCTGGTCGTCGTGCTGGAGGCGATGAAGATGGAGCAGCCGCTGAACGCGCACAAGGCCGGCACGGTGGTCGGCCTGGTGGCCGAGGTCGGGTCGACCGTGTCCGCGGGCAGCGCGCTGTGCGAGATCAAGGACTGAGCCGCGCGCGGTGAACGCGGCGCAGTGACAGCAACGGCCCCCGTCGTCCGGATCGGACGGCGGGGGCCTGGTCATGTCGGGCCTCGGTCGGTGCGGGCCGGGGTCAGCGCGACGTGAGATCCGTCACTCCTCGTCCTTGTGCAGCCGGCGTGCCGCCTCGGCGATGGAGCCGGACAGCGACGGGTAGACGGTGAACACCGAGGCCACCTGGTCCACGGTCAGATGCAGGTCGACCGCCATCGACACCGAGTGGATCAGCTCGCTGGCCCGCGGCGCGACGATGACCCCGCCGACCACGGTGCCGGAACCGGGCCGCGCGTAGAGCTTGACGAATCCGTCGTGGAAACCGAGCATCTTGGCCCGCGGGTTGGTGTCCAGCGGCAGCTTGACCACGTCGAACCCCGGGTCCCCGCTCTCCGCGGTCACGGTGGTGCGTCCGACCGTGGCGATCTCCGGGGCGGTGAAGATGTTCGAGGAGACCCGCTTGAGGTTGATCGGCCAGACCGCCTCGCCGAGCGCGTGGTAGACCGCGATCCGGCCCTGCATCGCGGCCACCGAGGCCAGTGCGAGCACGCCGGTGCAGTCGCCGGCCGCGTAGATGTTGCTCACCGAGGTGCGTGAGACCCGGTCGACCGTGATGTACCCGGACGGCGTGGTCTCGACCCCGGCCTCGGCCAGGCCGAGCCCCTCGGTGTTCGGCAGCGCGCCGACCGCGATCAGGCAGTGCGAGCCCTCGATCGAGCGCCCGTCCTCCAGGTTCACCACCACCCGGTCCCCCTCGCGCACCACGCTCGCGGCCCGGGAGCGGCCGAGCACGCGCATCCCGCGGCGCTGGAAGACCTCCTCCAGCACGGCGGCGGCGTCCTGGTCCTCGCCGGGCAGCACCCGGTCGCGCGAGGAGACCAGGGTCACCCGCGAGCCCAGGGCCTGGTAGGCGCCGGCGAACTCGGCCCCGGTGACCCCGGAGCCGACCACGATCAGCTCCTCGGGCAGCTCGGTCAGGTCGTAGAGCTGGGTCCAGTTCAGGATCCGCTCGCCGTCCGGCCGGCCGGTGGCCATCTCCCGCGGCCGGGCGCCGGTGGCCAGGATCACCGCGTCCGCCCGGATGGTCAGGTTCCCGCCCTCGGGCAGGGCCACCTGCACCGCGCGGCCGCCGTCGACCACGGTGCCGGAGCCGTGCAGCACGGTCACCCCGGCCTTGCCCAGGCCCTCGGCGATGTCCTCGGACTGCTTGGCCGCCAGGGCGAGCACCCGGGCGTTGACCTTGGCCAGGTCCACCCCGGTGACGCAGTGCGGGCCGCCGTCGCCGACCCGGACGCCGAGTTCGGGCCCGGACTCGAACGCGGTCATCACGTCGGCGGTGGCGATCAGGGTCTTGGACGGCACGCAGTCGGTGAGCACCGCGGCGCCGCCGATGCCCTGCCGGTCCACGATCGTCACCTCCGCGCCGAGTCGTGCGGCGACCAGGGCCGCCTCGTATCCGCCGGGGCCGCCACCGATGATCGCGATTCTCGTCACGTCGTCCATTGTCCAGTATCCCTACTGCTCGGAGCCAATCGGGTTCGGGCGAGAGCCACCGTCGGGCTGAATGGTCCAGACCAATCCGGCCGGTCGCCGGATCGTGACCCTGTGAAGTCAAGCGGTAGCAAAGAAAACGGCGGATTGTTCGCCGAACGCCCATTCCCGCCGTATGTAAGTACTCTCAGGAACTGTTCGGGAGACGGTTCCGCGGACACCGGGGAGCGTGGCGGACATGGCGGATTTCAAGCGTGATCTGGGCTACTGGCAGCTGACCGCGATCGGCCTGGGCGGGGTGATCGGCTCGGGCTGGCTGCTCGGCGGGGAGACCGCGGCCAAGGCGGCCGGCCCGGCCTCGCTGATCACCTGGGTGCTCGGCGGCCTGGCCCTGCTGATCATAGCCCTGGTGATGGTCGAGCTCGGGGCGACCCTGCCGCGCACCGGCGGACTGGTGCGCTGGCCGTTCCTGACCAGCGGACGGTTGGTGGCCACCCTGGTCGGCTGGGGCATCTGGATCGCCTACGCGACCAACCCGCCGAGCGAGGCCGCGGCCATGCTCCAGTACTCGAGCGCGCATGTTCACGGCATCTACAGCAACGGCTCGCTGACCGCGCTCGGGATTCTCGTCGCCGCGGTGCTGATGGCCGTGCTGGTACTGCTCAACTGGTTCAGCGTGCTGCTGTTCGCCCGGGTCAACGCGGTGGTGACCGCGATGAAGTTCATCGTGCCGATCGCCACGGTGATCTGCCTGGGCGCGTCCGGCTTCCACAGTTCGGCGTTCACCGAGCACGGCGGTTTCGCGCCGTCGGGCTACTCGGCCTCGCTCTCCGCGATCGCGACCGCCGGGATCATCTACGCGTACACCGGTTTCCAGGGCCCGATCGACCTGGCCGGGGAGGCCAGGAACCCCAAGCGCGACATCCCGCGCGCCGTGGTGACCGCGCTGCTGCTGTCGATCCTGCTGTACGTGGCGCTGGAGCTGGTGTTCGTCGGCACGGTCTCGGTCGGCAGCAACGGCTGGTCCGGGATCGACCTGTCCTCGCCCTACGCCCAGATCGCGGTGATGCTGAACCTGAGCTGGTTCTCCTGGGTGCTGTACGCCGACTCGGTCGTCTCGCCCGGCGGCTCAGCCCTGGTCTTCACCGCGGAGACCAGCCGCGAGGTGTACGCCCTGTCCCAGAACGGATTCCTGCCCGCACAGCTGCGGGTGCTGCACCGCACCGGCGTGCCGCAGCGCGCACTGGTGGTCAACTACGCGATCGGCCTGGCCTTCCTGCTGAGTCTGCACTCCTGGCACAAGATCGTGGCCGCGACCAGCGTGCTCGGCCTGTTCGCCTACTCGGTGACCCTGGTCAGCCAGAGCGCCTACGCCCGGGCCTACCCGGAGCGCCGGGCCCGCTGGATCCCGGGCACCTCGGTGCTCGCCCCGATCGGGTTCGCCCTGGCCACGCTGATCTTCTACTGGGCCGGCTGGGGCAACGTGAAGATCGCCATGCCGGTGCTGCTGGTCGCGGTCGCCGTGTACGGCTACCAGCACTGGCGCGAGGGCCTGGGCGCCGACGGGATCCGGCGCGGGGCCTGGCTGGTCGGCTACCTGGTGCTGCTGCTGGTGCTCTCCCCGTTCGGCTCCTTCGGCGGGGACGGGAAGATCCGCGGCCCGTGGGACTCGGTGATCGTGGCCGCGATCGGGTTCGCGGCCTACTTCGCCGGGGTGTACTTCGCCGGGGAGCACCTGCGCGAGTTCCCGATCGAAACGGAGGAGGACGAGGACCCGCAACCCGACGCCGAACTCGCGGGGTAAACTGGGGCATTGGCCGGATCGAAGCTGTTTGCGGCCCCGCTGCGCCTTTTCCCGGCGAATCAGGGTTCCCCGGAAAGCCTGCGGACGGCAATCCGGCTGTGGTAGGACTGCTTAATCAGGGGTCTCACCAGCGGACCGACCGGCGTACCGCGCCGGCGGCCTCGAGCAGGGGAAACACTATGCCGGTCGACACCAGCCACCGGAAGAACGGCAGGCAGCGGGCGCGACGGTGGATCTGGTTCACCTCGTGCCTGGCCCTGTTCGCCGTGATCGTCGTCTTCGCGGTCCTGATCGCCAAAGGCCCGGGCCCGGCCGGGCCGACGGCGAGCGGGTCCCCCGGCGCGTCCGCATCGGCCTCCGGCCAGACCGGCCCGCCGGTCGCGCTGCCCGGGGCGTCGGCCTCCGCGTCCGCGTCCGCGTCGGGCACCGCCTCCGCGTCGGCCAGCGCGAGCGCTTCGGCGTCCGCAGGCGCCTCGGCGTCGGCCGGAGCCCACCCGCCGGCGACCCACGGCGCGACGCCCGGGCCCCCGGTGGCCGGCGGTGGCGGCGGCTCGTACGTCCAGGCCGGCACGCAGGGCTACCGCGGCTCCATGTCGGCCCTGACGGTGTACTCGGCGGCGAACAAGAAGGTGCCGAACTCCGACTGCAAGTGGATCACCGCGAACGGCTACCTGCGCTGCGACAACGACAGCCTGAGCCTGTCGCACGTCGAGATCGAGGGCGGCCTGTACTTCACCGGCTGCGGCTCGCTGACCATCAGCGACTCGGTGATCTACCTGGCGCCGTCGAACACCTGGTTCGACGTCTACGCCCAGTGCGCGAACGGCGAGTCCGGCTCCAGCCTGACCGTGACCGGCACGACCCTGTCCACCGGCCCGGGCGTTCCGACGTACACCGGCGGCTCGGACATCGGCGGCCTGTGGACGGACTCGGAACGGCCGCTGTTCGTCAGCCACAGCCTGCTGCAGGGCTTCCCGCAGGGGCTGGACCCGGACGGCGGCAGTGTGATCAAGGACAACGAGATCTATCCGGCCCTGGCCCAGTGCAGCAGCGGCGGGATCTGCCACGGCGACGGCCTGTTCAGCCAGGGCGGCAGCAACATGCTGTACGAGGGCAACCGGATCGTGATGCCGCCGAGCAACGTCACGGCGGCGGTGTTCTACCAGTCGGACGGCAGCAATGTCGGGAACCAGGTGATCGGCAATTATCTGGAGGGCGGCGCGTACACGGTCTACAACGAGTCGGCGACCGCGGTGAACGTCGAGAACAACACGTTCGGCGGGGGGATCTACGGCAACGCGTGTTTGACCGGGAGCGCCACCTGGGGCGTGTGGAGTGGGAATGTCGATGTGAGGGGCGCCATGGTCGCGTCATCGTGAGGCGCTGTGCTGTGCCCTGCTGCCTGCACTGATTCATCCAGTCGCAACCGGCGCGCCCGGTAGGCTCGTCCTTCAGCCGACGAAGCCGATCATCCTCGGCGGCGGCGGCGTGGCATGGACGAGAATCGGGAACGGCGAAGGAGCGGGCGGCGATGCGTTCGAGCACGGACGGGGCCCGCCCGGCCTGGCAGCGGCGCCGCAGGTGGCGCCGGATCTACCAGGCGTCGGTGATCCTCGTCACACTGCTCTTCCTGCCGATCGCGGTCGTGAGTGCGGTCGGGAACACGGATGTGCGCTCGATCGCCGCCGTCCCGGCCGAACCGGTCGGCATCATCCTGGGCGCCGGGGAGAAGAACGACGAGCCGTCGCCGTACCTCGCCTCCCGGCTGGACCTGGCCGTCTCCCTGTGGCACGCCGACAAGATCAAGGTGTTCCTGGTGACCGGGGACAACCACGACATCAAGTACAACGAGACCCAGGCGATGAACGACTACCTGGTCGACCACGGCGTCCCGGAGAAGATCATCGTGATCGACCCGGACGGCTTCGACACCTGGCAGTCCTGCATCCGCGCCAAGCAGGTCTTCGGCATCGACCACGCGATCGTGATCAGCCAGTCGTTCCACGTCCCGCGCGCGGTCATGCTCTGCCGCACGGCCGGGATCACCGCGTACGGCGTGGGCGACGGCGACCGCGGCTGGTGGCTGGGCAAGGGCCAGTACCTGCACGACAACGCCCGCGAGGTGCTGGCCAGCTTCAACGCCCTGCTCCAGATGGCGCTCCAGCCCGGCCCGAACGTCGGCGGCGACGGCCGCGCCCGGATCGCCGCCGCGCTGCGGGCGTCCGGCTGATCCCCGTCGTGCCGGGCCGGTCCGCTTCGTTTTTGACCCGCTCCGGCCCGCTCCGGCCCGGCTGCCGCCCCCGCCGCCAGCCGCCTTCGCTTCCTCGGCCGCACCCGGCGCGCGGGCGCCCGACTCGTGCCCACTATTGCCGCGGCAGCGAATCGACTAGGCTCGCGACCTGTCACTACACGCACATTATCTCTCCGAGGCAGTCATCGATGTCAGACCCGAACGCACAGCCTGGCAACTACCAGTCCCCTTACCCGGGTCAACCGAATGACTCCGACGCCCCCTACGCGGCGCCCTACGGGACCTACCCGCAGGCTCCGGGCGGCTACGGCTACCCGCAGATGCAGCAGCCCGCCCGCAACGGCATGGCCATCGCCGCCCTCACCCTGGGCATCATCGGCCTCGTCACCTCGTTCTTCCTGATCGGCGGCGCCCTGGGCATCGTCGGCCTGATCCTGGGCATCATCAGCCTGCGCACCGCCAAGCGCACCGGCGCCGGCCGCGGCATGGCCATCGGCGGGATCATCACCTCGGCCATCGCCATGGCGGTTTCGGCTGCTGTGCTGATTCTCGGCTTCTGGGTGCTGAACAAGGCCCAGAACTGCGTCCAGTACCAGAACGACAGCACCCAGTATTCTCAGTGCCTGCGCCAGCAGATCACTGGGAACAACTGATCTTCGATGAAGGCCGCGGGGCCCGGTCCAGGGGGAATGGATCGGGCCCGTCGTCAGGAACTCAAGGACACAAGCACGGCGCGCAGCAGGGTACACAGTTCAAGTGCGTCGGTCCGATTGATGCTGATCGGCCTCCATTCCAAGTAAAAGGAAAAAGCGCCGCGCTTGCCCGGATGACGCTTCGCACGCTGGCTGAAACCCTCGGCGGAAATAGCTCGATCCACGCGGCGGTTGAATACGTCGCGCATCTGTGAATTGGATCGATTCTCCAAAGCCATTCGACCGGTAGGCTCGACATGCATTTGCAGTTCATCCGTGGTCGAGTGCCTACGGCTCTTCGTCTTCCATTCAAAAGTCACCTGCCACTGGCCCGAGACGGTGGTGAATGACGGTGTCTTCTCGCTGGAAGGCAGCATGTTCGTCATCTGGTAGATGACTTCCTTCGTATAGCCTTCCGAGCTGATGACAGCCCCTGCGTCGCTATGCATGACATCCTGATGTATGGCACGGACTGCGGATCCCACCTCGGAAAATCTCTGGATCCGCGCCGATGCCTCAAATCTGGTGCAGCGCCGGTACAAATCCACTATCGCGTTCGACACTTCGGTCGAACACGATTGAGCCAGCTTGCGGCTGAGGTTCTGGCCGTTGTCATCGATACTCAGCGGATCCGGATCCCGCCCCAGCAGGCAGAAGTACATCAGCTGGCCAAACGAGAAGACGTCCAACGTCGGGTTGCGGCTGCGCGCCACCTTGGGATCGAAAGCTATGAACTGTTCGGGCGCGGCATAATAAACGACCCCCATCGCCGTCTTCGTCGCCTTCTGGGTCTGCGTCGTGAACCACGCCAGGTCGAAATCGGTCAGATATGGCTGATAGACACCGGCTTCGTCAAGCCTGCAGATGATGTTTTCAGGCTTGATGTCACGATGGATCACCTCGTGATCGTGAGCGTGCTCGATCGCTTCGGCCGACTTCAGAAGAATGTCGAGGATCTCCATGGGCTCCATGAACCTTGCCGGATCCAACTCCCGCAGGTTGCTGCCGTTGATGAAGTCCATGGTGAACCCGGGCGGGCAATCGCTGTACTCGTGTACCGAGACGATACGGGGATGGGCCAGCATCCGCATCGCCTCATAACCGTTCTGAAACCGCTTGACCTTCTCGCGGTCATGTAAATCATTGACATGGTAGAGCTTATATGCCATGTACTCGCCCTCGCCACGGGCCACCTTCCAGACTTTACCGAAGCCGCCCGCACCGATAACAGCCTCGAGTACACCCCACCGCGTTCGGGTATCGGATTCCACGAGACCCAGCTCGCTTTGATGGCGAGCGAGTGTTTCACGAGAATGTTTGTATTCCGGCCTGACGGTGAGTCCTTGCACCTTGTCTTTCTCGTCAAACCATTTGGAGATCACCTCCAGCTTCCGGCACGCCGCAAAATAACCTTCGGATCGCCAGGTCATCGGGTCGAAGCCGGATTTAAATCTGCTGTATCTGTCAAGGTAATCTTGTGCTTCCGCTTCGTATTGCGCATATTCCTGGTCAGGACGCGGCGGCAGAAGTGCCGGGCTGAAGTCCCGCCCCAGCACCATCCGTCCCTGAACCCTGCCGCCGAACACCGGAGTCTGTACATGGCCGTCCCGGCTGTCCATCTCCCGCGAGATCACTTCGTAGACGCTGTTGGCCGTCACCTCCCCGGTGTGGTCTGCGGCATCGCCCATCAACGCTGAGAGCAAATGATATGTGAAGACTCCATGGCCGAGATTGGTCACTTCCCAGGCCGGCTGCGACTCCGTGCAAGCGGCGATGACTACGCACGCCGGGTCGATCTGCCGTACAGCTTGGACCACATCAGACTTGCCTACGCTGCGCACCGGTATCCCTCGCCCGGGGCCGGGATTGACCGCTCCCCCGGAGTGGCAGCAGTCCAACAGGAAAAGAACCTGACTCGGCGCATCCACCCCCGGATCGGCGATGCGCATCAGCTCGGGCAGAGAAATGCCCTCATCGAAGTCGCTGTTGTCACTACACACGAGAAAGGTTCCGAGTTCAGTGGTTGCGCCGTGTCCGGCAAAGTAGAACACAACCTGCTCGGCACCGGAATTCTTGGCTTCGACCATCCAGCGAAAAACCGCAGCCTTCGTCACCTCGCCGTTCAGCAGCAGGGTCACTGAGAATCCATATTCAGGGAAAGTCAAGACATCAGCTATCTGGTCGGCGTCATTGACACAGCTCTTGAGTGATGACCACCGCCCAGAATATTCGCTCACACCAGTGACCAAGGCCAATCGCCCACTCATGTTCACTCCCGCCTCGCGATGGATTCGACCTCGGTCAGCCTAGTCCGACCGTGCTACCGCGGCAGGATTTCGCCAGAATCCAGCGAGATGATCTCAACGAGGCCAAAGACAAGCGGGATGCATTAATGAATTCATTTACCACAAATGGCAGATGTGACTAGCATTTATTTCAGCAGGGTGATCCCCACTCAGCTGGCGGAATGATTACCGATCATGACGCGAATGCGTCATGTGATGCGCTGCGTAGTGACCAGTCGGCGGTGTGACCGGTGTTCCGCCCGTTCAGTGCCGCGTCCAACATGCCGCCATCGGATTCCAGACGCCCGGGTCGCTGGCTGCCAGCAGCGGGGTAATAAATGCATCGGCAGCAGCCGACGCTTCGTCCAAAGTCTGACACCCGCGCAGACCAGTGACCGCGGTCGCGGCCGCAGGGTAATTCTGGGTCCAGGATGCCGGATCTGGAACCTGGAACGAGGAAGGCAAGGTCAGCTTGGTCCCCAGGGCCCGGCGCCGCGGCACCTCCACCGAGAGTGCGAACTGCACGCCACGTCCTTCGATCACCTCCTTTTGGGAGATGAGTAGAAGATCCGCAAGATCACGGAACCGGGTGGACGGTGAGTCCAGCCCCGAGATGCGCTCGTGCATCTCGTACATCGCGCATATCTTGTCGGCCACGTGGTCCTGCAGAGGGTAGAGAAGCACCAGTGGCCAGGTATCCGGCCAGTCAACTGGCACAGCCGGCTTTAGGCGCATCTCAGTCGGCTTGCCGGTCGGTGTTCTTTTGACCACCACGTCAACACTGAGCGGGTCTTTCCTCTGCACTCCGATCTGCACTTCAATGTGAACCTTTGCCCCGTTCCCAGCCCCGGCCGTAGACCGCTTGTGGGACTTGACTGAGAACCGGAAGAAGTCCTCTAGGTCCAATTCAGCGGCACTCTTGAGTGCCGCCAGAGCCTCCTCAAGACCCTCTGCTCCGGGCCGGAATAGGTCGGCGTCCCGGCTGGCCCGAGCTTGCTCAGGGAACCGCACCAGCAATGCCTGTCCACCCTTGAGCATCCAGCCTTCTTCCTGGAAAACCCGGGCCAGCAGGCGCTGATAGTGGAACCGCAGCACTAGGTCGCCGGTCGAAATGCCAGTTTTGACCGAGAGCTGCTGCGCTTTGGACCGGATTGCCTTCTCCATTGCCGCCGGGGTGGCGTAGCTCTTTTTCAAGCTTCATCCTCAGGTGTTTCGTCGTCGTGGTCCGCCATGATCTGCGCACCGGCAACAGCAAGCGCCGTTCTGACCATTGGGTTGCTGAATTCGTTGGCGATCAGCTGGAACGTGGCCACGGCCTCGCTCACAGTTTTCATCGTGGACAGTGCTTCCGTTAGCTCTTGCTGTGCAGCCGCGTACTTGGTCGCATCCTGAAACTTGGCCAGGAAGTCAGACACCACCGGGCTGCGCAGGCTCTTCACAACCTCGGCAGGCACCAACAACGAAGCCGGGTTCACTGTCTTCGTCCACGACGCATTTGCAGGTTTCATTTGCAGGATTTGGCGTACCGCGTCTTCATAGCCTGCAGCGGCTCCAACAGTCACCCACTCCTTCCACACCTCGGCCACAGCGTCGCGATTAAGCTGCTGCCCAGCCGCCGCAGCCAAGGTCGACAGCAGTTCCCTCCCGGAACCCTCAGGCACCGCATAGTGATCCGCAAAACGTTCCACACGTGCCGCCAGCGCGTCGAAATCCACTAATCCACGATGCTCGGCGTCAACAACGACTCCGCCCACGTGCCCGGCGTCCGCGCCACTTTGCAGCAGGTCCACGATTGTGCGCTCAGCGCTTGTTACGGGCAACCCGTCAACGACCATGACCTCGTCTGGGCTCAGCGGTCCGGGATGCTGGTGCAGTTCGACCCCCGGCTCACGGGTGGTCAACCGACCCGGCACCGTCAGTTCGACCTTCGGCGTGGGAATATCACCGAGTTCGTGGAGCAGGCACGCTGAACTGTGCGAGACAACCCCGTCCTTCTTCCCGCGACCATTTCTCGCCCAGGCCGGGCGCACCGGATCGAGCCGCAGCCACGCCACCCTGATCTCCAGATGCGACGGCCTGACCGCGCCTGGTAGTAGGTAGATGCCGCGCCCCACGTTTTCCAACAGGTCTGCATCGCACAAGCGCAGCAGCGTTACCCCGTCCACTCCGCGCGTCTTGGCCAGGGCAGCGGTAATCAGGCCGTACTGGTCTGATGCCAGCCCGCCCAAGATCGCCAATGCCTCAGCTCGCTTCATGCAGCAATTATTACATATGCTTGCAGCGAAAGTTACCTCCAGAGGTAATAAACGCTGAAGGCAGGGCTGCCAGTCATCAAACGGCATGAAGCCCGCCACAGCTTCGTTGCCGCCGGGCAAACTTGGACACGAACGCACTCAGCCGCCGAGTCGGGCACGCCTCCATGGCCTTCACCATGGAGGTCTACGGAGGCGAGGACGACGATCGGAAGGTCGCCGACGCCATGGCGCAGCTGATCCTTCCCGCGGCACTTGGCCCGAGTGAGCCGGAAGAGGGTGGCGAATAGAGGCCTCGTCACCAAACTAGGGGTTAGACCCAACAGCAGAGGCCCCCCGGTTTCCCGGGGGGCCTCTGACCTGTGTAGCGGGGACAGGATTTGAACCTGCGACCTCTGGGTTATGAGCCCAGCGAGCTACCGAGCTGCTCCACCCCGCGTCGGTATGCCTTAATCATATGCTGCGCCCGCCGGGAATGGCAAATCGGTATCGGGCCACCACGAAACGCAGCTGCCGACGGGGGTGAAACGACCCCCTTCGATCGGGGAGAATGGCGGTATGAGCGCTGCGTTGACCCAGGCATTGATCGAACTCGAGCAGCACGTGGCCAAGGAGGGGTGGGATCAGGAGCCCCGGTTGTTCGCGCTGGTGGACACGGCCGAGTTGATCGCGGCCGAGCCCCGGCTGGCCGCCGCGCTGGCGCCGGAGACGGTGGCGCTGGACGGGCGGATCGGGCCGTTGCGGGCTTACACCTCGATCGAGCAGGAGGGGTTCCCGGGCGGCAAGCCGCTGGACGAGGCGCTGGCGGCGCTCGCCTGGCCCGGTACGGTGCACGGCGCGGCGCTGGTGCTGGAGCGGATCATGCTGCCGCCGTCGGTGGAGGAGCAACTGCCGGCGGACGGGGACGGAGTCGACCTCGACGCCTGGGTGGCCGCGCATCCGGAGCGGCAGGAGGTGCGGATCGCGGTCGGCGTGCTGCGGGACGGTTCGCGTGACTGCGCGCTGCGGCTGCGGGCGAAGGACTCCGACGACAACGTGCTCAGCGGCCCCGATCTGGTTCCGGGGCTCGTGCGCGCGCTCGCGCAGACCCTGCACGACTGAGCTGCGGGCCACTCACCTTCCACCGCGTGGGTCCGACCCGCTATCTTCGTATTCCACATGACGAACTAGCGTTCCGGTTTTGGATAATCGTTGGGGGAGTTGTCTTGTCCGAACCTTATGACCCGAATGGCGGGCCGTGGTCCTCGTCCGGCCAGCAGCCGCAGCAGCCGTACGGCCAGAATCCAGACTACGGCCAGCCGCCTTCTTACGGACAGGCTCCCTACGGCCAGCCGCAGCCGCCTTACGGCGGCCTGTCCGAGCCCGCGGACCCGAACAACCCGTTCGGCCAGTCGCAGGGCCTGTCCGCGTCGCCGACCATGCCGTACGGCCAGCCCACGGCGTACGACCAGCAGCAGCCGTACGACCAGCCCCCCTACGGCGCCGTCGCGCCGTACGGGCAGCCGCCGTCCCAGGGCGGCTACGGCGACCCGCAGCAGGGGTTCTACCCGCAGCCCCCGCCACAGAAGAACAACACCGGCAAGCTGATCGCCGGGATCGGCGCCGTGGTCGTGGTCGTCGCGATCATCGCGGCCGTGGTGCTCAGCGGCGGCGGCTCCAAGCCCACCCCGGTGGCCGCGTCCACGTCGACCCAGACCGCGCTGGCCAGCGCCTCCGCGGGCGCGACGACGCCGGACAGCACGGCCACCACCGCGCCGGACGACGTCACCACCACGGACTCGGGCTCGGGCCTGGGTTCCGGGTCGGACCTCAGCTCGACCTCCTACACCAAGGGCCAGTGCGTCAACCTCGCGGGTGACAACGACAACCTGGACGTGACCGTGGTCGACTGCTCCTCGGCGGACTCCGACGGCAAGGTCGTCGGCATCGTGTCGGACGGCACCACCGGCGACCCGACCGCGGACGCGGCGCTGTGCATGCCGTACCAGTACGACGACAACGACTTCGAGGAGACCGGCGACGGCGACGGGACGGGCGTCCTGTACTGCCTGTCCGCGACGAACGGCCAGCACGACCTGCGGTACGCGACGAAGGGCAGCTGCATCTACCGGCCGTCCGGCGACGACGTGCAGACCTACGTGGTCGACTGCTCCAACAGCCTGGCCAACTACGTCACCCTCGGCGTGCTGACCAACACCACCAGCGACTCGGGGTGCGACAAGTACTCCAGCGACCAGGAGAACTTCTTCTCGCCTGACGGCGAGACGCCGACCTACGTGGTGTGCGCGAAGAAGAAGTAAGGGCGCGCTAGGAACACAGGCAGCAGGAAGACAGACAGCTGGAAGAGATCACGAGCTGAGAAAACCGGTGGGCGGGCAGATCGATTGCCCGCCCACCGGCATGTCCGGGGGTCGGCGGCCCACGGGTCGCGTCAGAGCGGCTCAGCAGAGCGGCGGGGTCTTGCCGGCGCGCAGGTCGGCCAGGGCGTTGAGGGCGTCCTGCAGGGTGGAGACGCTGACCAGTTCGAGTCCGGCCGGGACGTTCTCCTTGGCCTCGGCGCAGTTGGCGGCCGGGGCCAGGAAGACGGTGGCCCCGTCCCGGCGGGCGCCCTGGGTCTTCATCTGGATGCCGCCGATGGCGCCGACCACGCCGTTGCCGTCGATCGTGCCGGTCCCGGCGATGGTCCGGCCGCCGGCCAGGTTCCGGTCGGTGATCTTGTCGATGATGCCGAGGGCGAACATCATCCCGGCGCTCGGGCCGCCGATCCCGTTGAGCTGGATGTCGACCGAGAACGGGAACTCGTTCTCCGACTCCAGCCCGATCCCGACGATCGCCACCGGCTTGCTGCCGTTGGCCGACCCGCTGCTGACCGTGCCGGTGGTCACGGTCTGCGCGGCGCCGTTGCGGGTGATCCCGAAGGTGACCTTCGCGCCGATCGGCAGCGCCTGGATGATCTTCTGGATCTCGGCGGCCTGCTGGTCCGCGGTCCCGGTGATCTTGGTGCCGTCGACCGAGCCGATCTGGTCGCCGGGCAGCAGCTTGCCTTCCGCGGGGGCGCCGGGATCGGTCGAGGCGACCTCGGACCTGACCCCGGTCGGCTTGATCCCCAGCGCGCCCAGCGCGGCCGACACCGCCTCGTTCTGCGAATCGGAGAACTCCTGCGCGTTCTGCGCGTCGGACTGCTGCTGGGTGGTGTTCGGCGGGTAGATGATCTCCTTGGGCAGGATCGACTGCTGCGAACTGAACCAGCCCTGGATCGCGGTGCCGATCGGCATCTGCCAGGACTCGTTGGAGACGCTGACCGTCACCATCCGCAGCTCGCCGGTGGTCGGGTAGGTCTGGTGGCCGCTGACCGTGATCAGGGGCGTGCCCTGATAGGAGCCGAGCACGTCGAAGGTCGGGCCCGGGGTCTCCTGGACGTACGGCACGGGTTGGAGATAGGCCCCCGCCCCGAAGCCCGCCAGCAGAACGGCGGAGACACTGAGGGTGATGGTCCTTCGGCGCAGCATGAAACCGACCCTAGTGCACCGCGCTCGGGCCCTGCAGCCGGGACTGCCCTATTCGGAACGGCCGCCGGAGCGGATCCGGACCACCTGGGTCTGCGGGCGGGCGGGCAGCTGGGTCTTGGCCAGCGTCCGGCGGGCCCGCTGGTAGCGGGCCAGCGTGCTCATGTCGGCCCGGCGGGCGCGGATCCGCCGGGAAATCAGCAGCACCAGCCCGGCCAACAGCACCGCGGCCACGGGGATGGCCCACCAGACCAAGATCGAGAGCACGAGTCCGATCGTAGACGAGTTGTTCCGGATTCTGGCGCCTGAGCCGAGTTGCCGGTTGGCGTGTTGACCTGACGGGTGAGTGCGCACGGCGCCAGAAGCCGGAACAACTCGTCTAAGTCAGCAGCCGACCCAGATGTGGGAACCGTCCTCGAACTGCTCGCGTTTCCAGATCGGCACGCGGGACTTGAGGGTGTCGATCAGCTCCCGGCAGGCGGCGAAGGCCTCGGCCCGGTGCGCGCTGGACGCGGCGCAGACCACGGCCAGGTCCCCGACGGCGAGCTCGCCGGTGCGGTGCACGGCCGCGAGCGCGGTGACCGGGTGCTCGGCGAGGACCTTCTCGGCGGTCTCGCGCAGGATGGCCAGGGCGGTGGGGTGGGCGACGTACTCCAGACCGGTGACGAGGGTCTCGGCGGCGGAGCCGGGAGCGTGCTCGGGATCGGCAGCGTGCTCGCCGGGCCCGGCGGGGGCATCCTGCCCGGCGGGTGCGTCCTGTGCGGCGTGCGCATCGTGGTTGCGGACCATGCCGATGAACACCGCGACGCCGCCGGCCCGGGGGTCGGCTACCGCCCGGATCACCTCGTCCACGGACAAGGGGGTGTCCCGCACGTCGAACAGCCTGAGCGCCTCGGTACTCGTCACACGTCCATCTTCCCTCATCCGCGGCCCGGGCCCGGCATCCGTCCGGCCGGCCCGGCCCGGGCCGCCCGGCTACGCGCCGCGCCGCTTCTTCCGGGCCCGGCGGACCAGGGCCGCGGTGCCGACCAGGGCCACGGTCGCGCCGGCCGCGCCGAGGGTGGTGGCCGCGTCCTTCTTGCCCAGCCGGCGGGCCAGGGCGGCGTGGTGGCCGTGCACTTCGAGCAATAGCTCCTGGAACGCCTCGGTGTTCGTGTAGCTCGGCTCCCAGCCGGTGGCCTTGAGCCGTTCGGTGGACACCGCCCACGGGTGCATCACGTACTGCAGGTCGGTCGCCGGGGCCGGGGTCAGCCGGAGCCGGTGCAGCCGTTCGGCCGCGCCGAGGGCGAGCGCCTCGGGCAGCTCCATCCGGCGCAGCCCGGACAGCTCCTCGACCTGCTGCTGGTTCAGCCAGCCGTCGCTGGCCACGTTGACCTGGCCCTCGACCCGGCCGACCGCGGCCTGGACCAGGGCGGAGGCCAGATCGTCCACGTGGCAGAACTGCCAGCACGGCTCGGTGTCCTTGACCACCAGCAGCCGCGGGGCCTCGAAGTGCCGGGTGAACACAGTGTCCACCCCGGGGCCGGCCAGCGCGGCCGGGCGCAGCACGGTCACCGCGAGGCCGGGGTGGGCCTTCGGGGCGAGTTCGGCCAGCCGCTCGATCTCGAGGTAGTCGGCCACCAGGGAGCCGTCCGGGATGGCCCGCAGGGGGGCGTCCTCGGACAGCGGCACCGGGTTGTCCGCCAGCGCGCCGTAGACCATCGCGCTGGTCACCAGGACCACCCGGCCGACGCCGGCCGCGGCGGCCGCGGTCAGCACGGTCTGCGCGCCGAGCACGTTCCACGAGGTCCGGGCGCCGGCCTCGGTGTCCAGGGAGGTGTCCAGGTCGGTGTGCACGATCACGTCCACGTCGCCGAGCTGCTCGGCCAGCGCGGGGTCGCGGATGTCCGCCCGGCGGTAGCCGACCTCGGGGATGTCCACCGGTTCCCGGTCCAGGGCGACGGTCTTGCGCACCCCGGGGGCGGCCGCCAGCCGGGCCGCCACCGCGGGCCCGATGCCCCCGGCCGCACCGGTCACCGCCACGACCAGCCGGGTGGGACGACGCCGCGCGCCGTACTCGCGGGAACTCACAGGCACGCTCCAGTGTTGATTACGGTAGGACGGGCGTTGGCCGGGCGGGTTGCCCGGTCGCCACCATCCTCCATGATCGGCCGCGGCGCACGGGCCACCTGTTCGAAGGTGGCGCGATTCGGGTCTACCGTGGAGGGGTAGTGCCCGCTTCGCCGACCGACTATTCAGAGGTAGCAACGTGGCCGACCAGAGTGAAAGTTTCCCATCGGACGACGAGGACGCCCCGGGCGAGGGCTCCGTTCCGTTCGAGGACGTGGTCAAGGGCCTGGAGGGTCTCGGCGCGGACGTGGAGCGCGAGGTGCGGGCCGCGCAAGAGCAGGCCGCCCGGGACAAGACGGCCCGGGACAAGGCCGGCCCCCAGCCGGGTGAGGGCGCCGGGGCCGGCGGCCAGATCCCGCCGATCGACCCGTCGAACCCGCTGGCCGGGCTGCTCGGCGCGCTCGGCAACCTCAATCTGGGCGATCTGAACCTGAACAACCTCAACCTCGGCGACCTGAACCTGGGGGACCTGAACCTCGGCGATCTCGGCGGCCTCGGCGCGCTGGGCGACCTGGACCCGAGCAAGATCGACCCGGCGATGCTGTCCGGGCTGGCCGCGCAGTTCGGCGGGCAGATCCCGGGCTTCGACCCGCAGGTGCTGATGATGATGATGGGCCGGATCCAGTCGCTGATGAACAGCGGCTCGGGCCCGGTGAACTGGCCGCTGGCCCAGGACGTGGCCCGCACGGTCGCGGCCGGGCAGCCGGACCCGACGCCGACCGGCGGGGAGCTGGCCGCGCTGCAGGACACGGTCCGGCTGGCCGAGCACTGGCTGGACGGGGTGACCGTGCTGCCGGCCGGGACCACCGGGGCGCTGGCCTGGAGCCGGGCGGAGTGGATCGAGCAGACCCTGCCGGTGTGGAAGCAGCTGGTGGAGCCGGTGGCCGAGCGGATGACCGGGGCGATGTCGGGCCTGCTGCCGGACAGCCTGCCCGAGGCGGCCGGCGGCGCGGCCGGTTCGCTCGGCGGGATCCTGCGCCAGATGGGCGGCTCGCTGTTCGGCCACCAGGTCGGCACGGCGCTGGCCCAGCTGGCCACCGAGGTGCTCGGTTCGGCCGACATCGGGCTGCCGCTGGGCCCGGACGGCAAGGCGGTGATGCTGCCGGCGAACGTGGCCGCGTTCAGTGCCGGCCTGGAGATCCCGGTCAACGACGTGCGGCTGTACCTGGCCCTGCGGGAGACCGCGTACCACCGGCTGTTCGCGCACGTGCCGTGGCTCAAGGCGCACGTGCTGGGCGCGGTGGAGGCGTACGCCCGCGGGATCAAGGTGGACGAGGGCCGGATCGAGGAGATGATGCGCGCGGCGCAGACTCCGGAGGGCCTGGCCGACCTGCAGAGCGTGTTCGAGGGCGGTCTGGTGTTCACCGCGCCGGACTCGCCGGAACAACTGGCCGCGCTGGCCCGGCTGGAGACGATCCTGGCGCTGACCGAGGGCTGGGTGGACGTGGTGGTGCACGCGGCCGCCGTGCCGCACCTGCCGTCGGCCTCGGCGCTGCGCGAGACGATCCGGCGCCGCCGCGGTTCCGGCGGGCCGGCCGAGCAGACGTTCTCCGCGCTGGTCGGGTTGGAGCTGCGGCCGCGACGGCTGCGCGACGCGTCGCGTCTGTGGGCGTCGTTGGCCGACGCGCGGGGCACGGAGGGCCGGGACGCGCTGTGGGCCCACCCGGACCTGCTGCCGACCGCCGCGGACATGGACGACCCGGATGCCTTCGTGCACCGGGACGAGATCGACCTCGGCGGGCTGGAGGGCCTGCTGTAGGGCGGTAGGCGGGCGGTTTGCGGGAGGGCGCGCAGCAGGACGTCGGCGGGGCCGTCGGCCGGGGTGCCGGGCCCGGCTGGCGGGTGCCGGAGCTGCTCGACCGGGTTCGCGCGGCCGAGGAGCTCTACTTCGACGCGGTCAGCGCGGTCCGGCTGTCCGCCTGGTCACGCGGCCGGATCGGGCTGGTCGGCGACGCGGCCTCCTGCGTCTCGCTGCTCGGCGACGGCTCCAGTCTCGCCCTCGCCGGGGCCCGCACGCTCGCCGAATCCCTGGCGCAGCACCCCGACCACGCGGAGGCGCTGCGCCGGTACGAGGCGCGGCACCGCAGGCTGGTGGCGCCGAAACAGCGCAACGTGGGCACCGGCGCGGGCTTGCTCGTCCCGAAGAGCCGGTTCGGGATCGCGGCGCGGAATCTGGTGGCGAAGGCGATGCCGTGAGAAACGCCTGCCGGGCCGCGGACGAGCCGGGCCGGCGCGGCGGCTCAGCCCTCGATCCGGGCCGGTCCCGGGCCGGTCTCCACCGGCCGGGTCGGGTCGGCCACCCACTCGGACCAGGAGCCGACGTAGAGCGCAGCGGGGATCCCGGCCACGGTCAGGGCGAGGGTCTGGTGCGCGGCGGTCACCCCGGAGCCGCAGTAGACGCCGACCTCAGGGATGAACGCGCCCTCCCGCGGGAACAGCCCGGCAAAGCGCGCGACCAGCTTGTCCGCGGGCTGGAAATGCCCGCTCTCGGTCACGTTCGCCGAGGTCGGCGCGCTCAGCGCGCCGGGGATGTGGCCGGCCACCGGATCGATCGGCTCCACCTCGCCGCGGTAGCGGGCCGCGGCGCGGGCGTCGAGCAGCACGCCGTCCCGGGCCAGCTGTGCGGCCGCGGCGGCGTCGAGCGTGGGCAGGTGTCCGGGGCGGGCGGTGAAGTCCCCCGGCTCGCCCTGCCCGGCCGCCGTGGGGTCCGGCAGCGGCGCGCTGACCGGCTGCCCGGCGGCGGCCCAGGCCGCGTAGCCGCCGTCGAGCACGCGCACGTCCTGGTGCCCGAAGTAGCGCAGCAACCACCAGGCGCGGGCGGCCGCGGTCGAGTCGGCGGCGTCGTAGACCACGACCGGCCTGCCGTCGCCGACTCCGGCGGCCCGCATGGCGGCCTGGAACGCTTCCGGCTCCGGCAGCGGGTGCCGGCCGGTGCCGGGGCCGACCGGTCCGGCCAGGTCGGTGTCCAGGTCGACGAAGCGGGCCCCGGGCAGGTGGCCGGCCAGGTAGGCGTCCAGGCCGCTCGGGCGCGGCGGGACCGGAGCCGGGGCCGGGGCAGAACCCGGATCGGCGTCGGCCGGGCGCGGGGCGGTGAGGAACCAGCGCACGTCCAGCAACGTCGGCGCGGCCTGCGCGGCCGAAACCGACGACGGGTCAGACCCGTTCGCAGCAGCGGCGGCTGCGCAAGCAGAGGCCGCATCCACCGCCGCGGCCAGCTCCTGAACCGAGACCAGCGGGTTCGCCAGCGTGGTCATCCTCGCACCTCCAGCAGGGGGATGAGTTGCTCGGCCCCGGTCATCGAACCGTGCATTCCCACCAAGGTGGACTCGATCGCCTCCCGCTTGGTTGCCGTGATCGCCCAGTCCTCGCGCATCGCCACGACCACGTCCCCGATCCGCGGGGCCATCGCGTCCGACACCTGCGCGCCGAACCAGCCCTCGGCGATCGCCCGCTCGCGCGAACGCACCTCGGCCACCCCCTCCAGCCGTTCGGACCAGATGGCCAGCACGTCCCGGGCCGCGCCGGGCTGGGCGTAGAGGTGCCGGGCCCGGGCCTCGCCGCCGAGCAGGGCGACCCCGGCCCGCAGCTCCCAGTCGGTGTCCATGTCGATCTTGTGCTCCGCGGGCACGTCGACCATCCCGTGGTCGGCCGTGACGTAGAGCGCGCAGTCCGGCGGCAGCCGCTCCGCCAGCCAGCGGACCAGGGAGTCGACGTAGGCCAGCTGCTCGCGCCAGCCGTCCGAGTCGACCCCGGTGTGGTGGCCGGCGAAGTCCAGGTCCCGGTAGTACAGGTAGACCAGCTCGCGGTCGCCGTGTTCGAGCAGTTCCAGGGCCCGCACCGCGCGCTCGTCGCCCGGTTCGGCGCCGGAGAAGCGCGCGCCGCGGAAGACCGAGCGGGTCAGCCCGGTGTCGGCGAACCGCGGCTCGGACACGTGGGTGACCGAGACCCCGGCCCGTTCGAAGCGTTCGAACATGGTCTCCCGCGGCTGCCAGACCAGCGGGTCCACCGGCTGGTCCCAGCGCAGGAAGTTCATCAGCCGGCCCAGTTCCGGCACCCGCAGCTTGTAGCCGAGCATCCCGTGTGCGCCCGGCGGCAGGCCGGTGCCGAAGGAGCTGAGCGAGGTGGAGGTGGTGGACGGGAACCCGGCGCTGAGCGTGCGCCCGGTGCCCTCCGGGCCGACCAGCCCGGACGTCCCGGCCAGCAGCCCGGCCAGGTAGGGGGCGGTGTCCGGGTTGCGCGCGATCAGCTCCCGGCCCATCCCGTCGATCAGGAACAGGCAGGCCCGGCGGACCGGCTGGAAGGACCAGGGCGGCTCGCGCCGGTCGGTCTCCTCCGGGTCGTAGCCGTCCGGACGTACCCGGGCGGCGGCAGAGGCCTGGTCCGGGCCGCCGGGCGCGGCCGGACCGGATTCGTAGGGGTCGACGCCGAGGGCGGCGCCGATCACGGGCAGGACGTCGCGCAGCGAGCCGCCGTGGTAGTCCGGGAAGTCGAAGGAGTACCGCAGGGACCGCCGGGTGTCGTCCATGCGGCCGCTAACCCAGATCCCTGGTGTTGCGGGCCACCGAGGCCGCGGCCAGGGCGCTGGCGAAGGCCAGGGTGCTGACCACCGCCTCCTCGCCGTCGGCGCCCATGGACACCCGCAGGGCCAGGTCGTCGCCGGTGATCGTGCCGGTGTACCCGTGGTCGGCCTCGCAGTGCGGGTCGCCGCAGGTGGCCGGTTCCAGGTCCACCCGGCCGACCGCGCCCCAGCCGATGGTCAGCACCACCTCGCGCGGCAGGGCGCCGCGCACGTGCTTGGCCGGGTCGTCGACCACGCGGGTGACCACCACAGTGCTGACCCGGTCCAGCCGGACCGTCTCGGTGGAGGTCGAGGCGTAGGCCTTGACCGAGGAGTCCACCCCGTCGAGTTCGGGTTCGGTCCCGTGTTCATCCGTATGGCCGATGACGAGGCGGTGCTCGGTGAGCGCGAGCACGGTCACGTGCCGGCGGATCTCCTCGACGTCGAACGTCGTCTCCTGGTGTACCAGGTGGCTGATCACCGGTTCGCCGCCCAGCGCGTTCTCGATCGCCTCGCTGACCAGTGCCGGGTAGTAACCGCTGGCTTCGATGGCGGCGCGCAGTTTCGGATCGAAGGAGTCGGCGTCAGTGCGATTCGGCATGGCTCCAATCCTCGCATAGTGGAGCCGGTTTCCCGCCTCCGGCGAAGATTGTCGGCAAGAGGCGGCACAATGGGTCTGTTCACCGTCCCGACGAGCAGGAGCACACCAGTCATGGCGCGGCGCAGCGGCACACAGGATATCGACGAACCCTACGAGGAGCGGATCGTCGATATCGACGTGACCGAGGAGATGTCCAACTCGTACTTGGAATACTCCTACTCGGTGATCTACTCCCGGGCACTGCCGGACGCTCGGGACGGCCTCAAGCCGGTGCACCGGCGGATCCTCTACCAGATGAACGAGATGGGGCTGCGCCCGGACCGCGGCTTCGTCAAGTGCGCGCGCGTGGTCGGGGAGGTGATGGGCCGGCTGCACCCGCACGGGGACCAGGCGATCTACGACACCCTGGTCCGGCTGGCCCAGCCGTTCTCGATGCGGGTGCCGCTGGTCGACGGGCACGGCAACTTCGGCTCGCTGGGCAACGACGACCCGCCGGCCGCGATGCGGTACACCGAGTCCCGGCTGACCCCGGCCTCGATCCTGATGACCGCGGACATCGACGAGGACACGGTCGACTTCCGGCCGAACTACGACGGCCAGGAGAACGAGCCGGACGTGCTCCCCGCGGCGTTCCCGAACCTACTGGTCAACGGGGCCAGCGGGATCGCGGTCGGGATGGCCACGAACATGCCGCCGCACAACCTCGGCGAGGTGATCGCGGCGGCCCGGCACCTGATCAAGAAGCCGACCGCCGGGCTGGACGAGCTGATGCAGTTCATCCCGGGCCCGGACCTGCCCACCGGCGGCCGGATCGTCGGCCTGGACGGGGTGCGGGACGCGTACGAGAAGGGCCGCGGCGTCTTCCGGATGCGGGCCAGCGCGCACCTGGAGGCGATCACCAACCGCCGCCAGGGGATCGTGATCACCGAGCTGCCGTTCAACATCGGCCCGGAGAAGGTGATCGCGAAGATCAAGGAGCTGGTGCAGACCAAGCGGATCCAGGGCATCGCGGACCTGAAGGACCTGACCGACCGGGCCAACGGGCTGCGGATCGTGATCGAGGTCAAGGCCGGGTTCCACGCCGAGGCGATCCTCGACCAGCTCTACAAGCTGACCCCGCTGGAGGAGTCCTTCGGGATCAACAACGTGGCGCTGGTGGACGGCCAGCCGCTCACCCTGGGCCTGAAGGAGCTGCTGGAGGTCTACCTCGACCACCGGTTCGGGGTGGTCCGCCGGCGCTGCGAGTACCGCCGGCGCAAGCGGACGGACCGGATGCACCTGGTCGACGGCCTGCTGATCGCCCTGCTCAACATCGACGCGGTGATCCAGACGATCCGCACGTCGGAGAACGCCTCGGACGCGCGGCAGCGGTTGATCGCGCAGTATTCGCTCTCGGAGATCCAGGCGAACTACATCCTGGACACCCCGCTGCGCCGGCTGACCCGGTTCGACCGGATCGAACTGGAGTCTGAGCAGGAGAAGCTGCGCGCGGAGATCGCCGAGCTGACCGCGATCCTGGAGTCCGACGCCCTGCTGCGCAAGACCGTCTCGGACGAGCTGGCCATAGTGGCCAAGCAGTTTGGCACCGCGCGCAAGACGGTGCTGCTGGAGGCGGGCGAGGTGCCGACGCCGACCGGCGCGCCGCTGGAGGTCGAGGACGACCCGTGCCTGGTGCTGCTCTCCTCCACCGGCCTGCTCGCCCGGACCAGCGCGGACCTGCCGCCGGCCGGGGACGAGACCCGGGCCCGGCACGACGTGATCAGTTCGACCGTGCTGACCACGACCCGGGGCGAGATCGCGGCGGTGACCTCGCAGGGCCAGATGATCCGGCTCAACGTGCTGGAACTGCCCTCGCTGCCGGCCTCGGCCTCGATCAACCTGTCCGGCGGCGCGCCGGTGGCCGAGTTCATCGACCTGGAGCCGGACGAGAAGGTGCTGTGCCTGGCCACCCTTGACGCCGAGTCGCAGGGCGTGGCGCTGGGCACGGAGCAGGGCATCGTCAAGCGGGTGATCTCCGAGTACCCGGCCAACAAGGACGTGTTCGAGCTGCTCACCCTGCGGGACGGGGACCGGGTGGTCGGCGCGGTGGAGTTGCGCACGGGCCAGGAGGACCTGGTGTTCGTCACGTCCGACGCGCAGCTGCTGAAGTTCTCGGCCGAGCAGGTGCGCCCGCAGGGCCGGCCGGCCGGCGGGATGGCCGGGATCAAGCTGGCCGAGGGCGCGACGGTGCTCTCGTTCGGCGCGGTCGACCCGGAGGCGGACGCGGTGGTGGTCAGCGTGGCCGGGGCCACGGGCGCGCTGCCCGGCAGCAACGCCGGCGCGGCGAAGGTGACGCCGTACCACCTGTACCCGTCCAAGGGCCGGGCCACCGGCGGCGTGCGCTGCCAGCGGTTCCTGAAGGGCGAGGACCAGCTGATCTTCGCCTGGGTCGGCGCCGCGCCGGCCCGGGCCGCGGACGAGGGCGGCAACCCGGTGTACCTGCCCGCGCTGGACCAGCGCCGGGACGCGTCCGGCACGCCGCTGCGCAAGCCGGTGGCCGCGATCGCGCCGCCGCCGAACCCGGCGGAGTAGGGGTCGGCGGTAGGGATCTGTCGGCAGGGATCAGCGGTGCGCGCCTGGCTGCTCGGGTCACCCGGTTTCGGGTGGGGCGGGCAGCCAGGCGCTTTGTGGGGCAGGAGTGTCGGGGTCGGTGTGATTCCGCAGGTGAAGGTGCCTGGCTGCGGCGCTATGTGGTCCTCGACGGCATGCTCGCCCGGGCGGACCGGCGCTGAACCGCGGGCGGCTCCGGGAAGAAGGGCTCCCCGGCTCAGGGCCCGCCGGGTCAGCTCAGCGGCAGTTCGAACCAGACGATCTTGCCGTGGTTCGTCGTCCGGGTGCCCCAGCGCTGCGACATCTGGTCGACCAGGTACAGGCCGCGGCCGCCCTCGTCGCTGTAGTGCACGGTGCGCAGGCGCGGCGCCGACTCCAGCCCGTCCGAGATCTCGCAGACCAGCGAGGTCGCGTTGCGCAGCAGGCGCAGCCCGATGTCGCCCCGGCCGTACCGCAGCGCGTTGGTGACCAGCTCGCTGACCAGCAGTTCGGCGGTGTCGGCCAGGCCGTCCAGGTGCCAGTCGGCGAGCTGGTCGCGCACCAGCGCGCGGCCCTGCGCGGCGATGGTCGGCGCGCTGTTCAGGGTCCAGGTGGCCATGCGTTCTCCTGGGAGTCGGCCGAGGGTGGCGAGCAGCAGGGTGGCGTCGTCCAGCCGGTGCGGGTCGGACATCTGGTGGAAGACCAGGTCGCCCAGGGCCTCGAGCGAGCCGGGCCGGCCGCGCCCGTACTCGGCCTTGCCGACCAGGGCGACCAGGTCGGCCAGCCCGGCGTCGATGTCCTGGTAGCGGTCCTCGACCAGGCCGTCGGTGTACAGGGCGAGCGTGCTGCCGGGCTCGACCGTGAATTCGTGCTCGTCGAACCGGTTGGTGCCGACGCCGAGCGGGGCGCCGACCGGCAGGTCGAGCAGGCTGACCGCGCCCTGCGGGCGGATCAGCAGCGGCGGCAGGTGGCCGGCGGCGGCGGCCAGGCAGTGCCCGTCGACCGGGTCGTACACGGCGTAGACGCAGGTGGCGATGTGCGACTCGCTCATCGACTGGGCCAGCTGGTCCAGTTCGCGCAGGACCGCGGCCGGGCTCAGGTCCAGCTGGGCCAGGGTGCGCACGGCGGTGCGGAACTGGCCCATCGTGCCGGCCGCGCGCAGCCCGCTGCCCATCACGTCGCCGACCACGAACCCGACCCGGTTGCCGGGCAGCGCGATCACGTCGAACCAGTCCCCGCCCACCTCGGCGCCGATCGGTCCGGGCCGGTAGCGGAAGGCCACCTCGACCGCGTCGATGTGCGGGATCCGCTCGGGCAGCAGCGAGCGCTGGAGCATCAGCGCGGTGGACCGCTCGCGGTGGTAGAGCCGGCCGTTCTCGATGCACAGCGCGGTGCGGGTGGCCAGTTCCTCGGCCACCTCGAGGTCGGCGCCGCCGAAGACCGGGCGGCCGGGCGCGCGGGTGAACGTGGCCAGGCCCAGCAGGGTGCCGCGGGCGAACAGGGGGGCGACGATCCGGCGGGCGTTGTGGACGGCATGCGCGGTGGAGTGGGCGTGGCCGTGCGCCGGGGCGGTGGCAGGCGCGGCTTGGTCGGCGGGCGCGGAGCTCGCGGCGGGCGTGTCGGGCGCCCCAGGCGCGGCGGCGTCGGCGGCCGACCAGGCGCTGAGCTGCGGCGAGATCACGGTGCGGCCGTCCGGGGCGGGCGGCAGCAGCCGGGCGCGCGGGCCGAGCAGCAGCGCGTGCAGCGGGGTGCCGGGCTGCACGGCGACGCTGCGGGCGGGCCCGGCGATCACGGCCTCGTCCCGTCCGGCCGCGTGCACCACCGTCCGGCGCAGCCGGATCGGCTGGTCGGGCGACTGCCGGTCCACCGGGAAGGCCGGGTCCTGGACCGATTCGAGCAGCCGGACCTGGATCCGGTCGGCGAACCGGGGCACCGCGACCTCGGCCAGTTCGGCCGCGGTGCGCTCCATCTCCAGGCTGGTCCCGATCCGGCTGTTGGCGCTGTTGAGGATGGCCAGCCGGTTGCGCTCGACCCGGCGCAGGTCCTGGGCGTCGGTGGCCACCACCTGGACCAGGTCCACGCCGCCGGGGAAGTGCTGGGTGGAGGCGCGGAACCCGACGTCGAAGACCCGGCCGTCGCGGTGGCGCACCGGCAGCACGCCGATCCAGCCGGTCCGCCCGGACACCCGGTGGAACAGCTCGCGGGCGTGTCCGGCCAGGTCGGCCGGGAAGATCTCGGCGACCGGCGCGCCGAGCATCCGGGCGGCCGGGCGGCCGGTCATCCGTTCGGCCGACGGGGACCAGACCACGATCCGCCCGGACAGGTCCAGCACGAAGGTGGCGATCCGGATCAGGTCGAGCAGTCCGCCGGCCGCGCCGATCGGCTCGATCGGCCGGGGGTGGCGCGTGCCGAGGCCGAACGCGGCGCCGTCGGCCGCGGGCCCGGAGGCGTCGGCGGGAGCGGCCGGCCGGGCGGCGGGCGGGGCCGAGGCGGTCGCCTGCGCCACGTCCGCCACATCGGCCGGGTGGGCCGGGACGATCGGCGCGCCGGACCAGGGTTCGCCCGGCAGGTTCTCCCCGGAGCGGGCCATCCCGAGCACCGGGGCGGCCGCCGCGACCGGGCCCGGGCCCGACGGCCGGAACCAGGCCGCGCCCCGGTCCGCCGCCCGGCTCCCGGCGGCGCCCGCGCCGGACTCGGGCAGGGCCGGGCCGCGGGCGGCGGAATCGGTCGGCGGGGTCATCTGGGGATCCTGGCGGCTGGTCGGACGGGGACGGGGTATGCCCCTGTCCTTCCCAATGCCAGGTGATTTATATGACGGTCAAAGTGATTTAGGCCACTCAGGTGGAGGCCATTGCAGGACTTATCCGGCCGAATGCTCCAAAGCGTCCAGAATCACGTAGTCCCCGTCCAGCCAGGGTAGTTCCCGGACCGCGCTCTCGCCCGGCCGCAGCCAGCGCAGGGCGTCGTGGCACTCCACCGGCTGCGGTTCGCCGGAGAGCAGTTCGGCCCGGTAGGTGTGCACGGTCAGGGAGCCGACGGTGTATTCGGGCCCGACCGCCGGGCCGACCGCGACCAGCACGCCGAGTTCCTCGCGGCACTCGCGGACCAGGGCCTCGGCCTCGCTCTCGCCCGGTTCGACCTTGCCGCCGGGGAACTCCCAGCGCCCGGCCAGGGCGGGCGGTTCGGTCCGGCGGGCGGCCAGGAACAGCCCGTCGCGTTCGATCACCGCGGCCACCACAATCCGCCGGGCCTGCTCGGGCACTGCGGGCTGTTCCCTCGCCTCCGCGGTCTGCGCCGCGGGTTCGTCCGCCGATTCCGGTGTCCCCGCCTCGTTCGGCCCCATGTTCATCACTGCACCCTCCCCGTCTGTCCGCTGTCCTGCCCATGGCCGCCGATTGGGCCGCCTGGAGCAGTATTTCGCAGCATAGTGGCAGCGTAGTAACGAAACTCCTGCCACAAAGCCAGTTCGCGGACACCCCTCCCCCCAGAGATACTCGGCTCTATGCACGTCTCAGATACCGCCGACCGGATGCACACCTACGACGCCCACCTGGCCGACCTGGTCTTCGACTACATGCGCGACCGGCTCCAGCTCGACCCGGTACCGCTGGACCACCCGGGAGACCGGGCGAAACTGGACGCGGTGCTGACCGGGCTGCTGGGCGAGGAGGGGCACTCCCCGGAGCACGTCCTGTCCGTGTACGCCGATCATCTCGCCACCGCGGTGATCTCCTGCGACAGCCCGAACTTCCTGTCCTTCATCCCGGCCGCGCCGACCAAGGCCGCGCTGTTGTTCGACATGGTGGTCTCCTGCGCCTCGCTGCAGGGCATCTCCTGGCTGGAGGCGGCCGGGGCGATCGCGGCGGAGAACCAGGTGCTGCGGCTGATCTCCGACTTCGCCGGGTTCCCGGCCGGGGCGGGCGGCTGCTTCGTCACCGGCGGGTCCGCCGGGAACCTGTCCGCGCTGGTCGTGGCGCGGGACACGGCCCGGCGCCGGCTGGGCCTGGGCCCGTACGACCGGGTCCGGATCGCGGTCAGCGACCAGGCGCACTCCTCGATCGGCAACACCCTGCGGATCATCGGGGTCGAACCCCTGGCCGTGCCGACCGCCGAGCACCGGCTGACCGGGACCGCGCTGCGGGCCGCGCTGGCCGCGCACGCGGGCGACGGCGTGCCGGTGATCGGGGTGGTGGCCACCAGCGGGACCACCAACGGCGGGATCGTGGACGACCTGGCCGGGGTGGCCGAGGTCGCGGCCGAGGCGGGACTGTGGTTCCACGTGGACGGGGCGTACGGCGGGGCCGGGCTGTTCGCGCCGAGCGTACGCGGGCTCTACGACGGGATCGAGCACGCGGACTCGTTCGTCGTGGACCCGCACAAGTGGTTGTTCGCCCCCTTCGACTGCGCCGCGCTGATCTATAAGGACCCTCATCTGGCGAAGGCGGTGCACACGCAGGACGCCTCGTACCTGGACGTGATCCACACCGACGCCCCGGACGAGTGGAACCCGACCGACTACGCCTACCACCTGACCCGCCGGGCCCGCGGGCTGCCGCTGTGGTTCTCCTTCGCCGTGCACGGGACCAGGGCGTACACCGACGCGATCGAGAGCGCGCTGACCCTGGCCCGGGAGAGCGCGCAGCTGGTCCGGGCGGACCCGGATCTGGAGCTGATCCGGGAGCCGGAACTGTCCGTGGTGCTCTTCCGCCGCCGCGGCTGGTCGCCGCAGGACTATGATCTGTGGTCGAAGCGTCTGCTGGCCGGCCAGATCGCGTTCGTCACCCCCACCAGCTGGGAAGGGGAGACAGTGGCCCGGTTCGCGTTCCTCCACCCGGGCACCACCCTCGCGACGGTGCGGGAGATTCTGGCGACGATGGCGTAACAACTTTCGGTCAAACCTCCTGTGTGTTGCGCAGGGTCGGTGCAACGCGATTCAATTCGCAGTGGTCTTGGAGGACGCACTTTCAAGGGGAGTGGGAGTCGATGAAGCCGCTGAAGCCGACCGATCCGCCGCGGATAGGGCCGTTCCGGATCGTGGCGCGCCTGGGGGCGGGCGGCATGGGCACGGTGTACCTGGGCCGGGCCGAGAGCACCGGGAAGGCCGTGGCGATCAAGACGATCCACGGCGACCTGGTCACCGACCGGGAGTTCCGGGCCCGGTTCGCCCGCGAGGTCTCCGCGGCCCGCCAGGTCCGCGGCACGTACATCGCCGAGGTGGTCGACGCCGACGCGGAGGCGGCCAACCCCTGGCTGGCCACGGCCTACTCCCCCGGCATCTCGGTCGGCGACGCGGTGCACCGCAGCGGGGTGCTGCCCGAGGAGGCGGTGCGCAAGCTCGGCCTGTGCGTGGCCCGCGCGGTCGCCGACATCCACGCGGTCGGCCTGGTGCACCGGGACCTGAAGCCGGACAACATCCTGCTGACCTCGATCGGCCCGAAGGTGATCGACTTCGGGATCGCCCGGGGCCTGTCCGAGGAGGGCCTGACCCGCACCGGCATGGTGGCCGGCTCCCCGCCCTACATGGCGCCCGAGCAGCTGCTGACCGGGGACTTCGGCACCGGCTCGGACGTGTTCGGGCTGGCCGCGATCCTGCACTTCGCGGCGACCGGGATCGGCCCGTACGGCAAGGGCGGGGTCAACGAGCTCTACGGCCGGGCGATCACGATCGGCCCGGTGCTCGACGAGACCCTGCCGGCCTCGCTGGCCGAGCCGCTGCGCAGCTGCCTGACCAAGGAGCCGGCCGGGCGGCCGGACGCGGCCGGGCTGGCGCTGATGCTGGAGCAGTCCCCGGACGAGGACCCGGGCACCGGCTGGCTGCCGAGCGCGGTGATGGCGGAGATCCTGGCCCAGGCCACCGAGGCGCTGAGCGCGGAGTCCAGCGGCGGCGCGCCGGTCCCGCCGCCGGTCCAGCAGCAGCGCCCGCAGCAGCCCCCGCCGTACGTCGCGCCGCGGCCCGCCCCGCAGCAGGGCTACCCGGGCCCGACCCGGCCGCCGCTGCCCGCGCCGCAGTACCAGCAGCCGGGCCCGCCGCAGCAGCACAACCGCCCGCAGGCCGGGCCGCAGCGCCCGCCGAACTGGCCGAACAACGCCCCGCAGGGCAACAACCCGGCCGTGCAGGGCGGCAGCGGCAGCGGCCCGAACTGGTCCCTGGGCGGCGGCCGCCCGCCCCAGCAGCAGCCCCCGCAGCAGCAGCCGGGCCCGACCCGCCCTCCGCTGCCCGCGCCGCAGTACCAGCCGCAGCAGCAGCGGCCGAACACCCCGCCGCCGCGCCCGGTGGTCAACACCCCGCCGCGGCCCGTGGTCGCCACGCCGCCGCCGTTCGGCGTGCAGCACCCGGCGAACCAGCAGCGGCCGCCCTACGGCCAGCCGAACCCGTACGCGGTGGCCACCGGCCGGGCCGGCTACGCTCCGCCGCGCAACCTGAAGGCCACCTGGGCGATGGTGCTGGCCCTGGTCAGCGTGCCGGGGCTGATCATCCCGTTCCTGAACGTGGTCCTGGCCGCCACCGCGATCATCCTCGGCGTCAACGGCAACGCCCTGGCCAACCGCAACCGGATCGGCAAGAACCAGGCGATGACCGGCATCATCCTGGGCAGCGTGATGGTGATCCTGGCGATCTGGGTGAACATCTACGAGATCAAGACCGGGGCCTTCAACTCGACCAGCGGGAGCTAGGCAGTGTCTGGGAATGTCTCAAGGCGCGAATCCGGTGATCGCCGTCGCCTGGCCGCACCGCACGCAACGGCACAGACGACCGAGTATGAGCCGTCCCGTGCGGCGCGCCCATGCTCGGCGCCGACCAGACTCGCCGCACCTACCAACACAAACCGGCGGTCATGCCGTGGCCTTGACACATTCCCAAACACTGCCTAGTGCGGCGGCCGGGAAGGAGTGAACGTCCCCGGCCGCGGCGCTAGGTTCCGGTGAGTGCGCCCCGCCGAGCGTGTATCGACGACGTCCCGCGGGTGGTCGGTGACGACGGTCAGCGTCGCGGCAATGCTCAACTCGGCTGCCTCACGGCTCGCGGCGGCCACTGCCCGCTGTGTCCGGCCGCCTGGCGGGGCGTGATCGGGGCAGGTCGCAGGTGAGTCCGGACCGGAATGGGCGCACGACCCCACGGTCGCAGCCCATTCCGGTCCGGGCCATCAGTTTTCCGCTTGCCGCCGGCCGGCCTGGCGGTCGACGCGGACCGTGCCGTGTTCCAGGGTCCAGGTGTGGGTCAGGCCGACCCGGTCGGCGAAGTAGCGGTCGTGCGTGACCATGATCAACATCCCCTTATATGCTCGGAGGGCTTCTTCGACCACGTCGAGCGCGTCGAAGTCCAGGTAGTTCGTCGGTTCGTCGAGCACCAGGATCTCCTGGCGGCTGTTGACGAGTACGGCCAGCAGCAGCCGGCGCAGCTCGCCGGCCGACAGGGTACTGATCGGCACGTTCCACTGGTCCGGGCCGAACAGGTAGCCGTCCAGGAGTGCTTCCGCGTCGTCGAGATGCAGCGGCACCCGGGAGCGTAAGAACTCTACGACGGTCGTCTCCGTACGCAGGCCGTCGTGGGTCTGCGGCAGGATGCCGAGCGTCGTGGAGACCACCAACCGTCCGGTGTCCGGGGCGAGCTCGCCGGCGAGGATGCGCAGGAGCGTCGTCTTTCCCGCGCCGTTCGGGCCGGTCACCGCGATCCGTTGGCCCGCCTGGACTTCCACGTCTACGGCATCGAGGATCGGGCGCCCGCCCAGCTTGATCCCGAGCTCCCGGGCGGCGAGGACCACCCGGCCGGACTCCGGCATCCCGGACACCTGCGATGCCGCGGTTTCGGCGGATCCTGATTCAATGGCCTCTGCTTCGTCGGAGAACGCCAGGGTGAGCGCCGGACGGGTCTGCGGTCGGGCGATCCACCGGGCCGACTGGATCTGGCGCTCCAGCCGGCGTTCGCGCGCCTTCGCCTTCTTGGCCACCTTCTTCGCGTACCGGCGCGTCGTCGAGTCCTTCGTGGCCAGTTCGACCGAGGTCGCATGGCCCTTCGTCGCCTCGATGTCGGCGGCCAACCGCTCCCGGTACTTCTCCTGCGCTTCGTACTCCAGCAGCAGCGACTGCCAGCGCCGGGCCTTCTCCTCGTGGTACGCCGTGTATCCGCCCTCGTAGTGCTGCGGCTCGTCGTGGATACCGTCGAGTTCGATGATCCTGGTCACCGCGTCGTCCAGCAGCGCACGGTCGTGCGTGACCATGAGCACCCCGCCGCGGAACCCGGCCAGATACCGGCCGAGCCACGCGATACCCTGAGTATCGAGGTGGTTGGTCGGCTCGTCGAGCACCAGGACGTCGGGCTCGGCCTGCAGCAGCCCGGCCAGGGTCAGCCGGGCCTGCTCGCCGCCGCTGATCTGCGACAGCGGGGTGTCGTCGGCGAGGTGGTCCAGGCCCAGTTCGGTCCGGACCCGGCTCTGCCGGGACTGCGCGGTCCACCCGCGCAGCGCCGTCCAGCGCTCCTGCAGGTCGCCGTATTCGTCGAGTTCCACGTCATCGCCCTGGCCGGTCAGCGCCTGCTCGATCTCATGCAGCCGGTCGGCCAGGGCGCCGATCTCGCCGAGCCCCTCGGCCAGCCGGTCCCCGACGGTCGCGTCCGGATCAGGGGCCTGCTGTTCGAACCAGCCGATCCGGGTGCCCGGCGCCGCGGTCACCACCCCGGACACCGGCTCGAGCCGCCCGGTCAGCAGCGCCAGCAGGGTCGACTTGCCGACGCCGTTGGGCCCGACCAGCCCGACCCGCTCGCCCGGGTTGAGCACGAAGTCGACGCCGCTGAACAGCAGCTCGCCGTCGTAGTGGTGGCTCAGGCCCCGGGCCTTGAGGTAGGCGCGGGTCTTCGCGGGGGTGCGGGTTTTCAGGTGGGTGGTGGTCATGCGATCACTTCCTTCGGCCGGGACGGGCAGGGTGAGCCAGAAGGCTGAGACACACGGCGGAGGGCGGTTTCGTCGACGCGGGGGTGCGGGCGGCGCGGCAGGCCGCCGCCGGACACGCTGGAGGAGCCAGACGTGCCGGACACGGAAAAGGAGTGTCGCGACCACAAGCCGTCAGTCGGAGGACCGCAGACGAAGCACTCTGGGCCGGCCGTTCACGACGGCGGCCTCTGCTTCAGAGCCGTGGGCTCAGCGGGTCCTCAGAGCAGCATGGAGGGCGATCACTCCGATACTCGGGCCGCGGTGCGGCCGGATGACTCAACCCTGCCACGAGCCGGCCGGGCCCGGCAAACCATTTTCCACCTGCACCGTAGGCCATTGCGGCCGCTGTTCCCCCGATCGGCGGCGGCCCGGGCCGCGGCGCGGCGAGGTTGCCCGGCCCCGGCCCGGACCGGCGCCTAGCGTGTGATCATGCTCTTCGCGCCGCGTGCCAGTTCCGTCCTGACGCCGCGGGTGGCCGGTACCTGGCTGGCGGCCTTCCTCGGCCTGTTCCTGATCGGCGCGGCCTGGTCGCTGGCCCTGCCCTACGACGGCCCGCCGGACGAGCTCCAGCACGTCGTGCGGGCCTACGGCGCGGTCGACGGCCAGATCGTCAGCCCGGACGGCGAGCAGTACGCGCCGCTGAGCCTGAGCCCGCCGGACATCGGCTGTTTCCGCTGGCATCCGGAGCGTTCGGCCGGGTGCGCCGCGCGGGCCGGGTCGGTGCCCGGCAGCGAGCACCAGTACGCCCGGACCAAGACGAACGCGGCGTTCTACTCCCCCGCGTACTACTGGCTCTGCGGGTGGCCGATCTACTTCTGGCCGGACTTCAAGGGCATCATCACGGCCCGGTTGCTGACGGCCGTGTTCATGGCGGCCGTGCTGGCCTGCGCCTTCGCGGTGGCGGCGAGTCTGCGGCACGGCCGGCGGCTGCTGACCGGCCTGCTGGTCACGCTCTCGCCGGTGACCCTGGGCCTGGCCGGGGCGGTCAATCCGGCCGGGCCGGAGATCGCGGTGGCGGTGACGCTGTGGGTGGCGCTGGTCGCGATGGTCGAGGCCGGGCGGGTGAACCGGTGGACCGTCGGGCTGGCCGGGGGTTCGGCGGCCGGGTTGGCGGTGTTCCGCGGGTTCGGCCTGGGCTGGCTGTTCGCGATCCTGTGCGTGACGGCGCTCGGCCTGTCCCGGGAGCAGTTGCGGGCGAGCCGGCTCCGGGCGCTGGCGCGCAACCGGCTGCTGTGGGCCGGGACCGGGCTCGCGATGGTCGGCGTGCTGTTCGGGCTCTACTGGCGGGAGGCGGCGCCCGCGCTCGACTTCGACACCGGGCCCGCGCCCTCCGGGGTGCTCTCGCCGACCCAGGTGGTCGCGCAGACGCTGTGGGACCGGCTGCCGTTCTACGCGCAGGGCATGGTCGGGCTGACCTCGTACGGGAACGTGGCGCAGCCGCAGATCTACTTCTACGTCTGGTACGCGGCGGCCGGGTGCGCCGTGCTGCTCGGGCTGGCCTGTCTGGACCGGCGCCGGCGGGTGCAGCTGGCCGCGATCGTGCTCGGTTCGTTCTTCATCCTGGCCGTCCCGGACGTCAACGCGATCCGGCACGGCTGGTACCTGTCCCAGGGCCGTTACGCGCTGCCGTTCATCGCCGGCGCGCCGCTGCTGGCCGGGTACCTGCTGGGCGAGGCCGGGATCCTGGGCGACCGGCGGCAGGCGCAGCTGGCCCGGTTCTGCGCCGTGCTGCTGGTCCCGTTCCAGTTCGTGGCGCTGTGGTTCACCATGGTCCGGTTCGACCGCGGGGTCCAGCCGGACGTGTTCCCGATGCACCTGACTCCGTTGCACGGCAAGTGGACGCCGCCGGAGGGGGTGCTCGCGCCGCTGGCCCTGTGCGTCCTGGGCTGCGTGGCCGTGGTCGGGCTCTACTGCTGGATGACGGCGCCGTCCGCGTCGCGCGGTCCGGCCGAGCCGGTCGCGGCCGAGGTCGGCGTCTCGGCCGAGCCGTCGATCACGCCCGCGTAGCGGGTGCCGGCCGGGAGGTACTGGCGCGAGACCCGGCGCAGCAGGCCGTCCCGGATTCCGCGCAGCAGGGCCGGGACGTGGGTGCGCCGCTTCGGCTCCCACAGCGTGGTCGCGGTGAGCTTGCGGGCCAGGAAGATGATCGTCGAGCCGTGCGAGAGCGGGTGGCGCCGGATGTTGTCCCAGTTCAGTACCAGTCCGTTGCGGGCGATCCAGTAGTGCCGGAAGGCCGGGTAGTGCGTCACCAGGACCTTGACCGGGCCGAGCCGGTGTTCGCGCCGGTCGCCCATCGAGTGCGGCAGCAGCAGGGACAGGTCCTGGACGATCCGGGCGCCGGTCTCGCGCACCTTGACGCAGAACGCGATGTCCACGAAGTCGTTGAACAGGTCCTCGCGGAACGGGAACTGGTCGATGAAGGTGCGCCGGACCAGCATGCCGGAGGTGATCACGGCCCGGCGGTCGGAGACCTGCGAGTGCAGTCCGGCGAAGGTGTTGTGGTGGGTCTCGTGCACCGCGTCCCAGGGAGTCGGGGCGGCGATGCCGATGGTCGGGTCGGCCAGGTGGGCGGCCAGGCCCTCGACCAGACCCTCCGGCAGGACCGAGTCCTGGTCCATCAGCAGGACCGCCGCGGTGTCGGCCGGCAGTTCCCGGGCGGCCAGGTTGAGCGCGCCGCCGAGGCCGAGGTTGCAGCCGATGGACAGGACCGTGACCCGCGGGTCGTCGAGCTTGCCGGCCAGGCTGACCGAGCCGCTCGGGGTGTTGTCCGCCACGATCACCCGGGCGCAGCTGGCCAGGGCCGACTCGACCACCGCGAGCAGCCGCTCGTCGGGGTGGTAGGCGGTGAGAAGCGCGGAGACATTGACACCCACGACGACAGGTGAGGGGGCGGTCATGGCGAAAACAGCTCCTGGGCGAGGCGTGGGCGTGCGCGCCGCGGTCTGTCTTATCCGGCGCGTTTCGGCTGCGATAGTATCGCCGGACCATGAGCGTCACTAATCAGACCAGCCGTCGGCGGTCCGGATGAGGCCGGGGCAGCTGCTGCAACGCTTGCGCCACCCGACGGTTCTGTTGTCCGTCGGGCTCGCGTTGTCGGCGGCGGCGATGTCGGCGTTCCTGGCAGTGGTCAACCCGCACGTGTCGGGGGCCGACGTCATCGCGCTCAGCAGCCTCTACGGTCTGCTCGGGCTGATCGGCACCGGCGTCATGGCCGGGCTGGAGCAGGAGATGACCCGGCAGGTCAGCCGGTCGATCGCGGTGGGTGTCTCCCCGGCCTCGGTGGTGCGCAAGCAGTTCCGGCAGGGCGCTTGGTTGAGCGTGGGGACCGTGGTCGTGGTCGGCGCGTTGTCGCCCTACCTGGTCGACCAGTATCTGCACGGCCGGTGGTACCTGCTGGTTGAGCTCATCATCGGGCTCGGCGGGACCTGGGTGCAGTTCCTGGTCTGCGGTCTGCTTTCCGGCCGCCAGGATTTCCAGCTCTATGCGATCGTGCTGATCGTGCAGGGCACCTCCCGGCTGGTGCCGAGCCTGATCCTGTTGGCCCTGGGTTCCAGTTCGGCGCTGTTGTTCGGCCTCTTCTTCGCCCTCGGGCCCGCGTTCGCGGCCCTGGCCGGGGTGGTCGGGCTGCGGATCACCGACCGCCGGGCCGCCCGCGCCCAGGGACGCGCCCTGGCCCGGCCTGGCGCGCAGATCACCCGGAATAGTGAAGATGCGAGCCGGCCGCCGGAGTTCAACCCGGCCGAGGAGAGCACCGGCCGGGCCGCGTCGAACCTGGTCCTGCTGACCCTGGCCACCCTGGCCAGCCAGGTGATCATGAACGCGGCGCGGCTGCTGGTCTCCTCCGGCTACGGCGCCGACCCCGCGCTGGCGCTGCCGACCTCGGCCGTGTCCACCGCGTTCGGCCTGGCCGGGATCGCCCTGCTGGCCCTGTTCCCGATGCAGGCGCCGCTGCTGCCCAAGCTGGCCGCCGCGGCGATCCGCGGGGACCTGGCCGAGGTGCGCCGGCGCACCCGGACGCTGGTGATGTTCTGCCTGGCCGCGGGGGCGGCCGGGATCGCCGTGTCCTACGTCCTGGGGCCCTGGGTGCTGCGGGACGTCCTGCGGGCCAAGGCTCCGCTGCCCGGCTCGTTCCTGGCCACCCTGGCGGCCGGGACCATGTTCCTGATGCTCGCCTTCGTCCTGCAGTCGGCGCTGCTGGCGCTCGGGCGCCACCGCATGGTACTGATCGCCTGGTGCCTGGGCGTCGCGGCGATCGTCCCGGCCGACCTGCTGTCGCACAGCCTGCTGACCACCGCCGCGAGCGTGACGGTGTCCGGCCCGCTGCTGGCCGCGGCCGCGATGGCGGTGGTCGTGGTGCAGGCGACCGGCAGCAAGGCCGCGGCACCGGCAGGCGCGCCGTCCCTACCCCTTGAGCACTCCGGGAGCACCGCATCATGACCATGGCCGATCCGGGACCCGCCGGGCCGCCGGCGACGGCGCCCGCCGCCGCGACGACCATCCTGCCGATCGCCGCTGTGCTCACCGCGTATCACCCGGACGAGCGACTCGCCGCGGTGGTCGAGGCCGCCCTGCTGACCTGCGCCGCGGTGATCGTGGCGGACAACACCCCGGCCGATGCCAGTTCGATGGCCGAGAAGCTGGACGACCCTCGGGTCACCGTCCTGCGGTCCGGGCGCAACCTGGGCGTGGCCGCCGCGCTGAACCTCGGCGTGGCCGCGCTGCCGGACGATACCGCGGCGGTGCTGTTCCTGGACCAGGACTCGATCCTGCCGCCCGAGCTCGTGCACGGTCTGATCACCCATCTGGACGACCCGAGCATCGGCGTGGTCGGCCCGGCGGCGGTGGAGGCCGGCAGCGGGAGCGCGTACGAGTCGCTGGCCGGGCTGCACAAGGAGGTCTCCAACCGGTACGCCGTGATCACCTCGGGGATGATCGTGCGGCGCAGTTGCTTCGACCTGGTGCCCGCGTTCCGTGAGGACTTCTTCGTGGACTACGTGGACGTCGACTTCTGCCTGCGGCTGCGCCGGGCCGGGGTCCGCGTGGTCCGGGACAAGTCGCTGGTCCTGCCGCACTCGATCGGCGACGGGCGGGAGCACAAGGTGCTGGGCCTGACCGTGCGGGTCACCCACTACCCGGCCTGGCGGCACTACTGGACCGCGCGCAACGGCATGATCCTGATTCGCGAGCAGGGCCTGCGCCAGCCCGGCTTCGGCCTGACGAACGCGCTGTTCATGGGCCGCTGGCTCGTCAACACCGCCTTGTTCGAACCCAAGCGGCGCACGCACGTCCCGGCGTTCGTCCGTGGTCTGCTGAACGGGCTCACCAACCGCGCGAACCTGGAGTACCTGCCCGGCGGCGCCGAATATCGGGCCAAGACGAATCTGTAGCAGAACAGGGGCAAGGGTGTGACCGACTGCTCCAAAACCGTACCGAACCGCCTACTAGGGTCGGCGGGGACGGACCAGGCGCCTGCTGACGGCCGGCCACCTCAGTGGCCGCCGGGCGTCTTGGCGGTTGAGAGAAGCTAAGGCACACCTCATGCTACTGACCTCGCCGAACAGCGATCCCCGTTCGACTTTCGGCTCAAGGAATGAACGGCGGTGGCCGCTGGACCACCACCCGGCACTCCGGTTCACCGTGATCCTGGCCGCCTCCTGGCTCGGACCGGCCGCGGCCACCTCGGTGCACGCCGCCTGGATACTGCCGCCGGCCATGCTGGTGTTCACCGCGGGAGCGCTGCGCGCGGGCACCATGCTGCTGGACCGGCTGATGTTCGCCCTGCTCACAATGCTCGGCGCGGTGCTCGCGCTGGCCCTGCTCTACTCGGTCTGGCCCTGGCACCTGGATCCGGTCGCAACAGCCGGCAGCTACCTGTCGCTGATCGCGACAGCCGCCGCGCTCTCCGGGCGCGAGTTCCAGATACCGCGCGGGGTCAAAGGCAGCGACCTGCTGTTGCTGAGCGTGTCGGTGTTCACGTTCGTCAAGCTCTACCAGCCGATCGCCCGGTTGACCCCGATCCAGCGGTTCGCGTTCACCACCCCGCTGGAAGACGAGATCACCCACTTCGGGTTCTACGACGCGATCCACAGCAACGGCGGCTACGGCTTCCTGCGTTCTTCGGTGGCCTTCCCGTTCGTCGGCAGCCCGTCGCAGCTGATCTACCCGCAGGGTGCCCACCTGCTGTACGTGCTCACCGACGTCTTCGCCCGCTCGACCACCCAGAGCGGCAACGGCGTGGCCGAGTACAACCGGTTCTTCGTCGAGACCATGGTCGGGTACGCCTTCCTGGTGCTGGCCGTCGGCTGGTCGGCCCGCTGGCTGGCCGGGCCGCGGCTGCGCGGCTGGCATGAGGCCCTGGTCTGCGCGGTCGTGCTGGGCCTGGCCGCGTTCGGGCCGCTCGGCTTCGTCTTCCGCACGGCCGACGTCGCCGAAGTGGTCGGGCTGGCCCTGGTGGCCATGCTGACCGCGGTGGTCATGCGCGCGCCGCGGCAGATCCCGGACCAGCTCCTGCTCACCGCGGCAGCCGTGATCGCACTCTCCTACGTGTACTACGCGTTCCTGGTGATGATCCTGCCGGCGCTGCTGGTCGGGTTCGTGGTCTACCGGCGGCGGCTGCGCCGGCACCGGCGGTTCGCGTCGCTGCTGGCCGTGGTGACCATCCCGATCGCGGCCCTGCCGATGGTGATCGTGGAGACCACCTCGTTCAGCGCCCAGGCGCAGGCCGGCGCGCCCGGGGCCAAGTCGGACATCAGCCGCGAACTGCTCGCCGCGCTGTTCCTAATCGTGCTGGCCAGCCAGTTCACCCGGGTCGGGCGCAGGTCGCCGACGTGGCGGATGACGTCCGTGAACCTGGTGCTGTGCCTGGCCGGATTGGCCGCGCTGGTGGTCGTTCAGGGCGGCGGTGTGATCAACACGTCGTATTACGCGGAGAAGCTTGTCTACGTCCTGTTCCTGCTGTGCCTGCTCGGGATCAGCTCCTGCACGCTGTTCCTGAAGCCGGTCCGCAAGGTCACCCCGCGCGCGCAGGCCCCGGAACGGTTGTCGGCCCGGCTGATCCACAGCGCCTTCCTGCCGAGCGCCGCGCTGGCCGTCGCGGTGCTGGCCCTCGGTTCGGTCAACGTCAGCGGCTCGCACGCGCCCTCGGCGTCCGAGCCCGCCTGGCTCGGCTACTGGTCCACGGGCCACGTGCAGTACCCGGACGAGCCGGTACTCGCGGCCCTGGCCCAGCGCGGCCTGCTCACCGACGGCGTGCAGACCCTGGTGGCCACCTCGAACGTCGGCTACTACGACTACCGGCTCAGCCGCCTGGTCGGGGCGCTGAACCACCAGGAGGCGAGGACCGAGCTGCTCGGCACCCTGGCGTTCACCAATCTCGACGACATCGACTCGGCCGCCGCCGACCCGGGCGGCAAGGTCTTCCAGGCCGACCTCGGCCTCCTGCTCGACGGGATCACCACGCACTCCGGCCGGGTGCGGATCGTGCTGGCGAACCAGGACGTGGCCGGGGCGGTGACCGCCTACGCGCACCGGCATCCCGGCCTGCTGATCAGCGTGGTGATCCTGCCCGCGGCGGACGCGGGCAGCTCGCCGATCTAGTGCCGTGGTTCTAGAAGACCCCGGACTTGAACGCGGCGGTCAGTTCCTCGTGCCAGTCCGCCATCGGCTCCAGGCCCGCCCGCTGCCAGCCGCCGTGCGCCAGCACGCTGTAGCCGGGCCGCTTGGCCGGGCGCACGAACGCGGCCGAGGTGGTCGGGCGCACCCGGGCCGGGTCCAGCCCGGCCAGCTCGAACGCGGCGGCGGCCAGGCCGTGCCAGGAGGTCTGCCCGGCCGCGGTGCCGTGGTAGACCCCGGCCGGGGCGCGGCCGGCCAGCGCGGCCCGGCCGAGCAGGACCAGCTGCCGGGCCAGGGCCGCGGTCGAGGTGGGCTGGCCGACCTGGTCGTCGACCACGTCCAGGGTGTCCCGCTCGCCGGCCAGGCGCAGCATGGTGGCCACGAAGTTCGGCCCGTGCGCGCCGTACAGCCACGCGGTGCGCACCACGTACCCGGTCTCCGGCAGCAGCTCCAGCACGGCCTGCTCCCCGGCCAGCTTGCTCCGGCCGTAGGCGTTGAGCGGCGCGGTCGGCGTGTCCTCGGGGATCGGCGCGGTCGCGTCGCCGGGGAAGACGTAGTCCGTGGACGGCTGCAGGAACCGGGCCCCGGCGCCCGCGCAGGCCGCGGCCAGGTTGCGCGGACCGGTGCCGTTGATCGCGGTGGCCTGCTCCTCCTCGGTCTCGGCCAGGTCCACGTTCGTCCACGCCGCGCAGTTGACCACCAGGTCGTGCCCGGCGACGGCGGCGGCCGCGGCGTCCGGGTCGGTGATGTCCAACGCGCCGCGGTCGAGCGCGGTGAATTCGGTGCCCGCGGTTTCCGCGAGAACGATGCAGAGGTCTGTGCCAAGCATGCCGGCGGCGCCGGTGACGAGTACGCGCATAGTTTCAGAACTATAGTGCCGTCATCCCGACGCGAGACCAACCAAAGTGGCATGCCCGACGACGCACCCTCTAAGCTTTGCCATTATGCGTGGAATCATACTGGCCGGGGGCACCGGATCACGGCTGTGGCCGATCACCAAAGCCGTCTCCAAGCAGCTGATGCCGGTGTTCGACAAACCGATGATCTACTATCCGCTGTCCACCTTGATCATGGCCGGGATACGCGAAATCCTGGTCATCACCACGCCCGAGGACCAGTCGGCGTTCCAGCGCCTGCTCGGCGACGGCTCCGGCCTCGGGCTGGAGCTGAGCTACGTGGTCCAGGAACGCCCGGACGGCCTGGCCCAGGCTTTCCTGCTCGGCGAGGAGTTCATCGGCGACGGCTCGGTCGCGCTGGTGCTCGGCGACAATATCTTCCACGGGGTCGGCCTCGGCGCCCAGCTGCGGGCCAACACCACCGTGCGCGGCGGCCTGGTCTACGCGCACCAGGTGGCCAACCCGAGCGAGTACGGCGTGGTGGAGTTCGACGCGGACGGCCACGCCATCTCGATCGAGGAGAAGCCGGCCAGACCGCGCTCGAAGTTCGCCGTGCCGGGCCTGTACTTCTACGACAACCGGGTCGTCGCCATAGCCAAGGACCTCAAGCCGAGCGCCCGGGGCGAGCTGGAGATCACCAGCGTGAACGCGACCTACCTGGAGATGGGCGAGCTGACCGTCTCGGTGCTCGACCGCGGCACGGCCTGGCTGGACACCGGCACCTTCGACTCGCTGGTGCAGGCCTCGGAGTACGTGCGGGTGATCGAGCAGCGCCAGGGCCTGAAGATCGGCTGCGTCGAGGAGGCCGCCTGGCGGTCCGGGTTCATCACCGACGACCAGCTCGCCGCCCTGGCCGGGCCGCTGCTCAAGAGCGGCTACGGCAAGTACCTGATGGGCCTGCTCAGCTCCGCTGACTGAGCGGGCGCAACCGACCGAGGACGGACGAAGCGTTGAAGATCGAGCAACTCTCCATCGAGGGCGCCTGGCGGATCGAGTCGCCGCAGTTCGGCGACCCGCGCGGGCTGTTCATGGAGTGGTACCGGTACGACCACCTGGCCGAGGCGGTCGGCCACCCGCTGGACCTGCGGCAGGCGAACCTGTCGGTCTCCGCCCGGGACGTGGTGCGCGGGATCCACTTCGCCGACGTGCCGCCCGGGCAGGCCAAGTTCGTGACCTGCGTGCGCGGGGCGGTGCTGGACGTGATCGTGGACCTGCGGGTCGGCTCGCCGAGCTTCGGCGCCTGGGAGTTCGTCCGGCTCGACGACGACACCCGGACCGGGGTCTACCTGGCCGAGGGCCTGGGCCACGGGTTCTGCGCGCTGACGGATGACGCGACCCTGAACTACCTGTGCTCGGCCACGTACTCCCCCGGCCACGAACACTCCGTGCACCCGCTGGACCCGGACCTGGGCATCGAGTGGCCGGCCGAGGTCCCGCAGCTGTCGGACCGGGACGCGGCCGCGCCCAGCCTGGCCAAGGCGATCTCCTCCGGCCTGCTGCCCGACTACGCCGGATGCGTGTCCTACTACGAGGCGCTCGACAAGCAATGACCTTGTTCGACATCGTCATGCCGTACTACGGCGACGTCCCGATGATGCAGGCGGCCGTCCGCAGCGTCATCGCCCAAACGGATGAATCGTGGCGGCTGACGGTGGTCGACGACGGCCAGGCCGCGGGAGTGCCGGAGTGGTTCGCCGGCCTCGGCGACCCGCGGATCCGGTACCAGCGCAACGAGGCCAACCTCGGCGTGCTGGGCAACTTCCGCAAGTGCGTGTCCCTGGTCGAGTACGAGCGCACCGTGATCATGGGCAGCGACGACCTGATGTTCCCGAACTACCTGGCCGTGATCCGGTCCGTGCTCGACGAGCACCCGACCGTGGCCATGGTCCAGCCCGGGGTCCAGGTCATCGACGGCGCCGGGGAGCCGGGCGGCTCCCTGGTGGACACGGCGAAGAAGCGGATCTACGCGCCGCGGGAGCCCGGCCGGCTGCTGCTGTCCGGCGAGGAGCTCGCGGTGAGCCTGCTGCGCGGGGACTGGCTGTACTTCCCGTCCCTGTGCTGGCGCTCGGACGCGCTCAAGGAGGTCGGCTTCCGCGACGGCCTGGAGATCATCCAGGACCTCGCGCTGATCATCGACCTGGTCCAGCGCGGCGAGGCGCTCGCGGTCGACCCGGCCGTGTGCTTCCAGTACCGCCGGCACCAGCACAGCGCCTCCAGCACCAGCGCCGTGGCCGGCAGCCGGTTCGGCGAGGCCAAGGGCTACTTCCTGGAGGTGGCCGACCGGATGCAGGCGCAGGGCTGGCCGCGGGCGGCCAAGGCGGCCCGGCGGCACTTCTCCACCCGGGTGCACGCGCTGACCATGCTGCCCGGGGCCGTGCTCGGCGGCCAGCGCGAGAGCGCCCGCGCGCTGCTCGGGTTCACCTTCCGGAACTGATCCGCGTCAGCGGCGGTTGAGCGCCAGCGCCAGGGTCAGCATCGCCCGGCCGAGGTACATTATCGCCTTGACCGGCGAGGCGCTGGACTTGCCCGCCGCGCGCGGACGCATCGCCACCGGGACCTGGCGCACCACGTAGCCGAGCCTTATCACCCGGACCGTGGTCTCGACCGTGTCGCCGAGGTACTCGACCGGATACCAGGTCGCGAACAGCTCGATCAGGGCCCGGTTGCAGGCCCGGAAACCGGAGGTGGTGTCCGGCAGCTTCGCCCCGGCCATCCGGGAGAGCACCGCCGAGAGCACCACCATCGCCCACCGGCGCGGGCCGCTGACCTTGTAGTCGCCGATCCCGGCGAACCGGGCGCCGGCCACCAGGGCCGCGCCGTCCGGGCCGTCGCCGAGCCTGGCGATCAGGTCCGGCACGCAGCCCGGGTCGTGCTGCCCGTCCGCGTCGACCTGCACGGCCACGTCGTAGTCGTGGTCGCGGGCGTAGCGGTAGCCCAGCCGCATCGCGCCGCCCACGCCGAGGTTGTACGGCAGGGTGGCCACCACCGCGCCCGCCTCGGCCGCCTCCGGCGCGGTCCGGTCGGTGGAGCCGTCGCTGACCACGAGCACGTCGACGGTCGGCAGCTTGGCCCGCACCTCGCGCACCACGTCGCCGATCGACTCGGCCTCGTTCCAGGCCGGGATGATGATCAGGACCCGCTTGGCCTCGTCGTTCACAGCTCGCTCCTCGACGCCACCAGCGCGTCCACGGCCCGGTCCCGGTCGGCCAGGGTGGTCTTGATCAGCGCGATCTCCTCGGCCAGGCAGCGGGTCTCCTCCTCCAGCCGGCTCGCCTCCCAGCTCAGGTGCACGCAGACCAGCAGCAGGAAGAGCACGGCCAGGAACAGCACCAGGCTCACCCCGCTGGCCACGCCGACGGTCCGGGCCAGGGTGTCGAGCACGTGCGGGAAGAAGGCGAAGGGGATCACGACCACGCCGACCACCAGCCACAGCACGGCGTACTTCTCCCGCAGTTGTCGGCGGCGTAACAGTTCGTAGATGAAACCGAGGAGCACGACCCCGGTCGCACCGGTGAGGATCGACAGCCTCATCTTGCTCTCCCAAACCCGCCCGGGCCGGTGTGTCCGGCTCCGCGCAACTCGTGGCACCGCAGCCAAAGATACCGCCTCGGCGCCGGGGTTCCGGTGTACGGCAGCGTCCGCGGCACCGGTCGGCCGATCGGGACCGGCCCGGCCCGGGGCGGGTCCGACCCGGGTCAGCGGGTGGGTCGGACCCGAGGACGGCCCAGGGCGGCGGCGGCCTGATCGCGGTCGGCCAAGGCTGACTCTAGCGCCCGTCCGGGCCGGGGCGGTGGAGCGTCACGGCCGGGCCGCGGGTTTGCGACAGACCCGTGACCCGACCGTCGACGACACTCCCGGGCCCGGCGGCCGGCCGGCGGCCGCGATCGGGGCGCCGGCAGGCGGGGAAGATCCCCGGCCGAGTCCCGGCCCGCGTTCCGTCACTCCCTGTTTTCACTTCGTTACGCTGGCGTTGATAGTCTTTGCCCGTCTCGTCCCCCAATGTTGTGCGGGAAGGCACGTTCCACTATGCGCACCAGTACCATCCAGCGTGTTCGACTGTTCATCCGGGGTTCAACGTCCGGGCCGGGGGCGCCCCTGCCGCCGCGCCGGGTCTGGCTGCTCGCCTTCCTGGCCTTTGCCCTGCTCGGCGCGGCCTGGTCGCTGGCGATGCCGTACGACGGCCCGGCGGACGAGCTCCAGCACGTGCTGCGCGCGTACGCGGTGTGGAGCGGCCAGGTCCGCGCGCCCGCCGACGGCCTGATCCGAGCGCCGCAGAGCCTGATGCCCGACGGCCTGCACATCGGGTTCAGCTGCTTCCGCTGGAACCACGCCGCCTCGGCCCACTGCGCCGCGACGGCCGGCGCCGACCCGGCCCAGACAAGGCAGATGATCGAGACCTCGTCGAACGCGGCGACCTACTCGCCGGTGTACTACGCCCTGGTCGGCTGGCCGATCCGGATCTGGCCGACCTTCTTCGGCATCATCGCCGCGCGCCTGCTGACCACCGTGTTCATGAGCGCCTTCATCGCCTTCGCGGTCACCGCCGCGTCCCGGCTGCGGCACGCCCGGTGGCTGCTGCCCGGACTGCTCGTGGTGCTGACCCCGGTGGTGGTCAACCTGGAGGGCGGGGTGAACCCGGCCGGGCCGGAGATCGTGGTCGGGCTGGCGTTGTGGGTGGCCCTGATCGGCATCGTCGACGCCCGGCAGGCGAGCCCGGGGCTGGTGCGGCTGGCGTGCGTCAGCGGCGCGTTTCTGGCCGTGTTCCGGAGTTTCGGGGTCGAGTGGCTGGTTCTGACGGTTGGTGTTGCGGTGTTCGGGGGGGTGGTGGGGTGGCTGCGCCATCCTCGGCGGGTTCTCTCGGGGCTGGATCGTGGTGGGCGTGGTGGGCGTGGTTGGGTGCGGGCTGTGCTCGCGAATCGGACGTTGCTGCGGTGGTTGCCGGTGACGGGAGTTGGGTTGGTCTTCGGGTATGTGTGGGTCAAGCTCACCGGTGGTGTCGGCAATCTGGCCGCTGGTTCTACCGCCGGGCACCTGACGCTTGCGCATGCGTATGTGGACGAGTTGTGGAGTCGGACGACTTATTACACCGATGGATTCATCGCGCTGACGTCGTATGGTGATGTGCCGACTCCTGGTCTGGTGTTCTATGTCTGGTTTGGTGTCTGCGCGGCGTTGATTCTGCTCGCTCTCGCGGTAAGTGGGACGGTCGACCGCCTGCGTATCGTGGGCATCATCCTGGGTGCGTACGTCATCCTGATCTATCCCGATGCCGAGACTGTGGCGCATGGTTGGTGGCTTTCGCAGGGGCGGTATGCGCTCCCGTTCATCGTCGGCGCACCGCTGCTTGCTGCGCATGCGCTCGGCGAGCAGCGTGTGTTGATTCCCCAGCACCTGCGGAAAGTCACTCGTATGGTCGGGCTTGTGCTGCTGCCCATCCAGGGAGTGATGCTGTACGTCACCATGATCCGGTTCGAGAGCGGCGGTGCGCATCTCGATGTCCTGCATGGCAAATGGCTCCCCCCGCTCGGCCCCGAACTGCCGCTGCTGCTGTGCGCCGCGGGCATCGTGGTCGCGTGGTGTCTGGTGGTCCGGATGAGCTCACTTCCCGTCAACGCGGACCCGTCCCCCACCACCGACGAGACCCAGCCCACCGCTGCTCGCCTTGTCCCCCAACCCACCGGCCCACACTCGGCCATGCCGACCAGTGTCTGAACCGGAATTCGGCGACCAGGTCGAGTGGGCGGCCCCGCCGCGGCCGCAGTGTCAGCGTCTAGTGCGCTGACTGCGACCGCGGCTGCTCGACTTTCGGGTTCTGGCGCTGATCTTGTTGCGGTGCCGACCAGCATTGCTGCACCACGTTGCCGACCACGCGAGCGACATGAATCTGACCAACATCGCGACAAGATCAGCGCCAGAACCCATTTTCGCGACAGACGACAGCGAAGGAGGGCGCCCCCGGGAGAGCGCCCTCCTCGATCAGCGCCGTAAGAACAGTTCAGCCAGGCGCACGGCGGCGTCGACAAACGAGCCGACGACCCCGAGCCTGCGCCACAACGTGTCCTTCTTGTCGTTTTCGGCTTGATCGGACATCAGCCGCTCCTCCCTGAAACGCGAATCCCGATCCTGCTGTCGGGTTTGCAGCCCGAAGGAATCGCGCGACAAAACGGGGAAGCTGACGCTCTTTCATTAAACTCCCTGAACGGCGGTGCGGACAGGGAGTGCGCTGCGCGCACCTGCGCCCGAGCTGGACCCGTGACCGCGATGGTGGCCGGGCCATCATCGAGCAGACGCAGGGACAGCCGTGACCGACGCCGAGCCCATTTTCACGACAGATGACAGCTGGCTGATTGATCGTGCGAATGCTGTCGATGGCTTAGGGGGTGCGCAGGCGTTCCAGCCATAGGGGCAGTGCCCGTTGCGTTGAGAGGCCCGCTTCACAGCGGCTTCGCTCTGCGCAATGGCAAGATCTTCTCGCGGGACGTCGCTGTAGGTGAATTTCGGGTGCACGACCCTGCCAGTACATTCCCAGGTGTATCGAACCTGCCAGGCAAAGGACTTCGCGCCCTTCGGCGAATCGGTCATACGGCCAAGGTAGACAGCGCTCGCGGCACCTTCCAGACTATTGCCAGAGATTGCCAGATCTGGCACCGCGGCGTTAGTCGGCCAGTCCGGCCTGAAGTTCGATCAGATGTGTTCGCAAATCCTTGCCGTACAGTGCGGCGTCGGCCAGGGCCTTGAAGATCTTCAGGTAGAGCTGTACTTCGGCGGGGTCGGCCACGGTCAGTTCGGCGGTGACGGTCTCGACTCTGACGGTCTGCTCGTCATAAATCATGAATCCGTGCAGCGGCAGGACAGGCAGCTGCCGATCAAAGGGGATGACGCCGAGCACCACGTTCGCCAAGGTGCTGACAGAAATGATGCGGTCGAGTTGGGCTCGCATGACGTGCGGCGTCACGGTCGTATGACGCAAAGCTCCCTCGGTCATGACCAGATGCAGGCGTTGCCGTGACTCGTAGAGCACTTGTTGGCGGCGCATGCGGATGTCCACGGCATCGTCGATGTCCTGGGCGAAGCCGTGCAGCGCGGAGTTGTGCTCGAAGACGCGGCGGGCATAGTCAGGAGTCTGGACAAGTCCTGGCACGACGCTGCACTGGAAGCCGCGGAGAAAGCGGGTCTGGCCTTCGGCTTCGAGGCTCTTGCGCTGCCGAGGGCCGAACCCGGCTTTGAGCTGCCGCTTCCAGGTGGCATACATCTCGTCGAGAGCCGCCGTGAGAGTCAGCAACTCGTCGGTGACCGCAACGGCGTCGGCGGCTTCAGCCCATGCGGTGATGTCAGACCGGCTCGGCGTACGCTGACCGTTCTCCAGGCGGGAGACTTTGGTCGCTTGCCAGCCCAGGGCTTCGGCGAACTGCTTCCCGTTCAGGCCAGTCTGCTCCCTCAGTTCGCGTAGGCGGCGGCCGAGGGATTCACGGGCACGGTCAAAGCTGGACATGGGCGGTCGGGTGGCTTCTAGTTCGTCAGTGAGAACTGTTGGTGAGGTAGGGCATAGTGCCAAGCAGCGTCACGGTAGTACGCATGCTGCAGAATACGCCTTGGGTCGGTCACTTCCTCGGCGCCAAGCGATTCATCGTCTTCGGTGTAGTGCATGAGGTAGAGCCGTGAGGAGTCGAACAGCCAGAAGTCATAAGCCGGGAGATCGGTAGCCGCGCTCCGATCCAGATACCGGATGTCTTCACCCGCAGCGATATTGGCCACCGCCGCCTGGTAGGCGTAGCGCACGTAATCGGTGGCCGGATGGTCGACGACTCGCGCTCGGGTCATGGTTTTGCCCTCGCCGGCCCGACGCCTGACCCCGGTCAGCCAGGGACGCGTGCGTTGGGCCTCGTCGTCTTCCCCAGCCAGGAATTTGGCGAAGCGATCTTGCTCGTACGGGACTCCAAGGTAGGATTTGCGCACTTCAAGCCGGAATGCCGTGTGCTCGTAGCTGTCGAACAACGCGGCGAATCCGCCTCCGGTGATGTAGCCGTTGCTCACTGGTTCCGTTCTTCTGCCTCGGCGAACTTGAGGAGCCCGCGCGGACTCTCCACGAGGGTCTCGCCGGGCAGGACATCGCGCAGTTCGGCGAGCGCTTCGGGGTCAGTCACCTGGTAGCCCTGGACAACGTAGGTATCGCGGTCGGTCGGGTACAGCGTCGGGCAGTCGCCGTCGCTGCTGGTGGTACCGAGGAATTGCAGCTTCATGGCTCTGGCTCCTCGGCAGTTATTGCCGACTATTGCCAGCTGAGTGTTGCGCGCCTGGAAGGTGCGGTCAAGAAGACGAGTACTGATTGAAGCTGCCAACGACCACACAAAAGAGCCGCGCCCTGGAATCGGACGCGGCTCGCGCCACAAATAAAATCGCTACTCAATCCGACTGTCCCGAAGGACAGGGTCTGAGTAGCGCGTTTATAGCTGGGGTACCAGGACTCGAACCTAGACTAACAGAACCAGAATCTGCTGGGCTGCCAATTACCCCATACCCCATCACTGCTTCCCTGGCGGGAAGCTTGGCTGCAACTCACGTTGCCTGGATAACTGTACCGGACATTCGGCTGATCACCCAACTTGGTTATTCGATCGACGTAACACCAGGTGGGAGGGCATGTGGACTCACCCGCGGCGGCCTGGGCCAGGCCGCCGCGGGCCCCACAGCGACCTGGCTCAGACCACCGCGGGCGTGACGATCCGCAGAACGATCAGACCGCGGCGCGCAGTCGGGCCAGTGTGCGCTCGCGGCCGAGGAGTTCGAGCGACTCGAACAGCGGCGGGGAGACGCGGCGGCCGGTGATCGCGACCCGGACCGGGGTGAAGGCGTTCTTCGGCTTCAGGCCCAGGCCCTCGATCAGGGCGACGCGCAGTGCCTGGTCGACGGACTCGGTGGTCCACTCGGCCTCGGGCAGCTGCTCCAGCGCGGCCAGGGTGGCGTCCAGGACGGGCTTGGCCTCGCTGGTGAGCACCTTGGCGCCGTCCTCGGGGTCCACCGCGAACCCGGACTCCTCGACGAACAGGAAGCCGACCATGTTCACCGCGTCGGACAGCACGACCATGCGCTCCTGGATCAGCGGGATCGTGGCGAGCAGCAGGTGCCATTCGGCGTCGTCGGCCAGGTGGCGTTCCTGCGACCTCGGTGCTCCGGCCGCGCCGCGCAGCAGGCCGGCGTCGTACAGGAACGGCAGGATCCGCTTGGCCAGGTCCTCCGGCGCGAGGCGGCGCAGGTGCACGGCGTTGATCGCCTCGCACTTCTTCAGGTCGAACCGGGCCGGGTTGACCGAGATCCGGGTGCCGTCGAATGCGGCGACCAGCTGGGCCTTGGTGAAGATCTCCTCGTCCTCGCCGAGCGACCAGCCGAGCAGGCACAGGTAGTTCAGCAGGCCCTCGGGCAGGAAGCCGCGCTTGAGGTAGTGGCTGAACGACGCGCCCGGGTCGCGCTTGGACAGCTTCTTGTTGCCCTCGCCCATCACGTACGGCAGGTGGCCGAAGCGCGGGACGGTCGTGCCGACGCCGATCTCGATCAGGGCGGCGTGCAGCGGCAGCTGGCGCGGGGTGGAGGAGAGCAGGTCCTCGCCGCGCATCGCGTGGGTGATCCGCATCATCGAGTCGTCGACCGGGTTGGTCAGGGTGTACAGCGGCGAGCCGTCCGCGCGGACCAGCACGTAGTCCGGCACATTGGCCGCGTCGAAGGTGATCTCCCCGCGGACGAGGTCGTCCCAGGTGATCGGGCCCTCGGGCATCTTGAAGCGCAGCACGCTGGTGCGGCCGGCCGCCCGGTGCGCGGCGATCTGCTCGGCGCTGAGACTGCGGCAGGTGCCCTCGTACCCGGGGGTGCGCTTGGCCGCCTTGGCCCGCTCGCGGCCGGCTTCGAGCTCCTCGGGGGTGCAGAAGCACTCGTAAGCGTGACCGGCGGCCTTGAGCTTCTCGGCGACCTCGGCGTAGATCCCGGTCCGCTGCGACTGCAGGTACGGGCCGTACGGGCCGCCGACCTCGGGCCCCTCGTCCCAGTCCATGCCCATCCAGCGCATCGTGGCCAGGAGCATCCGGTAGGACTCCTCGGTGTTGCGGGCGAGGTCGGTGTCCTCGATCCGGAACACGAAGGTGCCGCCGAAGTGCCGGGCGAAGGCGTAGTTGAACAGGGCGGAGCGCACCATCCCGACGTGCGGGTCGCCGGTGGGCGACGGGGGGAAGCGCACCCGGACGGCGGGCGCGGCGGGCTCGGGCGCGGACGGGTCGGTCACGGCGAGGTCAGTCACGGCTCACTACTCGATTTGTCAGGGTGCCAATATTCTCGATGCCCACCGAGACGGTGTCGCCGACCCGGAGCAGGCCGACCCCGGCCGGGGTCCCGGTCAGGATCACGTCGCCGGGCAGCAGGGTCATCGCCTCGGACACGTGCGCCACCAGCTCGGCCACGGTCCGGATCATCTGGCTGGTCCGGCCCGCCTGCTTGAGCTCATCGCCAACGGTACAGGTGATGGCCAGATCCTCTGGATCGATTTCGGTCTCGATCCAGGGACCGAGCGGGCAGAAGGTGTCGAAGCCCTTGGCCCGGCCCCACTGTCCCTCGGCGCGTTGCAGGTCGCGGGCGGTGACGTCGTTGGCGCAGGTGTAGCCGAGCACCACCTCGGGCACCCGGGCGATCGGCACCTGGCGGCACAGCCGGCCGATCACCACGGCCAGTTCGGCCTCGTAGCCGACCTCCTTGGAGGCCTCGGGGTAGGCGATGTTCTCGTTCGGGCCGATCACGCTGGTGGACGGCTTGAGAAAGGTGATCGGCACCTCCGGGACCTCGTTGCCCAGCTCGCGCGCGTGCTCGGCGTAGTTGCGGCCGATCGCGGCGATCTTGCTCGGCAGGGTCGGGGCGAGCAGCCGCACCTCGGCCAGCGGCCAGGCCCGGCCGGTGGTCTGCCCGGCCAGGGTCCGCGGGTCGGGGACGAAGGGGTGGCCGTCGAGTTCGGCGATCACCATGCTCTCGGGCTGGTCCGGGTCGCCCTCGACCAGGCCGAAGCGGACCGCGCCGGCGTCGGCGGCGGTGTCGGGTAGGGAGAATCTCGCGATACGCACGGCTACGAGCCTACAAGCTCGGCGGGCCGTGGTCGGCCGCAGGCGGGTGGCCGGGCCGTGGCCCGGCCGCCCGGCCACCCGCCCGCCCGGCTCACACCCCCGGCAGCGTCTGCCCGAGCCGCAGCAGCCCGTACGTCACCGCGTCCTCGATCGCGTTCCACGAGGCGCCGACGATGTTCTCGTCCACGCCGATCGTGGCCCAGCTCTCCTCGCCGTCGCTGGAGGTGACCAGGACCCGGGTGCGCGAGTCGGTGCCGTGGTCGCCTTCCAGGATGCGCACCTTGTAGTCGGTCAGCTCGATCTGGGCCAGGTCCGGGTAGATCCGGCCCAGGGCCAGGCGCAGCGCGGTGTCCAGGGCGTTGACCGGGCCGTTGCCCTCGCCGGTGGCGACGATCCGCTCGCCCTGGGCGTGCAGTTTGACCGTGGCCTCGCTGGTCCGGGTGCCGTCGGGGCGCTGTTCGACTATCACCCGCCAGGACTCGACGGTGAAGTAGCGCCGGCGCTCGCCGTTGATCTCGTCCTGGAGCAGGAGTTCGAACGAGGCGTCGGCGGCCTCGAAGGAGTGGCCCTCGGCCTCCAGCCGTTTGACCCGGTCGGCCACCCGGGTCAGCGTCTCGCGGTCCCCGGACAGGTCGTAGCCCAGCTCCCGGCCCTTGAGCTCGATCGTGGCGCGGCCGGCCATGTCGGAGACCAGCATCCGCATGTCGTTGCCGACCACGGCCGGGTCGACGTGCTGGTAGAGGTTGGGGTCGACCTTCACCGCGGAGGCGTGCAGGCCGGCCTTGTGGGCGAAGGCGGAGAAGCCGACGTAGGGCTGTTTGGAGTACGGCGCCACGTTCGTCACCTCGGAGATCGCGTGCGCGATCCGGGTCATCTCGACCAGGGCCTCGTCCGGGACCACCTGGCGGTTCAGCTTGAGCTGGAGGTTGGCCACGATGGTGAACAGGTTGGCGTTGCCGGTGCGTTCGCCGTAGCCGTTGGCCGCGCCCTGGACGTGGGTGGCGCCGGCGTCGATCGCGGCCAGCGAGTTGGCCACGGCGCAGCCGGAGTCGTCGTGGCAGTGGATGCCGAGCCGGGCGCCGGTGGCCCCGATCACGGCGTGCACGGTGTCGGCGAGCTCGGTCGGGAGCATGCCGCCGTTGGTGTCGCACAGGGCGACCAGGCTGGCGCCGGCTTCCATCGCGGTGCGTACGCACTCGAGCGCGTAGGCCGGGTTGGCCCGGTAGCCGTCGAAGAAGTGCTCGGCGTCGACGAACACCCGGCGGCCCTCGGCCACCAGGTGTTCGACGGTGTCGCGCCACATCCGCAGGTTCTCGTCCAGGGTGGTGCGCAGGGCGAGGTCCACGTGCCGTTCGTGCGCCTTCGCCACGAGGGTGATGACGGGCGCACCGCTGTCGCGCAGGGCGGCCACCTGGGGGTCGTCGGCGGCCTTCAGGTCGGCTCGGCGGGTCGCCCCGAACGCGGCCAGTTGCGCGTGTTTCAGGTCGAGCTCGGTCTGAGCCCGCCGGAAGAACTCGGTGTCCTTGGGGATCGCCCCGGGCCACCCGCCCTCGATGAAGCCCACGCCCAGGGAGTCGAGATGGCCGGCGACGGCCAGCTTGTCGGTGACCGACAGTGCCAGCCCTTCCTGCTGCGCACCATCTCTGAGGGTGGTGTCGTAGATGTGGAACTCGTCGGGGTTCCTCATGCCGCTCTCCTTAGTTCGTCGGCGTCAGTGTGGACCGCTGGGTCTGCAGTGTCGGCCGGTCCGGGTGGGTTCCGGCCGCAGAAGTATCCGGAAAACAAGAAGACCCCTCGTGAAGTCACGAGAGGTCTGCGCACCGGCGGCGGGTGGTCGTATGACTAGCCCTGTGCCGATGCGCCGCGGCTAATGATGCTGCGCCGGGTCCACATAGTCCGCGATTGTGCCACCACTTCACCGGCGGGCGTCAATGCGTCTCATCACGCGGACACCGTAACAGCCGTGAAACCCGTCAGGCCTTGATCTGGTGCAGCCAGCCGTGGGTGTCCGGGACGGTGCCGTTCTGGATGCCCAGCAGGTGTTCGCGCAGGCGCAGGCTGACCGGGCCGCCGTTGACGCCGTCGCCCACGGTGAACTGCCCGCCGACCGACTTGGCCGTGCCGACCGGGGTGATCACCGCGGCGGTGCCGCAGCCGAAGACCTCGGTCAGCGCGCCGGACGCGGCGTCCGCGCGCCACTGCTCGACCGAGATCCGGCCCTCCTCGGCCGGGATGCCGAGGTCCCGGGCGACCTGGAGCAGGGAGTCGCGGGTGATCCCGGGCAGCAGCGAGCCGGTCAGGGCCGGGGTCAGCAGCCGGGCGTCGTCGCCGGAGCCGTAGACGAAGAACAGGTTGTTCGAGCCCATCTCCTCGACGTACTTGTGCTCGTGCGCGTCGAGCCAGCAGACCTGGTCGCAGCCGTTCTGCACCGCCTGGGCCTGGGCGACGAAGGACGCGGCGTAGTTGCCGGCGCACTTGGCCTCGCCGGTGCCGCCGGGCGCGGCCCGGACGAAGTCCTCGGACAGCCACACGGTGACCGGGCGGGCCACCCCGCCGAAGTAGGAGCCGGCCGGGGAGGCGATCAGCAGGAAGGTGTACTCCCCGGACGGCCGGTTCACCCCGAGCCCGACCTCGGTGGCGAACATCAGCGGGCGCAGGTAGAGGGACTTCTCCGGGTCCTGCGGGACCCAGGCGGAGTCCTGCCGGACCAGTTCCTCGATCGCGCCGACGAACAGTTCCTCGGGCAGTTGCGGCATGCCCATCCGGGCGGCCGAGCGGTTGAGCCGGGCCGCGTTGGCGGTCGGCCGGAACGAGGCGATGGTGCCGTCGGACTGCCGGTACGCCTTGAGCCCCTCGAACACCTCCTGGCCGTAGTGCAGCGCGGCGGAGGCCGGGTCGAGCTCGATCGGGCCGTACGGGCGCAGCTCGGCGGAGTGCCAGCCGCGCCCGGCCGAGTACTTGACCGTGACCATGTGGTCGGTGAAGTAACGGCCGAAGCCGGGGTCGGCGAGAAGCACGTCTCGCTGAGCAGCGGCCAGGGGCTCGCTGGTCGGCTTCAATTCGATGGTGGGGGTCATCGGAGTCCCTCTTCATGGAGTGGTCATCATCAAGGTGGGTGGAACCGTGACGGCCCCCATGAAGAGGCTGGACCCTGCTGCCGGGTTACTCCAGTGAGACCGTCATCCTAGTTTTTCTCGCCTAGTGAGACGGTAACTCACTTTCGTATTACCGTCTCAGCCGGCTACCCGCAGGGCGATCGCGTCGCCGATCTCGCTCGTGCTGCGGGCCGGCAGCCCGGCCCGCTCGGCCAGGTCGGCCTCCACCGCGCGCTCCACCGTCCGGGCCGCCTCGGGGTGGCCGAGGTGCTCGAGCAGCAGGGCCGCGGACAGGATCGCCGCGGTCGGGTCGGCCTTGCCGGTGCCGGCGATGTCCGGGGCGCTGCCGTGCACCGGCTCGAACATCGACGGGAACTGCCCGGACGGGTTCAGGTTCCCGGACGCGGCCAGCCCGATCCCACCGGTCACCGCGGCGGCCAGGTCGGTCAGGATGTCGCCGAACAGGTTGTCGGTGACGATCACGTCGAAGCGCTCCGGCTGGGTGGCCAGGAAGATCGTCGCGGCGTCCACGTGCAGGTAGTCGGTGGCGACCTCGGGGAACTCCTCGGCCACGGCCTCGAAGATCCGGGTCCAGAGCCGGCCGGCGTACACCAGCACGTTGTTCTTGTGCACCAGGGTCAGCTTCTTGCGCGGGCGGGCCGCGGCCCGGGCGAAGGCGTCCCGCACGGCCCGCTCGACCCCGAAGGCGGTGTTGAGCGAGACCTCGGTGGCCACCTCGTGCTCGGTGCCGGTGCGCAGCGTGCCGCCGTTGCCGGTGTACGGACCCTCGGTGCCCTCCCGGACCACCACGAAGTCGATCGGCTGCTCGGACCGCAGCGGACCGGTCACCCCGGGCCACAGCTTGGACGGGCGCAGGTTGATGTGGTGGTCGAACGCGAAGCGCAGCCGCAGCAGCAGGCCGCGCTCGAGCACCCCGCTCGGGACCGTCGGGTCGCCGATCGCGCCGAGCAGGATCGCGTCGTGTCCGGCCAGCCGGCCCAGGGTCTCGTCGGTCAGCGTCTCGCCGGTGGCGTGCCAGTGGGCCGCGCCGAGGTCGTATTCGGTGGTCTCGAGCTTGACCTCGGCCGGCAGGGCCGCCCGCAGGACCTTGACGGCCTGCGCCGTCACCTCCGGGCCGATCCCGTCACCGCCGATCACGGCGAGGTTGATCAGTTGCTTCGCAGACACCGCACTGGTTGACGACATGGCTCAGAGCTTAGCCTCCGTCTCGCGGCTCAAACAGCGCTTGTCCAGTATCCGGACGCTACCGGGGCCGCCGCGGCCAGTTCCCGCCGGGCCGCCGGACGGCCCGCGAGGTCCTCGACGGCCTGCTCGTCGTCGCGCCAGTCGTAGGCGGCCTGCAGCGCGCGCCGGGCCTGCACCCGGGGGTCGGCCGAGTCCTGCTGCTCCTGCTGGGGGTGCTGCTCTTCGCGGTACATGGAGGTTCCGTCCCTGAAATGCGTGCCGGGTGAGCGGGTACGGACACGCCGGTTTCGTGGCCGGGTCCGAGGGTGGAGAGGGTGGCCCACCATTGCTCGGACGTCCTACTATCCGACCGTACCCGGTCCCCGGTCCGCTGTCGCGTCTTTACTCGGACTTCCTACTATCTGAGACGGGAACGGCCCCCGGGCGGACGATCGGCAGGCGTACGGCCAGCCGGCCCGGGACCGGTGAGAGCGCGGCGGGTTCCGGGTCGGCCGCCGGCCCGGCCGCGGCGGCCGGCTCCGGCCCCGGCACCTGGTCCGGTCCGGCCACGCCCTCGGGCCCGGAGTTCGCCCGGATCTCCGCCAGCGACGCCAGCAGCGCGCGCCTGAGCCGCGGCGCGACCGGGAGTTCGACCAACCGGTGCACCAGCCAGGCCAGGAGCAGCGAGAACGCGACGGCGGCGGCGACGCAGCGGCCGGGGGACAGGTGGCGGCGGGAGAGTTCGGCGATCAGGGCCGTGCCGGTGTGTTCGTGGACCAGGTACAGCGGATAGGTCAGGGCCCCGGCCGCCGCGGTCCACCTCCCCCGGATCCAGCCGAGCCGGCCCACGGCCACCGCGCCGACCACGGCGTACCCGGCGGTCACGACGAGGGCGGCCACCGAGTAGGAGAGCTTGACTTTCAGCTCTCCCTCCACGGTCGCGACCCGCGCTTGCAGCAGGTGCAGCGTGAGGATGTACGAGAAACCGACGATGCACCACAGCTGGGCCGTCGGCCTGAACCGGTGCATCAGGTAGAAGGCCATGCCGGCGACGAAGTACGGAGAATACGCGGGGACCAGGAGGTTCTGGAGCAACTCGCTGTTCGACTCGATGGCGATGACGGAGCCGACCGTCCACAGCACACAGAACAGGACGACCCGCCGGTACGTCACCCCGAGCGCGACGACCGCGGCGAACAGCAGATAGAACCGCAGCTCCACCCACAGAGACCAGTACACCGAGTCGGCGTCGGGCACGCCGAGCGGCTCTTGCAGCATCGTGAGGTTGGTGACGCCGGTGAGGATCTTCGTGCGGTGGTACGGGAACGGCATCAGCGCCATGGCGACCTCGACCAGGCAGACCGCGGCCAGGTAGGCCGGCATCAGCCGGATCACCCGGGAGACGAAGAACTCTCCGAGCCCGCGGCCCCACCCGCTCATGCAGATGACGAAACCACTGATCACGAAGAAGATCTCGACGCTGAGGAACCCGTACTGGCTGACCGGGTAGAGCCAGGGGAAGAGCGAGGACTGGGTACCGCGGTAGTCGTTGATGCCCAGGCCGGACACCACCGGCAGGCCGTGGATGCCGGTGTAGTGGTACACGACCACGGCCATCGCCGCGCAGAACCTCAGAACGTCGAGCGCGCCCAGGCGCCGGGAGGCGGGGACGGGCGCCGACACCGTCCGGTCGCGAGACGACTGCTTGGGTAGCAACACGAAGTCACACGATAACACGCAGTGATCGCTGCTCCAACCCAGAGTCACCGGACATGCCGCGGCCCCCGTCGGCGCGGCGGCAGGCACCGCGGCGGCGGGGGCCACCGGCATGATCTGTCACGCCTTAGTCCAGGGAGACGGACCGGCCCCAGCTGGCGCCGATGGCGTCGGAGATCTCGGTCAGCGTCTCGGCCGAGATGCCGCTGTCCAGGGTCAGCGCGACCAGCGCCTCGCCGCCCTTGGCCGAGCGGGACACCTGCATGCCGGCGATGTTGACCCCGGCCTCGCCGAGCAGGCCGCCGATCAGGCCGACCACGCCTGGCCGGTCGGTGTAGCGGAAGAAGGCCAGCTGCTCGGACAGGGCGAGGTCCACGGTGAAGCCGTTGATGTCCACGATCTTCGCGGCGTACTTGGGGCCGGACAGGGTGCCGGAGACCGACACCACCTCGCCGGAGGCCAGGGTGCCGCGGACGGTGACCACGTTGCGGTAGTCGGGCGACTCGGAGGTGGTGGTCAGCCGCACCTCCAGGCCGCGCTCCTGGGCCAGCAGCGGGGCGTTGACGTAGGAGACCGAGCCCTCGACGACGTCGGCGAAGACCCCCTTGAGCGCGGACAGCTCCAGCACCTTCACGTCGTACTGGGTGATCTCCCCGGCCACGACCACGTCCAGCTGCTGCGCGCCGCCGCTGGCCAGGCCGGTGAACAGCCGGCCGAGCTGCTCGGCCAGGGGCAGGCCCGGGCGCACGTCCTCGGCGATGGTGCCGCCCTGCACGTTGACCGCGTCCGGGACCAGCTCGCCGGCCAGGGCCTGGCGGACCGAGCGGGCCACCGCGATGCCGGCCTTCTCCTGGGCCTCGTCGGTGGAGGCGCCCAGGTGCGGGGTGACCACGACCGAGTCCAGCTCGAACAGCGGGGACTCGGTGGTCGGCTCCTTGGCGAACACGTCGATCCCGGCGCCGGCCACCCGGCCCTCCTTGATCGCGGCGGCCAGCGCGCCCTCGTCGACCAGGCCGCCGCGGGCCACGTTGATGATCCGGACCGTGGGCTTGACCTTGCGCAGGGCCTCCTCGCCGATCAGGCCGACGGTCTCCGGGGTCTTGGGCATGTGCACGGTGATGAAGTCGGACTCGGCCAGCAGCTGGTCCAGGTCGACCAGCTGGGCGCCGATCTGCGCGGCCTTGCCGGCCTGCACGTACGGGTCGTAGGCCAGCAGCTTGACCCCGAACGGGAGCAGCCGGGCGGAGACCAGGGCGCCGATCTTGCCCAGGCCCACGATGCCGACGGTCTTGCCGTCCAGCTCGATCCCGGTGTACTTGGACCGGGCCCACTTGCCGCCCTTGAGCGCGGCGTTGGCCGAGGCCACGTTGCGCGCGCTGGCCAGGATCAGGGCCACGGTCAGCTCGGCGGCGCTGGTGATGTTGGAGGTGGGGGCGTTGACCACCATGGCGCCGGCCTTGGTGGCGGCGGCGATGTCCACGTTGTCCAGGCCCACCCCGGCCCGGGCGATGACCCGCAGCTTCCCGGCCGCGGCGACCGCCTCGGCGTCGATCTGGGTGGCCGAGCGGACCAGCACGGCGTCGGCGTCGGCGAGCGCGGCCAGCAGCGCCGGACGGTCGGTGCCGTCGACGTAGCGCACCTCGAAGTCGGGGCCCAGGGCGTCGACGGTGGCGGGGCTGAGTTCCTCGGCGATCAGTACTACGGGCTTGGGCATGGCGGGGTTGTCCTCCGGTCGTCCGTTCACGGGGATTCCGGGTCCACCACGCTGTGGGCCAGGCGGGAATGCGGGGCAGCCAGGTGCACCTGGATCACGACCGCCGTGTTACTAACACGTGTCGTGATGCCGCATAGGGCCATCGTACCGATTCGCAGGCAGAAATCGAGTACTCGAACGAGCCGGGTGATCGGCTGTTACCGCCGAGCCTCCGAACGGGTGAACCCCGACCTGGACCGGCGGCAATGCGGCCGGTCCGGGGCCGGTTGCCGGAGGGGGGTCGAGAAAGACCCCGGAGTGTCGGTAACCATGATCTCCCCGGCCGGGCGGCCGGGAATCACGAAGCCTTCTTCAGGCCCCACTCGCCCACATTGTCTGTCGGGCCGGAAGCGGTGCCGTTTCCGTGCGCGTTCACCAGGTCGGGCTGGACGGCGATCAGCGTGGGCAGCTGGTAGAGCGGCAGGGTGCAGGCGTCCTGGCTGATCTGCCGGTCGGCCCGGTCCAGGTCGGCGAGGGAGACGGCCGGGTCGGCGGTGGCCGCGGCCTCGGCCATCCAGCCGTCGACGCTGCGGTTCGCATAGCCGCCGATGTCGTCACCGCCGGTGGAGGTGTAGTCGGGCTGGTCGGCGGAGACCGGGAACGGCGAGGCGGCCCAGGCGAAGTCGACGATGTCGTAGCCGTCGTCCGCGGTGATCGGGGCGCCGTCTGGAGCCCGTGCACTTTCGCGCACGGGCTCTCACTCGTTCGGCGGACCGCTCAGCGCAGCACGCGCCGGTCGGACCGGGTCAGGCCGCTCGGCCCGGACCGGCTCACGCCTCGGTGTCGACCCAGGACATCAGCTTGCGCAGCTTCTTGCCGACCTGCTCGACCGGGTGGTCGGTGGTGGCGTCGTAGAGCTTCTTGTACTCCGGCAGGCCGTTGTCGTACTCGGCGATCCACTCCTCGGTGAACTTGCCGGACTGGATCTCGCCCAGGATCTTCTTCATCTCCGCCTTGGTGTCGGCGTTGATCAGGCGCGGGCCGGACTTGTAGCCGCCCCACTCGGCGGTCTCCGAGACGGACCAGTTCATCTTGGTCAGGCCGCCCTCGTAGATCAGGTCCACGATCAGCTTGAGCTCGTGCAGGCACTCGAAGTAGGCGATCTCCGGCTCGTAGCCGGCCTCGGTCAGGGTCTCGAAACCGGCCTTGACCAGCTCCTCGACGCCGCCGCAGAGCACGGCCTGCTCGCCGAACAGGTCGGTCTCGGTCTCGTCCTTGAAGGTGGTCTTGATCACGCCGGCCCGGGTGCCGCCGATCGCGCGGGCGTAGGACAGGGCCAGTTCCTGCCCCTTGCCGGAGGCGTCCTGCTCGACCGCGATCAGGCAGGGCACGCCGAAGCCGTCGACGAACTGGCGGCGGACCAGGTGGCCGGGGCCCTTGGGGGCCACCATGCACACGTCCACGCCCTCCGGCGGGGTGATCAGGCCGTAGCGGATGTTCAGGCCGTGGCCGAAGAAGAGCGCGTCGCCCTCGGCCAGGTTCGGCAGGATGGCCTCCTCGTAGACCTTGCGCTGGACCGGGTCCGGCACCAGCACCATGATCACGTCGGCCTCTTCGCAGGCCTCGAACGGGGTGACCACGCGCAGGCCCTGCTCCTCGGCCTTGGCCCGGGACTTCGACTCCTGGGGCAGGCCGACCCGGACGTCCACGCCCGAGTCGCGCAGGGACAGCGCGTGCGCGTGGCCCTGGGAGCCGTAGCCGAGCACGGCCACGCTACGCCCCTGGATCACCGAGAGGTCGGCGTCGTCGTCGTAGAACATTTCGACTGGCATGGTGAGCTGCTTTCTCAAGTTGGCGCAACGATAAGGATGTCAGGACGGACGAGGACGGGAACGGATGTCGGTCTCCGCTCCCGGACGCGTCGCGGGGCTCAGGCCGCGCGCTCGACCGACCGCAGGGTGCGGTCGGTGATCGAGCGGGGTCCGCGGCCGATGGCCACCAGGCCGGACTGGACCAGTTCCTTGATCCCGAACGGCTCCAGCACCCGCAGCATCGCCTCCAGTTTGGCGAAGTCCCCGGTGGCCTCGACGACCAGGGAGTCTATGGCCACGTCGACCACCCGCGCACCGAAGGGCTCGATCGTGGCGAGCACCCGGTGCCGTTCGGCCGCGTCGGCCCGCACCTTGACCAGGATCAGTTCCCGCTGGACCGAGGCGGAGTCCTCCAGCTCGACGATCTTGAGCACGTTCACCAGCTTGTTGAGCTGTTTGGTGACCTGCTCCAGCGGATGGTCGGCCACGTTGACCACCAGGGTCACCCGGGAGATGTCCGGGTGCTCGGTCGGCCCGACGGCGAGGGACTCGATGTTGAAGCCGCGGCGGGAGAACAGCGCGGCGATCCGGGCCAGCACGCCCGGCTTGTTCTCCACCAGGACGGACAGGGTGTGGGTCTCGCTGACGGTCATTTCCAGGCCCCTAGGCACTCGTCGGTTCCACGGTCGGCGGTACGGCGTTCCCCTGAAATGTTCATTCACCGTCACCGAAATCCGGGCGCTGGCCGCGGGCGGCCAGGATCTCGTCGTTGGACAGCCCGGCCGGGACCATCGGCCAGACCATGGCGTCCTGGTGCACGATGAAGTCGACCACGACCGGGGCGTCGTTGATGGACATCGCCTTCTCGATCGTCGCGTCCACCTGGGCCGGGCTGTCGCAGCGCAGGCCCACGCAGCCGTAGGCGTCGGCCAGCTTGACGAAGTCCGGGATCCGCGGGTGGGTCGAGCCGCCGCGCTGCAGGTCGGTGTTGGAGTAGCGCGAGCCGTAGAACAGGGTCTGCCACTGCCGGACCATGCCCAGGGTGCCGTTGTTGATGATCGCGACCTTGATCGGGATGTTGTTGACGGCGCAGGTGGCCAGTTCCTGGTTGGTCATCTGGAAGCAGCCGTCGCCGTCGATCGCCCAGACCGTGGCCTCCGGCCGGCCGACCTTGGCGCCCATCGCGGCCGGCACGGCGTAGCCCATGGTGCCCAGGCCCCCGGAGTTCAGGAAGGTGTACGGGTTCTCGTACTTGATGAACTGCGCGGCCCACATCTGGTGCTGGCCGACGCCGGTGGCGAAGATCGCCTCCGGGCCGGCGATCGCGCCCAGGCGCTCGATCACGTACTGCGGGGCCAGTGAGCCGGCGGTCGAGTCGTAGCCGACCGGGTAGCGCTCGCGCCAGTCGGCCAGCAGCTCCCACCAGGCGGCGTAGTCCCCGACCCGGCCGGCCGCGTGCTCGGCCGCCACCGCCGCGGTCAGGTCGGTGATCACCTCGCGGCAGTCGCCCACGATCGGCACGTCCGCGGGCCGGTTCTTGGAGATCTCGGCCGGGTCGATGTCCGCGTGCACGATCTTGGCGTCCGGGGCGAAGGAGGAGAGCTTGCCGGTGACCCGGTCGTCGAACCGGGCGCCGAGCGCCACGATCAGGTCGGCCCGCTGCAACGCGGTGACCGCGGAGACGGTGCCGTGCATGCCGGGCATGCCCAGGTGCAGCGGGTGGCTGTCCGGGAACGCGCCGCGGGCCATCAGGGTGGTGACCACCGGGGCCCCGGTCAGTTCGGCCAGCTGGCGCAGCGCCACGCTCGCGTGCGCCTTGAGCACGCCGCCGCCGACGTAAAGCACCGGTCGGCGCGCGTCGGTGATCATCCGGGCGGCCTCGCGGATCTGCTTGGCGTGCGGCCGGGAGACTGGGCGGTAGCCGGGCAGGTCCAGCTCCACCGGCCAGGAGAAGGAGGTCTCGGACTGCAGTGCGTCCTTGGAGATGTCCACCAGCACCGGGCCCGGGCGGCCGGAGGAGGCGATGTGGAAGGCCTCGGCGATCGTGCGCGGGATGTCCTCGGCCCGGGTGACCAGGAAGTTGTGCTTGGTGATCGGCATCGTGATGCCGCAGATGTCGGCCTCCTGGAAGCCGTCCGTGCCGATCAGCCCGCTGGTGACCTGGCCGGTGATGGCGACGAGCGGGACCGAGTCCATGTGCGCGTCGGCGATCGGGGTGACCAGGTTGGTCGCGCCCGGGCCGGAGGTGGCCATGCAGACCCCGACCTTACCGGTGGCCTGGGCGTAGCCGGTGGCCGCGTGGCCCGCGCCCTGCTCGTGCCGGACCAGGATGTGCCGGACCTTGGCGCTGTCCAGGAGCGGGTCGTAGGCCGGCAGGATCGCGCCGCCGGGAATACCGAAAACGGTGTCCACGCCGGTCTCCTCCAGCGCCCGGATCAGCGACTGGGCGCCGCTGACGGTTTCGCTGATCGCAGCCGGCTTCGTCTGGTCGGTCATGGTCTTGGGCTTCTCTCGCTCGTGTCCAGATGGTACTTGGGCCAACAAAAAATCCCCCGGCCCTGAAAGAGGGCAACCGAGGGATGCGCGCTGGCGTCGAGCCCAGATGCTGGGCTGGTCAGCCGGCGCGCCTGCCAAGTACTACAAGGCGGCGTGCGTCAATCGAAATGATCCGCATGGTTTACACACTTTCGCGCGGGAGGCGGCCGCGTCAAGCCGCCGCCGGTCTGGTCTCACATGACGGACAGGGTCATCTCACCCGTTTCCGGCTCCCGGAAAATCCGCTCACCGGATGCTCGGTTCCCTGCTCACCACCCGTCCCTTGCCGGCCGCCTTGGCCTCGTACATGGCCAGGTCCGCCTCGCGCATCAGCTCGGCCGCGGTGCCGCCGCCGCGCCAGTAGGCCACCCCGATCGAGGCGCCCACGGTGAACCGGCGGCCGCCGATCAGGAAGGGCCGGGTCAGCTCGGCGTGCAGCCGGTCGGCCACGTCCCGGGCCGAGCCCTCGTCCGGTCCGGTGTGCACCAGGGCGGCGAACTCGTCCCCGCCGAACCGGGCCACCGTGTCCCCGGCCCGGACCGAGCCGCCGAGCCGGGCCGCGGCCTCGACCAGCAGTGCGTCCCCGGCCGCGTGCCCGCCGGTGTCGTTGACCTGCTTGAACCAGTCCAGGTCGAGGAAGAGCACGGCCACCGCGTGCGCGCCGGAGAACCGCTGGGCCACCGCCCGCTCCAGCCGCTCGGCGAACAGGGCCCGGTTCGGCAGGCCGGTCAGCGAGTCGTGGTAGGCGTTGTAGGCCAGCTGCTGCTGGAGCGCGACCCGGTCGCTGACGTCCCGGCAGGTGTAGACCAGGCCGCCGTGGTGCCGGGTCAGGGTCGACTCGGTGTGCCGCCAGGGCGAGTCGTGCCCGTCCAGCGGCATCGGGCGCCGGGCCCGGATCCGGCACTCGACCGTCACGGACAGGTCCGGCCCGGCCAGGAAGCGGCTGGTCGCCGCGGCCAGCACGGCCCGGTCCTGCGGGTGCACCAGCCGCTGCAGCTCGGTGCCGACCAGCTGGTCGAGCCCGTAGCCGAAGACGTGGGTGACCGCCGGGGAGATGTAGCCGATCCGGCCGGCCTGGTCGACCGTCACGATCACGTCGCTGGACCCCTGCACCAGGGAGCGGAAGTGCTCCTCGCTGCCGGCCAGCTGCCGGGTGAGCGAGGCGTTCTCCAGCAGGGTCACCGCCTGCCGGGCGACCAGCGCGACCAGGACCAGGCCGCCGGTGGTCAGCAGCACCGGGTGCACCTGGTGGCCGCCGGTCAGCCCGTCCACCATGATCCCGGCCAGGCACGAGGCGCCGGCGAGGTAGGGGAACAGCACGCCGAGCACGCCCACGCTGCGCCGGGTCCAGGCCGCCAGCCGGCGCAGCGCCGGGTGCGCGGCCGGGACCGAGGCGGCGTTGACCCAGCCGGTCATCCAGGGCGCGATCACCAGCACCAGGTAGCCGAGGAACCAGCCGGCGTCGAGCAGCCCGCCCGAGCTGTACCCGGCGTGCACCGAGGGCACGGTGAACACCGCGTCGCAGACCACGATCACGGAGTAGCCGAGCACCAGGGTGGTGGTGGACGGCCCGTCGGACCGCCCGCCGCGGAACCGCACCGCCAGCACCAGGCTGACCAGCAGGATGTCCAGGATCGGATACGCCAGGACCAGGACCAGGGTGTAGGCGCTGTCCCGGCCGGCCAGCGACTCCCGGGCCAGCGCGGCGGCCCAGCCGGCGCTGAACAGCGCCCCGGCGATCATGGTGCCGTCCAGGCCCAGCCTGGCCCAGGCGCCGACCGAGCCGAGCCCGCCGTGGTGCAGCAGGATCCCGGCCATGGCGAACGGGGCGAAGAGCATGAACACCCAGTCCGCGGCCGAGGGCGAGGGCGGCGAGCGGTGCAGCACCAGCTCGTACCAGCCCCAGATCCCGTTGCCCAGCCCCGCGGTCGAGGCCGAGGCGGCGAACAACAGCCAACTGGCCCGCAGGCTGCCCCGGGCCCGGCAGGCCCGCAGCACGCAGGAGATCCCGGCCGCGGTGGCCCCGGCCGCCAGGCCCAGGTCCCCCATCAGCTCGCCCAGGGAGTCCGAGCCGTCGTCCGGGCCGTTCGGCACGGCGCCCCAGTGCAGCAGGGCGCCGGCCGCATAGGCCGCCGCGAGCGCGGCCACGGCCGCCCCGGCGGCCACCGCCCGGTCGGCGGGTCGGATCCGCGGAAACCGCGGCGCAGCGTTCATCTGTCCGGCACCAGTCCTCTCAGGCGCTGTGACTGGTCCATCACTGTACGCCATCAGCTGATTGCGGGCAGTGATGTCGGCGAAGGCCGCCGGGGGCGACACCACGGCGAACCAGGCCGTTGATCGCAGCGATGCGGAAAACCTCTCTCCATTTTCACTCGGACAGCCGTATAACATGAGGCGCCACGATCGAGGGGCCGTGAGCCCGGGACGAGATCGTGCAGAACCACAGACATGGGGAGGAAACGGGTGACCGAACAGCCGTCGGTACCCTCGGAGCCGCAGATACCGGCGGCCTCCGAAGCTACTTGGACACGATCCGCACAGCCGCCGGCCGCCGGGGCGTACGCCCCCGGTGAACAGCACACTGATTCACCCGCCGGCCCGGCGCAGGGCGCGGCGCAGCAGCCTTACGCCCCGTTCCCCGGCGCCCCGGACGCGCCCGCCGGCCAGCCCGGCGGCGCGATACCGGACGGGTTCGCCCAGGACGACGAGCACGGCCGCCCGCTCGGGCCGGCCGGACAGCCGCTGCCCGGGACCGCGATGATGCCGACCGCGGCGACGGCAAAGAAGCCGAACCGGGCGGCCCTGATCGGCGGCGTGGGCCTGGCTTATCTGGTGCTGGCGGCCGGGACCGCCGCCGCCGTGGTCGCGGTCGCCTCGCCCGCGCCGGTGAACACCGCCGCACTGGCCGGCACCAGCGCCTCGGCCGGCGCCACCGGCACCTCCTCGGCCGGCCCGAGCGGACCGGCCACCACCTCCGCGCCGGCCACCACGGCCGCGCCCACCCCGACCTCGACCGTGACCGGCACCGTCAGCGGGGGCGTGCACCACGGCGACCTGCGCTTCTTCCTGCTGCCGGCCCCGGACGGGCCCAGTTCCGTGCAGGGCGCCCCGGACGGGACCACGGAGAACAAGTCCACCGTGGTCGGCGAGTACGGCAGCAGCAGCGACAGCAGCCAGATCAGCTCGGCCCTGGGCCGGCTCGACTTCCAGGGCGGCGCGACCCGGACGTATCAGGACTCGACTCTGGGCGCGAACGTGACGGTCGAGCTGCTCCAGTTCGGCTCGCACAGCGACGCCAAACAGTGGCTCGGCTTCTTCCAGGGCTCCGTGCCGACCGGCGACACCAAGCTGACCATCCCGGGCGAGTCCGGCTCGATCGGCTGGAGCAGCAGCGACGACTCGACCGAGTCGTACTCGCTGACCGGGTTGTTCGTCGAGGGCGACACGTTCTACAACATCACCGTCTTCGGGGACCAGGAACTGGACGACAGCTCACTGACCAACGTGATGAACGACGAGTACAACCGCCTGGCGAACGGGTAGGGGGAGGAAGAACGATGACTGAACTGACCGGCCCGCCGGACCCCGACCGGGAACCGACCCGGGTCACCGCACTGCCGTCGGCCGAGGTCGGGCCCGAGGCCGAGATCGATCCGGAGGCGACGCGGATCAGGCCGCTGCCGACACCGGCCGTTGAACCGGAGTCGGGGTCTGACACTGTGCTTCTGCGGGTGCACAAGCCTGTGGCTGAGCCGTCTTCGCTTCCGGCCGCAGATGCGGACTCCGAGGTCGAGGTAGACCCGGAGGCGACGCGCATCAGGCCGCTGCCGACATCGACCGCTGCGCCGGAGTCGGGGTCTGACACTGTGCGTCTGCCCCTGCCTGAGCCGCAGCCTGCTTCGGCCTCGACTGCAGAGCCGACTTCAGACGCGGACCCCGAGGTCGATCCGGAAGCGACGCGGATCAGGCCGCTGCCGCGACTTGCCGTCCCCGCGCCCGACCCCGACCCCGACCAGGCGCCGACCCGGGTTTCCGCCCTGGCGCCCGCTTCCGCGCCCGACCGCGCTCCAGAACCCGACCCGGACCAGGAGCCGACCCGGGTTTCCGCGCTGCCCCCGGCCGCCGACCCGGACCAGCAGGCCACGCGGGTCTCTCCGCTGCCGGCTGCTCCCGATTCCGCGTCCGCACCCACATCCGTCTCCGAGTGGGCGGCTTCGCCTTCGCCGTCGCCCGCTCCGACACTCACCTTCGCGACGCCTCCGTCGGCACCGGCGCCGGATTCACCAGTCCATTCGCCCACTGATTCGCTCGCCGCATCAGCGGCCGACTCCCCGGCGGCCTCGCCCACTGATCCGCCCATCGGCGAGAGCGCCCAGCCGGCCGCCACGAAGCTGTTCGGCGTCGCGTCGGCCGAGCCGGCGACCGCGGTCCAGCCGCTCGGGCCGCCATTGCCGGACCCCGGCCAGGCCGCCGCGTTCCCCGGATCCGCCCCCGCGCCCAAACCCAGGCGCAAGTACGCGATCCCGACCCCGGCCCTGTACTCGCTGCTGCTCGTCGTCGGCCTGGTCGCCGGCGTCGGCGCCGGGTGGGAGGTCCAGCACGGGCGCAGGCCGACCCCGCTGGCGCCGCTCAGCGTGGCCCAGCCGAAGTACCCGCAGGGCCCCCTTTTCGTCGGCCAACCCCCGGTCCTGCTGCCGGCCGCCCAGGACGACGGCAGCATCGCGATGGGCGACCTGACCACCGTGCTGCTGCCGACCCCGTCCGGCGCGACCGCCATCCCCGACGACGACCACATCTGGGAGACGCTCGCCGACGAGGCGGACAACTGCGTCGACCAGTCCAGCTGTCTGAGCAACGCGCTGACCGACGGCGTCGACCGGATCGCCGACACCGCCTGGACCCTGGCCGACGGCGACCTCGCCGAGATCACCATCACCGAGTACTTCCCCGGTTCCTCCGGCCAGGCGTACTCCGACTTCAACCAGGACAAGGACGGCGGCGACGACTCGACCGCGCTGCCCGCGCCGACCGACAGCGGCGCCGAAGGCTACACGTACACGAACTCGGGCAACAGCGGCTCCACGGACTACATGGTGGCGCTGCACGGCAACCTGCTGGTCGAGTTCCTGGTCTGGAGCCAGAACGCGCCGGCCCCCGATCCCTCCTACATCGACGGTCTGGTAACGCAGCAGTTGGCGAGGCTCTGATGGACGACATGACCACCCCGGAGGCATCGGCCCCGCAGGGCGCCGGCCCGGCCCGCCCGTCGTACGCTCCCCCGGCCGACGCCGCGCCGGTCTGGGCCGAGCCGCAGGCCGGACCGTCGAACCCGGCGCAGGCCGGCGTGGCCCAGTGGAACGCCCCGGGCTCCGCGGGCGGACCGCTGTCCGCCGCCCAGAGCGGACCGGCGCCGGCCGCCGCGCCCGCCTTCCCCCCGCCGGGCTGGAACGCGGCCGCCCAGCCGGGAACCGAACCGCCGCCCGGGCCGTCCGTGCCGCCGGCCGCCAAGCCGCCCAGGGTGCGCAAGCCGATCGGCACCGGCCGGATCCTGGTCGGCGTCGGCGCGCTGGTCTCGATCGCGATCGGCGCCGGGGTCGGCGCCGTGATCGTGCACGGCAAGAACCAGCACAACCAGCAGGTGACCGCCCAGGCCCTGGCCGCGGCCGGGACCAAGCCGCAGCCGCAGACCGCGGGCGTGCGCGCGGACGGCTCGCACTACGGCCCGCTGTTCGCCTACCTGATGCCGATCCCGTCCGGGTACGTCCTGGGCCCCGGCATCGCCGACTACGGCGACAACTCGTACCTGACCCAGAGCCAGATCAAGTCCGACTTCGACGGCCTGCTCGGCGGTCAGCCGCAGTCGGACCTGTCCAGCGCCAAGGGCAGCCTGGCCGACGTGACGATCAAGGCGGTGGCCGTGCGCACGTTCGCGAACCCGTCCGACTCGCTGGTCGTGGAGGTCGAACTGATCCAGTCCGACGTGCAGAACGCGGCCAAGAACACCGCGGCGTTCGAGGCCACCATCTCGGACGCGGACATCTTCCGGGTGGGTCCGAGCGTGCCCGGATACAGCCAGGCCAAGTGCTCCCTGCCGCCGGGCCTGGGCAGCGACACGATCGACTCGATGATCTGCCTGGCCAGCAGCGGGGACATCGAGGTGCGGGTCAACGCCTACGGCAACGCCCCGCTCGACACGGACTCCATCACCCAACTCGTCGCCCAGCAGCTCGGCCTGCTCAAGACGAGCCAGACGATCGGCTAGGGGGCAGACCATGACAGAGGAATCCACGTCGTCGGCGGGACCCGCGCCGTACCCGGGGCAGGGTCCGGGTCAGGGCCCTTACCAGGGTCAGCAGCAGGCGTACCCGGGGCCTGTTCCGGGGCAGGCTCCGTATCAGATGCCGTTGCCGCAGCAGGGGATGGGGTCGGGGCAGTACCAGGCTCCGTATCAGCCTCCGTACCAGGCACCGGTGCCGCAGCAGGGGCCCGGGCCGGCTCCGTACCAGGCGCCTTATCAGGCCCCTTATCAAGCGCCGGGGCAGTACCAGGCTCCGGGCCAGGACCCGTTCCAGCAGTCCGCCGCGGCGGTCTACGCCCCGCCGCCCAACGGGCCGGGACTGCCGCCGTACGCCGCGCCGCCGCTCCTGCCGGCGCCCGTCGACCCGGAGGCCGAGGCCCGGCGCCAGCGCCGCAAGCGCAACACGGTCCGCTGGGCCGGCGCCCTGGTGCTGGCGTTCGTGGTCGCCGCGGTCAGCGGCTACCTGGTCACCCAGCCCAAGCGCACCGACATCCCCGGCCTGGCCACGCCCTCGGACGGACGGTACGTGTTCCCGGCTCTGAGCCTGCCGACCCTGCCGCCCGGACAGCTGCCGCCCGGCGACAGCACGGGCAACCCCGGCGGCCAGCACCTGTCGGACATCCGCAAACTGCTGCTGCCCGCCCCGCAGGACGCGGTGGCCGGCAAGTCCCTGCCCGGCGCGACCGGCTGGGTCCCGCAGGCCACGGTGGCCGCGCTGGACGGCTCGCCGATCACCGACACGTTCGCCCAGGACGGCCTGCGGCATACCGCCGGGGTCGGCTGGAAGACCACCGACGGCGCCACCACGTCGATCTACCTGATGCAGTACATCGACGGCCAGGCGGCTCAGGCGGGCGGTCAGCAGTTCGACACCTCCCTGAGCGCGACGGCCAACCTTCCGGTCGACGCGCAGAAGGCCTTCACGACGAGCGGATCGAAGATACCGGTGACGTACTACACGGCCACCAGCGGCGGTACGACCACCCGGTATGGCTACTTCACCCAAGGCGATACCAATGTGCTGATCGTCTTCAGCGCGCCGAATGCGGTGTCCATGGTTCCGTTCCAGCAGGAAGTGCAGTTACAGTCCCAGTTGCTGGAGTAGGCGGCTGGTTCTCGATGAGGCGGTGACGAGAGCCGGCCGCGGCGAGGAAGTGGATGCTTCCTCGCCGCGGCCGGCTTTTTCTCTGCGCTGTCTCGCTCGCTGTCCCGCTGTCTCGCTCTGTGTCGCTGTGGCTCGCTATTCGGCCAGGCGGGCCAGGACCAGTTCCCGGACCCGGGCCGCGTCCGCCTGCCCGCGGGTGGCCTTCATCACCGCGCCGATCAGCACCCCGGCCGCGGCCTGGTTGCCCGAGCGGATCTTCTCCGCCACCGCGGCGTTGGCCGCGATCGCGTCGTCGACGGCCTTGGTCAGCGCGCCGTCGTCCGAGACCACCTTCAGCCCGCGGGCCGCGACCACCTCGTCCGGGCCGCCCTCGCCGGCCAGCACACCCTCGATGACCTGCCGGGCCATCTTGTCGGTCAGCTCGCCGGCCGCCACCAGCGCCACCACCCGGGCCACCTGCGCCGGGCTGATCGGCAGCTCGGCCGGCTCCACCTCGCGCTCGTTCGCCGTCCGGGCCAGCTCGCCCAGCCACCACTTGCGGGCCGACTCGGCCGGGGCCCCGGCGTCCACGGTCTCGATGATCAGGTCCAGCACGCCCGCGTTCATGATCGACTGCATGTCCAGCTCGGACAGGCCCCACTCGGCCACCAGCCGCTTGTGCCGGGCCGCCGGCGGCTCGGGCAGCGCGGCCAGCAGCCCGTCCACCCAGTCCCGGGCCGGGGCCACCGGGACCAGGTCCGGCTCGGGGAAGTAGCGGTAGTCCTCCGCCTCCTCCTTCACCCGGCCGGAGGTGGTCGACCCGTCCTCCTCGTGGAAGTGCCGGGTCTCCTGGATGATCTTCCCGCCGCCGGTCAGCACGGCCGCGTGCCGCCGGATCTCATACCGGGCCGCCCGCTCGACCGACCGCAGCGAGTTGACGTTCTTGGTCTCCGACCGCGTGCCGAGCTTCTCCGCGCCCTTCGGCTTGAGCGAGAGGTTCACGTCGCAACGCATCTGCCCGCGCTCCATCCGCGCCTCGGACACCTCCAGCCCCTTGATCACGTCCCGCAACGCGGCCACGTAGGCCTTGGCCACCGCTGCGGCCAGGTGCCCCGGCACGTGAATCGGCTTCGTGACGATCTCGATCAGCGGAATCCCGGCCCGGTTGTAGTCCACCAGCGAGTAGTCCGCGCCGTGGATCCGCCCGGTCGCCCCGCCGACGTGCGTCGACTTCCCGGTGTCCTCCTCCATGTGCGCCCGCTCGATGTCGATCCGGAACGTCTCACCGTCCACGTCGACGTCCAGGTACCCGTTGTAGGCGATCGGCTCGTCGTACTGGGAGGTCTGGAAGTTCTTCGGCATGTCCGGGTAGAAGTAGTTCTTCCGGGCGAACCGGCACCACTGCGCGATCTCGCAGTGCAGCGCGAGCCCGATCCGAATCGCCGACTCGACCGCCGTCCCGTTCACCACCGGCAGCGCCCCCGGCAACCCCAGACAGGTCGGACACACCTGCGTGTTCGGCTCCGCCCCGAACTCGGTCGGGCAGGAACAGAACATCTTGGTCTTGGTGCCCAGCTCCACATGGACCTCCAGGCCCATCACCGGATCGAACAGCTCCAGCGCCTCGTCATAGTCGAGCAGTTCGGTCATGAGAAGTTCAGCTCCTTCAACGCTGTGGTCAGGTCTTGTAAGAAAGTCTGGTAGGCGGGTAGCTGCTTGAGCACGTCCACGTCGACATGTTCGGCAAGCAGACCGAAGAAGTCCTCGATACATTGTCGGCCACCATAGCGCCGGTTCAGTTCGGCCTTGGGATCGGCAAGCCGCTCGATCTCCTTGGGGCCGAGGAGTTTGGTCACGTCGAACCCGGGCGGCTTCACAGCAAACGCCGCGGCCAGCACCCATGCCTCGGTCTCCAGCACAGGGGCGACGGCGACAACTCTGCTACCAGCGCCGATCCGCGTCCTCAAGGCGGCGATCTTGCTTCGCTCCCGATGATCGCGGTGCACGAACAGCAGATCCGAGGTCTTGAGCAGGACCGATGCGGCAGAGTCGACACGGGCGGTCAAATCGATCGCCCGCACCGGGCTGGTGCGCATGAAGCCGGCCTCGAACTCGTATGTCAGCGCCATCTGGTCCAGCAGGTTCTGGAGAACCGGGCGTAGAAATGCCTCATCGCTCTCGCCCTCCGTGAGAAGAGCACTGACCAGGTACTTCACGCGGATTCCAGCGGTCGCACGGTCTCCAGGATCTGCCGCACCTCGAAGAGCGGAACGCCTTCGCCACCGATCGGCAACGCTCGCGTGACCAGCGAACCGACCTTTCCGCCGGAGACTTCCCACGGATGGTAGGCGGTCGTCAGGAACGCCAGGCTTTCCTGGTGCTCCGGGTAGAGGGCCGAGAGCACGACCGGCGAGTGCGTCGTCATGATGACTTGGCGCAACGGCTTCCGCAGTTCGCCGTGATTCCGCTGGTCGAAGACCAGGTTGCGCAGCCGCCGAATCAGTTCGACCAGACGGGACGGATGCAGCCCGTTCTCGACCTCGTCGAGGATGAGGACGCCCGGATGGTTCGGGTCGTGGGCGGCTGCGAGGATCGCCAGAATCCGCAATGTCCCGTCTGAAGCCATTCGCGGCGTGATCCACCCGGTGCCGCGGAACTCGAGTTCGTACTCCCAGTAGTCTCTGCCCTGGGTGGATCGGACATCGCGCAAACCGGGGATGAGGGCGACGGCGTCGGCGAGCAGATCCCAGTGCGCAGACTCGTCCTTGGCAATCCGGCCCAGGACCGCCGCCAGGTTTCCGGCATCGGTCGCCAACGGCCCGGTGTCAGTGGCCAGGGATCGGTCACGCATCCTGAGTGGCGCAGGGCTGATGAAGTGCCAGCTGTGGACTTCCGCGTTCCGCAGATCTCTCATCCGCTTACGGCTGTCGCGACCTGGTGTCTCGACTTCCTCACGTCCCGCGGAGACATCCTCTACGGCAACTCGCTTGACCTGGACGGCTGGTTCCGCCGCGTCGTAGGTCGCCTCGAACCTGAGCCGATAGCCGACCGGATTCTCAAGTCGCTGGTGGACCGTGGCCGCCTCGAGGCTGACATCCATAGCAGACACACGCGAGCCGTCCTCGCGCTGGTGAAACAACTCAGCCGGGATCCCGCGACCGGTCTCGATCGAGGTCTCGAACGAGCTCCGCAGAGACAGATCCCGCATTGCCGCCAGCGCGTCGACGAAGTTCGACTTTCCGCCGCCGTTCGGCCCGAGGAGGGCCAGGAAAGGCGGCACGTCCATCGAAAAGTCGACGAACGACTTGAACCCGTCGATCTCGATCCGCGTGATCATGCGACCACACCGAGGAGCAGATCGGTCATGAGAAGTTCAGCTCCTTCAAGGCTGTGGTCAGGTCGTCCAGAAAGAGTCGGTAGGCGGGGACTTCGGCGAGGCGCTTGAGCGAGACGTTCGCGCCCAGGAGTTCCAGCGCGTCGTTGGCCCGTCGTGTACCGACCACCTTGGCCAGCACGGCCTTGGGATCCGCGATCCGTTCCACATCCGCAGGGCGTGATGGCAGCAGGCTGCATTCGGCGCCGCGGTTTGCACGGAAAGCCGCAGCGTCGATCAGACACCATGCGTCGGTCTCCGCCCGGGGAACGATCGGCACCAGTCGAGTCCGGCGCGGCAGTCGCCCGTCGAGTGCCGAACGCAGCGCCTCGATCTTCTTGGCCTCGCGGTGATCGTTGTGGATGAAGATGATGTTCGACGTCTGCGCCACTTCCAAGATCTCGGACTGCAAGCGCTCACGCGAGTCGACCGTATGGCAGCCTTCTACCTGAACTCGATCCGTTTCGGCCTGGTCACCGGCCCACAGAAGCTCACGAACCTGCCGCGTCAGCAGATCGGCCAGGAACAGGGTGTCGCTGGGGCCCTCCGCGAACAGCGAGCTCGTCAGGTATCTCATGGGGCTGTCACCGAACGGACGGTTTCCAGATATCGGCGCACCTCACGGGAGGTGACGTAGTGACCAGGCTCGCCAGAAGCAGCCACATAGCGCGCGCGGGTACGCTCGGTCGGGCTCTTCTCGCCGTCCGGCCAGGTGATGGCACCGTACACCTGATCGAAGAAGACCACGCTATCCGACCTCTGATTCAGAACTCTGCTGACGACCACCGGAGAGTGGGTAGTCGTGATGACCTGGAGTTGCGGGTCGTCGTCGAGCCTGAGTTGAATCCGGTCCATGAGTGTCATCAGGATCGCCGGATGGAATCCGACCTCGATCTCGTCGATGAGTACCGTGCCCGAAGGCCTGCTGCTGTGGATCGCGGTCAGGATGCCCAGTACACGTAGCGTCCCATCGGACACCATCGCGCACGGCAGGCGACGGCCGGTGTCGAAGACGAAATCCAGATCCCAGATCCCCGTGCGCTTGTCGTAGACGGGAACCAGGTCGGCAAAGCCGGGAAGCACCGCGGCGAGGTCCATGAGTAGGTCGCCGAAGGCGGAGTCGGCATCGCGGTTCTCGAACATGGCGGCCACGACGGTCGCCACGTTCGCCCCGTTCTCCTGAAGCACCAGACTTCCCCGCTCGGCACCGTGCCGCATCATGAATGCGTCCAGTTCGACCAACAGCCACCGGTCGACGTCTCCGTTGCGCTCTTCATGGGAAAAAGGCTTGCAAGCGAGCCCCTGCTGTCGCGAACCGTCCGGACCGGCATTGCCTCTCCGACAGTCGCGACGGCGACAGTGAATTCGTCCCTTTCCCGGCCGTGTACATCCCGGTGGAACATGGCGCTGCCCCGGCCGCGACGGTTGAAGGCGAAACCCGGCCCGCCCTGCTGCAGATCCCGGTAAAGATCCAAGGCCTGCAGCAGGTTCGACTTACCGCCGTTGTTCGCCCCTACCAGGACGAGCAACGGCGGCACGTCGAGCTCGAAGTCGACGAACGACTTGAACCCGTCGATCTCGATGCGCGTGATCATCTGACCGCTATCTGCCCTTGCCCGAACCCGAACCAGAGCCCGAGCTCAAACCCGACCCCGACCCCGACCCCGAAGTAAGCATCAGCGGTTCAACAATCTCCCCCTGAACAATCTCATGCGCCGTCCGAGTATTGCGCAGCGCCAGCAGCGCCGTCGCAGCAATGACAGCAGCGGTCAACACCCCGTGCACCAACTCAAGCCGATCCCCCCGGTCCCGGGCGGTCTTGATCGCCCGCGCGGCCGTGAGGGCCCCGGCCGCCTGGCTGCCGAAAAACACGGCGCGGCCGACCCGGGTCTTGGGGATCTTGACGAGCGGCTTCGGTTCCTTGGGCTTCCTGCTCATAGTGCCGGGATCTCCTCCAGGATCGGGTGCCCCCACTTGTCCCACAGCGCACCCTCGAGCGCCGCGCCGACCCGGTACAGCCGCTCGTCGGCCATCGCGGGGGCCAGGATCTGGAAGCCGACCGGCAGGCCGTCCTCGGGGGCCAGGCCGCAGGGCAGCGACATGCCGCAGTTGCCGGCCAGGTTGGTCGGGATGGTGCACAGGTCGGCCAGGTACATCGCCATCGGGTCGTCGGCGCGTTCGCCGATCTTGAAGGCGGTGGTCGGGGTGGTCGGCGAGACCAGGACGTCCACCTGGCCGAACGCGGCGTCGAAGTCGCGGATGATCAGGGTACGCACCTTCTGCGCCTGACCGTAGTACGCGTCGTAGTACCCGGACGACAGCGCGTACGTGCCGAGCATGATCCGGCGCTTGACCTCCGGGCCGAAGCCGGCCTCGCGGGTGAGCGCGGTGACCTCCTCGGCGCTGTGGGTGCCGTCGTCGCCGGTGCGCAGGCCGTAGCGCATCGCGTCGAAACGGGCCAGGTTGGAGGAGCACTCCGAGGGCGCGATCAGGTAGTACGCGGGCATCGCGTAGTCGAACGCGGGACAGTCCACCTCGGTCACCACGGCGCCGAGGTCGCGCAGCAGCTGCACGGATTCCTGGAACCGGGTCATCACCCCGGCCTGGTAGCCCTCGCCCTCGAACTGCTTGACCACCCCGACCCGCAGGCCCTTGATCCCCTCGGTCGCGCCGCTGCGGGCGGCGGCGGCCAGGGCGGGCACCGGGGCGTCGATGGACGTCGAGTCGAGCGGGTCGTGGCCGGCGATGGCCTCGTGCAGCAGGGCCGCGTCCAGCACCGTGCGGGCGCACGGGCCGGCCTGGTCCAGGGACGAGGAGAACGCGATCATCCCGTACCGGGACACCGCGCCGTACGTCGGCTTCACGCCGACCGTGCCGGTCACCGCGCCGGGCTGGCGGATCGAGCCGCCGGTGTCGGTGCCGATCGCCAGCGGGGCCTCGAACGCGGCCAGCGAGGCCGCGGAGCCGCCGCCGGAGCCGCCGGGGATCCGGCCGAGGTCCCAGGGGTTGTGGGTCGGGCCGTAGGCGGAGTTCTCGGTGGACGATCCCATCGCGAACTCGTCCATGTTGGTCTTGCCGAGCACCACCACGTCGGCGGCGCGCAGCCGGTTGGTCACGGTCGCGTCGTACGGCGGCAGCCAGCCCTCGAGGATCTTCGAGCCAGCCGTGGTGGGCACGCCGCGGGTGGTGAAGATGTCCTTGAGCGCCAGCGGCACGCCGGCCAGCGGGCCGAGCTTCTGGCCGGCGGCGCGCTTGGCGTCCACGGCGCCGGCCCGGGCCAGCGCGCCCTCGGCGTCCACGTGCAGGAACGCGCGGACCTTCTCGTCCACCTTGGCGATCCGGTCCAGGTGGGCCTGGGCCACCTCGACCGCGCTGGCCTCGCCGGAGGCCACGGCCCGGGCCAGCTGGGCGGCGGTGCGGCGGGTCAGGTCACCGGACCCGGCGGCGTTGGTTTCGACACTCATCGCTGATCAGTCCTCACCCAGGATGCGCGGCACCCGGAACCGGTCGTCTTCGGCGGCCGGCGCCTGGGCCAGCAGTTCGGCCCGGTCCAGGACCGGGGCGTAGGAGGGGCGCACCACGTCCTCGCGGAACACGTTCGTCAACGGCAGCGCGTGCGAGGTCGGCGGGACCTGGTCGGTCGGCAGCTCGCTGACGCGGGCCACGGCGCCGACGATCGCGTCGAGCTGGCCGGCGAAGTGCTCGAGTTCGGTCTCGCTCAACTCGAGCCGGGACAGCCGGGCGAGGTGCGCTACCTCCTCGCGGGTGATCGAGGGCATCGGGTATCCCTACTCTCGGTGGGGTCAGGTGGCAATGACCCCATCGTAGTAGTGCGCCACGTCGATCTCAGACCAATCGCGCTCCACCGCGGGCGCCGGGGCCCGGCCGGGGCCGAGCTGGCTGGCCGGGTACTGGCCGACCAGCCACGCGGTGGCCTCGTCGCCGGGCAGCGCCTTGGCCACCAGCCAGCCCTGGGCCGCGTCGCAGCCGAGTTCGGCCAATCGGTCCCAGGTGGCCTCGTCCTCCACGCCCTCGGCCACCACCCGCAGGTTCAGCGAGTGGGCCAGGTCGACCGTGGAGCGGACGATCGCCTCGTCTTCCTGGTCGTGCGCCAGCCGGGCCACGAAGGACTTGTCGATCTTGATCTCGCTGACCGGGATCTTGCGCAGCAGGACCAGCGAGGAGTACCCGGTGCCGAAGTCGTCCAGGGACAGTCGCACGCCGAGCGCGTCCAGCCCGCTGAGCGTGGCGGCGGCCCGCTGCGGGTCCTCCAGCAGCACCCGCTCGGTGATCTCCAGCTGCAGCGCGGCCGGCGGCACGCCGTGCCGGAGCAGGCCGGACTGGATGCTCTGGACGAAGCCGGGCGAGTGGATGTCGCGCATGGAGACGTTGACGGCGACCGGGGCGGCCAGGCCGGCCCGCCACCACTTGGCCACCTGGGTCAGCGCCTGGTCCACCACGTAGCTGGTCAGCTTGGGCATCAGCCCGGTCTGCTCGGCCAGCTTGACGAACTCCTCCGGGTTCACCGACCCGCGGGTCACGTGCTCCCAGCGCACCAGGCCCTCGAAGCCGACCACCTGGCCGGTGGCGAAGGAGACCTTGGGCTGGTAGTGCAGCTGGACCTCGCCCGCGTCCAGCGCGCGGCGCAGGTCGCCGAGCAGGGCCAGCCGGTCCGGGGTGTTCTCGTCCCGGCCGGCCTCGTAGTACTCCACGGTGGTCCGGGAACGCTTGGCCTGGTACATGGCCACGTCGGCCCGTTGCAGCAGCTGCTCGAACTCGTCGGCGTGCTCGGGGTAGATGGCCACGCCGACCGAGACCTCGAGTTCCAGGTTCACCCCGTCGAGCGAGAACGGGTCGGCGAAGGTGCTCGCGATCCGGCGGGCGATCATGGTGGCGCACTGCACGTCGCCGATCTCCGGCAGCAGCACCGCGAACTCGTCGCCGCCGAGCCGGGCCAGGATGTCCTGGGGGTAGATCGTGTTCGACAGCCGGGTCGCGACCAGCTTGAGCAGTTCGTCGCCGGTCAGGTGGCCGAGGGTGTCGTTGACCTCCTTGAACCGGTCCAGGTCGAACAGCAGCAGGGCCACGGAGCGGTGCGCGCGGAACGCGTCGGCCAGGACCTGCTCGCCCTGTATCCGCAGCAGCTTGCGGTTCGGCAGCTGGGTCAGCGGGTCGTGGCTGATCTCCCACTCGCGTTTGCGGCTGGCCGCGGCGTTGCCGTGGATGATCAGCAGCACCGGCAGGAACAGGGGCATCAGCAGCACGTTGACCATGGCCACGCCGCAGGCCAGCGGGGTCAGGGCGATGATCGCGGCGACCGCGCGGACCTGGTGCCAGCCCTCGGCGCGGACCAGGTCGAGCAGCGACTGGTTGCGCTGGATGGCCAGCGCGGTCCAGACGAACAGGTGGTTGACCACGGAGTAGACGACCGCGGCGCCGACCAGGACGGCCGCGAAGACGAAGGTGAGCCGCACGTCCTGGTAGAGCGAGTCCGGCCGGCGGCCGAGCACGGAGTAGAACGCGGCGGCGGCCAGCAGGCTCAGCGCGTTCTGGGCGACGTTGAAGGCGGTGCGCCAGGCCGCGTGCTCCTTGACGATGCCGTGCACGGTCGCGGCCCCGGCGATGGCCACCGCGGTGGCCTGCCAGCCGACCACGGCCATCATCACGATGGCGAAGGCGAGGGAGGCGTTGGCGCCGTCGTTCTCGTGCCGGTTCAGCAGGGGCCGCAGTTCCCCGGCGACGACCAGGCCGCCGAGCACCCAGCCGGCCCGCATCCCGTCCATGTCGTGCGCGGCGATCAAGTGCCCGAGCGAGTACACTGCGTAACAGAAGACGAAGAGTCCGGAAACGGTCACGGCGGCGAGGTAGGGTCGCAACCCGCTCGGCTGGGAGGTGCTGCCGGGACGCAACGCCGCAGCCGCCATCGCCACCCTCGCCTTCCGTGAAGGATCATCACGTGATGTGGTGTTCGAGCTGAACCTCGTCGTTCAGACGCCTCAGGTTATGCACAAGGCCCGATCCGGCGCGAGGCTTTCGCCCCGATCGTAATCAAACCAGTGCTCTTACCACCCGGCGTCCGCGAGCTCGCAGCTTCGCAAAGACAGCTGCAAAAGAGTGTTAAATTTTCTCCGCTCTCCCGTCTAGCCCCCTAAACCGACATCGCCTATTCCGACGTGCTCCGGGCCGGTTCCGACCGACCGTCCGGACGGGCGGTTTCCGACGCGATGTCTGCATCTGCGGCGGGCGGACCGAGCGCGGGTCGCGCTCGGGGACCGATTCCGACCCGCCGCCCGACCGTCCGCCGGGCCGTCGTCCACCCCTTACTCGGCCGCCGCATCGGACTCCTCGGCCGTCTCGTCCGCCTCGATCACGGCGCTGGCCCCGGCCTCCTGCGCCACCTCGGCCGACTCGGCCGCTTCGGCCGCGGCTTCCGGCTGCGGGATGTCGCCGGCCAGCAGCGCCAGGAAACCTTCCAGGTCCAGCACCGGGACCCCGAGCTCCAGCGCCTTGTCGTGCTTCGACCCGGCGTTCTCGCCGACCACCACGAACGAGGTCTTCTTCGACACCGAGCCGGAGACCTTCGCCCCGGCCGCCTCGGCCGCCTCCTTCGCGCCCTCGCGGGTGAAGCCCTCCAGCGAACCGGTGATGACCAGCGTCAAACCGACCAGCGGGCGCGGCGAGTCGTCGATGTCCGGGACCGACGGACGCACCCCGGCGGCCTGCCAGCGGTCGACGATCTCCCGGTGCCAGTCGACCGTGAACCACTCCACGATCGAGTTCGCGATGGTCGGGCCGACGCCGTCGATCTCGGTCAGCTCCTCGGCCGTGGCGGCGGCGACCGCGTCCAGCGAACGCAGGGTGCGGGCGATCGCGCGGGCGGCGCTCGGGCCGACGTGCCGGATCGACAGGGCGACCAGGTAGCGCCACAGGTCGCGGGTCTTGGCCAGCTCCAGCTGCTCGATCAGCGCCTCGGTGGTCTTCGTCGGCACGGACGGCTTCTTGTCGGTGCCCTTGGTGTAGAAGTACGGCACCAGTTCGCGCGCGCCGTCCTCGGCCTCCTTGGTCCGGATGTCGCGGATCATCTGCGGTTCGGCCAGCTGTTCCAGGGTCAGGTCGAACAGGTCCGCCTCGGTCCGGATCGGGGCCTCGCCGCCGTCCGGCTGGGTCAGCGCGACCGCGCTCTCGTAGCCCAGCGCCTCGATGTCCAGCGCGCTGCGCCCGGCCACGAAGGCGACCCGCTCGCGCAGCTGGCCGCGGCAGAACTGGGAGTTCGGGCAGCGCAGGTCGATGTCGCCCTCCTTCTGCGCCGCGATCGGGGTGCCGCAGTCCGGGCAGGTCTCCGGCATCACGAACTCGTGCTCGGTGCCGTCGCGCAGCTCGGTGATCGGGCCGACCACCTCGGGGATCACGTCGCCGGCCTTGCGCAGCACCACGGTGTCGCCGATCAGCACGCCCTTGCGCTTGACCTCCTGCTGGTTGTGCAGCGTGGCGAAGCCGACCGTGGACCCGGCCACCAGCACCGGTTCCATCACCGCGTACGGGGTCACCCGGCCGGTCCGGCCGACCTGGACCCGGATGTCCAGCAGCTTGGTGGTGACCTCCTCCGGCGGGTACTTGTACGCGATCGCCCAGCGCGGGTCCTTGCTCGTCTCGCCCAGCTGCCGTTGCAGTATCAGGGCGTCGACCTTGACCACCACGCCGTCGATCTCGTGCTCGACGTCGTGCCGGTGCTTGCCGTAGTACTCGATGAACTCGCCGACCTCGGCCAGGGTCGACACCACCTTGGCGTGCGCGGCGGTGGGCAGGCCCCAGGCTTTGAGCATCTCGTAGGCGTGCGACTGGGAGTCGATCTCGAAGCCCTTGCGCGCACCGATCCCGTGCACGACCATCCGCAGCGGGCGATGCGCGGTGATCTTCGGATCCTTCTGCCGCAGCGACCCGGACGCGGCGTTGCGCGGGTTCGCGTACGAACGGCCCTCGGTCTCCAGGCTCCTGGCGTTGAACTCGGCGAACAGGTCGGTCGGGAAGTACACCTCGCCGCGGATCTCGACCAGCTCCGGCACCGGGTGCTCGGCCGTGCCGTTCAGGTGCCCCGGGACGCCCTGGATGGTGCGCACGTTGTTGGTCACGTCGTCCCCGGTCCGGCCGGTGCCCCGGGTCACCCCGCGGATCAGCTTGCCGTTCTCGTAGACCAGCGCGATGGCCAGGCCGTCCACCTTCAGCTCGCACAGGTACGCCGGGATCTGGCCGACCTCCTTGACCGCGCGGTCGTTCCAGGCGGCCAGCTCCTCCAGGCTGAAGGCGTTGCCCAGGGAGAGCATCCGCTCCAGGTGGTCGACCGAGGCGAAGTCGTTGGAGATGGTGCCGCCGACCTTCTGGGTGGGCGAGTCCGGGGTGCGCAGATCCGAGTACTGTTCCTCCAGCGCCTCCAGCCGGTGCATCAGCGCGTCGAACTCGCCGTCGGCGATCGTGGACTGGTCGAGGACGTAGTACTGGTAGCGGTACTCCTCGATCTCGGCCGCAATCTCCGCGTGCTCGGCCCGGGCCTCGTTCTCCTCGGCAGTCAACTCAAGTACCCTTTCGGCTAGCCGGCAGGCGACCACCTGCTCACCACCAAACTACCGCTGACCACCGACAAAACCCGTTTCGCGCGCGGCCGGCGGCTGGAAACGGCCAGGTTTCGCGGCCCGTCTCAGAGGTCTTCGGCCAAGGCGCGGGCGGTGTCCGCGCACATTTCGGTGGCCCGCCGGGCCCAGGCCGGCGAGGCTCCCGCGAGACCGCACGAAGGGGTGACGACGAGCGCCCGCGCGACCTGCGCCGCGCTGAATCCGAGCCGTCCCAGACCCAGCAGGTCCTCGCGCACGGCCCGCCACGTCAGGTCCTGATTCGGCTTCGCAGGCGGAGCCGGGTCGAGTGAGGGCACCACTCCGGCATACAGCAGCATGCCGGCTTCGACCGCCTCGGCGATCGTGTCGTCGCTGCGTGTGCCGAGCAGCGACCAGTCGAACGAGAACCCGGCCGCACCGGCCGTGCGGACTACATCGAACGGATACCGCGCCGCGCAGCAGTGCACGATGACCGGCACCTCGGCCGCGTCGATCACCGCCCGCAGCGCCTCGCGGGCGACCGGCTCCGGCACCGCCCGAAGCCGCCCGAACCCGCTGGCCGTGGGCACCTCGCCGCTCAACACGCCCGGAAGTGACGGCTCGTCCAACTGCAATACCAGCTGCGCGCCGGGCACCCGCTTGCGGACCTGGGCCAGGTGGTCGGCCACGCCCTGGGCCAGCGATCCGGCCAGGTCCCGGCACGCGCCGCGGTCGGCCAGCATCCGGTCGCCGTAGTGCAGCTCCAGGGAGGCGGCCAGAGTCCACGGCCCGGTCACCTGGACCTTGAGCGGTCCGTTGTAGCCTTGGCTGAACTCTTCCACGTCGTCCAGGTCGGAGTGCAGGAAGCCCACCGCGCGGCGCGCGTCGCGCCCGGGGTGGTCCACCAGCCGCCACCCGGAGGGCTGCACCTCGGCGTGCAGGTCCACAAGCAGGGCCGCGCCGCGCCCGACCAGATCGGCGCCGACCCCGCGCGCCGGCAGTTCGGGCAGGTACGGCAGGCCCGGCCCCTCGCCGAGCAGGCCGTTGACCATCCGCAGGGCCTCGGCGAAGTCCGTGCCGGGCAGCGACCCCACCCCGGTCGCCGCGGGCGGTGTCGGTACCGAACTCCCAGTAGTCATGCCTCGAAGAGTAGAGGATACGTTGGGGACCGGCTCGCGCCCAGTTCACCCACGTTGACGAAACGGACTGGAAAACGGATGCGCGGGCGGCCCTGTTCTGCAACACTCTGCCGTCAGCTGCACAATGAATGCTCCACCGAATGCTCAACACATGAAGGCGCCGGACGGACGGCGCCGTCGACAAGGGAGGCGTCGTGCAAACCATCTTCTTCGCGGCGACCACGGACGAACTGCTGCGGCTCGCGTCGGCGGGCGGCGATCCGGCGGGACTCGACCTGGCCTGCGTCGACGCCGGCGACCTGGACCCGACCCAGCTGGTCGAGCTGGACCTGCTGATGACCGGGCACGACCCCGGGCTGGTCCGGGAGGCGGTGCTCACCCCGGCCGGCGCGGTCGGCGGCCCGGTGACCGCGCTGGCCCACGGCACCGAGGAGCGGATCGTGCTGGCCGTGCGCACGGCCCTGTGCCGCCAGCTGCGCCGCTGCGCCAACCGGCGGCTGGACGACCTGGCGGTGGACTGGGAGGTGCGGTCCTGGGGCACGGACTGGACCGCCCCGCGGTACGCGCACCTGCTGCGCTCGCTGTCGATGCTGGCCGCGCTCGGCAAGATCGAGCGCCGGGGCGTGTACGTCCGCTTCGACGTGTGACGGCCCGCCCGGATCCGGTCTGGATCAACGAGTCCGGCCCTGCCCCGAATGCTCGGGGCAGGGCCGGATTTTCGCTGTGGGGACTGGAGATCCGCCTCGTCCGACTGAGGGGGTGGTCGACTACCGGCTACTCGGCGCCGGACAGTTCGGCCCGGCGGGTCGCGGTGATGATGGACGAGCCGATCACCCGGGTCCCGTCGTAGAGCACCGCGGTCTGGCCCGGGGCGATCCCGGTGGCGGCCTGGGCCAGCCGGACCCGGACCTCGCCGGCGGCCGGGTCGTAGCCGGCGCGGGCCGGGACCGGGTCGCCGTGCGCGCGCAGCTGCGCGGTGCAGGCGAACTCGACCGCCGACCGCGCCGGCTCGGACGCTCCGCACCAGCGCACGTGCCCGCCGGTCAGCCCGGTCACCGCGAGCTGCTCGGCCGGGCCGACCGTCACGGTGTTGGTCACCGGGGTGATGTCCAGCACGTAGCGCGGGCGCCCGTCCCCGGCCGGGTCCCCGATCTTCAGGCCCCTGCGCTGCCCGATCGTGTAGCCGTAGGCCCCGGAGTGCTCGCCGAGCACCTTGCCGGAGGTGTCCACGATCGGCCCGGGCGCGGCGCCGAGCCGGTCGGCCAGGAACTTGCGGGTGTCGCCGTCGGCGATGAAGCAGATGTCGTGGGAGTCCGGCTTGTCCGCCACGGCCAGGCCGCGCCGGTCCGCCTCGGCCCGCACCTCGGTCTTGAGCGAGCCGCCGAGCGGGAAGCAGGCGTGCGCCAGCTGTCCGGCGTCGAGCACGCCGAGCACGTACGACTGGTCCTTGGCCGGGTCGGCCGCGCGGTGCAGCTCCCGGCCGTCCGGGCCGTCCACCAGGCGCGCGTAGTGGCCGGTGCACACGGCGTCGAAGCCGAGCGCGAGCGCCTTGTCCAGCAGGGCCTCGAACTTGATCTTCTCGTTGCACTTCAGGCAGGGGTTCGGGGTGCGCCCGGCCGCGTACTCGTTCACGAAGTCGTCCACCACGTCCGCGTGGAAGCGCTCGGCCAGGTCCCAGATGTAGAACGGGATGCCGATCACGTCCGCGGCCCGGCGCGCGTCCCGGGAGTCCTCGACCGTGCAGCAGCCGCGGGCCCCGGTGCGGAAGGACTGGGGGTTCTTGGACAGGGCCAGGTGCACCCCGGTCACCTCGTAGCCGGCGTCGACCGCCCGCGCCGCGGCCACCGCCGAGTCGACTCCACCGCTCATCGCTGCTAGAACGCGCATACCTCTAGGGTACGCGATCGGATTTTGTGATCGCTCCGGTTAATTCAGGGCGGCGGCGGGGCGCCGGTCAGCTCAGTCCGGCCGTCCGGGCCCGTTCGACCACGGCCGGCAGGGCCTTGGCCAGCGACTCGACGTCCTGCTCGGTCGAGGTGCGGCCGAGCGAGAAGCGCAGCGAGCCGCGGGCCAGTTTCTCGTCGCAACCCATCGCGAGCAGCACGTGGCTCGGCTGGGCGATGCCGGCCGAGCAGGCCGAGCCGGTCGAGCACTCGATCTCCCGGGCGTCCAGCAGGAGCAGCAGCGAGTCGCCCTCGCAGCCGGGGAAGCAGAAGTGCGCGATGCCCGGCAGCCGGGACTCGGGCCCGCGGTCCGGGTCGCCGGACAGGATCGCCTCGGGCACCGCGCCGGTCACCGCGTCGATCAGCCGGTCGCGCAGGGTGGACAGGCGGGCGGCCTCGGCGGCCAGGTCGGCGTGCGCGGCCTTGGCGGCGGCGGCCAGCCCGGCGATCGCGGGCACGTCCAGCGTGCCCGAGCGCACGTCGCGCTCCTGGCCGCCGCCGTGCAGCTGCGGGGTGAGCCGGACCGCGCGGTCCAGCAGCAGCGCGCCGACGCCGATCGGGCCGCCGACCTTGTGCCCGGTCACGGTCATCGCGTCCAGGCCGCTGGCGCCGAAGTCGACCTCCAGGTGGCCGAAGGCCTGCACCGCGTCCGAGTGGATCGGGATGTCGTAGGAGTGCGCCACGGCGACCAGGTCGCGGATCGGCTGGACCGTGCCGACCTCGTTGTTCGCCCACATCACGGTGGCCAGCGCGACGGTCTGCGGTTCGCCGCCGATCGCCGCGTCCAGCGCGCCGGGCAGCACCCGGCCGTGTTCGTCCACCGGCAGCCACTCGATCCGGGCGCCCTCGTGCTCCTCCAGCCAGACCAGCGGGTCGAGCACCGCGTGGTGCTCGATCCGGGGGGCCAGGATCCGGGTCCGGGCCGGGTCGGCCTCGCGCCGGGACCAGTACAGGCCCTTGACCGCGAGGTTGTCCGCCTCGGTCCCGCCGCTGGTGAAGACGATGTGGCTGGGCCGCGCGCCGAGCGTGGCCGCCAGGGCCTCGCGGGACTCCTCGACCACCCGCCGGGCCGACCGGCCGGCCGCGTGCAGGGAGTTGGCGTTGCCGACCCGGGCGAACTGTCCGCTCATCGCGGCGATCGCGTCCGGGTGCATCGGCGTGGTGGCCGCGTGATCGAGGTAAGTGGTCATAACGTGCCGAATTCTAGTGCACCACGGCCCCGGCCGGTCAGGGCCGGTCTGCGGCCGTGGCGGCGGCGGGGTGGTACGGTGCGCGGCGCGGGACGAGGCAGAGCACGACGATCGTCGGCCCCGTCCGTCCCGCGGCCGCCCACCGCCGGGCCGCGGCCCGGGTCACCGGCGGGTCACGGCCGGGTCACTTGCGCCCGGCGATGTCCTCGGTCGCCTGCGGCACGACGGCGAACAGGTCGCCGACCACGCCGAAGTCGACCAGTTCGAAGATCGGCGCCTCGGCGTCCTTGTTCACCGCGACGATCGTCTTCGAGGTCTGCATGCCGGCCCGGTGCTGGATCGCGCCGGAGATGCCGCAGGCGACGTACAGCTGCGGGGAGACCGTCTTGCCGGTCTGGCCGACCTGGGACTGGTGCGGGTACCAGCCGGAGTCCACCGCCGCGCGCGAGGCGCCGACGGCCGCGCCGAGCTGGTCGGCCAGCGCCTCGATCACGCCGAACTTCTCGGCCGAGCCGACTCCGCGGCCGCCGGAGACCACGATCGCGGCCTCGGTCAGCTCGGGCCGGTCGCCCTTGGGCACGACCACCCGCTCGACGATCCGGGCCAGCTTGGCCGGCTCGGACAGCTCCACCGACACGTCCACCCGCTCGGCCGCCGCGGCGCCGGGCACCGGGGCGGTGGCGTTCGGCCGCAGGGTCACGATCGGCGTGCCGCCGGTGACCGCGGAGTGCACCACCGAGGAGCCGCCGAAGATGGACTGCTCGGCCACGAACCGGCCGCCGTCCAGCTTCAGGTCGACCGCGTCGGTCAGCACGCCGGAGCCGGTCTTCACGGCCAGCCGCCCGGCGATCTCCTTGCCCTCGGAGGTGGAGCCGATCAGCAGGGCCGCGGGCGCGGCCTCGGCGAACAGCTTGGCCAGCAGCTCGGCCCGGGGCGCGGTGACGTAGCCGTCGAGCTCGGCGGACTCGGCCACGTAGACCTTGGCCGCGCCGTACTCGGCCAGCCGGTCCTTCGCCGCGTCGAACCCGGGGCCGACGTAGACCGCGGCCACGGTGTGCCCGCCGGCCTCGGCCAGTTCGCGGGCCTTGGTCAGCAGTTCGAGGGTCACCTTCTTGACCGCGCCGTCGGCGTGGTCGACCAGAACGAGGATCTCGGACATGTTCTTATCTCCCTGGCGGTCGGCGGCTAGATGAACTTCTTGGCGGCGAGGAACTCGGCCAGCTTCCGGCCGCCCTCCCCCTCGTCCGGGACGATGACGCCCTTGGACCGGGGCGGGGTGACCGCCGCGTCCAGCACCTTGGTCCGCGACCCGGCCCAGCCGGCCAGTTCCGGGTCGATCGAGGCGCCGGCCAGGTCGAGCGTGTCCACCGGCTTCTTCTTGGCCGCCATGATGCCCTTGAACGAGGGGAACCGCGGCTCGTTGATCGTCTCCACCACGGAGACCAGCGCCGGCAGGGCCGCCTCGACCACGTCGTGCCCGGTCTCGGTCAGCCGGTTGATGGTGATCTTGTCGCCGTCGATCTCCACCTTGTTGGCGAAGGTCAGCTGCGGCAGCCCGAGCCGCTCGGCCAGCATCGCCGGCACCATGCTGGTGCGCGCGTCCGAGGCCTCGGAGCCGAGCAGGATCAGGTCGTACTCCAGCGAGCCGAGCACCTGCGCCAGCGCGTAGGAGGTGGCCAGCGAGTCCGACCCGGCCAGCGCCTCGTCGCTCAGGAACACGGCCTTGTCCGCGCCCATCTGCAGCGCCTTCTTGTACCCGTCGGTGGCGTCGTCGGGGCCCATCGACACGACGGTGATCTCGCCGCCGTGCTTCTCCACCAGCTGCAAGGCCTCCTCGACGGCGTACTCGTCCATCTGGTTGATCAGTCCGTCGACGGCCGCGCGGTCGACGGTGAGTGTGGCGGGGTCGAGCCGTGGGTCGTCGGCCGTGTCCGGCACCTGCTTCACAAGGACAACGATCTTCATGTGTCCGGCGCCTCCTGCGCGGTGGAGATTCAGCTACGGGTCGCTAGCTCTGTCGAGTCGATGATACGTGGTCCCCCCAGCATAACTACCGTTCAGTAATGTGGGGTAGCTCACCCGGCCGCAAGGGGGTTGCGGGGCGGTAGGTCGCGTCGTACCGCGGCAGACGTCCGCGGAAAATGCCGAGCGCAACGGGCTGGTTCCGACAATACTGGCGGGCGCTCGACAACTACCCGGGGAAGCACAATGACACTCGTCAGGAAAGGCTCGCGGCTCATCGTCGTCGACGGGACGGCCTACCGGTGGCGGGTTCGCAGAAAGCCGACTTACAGCCAGGGGCTCTGCTGGTCGCCCAGCACGTTCGCGGTCGAGCTGAGTGACGGCTCCGGCGCCACGCCGGTGGTCGAAACCGGCCATCCGCATCCCGCGAACTGGATGAACCGGCCGAAAGCCGGCGTACGACCCGCCGATGTCGCCGAGGCGGTCCACCGCGCGCTCGGCGACGGCTGGGACCCGGCGAAGCAGAGTTCGCCGTTCCATCTCGACCTGTCGGTCGGCGACCCGAATGCCCGCGGTCACGTGCGGGGAAATCCGTTGCCACCCAACATTCCGGCGGTCGATGATCGGCCCATGTCGGACGACGCCGATCCCTCGCTGCTGCTGCCCTACCCCAAGATCGCCGCAGGCGGCCGGATCGGGGCGCCGGAGGTGCGCGAGTGGATCGCGCTGGAGAAGGTGCACGGTGCGCACTTCGCAGTGGTCTGTGACGTGACCGGGGCGCACCCGGCGAAGCGCCGCGAACTGCTGCCGCAGGACGACGCGATGGACGGATTCTTCGGCGTCAGCCGGATCTGGCCGACGCTCGCCGTGGCCGCAGCACGGCTGGCCGCGGCATTGCGAGCAGCATGCGCAGTAGGCCCGCAAGAAAAGGTAACGATCTACGGCGAGTTGGCCGGAGGCGGTTACCCGCACCCGGACGTCACAGCCGTGCCCGGTGTCGATCCGGTGCAGACAGGCGTCTGGTACGCCCCGGACCTACGCTGGTTACCGTTCGACGCAGCGTTCGAAACCCCCGAAGGCAGATGCTGGGTCTCGGACCAGACCCTCCGAGACGCAGCCGAGATCGCAGGACTCGTATGCGTACCGGTGCTCGCACGCGGTCCGTCGGCAAGACTCCAGGAGTTGCCGAGCGCCTTTCCCAGCAAGGTTTCCAGCCTCTTCGGCTTGCCCGCACTCGATGACAACCTGGCCGAGGGATACGTCCTGAAGCCCGCGGGCGAGTGGCGCGAAGGGCGCGAAGGAAAACAGCAAGACGCGAAAACATCCACGCGCCCGCTCGCCAAGGTGAAACAGAAGAACTTCGCAGAGGACGAACGCTTCGAGGGCTCCCGCCCCTACCTCGCGCCGCCGGAGGGCGCTGCCGGAGTGCCCGCCTGGCTCCTCGTGCAGGCCTCGGCGTTACTCACTCCATCCCGCGCCGCCGCCGCAGTAAGCAAAACAGGACCGGCCAAACCCGCCGACGACATAGCCCGGGAGATCACCCGCGACGTCCTGGAAGAGCTCGCCACAGACCTCGGCGGGCTCGACGAAGAACTCTTACACGCCCTCGAACTCGTCCTGCACCCGGCCGCACTCTCCCTCGCCCGCTTCGACGCAGCCGATCGCAGGCCCGGCTCGCCCCGCGCAGCCACCCCGCAAGGAGTAGCCAAGAGATAGCCGACCGCCTCTGTGGGCAGGACCTGCTTGCATAGCTGAATGCACAACCCAGTGGACTAACAGATCAGCGACATGCAGACAGTCGAGCACGCGCCCGAGAGGACCCGACCACCATGAAAATCACCGCAACCGTCCAGCTCAACGGAAAAACCGCCACCGGCGTCGTCATCCCCGAGGACATCGTCGAGGCGCTCGGCGGCGGGCAGCGGCCCAAAGTCCAGGTGACCATCGGCGACTACACCTACCGCAACTCGGTCGCGCCGATGAACGGCGGGCACATGCTCTCGCTGAGCTCCGAGGTCCGGCAGGCGACCGGGGTCAAGGCCGGGGACACCATCGAGCTCGACCTCCAGCTCGACACGGCGCCGCGCGAGATCGGGGTGCCGGACGACCTCGCCGCCGCGCTCGCCGAGTCGCCGCAGGCCAAGGCGTTCTTCGGGCAGCTGTCCTACAGCAACCAGCGGGTACACACCGAGTCGGTCACCGGCGCCAAGACCGCGGAGACCCGGCAGCGGCGGATCCAGAAGGCGGTCGCGCTGCTCGCCGAGGGCAAGGTCCGCTGACCGCGAAAGACGGCGGCGCGGCATCGAAAACCACTTGCCCGAACCACCCGGCGGCTCGCAGGATCTGCGTATGACCACGCCGACGACCGCCATCACCGCCCTGCCGCCGACCCCCGCCGCCCTCTCGGCCCGGGTCCAGCAGCAGCGCGGCCGCCGACGGAGGCCGATTCCCGCCCGCCCATGATCGGCGCGCTGCTCGCGGGGGCGCTGGCCGGCTACGGGGTCGCCATCCCGGTCGGGGCGGTCGGGGCGTACCTGGTCACGTTGTCGGCCCGGACCTCGCTGCGGATCGGGGCCGGCGCGGCGCTCGGCATCGCCACCGCGGACGTCGTCTACTCCGCGATCGCCATGCTCGGCGGCACCACCCTGGCCCGGACGATCCAACCGGCCATGCAGCCACTGCGCTGGACCTCCGGCCTGGTCCTGATCGCGCTTGCTGCACGAGGCGCGGCCAACGGCGTGCGCCAGTACCGAAGTCGCGCCACGACCGACATAGCCACCAGCACCAGCACCAGCACCAGCACCGATCCCACCGCGCCAACCAATTCCGCAACCATCGGCCGAAGAACCCCGACCACTCCCCTGCGCGCATACCTGAGCCTGTGGGCCGTGACGATGCTCAACCCCCTCACGGTGATCTACTTCGCCGCGCTCGTCTTCGGCGGCCAGGCGAAAGCCGCCTCGAACGGCCTCGACCAGGTCGTCTTCGTAGCGGCGGTCTTCGTCGCGTCAGCTAGCTGGCAGCTGCTGCTGGCCGGCGGCGGAGCGCTGCTCGGCCGGGTGCTGACCGGCGACCGCGGCCGGCTCGGCACGGCGCTGGCCTCCAGCCTGCTGATCTTCGTCCTGGCCGTCCGGCTACTACCGCCCGCACTGTGATGCCAACCCATGATCACCAGGCCCCGGCCTAACGAAAACGGCCCGGCCGCGATCTCACCCACAGATCACCGCCGGGCCGTCCGGGGAAAACCCCTACGCCACCCCGGGCTCCTCCACCGGGAAGTGGCAGGCCACCTGGTGTCCCTGGCTGGAGAAGCCGAGCTGGAGCAGCGGCGGCTCGGTCGACGCGCAGATCTCCTGGGCCTTCCAGCACCGGGTGCGGAACCGGCAGCCGGACGGCGGGTTGATCGGCGAGGGCACGTCGCCGACCAGGCGGATCCGCTCGCGGCCGGTGCGGGTCTCGGCGTCCTTGCGGTCCGGGTCCGGGATCGGCACCGCGGACAGCAGCGCGTTGGTGTACGGGTGCAGCGGGCGGGCGTACAGGTCGTCCCGCGGGGCCACCTCGACGATCTTGCCCAGGTACATCACCGCGACCCGGTCGGAGATGTGCCGGACCACCGACAGGTCGTGCGCGATGAAGATGTACGCCAGGCCGAGCTCCGCCTGCAGGTCCTCGAACAGGTTGACCACCTGCGCCTGGATCGACACGTCCAGCGCGGAGACCGGCTCGTCGGCCACGATCAGCTTGGGCTTCAGGGCCAGGGCCCGGGCGATCCCGATCCGCTGGCGCTGGCCGCCGGAGAACTCGTGCGGGTAGCGGTTGTAGTGCTCGGGCGACAGGCCGACCAGTTCGAGCAGGTCCTGCACGGCCCGCTTGACGCCCTGGGGCGGCTCGACCCCCTGGATCTTGAACGGCGCGCCGACGATCGAGCCGATCGTGTGCCGCGGGTTGAGCGAGGACTGCGGGTCCTGGAACACCATCTGGATCTCGCTGCGCAGCGGCCGGAACTGGCGCTGGGACAGGGTGGTGATGTCCCGGCCCTGGAAGTACATCGACCCGCCGGTCGGGTCCTGCAGCCGGGTCAGCACCCGGCCGGTGGTGGACTTGCCGCAGCCGGACTCGCCGACCAGGCCCAGGGTCTCCCCGGACCGGATCGACAGGTCGATGCCGTCCACGGCCTTGACCGCGCCGACGGTGCGCCGCAGCAGCCCGCGCTTGATCGGGAAGTGTTTCTGCAGGCCGGTGACGGACAGCAGGGCGTCAGTGTCGGGACGCACCGGCTGAAGGTCGGTTGTAGTGGTGCTCACTGGTACTCCCAGGGACGACAGGCAGGCGGGGGGTCAAGTCTCGGTGTGGCGAACGTCATGCCGTCCGCCACGAGGTCGCTCATCACGACGTCGCTGATCAGGTGCCGGTCCGCGGCTGCTACAGCCGGGGCGCGATCTCGCGGTCGAACAGCTCGCGCCGCTGCTCGGACGGCAGGTGGCAGCGGACCAGGTGGTTCGTCCCGGCCGAGACCAGCTCGGGCACGATCCGCTCGCTGGCGCCGCCGGTCAGCTCGGCGAAGGCGCAGCGCGGGTGGAAGGCGCAGCCGGAGGGGACGTTGATCAGCGACGGCGGGTTGCCCGGGATCGGCAGCAGCCGGTCCTGCACCTCGCGGTCGATCCGCGGCATCGAGCCGAGCAGGCCCCAGGTGTACGGGTGCTCCGGCTGGCGGAAGACCGTCTTGGCCGAGCCGTACTCGACCGCCTTGCCGCCGTACATCACCATGATGTCGTCGGCCAGCTCGGCCACCACGCCGAGGTCGTGGGTGATGATGATCAGCGCCGAGTTGAACTCGCGCTGCAGGTCGCGCATCAGGTCCAGGATCTGGGCCTGCACGGTCACGTCCAGGGCGGTGGTCGGCTCGTCCGCGATCAGCAGCTGCGGGTTGCAGATCAGGGACATCGCGATCATCGCGCGCTGGCGCATGCCGCCGGAGAACTGGTGCGGGTAGTCGTCCACCCGGGAGTCGGGCTGCGGGATGCCGACCCGGTCGAGCATGTCGATCGTGCGCTTGCGGGCGGCCGACTTGGAGACCTTGTTGTGGACCCGGTAGGCCTCGGCGATCTGGGCGCCGACCGTGAAGTACGGGTGCAGCGCGGAGAGCGGGTCCTGGAAGATCATGGCCATCTTGTTACCGCGCAGGGCCTGGATCCGGTCGGCCTCGGCGCCGATCAGCTCCTCGTCGTCCAGCCAGATCTCGCCGGTTATCCGGGCCCCGCCGCGGCCCTTGCGGTCGGCCTTCTTGTGCAGGCCGAGCAGGGAGAGGGAGGTGACGGACTTGCCCGAGCCGGACTCGCCGACGATACCGAGGGTGCGGCCGCGCTCGAGCGCGAAGGATATCCCGTCCACGGACTTGACCAGTCCGTCCTCGGTGTTGAAGTGCACCTTCAGGTCGCGCACGTCCAGGAACGGGCGCGGGCCGCCGACGGCGGTCGGGCCCCGGTCCTGGAACGGGTCGAGCTGGGCTGCGGCGTTCTGTGACACGTGTGCAACTCCCCGGGATGACGAGGGTGTGGGCAGGTGAGACGGGGTACTGTCTCGGACGACGGCACCCGTCTTGCGGGCATGCTGTCCGGCCATCAGAGCTTAACTCTCGGGTCAAGAGTTGCGTAGAGGACGTCGACCACTAGATTAGCGATGACGATGAAGAAAGCGCCAAACAGGGTCACCCCCATCATCACCGGGAAGTCCTGGGTGTTGATCGCGTTGATCGCCAGGTAGCCCAGCCCGTGCATCGAGGCGGCCGCCTCGACCAGGACCGCCCCGCCGAGCACGGCGCCGAGGTCCAGGCCGAAGATCGTCACGATCGGGGTGATCGCCGCGCGCAGGCCGTGCTTCATCACCACCGTGCGCTCGGGCAGGCCCTTGGCCCGGGCGGTGCGCACGAAGTCCTCGTTCATCGCGTCCAGCATCCCGGCCCGGGTCAGCCGGGTGTAGAGCGCGGCGTAGCCGAAGGCCAGGCAGGCGCAGGGCAGGAACAGGTTGGCCGCCCAGCTGCCCGGGTTCTGCAGGAACGGCACGTAGCCCTCGTTCGGCAGCAGGTTCCAGTTGTAGACCAGGAACAGGGTGGCCAGCGGCAGGATGAAGTAGACCGGCAGGGAGACCCCGGCGAGGGAGACCAGCATCGAGGTGCGGTCCCAGATCGAGCCCTTCTTGATCGCCGAGACCACGCCGGAGAGCACGCCGAAGACCAGCCAGAGCACCCCGGCGCCGAGCGCGATCGACAGGGTGACCGGGAAGGCGCTGGTCAGCTGGGGCCAGACCGGCTGGGAGTTGCGGAAGGAGTAGCCGAAGCAGGGCGCCGGGCAGTGGATCAGCTGGGGCGTGCCGTCGGCGTTCAGGCTGCCGTCGCTGACGTTGGTCCCGACGAACAGCGCCTTGACGTACTCCCAGTAGTGCACCAGCAGCGGCTGGTTGAGCCCGAGCCGCTGCATCACCGCGTTCAGCGAGGCCTGGCTGACCGTGCCGCGGCCGAGGTACGAGCGGGCGATCGCCTCCGGGCTCTGGCCGGCCCAGGTGGGCAGCACGAAGAAGATCACGAAGGTGACCAGGGTGACCACCAGCAGAAGGAGCACGGCGGCGAACAGGCGCCGGACGATATAAGTGACCATGTTTTAGTGCGGCGCCGGTGTCGGCCGGACCCCTCTCGCGAACGGTCCGGCCGACACCTCGGTTGCCTTGCCTACCTTCTCCAGGTGAGGGGCGGCCGGGTCGCACCGTCGCCCTGTAGTCCGGTGCTGCTACTTGTTGGTGGTGCCGAGAAGGGTGTAGTCGTACATGCCGTACGACGGGTCCACGACCACGTTGGTGGTCGTCGGCGGCCGGTACATCAGCGCGGTGGTGTTGAGCAGCGGCACGATCACGGCCTGGGTCAGCGCGTACTGGTCGGCGGCGGCGTAGGCGGCCTTGGACTCGGCCGGGGTGGACGAGGCCAGGGCCTTGTTCAGGTCGTCGACGAAGGTCTGGCTGGTCCAGTAGGAGGTGTTGTACGAACCGCCGCTGTCACTGATGCCGGCCGGGGTCAGGATGTCCTGCATGTATCCGTAGCCGGTCGGGAAGTCGGCGCCCCAGGTGGTCAGCGACATGCCGATGTGCGCGGCGACCGCGGTGGTCGGCGAGCCGGGTGCGGCGGAGCTGTTGAAGCTGGCGAACGGGTACTGGTTGACCGAGACGTTGAAGCCGATGGCGTTGAGGTTCGCCTGCACCACGTCGGCGAGCTTGGGGCTCTTGGGGTTGTCCGAGGCGTCGTAGGTCGCGATCGCGAAGGCCGGGTTGAACTTCGCCCCGAGCGCCGCCTTACAACCGGCCACCAGGGCCTCGGCCTTGGTGACGTCGCCCTCGTTCTGCGGGGTGGAGTACATGTTGGCCTGGACGTAGCCGGTGTTGTTCGGCGGGAGGATCGTGGTGGCCACGGTGCCGCCGCCGATCGTGCCGCCGGCCGCGGTGACCACGGCCTGCTTGTTCACGGCCCACTCGACCGCCTGGCGGCAGTCCAGGTTGGTGAACAGGGGCAGCTGGGTGTTGATCGACAGATAGGTCTGGAAGCCGTTGGGCACGGAGTCCGAGCTGGCCTTGTAGGTCGGGTTGGCCAGGATCTGGCCCTGGGCCGCCGAGTCCACGCCGACGCCGCCGATGTCCATCTGCGCGTCGCCGTGCAGCAGGTTCTGGTCGATGGTGTCCTGGTTGACGCCGTAGTTGACGGTGATCTTGCTCGGCAGGACCTTGTGCAGACCGTTCGGGTCCGAGGCGGTCACGAAGTCGGTGTTCGGGACCAGCGTCATCTGCTTGCCGATGGCGTAGGAGGAGATCTTGTACTGGCCGGAGGTGACCATGTTCTGCTGGTACGAGGCGCCCTTGTCCGCGGACCGCTCGACCGGGGCCGTGGACGGCAGGGTCATCAGGTAGTCGAAGTCCGCGAACGGCTGGTTCAGGGTGAACACGATCGTGGTGGCGTTCGGGGTCTGGATGCCCGAGACGCCGTCGGCCGTGTTCGGGTCGTTGTACGGGCCGGCGTACTTGGTGGTGTCCTGGACCAGGGAGCTGAAGTAGGTCGGGCCGTTGGTCAGCACCGAGTGGCCCCAGTTCGAGCGCTCGATCGCGTACTTGACGTCGGCGGTGGTGATCGTCGTGCCGTCGGAGAACTTCGCGTTCGGCTGGATGGTGTAGGTCCACACCGTGTTGTCGGCGTTGTGCTGGCCCAGGGCGGTGGCCAGGTCGCCTTCGGGCACCAGGCCGGCCTGGCCGGCCTTGGGCACGTAGGAGAGCATGGTGCGGTCGTAGAGACGCAGGAAGTCCCAGTTCGCCGCCTGGTATGTGTTGCCCGGGTCGGCCGAGTCCAGGGTGGACGCGTCGTCGTAGACCGCGTTGCCGCCGGTGGCGGTGTTCTGGTTGGTCACCCCGGTGAGCGCGGCGCCGAAGCCGGTCACGCCGCCCCCCGAGGCGGAGGAGGAGCCGGACGAACTGCCGCAGGCGGCGGCCGTCAGACCGACCGCCGTCGCCATCGCCGTGTAAGCGAGGAGCTTGTTCTTACGCATTGATCTTGCCTCACCCGTCTGGTGCTTGTGCTGGGATTTCCTGGGATCGTGCGGGGTGCTGTCTGGTGCTGCGGTTTCTCGGATTCTTCGGAAGAGCCCCGCCGCCGCGGCCCTGCTGGGATGCCGCGGCGACGGAACGGTCGGGGGATCCGTCAGCGCGAGGCCCTCGGATCGAGCGCGTCGCGCAGTCCGTCGCCGAACAGGTTGAACGCGAGCACGGTGATGAAGATGGCCAGGCCCGGCACGATGAAGTACTCCGGGTCCTGGATGTCGTACGGGATGGCCGTGTTGATCATCGCGCCCCAGGACGGGGTCGGTTCCTTGACCCCGACGCCCAGGAAGGAGAGCGCGGCCTCGAACAGGATGTTCGCCGGGATCAGCAGGGTCGAGTAGACCAGGATCGGGGCGACCAGGTTCGGCAGGATCTCCCGGAACAGGATCCGGCCCGGGGTGGCGCCGATCGACTTGGCCGCCTCGATGTACTCCCGCTCCCGGATCCCGACCACCTGCCCGCGGATGATCCGGCCGATGTAGGGCCAGGAGAAGAAGCCGATGATGAAGATCAGGATGGTGAAGTGCAGCGAGTTGCCGGACAGGCCGAAGGCCTGGTTCTGCAGCACCCCGGAGATCGAGATGGCGAAGAGCAGGACCGGGAAGGCCAGCATCACGTCCATGGTCCGGCTGATGATCGAGTCCCAGAAGCCGCCGAAGTACCCGGCCGCCATCCCGGCCAGCACCCCGATCACGATCGCCAGCAGGGTGGCCGCGCCGGCGATCAGCAGCGAGACCCGGGCGCCGTACAGGATCCGGGAGAACAGGTCCCGGCCGAGCAGGTCCACGCCGAACCAGTGCTGGGAGCTGATCCCGCCCATCCCGCCGAGCGGGACCTGGGCGTTGGGATCGATCAGGTTGGTGTTGATCGTGTCCGGGTTGTTTCCCGACAGCGCGGACAACTGTCCGGCGAATACGGCCATCAGGATGAGCAGAACGATCACGACGCCCGCCGCGACCGCGACCCGGTCCCGCTTGAACCGGGTCCAGGCGATCCGGCCGAGCGAGCGGCCCTCGATCTTCTGACCTGCGGGTAACGCGGTGTCGAACAGGGCTGTGCCCGCGTCCCCGGGTTCGGTCATCATCGTCATCGCGTCGCATCCTCAACCATTGATGAGGCGGTAGGAGCTATGACGCGGCGCCCGCCGGGGCGGGTTTGCGCAGACCGGCGTCATAGTTCACCGCCAAGTGTGCGGTGGTGCCTCTGGCCGTACGGAACTGAGCGCAGGAGGCCAGAACCTAGACGATCCCCACCCGGCGCCCACGGGGAAGGATCAAAAAGGATCTGTTGCGCAAATGTGATCAGTAGTCCATTCTGCCGTTCTCTACCCATACTATGAGTAACAAACCAAAGAGCGACACTGTAAAACAGTTCGTGTTATTTCTGACAGTGCCCGCTGGGACAGCTGATTTTTGACGACACGCCCGCCGTCACGGTAAATAACACCGGAATAGATGGCATCTCAGGTGATCATAGCTCTATCCGCTGGGCAGTTCGGCGCGGCGAATCGCCCAGCCTGGATTTAGTTACGTAGGTTGATGTAATGGTCACTCATTGGTGTCGCCTGTCGCACACTGATGGCGTGTAATATGCGCAGCACCCTTGGGTTATTACTTACGGCCGCGTGTGGATCTCCGCGAGTAGTGTGATGATCATCTCGCCCCCGAGCTTCGTCCCCACATTACTCAACCGATCGGTTGACAGTGGTGCCCGCCATGCCATAAGTTCAACCATATGGTTGAGGAAATACCCGGGATGGACGACATATTCCACGCCCTGGCGCACGGCGCCCGGCGGGACATGCTCGGCCGGCTGTCCGCCGGCGACCTGACCGTCGGCCAGCTCGCCGAGCCGCTGGACATGTCCCTGGCCGCCGCGTCCAAGCACGTCCAGGTGCTCGAACGGGCCGGCCTGGTCCGGCGCACGGTGGAGGGCCGCCGGCACCTGTGCCGGCTCGACCCCGCACCGCTGGCCACCGCCTCGGCCTGGCTGCACTTCTACCGGCGGTTCTGGTCCGACATCCTGGACGGGCTCGAAGGCCTCTTCTCGGCCGGCCCGGAAACCCGCCCGGAAACCCGCCCGGACGCCCATCCGGCACCCCCTTCGGAGGACACATGACCGTGAACGCGAACGCGAACATGCACGAGCAGCCCGTAGTCCGGCTGCAACGCCGGATCCCCGCGCCGCCCGACCGGGTGTACCGCGCGTGGCTCGATCCCGACCAGCTGCGCCGCTGGCTCGCGCCCGGCGACCTGGAGGTCACCCGGGTCGAGATCGACGAACGGGTCGGCGGCCGGCTGCGGATCTGGCAGGCCGCCGCCGGCGAGGACGCCGGCGGCTTCGAGTGCGAGCTGCTGGAACTGGTCCCGGCCGAACGGATCGTGTTCCGCTGGAGCTTCGTCGGCCCGAACCGGCTGGACGGCCCGGTCTACGACTCCCTGCTGACGATCGACCTGGAGGGCCGGCCGGACGGCAACACCGAACTGACCCTCGTGCACGAACGCCTCGAAAAGCTGCGCGCCACGATGCCCGACGTGGCCAACGCGGTCGAAGTCGGCTGGGAGATCGTGCTCGACAAGCTTTCGGTGGTCAGCGTCCGGTAGGCGGGCGGCGAGGCTGGGGATGCTTCATGCGCATGTCGGCGGCTGTCGAGAGTCGTCCGGGCATTCGCGCAGGCTGCGCGGACATCGGCGTCCGCGGCAGCGATCCGATCGAGGTACTGGGTACCGTCCGATCGAGGTATCGGGTACCGTCCGGCCGTATGCCGGTTCCGGGGGCAATGCCGTCAGCCAGTGTATGCTCGCCAAGCTCGATCCAGGCCTCCACCTGCTGCGGAGAGGATTGTCGTCGCTTGCCCACCGAGTGGACATGACGTACAATTTCTTGTACAACTCATGGAGGTGGGTCATGCGCACGATGACGTATTCCGAGTCACGGGCCAAGTACGCCGAGACGCTCAATTCGGTTGTGGACGACCGTGAAGAGGTCATCATCACACGTGCTGGACATGATCCGGTGGTCATAGTCGCTCTCGACGACTACGAGTCACTCAAGGAAACTGCCTACCTGCTGCGGAGCCCTGAAAACGCCCGCCGCCTCCTCGCATCGATTGATCGGTTGGAGCACGGCGGCGGCATTGCAAGGGACCTGCTGGAATGAAGCTGTCCTGGGATGAGAGCGCTTGGAATGACTACGTCTGGTGGCAGACGCAGGACCGAAAAGTCCTCAAACGCATCAACACCCTCATCCACGATATTCGGCGCAACGGCAATGAAGGCATCGGCAAACCGGAACCGCTCAAGCACGGATTCCAGGGCTACTGGTCACGTCGGATCACCGAGGAGCACAGGTTGATCTACAAGGTGGCAGATGAAGAAATCCGTATCGCCGCTTGCCGCTATCACTACAGCCCATGACCACTGACGCACTGCGCGATACAGCATCTGGCCCGCTGCTCCCCTTCGGGCGCTAGACGAGTTGTTCCGAATTCTGGCGCCTGAGCCGAGTTGCCGGTAGGTGCGCTGACCTGCCGGGTGAGTGTGCACGGCGAAACGGCTCAGCGGCGGTGGCTGGGCGTGCACCGCGGTCGACCGCATACTTTGTCGTCAGTGGTTGGCCGCGGCGTGCGGCCAGGCGCCGCCGATCAGCCGTTTCGCCGCGCCAGAATTCGGAACAACTCGTCTAGATCAGGATGCGAAGACGTAGGTCGGGCGCGGGCGAGCCGGCAGCGCACGGTGCTCGGCGGCAGGCCGAATCGGCCGGCGAGCTGCTCGATCGGCAGGTCCAGCACCTCTGCAGCAGCACGACGGCTCGTTGGTCGGCGGGACCCAGCGCAGCAGTTCGACCATCTCGGCCGTGTGCGTGGTCAGCTGCGGCTCGGCACGCGCCGGACCCAGGCGCAGCAGGGCCGCGGCATGGCGGCGCAACCGACGCAGCTCGCTGAGCGCGAGGCTGATCGCGACGCGGCACACCTACGCCTCGGGCTGTTCATACCCGCTGACCCGGGGCCAGTGGTTCAATGCCCGGACGAACGCCTCCTGGACGACGTCCTCGGCCTGCTGAAGATCGCCGGTGACCGGGAACAGCCGGCCGACCAACCGGGCGTATGCCGCCTGGTCTTCGCCTTCTGCGACGACGCGCACACCGAGCGTTCACCTGCTGCTCAAGTTCTGGCCACCGTAAGTGGGCGCCTCCGAAAGTTAACGTCTGCCATGTTTCCTTTGTAACGGCCGTTCGATTTCAGTGGAGACCATGCCCATGCAGACCCGCACTTCGCACCCCGCCCGCCGCCGGGCCGCCTTAGGCACCACGCTCGTCGCACTGTCCAGCACGATTGCCCTGACCTCGTCCGCTGGGGCGCGAGCGTCCGTCCCGTCGTGGCCCGGCATTTGGCTGCGCCCGGGCAACCTCGTGGTGGCCACCAGCGTTTACCAGAACGGCGCGAACATCGTGGCCGGCACCACCCAGCTGCCCCCGGGCTGCGGCGGTTCCAGTGACGATCCGTGCGTGACGGCGGTCACCGGCAACCAGTACCCGTACGTCTTCAACAACGACGGGATCGACGCCAGCTTCGGCGTCACCTCTCCGATCACGCTCAAGGAGCTGACCCCGTCCGGCCGGCCGGCCGGGTCGACCCAGCTGTCCGGCCAGATGGTCACGAGCTTCTCCTCCAAGTCGGAGCTGGCGCTCAACCTCTCGACCGACGGCCGGTACCTGACCTTCATGGGCTACGACGCGCCGGCCGGCGCGGTCGACGTCTCGAACAGCAACACCCCGGGCGTCGTCGACCCGACCTCCGCCGACCCCGGCGCCGACTACCGGGAAGTGGCCCAGCTCGGCGCCGACGGCCGGATCCAGTACACGGCCACCAACGCCTACGCCGGCAACAACGGCCGGGCCGCGATCCTGAACGACGAGCCGGGCGCAGACGTCTACTACACCGCGGGCAACGCCGGGAACGGCGCCAACCCGGAGCCCGCGGGCGTCATCTCCGGCGCGGGCGCCCAGCTGATCACGCCCTCGTTCCTGCCGCTCGCCTGGCAGAAGCCGGGCCAGCCGACCCCGGTCGGCAGCTTCAACACCACCGAGGTCGGAAACCCGGCGGACAAGTCCGGCAAGGACGACAACTACCGCGGCATCGCAGTGCACGACAACGTCCTGTACTACACGAAGGGCAGCGGCAGCAACGGCATCAACACCGTCTACTTCGTCGACACCACCGGCACCGCCTGCCCCGCCGGGTCCGGCCTTCCGGCCACCGGGGCCAAGCTGCCCACGACCTCGGCCCCGGCCTACAGCACGGACAACACCGCGCTCGGCCTGACCGCGAAGAACCCCGGCCTCGCACCGGAGAACATGTGCGTCCTCAAGGGATTCCCGACCACGCCGGCGAAGAACGCCACCGACGCGAGCAACTACCCCTTCGGCCTCTGGTTCGCCAACCCGGACACCCTGTACGTGGCCGATGAAGGCGCCGGCGACAACACCTACGACGCGGCCACCAACACCTACACCGCGGCCGCCGCGTCGACCACGGCGGGCCTGCAGAAATGGGTGTACGACCGGGCCGCCGGCCAGTGGAACCTCGCCTACACCCTGCAGACCGGCCTGAAACTCGGCACGCCGTACTCCGTGGCCGGCTACCCGACCGGGCTCAACAACGGCCCCGGCGGCACCGGCCTGCCGTGGGCTCCCGCCATCGACGGCCTGCGCAACCTCACCGGCCAGGTCAACCCGGACGGCACCGTGTCGATCTGGGCCGTGACCTCCACCGTCAGCGGCAACGGAGACGAGGGCGCGGACCCGAACCAGCTGGTGACGATCACCGACAAGGTCGCGGCCACCACCCTGCCGGCGAAGGAGGGCTTCCGCCCGGTCGTCGCCCCGGCCGACAAGACCGTGGTCCGCGGCGTCTCCTTCACCCCGGACACGTATCAGTGGACCGGCGACAACGGCCATGGTGGTTCGTGGAACTACGTCACGGACAGCGCCGTCGTCAGCGACGTCCCGACCCGACGGGGCGCGACTGTCCGCTGAATGCAGTCCGCATGATCAACGCACTGAAACGCTGAGGGCGGCGGCCCACCGAGTACAGGTTCGAAGAGGTCACTCGTCTCCTGTCCATCAACCACCTCCAAAATCACGCTTCGGATTGCGTTGAGATTCGGATTGTGGTCTTATGGCGCTTCACGCAGCGAAGAGGACTCACAATCCGAACCGCGGCGAGCGCTCGGCCCTGCCAGGGGCCGGGCGCTCGTCTGTTTCGGCCGCCGCATGGCGGGCCGGAACACCTTCGGACCAGCAGTCTCAGGCTCAGGGCGCACCCAAGACTGCCGATCGCTACATCAGGGTCACCTGCTCAGCCGACTACGCCGATTACCAAGACCTGATGCAATAAGCTCTCGCTAGCTGCATCCGCTGGTTGAGCCGCACCCCTCGCAGATGTAGCAGCTACCGGCGGGGCGCATCTTGGTGCCGCAGGTGAAGCAGAGGGGGGCGTCGGCGGAGTAGCCGAGTTTTGCTTCGAGCAGCTCCATCGACGAGCCGGCCTTGGCGACCGGCGGGGCAGCGGGAGCGGCGGCGGCGCTGGTGGATGAAGTCGGGGCCGACGTGGCCGCAGGAGCCTGCGCGGAAGCGACCGGCCCAGCCGCCGCAGACCCGTTGACGGACCCGTTGGCACTTGCGTTCACCGCGCCGTTGGCCGGCTCGGCCGGGGCGTGGTGCTCTATCGGCGCGGACTGGGCGAATTCGGCGAGTTCGGACTCGTCCTCCTCGTCCGGCAGGTAGCTGCCGGTGTCCAGCTGGCGCTGGCGCTCGGCGGCGGAGTAGATGCTGTAGCCGGACCGCACGTCGAAGGGCAGGTGGTCCAAGGCCAGGCGGCGGAAGATGTAGTCCAGGATCGACTGGGCCATCCGCACGTCCGGGTCGTCGGTCAGGCCGGCCGGCTCGAAGCGCATGTTGATGAACTTCGACACGTACGTCTCCAGCGGGACCCCGTACTGCAGGCCCACCGAGATCGCCACCGAGAAGGCGTCCATCATGCCGGCCAGGGTGGAGCCCTGCTTCGACATCTTCAGGAACAGCTCGCCGAGGCCGTCGTCCGGGTAGGAGTTCGCCGTCATGTAGCCCTCGGCGCCGCCGACCGAGAACGAGGTGGTCATGCCGGGCCGGTTCTTCGGCAGGCGCTTGCGCACCGGCGTCGGCTCGGCCGGGGCCGGCGCCGCAGCCTGGGCGGCCACGGCCGCCCCCGCAGCGGCGACCGAGCCGCTCGCGTCGGCGCCGGCAGCCGCACCAGCCGCCGCGGCCTCGGCCGCCGCCTGCTTGGCCGCGGCCGCCTTGGCGCCCTTGGCGTCCTGCAGCGGCTGGCCGACCTTGCAGTTGTTGCGGTAGACGGCCAGCGCCTTGAGGCCGAGCTTCCAGCCCTCGTAGTAGATCTGCTCGATCTCCTCGACGGTCGCGGTCTCCGGCATGTTCACCGTCTTGGAGATCGAGCCGGAGATGAACGGCTGGACCGCGGCCATCATCAGCACGTGGCCCATCGGCTGGATCGAGCGCTCGCCCATCGCGCAGTCGAACACCGCGTAGTGGGCCGGCTTCAGGCTCGGGGCGTCGACCACGTGGCCGTGTTCGGCGATGTACTCGACGATCGCCTCGATCTGCTCCTCCTGGTAGCCCAGGCGGCGCAGGGCGCGCGGCACGGTCAGGTTCACGATCTGCATCGAGCCGCCGCCGACCAGCTTCTTGAACTTGACCAGGGCCAGGTCCGGCTCGACCCCGGTGGTGTCGCAGTCGAGCATGAAGCCGATCGTCCCGGTCGGGGCGAGCACGCTGGCCTGGGCGTTGCGCCAGCCGTTGGCCGCGCCGGCCTCGAGGCACTCGGTCCAGGCGCGCTGGGCCTGGACCAGGATGTCCGCGTCGAACTTCTCGAAGGCCTTGACCGCCTGCGCGGCGGCGGCGTGCTTGCGCATCACGTTCGTGTGCGGCTCGGCGTTCGCGGCGAAGCCGTTGTACGGGCCGACCACGCCGGCCAGCTCGGCCGAGCGCTTGTACGCGGTGCCGGTCATCAGGGCGGTGATCGCGGCGGCGGCCGAGCGGCCCTCGTCCGAGTCGTACGGCTTGCCGATCGCCATCAGCAGGGCGCCGAGGTTGGCGTAGCCGATGCCGAGCTGGCGGAAGTTGCGGGTGGTCTCGCCGATCGGCTCGGTCGGGAAGTCGGCGAAGCAGATGGAGATGTCCATCGCGGTGATGACCAGCTCGACGACCTTCTCGAACAGCGCGGTGTCGTAGGTGTTGTCCGGCTTGAGGAACTTGAGCAGGTTCAGCGAGGCCAGGTTGCAGGAGGAGTTGTCCAGGGACAGGTACTCGCTGCACGGGTTGGACGCGGTGATCCGGCCGGTGTTCGGGTTGGTGTGCCAGGCGTTGATGGTGTCGTCGTACTGGATGCCCGGGTCGGCGCACTCCCAGGCGGCCTGGGCCAGCTGCTGGAACAGGTTCCGGGCGTCGACGGTCTCGATCACCTCGCGCTCGGGGCTGCGGGCGCGCAGGCCGAACTCGCCGCCGGCCTCGTAGGTCTTCATGAACGCGTCCGAGACCCGGACCGAGTTGTTGGCGTTCTGGTACTGCACGGAGGTGATGTCCGAGCCGCCGAGGTCCATGTCGAAGCCGGCGTCGCGCAGGACCCGGATCTTGTCCTCCTCGCGGGCCTTGGTCCAGATGAACTCCTGCACGTCCGGGTGGTCCACGTCGAGCACGACCATCTTGGCCGCGCGGCGGGTCGCGCCGCCGGACTTGATCGTGCCGGCCGAGGCGTCCGCGCCGCGCATGAAGGAGACCGGGCCGGAGGCGTTGCCGCCGGAGGACAGCAGCTCCTTGGAGGAGCGGATCCGGGACAGGTTCAGGCCGGCGCCGGAGCCGCCCTTGAAGATCAGGCCCTCTTCCCGGTACCAGTTCAGGATCGAGTCCATGGTGTCGTCCACGGAGAGGATGAAGCACGCGCTGACCTGCTGCGGGCTGGAGGTGCCGACGTTGAACCAGACCGGCGAGTTGAAGGAGAAGACCTGGTGCACCAGGGCGTGGGTCAGTTCGTGCTCGAAGATCTCGGCGTCCTGGGCGGTGGCGAAGTAGCCGTGCTCCTGGCCGGCCTTGCGGTAGGTCCGGACCACCCGGTCGATCACCTGGCGCAGCGAGGTCTCCCGGGCCGGGGTGCCCAGCGCGCCGCGGAAGTACTTGGTGGTGACGATGTTGGTGGCGTTGACCGACCAGAACTCGGGGAACTCGACCCCGGGCTGCTCGAAGTTGACCGAGCCGTCGCGCCAGTTGGTCATCACGACGTCGCGCTTCTCCCAGGTGACCGCGTCATACGGGTGCACGCCCGGGGTTGTGAACACGCGTTCGATCGTCAGGCCGCGGCGCGGCGCGCCGTCCCCGCTCCTGCCGTCCTTCTGCACCGGTACCGCTCCGCCCTGCCTGGCCGCCTTGCGGGCCGACCCGCTGATGGTCTCCGTCATGAAGCACCCTTCCCATCAATCGCCATATATATCAACGTGCGCGAATCTCCGCAGCTTCCCCGCCGCGGGATCCGTTTTCCGAATTTTTCTTGCCTGTGCAGGTGACGGACGGTCTGCCCGCCCCCGGTCCCGGGGTGCGCGCCACCGACGCCGGTCGTCTCGCCGCCGGCCGCGGGCGCAGGCCCAGGCCACAGCTGCGGCCACCTAGGACCGCGAATATACGTGATGTCTTCCGGGCGGACCGGACTAGGCCGGGACCCGCAGCGCGGTGATCTCCGCCTCGAAGTCGTCCAAGGTGTCGAACGCCTTGTACACCGAGGCGAACCTCAGGTAGGCGACCAGGTCGAGTTCGCGCAACGGGCCGAGTATCGCCAGGCCGACCTCGTGGGTCGGCAGTTCGGCGCAGCCGGTGGCCCGCACGGCCTCCTCCACCTTCTGGGCGAGCAGCGCCAGCTGGTCCTCGGTCACCGGCCGCCCCTGGCACGCCTTGCGCACGCCGCTGACCACCTTGTCCCGGCTGAACGGCTCGGTGACGCCGGAACGCTTCACCACCAGCAGGGTCGCGGTCTCGATCGTGGTGAACCGGCGGTTGCACTCCGGGCACGAGCGGCGGCGGCGGATCGTGGTGCCGTCCTCGGTCGTCCGGGAATCGATCACTTTACTGTCGACATGTCGACAGAACGGGCAGTGCACGGCCGCACCCCACTCCTTCGCACCGAGACCGAAACAGGGGTCTTGTGGACAGCTGCTGTGGATAGTGGACTGACCAGCGAGGGCACCCGCCCTGTTGCGCTATTTGTTGTTCATACCACAACTTCTTGGGGGTCAGCCTCAGGTCACCACTAGATGTTGGGTAAGGCTAGTCTGCTGGAGCGGGCTGCGCAACTCCCCTGGGGCCGAACGGGAACCGGCCCGGGCCCGGTCCGCGACCGCCCCGGGCGATCGGCCCCGGCGGCCGGAACCACGTCCCGGCGGTTCCGCAAGGGCGTTCGGCGCAAATTCATTCGAGAGGATGAATCGGCCCGGAAAACCGGGAAAAACTGCCCCAAGCAGCCCCACGATGATAGGCGCCGGGACTATCCGTAGCCCGGCGCATGCACACGGTGACCCCCGCGACGAGATCGAACTCTTGTTTGGTGGATGTCGGTGGCCCCGGCTACGGTGGACCCGTTGACCAGAAGGGAACTGCGATGGGCGCAGGGCAGGGCAACTCCGAGCAGGTCGGATCGGTCGGGATCGGCAAGGGCACGGCCGTCGGCGTGGTGAGACAGCGCCGCCGCGGCGCCGGTCCGGGCGAGCCGCCGGGACTGCCCGGGCCGAAGTCGGCACACAGCGAGAAGGCGGGCGGGACCGAGGTGACCAAAGTACCACTCAGCCTCCGGCTGACCGACCGGCAGTGCCGGATCCTCGAGGTGATCCAGGAGTCGATCGACCGGCGCGGCTATCCCCCGTCGATGCGCGAGATCGGCGAGTCGGTGGGGCTCAACTCCACCTCCTCGGTCCGCCACCAGCTCGTGGTCCTGGAGAGCAAGGGCTTCATCCGGCGGGACGCGCACCGGCCGCGGGCCTACATCGTGCGCGGCCCGAGCGACCCGACCCAGGCCTGGCGCACCCGGATGGCCGCCCCGGCCGGGGTGGGCAACCTGGCCGGCGCGGGCGAGCCGACCTCCCCGCACCTGGCCTACGTGCCGCTGGTCGGCCGGATCGCGGCCGGGGGCCCGATCCTGGCCGAGGAGGAGGCGCAGGGGCTGATCCCGCTGCCGCGCGAACTGGTCGGCGAGGGCACCCTGTTCGCGCTGACCGTGGCCGGGGACTCGATGGTGGACGCGGCGATCTGCCACGGCGACACGGTCGTGATCCGCCAGCAGCCGAGCGCGGAGAACGGCGAGATCGTCGCGGCGATGATCGACGGCGAGGCCACGGTCAAGCAGCTGAAGATCGCCGGCAAGCAGATCTGGCTGATGCCGCGCAACCCGGGGTACGACCCGATCCCGGGCGACGAGGCGGTCATCCTCGGCCGGGTGGTCACGGTGATGCGTCGCCTCTGAGCAGGCGGCGCGGCGATGGCGCGGGGCGTCGCGCGGGCACGTGATCAGTGCCCGCGGTCGGCATGCTCACACCGGGCTGTCGACGTCCAGCCGCCGCAGCGCCGCGAGCACCTTGTCGGTGTCGTTGCTGGGCCAGAAGCCGGGCAGGGAGGCACGCAGGTAGCTCGCGTAGCGGGCCGTGGCCAGCCGGGAGTCCAGCACGGCCACCACGCCGCGGTCCCCGGCGGTCCGGATCAGCCGGCCGGCGCCCTGGGCCAGCAGCAGGGCGGCGTGCGCGGCGGCCACCGACATGAAGCCGTTGCCGCCGGCCCTGGCCACGGCCTCCTGCCGGGCGGTGGCCAGCGGGTCGTCCGGGCGGGGGAACGGGATCCGGTCGATCACCACGAGCTGGCAGGACGGGCCGGGCACATTCACCCCCTGCCAGAGCGAGAGGGTGCCGAACAGGCAGGTGCGCGGGTCGGCCAGGAACTTGGCGATCAGCTGGGGCAGCGAGTCCTCGCCCTGGCACAGCACCGGGAAGTCCAGCCGGGCGCTGATCGCCTCGGCCGCGGCCCGGGCCCCGCGCATCGAGGAGAACAGTCCCAGGGTCCGGCCGCCGGCCGCCTCGATCAGGGCGGCGAGTTCGTCCATGTGCTCGGGCTGGGTGCCGTCCCGGCCGGGCGGGGGCAGGTGCCGGGCGATGTAGAGGATGCCCTGTTTCGGGTAGTCGAAGGGGGAGCCGACGTCGAGCGCGTTCCACCGGATCGGGTGGTCCTTGAAGTCCTCGCCGAGGTCGTCGTCCTCGTCTTCGTCCGGCTCGGCGTCGTAGTCCAGGACTTTGGCGCTCGCGGGCGCGGGCTCCGGCTCGGGTTCGCGCGCGGGCACCTGGTCGGCGGGCAGGCGGTCGGCGCGTTCCTGCGGGTACAGGCCCAGGGTCCGGGCGACGCCGTCGAAGTCGCCGCCGAGCTTGAGCGTCGCGGACGTGAGCACGACGTGGGTGCGGGCGAACAGCCGGTGCCGCAGGGCCTGGGAGACGGACAAAGGCGCCACGCACAGGGTGCTGAACGAGCGGCCGGTGCTCTGGCTGGTGCTGCGGTCGAGCCAGATCACGTCCTCGGGCGCGCCGAGCAGCAGGCGGTCGGCCAGTTCCACGAGCAGCTCGACCGCGGCCTGGGCCCGGCGCCGGCCGCCGTCGTCCCCGGCGCCGGACTTGTCCCGGGCCTTGCCGATGGCCGAGAACGCGGTGCGGGCGTTGTCGCGCACCGACACCAGGGCCTGTTCGAGGTCTTCGGGCAGCTGCGGGTAGCGCCGGGCCGCCGCGGTGTCCAGCACGGCCTTGAGCAGTTCGCCGGACTGGTCCAGGCGCAGCCGGTTGGTCTCGTCCAGGTGCTTGCGCGCGGCCCGGGCGGCCCGCTCGACCATGCCGGCGGTCAGTTCGCCGGAGCTGGCGCCGGTGGCCCGGTTGACCAGTTCGTGCGCCTCGTCGATGATCACCGCGTCGTGCTCGGGCAGCACCTGCAGGTCGCTGTCGAAGGTGCCGATCGCGAGCAGGGCGTGGTTGGTCACCACGACGTCGGCCTCGCGGGCCTTGTCCCGGGCGGCCTCGGCGAAGCACTCGACGCCGAACGGGCACTTGGCCGCGCCCAGGCACTCCCGGGCGCTGACCGACATCGTGTTCCAGACCCGGTCGTTGACGCCGGGCACCAGGTCGTCGCGGTCGCCGGTGTCCGACTCCTGGGCCCACTCGCGCACCCGGATCACCTGCTGGCCGAGCTCGGTCAGCTCGCTCGGGTTGAACAGGCCGTCCTCGTCGTCGGTGCCGGCGGTGTCGATCTTGTGCCGGCAGACGTAGTTGTTGCGGCCCTTGAGCAGGGCGAACCTGGGTTCGCGGGGCAGGTGCGGGGCGAGCGCCCCGGCGATCAGCGGCAGGTCGTGCGCGACCAGCTGGCGCTGCAGGGCCAGGGTCGCGGTGGCCACCACGACCCGCCGGTCCCGCCGGTCCAGGCAGTGCGCGATCGCCGGGACCAGGTAGGCCAGGGACTTGCCGGTGCCGGTGCCGGCCTCGACCAGCAGCGGGTCGCCGTCGGCCAGCGCGGTGTGCACCGCCGCGGCCATCTCGATCTGCCCGGGCCGGGTTTCACCGCCCACCGCCGAGACTGCCGCGTCCAGCAAGGTGTCCAGCGTCGCTCTGCCCATGGCGAGTCAGTCTAGTTCCCCGCGCCGACAACCATGGCCGCTTCGGCCCAAGCGGGGCGGCCGGCGTGCAGCGGGTTGGGTACGGTGCCGAACGCTTCGACGTGCGGCCGGGCGGGCAGGTCGCGGTAGCCGTCCAGGTGCAGGCGGTTGCGGTTGAGGCAGAGCCGGTCGATGCGTTCGGTGGCGAGGTCGAAGGTCCGGTAACGGTCGGCGTCCTCGGGGAACAGGGCCTGGTAGCCGGCGATGCTGGCGCGGACCAGGGCCCAGAACTGCTCGGCCGGGACGTCCAGGTGTACTTCGGCGATCCGGGCCAGGTAGCGGAAGTGGCCGACGAACAGGCCGCTGTGCAGGAACTGGCACAGGTAGTCGGGCTTCTCGCGCAGCAGCACCGCGGCGACGGCGGCCGGGAGGTCGGCCAGTTCGGGCAGGTCGACGGCGGCGATGTTGACGTCGTCGACGAAGTCCTTGATCGCCAGGCGGGTCGGGATCTCGTCCTCGTCGTACAGGATGACCGCGTTCTCGCCGTGCGGGGAGAACGCGGTGCCGTGCTTGTAGAGGTAGCGCAGCAGCGGCGGCAGGATCGTGTCGAAGAAGCAGGTCAGCCAGCCGGCCGGGTTGAGCCCGGAGCGTTCGATCAGCTCCTGGACCAGCGGGCGGCCGTCCGCGCCGAAGGAGAGCAGGCTGGCCAGGGTCCGGGCCCGCTCGCCCGGTTGCAGCGCGGCCGGCAGGGACTCGCGCCAGATCGCGCCGAGCAGTTCCCGGTACTGGTACGGGATGCCCGGCATCCGGTCGAGCACGGTGTGGTTGACCGCCACCGAGGCGATCTCGCCGAGCAGCACGACCTTGCAGACCTCGCTGAGGAAGGGGTCCGCTTCGGTGGTCGCCTTGAGCCAGGCGGTCACGGCCGGGGCTGCCACCGTGCGCTCGGTCGGCAGGCCGCACCATACCAAGGTATTGAGGATGGACAGCGGAAGTTTCACGTGGCACCGCTGCAATGCGGAGATGTTGCTGAAGGTGCGGATGGACTGCTGCGGCAGGTAGTCGTCGTCGCCCTCGCCGAGGTAGACCAGGCGGGAGGCGGCGAGGTCGGCGGCGTAGAGCGGCTGGATGACCTCGTCCCACTGCCAGGGGTGGATCGGCAGCCACCAGTAGCGAGCCGGGTTGCAGCCGTGCCGGATCAGTTCGGCGCCGAAGCGGACCCGCACGGCCGGGGAGAGCTCCTCGGTGTACAGCCGACGGGCGGTCAGGCCCTCGACCGCGGTGAACTCGGCCAGGTCGTCGCGGACCGCCAGCCAGGGCAGCCGGACCGGTTGGCGGGCCTCGGGGGTGTAGGCGAGCGAGTCGGTGACCGAGAAGCCGATCCGGCCCTTGTTGAAGGTGATCCACGGGTGGCCGGTCTGCCGGCCCTCGAGCCGGGCGTAGTCCAAGTCGGCCAGCTCGGCCGCGGACAGGTCGTTCTCCTCCAGGATGCGCACGTCGGCGGCCAGGGTGGCGGCCAGTTCGCGGACCAGGTGGCCGGCGGTGAGCGGGTGCACGCCGAGGGCTTCGGCGGCGTCGGCGAGGAAGAGCAGCGGGTCGGCGGCCGGGGCGCCGTTGCGACGGATCGAGCCCGGGTCGACGAACCAGCTGTCGTAGGCGCCCCGGTCGGCCCGGAATCGGTACTCGACGGCGGTGGGCTGGGCGGCGGGCGGCGGGCCGTTGCCCGCGGGGTCGAACTCCGGGAGGCGGTACCAGCCGTCGGGGTCGGCGGGCAGGGGGGACAGCAGGCCCTCGTAGGCGAACTCGGCGATCATCTTGGCGATCAGGTCGCGGCCGGCCTGGCGGTGGCGCAGTTCGGTGGCCACGGCCGCGTCGGCCCGCCGTCCGGCCTGGCCGGGGACGGTGAACGGCCTGGTCTGCGGGAGGGAGGCGAGCACCGGGGTGCGGGTGGGCGCCGGGACGGAGGGTGTCGGGGATGGCGGTGGCGGCGCGGGTTGCGTCGGCAGTCGGGTCGCGGAGTGGGCTGGGGCGTGGGCCGCGAGGTGCGCCGAGGGCTGGATCGCGGGTTGGGGCGCGGGATGGGGCGACGCCTGGGCCGGGACCGGAGCCGGAGGCGGGGCCGGGGCCGGGGTCTGAGTCTGAGTCTGCGTGGGCGCGGGGGCGGACTCGGGCGCAGGCGCGGGTGCTGCGTCGGTCTCCTGGGACGGCTGGGACGGCAGGGACGGGCGGTCCAGCGGCGGGTTGTTCATCGGCGGTGTGCTCACGTGCGGTTTCCTGTCCGGCTTACGGCGGGTTGGGGAGCGGGCGGCCCTTGGCGGCCCACCCGGCCGGCCGGCGGGAGGGTCGTGGCGGCCGGGAGGTCGGCGGCGGGCTCGGAATCCGGTGCGCGGGCGGCGGGGCCGGGAACGCGCGATGACGCGGCCGGGAGGTCGGCGGGCTCAGCGGCCTGCGGGCGGACGGCAGCCTGGCGCGCGCCGGACCCGGGAACGCACGACGACCCGGAACCAGCCGGATCTGCGCGCACGGTCATCCCGGGACCCGAGGCCGCGGCGACCGCCGGGTCGAAAGCCGTGTGCGCGGTGCGCGACGGCAGGCGGTAGCAGGGCACCTTGAATCCGGCGTCGCGGGCGACCGCGTTGAGGATCGTGGCCGCACGAAAAGCGCCGAGGCCTAGATCTGGTGTTCCCCCGCCGTGGCTGTGCAGCTCGGCGTTCTGGAGATACAGGCCCGCGGCGGAACCGGCCAGCTCGACCCGGACATCGCGGCCGACCGCCATCCGTCCGCGCGAATCCCGGGTGATCAGGTCGTCGATCGGAGCCAGGCAGTGCGGCGTCCGCTGGGCATATCCAGTGGCCATGATCAGCCGCTCGGTACGCACGCCGACGAACTGGCCGGTCTCGGCGTGCCGCAGGTCCAGCAGCACCTGCCCGTCGTCCAACCGTCCGTCGATCGCCCTGGTCGCGGGCAGGATCGTGACGCCGGTGCTCGCCGGGCCGTCCGGGAACGACCGGGCGTCGAGTTCCGCGCGGATCTCGGCGCTGGTCGCCTTGTGGGCTCGGTGGTCGCGAACGCGCGGTCAGTCGCCACGGCGGATCAGCCCTTCGGCGGTCCGGCGCGGGCGGGGCGGCACGCCGACCGGCGTCGCGGCGTCCGCCGAGGGGCGCGGCGAACGGCCGGGGCCGGTGATCGGCGCCCGTCCGGCCCGGCGCGCCTCGGCCGGATCGCGCACCATCAGCGCGGCGTTCTTCTCCGGCAGCGCGATCGTGTCCGCGCGGCGGAATCCGGCCCGGGTGAACGCGCGCACGCTCGGCAGGTTCCGCTCGTCCGGCTCGGACACCAGCCGAAGGTCCGTGCCGTGTTGCAGCGACTCGGCCAGGGCCTCCAGCAGCACCGCGCCCAGGCCGATCCCGCGGCAGTCCGCTTCGCCGATCAGCAGGTGCACGCCCAGGTCGGTCGGCCGGGCCGGGTAGTAGCCGCCGAGCCGGTCGTCGGCCGCGCGGTACAGCTCCCAGTAGCCGATCGCCCGGCCGGACAGGCGGGCGACGTAGCCGCGGGTGTGCGGCCGGGACCGCTGCTCGGCCAGGTACCCGTCCACCCGGGCCAGGTCCCCGGCCAGCTGCCAGTACTCGTCGACCACCGGGTCGTTCAGCCACCGGTGCAGGCGCCACAGGTCGCGGTCGGGGCGCACCGGGGCCAGGGTGAACCGGCCGGCCCTGGTCACCAGGTCGCACCAGTCCGGCAGCGCGGCCGGGCCGGTGGCCGGCGCGGGGGCGCAGGCCGTCGCCGTGGTCATCCGTCAGCCCTCCGTCGGGAACGGGCGGCGGGCCGCGCCGCGGTGCGAGCCGGGGCGGGCGAGCCTGGCGAAGGGGTTGTCGATCTCGACGTACACCGACTGCCGGGCCAGCGGGCCGACCAGCTCGTCCAGCCCGGCCGCGCGGGTGGCCAGGTTCGCCTTGGCGCGCAGGGTCGCCGCGCCGAGCAGCCGGTCCACCGGTTCGTGTCCCGCCAGCGGGGCGAGCAGGGTCCGGGCGATGCCGAGCAGGTCGGTCTCGGCCGCCGCGCCACACGCGCCGAGCGCGCCGATCATGCCGAACAGGTTGTTGACGCCGACATAGTAGAGCAGCCGTTCGGTGACCACCGCGTCGTCGACCACCGAGTCGCTCTGCTCGCCGAGCCGCTCGTCCCGGGCCAGGGCGCGCAGCTCGGCGATCCGGGAGCGGCGGTAGTAGAAGCCCTGGTTGTCCCGGTACCAGCCGGTGACCGGGTAGCCTTCGGCGTCCAGCTGGACCAGGGTGTTCTGCTGGTGGCCCTCCAGGGTGACGCCGTATTCGGCATCCAGCCACAGCATCGGGGTGATCAGGGTGATCACGTAGCGGGCGAACCAGTCCGCGGCCACGGCCGAGACCGCGCGGGCCTCGCTCATCGCGATCGCCGCGATGTGCGCCGCGAGCTCGTGCGGGTACCCGTCCGGGGTGTTCGTGGGCAGGGCGGACAGCGGCAGGGTGAGCGGGTCGGCGAACCGGGCGGCCGGGCGCAGCGAGCCGCGGCCGAAGTCCAGCAGCGAGGCGATGCAGAACACGTAGTCGGCCGGCTGGAACGGCGAGTGCCGGAAGGAGACCTCCAGGCCGGGGGCCCCGTCCACGGCGAGGTAGGCCGCGTCGGTCAGTATCCGGAAGGCCGGCTGGCCGGTGAGCAGGCGGGTGCCGAGGTCGCCGGCGAACAACCGGTGCGCCTCGACCCCGCGCAGCAGTTCCTGGCGCAGGTGCTCGCGCTTGGCGTTGGTGACGTTCAGGCCCAGCGAGAGTTTGAGCATGACCGGGCGGTCCGGGCGGTAGACCGTGCGCAGCGAGGAGGTCGGGTACCACTCCGGGCCGAGCGGGCCGAGGTGGCGCAGCCGGCCGGCCTCGGCCAGGGCGCGCACCGGGGCGCGGCCGAGCAGGTCGCGGGCCTGCCAGGGGTGCGCCGGGACCAGCACACCGCCGTCCGGGGTGCTGGCGCTCAGGAACGCGGCCAGGTCCGGCGCGCTCGGGCCGAGCGAGCTGTCGTGCGCGACCAGGTCCGGGTCGACGCTGAACCAGTCCAGCTGGAACGAGCCGCGCAGTTCGGGCGAGTAGCGGACGGTGTCCTCGGCGTCCAGGTCGTCCCGGCTCTTGGCCGCGGGGTGGAACGGGTGCCCGGCCAGCAGGCCCTGCTCGGCGGTGAGGAACGCGCTGGTGCCGTCGGCCGGGGCCGGGTCGTCCGAGCGTACTTCCAGGTGCAGGGCGATCCGGGAGGCGGACTCGGCGACCCGGTGCAGGAGCAGCTCGGTGGCCTCGCCGCCGGCGCCGGGCGCCTGGTCGGGGCCCTGGCCGGGCGCGCCGAGCAGGAGGGCGGCGAGGTCCTCGGGCCGCAGGGCCTCGTAGGCCGGGGCGCCGGACGCGCTCGGGTACCGGCTGGGCGGGCCGAACCGGTGCAGGCCGGTGGCGGACCAGTAGAACACCGGCACCGACACCTGGACCTCGCCGAACTGCAGCACCAGGGTGTCGGTGTCCGGGCGGGTTACGGCGCGTTCCCGCACCCAGCAGCGCAGCAGGGCCTCGTGGGCGAGGTGCCGCCCGGCTCCGACGTGTGCTTCGGCGATCTGGACGGGGAGGGATGCGGCGCTGTTCACAGGGTTCCTTGTCGGTCGCGCCGGGAGACGCCGGGCGGGGGCGGGGGGTCGGCCGGGCCGGCCTCGGATTCGGCGGCCGGGGCCCGGTCCGGGTCGACGCAGCGGGCTGCGCCGGCGCCGGGGCCGGTCGTGGCGAGGGCGTCCTGCGCGGCGCCGGCCGCGGCGATCAGCTCGATCAGCCGGTCCAGGTCGGCCGGGCGGGTGTCCGGGTTGAGCAGGGCGAGCTTGAGCCGCAGCGCGCCGGGCCGGCCGAGGCCGCCGGGAGCGGCCGGGTCGAGCCGGCCGCCCAGGTTCCTCGGGTTGCCCAGCGCGGTCGATCCCCGGGCCCCGGCGAACCGGCCGGTCGCGCGCGGGTCGACCGCGGCCCGGGCCGCGCCGAGTTTGCCCGGGCCCTCCCAGCCGCCGACGTCGCAGGTCGCGAAGTAGGCCGGGCCGCCGGGCCGGCCGACGCCCTGCGCGGACCGGGTGGGCGAGTGGATCTCGGGCAGCCGGGTGCGGCCGACCACGGCGCTGCCGTCGGCCAGCAGCCGGCGGCGCAGGGCCGCGTTGACCTGGTCGGAGTCTCCGTGCCGGGGCAGGTAGCGGAACAGGACCGTGGTCATCGCCGGGCGCATGGCCAGTTCGAAGCGGTCGTCCCCGGCCAGCGCGGCGGCGGCGTACGCGGTCAGGTCGAAGCAGCGTTCGATCCGCTCGGCCAGCCCGGCCCGGCCCAGGGCCTGCATCGTGGCCACCATCTTGACCGCGTCGGCCCGCCGGGTGGTGCGCAGCGAGCGGCCGAGCAGGTTCGGGTAGCCGGCCTGCTCGTCGTCGAGGTCGGACAGGTACGCCACCCGGCGCCCGGCCAGGGCGAAGGCGTCCCGGGTGCGGGTGACCAGCAGGCCGGCCGGGACCGGCTGCCAGCCGAACTTGTGCAGGTCCAGGCTGACCGAGTCGGCCAGGTCGATCCCGTCGAGCCGGGGCGCGCGGCGCGGGGAGAACAGCAGCGGGCCGCCGTACGCGGCGTCCACGTGGAACCAGGCGCCGTGCCGCCGGGCCACTTCGGCGCAGGCGCCGAGCGGGTCGATCGCCCCGGCGTCGGTGGTGCCCGCGGTGCCCACCACCATCACCACCCGCCGGCCCTCTCCGTGCAGCCAGCGCGCGGTGCGGGCCAGTTCGACCGCGTCCATGCCGTGGTCGGCGCGGACCGGGATCGGGTAGACGGCCTGCTCGCCGAGGCCGAGCACCGCTGCGGCCCGGGCCACCGAGAAGTGGGCCGCGGCCGAGCACAATACGACCAGCTTCCCGGCCGAGAAGCCGGGCAGGCCCTCCTTCGCCGGGTCGGTGTCGTAGTGCCGGCGGACCGCTTCGTCCCGGGCGAACATCAGGGCCAGCAGGTTGCTCTCGGAGCCGCCGGTGGTGACCGTGCCGCCGGTGCGCGCGTCCGGGCCGGGCCGCAGCCGGGGGTAGACCAGGCGGGCGACCGCGTCGAGAAGTTCGTCCTCGATCACGCAGGCCGCGGCGGACTGGTCCCAGGAGTTCATCGACGGGTTGAGCTCGCCGACCAGCGCGTCGGCGGCCACCGCGACCGGGAGGGTCGGGCAGTGCAGGTGCGCGACGGTCAGCGGGTGGCGGGACTGGACGCTCTCGGCCCGCAGCAGGCCGTCGATGTTCTTCAGCGCCACGTCGCCGAGGCCGAGCTCGGGCAGCACCTCGCCGAGCCGCTCCCGGACCCGGGCGGCCACCTGGCGCGGGCCGCCGGGCGGCAGCGGCCGGGACGGCAGCTCGTCGGGGGCCTGGTCCCAGGGCTGCTGGAGTTGAGGGCCGGTCAGGACGTCGTCGAACCCGAAGGGCCCGCCGGCCGGGGCGTCGATGAGGTCTGCGATGGGTGCGGGCGCCCCGGCGGCGCCCTGCGCGCCTTCGTCGGCGGGGGTTCCGGCGTCGGCCGCAGTGCCCGCGCTCATCGGGTCCGCCACTCGCGGCAGGCCTCGGCGATCGCGTCGACCAGGGTGCTGACCATCCGGTCGGCCCGCTGGTCGGTGATGGTCAGCGGGGGCAGCAGGCGCAGCACGGCGCCGTGCCGGCCGCCGAGCTCGACCAGCGGCCCGCGGTCCAACGCGGCCGAGCGGACCCGCTGGGCCAGGGCGACCGGGTGGTTGTGGCCGAGCGCGAGGGTGCCGGCGCCGGCCAGGCAGTCCGGGTACTCGCGTCCGTCGGCGCCGTGCACGACCATCCCCTCGGCGCACACCGGGACCACCGGCAGGTGCCGGGCGTAGGTGCGGGCGGAGGATTCGCGCTGTTCCTGCCGGTCCAGGATCTGCTCCGCCTCGGTCGGCTCCGGGCGTCCGGCCGCGGGCCCGGCCGCAGCCGGCCCGCGGCCCGCGGAGCCCAGTCGGGCCAGATCGACGCTCACAGCCACCTCGCTGACACACCATCAGAAGATCAAGATGAGGCAACCCTTACCGATCGTGACTACAGAGTCAAGAACGACTCATCACTAAGAATGACGACGCGCCTGGCGCTACCCGCCAGATACCGCATGAATAGCGGACGGAACGGGCTCGGGTTCACCCGTGCGCCGCAACGGCGGGTCACCCGGCCGCCGGGACGCGGAAAGGCCGCCGGACCGAAGTCCGGCGGCCTCTGGAGCGATACCGCTTCGGCCCCGACGGGCCGAGTCGATCTGGCAGAACCGGGCAGCCGGGGCGCGCCCGGCCGCCCTACAGCGCGTACGCGGCGAGGGTCGAGGCCAGGCCGGGGTCGACCCGGGCCACGATCCGGGTACCGGACTCCAGGTGCGTCTCGCTGAGCATCTCGCCCTGGTCGTGCACCCGGGCGATCAGGTCGCCGCGGCTGTACGGGACCAGCGCGGACAGCTCGACCGAGGGCCGGGGCAGCTCGGTCTCCAGCAGGGCGAGCAGCTCCTCGATCCCCTGGCCGGTCCGGGCCGAGACGACCAGGCTGTGCGGCTCCCGGCGGCGCAGCCGGGCCAGCACGTCCGGGTCGGCCGCGTCCGCCTTGTTGAAGACCACGATCTCCGGCACGGACCCGGCGTCGATGTCCCGCAGCACCTCGCGGACCGCGTCGATCTGGCCCTCCGGGTCCTCGTGCGAGGCGTCCACCACGTGCAGGATCAGGTCCGACTCGGCGACCTCCTCCAGGGTGGAGCGGAACGCCTCGATCAGCTGGTGCGGCAGGTGCCGGACGAAGCCGACCGTGTCGGCCAGCACGAAGCCGCGGCCGCCGGGGGTCTGGGCCTTGCGCACGGTCGGGTCCAGGGTGGCGAACAGGGCGTCCTCGACCAGCACGCCGGCTCCGGTGAGCCGGTTGAGCAGCGAGGACTTGCCCGAGTTGGTGTACCCGGCGATCGCCACCGAGGGGACCGAGCTGCGGCGGCGCTCCTGGCGCCGGGTCTGCCGGCCCTTGGCCATCTCGGCGATCTCCCGGCGCAGCTTGGCCATCTTCTCCCGGATCCGGCGCCGGTCCAGCTCGATCTTGGTCTCGCCGGGTCCGCGGGTGGCGATCCCGCCGCCGCCGGAGGTGCCGCCGCCGCCCATCTGGCGGGAGAGCGACGCGCCCCAGCCGCGCAGCCTGGGCAGCATGTACTGCATCTGGGCCAGGGCGACCTGGGCCTTGCCCTCGCGGGACTTGGCGTGCTGGGCGAAGATGTCCAGGATCAGGGCGGTGCGGTCGACCACCTTGACCTTGACCACCTCTTCCAGGTGGGTCAGCTGGGCCGGGGCGAGCTCGCCGTCGCAGATCACGGTATCCGCGCCGGCCGCGGCGACGATGTCGCGCAGCTCGTTGGCCTTGCCGGAGCCGATGTAGGTGGCCGGGTCGGGCTTGTCCCGGCGCTGGATCACCGCGTCCAGGACCAGCGAGCCGGCCGTCTCGGCCAGGGCCGCGAGTTCGCGCAGCGAGGCCTCGGCGTCGGCCGCGGTCCCCTCGGTCCACACCCCGACCAGGACCACCCGTTCGAGCCGCAACTGGCGGTACTCGACCTCGGTGACGTCCTCGAGTTCGGTGGACAGGCCGGCGATCCGGCGCAGTGAATGTCGCTCGGCGAGGTCGAGTTGGTCGCCGTCGTAGCGGTAACGCTCCTCCTCGTCGATCCCACTGGTCTTGGCGAGGTGATTGGAGGAGGTCATGTGTTCCCTTCGAGATGTACTCCACGCGGCCCTCGCGGCGGATGCCGGCTGCAGGGCCCGATATGACAATGGTCGCACGGCCCAGGGCCGTGCGACCATCGAATTACGTCGGTGTACCGCTGAACAGGCAGGTCAACGCAGGGCCAGGTCGCCGGTCAGGACGATCGGGGCGGCCAGCATGACCGAGCCGAGCGGCTTGGCCGGCTGCTGCTCGGCCACGCCGAGCGCCTCGAGTACCCCGGCCATGTTGGCGCCGGTCATCCCGGTCCCGGCCACGGGGGTGGGCGGCTGGATCCGGCGGGCGACCGGGCGGGCGGCGGCGGGCCGGATGCCGGGGCGCAGCGCGTTGCGCGCGACCGGCTTGGCCAGCGGCACGCTCTTGACCGCGGTGCCGGTGCGGGCCGGCGGCGCGGCCACCCGGGCGCCGGGGACGGCCACGGCCGCCGCGCTCAGCCGCTCGGCCTCGAACTGGGCCGCCAGCTCCGCGCTGGCCAGCTCGATCGAGACCTCCCGGAGGAGTTCGGACAGCCGCATGTCCAGTGCCACGCAGATGGCGGCGAGCAGTTCCGAGGACGGCTCTTTCTGGCCCCGCTCGATCTCGGAGAGATATCCGGGCGAGATCCGCGCGTCAGCCGCGAGCTGGCGCAGCGTGCGCCCCTCGTCCTGGCGCTTGCGGCGCAGCACATCGCCGAGCAGGCGACGAATGAGGATCATGCTCGTTGCTCCCTCCCTGTTCGTTGTGGCTCGGATCGGACTGGTGGCTCGCTAGCCACCGTACCCGCTTTGGACCGCTCGTGCCCCTGGCTTCACCTCACTTGGTGAAATCCGGCCAGTGCGTACAACCGTACATAACTTGGGCCTTAGGGGGGCTATTCCCGGTCCGCGGAGTTCAGTGGTTACAGCCGTCTTACTCTAGGACGTCCCACCGACACCACTGATTCATGCCGGTCGAGTCCAATCCTTTATCGACTGATGGGGTTTGTGACCGTTTTCCGGGCGAATTCTCAGCTGTTGAGATGGTTGACCATCAGGTTGAGCGCGGCCGCCACGGTCGCGTCCTGGATGCTGGACCGGGTGCCCGAAAACCGGAATAACGCCGCTTCAGCGCCCTGGTGGTCGGCCAGCGCGATGTAGACCGTGCCGACCGGCCGGCCGTCCTGCGGGGTGGGTCCGGCCACGCCGGTGGTGGCCAGGGCCAGGTCGCTGCCGCACAGGGCGCGGACCCCGGCGGCCATCTGCCGCGCCACCTCGGCGTCGACCGCGCCGACCCTGGCCAGCAGGTCCGGGTCCACGCCGAGCACGGCGGCCTTGAGTTCGGTGGCGTAGGCGGTGACCGAGCCGCGGAAGGCCCGGGAGGCGCCGGCCGGCCAGGTCAGCGCGGCGGCCAGCCGTCCGCCGGTGAGCGATTCGGCCACCGCGAGGGTCAGTCCCGCGGCTGTGGCCAGGCGTAATACCTCAGCCGCGGCGGTGGTGAGGGGCGAAGCGGCCGAGGTTGGGCCAGTCGGCTGGTCCTCGGGGCGGGCGGCCGTCCGAGGCGTGGGCTGCGCGGTGGTTTCGGCGGCGGCGGCGGCCGCATCCGGAGTGGAATCGGCCGGTTCGGCGGCGGAAGATCCGGGCGATACGGGTCCGAACGCCAGGGGTTCGGATGCGCCGGGCGTGCTTCCGGGCGCCGGGTGCGCGCTGGTCATACCGGGCCGCCGTCGGCAACCGACGGCTCGGCCGGGACCTCGGCCGGGACCTCGGCCGGGGCCGCGGAGTTCGCCCGGCCGCCGGGGGCGCCGCGGCGCAGCGCGAGCGCCCGCATGACGTAGTCCCCGCCGGTGACCACGGTCGCGACCAGCGCGGCCGCCATCAGCACGGTCGCGGCCGGGTGCAGCCAGGACCAGAAGCCGTGCGCGGCGCCGAACGGCAGCACGTAGCCGAAGATCGCCATCGCCTGCAGCAGCGTCTTGAGCTTGCCGCCGCGGCTGGCCGCGATCACCCCGATCCGGATCACCCAGAACCGCAGCAGGGTGATCCCGAGCTCGCGGACCAGGATCACCACGGTCACCCACCACCACAGCCCGCCGAGCGCGCTCAGCCCGATCAGGGCGGCGCCCATCAGCGCCTTGTCCGCGATCGGGTCGGCGATCTTGCCGAAGTCGGTGACCAGGCCGCGCTTGCGGGCCAGTTCGCCGTCGAAGCGGTCGGTGATCGAGGCGGCGAAGAACACGGCCGCCGCGGCCAGCCGCCAGCCGGTGCTGCGGCCGTGGTCGTGGATCAGGAACATGGTGAACACCGGGACCAGGGCGATCCGCAGCATGGTCAGCATGTTCGCGATGTTCCAGACCGAGACCGGGGGCACGGCCGAGGGCACGGCCAGCGGGTCGGTCGCCGGCGGCCCGTCCGGGGCGGCCGGCTGCCCGGTGTCCAGGCTCACGGCGCGGTCGCGGCCAGGCCGGCCGCCGCCGGGACCCGGCCGGTCGCGCGGGCGAGCGGCCGGCCGGCCGGCCGGGCGACCAGGTCCACGCCCTCGCTGTCGACCACCTCGGCCTCGACCAGGTCGCCGATCCGCAGGGCGGCGGCGCCGGGGCCGGTCAGCCGGACCGAGCCGTCCGTCTCCGGGCCCTGGTGCGCGGCCCGGCCCTCGACCACCGGCTCGCCGTCCGGGTCCGCCTCGTCCTGGTCCAGTGACTCGACGAGTACGGTGACACTCTCCCCCACCCGCTCGGCGGCGCGCTGCGCGACCAGTTCCTCGGCCAGGTCGGCCAGCTCGGCCGCCCGCTCGTCGATCAGGTCCTGGTCCAGCTTGCCGTCGAAGCCGGCCGCCTCGGTGCCGTCCTCGTCCGAGTAGCCGAACACGCCGATCGCGTCCAGCCGGGCCTCGGTCAGGAACCGGCGCAGCTCCTGGTACTCCTGCTCGGTCTCGCCGGGGAAGCCGACGATGAAGTTGGACCGCGCGCCGGCCGCGGGCAGCTTCTCCCGGACCGTGGCCAGCAGCTCCAGGAAGCGGTCGGTGTCGCCGAAGCGGCGCATCCGGCGCAGCAGCTGCGGCGCGGAGTGCTGGAAGGACAGGTCGAAGTACGGCACCACCTTCTCGGTGGAGGCCATCGCGTCGATCAGGCCCGGGCGCAGCTCGGCCGGCTGGAGGTAGGAGATCCGGATCCAGTCCAGGCCGTCCACCGCGGCCAGCTCCGGCAGCAGGGTCTCCAGCAGCCGCAGGTCGCCCAGGTCCTTGCCGTAGGAGGTGGAGTTCTCGCTGACCAGCACGATCTCGCGCACGCCCTGGTCGGCCAGCCAGCGGGCCTCGGCCAGGATGTCGGCCGGGCGGCGGGAGAGGAACGCGCCGCGGAAGGACGGAATGGCGCAGAAGGAGCAACGCCGGTCGCAGCCGGAGGCCAGTTTGAGCGCGGCCGAGGGCCCGTCGGTGAGCCGTTTGCGCGGGGCCCGCGGGCCGGAGGCCGGGGCGACGCCGGCCGGCAGGTCGGCGATCAGGTGGCCGGGCGGCAGGGCCGCGCCCTCCTGCCGCTTGGTCGGGGTCAGCGGCAGGAGTTTGCGCCGGTCCGAGGGGGTGTGCGCGGGCACGTGCCCGCCGGCCAGGATGGTCTGCAGCCGCTCGCCGATCTGCTGGTAGTCGTCGAAGCTGAGCACCGCGTCGGTCTCCGGCAGCTCGTTCGCCAGCTGCACGCCGTAGCGCTCGGCCAGGCAGCCGACCGCGACCACGGCCCTGGTGGTCCCGTTGCCCTTCAGGTCGGCCGCGGCGAGCAGGGTGTCGATCGAGTCCTTCTTCGCCGCGTCGACGAAGCCGCAGGTGTTGACCACCGCGATCTCCGCCTCGGCGGCGTCCTCGACCAGCCGCCAGCCGTCGGCGGCGAGCCGTCCGGCGAGCTCCTCGGAGTCGACGTCGTTGCGGGCGCAGCCGAGGGTGAGCAGGGCGACAGTGCGGGCGTTGCTGGGCATGCCTCCAAGGGTAGCAACTGCGATGGTCAGTTCTGCGGCCCGAAAGTGGCCTGGTAGACCTGTCCGGCCGGGCCGGGCGCCCCGATCTCGCGGCCGTTGACGGTCAGATCGACCGCGGCGGCGTTGCCCACGGTGACGCTGAGCTGGCTTTTGTCGGTGAACTGCTGGGTCTGGCCGGGTTGCTGGACGTCCCAGAACAGGTGCTCCCCGGCGGCGTTGGTGACCCCGACCCAGGAGTCGACGGCTTTGGTGGTGATCTGCAGCACCACCGGCGAGGTCGGTTTGGGGGCGGGCGCCGCGGTCGGGGCGGCCGCGGAGGGTTTGGCCGGGGCGGAGGCCACGCCGACGGCCTGGGCCGGGGCCTTGACCGTGTGCGCGGAGTCCTGCGTGCCCGTGGAGCTCAGGGCGGACTGCGGCCAGAGCTGGACGGCGGCGGTCAGGCCGACCGCCACCAGCGCGCCGAGCAGGGCCAGGGACCAGTTGGGTCCGGCCCGGCGCTGGTCCCCGGCCCCGGGCAGGAAGGCGGCCGGCCGGTCGTCCCGGACCGGGCCGCGGCCCGGCTCGCGGTCCACCATGCTCAGCCGGGCGGCCGTGCCGGCGTCGGCGTCGGTGAAGTCGTTGCGCCGGGCCCGGCGCAGCGGCGGCAGGTCCGGCGGCGGGGTCTGCCCGGCCATCGGCACCAGCGAGGGCACCACCCCTGGCACGATGCTGGGCAGGACCGTCCTGGCCCGGTCGGCCCCGCTCGGCGGCTTGGCCCGCCCGGTCGGCGCGTCGGCCTGGGCGACCCGTGGTTTGCGCAGGTCGCGCTTGGTCAGCGGGGGCAGCCGGACCGCGCCGTACCAGGCCAGCAGCGGCTGCGGGTCCAGGCCGACCGCGAGCGCGGCGGCCCGGATGTGGCCGCGGGCGTAGACGTCGCCGCCGCAGGCCTCGAACTGCCCGGCCTCGAGCCGGCGCAGCAGCTCGGGCGAGATCCGGGTGACCTCGCCGACCTGGACCGCGGTCAGCCCGGCCGCGATCCGGGCCTCGAACAGCGCGGCGCCGATCAGCGCCTGGGCCGGCCGCTCGCCGGGCCCCGGGGCCGCCGCCGGTCCGCCGCCGGGCTGCTCCGTCGCCCCGGACTGGTCCCTCACCATGGTGCCGCCTCCCTGGCTGATCATCCGTCAGTGAAACAATCAGACAACCCATTGAGAAAATAATGTGTTCAGCGGGGCTATGCCCGGTTTGGCGCATTCCTCCCCTCGCCGGGTCCGGATTCGCCCGTTTGGCGTTGCCCGCGTGCTCAACGCGGCGGTCTGCGGTGTGGTTGCGTGCGATCGGCGGTCCGGTGCGGTAGGGCCGGGATCGACGGGACGTTCCCCCGCCGGCGCCGGGCTCAGTGAGGACGGGCAGGTCGACTGCCGGGCCCTGGGCAGCCGCGGCCCGCTGCTCGGCCCTTGGCCGGGCCGAGCAGCTCGTCACCACCTCACGGCATTCCGGGTCAGGAACTCAGCAGGGCTCCGCCGAAGACCTGGGCGAGGGTTCCGTTGCACGTCCACTGCTGGATCGGCGTCCCGTTGTCGTTCGAGTCGCCCTTCAGGTCCAGGCACAGCGAAGCGCCCCCGGTTGCCGCAGCCCACGTGGACAACTGGTCGCCGCGGCCGGAGGGCGACTCGATCCACAGCTGGTTCGCGATCGCGGCGATCGACCCGGTCCCGCACGGGACCTCGTCGGCCTGCACGCCGGTCACGAGGCTGCCGTCGCCGGTGATCTCCATGCACTCGCCCGTGCGCAGATTCTTGATCTGGTACAGGGTTTCCAGGACGCCGAACTCGCCCACCGGAACCTGGGCATAAGGATGCGACGACCACTGCTGCTCGGACGCGCCGGAGCAGTCCCACGCCTGAACGCGGGCGTGCAGCGGGGTCCGCTCGATGTCCTCGCTCTTCACGTCGAGGCACTTGCCGTCCGAGGTCTTCGCATAGTTGAGCACCTGAATCGGCCCGAAAGCGGTGTCGGCCTGAGCCACTGCGCCGGCCAGGACACCTCCCGCCACGACGGCCGCCGCCACTGTGCCGCGCACCACGGACAGTCTTCTTCTGGTCTTCACTCATACCCTCTCGATCGACCCACCCGGGCACCGCCCGGAAGCGAAATGATGTTCGGATGGGTGTTCTGACATGCCTTTATTTAGATACGCGGGAGAGTTACGCGGTTTGGGGCCATCAGCAGTCGGCATCGTAGAATGTCGGTCCGGCGCAGGCCGACCGCGACAGGATTCTGGCAGCGCTGCTCAACGGGACGGGAGGACACGGGTCGTCATGGTCGACGGATGGGAATGGGACAGCACGCTGTTCGAGGGCGCGGCAGAGTACTACCACCGCGGGCGGCTCCCCTACGCGCCGGGCCTGACGCAGCTGCTCGCCGAGGTGCTGCGGCTGGACGGACGCGGGCGACTGCTCGACGTGGGCTGCGGGCCGGGGACCTTGGCGCTGAGCCTGGCCGGTGTGTTCGGGCAGGTCGTCGGGGTGGATGCGGACGCTGCGATGATCGCCGAGGCCGAGCGGCAGGCCGCTGCGGCTGCTGCGCGAGGCCTCGCCCTGCGGCCGGTTCGCCGAGCGGGTGCCGAGCACCGAGGCCTTCGTCTGGCGCCGGGCGGCCTGACCGGCCCGGTGGCTCAGCCCGCGCGCAGGGACTCGATGAACGCTTCGAGGTCCTCCGGCCGCATCAGCACCTCGCGCGCCTTGGAGCCCTCGCTCGGGCCGACCACGCCGCGGGTCTCCATCAGGTCCATCAGCCGGCCGGCCTTGGCGAAGCCGACCCGCAGCTTGCGCTGGAGCATCGAGGTCGAGCCGAACTGGGTGTTGACCACCTGTTCGGCGGCCAGGATGAGCAGTTCGAGGTCGTCGCCGACCTCGTCCTCGATCTGCTTGGGCGCGGCGACCTGGGTGACGTCCGCGCGGTAGGTGGGCTTGAGCTGGTCCGTGCAGTGCTTGACGATGTCCTCGATCTCCTGGTCGGAGACGTACGCACCCTGCAGCCGGACCGCTTTGGAGGTGCCCATCGGCAGGAACAGCGCGTCGCCCTTGCCGACCAGCTTCTCCGCGCCGGTCTGGTCCAGGATGACCCGGGAGTCGGCCAGCGAGGAGGTGCCGAAGGCCAGCCGGGACGGCACGTTCGCCTTGATCAGGCCGGTGACCACGTCCACGCTCGGCCGCTGGGTGGCGAGCACCAGGTGGATCCCGGCCGCGCGGGCCAGCTGGGTGATCCGGACGATCGAGTCCTCCACGTCCCGGGGCGCGACCATCATCAGGTCGGCGAGCTCGTCCACGATCACCAGGAGGTAGTAGTACGGCTTGTAGACCCGCTCGCTGCCCAGCGGCGGCTTGAGCTTGCCGGAGCGGACCGCGGCGTTGAAGTCGTCGATGTGCCGGAACCCGGACTCGGCCAGGTCGTCGTAGCGCGCGTCCATCTCCTGGACCACCCACTGCAGGGCCTCGGCGGCCTTCTTCGGCGAGGTGATGATCGGGGTGATCAGGTGCGGGATGCCCTCGTACGCGGTCAGCTCGACCCGCTTGGGGTCGACCAGGACCATCCGCACCTGGTCCGGGGTGGCCCGGGCCAGCACCGAGGTGATCAGGCTGTTGATGCAGGTGGACTTGCCGGCGCCGGTCGCGCCGGCGACCAGGATGTGCGGCATCTTGGTCAGGTTCATCATCACGTCGCGGCCCTCGACGTCCTTGCCCAGGGCCACCAGCATCGGGTGCGGGTCGGTGATCGCCTCGGCCGAGCGCAGGATGTCGCCGAGCGCGACCATCTCCCGGTCGGTGTTCGGGATCTCGATCCCGATCGCCGACTTGCCCGGGATCGGCGAGAGGATCCGCACGTCGGCCGAGGCGACCGCGTAGGCGATGTTCTTGGACAGGGCGGTGATCCGCTCCACCTTCACCCCCTGGCCGAGTTCGACCTCGTACCGGGTGACGGTCGGGCCGCGGGTGAACCCGGTCACCCGGGCGTCGGCCGAGAACTGGGCGAAGACGCTGGTCAGCTGCTCGACCACCAGGTCGTTCGCCTTCGACTTGGCCCGCAGCGGGGCGCCCTTGTCCAGCAGGTCCAGCGAGGGCGGCTGGTAGGGCTCGCCGCTGGCCAGGATGACCTGCTCGACCTCCGGCAGGACACTGTCGCGCGCGGTCTGCGGGAGGGTCTTGTCCACGACCTGGTTCGGCCGGGCCGGTTTGGCGCGCTTGCGCTGGGGCACCACGGCCGTGCCTATCGGCAGCAGCACGGTCGGCTCGGGTTCGCCGTCGGCCCAGTCCGCGGCGGCCGGGGCCAGCGGGAGGCCGAGCGGGGGCAGGTCGTCCTCGGCGTACTCGTCCTCGGGGTCGTAGTCGCCGTCCGGGGCGTCCGGCTCGACGTAGGCGCGGCCGTGGAACAGGCGCAGCAGCCAGCCGTCGAACACGACCCAGGCGGCCCGGGAACGCTCCGGGATCCGGTACACCGGGGTGGCCGTGGTGACCAGCAGGCCGAAGAAGAAGATCAGCAGCAGCAGCGGCACGGCCAGCCACGGGGAGAGCACCGCGGACAGCGGCGCGGAGATCAGGTAGCCGAACCAGCCCCCGCCGCCCTGCATCGCCTTGGCGCCCATCGACGGGGTCGGCGCGCCGTGCCCGATGTGCAGCAGCCCGGCGCAGCCGAGCACGCAGAAGGTCAGCCCGATCGCGATCCGGCCGCTCTCCTCGCTGCTCTCCCGGGGGTGGCGCAGCATCCGGATCGCGAAGCCGAGCAACAGGAACGGCACCAGCCGGCCGAGTTCGCCGACGCCGCCGTCTATCACCGCGACCAGGAAGCTGCCGACCCCGCCGGGCAGGTGGTGCCAGACCGCGGCGGCCACCACCAGCGCGGCCGCGATCAGGGTCAGGCCGAGTCCGTCCCGGCGGTGGTCCGGGTGCAGGTGCCGGGGGCCCTCGGGGCGGCCGTCCGCGGCCGGAGTGCCGCCGGTCCGGCCGGTGGCGGCCCGGTCGGTGCGGGGCGCGGCGGCGCGGTCGCGTCCGGCCTGTGTCCGGCCGGCGGCGGCCCGGGTGGCCGGGGCCTTGGCCGCAGCGGCCCCGCGCCGGCTGCCGGTGGCCTTGCGGGCGCCGGTCCACAGCAGGCCGAACAGCAGGCCGACCCCGCTGGACAACAGTTCGCCCGGGGTCTTGACCGAGGATTTGGGCGCGGGCCGTGCAGCGGACTTCTTCGCGGTCTTCGCGGTCCGGGCCGTCGGCGCGGCGGCCTTCGCCGCGGGTTTGGCCGCTGTCCGCTTCTTCGTCGCGGGCCGCCGTTCCGGGGCAGAGTTCACCATGCTCCCGAGGCTAGCGGATCGGCGCGCCGCAACGGTGTCACCACGCTGGTCCCGATTGCGTGGCGGGGCAACGGACCTGTCGCCGGGTCAGCCGCCCGCGCATACGCCTGCGCCCGCAACCGCCGAAGCGGCCGCGGGCGCGGGGACGACGGCGTGTGCGGCGTCATCCCATCTGTTCCAGGGTTTTGCCCTTCGTCTCCTTGATGAACTTGAGCACGAACAGGATCGACAGGAACGCCATGGCCGCGTAGATCAAATACGACCCGGTCAGCGACCACTTGGACATGGACGGGAAGGACTGCGTGATGACCCAGTTGGCCAGCCATTGGGCCGAGGCCGCCACCGACAGGGCCACGGCGCGGATCTTGTTCGGGAACATCTCGCCGAGCATGACCCAGACCACCACGCCCCAGGACATGGCGAAGAAGAACACGTAGGTGTGCGCGCCGACCAGGGCGAGCGTGGCGTATCCGTTGGACAGCTTCGCGTCCCCGCCCTTGCCCACCGCGTGGTGGAAGGCCCAGGCCAGGCTGAGCAGCGAGACGGTCATCCCGGTGGAGCCGATCAGGGCCAGCGGCTTTCGGCCGATCCGGTCGATCACCACGATCGCGACCACGGTGCCGACGATGTTCACCAGCGAGGTGGAGATCGAGATCAGCAGCGAGTTCGACTCGTCGATGCCGACCGACTGCCACAGCAGCGAGGAGTAGTAGAAGATCACGTTGATGCCGACGAACTGCTGGAACACCGACAGCCCGATCCCGATCCAGACGATCGCGAGCACCCGGCCGGTCGGCCCGAGCAGGTCGCGCAGGCCGGCCCGGTGGTCGGAGGCGAGCACGTGCCGGATCTCCTCGATCCGGGAGTCCATCTCCACATCCACGCCCTCGACCTTGCGCAGCACCTCGCGCGCCTTCTCCTCCTGCCCGCTGGCGACGAGGTAGCGCGGGGACTCCGGCACGATCAGGGCCAGCCCGCCGTACAGCAGCGCGGGCAGCGCCTCGGCCATCAGCATCCACTGCCAGGCCTCCAGCGGGCCGAGCTTGTTCTCGGCGTGCCCGCCCGCGCCCTGGGCGAAGGCGTAGTTGGCCAGCTGGGAGATGAAGATGCCCAGCACGATCGCCATCTGCTGCAGCGAGCCGAGCCGGCCGCGGTACTGCGGCGGGGCCACCTCGGCGATGTACGCCGGGGCGATCACCGAGGCCAGGCCGATCGCGATGCCGCCGACCACGCGCCAGCCGGCCAGCTCCCAGATCGAGAACGGCAGGGCCGAGCCGATGCCGCTGACGAAGAACAGCACTGCGGCGGTCAGCATGACCTTGACCCGGCCGTACCGGTCGGCCGCGCCGCCGGCGAACCAGGCGCCGACCGCGGAGCCGATCAGGGCTGCGGCGACGGTGAACCCGGTGGTGTTGGAGCTGACGTTGAAGTGTTTCTGGATCCCGGTGACCGCGCCGTTGATGACCGCGCTGTCGTAGCCGAACAGGAAGCCGCCCATCGCGGCGGCGCCCGCGATGAATATCACGTACCCGAAATGGGTCTCCTTGCCCTGCTGAGTCGTCGTAGCCATGGTCGCTCGATTGCCCGGATCCGGTGCTTCTAACCGGTTGCTAGGCTCTTCCTAGGCTATGCAGGTGGCCTGCGGACACGCCGGAAAGCCGGCCGGCCCACTCCCGCACGCTCGGTGCGGAAACGGGTCGGCCGGCCGGAATCCGGGCCGGCGGTCAGCGCAGCGCGGCGAACCGGGACATGGCGTGCTCGACCAGACGGATCAACGTCAGCTTGGTCGACTCGCGGGACCGGGCGTCACAGGTGACGATCGGTACGTCCCCGGGGATCGACAGCGCCTCGCGCACGTCGTCCACGTCGTGCGTGAGCATGCCGTCGAAGCAGTTGAGCGCCACGATGTACGGCAGGCCCGCGTCCTCGAAGTAGTCGATCGCGGAGAAGCAGTCGGCCAGCCGGCGGGTGTCGACCAGCACCACCGCGCCGATGGCGCCGCGGGTCAGGTCGTCCCACATGAACCAGAACCGGTTCTGTCCGGGCGTGCCGAACAGGTACAGGATCAGTTCCCGGTCCAGCGACACGCGGCCGAAGTCCATGGCCACGGTCGTGGTCGTCTTGTCCGGCACCTTCGACAGGTCGTCGATGCCGTCGCTGGCGGCGGTCATGACCGCCTCGGTCGTCAGTGGATTGATCTCAGAGACCGCGCCGACGAACGTGGTCTTGCCCACTCCGAACCCGCCGGCGACGACGATCTTCACCGAAGTCGTCGGCCCGGCGGCGAGCGGAGCCGGGCTAGAGGTTGCGAAGTCCAAGGAGCACCCTTTCCAAAAGTGCGAGGTCCGGCTTGCCTTCCGCGGTGCTCGGCTGGTGGACCGCGATCAGGCCGGTCTCGGCCATGTCGCCCACCATCACCCGGGCCACGCCGAGCGGCATCCGCATCAGCGCGGCGATCTCAGCTAGCGATTTGACCTCGACACACAGATCACATATGCGCTGGTGTTCCGGTATCAGTCCATAACCTGCGGAACGGCCGCGAGGAGTGGTGGACACCAGCGCCTCGATGGCCAGTTGGTACCGAGCCCTGGTCCGGCCGCCGGTCATGGCGTACGGACGCACGAGCGGGGATGATTCGGATCCTGAACTCAATGAAACCGTCCTAACCAAGAGAGCTGAACATTACCGGGGCAGCGTGCTCTGCAGCTCGGCCCGCAAGGCCGGGGTCAGCACGTCGCCGGCCCGCTCCACGAGCAGCGCCATCTCGTATCCGATCAGGCCCATGTCGCAGTCGGACGAGGCGAGCACCGCCAGAACCGAGCCGTCGCTGATGGCCATCACGAACAGAAACCCGCGGACCATCTCGACGACGGTCTGTGTGACCGTACCGCCTTCGAAGATCCGGGCCGCACCCTGGGTCAGGCTGGACAGGCCCGAGGCCACGGCGGCGAGCTGGTCGGCCCGGTCCCGTGGGAATCCGTTGGAGACCGCGAGCAGCAATCCGTCCGAGGAGACCACCACGGTGTGCGCCACCCCCGGTACCTTGTCGACGAAACTGGTGATCAGCCAGTTCAGGTTCTGGGCGGCCTGGCTTAGCTCGCTCACTGTGCTCTTCCCCTTCCCAAGGGATAGGTGGTTCGGCTGTAGAAGGTCGTGGGAATCATTGCTCGGCCGGATCCTGACCGGCGGGGCCTTCCTCGCCGCCGGTCGCCGAGGCAGCGTCGCGCCCCTGCTTGAGGCCCTGGTGGAAGCTGGAGAGCCGTCCGCGCACCGCCTCGGCGGAGCGGGCCGGGAACACCGGGGCGGTGGCCTTGGCCGCGCCCGTGCCGCCGGCCGAGCCGGGCACCAGGTTCGACTTGGGCACCCGCTTGGGCAGGCCCTTGGGGGTCAGCCCGGCGGCGACCGGCTTGGCCGCGGCCTGGGCGGCCCGCCAGCCCTCGTCGCCCGGGGAGTCCCACACGCGGTCGCCGCCGGCGCCGGCCCCGGCCGCAGGGGTGTCTTCCATCGGCGTGACTCCTCCCGGGGCGGCCGTGGTCTGAGCCAGGCCGGGGATCGGCTCGGTGGGCAGGGCTTGGATCGGCTGCGCCGGCGCCTCGGCGGGAACCGGTGCGGACGGCCCGGCGGACCCGCCGGTCTCGACCACGATCGGGGCCGGGGCCGGGACGGGCTCGGCGGCCGGGGCCGGGGCCGGGTGCAGCGCGGCGGCGGCCGCCTGGGCGGCGCCGGCGTTGACCGCGGCGGTGGCCCAGTCGGAGGCGGCCGGGGTGTGCGCCCGGGGCGCCGGGTCGACCGCGGCCGAGGGGCCGGCCGGAATCGAGACCAGCTGGGCCGCGGCCTGCTCGGCCTGCGTGCGCGCCTCGTCCCGCCGGCGGAACCACTCCGACTCCATCGCCTCGAAGATCGGCAGCCGCTCGTCGGTGGCAGGGGCGGGCGGCAGCGGGGTCGGGGAGAACAGCCGCTCGACCCCGGAGGGGGTCCCGGGGGCCTGGGTCGGGGTGAACACCGCGGGCAGCTGCTGTCCGGCCAGGGCCGGCAGCCGGTCCGATGCGGTCACAGCCGGCTCGGCCGGGGCCGGGCGCTGGTGCGCGCCGGAGCGGTCCGGGTCCGGCTGCCCGAAGGCGGCCGGCTGGCCCGGGGTCGGGATGACCGTCGGGACCACCGCGGGGATGACCGGGGGCACGTTCGGGAGGGCCGAGGGCACGACCGGCGGGATGCTCGGCCGGCGTCCGATGGACGAGTCCAGCGGGGACGGGCCGCCGGCCGCCGTCCGGTCCTCGACCGGGGCCTTGTCGGCCGCCGGGGGCGTGGACTGCGGGGCGAACAGGCCGACCGGCTGGATCGGGCCGGGCCGGTAGGCCAGCGGGTCGCTCGGCTCTGCGGTCGGCAGGCCCTCGGACGGGATCCGGGGGAACTGCGCGGTCGCTGCGGCGTCAGACTCGCGGGTTGCGGAACCCGGGCCGTCCAGGGACGGGAACTGGCCGGTGGCGGCCGGGTCCTTGATCTTGGGGAACTGGCCGGTCGCGGTCGGGTCCTTGATCTTCGGGAACTGGCCGGTGGCGGACGGGTCCTTGATCTTCGGGAACTGGCCGGTCGAGGACGCGTCCTTGATCCGGGGGAACTGGCTGGTGGCGTCGGGGTCGGCGGCCGGCCGGGGCAGCGGTCCGGAGGAACGCAGGTCCACCGGCTGGTCGGCCGGCTCGGCCGGGCCGGGCAGTTCCGGGCGGCCGTTGGCCCGCGGGACCACCGGCGGCACCGGGGGCATCGACCCGGTGGACGAGGTGCCGGCCGAGGTCCGCTCGGCCGCGGAGTCCGGGGTGCGGTCCTCGAACGGTGACCGGGCGGCCGGGATGGAGCCGAACGCGCCGGGCGCCGCGCCGCGGAACGGCGGGGCCCCCGCGCCGGGGCCGGCGCCGGACCCGGAGTCGGCCAGCGGCTCGGTCGGCTTGGGCACCAGGCGCTGGGGCAGGCTGCGGTCCGGGCCGCCGTTGGCCCCGCCCGGGCCGCCGGGGATGCCGAGCAGGTTGCCCGGGGTCGCGCCGCCGAACGGCGGGGCCTTGGTCGCGCTGCCGGAGGTCGAGCCCATCAGGTCCCCGCCGTCACCCGCGATCGGGAAGCCGCCGAGCTGGCCGGCCGAGCGGCGCGGCAGGGCGCCGAGCGAACGGGCGCCGGTGGCCGACAGCTCCGGGGCCAGCGGCTGCTGCTCGCCGTCCACGCCGGCCAGCAGGGCGCTGGGGATCAGCACCAGGGCGGTGATCCCGCCGCCGGCCGAGCGGCGCAGGCGCACCTGCACGCCGTGCCGGGTGGCCAGCCGGCCGACCACGTACAGGCCCATCCGGCGGGAGATGGCGACGTCGATGACCGGCGGGTTGGCCAGCCGCTCGTTCGCGTCGTCGAGCTCCTCCGGGGTCATCCCGATGCCGGCGTCCTCGACCTCGAGCATCACGCCGCCGGTGTTGAGCATGTTGGCGGTCACGGTCACCCGGGTCTCCGGGGCGGAGAACGAGGTGGCGTTCTCCAGCAGCTCGGCGACCAGGTGGACGAGGTCGTTGACGACCCGGCCGAGCACGTTGACGTCGGGCAGGTCGCGCAGGGCGACCCGCTCGTACTGCTCCACCTCGGAGGCCCCGGCCCGGGTGACGTCCAGCAGACGCACCGCCTGGCTCCACTTGCGGCCGGGCTCCTCGCCCGCGAGGACCAGCAGGTTCTCCCCGTTGCGGCGCATCCGGGTGGCGAGGTGGTCCAGCTTGAACAGGTTGGCCAGCTGGTCCGGGTCCTGCTCGGAGTTCTCCAGCTCGTCGATCAGCCGCAGCTGGCGCTGGACCAGGGACTGGGACCGGCGGGAGAGGTTGACGAACATCGAGTTGACGTTGGACCGCAGCAGGGCCTGCTCGGAGGCCAGGCGCACGGCCTGCTGGTGGACCTCGTCGAACGCCCGGGCCACCTGGCCGATCTCGTCCGAGGAGGAGATGGGGATCGGGTCGACCTCGATCGCGCCCTCCGACCCGTCCGAGTCGCGCAGCCTGCGCACGATCTCGGGCAGCCGGTTGGCGGCGATGTCCAGGGCGCCGGTCCGCAGGGACTGCAGCGGGCGCACCAGCGAGCGGGCGATCAGCAGCGCGCCGCCGAGGGAGAGCAGCATCGCGATCAGGATCAGCGCGGCGTTCTTGTACAGGTCGCTCTTGGCGTTGGTCAGCAGCAGGTCGGAGTCGGCGATCATCTGGTCGATGACGGCGGTCTGCACGGCACGCATGTCACCGATGGTAACCGGAAGATACTCGGAAGTGACGGCGTCGCTGAGCGACTGGACGGTGTTGTTGCTCACCGTGGTGTTGGACTGCAGCGCCTGGGCGGCGGCCTGGATGGAGGCCTGGTCGGCGGCGACGTCCGAACCGGTGACGATCGACTGGTACGACTGGATCAGCGGCGGCGTGGCGGTCGACTCGAACGCGGCGACCGCGGCGTTCTGCGAGGCGGTGGCCTGGCTCAGGTCGTTGGTCTGGGTCTGCACCTCGACCGCGTCCTCGGAGTTCTTGCCGTTCGGCAGGCTCTGCAGCGCGATCACCTGGGCGGTGAACACCTGCGCCTCGGCCTGGGCCTCGATCATGTTGTCGATCGCGGTCAGCGCGGACTCGTCCTGGTTGACCGAGGGGTCCGAGGTGCCGGCGGAGGTGTTCTGCAGGACCGCGAGGACGTCGTCGATGACGTTGGTGTACGCGTTGTAGGCGGTGGTGAACGGAACCTGCTGGTTGGTCACCACGGCCCGGATCTGGTTCAGGTCACGGGTGCGGCCCACGGCCTCGACCGTGGCGGCGCGCAGGCTCGCGGAGTAGGAGGAGCTGCCGGCCACGATGGTGGCGACCGGGGTCAGCTGGCTGATCACCTGGTTGGTCAGGGTCTGCGTGGTCTGGAACTGGAGTTCCGACTGCTGCTGGACCTCCTCCTGACCGGTCAGGCCGGCGCCGTTGCTCGGCGCGGAACACGGGTCGGCGACGATCTCGCACACCGCGGCCGCCTGGCGCTCCTCCTGAAGCACGATCAGGAGCTGTTCGACCTGGTTGGCGGTGCTCGCCTGGAATTTGGCGTTGCTGTAGTAGGTCTGGTCCTGGTACAGCGTGTCTATTCGGGTGACGGCCAGGGCTATGGCCGCGAGCAGCGGGAAGGTGACCAGGAGGAGCAGCCGGTTGCGCACCCGCCAGCTGCGGAAGGACAGCCGGGAGCCGCCGCCCCGGCCGGCCAGGGGACCGGGCGGATTCGGGGCGGTCATACCGGTGGTCGGCTCGGGCCTTGATCGGTCCGCGCCACCCGGCCGCCCGGTGCGCGGTCCCGGCGAGGCCGGATCACGACGCGAAGTCACGGGACGTGTTTGCAAACTGCCCTCACCAAATTCACGGCCGCATCATGGCGCCGCGGTTGAAGGCGGCACCACTACGACGCTGATCGAAGCGGACGACCGGGTAGCTTGAGCCCGGTTTCGCTCCGCCGGATTGCCCGGCGCTGTTTTCTATAAAGACAACGCATTTCAGCACAGTCTCTGCACCGGAGCCAAGACGGGTAGGCAAGAATTCGAAATCGATCAGGTCACAGTTCTGCACATATCGGACCAAATCGGACAGATTTTCTAGATTTTTGCCAAAGCGCCCTAGCACCACCGACACTATCCTAAGCAGACTGCAATAGCCCAGCGACAATGGTCCTGAGCAGGCGCGATGCGAAGGTACAGTGCGTGGCTGATTCACTGCGAAGAGTAGCTGTATAACGTTGTGAGCTTTCGGCCAGCCTAGCAAAGGCCCTGCCTGCGCGTAACGTACCGAATGGTCATTCGACAGGTACATTCTTGTAACACACTCACCCCGGCCAGATATTCAATCAGCCCGATACAGTGCACTAGCATTACGCACTGCTTCGCCGAGAGGTTTCCGCCATGCCCCACCCCCGCCAGGAACAGCGCAACGCCGCGCAGCGCACCGCAGCAGGGCGCGCCGCCGTCGTCCGGACAGGGCGCCGGCGCCTGGGCCCGCTGCGCTGCCTCGGAGCGGTCGCGGCGCTCGTCCTGACCGCGAGCTCGGTCGCCGCCTGCTCGAGCAGCACGGCCGACGCCCTGCCCGCCCCGGACCAGCCGAACATCCGGGTGGGCGTGGTCAACTCGATCGGCGACGTGCCGTTCCTGATCGGGATGGCCACCGGCGGCGCGAGCGGGAACGGCGCGTTCACCAAGGCCGGCCTGAACGTGCAGGTGACCCCGTACCCGACCGAGTCCGACGAGATCAACGCGCTCAACCAGGGCTCCATCGACATCGCGTACGGCGAGTACGGGCAGTTCCTGGCCGCCGACGACCCGATGGCCAAGGCCGGGAAGATCCAGATCCTGGCCGACGCGTACGACGCCGGGTCCGGCTCGATCGAGCTGATGGTGCGCAACGGGGCCACCCTGCCGAACCTCACCCAGATCTTCGACCAGGTCAAGAACGGCCCGGAGATCGCGCTGCCGAGCGAGACCGGCCCGGAGTACATCTCCCTGGCCGACTACTTCAACGCCCAGAAGATGCCGATCAGCTCGGTGGTCGGCCAGGGCCAGGAGGGCACCGGCAACAAGAACATCCTGGTCGTGACGGACCCGACCGCGATCATGCAGGGCGTGCACGACGGCCAGTACACCGCCGCGGTGCTCCAGGAGCCCTACGCGACCACCGCCGAGGAGCAGTACGGCCTGATCCCGGCAGCCGACCTGGCCACCGGCGACTCGGCCGGGGTGCCGCTGGACGGGTACTTCGCCAGCAGCGCGTTCACCGCCAAGTACCCGAAGACGGTCGAGGTGTTCGACGCGGTGCTCAGCAAGCTGCAGAACATCGGCGCCAGCCGGACCGAGGTCGAGGGCGCCATCCTGGCCAGCATGTCCAACCCCAGCGCGGCGGTGAAGGAGTACGTCGCCACGATGCAGCTGGGCGAGTACCCGACCGCGACCGTGCCGGAGAAGATCGGCATCGTCAGCCAGTTGATGTACAACGCCGGCACGATCAGCAGCCCGCTGAACCTGTCCGGACTGGTCAACTAGGGTTCTCAGCGCTAAGGTCAGGTACTCCTGGCTTCTCGGCCGGCTCGGTGCGGGCCCCTGTGGATCGACTCCGCAGGGCTGCACCGGGCCGGCCGGCGTTTCCGCCCCCGCCTCTGAATCGGCCTGGATAGGCTGGAATGCTGGAGTACCGCGCAGGTGGAAAGTGCCCCGAACCCCTCCAGGAGTCGTTACTGTGAGCAGCACGGCAACCCAGCCCCCGACCGCCGTCCCGTCCGCCGCGGGCGACCCGAGCGCCGGCGCCGCGGCGGTCCGGTTCCGCTCGGAGATGACCGTCGACCTGGTCCGCAGCGCCGCCTCGGACGCCGACGTGCTGTTCGCGGCCCGGGTGTCCACCGCCGGGGAGAAGTCGCTCGAACAGGTCGGTGCGGACCCGTCCGGCTCGGCCGGGCTGATCAACTACCTCATGCGGGACCGGCACGGGTCGCCGTTCGAGCACAACTCGTTCACCTTCTTCGTCAGCGCGCCGATCTTCGTCTTCCGCGAGTTCATGCGGCACCGGGTGTTCAGCTACAACGAGGAGAGCGGCCGCTATCGCCGACTGGAGCCGGTGTTCTACGTACCCGGCCCGGAGCGCAAGCTCGTCCAGGAGGGCAAGCCGGGCCGCTACGTGTTCCTCGACGGCAGCGTTGAGCAGCACAGGCTCGTCGAGGAGGTCACCAAGCGGTCCTGCACCGACGCGTACCGCGCGTACCAGGAGATGCTCGACGCCGGGGTGGCCCGGGAGGTGGCCCGCGGGGTACTGCCGGTCTCCATCTACTCGTCTATGTACGCAACGTGTAACGCCCGTGCGCTGATGCACTTCCTGTCGCTGCGCACCAAGCACGAGGAGGCCACGTTCCCCTCGTTCCCGCAGCGCGAGATCGAGATGGTGGCCGAGCAGATGGAGGCGCACTTCGGCGCCGCGATGCCGCTGACCCACCAGGCCTGGGTGCGCAACGGACGGGTGGCGCCCTGACGTTGGATAATCCAATCGGATGAAGATGGCCGGCCCGCCCGTGTCCCGGGCGGCGGCCCGACCGATAGACACGGCGGACCCCGTCGCCACCTGGACCCCCGAGCAGGCGGCGACGGGGTCCTTCCACGCCGTCGCAGGCGGTAGCTTTATCCCATGGCTTCCACGTCGTTCACCCCCCAGACCCCCTTCGGCCGGGTCGTGACCGCCATGGTCACCCCCTTCACCGCGGACGGCGGCCTCGATCTCGACGGGACGGCCGCCCTGGCCGGGCACCTGATCGACTCGGGGTGCGACGCGCTCGTGGTCAACGGCACCACCGGGGAGGCCCCGACCACCACCGACGCCGAGAAGGACGCCGTGCTGCGGACCGTGGCCGGCGCGGTCGGCGACCGGGCCCGGGTGATCGCCGGGATCGGCACCAACGCCACCGCCCACTCGGTCGAGCAGGCCCGGGCCGCACAGGCCGCCGGGGCGCACGCGCTGCTGGCGGTCACCCCGTACTACAACCGCCCACCGCAGGAAGGGGTGTACCGCCACTTCACCGCGATCGCGGACGCCACCGACCTGCCGGTGATGCTCTACGACATCCCCGGGCGCACCGCCACCCCGATCGACACCGAGACGATCGTGCGGCTGGCCGAGCACGAACGGATCGTCGCGGTCAAGGACGCCAAGGGCGACCTGGGCGCGAGCAGCTGGGTGATGGCCCGCACCGGCCTGGCCTACTACTCCGGCGACGACATGCTGAACCTGGCCTCGCTGGCGGTCGGCGGGGTCGGCACCGTGTCCGTGGTCGGACACCTGGTCGCCGGCGAGCTGCGCGCCATGTACGACGCTTACACTGGAGGGGACGTCGCCAAGGCCCGCGAGATCCACCACTTCCTCCTGCCGGTCTTCACAGGTGTATTCCGCACCCAGGGGGTCATCACCATCAAGGCGGCACTGCGCCGCCTGGGCCGGCCCGCCGGCCCGGTCCGGCTGCCGCTGGTGGACCTGACCGAGGAGCAACTGCGCACCCTGCGCGCAGACCTCGCCGCCGTCGGCCTCGCGATCTGAGCGCCACCACGAGTTTTCGCACTGTACCTGACTGAAACGAAATCGGAGCCGCTGCATGAGCCATCCCCACCCCGAACTCGGCCAGCCGCCGGCCCTGGCGAAGGGCGCCCTGCGGGTCACCCCGCTCGGCGGCCTCGGCGAGATCGGCCGCAACATGACGGTCTACGAGTTCGGCGGCAAACTGCTGATCGTGGACTGCGGGGTCCTGTTCCCCGAGCCCGAGCAGCCCGGCGTGGACCTGATCCTGCCGGACTTCACCTCGATCCGGGACCGCTACGACGACGTGGTCGCGGTCGTGCTCACACACGGCCACGAGGACCACATCGGCGCGGTGCCCTACCTGCTCAAGGAGCGGCCGGACATCCCGCTGATCGGCTCCCAGCTGACCCTCGCGCTGATCGAGGCCAAGCTGACCGAGCACCGGATCAAGCCGTACACCCTGCAGGTCACCGAGGGCCAGACCGAGCGGATCGGGCCGTTCGAGTGCGCGTTCCTCGCGGTCAACCACTCCATCCCGGACGCCCTCGCCGTGGTGGTGACCACGCCGGCCGGCGTGGTGCTGCACACCGGCGACTTCAAGATGGACCAGCTTCCGCTGGACGGCCGGCTGACCGACCTGACCGGGATCGCCAAGCTGGGCGAGGCCGGGATCGACCTGATCCTGTCGGACTCGACCAACGCCGAGGTGCCCGGCTTCGTGGCCAGCGAGCGGGAGATCCTGCCGGCCCTGGAGCGGGCCTTCGCCAACGCCACCCGCCGGGTGATCGTGGCCTCGTTCGCCAGCCACGTGCACCGGATCCAGCAGGTGCTGGACTGCGCGGTCAAGTACAACCGGAAGGTGGCCTTCATCGGCCGCTCGATGGTGCGCAACATGGGCGTGGCCGCGGACCTGGGCTACCTGAAGGTGCCCGCGGGCCTGCTGGTCGACTCCCGGTCGATCGACGACCTGCCGCCGGAGAAGGTGGTGCTGGTGTGCACCGGTTCGCAGGGCGAGCCGATGGCGGCGCTGTCCCGGATGGCCAACCGGGACCACCAGATCCGGATCGTCGAGGACGACACCGTGGTGATGGCCTCCTCGCTGATCCCGGGCAACGAGACCGCGGTCTACCGGGTGATCAACGGCCTGACCCGCTGGGGCGCGAAGGTGGTGCACAAGGGCAACGCCAAGGTGCACGTGTCCGGGCACGCCTCGGCCGGCGAGCTGCTGTACTTCTACAACCTGGCCAAGCCGCGCAACGTGATGCCGGTGCACGGCGAGTGGCGGCACCTGCGCGCCAACGGCGAGCTCGCGGTGCTGACCGGGGTCCCGGCCGAGCGGATCGTGCTGGCCGAGGACGGGGTCACGGTCGACCTGGTCGACGGCGTGGCCCGGATCACCGGCAAGGTGCCGTGCGGGTACGTGTACGTGGACGGCCTGTCCGTCGGCGACATCACCGAGTCCTCGCTCAAGGACCGCCGGATCCTCGGCGAGGAGGGCTTCATCTCGGTCTTCCTGGTGGTCGCCGCGGACACCGGCAAGATCGTCGGCGGCCCGGAGATCCACTCGCGCGGCGCCGGCATCGACGACGACGCGCTGGCCGCGGTCACCCCGCTGGTCGAGGAGGCCCTGGCCCAGGCCGCGGCGGACGGCGTGGCCGACCAGCGGCAGCTGCAGCAGCTGTGCCGCCGGGTGATCGGCAAGTGGGTGTCGGACACGTTCCGCCGCCGGCCGATGATCCTGCCGGTGGTCGTCGAGGTGTAGGCGTAGCTCCGGCGTAGCTTTGGCGCCGGTGTGTCACCGGTAGGGGTGATCTGGTGGAAACTGTGTTCTCTACGGTGTTCCGCCAGATCATCCTTTTCTCGTGCAGGACATCGAGATGGCAGCCGCGGCCGGACCGGGGCGATGGTCCCCCACGCTTCGCGAGATCGCCTGGGAGCTGCTGAGTTACCAGCGGGTCGAACTCCTCGACGAACAGAGGCTGACCTTCGCCCCGCCGCCCGACTTCAGCCAGATGATGATCATCAGCAGGTTGATGAGAGCCGTCAACCTGGCCGGGCGGGGAGGCTGGGAGTGCAGTTCGGGCGCCGTCCCCTGGGAGTTCGACGACGGGTCCGGGTTCTTTGCCATACCCGACATGTCGATAGCCCGAGACGGGGCCGACACATCCGCCCAGTACCAGGCGAATATCGTCCTGCTGTGCGAAGTGACATCCCCGCTTGAGCCGGGCCGGAGCTTCAACGATCGAGTCTGGAAGCCGAAGTGGTACGCGGCCGGGGGTGTGCCGTTCTACCTTCTGGTGGACCAGGTGAAATCCTCCTGGACCTTGCACGAGCGCCGCGAAGGGCTGAGCGAATACCAGATCCACAGTTCCGGCCACTATGGCGAGGCGGGCGACCCGATCGACCTGCCCGAGCCGTTCGGCTTCTCGATCCCGACGGACGAGTGGCCGCCCTACACCGACGGCGAGGAATAGAGCGAGATAGCGTGCCGCATGGCCGCCCTGGCCCTGCTGGAGTCCTTCGCCGCGGAATAGGCCGCGGCCAACCGGTACCAGCAGCGCCAGTTCTCCGGCTCCGCCTCCGTGTCGGCCTTCCTGGCCTCGAACAATGCGTCGGCGGCGGACCGGTCCACCCGGCCGCCGGCCGACCTGGGCAGCGCGTCGATCTCCTCGTACCGCAGGTCGCCCTCGGCGTCCAAGGCCATCGCCATCCGTTCGGTGGCGAAGCCGAACCGGATCTCCTTGAGCAGGAACCAGGCGCCCAGGAACCCGAAGATCCACATCCCGAAGCCGAGCAGCCCGGACGCCAGGGACGGGTCGTGGAACCCGTCGTAGATCGCCAGGGCGCCCTTCCACAGGGTCGCGGCCAGATACAGGACCAGGACGCCGCCGAGCAACAGGGCGGCCGTACGTGCGCGCATGATGAGCTACATATCCAGATAGTGTTCGAGGCCGATGGTCAGGCCCGGGTGGCGGCCCACCTCCAGCACGCCGAGCAGCACGCCGGGCATGAAGGAGATCCGGTCGAGCGAGTCGTGCCGGATGGTCAGGGTCTCCCCGGCCGAGCCGAGCAGCACCTCCTGGTGCGCGACCAGGCCGCGCACCCGGACCGAGTGGACCGGGACACCGTCCACGGTACCTCCCCGGTGGTGGTCGGCGTCCTCCACGGTGGCGTCCGGCAACGGCGGGCTGCCGGCCGCCTTGCGGGCCTCGGCGATCAGCTGGGCGGTGCGCAGGCTGGTGCCGCTGGGCGCGTCCTTCTTGTCCGGGTGGTGCAGCTCGACGATCTCCACCGACTCGAAGAACGCCGCGGCCTGGGCGGCGAACTTCATCATGAAGACCGCGCCGAGGGAGAAGTTGGGGGCCACCAGCACGCCGGTGCCCGCGGGCGCCTGCGGCAGCAGCCGCTGCAGCGCGGCCACCTTGTCCGGGCCGAAACCGCTGGTGCCGACCACGGCGTGGATGCCGTTGCGCAGGCAGAACTCCAGGTTGCCGAGCACCACGCCCGGGTGGGTGAAGTCCACCGCGACCTGCGCGCCGGCCTCGACCGCGGCCTGCGGGTCGTCGTCGAGGTCGATCCGGGCCACCACGGTCATGCCCTCGGCGGCCTCGACCGCGTCGCAGACGGTCCGGCCCATCCGGCCGCCCGCACCGAAGACGGCGACATTGATCATCGTTTCACTTTTCCCTCATGCCAGGAAGGACGACGCGTCCTTGTAGGGTCCGATCACGGCCACGGCCGGCTCCGCGGTCAGCAGGTCGGCGGCCACCGCGGCCACCTCCGCGCGGGTCACCGCGGCCAGCCGGTCCAGCACGGTGTCCACCGAGAGGTGTTCGCCGTAGACCAGCTCGCTCTTGCCGATCCGGCTCATCCGCGAGCCGGTGTCCTCCAGGCCCAGCACCATGCCGCCGCGCAGCTGGCCGATGCCCAGGCGCAGCTCCGGCTCGGTGATCCCGTCCGTGACGATCTTGGCCAGTTCCTCCCGGCACAGGGCCAGGACCTGCTTGAGCTTCTTCGGCTGGCAGCCGGCGTAGACGCCGAACGAGCCGGCGTCGGCGTACTGGGAGGCGTAGCAGTAGACCGAGTAGGCCAGGCCGCGCTTCTCCCGGATCTCCTGGAACAACCGCGAGGACATCCCGCCGCCGAGCACCGCGGCCAGCACGCCCAGCGCCCAGCGCCGGTCGTCGCCGCGGCTGACCCCGGCCGTGCCGAGCACCAGGTGGGCCTGCTCGGTCTTGCGGTGGAGCAGCCGCACCCCGCTGCCGCCGGGCCTGGCCGCGGCCAGTTCGCGCACGGCCAGCGGGCGCAGCGTCGGGTCGAAGGACAGGTGCGAGTCCGCCGCCGCGGCGGCGAAGCCGGCCTGGACCAGTTCCACCACCCGGTCGTGCTCCAGGTTCCCGGCCGCCGCGACCACCAGGTTCGGGCCCCGGTAGTGGGTCCGGTAGTAGTCCGCGATCGCGTCCCGGGTCAGCGCGTTCACCGACGCGGCGGTGCCGGCGATCGGCCGGCCCAGCGGGGTGTCGCCGAACAGGGCCGCGGCGAACTCGTCGTGCACCAGGTCGCCCGGGTCGTCCTCGGTCATCGCGATCTCTTCCAGGATCACCCCGCGCTCGGACTCCACGTCCTCGGCCCGCAGCAGGGCCGAGGCGACCACGTCCGTGATCACCTCGGCGGCCAGCGGCAGGTCCGAGTCCAGCACCCGCGCGTAGTAGCAGGTGTGGTCCTTCGCGGTGAACGCGTTGATGTCCCCGCCGGCCGCCTCGATCGCGGCCGTGATGTCCAGCGCGCTGCGGCGCGGCGTGCCCTTGAACAGCAGGTGCTCCAGGTAGTGGCTGGCCCCGGCGGTCCCGGGACCCTCGTCCCGGGAGCCGACGCCGACCCACACGCCCAGGCTCACCGAGCGGACCGAGCCGATCGACTCGGTCACCACCCGGATGCCGCCGGGCAGCACGGTGCGGCGGACCGCTCCCGCGCCGTCCCAGCCGGCCAGCAGCACCTCGCCGCCGGAGCCGGCGCCGCCCTCGGTGTAGGGACGGGCCGGGCCCGCGGCGGACCGCGGCCGCGGCGACGGCCCGGCCGAGCCCGGACCCGCCGGACTCATCCCGCCGTCACCCGCCTGCTCGGTACCCACGCGCGCCCTTCGCCCGCCCCGGCCGCTCAGGACTCGGGCGCGGCGTCGGCCGGCTCGTCCTGGCCCTCGCCGTCCGGCATCACCGGGATCAGCGAGAGCTTGCCGCGCTGGTCGATCTCGGCGATCTCCACCTGCACCTTGTCGCCGACCTTGACCACGTCCTCGACGTTCTCCACCCGCTTGCCGCCGGCCAGCTTGCGCAGCTGGGAGACGTGCAGCAGGCCGTCCTTGCCGGGCATCAGGGAGACGAACGCACCGAAGGTCGCGGTCTTGACCACGGTGCCCAGGAACCGCTCGCCGACCTCGGGCTGGGTCGGGTTGGCGATCTGGTTGATGGTCTGCCGGGCCGCCTCGGCCGAGGGGCCGTCGGCCGCGCCGATGTAGATGGTGCCGTCGTCCTCGATCGTGATCTCGGCGCCGGAGTCCTCCTGGATCTGGTTGATCATCTTGCCCTTCGGGCCGATGACCTCGCCGATCTTGTCCACCGGGATCTTGACCGTGATGATCCGCGGTGCGTACTGGCTCATCTCGTCCGGGGCGTCGATGGCCTCGAGCATGACGTCCAGCACGTGCAGCCGGGCGTCCCGGGCCTGCTTGAGCGCCTGGGCCAGCACCGAGGCCGGGATGCCGTCGAGCTTGGTGTCCAGCTGCAGCGCGGTGACGAAGTCCTTGGTGCCGGCGACCTTGAAGTCCATGTCGCCGAACGCGTCCTCCGCGCCCAGGATGTCGGTCAGCGCGACGTACTCGGTCTTGCCGTCGACCTCGGCCGAGACCAGGCCCATGGCGATGCCGGCCACCGGCGCCTTGAGCGGCACGCCGGCGTTGAGCAGGGACATGGTCGAGGCGCAGACCGAGCCCATCGAGGTGGAGCCGTTGGAGCCCAGCGCCTCGGAGACCTGCCGGATCGCGTAGGGGAACTCCTCGCGGGTCGGCAGCACCGGCACCAGGGCCCGCTCGGCCAGCGCGCCGTGGCCGATCTCGCGCCGCTTGGGCGAGCCGACCCGGCCGGTCTCGCCGGTGGAGTACGGCGGGAAGTTGTAGTTGTGCATGTAGCGCTTGCGGTTCTCCGGGTTCAGCGTGTCGATCTGCTGCTCCATCCGGAGCATGTTCAGCGTGGTCACGCCCAGGATCTGGGTCTCCCCGCGCTCGAACAGGGCCGAGCCGTGCACCCGCGGGACGACCTCGACCTCGGCCGACAGGGCGCGGATGTCGGCGATCCCGCGGCCGTCGATCCGGACCCGGTCGCGGATGATCCGCTCCCGGACCAGGGCCTTGTTCAGCGAGCGGAAGGCGCCGGACAGCTCCTTCTCCCGGCCCTCGAACTGGCCGGCCAGCTTCTCCACGACCAGCGCCTTGCATCGATCAATTTCTGATTCTCGCTCCTGCTTGCCGGCGATGGTCAGCGCGGCGGCCAGCTCGGCCGAGCCGGCGGCGGTGACCGCCTCCAGGGCGTCCGGCTGGTAGTCCAGGTACAGCGGGAACTCGGCGGTCGGCTTGGCCGCGGCCGCGGCCAGGTCGGCCTGGGCCTTGCACAGCGCCTTGATGAACGGCTTGGCCGCCTCCAGGCCCTCGGCCACGATCTCCTCGGTCGGCGCCTGCGCGCCCCCGGCGACCAGGGTCAGGGTGGAGGTGGTGGCCTCGGCCTCGACCATCATGATCGCCACGTCGCCGTCGGCGGCGACCCGGCCGGCCACGACCATGTCGAAGACCGCGTCGCCGAGCTCCTCGTGGGTCGGGAAGCCGACCCACTGGCCGCTGATCAGGGCGACCCGCACGCCGCCGATCGGCCCGGAGAAGGGCACGCCGGACAGCTGGGTGGACATCGACGCGGCGTTGATCGCGATCACGTCGTACAGGTGCTGCGGGTTGAGCGCCATGATCGTGGCGACGACCTGGATCTCGTTGCGCAGGCCCTTCTTGAAGGTCGGGCGCAGCGGGCGGTCGATCAGCCGGCAGGTCAGGATCGCGTCCTCGGACGGGCGGCCCTCGCGGCGGAAGAAGGAGCCGGGGATCCGGCCGGCGGCGTACATCCGCTCCTCCACGTCCACGGTCAGCGGGAAGAAGTCCAGCTGGTCCTTGGGGTGCTTGGAGTAGGTGGTGGCCGAGAGGATCATCGTCTCGGAGTCGAGGTACGCGACGGCGGACCCGGCGGCCTGACGGGCCAGCCGGCCGGTCTCGAAGCGGACTGTGCGGGTGCCGTGTACACCGTTGTCGATGACGGCCTCGGTGGTGTAGACACCGTTTTCGTGCTGGGTACCCTCCACGGGGACCCTCCTTGTCGTGTTCTCTAGGAACGCGACGCGACACCTGGACTCATGCGTGGTCGACCGGTCTCCGATCGAAGCCGCCGGAGCCCGCCCGGGCGTCCGCCCGACCGAACCCGTCCGTCGGCCACTACCGAAGATCGGCACCACCTCGGCCCACCGGGTGACGCCGCGTTCCTGCCTCTTTGTCGGGTCGCGGCCCTCTTGGCCCGACCCTCTTGTCTTTCGTGCCTTCCATGGCAACGCTAACCCATTCCCGGGCCGGAACGCGCCAGAAAACACCAAAGGGGCGGCCGACCGGTCCTGGAACCGGCCGTCCGCCCCGGGACGCGATCCACCGGGCGCGCCGCCGGCCGCCCGCCGTCGCCGGCGGGCCGGCCTCCGTGGCCGGGGACCCGCTATCGGCGCAGGCCGAGCCGCTCGATCAGCGAGCGGTAGCGGGTGATGTCGGTCGCGGCCAGGTACTTGAGCAGCCGGCGGCGCTTGCCGACCAGCTGGTACATGCCGCGGCGGGAGTGGTGGTCGTGCTTGTGCGCCTTCAGGTGCTCGGTCAGGTCGTTGATCCGCTTGGTCAGCAGCGCGACCTGGACCTCCGGGGAGCCGGTGTCACCCTCGGCGGTGGCGTACTCGGCCATGATTTGCTTCTTGATCGCAAGGTCAAGCGACACGAAACAGCTCCTCTTGAGAGAGAGAACGGGCATCCTCGGTCTGATTCACGAGGATAAGGTCGACCCGCGCCGACTAGCGGCCATCGGCAGAGTCTACCAGCGCCCGGCCGGCTTTCCGGACGGTCGGGCCGGGGTGCGCGGCGGGTGGGCGGACGGTGCCTTCCGACCGGTGGCCGGGCGGGTGTGACGAAGGACTCCTCACCCGCCCGGCCCGGGCCGAGACCGGACCGCGGCGGAGGGACCGCCCGGCCTGCGGCGACGCTCAGCCGCCGAGGCCGGAGTGCACGGCGCCGTACACGTTCAGCACGCCGAGCAGGACCGGGATCACCGCGGCCAGCAGCAGCCCGTCGAGCAGGTCCACGGCCGAGGCCCAGCGCGGGGAGAGCGTCCGGTCGGGCAGGATGAAGGCGACCGCGACCAGCAGCAGGCCGGCCGCCAGGACCACGGCGAAGTACCAGGTCTGCTCGGCCTGCGCCGAGACCTGGCCGGCCGCGCCGAAGATCAGCGCCGCCTGCACCGCGACCCCGCCGAAGAACAGGATGCCGACCTGGGCGCTGCGCCGGAACAGCCGGGCCCGGGAGATCGCGGCCAGGCCGAGCACCCCGGCCATGGCCACCGCCCAGGCGCCGCCGCTGTGGATCGGCGCGGCGAAGGCGAGGATCAGGGCACTGAGGAAGGTGGTGAGCGCGCAGGCCGCGATCAGGCCGGTCAGCACCTCGTGGCTGCGCTGGGCCCGGCGGGTGATCGACTCCAGGTCCACCGGGTCGTCGTCCCCGGCCGGCAGCCCGGTCCGGCCGCCGGTCGCGGTCACCTGCGGGGCGCCGTCGGCGCGCTGGGGCATCGGGAAGCGCACGGTGCGCATGGCCAGGCCCGGCAGGAAGCCGATCGCCGCGATCGCGACCGTGCCCGCGCCGGCCGCCAGCTTGGCCGGGTCCGCGTGGGTGGCCACGCCGGCCGCGCCGGACAGCGCGCCGACCGCCGCGGCGATCGCGGCGGCCAGGTACGGCTCGCCGCGCTCCTCCTGCAGCAGGGCGCCGAGCACCGAGACCACCAGCACGGCCGAGCAGCCGACGATGAAGTGGCTGCGGCCCAGGCCCGCCGCAGCGGTCAGCGGCAGCACCCCGAGGCCGCCGAGGAAGGCATAGGGCACCGCGCAGGCGCCGAGCACCGCGCCGCCGACGTGGTCGCGGTAGACCCGGGAGCGCACCCCGCCGCTGACCGTGAGCAGCAGGGCCATGATTCCGGCCACCGCGGCCGGCATCCCGTGCGGGTCGCCGGAGGACCACAGCACCCAGGCGCCCAGGGCCAGCAGCACCGGCGCGCCGATCAGGCCGACCAGCCGGAACTGCGCGCTGCCCCAGATCCGGCGGTCCTCGGTGACCGCCTTGGCGATCGCCTCGACCACGTCGTCGTACACCGGCGGCGGCAGGGTCTCGGTCGCAGGGCGCAGATACAGCAGGTCCCCGTTGCGCACCCCCTGCGCGGACAGCGAGATCCCGGTGTCCAGCTCCCCGCCGTCCAGCCGGGCCAGCACGAACCCGGTGTGCGCGCCCTCGTTCTGCCACTGGTCGGCCATCCGGAGCACGTCCGGCAGCAGCTCGGCCAGCGGCACGTCCTCGGGCAGCGCGATGTCCACCCGGATGCTCGGGGCCACCACCGTGATCCGGCAGAATCCTGTCACTACGCTGGCGCTCAACGCGGCCCTCCCGTTCGGCTGCGGGCTCCCCGGACCGGCCGCCCCGGCCGGTCGCCCGATGCGGTCCGATACTGATGCCCAAGCCTGTTTTTGTGTCCCGTCAAGCGACTAAGATGTCATGGATGCGGCGGGCTCCGCCAGTGTGCCGACCGGACCGGCCGCGACGTTCGCCGTCGGGGGGCCGCCGGCCCGCCGCCGCAGTCGGGCGCAGCGCAGTCGTCGGCTGTTACGGGTCATGGGTGTCACGGGAGGGTTTCGTCAGTGAGCACGGTCATCGTGAAGCGGCCGCCGAGAGTGCATCCGCCGCAGGTGCCTTCGGGGGAGGTCCACCTGGAGCCGCCGCCGGAGCTGGACCGCAGCAAGGGCGCCGGGTTCATGCAGCAGCTGCTGCCCATGCTCGCCGGGGTGGGGTCGGTCGCGTTCTTCTTCATGCCCGGCTCCAACCCGCTGATGAAGATGATGGGCGGGATGACCCTGGTCACCTCGCTCGGATCCGTGGTGGGCAACACGGTCCGGGGCAAGCGCGGGGGCCGGGAGCGGATCGCGGACAGCCGGCGCGACTATCTGCGTTACCTGAGCCAGGTGCGCGGCCAGGTGCGCCAGACCCAGCAGCAGCAGTACGCCGCGCAGATGTGGTCGCACCCGAATCCGGCCCACCTGTGGGCGATCGTGACCAGCGGGCAGCGCCTGTGGGAGCGGCGGCCGACCGACCCGGACTTCGTCCAGGTCCGGCTCGGCTCCGGCGGCCAGCGGCTGATCACCCCGCTGGTGGCCCCGGAGACCGCGCCGGTGGACGAGCTCGAACCGGTCTGCGCCGACGCGCTGCGCCGGTTCATCACCGTGCAGGGCACGCTGGAGGCGCTGCCGCTGGCGATCTCGCTGCGGGCGTTCTGGCACGTGCTGGTCAGCCCGACCGGAGAGGGCACCGCCGACGACGCCCGGTCCGAGGCCAGGGCCCTGCTGGCCCAGCTGGCCACCTTCCACGCGCCCGGCGAGGTGCGGATCTGCGTGATCGCGGCGGAGAACCGGCGCCACCACTGGGAATGGGTCAAGTGGCTGCCGCACGCCCAGCACCCGCGGGACAGCGACGCGGCCGGCTCGGTCCGGCTGGTGTTCTCGGACGCGGACGAGCTCGAGGCCGCGCTCGGCTCGGAACTGACCGAGCGTCCCCGGTTCGCCCGGGACGCCACCCCGCAGTACGACCAGCCGCACATCGTCGTGGTCGTGGACGGGGCCCGCTCCGGCGGCGACTCGACCCTGCTGCACGGCGAGGGCCTGCTGGGCGTGACCATCATCGAGATCGACGCGGACGGCCACGCCGGCACGATCCGCGGCGGGGTGCACCTGTCCGTGGACGGCGCCGCGCTGCGGCTGGCCACCGCCAGCGGCGCCACCTTCGCCGGCAACAGCGACCGGCTGGCGGTCACCCAGGCCGAGGCCCTGGCCCGGCAGCTGGCCCCGCTGCGCACCGGCGGCGGCTCCGGGGACGACGAGCCGCTGCTGTCCGCGCTGGACTTCACCGACCTGATGGGGATCGGGGACCCGGGCGCGTTCGACACCCGGCGCTCCTGGCGCCGGCTGGCCCCGCAGGACCGGCTGCGGGTGCCGATCGGGGTCGGGATGAACGGGGAGCCGGTGATCCTGGACATCAAGGAGGCCGCGCTGGGCGGCATGGGCCCGCACGGCCTGTGCATCGGCGCGACCGGCTCCGGCAAGTCCGAGGTACTCCGGACCCTGGTGCTCGCCCTGGCGGTGACCCACTCCTCGGAGAACCTCAACTTCGTGCTCTCGGACTTCAAGGGCGGCGCGACCTTCGCCGGGATGTCCGAGCTGCCGCACACCGCCGCGGTGATCACCAACCTGGCCGACGACCTGACCATGGTCGATCGCATGCGCGACGCGATCGTGGGCGAGATGAACCGGCGCCAGGAGATGCTGCGCGACGGCGGGAACTTCAAGAACATCCACGACTACGAGAAGGCCCGGGCGGCCGGGGCCGCGCTGACCCCGATGCCGAACCTGGTGATCGTGCTGGACGAGTTCTCCGAGATGCTCACCGCCAAGCCGGAGTTCCTGGACCTGTTCATCCAGATCGGCCGGATCGGCCGCTCGCTCGGCGTGCACCTGCTGCTCGCCTCGCAGCGGCTGGAGGAGGGCAAGCTGCGCGGCCTGGACACCTACCTGTCCTACCGGCTGGGCCTGAAGACCTTCTCCGCGGCCGAGTCCCGGGTGGTGCTCGGCGTGCCGGACGCGTACACGCTGCCGTCGATCCCGGGGTCCGGATACCTCAAGACGGTCGGCTCGGAGGACGGCGGCGGGGCCGGCATCCGGTTCAAGGCCGCGTACGTGTCCGGCCCGTACCGCCCGCAGACCCAGACCTCGGTGGAACGCAAACTGGACCACCGGCGGCCGACCCTGTTCAGCTCCTCGTACCAGACCCCGCCGAAGGTGATCGAGCCGGCCGCCGCGGCGCCGGCCGCCGCCGAGGACGACGCGCTGACCGACACCGTGCTGGACGTGCTGGTGCGCAGCATGGAGGGCCAGGGCCTGGCCGCGCACCAGGTCTGGCTGCCGCCGCTGGCCGAGCCGCCGACGCTGGACCAGCTGATGCCGGGCCTGCGCGCGGACCCGCAGCGCGGCCTGGTGGCCACGGAGTTCTCCGGCACCGGGCGCCTGGTGGTGCCGGTCGGGATCGCGGACAAGCCGATCGAGCAGAAGCGGGAGATCTACCAGATCGACCTGTCCGCCGCGGCCGGGCACGCGGTGATCGTGGGCGGCCCGCGGACCGGCAAGTCGACCCTGGCCCGCACCATCATCACCGGCCTGGCCCTGGGCCACTCGCCGGTGGAGGTGCAGTTCTTCTGCCTGGACTTCGGCGGCGGCTCGCTCACCGGGCTGGCCGGCCTGCCGCACGTGTCCGGGGTCGGCGGCCGGCTGGACGTGGACGTGGTCCGGCGGATCCTGAGCGAGGTCTCGGCGATCCTGGAGAAGCGGGAGACCTCGTTCCGGGCCAATGCGATCGACTCGATCGGCACCTTCCGGGCCCGCCGGGCCCGGGGCGAGCTGGCCGGCGAGCCGTTCGGCGACGTGTTCCTGGTGGTCGACGGCTGGCAGACCCTGAAGACCGAGTTCGAGCTGCTGGAGCAGGACGTCCTGGACATCGCCCAGCGCGGCCTGGGCTACGGGGTGCACGTGATCGTGACCGCGGCCCGCTGGGCCGAGATCCGGCCGCAGCTGAAGGACGCGCTCAACACCCGGATCGAGCTGCGCCTGGGCGACCCGATGGAGTCGGACGTGGACCGCAAGGTGGCCGCGAACGTGCCGGCCGGCGCGCCGGGCCGCGGGATCACCCGGGCCCGGCTGCAGTTCCTGGCCGCGCTGCCCCGGATCGACGGGATCGAGGACGCCGCCGACCTGGCCGACGGCGTGGCCAAGACCGTCTCGGCGATCGCCGAGGCCTGGCACGGCCCGGCCGCGCCCAAGGTCCGGATGCTGCCGCTGCTGGTGCCGTACGAGGACCTGCCCAAGGCCGCGGACCGCCCGGCGCACAGCATCCCGATCGGCGTGGACGAGGGCAAGCTCGAGCCGGTGTCCCTGGACTTCAGCAGCGACCCGCACTTCCTGATGTTCGGCGAGAGCGAGTCGGGCAAGACCTCGGTGCTGCGCAGCATCATCCGGGGCATCTGCGACGTGTACACCCCGGACGAGGCCCGGATCCTGCTGATCGACTACCGCCGCTCGCTGCTCGGCGCGCTGCCGGAGAGCCACCAGCTGGGCTACTGCGCGGCGCCCACCGCGGCGCAGAGCATGATCAACGACGTCCGGCCGTTCCTCACCCAGCGCCAGCCCGGCCCGGACGTGACCGCCGAGCAGCTGCGGCACCGGACCTGGTGGAAGGGGCCGGACGTGTTCGTGGTGGTCGACGACTACGACCTGGTGGCCACCCAGGGCGGCAACCCGCTGGCCCCGCTGGCCGAGTTCCTGCCGATGGCCCGGGACCTGGGCCTGCACGTGATCATCGCCCGGTCCTCCGGCGGGGCCGGCCGGGCCCTGTTCGAGCCGGTGATCCAGCGCATCCGGGAGGCCCGCCAGCCCGGCCTGCTGCTGTCCGGCGACCGCGACGAGGGCCAGCTGATCGGCACCGTCCGGCCCAGCCAGCTGCCGCCGGGCCGGGGCACCCTGGTCTCGCGCAAGCACGGCACGATCCTGATGCAGACCGCTTATCTGCCGCCGGCGCTCTGATTCTCGGCGCGCGGCAGCGGATGTAACGTCGGGCCCGGCCTCTTCGCTTCGGCGCGGGGCCGGGCCTTTTCATCGGGCGGGTCGGGCACCGCAGTCTCGGGAGCTTTCCCAGGCGCGGGCCGCTGCTCAGCCCGCCTGGCGCCAGCCGCCCCGACGCTTGGCCTCGCGGGTGACCGCGGAGCCGATCAGGGCGACCAGCAGCACCAGGCCGGCTATCCCGATCGAGAGGTAGGCGCCGCGGTTCTGCATGTTCTGCGCCGCCGAGGCGCCCTTCGGGGACTGCGGCTGCATCGCCTGGGCGCCGAACGAGGTGGCCGCCCCGGCCGGGCCGTCGGCGTCCGGACCGGCCCCGTAGAGCGGGGTGAGGGTGTCCAGCTTCGGGTCCTGCTGCACGGCCTGCAGCGCGGCCTGCGGGTTGATCTCGCCCCAGCCGTCCGCGTCGTCCCACTGGCCGTTGCCGGTCGCGGTGGACTCCAGCACCTTCATCAGCTGCTTCGGGGTCAGGTCGGGGTCGTGCTGGAGCAGGACCGCGGCCACCGCGGCCACATACGGCGCGGCGAAACTGGTGCCGTCGTCGGTGACCAGGGTCTTGCTGACGTTGCTCAGGCCCACGATCGCCACGCCGGGCGCGGTCACCCCGATGTAGTTTCCGGTCTCGGAGAACCCGGCCGTCTCGCTGTTCTGGTCGACCGCGCCGACCGCGAGCAGGTCGGCGGTCCCGGCCGGGTTGCCGCCGTAGTACGCCGGGTACGTGACCGGGTCGACCGCGGTGGACTTGCCCGCGTCGTCGGTGCCCTCGCTGCTGCCGTAGTTGCCCGCGGCGGCGACCACCAGGACGCCGCCGGCGTAGGCGTTCTGCACGGCTTCCTGCACGGCGGCGCTGGGGTCGAAGCCGTCCTGGGAGATGTTGATGATCTGCGCGTGGTCGGCCACGGCCTGGTTGATCGCCGAGGCCATGTAGTCCTCGGTGTTGCCCTTGCCGATCCCGCACCCGGCCTCGCGGTAGATCAGCAGCCTGGCACCGGGTGCGATGCCGACCAGGCGGTTGGCGGCGGACTGCTGGGCCGCGATTATCGAGGCGACGAAGGTGCCGTGGCCGTCGGAGTCGGCCCGGTAGTCCCCGCCGCTGCCGGAGAAGTCCCCGCCGCCGGCGACCACGCCGGACAGCTGGGGGTCGCCGGCCGTGATCCCGGTGTCGATGATCGCGATCCGCACGCCCGAGCCGGCGGTCAGGTCCGGCGGGACCGCGCCGCCGCCGATCCCGGCGTGCGCGATCTCCCAGGGGACGGACCCGTCCTGGTCCGTCTTGACGTTGTTCTGCGCGATCTCGGCGCTGGTGCAGGAGGAGTCCCCGGAGTCGTCGGCCGGGCGGGTGTGGCCCCGGCCGACTGCCGCGGCCGCCGACGCCGTGTCAGCACTCTGGCCCGCGCCGAACCCGGCCGGGCCCACGCCGACGCCGAAGGCCAGTCCGGCCGCGGCGCCGCCGGCCAGCAGGCGCCGCGCCGGGGAGACGGCGGCCGGGGTCCGCTTCACGTCCCGCCCCTTCACTGGGTGCTGGTGTAGGGCCGTCCGGCGGCGGCCGGGTCCAGCCGGGCACCGGCCGGGACCAGCGACATCCAGTTGTCCGGCACCGGTTCCGGGGTGATCGCCTTGTATTGCAGCTGGTCTTGCGCGGACTTGCCGTCGCCGGTGGTGCCCGCGGGCGGCTGGTCGGTCATCAGCTCGTACCGGCTGCCGGTGGCCACGGTCAGGTAGACCGGTCCGGCGGTGGCGCTGTTGCCGTTCGCCACGTCCCGGCTCAGCGCGGCGTGGCCGGGCAGCACGTCGATCAGGTTCGCGTACTGGTCCCCGGTGCTCTGGACGCCCGCGCCGCCCGGGTCGGGCGTCTGCGCGCCGTACCACATGGTCAGCAGCGGGACCTCGCCCTGGGTCGGGTCGAACTTGCCGTCGTAGTTCACGCACAGCACGGAGAAGCTCGGCGCGATCGGGTCCAGGTCCTGGATGTTCACCTGCGCGGTGGGCCAGGTGGCGCCGACGCCGCGGATGTCCGCCGGGTTCTTCTGCTCGTCGATCGGGACCGCGTTGGTGATCTCGGACTGGGTCAGCGGCGGGTTGAAGCCGCCGCCCACCCCGGCCCCGGCCAGGGCGCCGTTGCTGGCGTACAGGTTGTAGACGAACTCGGTGACCTGGGCCAGGCCGGACTCGGTCTCGATGTAGTAGGTGGTGCCGGAGGTGGTGGCGAAGTTGCCGAAGCTGCCGATCCGGGCGTTCGGCGGCTGGTTCGCCGCGGTGACCGGCCCGCCGAGGCCCTGCACGGTCGGGAAGGCGGAGATCGGGCTGCCCGGCTGGAAGGCGCGCAGGAACGAGTCGTCCACCCACGGGCCGACCGGGCCGGTGGCGTCGTTGCCGGAGCCGTCCAGCGAGCCCATCAGGCCCCTGACCGGGGAGATCAGGTAGCTGAAATCGCCGTAGAGCAGGTAATCGTCGCCCTTGGAGTCGTGCACGATGAAGCCGTTCGCGCCGGTCACCGCGGTCATCGAACTCTGGTCGTAGCCGATCTCCAGCACGGTCTGGCCGCCCGGCACGGCCTGGTTCGCCGGGTTCTTCGCCTTCTGGCACATCGTCCAGCCGGTCAGGCCGACCTGCCCGGCCGCGGGCACGACCGGCGGCGCGCCGAGTATCCCGTAGGGGGCGCCCGTCTTCTGCGCGACGATCACGCTGTCGGGCACGTCGTACTTGTGGAAGTTCGTACCCAGCAACAGCTGCGCGGAGGTGATGTTGAGCACCGGGTGCAGCTCGCCGCCGTTGAAGACGTACGCCGCGCCGGTGGTCGAGTCCTCGGCCAGGCCGCTCTGCCAGCCGCTCGGCGCGGTGGGGTGCAGGTATCCGAGCACGATCATGGTGGCCACCCCGACCACGCCGATCATGATGGAGGCGAAGAAGGTTCTCACCGGCCTGGGAGCGCCCTCGTCGCTTCCCGTGGGAGACGGCGCGATCAGGTTCGCCACGATCCTGCGCCGCCCGAACTTGAACGCGTCGAGCTGTTCCTTCCCGTTCGCCACTACTGTCCCTCGCCCCCATGCCTGAGCAATCCTGCTGAGCCAATGATGTGATCGCACCCGTGTTCGGCTGGCGCGTTACTCTACCCGTGGTGGTCGGCCGCCCACAGCCTCCACGAACACTTGCATACTACTTGTTACACGTGTTCGGCGGCAGTGCGGCCCCTGAGCCAGTGCGTCTAGCCGAGTTGTTCCGGATTCTGGCGCGGCGAACTCACCCGGCAGGTCAGCGCACCTACCAGCCACTCGGCTCAGGCGCCAGAATCCGGAACAGCTCGTCTAGAAAGCCGCGGGCAAAGCCGGGTACCGTGTCTGACACCACTTCTGCGAAGGTGGCGCTCAGTCGGGGGCGACCTCGGGGCGGCTGTTCGAATCACAGCGGATACGGGATGCGGTCAGTGATTTCTTCGTTTTCTCCGGGGAACCGGCCAGGACGGGTGGGGGCAGGCAGACAGTGAGCTACACCGCTAACACGCAGCACCGCCAGGCGGCGCCGGGGGCCGCGGCCCCGGGCCGCCGGACGGTCTCGGCCCGGGCCGGGTTCCAGCCCAGGCCCGGCCGGATCGGCCCGGTGCCGCTGATCCGGGTGATCTTCCTGGAGGCCGCGGCCGCGCTGGTGGTCGCGCCGGTGCTCACCCACAAGCCGGCCCTGCTGATCGGCACCGCGCCGTTCGCCGTGCTCAGCCTGATCGGCGCGGTCGGCGGCGGCCGGGGCCGCTGGCTCGGCCAGCTGTCCCTGGTCCGCGGCGACTTCCGGGAGCGGCGCGAGGCCAGGCCGGGACCGCCCGGCGGCGAGGCCGCGCTCGCCCCGCTCCGGGAGACCTACCCGGGCCTGCGTACCAGCACCCTGAGCAGCCGCACCGGCGAGCCGGTCGGGATGATCGGAGACGGCACGTTCCTGACCGCCGTGGTCCGGGTGTCCGCGCGCCAGGAGCCGCTGCGCGCGCCGCGCCGGACCGCCCCGCTGCCGCTGGGCGCGGTCACCTCGGTGCTCAACGACCCGCAGCTGCCGGCCGCGTGCGTCCAGATCGTCTCGCACACCCTTCCGGCCCCCACCCAGCAACTGCCCCCGCAGGCCATGGCGACCCGGTCCTACCAGACGCTGGCCGAGGACGTGCCGGCCCAGCGGACCACCTGGGTCGCGGTGCGGCTGGACCCGGAGGAGTGCGCCTCGGCGATCGAGTCCCGCGGCGGCGGCAGCCTGGGCGCCCAGCGTTCGCTGCTCACCCTGGTCCAGCGGGTGGCCAGCGAGATCGAGGGCTCCGGGTTCGAGACCGTGCTGCTGAGCGAGCCCGAGCTGATCACCGCCCTGGGCACCGCGTGCGCGGTCAACCCGGTGGTCGGCACCACGCCCGGGACCGGCACGGCCGCGCGGCGGACCGCCGAGGCCAGGCGGACCTGGCGCTGCGACGACCGCTGGCACACCACCTACTGGGTCGACCGGCTGCCCGACCTGGCCACGGACACCTCCCCGGACCTGGTCGCCGGGCTGACCGGCCTGCCCACCCTATCCACCACGCTGGCCGTGACCGCCACCCGCGGGATCGGCGACGCGGTCGGCTTCAGCATGCACGTGCGGGTCTCGGCCCGGGCCGAGACGCAGCTGGCCGAGGCGACCAGGGCGCTGGAGCAGCAGGCGGACAAGCTCGGCGCGGGCCTGACCCGGCTGGACGGCGAGCAGCTGCCCGGCCTGATCGCGACGATTCCCCTGGGGGGCCAACCGTGAGCAACCAGTCCGGCGGCTTCACCCGCACGCCCCGGGCCGCCCGCCAGCCGGCCCGCCAGGTCCCGCGCCAGCCGGACCGGGGCCGGCCCCGGCGCGGCCGGCCGGCCGAAGACCTGCCGGTGCAGATCCAGGCCCGGCCGGCCAAGGCCCAGGAGCAGTTCCTGGTCCCGGTCCGCGGCCCCCGGCACGAGCGGCACATGCTGACCGCCGAGCAGCTCGACGCCCTGGCCCTGCCGGTCGGCGACGACGGCGTGGTGATCGGCACCGACCCGGCCAACCAGCCCGCGGTGCTGGACCTGTTCCGGCCCAAGGCCACCGAGCTGGCCCTGGTCGGCGGCTCGTACCTGGTCCGGCTGCTGGCCCTGCGGGCGGCGGCCACCGGGGCCCGGATCGTGGTGGAGACGGCCCGGCCGGACCTGTGGGGCCCGCTGGCCCAGAACGCCGGCGGCGGCCAGCAGGTGGTGACGATCGTGCCGGTCCGCCGGGTCGGCCCGCTCGGCGCCTCGCCCACCTCGCCGGTGCTGCTGATCCGGGACTGCGGCGCCCGTCCGCCGAAGCAGTCCGCGCCGAAGACGGCCTGGCAGTCCACGCTGACCCTGCTGCCGTTCCTGGACGCCGGATACGCCAGCCAGCTGTACAACCTGGACCTGCTGGCCCTGCAACGGATCTCGCCGAACGAGGCGCAGCTCGCGGCGCGGGTGGCCCGGATCACCCCGGAGGATGTGCGGGCCCTGCCGACCCTGCTCGATGAGCTGACCCTGTGGTGCGCCCGGCGCGGACGGCAGTACGTGTACACGGCGCCGACGCAGCTGGAGCTGGGCCTCTTCGGCCCGCCGCAGCGGGTGGGCTGAGCCGGGGAGCGCGGGTCTGCGGGCTCTGGATCCCCGCGGCCTTTCAGTCTCCGGGGTCTGTCCGGCCGCTGCCGGGCCTCCACTGGTGTGGTTGCCCGGACCGGGCCTGATCTGCTGCGATCGCGCCGGTTCAGGCCCGTCCGGCCCGTTCGCCGCCGGTACGGGCATTTCGCGGTGAGATGGGACGCGATTACTGTTGTACCGCACGGCCGCCGCGCCTGGACCTGTGTCGTCCCGGCGCCGGCGGCCGAACGCGCCGGGCGGACGGGAAAGGCGACTGGGATGAGCGGCGAGCACGGCTCCGGAGGCAACCCGGAGGAGGAGGACTGGACCGGTCCGGTGTACAGCGCGCCGGAATGGTACCTGCAACCCGGGGAGTCCCCGCAGATCATGCTGCCGCCCACCACTCCGACGCCGATCGACCCGATCTCGGCCGCGGAGCCGACCGCGTTGTTGCATACCTCTGGTTCGGGTGCGGCGGCGAGTACGTCTGCTGACAGTACGTCCGCTGAGGGAACGTCTGGTGAGCCGGCCGAACCGGTCCAGGGCGCCGAGGTTGTGCAGGCTCCTGAGCTGCCCGGGCCTGCCGTGACGCAGCTTCCGCCGACGCCGCCGCCTCCGTTCACGGCTTCGCCCCCGCAGCCGCCGCCGGTCACGCCGCCGATGGCGCCGTTGCCGCCTGCGCCGCAGCAGCAAGTGCCGCAGTCGCCCCAGCAGTCGCTGCCGCAGTCGTTCAACGCGCCTCCGCAGCCACCGGCTCCCGTGCAGCAGTCCCGGTACGGACTGCCCACGCCGCCCGCGCCACAGCCACAGCCACAGCCACAGCCACAGCCACAGCCACAGCCACAATCCCAGGCTGCTGACTCCAATGCCCGGGCTGAGCAGACGCCTGGTCCTTTCAGTCCTCAGGCTCAGCAGCCGCCGACTCCGTTCGGCACGCCGGGCCCGTCGGCGCCGCAACTGCCTCCCGCGCCGCAGCCCGCTCCGCCCATGCCGCCGACGCCGCAGCACCAGCCTCAACCACTGTCGCAGTCGCAATCACAGCCCCAGCCCCAGCCCCAGCCGCTATCGCAGCCTCAGCCCCTCTCGCAGTCACAATCACAGCCTCAACCGCTGTCGCAGTCACAGCCCCAATTTCAGCCGCAGCCCCAACCACAATCGCAACCCCAACCTCAGCCGTTTCAGCAGCACCAGTTCGGCGTGCCCCCGCAGCAACAGCCCGCTCCCCCGCGATCGCCCCAGTTCGGCCAGCGCGTACCTCCCGGCCCCATCCCGGCCATCCCGACGCCGCCGGCAACTCCCGCGCCGACTACGCCGCCGGCCCTGCCGCAGCAGCAACCGCCACGTCAGCTCGCCGGGCCCACTCAACCGGCACCGCCGCTGAACGCCCCGCCATCGCCGCAGACCGGACCGCCGCACCCGACCGTGCGTCCCGGCGAGTACCCGCCGATCGAGCCCACTCCGCAGTCACAGGCGCCACAACCCCTGCCGCCGGCGCCGCTGCCCGTCATCCGTTCGGCCCAACCGCCGGTGTCCCCCGGTCCGGCTCCGATCGCGCCGCCAGCTCCGCAGCTGTCCCAGTCGGACAGCTGGAACGTGCAGACCCCCGAAGTCGCCCCCTGGAGCGCGTCCTCGGCGCAGGTGGTACCCGCCCCGATCAACCGTCCGCTGCCCGCGGTCCAGAACACCCAACCGCCCGCAGTCCCGCCCGTGCCCACGCAGGCTCCGTACGCCCAGGTTCCGCAGCCCCAGCCGCCGCAGCAGCCCGTGCCGCCGACCTACCAGCAGCAGCAACCGCAGTTCCCGCAGGCAGCGCACCAGCAGTACCCGCAACAGCAACAGCAGTCACAACCTCCGCAGCCGCACCATGTCCAACAGCAGTACCCGGCGTACCCACCCCAGCAACAGCAGCAACAACCCGCGCCGCTCAACTCCCCCGAGCTGTACTACCAACAGCAGCAACAGAATCCGACCATCCCGCCGCAGTCGACCGAGTACCAGCAGCTGTCCAACAGCTACCCCGGCCAGAGCCAGGACCAGCTGAACCCGGCCATCCCGCTCGGCTTTCAGGCCTCCCAGGACCTCACCTCGGACCGCCTGGTCCGCAGGGCCGAGCCGGTGGCCCGGACCGGGTGGCGCCGGACCGTCCGGCAGGCCTCCGGCGGGCTGATCAAGCCGGCCCCGGGCCGCAGCGAGGCGCACCGCACCGCGCTGCTCGACCAGATCGCCACCCCGCTGGTCGGCTGCCACCGGATCGCGGTCATCTCGCTCAAGGGCGGCGTCGGCAAGACCACGACCACCACCGCGCTCGGCGCCACCCTGGCCTCGAACCGGGGCGACCGGGTGATCGCGGTGGACGCCAACCCGGACGCCGGCACGCTCGGCCGCCGGGTGCGCCGGGAGACCGGGGCCACCATCCGGGACATGCTCCAGGTGCTGCCGTCGATCCAGAGCTACGTGGACGTGCGCCGGTTCACCTCGCAGTCCTCGTCCCGGCTGGAGGTCCTGGCCAACGACGTGGACCCGGCCGTGTCGACCACGTTCAACGACGAGGACTACCGGCGGATCGTCGAGGCGCTGCAACGGCAGTACTCGATCATCCTGACCGACTCGGGCACCGGCCTGCTGTACTCCGCCATGCGCGGGGTGCTGCAGACCGCCGACCAGCTGATCGTGGTCTCCACGCCGAGCGTGGACGGCGGCAACTCGGCCTCCACCACCCTGGACTGGCTGGTCGCGCACGGCTACCAGGACCTGGTCTCCCGGGCCGTGACGGTGATCTCCGGTGTGCGCCCGGCCTCGAAGGACTTCGACCTGAACCAGCTGGTGGCCCACTTCGCGGCCCGCTGCCGCGCGGTGATCCCGGTCCCCTACGACCCGCACCTGGCCACCGGCGCGGAGATCGAGCTCGAACAGCTGCGCCCGGCCACCGCGGACGCCTACCTGGAGCTGGCCGCGGCCGTCGCGTCCGGGTTCGTCGACCGCGGGCCGGCCCCGAACTGGCCGTGATCAGGGGGTAAGCAGGGTGTGAGCGGTCCGTACGCCGTCGGTAACGCGGGGCCGCGAGCCGCCCGACCGCACAGTTGCTAACTTTGAGTCATGGAATCCAGTCCGCAGTCCGCGCACCCGTCCGAGACCTCCTATGGCGAAGTCGTCGGTTTCCTGACCGACCTGATCCGGCTGGACACCTCGAACCCGACCTGTCCGGAGCGCCCGGCGGCCGAGTACGTGGCGGAGAAGCTGGCCGAGGCCGGGCTGGAGCCGCAGCTGTTCGACTCCGAGCCCGGGCGTACGTCCGTGGTCGCCCGGTTCGAGGGCAGCGACCCGTCCGCGCACGCGCTGCTCGTGCACGGGCACCTGGACGTGGTGCCGGCCGACCCGGCGGACTGGTCCGTGGACCCGTTCGGCGGCGAGGTCCGGGACAGCGCCGGCGGCGACCCGATGGTCTGGGGCCGCGGCGCGGTGGACATGAAGAACATGGACGCGATGACCCTGTCCGTGGTCCGCCGGATGGTCCGCGAGGGCCGCAAACCCAAGCGCGACGTGGTGATCGCCTTCCTGGCCGACGAGGAGGCCGGCGGCGAGAAGGGCGCGAAGTTCCTCGCGGCCAAGCACCCGGAGCTGTTCGACGGCTGCGCCGAGGCGATCAGCGAGGTCGGCGGCTACTCCTACCAGATCAACCCCGACCTGCGGCTCTACCTGATCGAGACCGCGCAGAAGGGCCTGGCCTGGATGCGGCTGAAGGCCAAGGGCCAGGCCGGGCACGGCTCGATGATCAACAACGACAACGCGGTCACCGAGCTGGCCGCCGCGGTGGCCCGGATCGGCGCCCACCCGTTCCCGATCACCCTGACCCCGACCGTGCGCGCCTTCCTGGAGCAGGTCTGCGACGCGATGGGCGTGCCGTTCGACCCGGCCGACCCGCAGGCCGCGGTGGACCTGCTCGGCCCGCTGGCCCGGTTCATCGGCGCGACCCTGCGGCACACCGCGAACCCGACCATGCTGGAGGCCGGGTACAAGGCCAACGTGATCCCGGAACGCGCCTCCGCGGTGATCGACGGCCGCTTCCTGCCCGGCGGCGACCAGGAGTTCCTGGCCACCATCGACGAGCTGGCCGGCCCGAACGTCACCCGGGAGAACATCCACCTGGACCGCGCGGTCGAGGCCCCGTTCGGCGCCCCGATCGTGGACGCGATGCTCGACGCCCTGCGCGCCGAGGACCCGGGTGCGCGCACCGTCCCCTACTGCCTGTCCGCCGGCACCGACAACAAGACCTTCACCGCCCTGGACGTCAGCGGCACCGGCGGCATGCGCGGCTACGGCTTCGTCCCGCTGCGGCTGACCCCGGACCTGGACTTCGCCGCCATGTTCCACGGGGTGGACGAACGCGTCCCGGTCTCCGCCCTGGACTTCGGCTGCCGGGTGCTGGACCGGTTCCTGTCGTCCTACTGAGCGGTCACGCCGACCCGCCGACGACTCCCGGGGAACGGCGACGGCCCCACCGCCCGCACGCGGTGAGGCCGTCCTTCCCGTTCCCGCCGGCGGGCGACCGCCGGCCCGCTCAGACGTTCTCGGCGAAGGCCTGCTCTAGGATGTCCAGGCCCTCGTTCAGCAGGTCCTCGCCGATCACCAGCGGCGGCAGGAAGCGCAGCACGTTGCCGTAGGTGCCGCAGGTCAGCACGATCAGGCCCTGGGCGTGGCAGGCGGCCGCGAGCTTCGAGGTGAGCGCCGGGGCCGGGGTCAGCGTGCCCGGCTCGACCAGCTCGACCGCGATCATCGCGCCGCGGCCGCGGACCTCGGCGATCTGCGGGTACTGCTCGGCCAGCCGGCCCAGCCGGGCGGTCATCAGCTCGCCGATCTTGCGGGCCCGGCCGGGCAGGTCCTCGGCCCGCATGGTGTCGATCGCGCCGAGCGCGGCGGCGCAGGCCACCGGGTTGCCGCCGTAGGTGCCGCCGAGGCCGCCGGCGTGCGCGGCGTCCATGATCTCGGCCCGCCCGGTCACCCCGGCCAGCGGCAGCCCGCCGGCCAGGCCCTTGGCCGTGGTGATCAGGTCCGGCACGATCCCCTCGTGCTCGCAGGCGAACCAGTCGCCGGTGCGGCAGAAGCCGGTCTGGATCTCGTCCGCGATGAACACGATCCCGTTGTCCCGGCAGAACTGCGCGATCGCCGGCAGGAAGCCGAGCGGCGGGTCGATGAACCCGCCCTCGCCCTGGATCGGCTCGATCAGCACCGCGGCCACGTTCGTCGCCCCGATCTGCTTCTCGATCTGCGAGATCGCCTGCGCGGCGGCCTCCGCGGCGCAGTTGTCCGGGCCGGTCGGCCAGTGCAGCGGGTAGGCCATCGGGACCCGGTAGACCTCGGGCGCGAACGGGCCGAAGCCGTCCTTGTACGGCATGTTCTTCGCGGTCAGGGCCATGGTCAGGTTGGTACGTCCGTGGTAGCCGTGGTCGAACACCACGACGGCCTGCCGCTTGGTGTGCGAGCGGGCGATCTTGACCGCGTTCTCGACCGCCTCGGCGCCGGAGTTGAACAGGGCCGACTTCTTCGCGTGGTCGCCCGGGGTCAGTTCGGCCAGGGCCTCGCAGACCTCCACGTAGGACTCGTACGGCGTGACCATGAAACAAGTGTGGGTGAAGCGGTTCAGCTGCTCGGTGGCCCGGTCGACCACGGCCTGCGCACTGTTGCCGACCGAGGTCACGGCGATGCCGGAGCCGAAGTCGATCAGAGAGTTGCCGTCCACGTCGACCACCACGCCGCCCCCGGCGTGGGTGACGAAGACCGGCAGCGTGGTCGAGACGCCGACCGCGACCGTGGCGTTGCGCCGTTCGAACAGCTCACGCGACTTCGGGCCGGGGATCTCGGTGACCAGGCGGCGTTCCTGCGGTACGGCCGGGCCGCCGGTGCGGCGAGCAGCGGTAGTCATCGGGTGGTCGCTCCTTTTGATCAATGTCGGCTTATCTCCGAGGGTAACCAACCCGGCGGTTCGGCACACCTGGCAGGCCGTCGGGCGTTTCGCCGGATGCCCTGTCACTGTGTCGCCCCCGGACGGATCCGACCCGGCTCGCTACCATCAGTGCTTAAGGGCTCGTCAACTGAGACAAGGTCAGCTGTGGCAAAGGGGTGGCGAGGGTGACACTGCAAGACGGCGGCAAGTACGAGCCGACGGCGGGGGGCGGGACCGGGGCGATCAGGCCGGACGGGTCGTTGGCGCCGGTTGGGCCGAACGGTGGGTTCGGCGTGGGCGGACCCGGGGCGGGACCGGACGCGGGGGCCGGGACCGGCCCGCTGGGCGTGCCCGAGGTTCCCGCGCAGCGCCACGGCATGCGTGAGGGCTGGTACCCCTGCCCCAGCGGCGTGGCCCAGGTGCGCTACTGGGACGGCACCGACTGGACCGAGCAGACCCGCCCCGACCTGCTCGGCTGGGTGCACGGCAACCGGATACTCGACATGCCGGGCGTGTTCGCCTATGGGCGTACCGCGAAAGTGGTCGATCCGCGTGACCGGCGTAAGCCCTCGGCGGAAACCTGGCGACGCGCTCGCAACCTTCTGATCGCCGCGCCCATTCTCTATGTCATCCTGCTTTTTCCGGCTGGCATCGTCTTGTCGGCGACCGGCCTGTCAGGGAACATCGAACAATACCTTTACATCGTGCTGATCGTGGTGCCCTGCGGCTACTACGGCAAATGGCTGGATGTCCTGCGCTACTTCTGGGACCGCATCCAACCAGCCGCCGCCCCCGCCGCCAAGCCCGGTCCCGGCAACCGGGACCTCTGGCCCGACCTGCGTACCACCGGCTTCACCACCGCCGCCGAGCGGCTGGACCAGGACGTGGCCGCGGGCGAGCTGACCGACGTGGACTACGTCCGGGTGGCCCGGGTGGTCCAGCGTTCGGCCCGGGCGGCCCGGGCCGGGGAGGTCACCGGTCTGCGCGAGGTGGCCCGGGTGATCGAGGCGGAGGGCGGGGCCGCGTTCCTGCACCCGTCCCGGCAGCGCGACCTGCCGATGCAGCGGCTGGTGCAGCACGACCTGGTCACCGGGCAGACCCGGCTGGGCTCGGCGACCGGGCACCCGCGCAACCCGGACCCCTACCAGCGCACCTGGTTCGCCCTGGACACCGAGGTGCTGCGGACCTCGATGCTGGTGGTCGGGCCGCCCGGGGTGGGCAAGACCCGGTCCTTCGCCCGGCCGATCATCGAGATGCTCGGCCTGCAGACCCTGGTCAACCTGGCCTCGGTGGTGGTGATCGACCCGACCGGCTCCTCGTTCGGGCCGGCCCAGCTGCCGGGGTTCTTCGACGTGGACATCGACCCGAACCAGCCCACCGGCCCGGACGCCTGGGGCTTCGACCTGTTCGGCGGCGCCAACAGCCCGGACGAGGCGGCCGACCGGCTGGCCGGCGCGGTGCTGCCGCCGGAGACGGCCCGGACCGACCCGGCCGCGGACTCGGCCGGGCGCAACGGCCTGTACGTGGCGATCGCCGCCTACCACCTGGCGCACGGCGGCTACCCGACCCTGCGCGCGCTGCTGGACCTGTTCGACGAGCCCGAGTCCTGGGACCGGCTGCGCGCCGCGGTGGACCGGGGTGCGGCGGCCGAGTTCCAGCGGCTGGCCGCGGCGCACACCCGCGGGATGACCGACAACGCGTTCCGCAGCTGCATCGAGCGGCTGCGGCTGCTGGACCGGCCGGCCGTGATGGAGCTGTTCGACGGCCGGCCACGCAAGTTCTCGATGCGGGACATCAACCGGCCGCTGCGGGTCCGGATCGCGCTGCCGGAGGGCAGTTCGCCGCAGGTGGCCCGGATTCTGGCCCGGCTCGCGATCGCGCAGTTCGTGCAGGTGGTCGGCTCCCCGGACGCGGACCGGACCGTGTTCAAGGGCCTGGTCGTGGACGAGGCCGGGCGGTTCGTGGACGAGTACGTGGTCCAGGGCCTGCAGCGGGCCCGGGCGGCGAACGCCGGGATAGTGCTGCTGACCCAGTCGCTCAGCGAGTTCCCGGAGCACCTGCGCACGGCCGTGTTCACCGGCACCGGCTGCAAGGCGGTCTTCGCCGGGGTCGAGCCGCAGGACGCCCGGCTGTTCGCGGACTTCTGGGGCACCGCCTGGGCGGCCGAGACCACCGTCACCTCGGGTTCGTCCACCTCGACCTCCAGCGGCCACGTCTCGACGCCGGGCGCCGGGCGCCGGGAGAAGTCGGTGATCCAGAGCCTGACCGGCAACAAGACCGTGGAGTACCAGCGTTCCGTGGCCACCCGCGCGGTGGAGCGGTACGTCTGGTCCCCGTCGGAGATCATCAACGAGGTGCCCACCGGGCACGCGCTGATCTCCCTGGCCACGCCCGACGGGATCCGCACCCCGCCGGTCCTGGTCAACCTGCGGGCGTAGCCGGACGCGGGCGTCGGCGCGGGCCCGAATCCGGGCACGGATCGGCGCCCCGCGCCGACCAGCCACAACGCCCGCAGCCTTGACGCTCCGACAGCCCCGGATGGGAAATCGCCGTCAACCTGTAGGGGGCGCCGACCTGCTGCGCGGATTATCGTGGGAGGCGCCGCTGACCTGATCCATCCGCACCCGTCCATGTTCATCCCCTGCCCCCGTGCGGCCTCGAACCCGGAGCTGACGATGTCCCTCACCACCCCGCGACCGTTCTACGTCGCCGGCGTCCCGACCCTCGGGGATGCGGCCTTCGAGGTCAACCACCCCTACGACAACTCCCTGGTGGCGACCGTCTCCGTGCCGACCGCGGCGCAGGTCGAACAGGCGGTCGCGGCGGCGCAGGCCTCGGCCAAAGCCACCGGCGCGCTGCCCGCGCACGTGCGGGCCGCCGCGCTGGACCACGTCTCCCGGCGGCTGGCCGAGCGGGCCGAGGACGTGGCCGCGCTGATCACGGCCGAGAACGGCAAGCCGCTCAAGTGGGCCCGGGCCGAGGTCGGCCGGGCGGTGTCGGTGTTCCGCTGGGCGGCCGAGGAGGCCCGCCGGTTCGGCGGCGAGGTCCAGCGGCTGGACACCGACGCCGCGGCGGACGGCCGGACCGCGATCGTCCGGCGCTTCTCCAAGGGGCCGGTGCTCGGCATCGCGCCGTTCAACTTCCCGCTGAACCTGGTCGCGCACAAGGTCGCCCCGGCGATCGCGGCGGGCAGCCCGATCATCCTCAAGCCGGCCCCGGGCACGCCGCTGTCCGCGCTCTTCCTGGGCGAGCTGCTGGCCGAGACCGAGCTGCCGACCGGGTCCTGGTCCGTGCTGCCGGTGCCCAACGACCAGATGGCCGCGCTGACCGCGGACCCGCGGCTGCCGGTGATCTCCTTCACCGGTTCCGGCCCGGTCGGCGCGATGATCCAGCAGGCCGTGCCGCACAAGCACGTCACCCTGGAACTCGGCGGCAACGCGGCCGCGGTCGTGCTCGCCGACTACTCCAGCGAGGCCGACCTGGACTGGGCGGCCACCCGGATCGCGACCTTCTCCAACTACCAGGGCGGCCAGTCCTGCATCTCGGTGCAGCGGGTCGTGGTCGAGGAGACCGTGGCCGACCGGCTGACCGAGAAGATCGTGGACGCGGTGGCCGCGCAGCGCACCGGCGACCCGCGCGACCCGGGCACGGACGTCGGCCCGCTGATCAACGAGGCCGCCGCCATCCGGGTGGACGCCTGGGTCCGGGAGGCGGTCGCGGCCGGGGCCAAGGTCCTGGTCGGCGGGACCCGCGAGGGCGCCACCTACGCGCCGACCGTGCTGGTCAACGCACCCCGGGACGCCAAGGTGGTGTGCGAGGAGGTGTTCGGCCCGGTGCTCGTGATCGAGACCGTGTCCGGCACCGAGGCCGCCTACGCCGCGGTCAACGACTCGCCCTTCGGTCTCCAGGCGGGCGTGTTCACCCACGACATCCAGGCCGCGTTCCTGGCCCACCGCGAGCTCGAGGTCGGCGGCGTCATCATCGGCGACGCGCCCAGCTACCGGGCCGACCAGATGCCCTACGGCGGCGCGAAGGGCTCCGGGGTCGGCCGCGAGGGCGTCCGGTACGCCATGGCGGACTACACCTACGAGCGGGTCCTCGTCCTGACCGGCCTGGCGCTGTAGCCGCGGAATAGTCCGCGCACAGCCTCTCAGCTCGCCGGCAGGAGGTTGTACGCCTGCTCGAAGAGCTGGGCCGCGGCGGCGACGTCGGCGGTCGCCGGGGAGAAGGAGTTCACGACGATCTGGTACGGGCCGGTGTCGCCGGAGATCTCCACGTCCACGTCGCCGACGTCGTTCATCGTGTGCACCACGCCCTGCGCTCCGGTGCCGACGCTGAAGGTGGTGCCGCCGAGCGCGCCCTGGAAGCTCTGGTCCTGGGTCTGGGCGTCCGACGGCGAGTCGTACTCCAGGATCGTCACGTCGGCCTGGTCGTCTGTGGTGGTGGTCCAGTTGCGGTGCGCGATCTTCTGGACTCCGGCCTGGGTCAGGATCTGGATCATGTTGGCCTGGTCCGACTGGTCCCAGTTGTCGTCGACGTACTGCTCGACCGTGACGTCGGTGGACGTGTAGTAGCTGCTGCCGGTCCACGGCACGGCCCCGGTCGGCAGGCCGATCAGGCAGCTGTCGATCGTGCCGCCCGCGCAGGCCGTGGAGGGGTTGTGGGCCGGGGTGAACGGCGCCGCCGACGGGGTCGGCGGCACGGGCACGACCCGCTCGGTGGTGTGCCCGTCGATCAGCTGGATCTGGGTGTTCGCCAGGGTCCCGGCGTCGGTGGGGTCGTTCGCTCTGCTCTTCTCCACCCAGATCTCCATCGCGGTCGAGTCGGAGTAGCCGTAGGCGACCGACCAGGCGATTCCGGCGGAGTCGGCGGTCCGGTTGAAGCCGCGGGCGTCCTGCAGGTCCGGGATCGTGAACCCGGTGCCGGTGTCGCCCGCGCTGTCCGAGTCGTACCAGGACTGGGCGCCGTTCTCGGTGCTGAAGCTGAGCAGTTCGTCGTCGACCTGCTGGCCGTCCGGCGTGGTCCAGGTCCGCTTCGCGATCGAGCTCACCCCGACGTCGGACAGCCGGGCCTTCATCCGGGCCTGGCCGGCCGAGTCCTCGTCGTTGTAGAAGTAGCCGACGTACTGGCTCACCGTCTCGGTGGTCGGGCTGCGGCCCCAGGAGTCGTTCTCCGGGGAGGAGCCGGCGGGCGCCGGGATCAGGCAGTCGGTCAGCGCGGCCACGCAGGTCGCCGCCTCCGGCAGGGCGGTGGGCGAGGCGGGCGCGGTCGTCGGCGCGGGCGGGTTCACCGGCGTGGTGACCGTGGGCTGGGCCGCGGTCGGCTGCGGGGCCGGACTGCCGCCCTGGTTCGCCACCACCACGAAGATGCCTGCGATGACCACGGCCACCGCGACGAGTCCGGCCACGATCTCCAGCCGCCGGTTCGGCTTGCGGGCCGGCGGGGGCGGCGGGTATCCGGCCGGCGGGAACCCGGGCGGGTCGTATCCGGGCGGCTGGCCGGGGGTCGACACGTAGGGCGGCACTCCCTGCGCCGGGAGGCCGAAGGTGGGGCCGCTGAAGGAGGGTGCGTCGTATCCCGGCTGACCGTAGGCGGGCTGGGCGTAGTCCTGCGGCCCGTACCCTTGCCGGCTGAATCCTTGCTGGCCGTAACCCTGCTGACCAAGGTTGGGATCGCCGTAATTCGGCTGCCCGTAAGCCGAATCGCCATACGTCGGCGGCCCGAAGGCGGGTCTGCCGTATGCCGTGGCTTCGTACCCTGACGGTCCGGCGGCCGGCGGATCCGCCGGGGGTGTCTGCATGTTCTGATTCCCCGGCGCCGCGCCCGGCCCGGACCACCCGGCGCGCCCGGCCGGGTCCGCCGGACCGCCGGAAGGGGGCTGATCCGCCGGGGCCGATCCGTCAGGCCGGGCGAACGCATCGGACATCGGGACTCCCACCGGCCGCGAGAACGGCCATCGAGAACAGGGTTTCGCCAAGGGCGCCGCGAGATCGTATCCCCGCGAACCGATGGGGAACAATGGGGTCCATGACTCGATCGCATGACAAAGAGCGCAGTTCCCGGCGGATCGTCATCCTGGGGTCCACCGGGTCGATCGGCACCCAGGCGATCGATGTGATCAAGCGCAACCCGGACCGGTTCGAAGTGGCCGGGCTGGCGGCCGGCGGACGCAACCCCGAGCTGCTGGCCCGGCAGGCGCTGGACCTCGGCGTCGAGGCGGTCGCGGTCGCGCAGGCCACCGCCGCGCAGGATTTGCAACTGGCCTTCTACGCCGAGGCGCAGCGGCGCGGGTACGCCACCGGGCAGTTCCGGGTGCCCAAGATCCTGGCCGGGCCGCAGGCCGCGGCCGAGCTGACCTCGGTGGACTGCGACGTCGTGCTCAACGGGATCGAGGGCGCGGCCGGGCTGACCGCCACCCTGGCCGCGCTGCGCCAGGGCCGGGTGCTCGCCCTGGCCAACAAGGAGTCCCTGATCATCGGCGGCGAGCTGGTCACCTCGCTGGCCGCGCCTGGGCAGATCGTGCCGGTCGACTCGGAGCACTCCGCGCTGGCCCAGTGCCTGCGCGGCGGCAGCGCGGACGAGGTGCGCCGGCTGGTCGTCACGGCCAGCGGCGGGCCGTTCCGGGGCCGCAGCCGGGCGGAGCTGGGCGAGGTCACGCCCGACCAGGCGCTGGCCCACCCGACCTGGGCGATGGGCCCGCTGGTCACCACCAACTCGGCCACCCTGGTCAACAAGGGCCTGGAGGTGATCGAGGCGCACCTGCTCTTCGGCATCCCGTTGGACCGGATCGACGTGGTCGTGCACCCGCAGTCGATCGTGCACTCGATGGTGGAGTTCACCGACGGCTCCACCCTGGCCCAGGCCTCGCCGCCGGACATGCGGATCGCGATCGCGCTCGGGATGGGCTGGCCGGACCGGGTGCCCGGGGCCGGGCCGGGCTGCGACTGGACCACCGCGTCCAGCTGGGAGTTCTTCCCGCTGGACCAGGCCGCGTTCCCGGCGGTGGGCCTGGCCAAGCAGGTCGGCGCGGCCGGCGGCACCTTCCCGGCGGTGTTCAACGCGGCGAACGAGGCCTGCGTCGCGGCGTTCCTGGACCGGCGGCTGCCGTTCACCGGCATCGTGGACACGATCGAGGCCGTGGTGGCCGAGCACGAGCCGCAGTCCGGCGGCGCGCTGACCCTGGAGCGGGTGCTGGCCGCCGACGCCTGGGCCCGCGGCCGGGCGGCCGAACTGGTCGGCGGCTGAACCGGACGCGGCCGGACCGGGCCCGGGCGGACCGACCGATAGGACGAGTCAGGCCGCCCCGGCAGGGCCGAACCGCTAGTCTGGGTGGCGGCGGAACTTTCCGGCCTCGGCCGTACGTCAGTTAAGTTTTGAACGGATGGGGCAGCAATCATCCGTCCCCTACTGGAAGGCACGGTTCCCGGGCGTGGATGTGTTCATCGCGTTGCTCTTCGTGCTCGCCCTGATGGTCTGCATCGTGCTGCACGAGGCCGGCCACATGATGTGCGCGCGCTGGGCCGGCGGCAAGGTGACCGAGTTCTTCGTCGGTTTCGGCACCAGGATCTGGTCCTTCCGGCGCGGGGAGACCGAGTACGGGATCAAGCCGATCCTGGCCGGCGGCTACGTCAAGATCGTCGGCATGACCGAGCTGGACGAGGTCGCGCCGGAGGACGAGCACCGCGCGCTGCGCAACAAGCCGGCCGGAAAGCGGCTGCTCACCCTGGCCGCCGGCTCGATCATGCACTTCCTGATCGCCCTGCTCATCTTCGCCTTCGCCGCGATGACGTTCGGCCTGGCCACCGCGTCCGCCGCGCCGCAGATCGGCGTGGTCACCTGCGCCCCGGGCACCGCCTCCGGCGGCTGCGCGGCCGGCGACCCGACCCCGGCCAAGGACGCCGGGCTCAAGCCCGGGGACATCATCACCTCGATCAACGGCAAGTCGGTCAAGACCTGGAACGATGTGGTCACCGACCTGCACGCGCTGCCCGCGAAAGAGCCGGCCACGATCACCTACACCCGCGCCGGCGTGGCCGGGACCACCACGGTGACCCCGAAGAACGGCCACTCCGTGGACGCCGCGGGCAAACCGGTGGTGCTGCCGATGGTCGGCATCGAGGACCAGGTCACCCTGCAGCGGGACAACCCGTTGCAGGCCGCGATCTACAGCGGCAAGGAGTTCTGGAGCTTCACCAAGAGCTCGTTCCAGGGCCTGGGCTCGATCCCGGCCTCGATCCCCAAGCTGTGGGACTCCACCTTCGGCAACCAGGCCCGCTCGGACGACACCCCGGTCAGCGTGGTCGGGCTGGCCCAGATCAGCGGCCAGGAGGTCGCCCAGAACGGCTGGGTCACCTTCTTCATGCTGCTCGCCGCGGTCAACGTCTTCATCGGAGTGCTCAACCTGCTGCCGCTGCTGCCGCTGGACGGCGGACACATCGCGATCATCCTGTACGAGGAGGCGCGCAAGAAGGTCTTCCGGCTGCTGCGCCGCCCGGTCCCGGGCAAGGTCGACATCAATAAGCTGATTCCGTTCGCGTACGGCTTCCTGATGCTGTTCGTCGCGCTGAGCCTGCTGCTCGTGGCGGCGGACATCACCAACCCGATCCGTCTCAACGGCTGAACAGGCCGGGTCCGGTCGAAGTCCGGTCCGGACCGCCCCGGCCGCCGTTCGCCGCGCCATAACCACCGTTCAGCGCGGTGTCCGCCGCGCATTGATGAATATCGTGTGAAGGCCGAAGGGGGCGAGTGGGGCGAGCGCCGGAAGTGGCGTAGCGTGGTGATGTTGTCTCATCGGCCGAAAGCAACGGAGAAACTCAGACCATGGCAGCCGTTTCGCTCGGTGTACCCTCCATCCCCGGCAAGCCGCTGGCCCCGCGCCGCAAGTCGCGCCAGATCATGGTCGGCAGCGTCCCGGTCGGCGGGGACGCACCGGTCTCGGTCCAGTCGATGACCACCACGCTCACCTCCGACGTCAACGCCACGCTGCAGCAGATCGCCGAGCTGACCGCCTCCGGCTGCCAGATCGTCCGGGTGGCCGTGCCCTCCCAGGACGACGCCGACGCGCTGGCCCAGATCGCGCGCAAGTCGCAGATCCCGGTGATCGCGGACATCCACTTCCAGCCCAAGTACGTCTTCGCCGCGATCGACGCCGGCTGCGCGGCGGTCCGGGTCAACCCGGGCAACATCCGCAAGTTCGACGACCAGGTGGCCGAGATCGCGCACCGGGCCAAGGAGACCGGCACCCCGATCCGGATCGGGGTCAACGCCGGCTCGCTCGACCCCCGGCTGTACGAGAAGTACGGCAAGGCCACCGCCGAGGCCCTGGTCGAGTCCGCCCTGTGGGAGTGCTCCCTGTTCGAGGAGCACGACTTCCGGGACATCAAGATCTCGGTCAAGCACAACGACCCGGTCGTGATGATCCAGGCCTACCGGCTGCTGGCCGAGTCCTGCGACTACCCGCTGCACCTCGGGGTGACCGAGGCCGGGCCGGCCTTCCAGGGCACGATCAAGTCCGCGGTCGCGTTCGGCGCGCTGCTGGCCGAGGGGATCGGCGACACCATCCGGGTCTCGCTCTCGGCCCCGCCGGTCGAGGAGGTCAAGGTCGGCAACCAGATCCTGGAGTCGCTCGGCCTGCGCAAGCGCGGGCTGGAGATCGTCTCCTGCCCCTCCTGCGGCCGGGCCCAGGTGGACGTCTACACCCTGGCCGACCAGGTCGCGGCGGCGCTGGACGGACTCCAGGTGCCGCTGCGGGTGGCCGTGATGGGCTGCGTGGTGAACGGCCCGGGGGAGGCCCGCGAGGCCGACCTCGGCGTGGCCTCGGGCAACGGCAAGGGCCAGATCTTCGTCCGCGGCGAGGTGATCAAGACCGTGCCGGAGGCGAAGATCGTGGAGACCCTGGTCGAAGAGGCGATCCGGCTGGCCGAGGAGATGGGCGTGGACCTGGAGGCCGGCTCCCCCGAGGTGACCGTCGGCTAGTGAGCCGGTGAGCCGGATGTCCGCACGAACTCAGACCACGAACGCCCCGCGCCGGAGCCGGAAGGCTCCGGCGCGGGGCGCCGGCGTTCCCGGCGCCCGCCCGGCCGCGATTCCCGGCCGCGCACCCGGAAAACGCGCCCGCCCTTGCTCCCGACGGCGTATTCGCACACGTCCGGGCCCATCCCGGTCCGGCGCCCCCACCGGCGCCGACACGCGGCGTCTCAGCACGGACACCGCCCGCTGCGGCCCGGGCCCGGCCTTGCTAGTCTCATCGGACTCGTCCGGCGCCCGGGCAGGACGTAGAGTTGGACCTGAGCCGCAGCAGGTGAGAGGGCGAAACCGCCGATGAACGTAATGAGCCGACTGCTCAGCCCCGGTGCGGCAGCCCGGGTACTGGAGCCGCACGACCTCGAGGCGGTGCTCGGCGTGCTCGCCCGCGACCCGGTGGAGAACGTGTTCATCACCTCCCGGGTCGAACTGGCCGGGCTGGACCAGTGGCAGCTGGGCGGCGAGCTGTGGGGCTTCCACGTCAACGGCCGGCTGGACTCGCTGTGCTTCTCCGGCGCCAACCTGGTCCCGCTGAGCAACTCCCCGGAGGCGACCAAGGCCTTCGCCGACCGGGCCCGCAAGCAGGGCCGGCGCTGCTCCTCCATCGTCGGGCCGCGCGAGGCCGCCCTGGACCTGTGGTCCTACCTGGCCCCGGCCTGGGACCGGCCGCGGGAGATCCGGGCCAGCCAGCCGGTGCTCTCGATCCAGGAGTCCTCCCCGGCGGTGGCCCCGGACTTCCGGGTCCGCCCGGTGCACCCGGCCGAGATCGACGTGCTGCTGCCGGCCTGCGTGGCCATGTTCACCGAGGAGGTCGGCGTCTCGCCGGTCGCCGCGGACGGCGGGCGCGGGTACCGGCAGCGGGTGGGCGAGCTGATCAACGCCGGCCGGGCGTTCGCCTGGATCGAGAACAACGAGGTGGTGTTCAAGGCCGAGATCGGCGCGGCCACCCGGGAGGTGTGCCAGATCCAGGGGGTCTGGGTCAACCCGCGGCACCGCGGCCGGCGGATCTCCGAGGGCGGGATGGCCGCGGTGGTCGAGTACGCGCTGCGCGACTTCGCGCCGATCGTCTCGCTGTACGTCAACGACTTCAACGCTCCGGCCCGGGCCGCCTACGAGCGGGTCGGCTTCCACCAGGTGTCCGAGTACGCCTCGATCATGTTCTGAGCCCGGCCGCCGGGACCACGGCCCCGGCCGCCCGGACCCGGGCCGACCGGCCGGTTACTCCGACGCCGCGCGCTCGTGGTCGAGCAGCCGGGCCTTGAGTTCGACCCCGAACAGGAACCCGCCGAGCGAGCCGTCCGTGCGCAGCACCCGGTGGCAGGGCACGAACAGCGTCAGCGGGTTGGTCGCGCAGCCGCTGGCCGCGGCCCGGACCGCGGCCGGGTTGCCCGCGGCCACCGCCAGCTGCGTGTAGGTGCGGGTCTCCCCGGCCGGGATCTTGCGCAGCGCGTCCCGGGCGGCCTGGCGGAACGGGCTGGGCGCGACCGCCTCGGCCGCGTCGACCCCGTCCAGCGCGAGCAGGTCGCCGGCGAAGTACCGGGCCGCGGACACGAGCGCCGGATGGTCCGGGCCGCCGGGCCCGACCTCGGCCAGGTCCACCTTGGCCAGGCCGGCCAGCATGGCCGGGTCCTCGGTGAACCCGGAGGCCCGGACCACGTCGCCCTCGGTCAGCACGGCGAACGGCAGCCCGGCGAAGCCCTCGGCCTCGATGGTCATGCTGTGGAAGGCGTATCCGGTCGTCGAGGTCTTCATCGCTGCTGCTCCTTCAGGTAAGTGCTCTGATCCGCCCAGAGGTGGACGGCGGCGTAACCGCGCCAGGGCCGCCAGCGTTCGGCGTACGCGGTCAGGGTCTTCTCGGTGTCCGGCAGGCCGAGCCGGGCGGCGGCCTGGCGCAGGACCAGGTCGCCGGCCGGGAACGCGTCCGGGTCGCCCAGCGCGCGCAGGCCGAGGTAGTCGGCGGTCCACGGCCCGATCCCGGGCAGCTCCAGCAGCGCCGCGCGGGCCGCGGCCCGGTCGGTGTGCCGGGTCAGGGCCAGCCGCCCGGCGGCGACCGCCTCGGCCAGGGCCCGGATCGACCGGGCCCGGGCGCCGGTCAGGCCGAGCCCGTCCAGGTCGCCGTCGGCCAGGGCCGCGGGGGCCGGGAACAGCCGGGTCAGCGGGCCCTGGGAGTCGTACTGCTCGCCGTGCCGGGCCACGATCCGGTTGGCCAGGGTGCGCGCCGCGGCGACCGAGACCTGCTGGCCGAGCACGGCCCGCACGGCCATCTCGAAGCCGTCCGCGCAACCGGGGATGCGCAGCCCGGGGCGGGCGGCGAGCAGGGGTATCAGGGCCGGGTCGGCGGCCAGCGCCTCGGCGATCACGACGGTGTCTGCGTCCAGGTCGGCCAGGTCCCGGCAGACCGCGATGGCCGCGCCGAGGTCGCGCTGGTCGTCCAGATCCACGGCCAGGCGCAGCGATCCGGGCGTCCCGGCGGACAGGCCGATCACGGCCGGCCCGTGGGCCAGGCGCAGGGTGCGCCGATAGCCGGGTGGGCCGTACGCCTCGCCGCCTGCCGCTGCATCCGCGGCCGCGACCACGGCGCCGAGGCCCGCGGCCGCGCCCGGGTCGCCCGGCTCGGTCACCACTTCGACGCCGGCCAGCGCCCGCCCGGCGAACCAGGACAGCAGCCGGGCCAGGTCGTGCGGGCCGCGGTACGCCGCGCGCAGTGTGAGCGCCCCGCTGTGCTGGCCGGATTCCGCGCCCGGTTCCGATCCGGTCTCGGATCCGGCCGCCTCCAGCGCCCGGGCCTGCTTGCGCAGCGCGGACGGCGTCACGCCGAAGGTGGCCTTGATCGCGTCGTTGAACTGGCGCAGCGAGCCGAATCCGGCGGTGAAGGCCACGTCCGAGACCGGCATGCCGGTGGTCTCCAGCAGCAGCCGGGCGGCCTGGTCGCGCCGGTTGCGGGTGAGCGCGAGCGGGCTGGCGCCGACCTCGGCGCCGAGCTTGCGGCGCACGTGCCGCTCGCTGACCTGCAACTGCCGGGCCAGCTGGCGCACCTCGGCGCCGGAGCCGATCAGGTGCAGCGCGTCCTCGGTCAGCCGGCTCGGGCCGGCCTCGGGCTCGGGGGCCAGCTGCGGGCGGCAGCGCTTGCAGGCGCGGAATCCGGCCGCCTGGGCCGCGGCGGCGGTGAGGTAGAAGCGCACGTTCTGCGGTTTGGGGGTGCGGGCCGGGCAGATCGGCCGGCAGTAGATGCCGGTGCTGGTGATCGCGCTGAAGAACTGGCCGTCGAACCGGGCGTCCCGGGCCGCCAGGGCCCGGTAGCGCGGGTCCTCGGCGGTGGCCGCCGGTTCGCCGACCGCGGCCGCGTACGGCTTGCTGGTGTTTTTCGGCATACCCGAAGTCTGCCCCACCGCCGACCGGAAAACTGGCGGTTTTCGGACCTGGCCATCGCGGCCGGAGGTTCAGGCGCCGATCAGCCGCTCGCGCCAGTAGCCGAACGCCGACTCCGGGTCGCCGGTGTAGACCCAGGGCAGCTTGGTCGCGTAGGTGCCGATCGCGGTGAACACCTCCGCCGCCTCCTCGTGCCGGTCGGCGTAGACCAGCGCGTGGGCCAGGTAGTTCAGGTCCAGCTTCGCCTGCGCGTGGTTCGGCCGGCCGGCCCGGAACCAGCGGGCCATCATCGTGGTCAGGTCCGACTGCACCTGGTCCTGGGTCCAGTGCAGGTCCAGGCCGAGCTGGCTGCCGCTGGCCTTGGCCTCCACCACCCGGACCCGGTACGCCTCGGCGTGCGCGACCAGCGGCAGCATCGCCAGCGGGGAGCCGTTGGGCGCCTGCGCGGACAGCCAGTAGGCGAAGTCGTACATCTCCGCGTGCGAACCCTGCCAGGCCGCGAACAGGTAGATCAGGGCCTGGTGGTTGCCCTCGCGGCTCCACTCGTCCCGGTCCCGCAGCTCCTGCCAGCGCCGCCAGAACTCGTCCCGGTCCACGCCCTGCACCCGGGCCAGGGTGAGCAGGCTGATCCACGGGGTCGGGTCCTTCAGGTCCAGCGCGGCGGCGCGCTGGCACTGTTCCTCGGCGACCTGCACCTGCCGGCCGAGCCCGGCCGCGCCGGGCTGGGCGTGCAGCCGGACCGCGCGGACCACCTCCACCTGGGCGCGCAGCACCGCCGCGTCCCGGTTGTGCGGGTCCAACGCCTGCCAGCGCTCGATCCACGGGCTGGTGCCGACCGCGTCGGCCAGCACCCGGACCCGGTGCACCCGGCGGTCGTGGTCCCGGCTGTCCTCCACCAGATCCCGGGCCGGCTCCCACCGGCCCTGGACTATCTCGTCCCGCGCCTCCACCAGATCGAGGTCGTCGTACGCCGGGTCGAAAGACGCCTTGAACGGCTTCGAACGAAACATCGCCATGACCGCGGAATGTACTGGACTGGACCACTCGGACGCAGCCCCTTCTCACCCTTCGTAACCGTAAATTTGCGTAACCCACCGCACAAAGGCGACTATCCTCGACAGAACAAGACCGCATGTGGGGGACGGACCCGGCCCGGCCGGCCCCGCCGCCCGGCGCCGGGCGGACCGCCGCGGGCCGGCTCCCCCCTCGTTCGCAAGGAGCGTCACCTTGATCACGCGCATGTCCTCGCTGTTCCTGCGGACCCTCCGGGACGATCCGGCGGACGCCGAGGTCCCGAGCCACAAACTGCTCGTGCGCGCCGGGTACGTGCGCCGTGCCGCGCCCGGCATCTACACCTGGCTGCCGCTGGGCAAGATCGTGCTGGACAACATCGCGCGCGTGGTCAAGGAGGAGATGGAGGCCTTCGGCGCGCAGGAGGTGCTGTTCCCGGCCCTGCTGCCGCGCGAGGTCTACGAGACCACCGGCCGGTGGACCGAGTACGGCCCGAACCTGTTCCGGCTCAAGGACCGCAAGGGCGGGGACTACCTGCTCGGCCCGACCCACGAGGAGATGTTCACCCTCCTGGTCAAGAGCGAGTACTCCTCCTACAAGGACCTGCCGGTCTCGCTGTTCCAGATCCAGAACAAGTACCGGGACGAGGCCCGGCCCCGGGCCGGGATCCTGCGCGGGCGCGAGTTCCTGATGAAGGACTCCTACTCCTTCGACCTGGACGACGAGGGCCTCAAGCGCTCCTACGAGCAGCACCGCGAGGCGTACATCCGGATCTTCACCCGGCTCGGGATGGAGTACCGGATCGTCTCGGCCATGTCCGGGGCGATGGGCGGCTCGGCCTCGGAGGAGTTCCTGGCGCCCGCGCCGACCGGCGAGGACACCTTCGTCTCCTGCGCCCAGTGCGGGTTCGCGGCCAACACCGAGGCGGTCGAGGGCCGGCCCGGGCAGGCCCTGGACGTCTCCGCGGCGCCGGCCCGGCAGGTCTTCGACACCCCGGACACCCCGACCATCGACAGCCTGGTCGCGCACTTCAACGCCCTGGGCGGCGAGTTCGCCGAGGTCACCGCCGCGAACACGCTGAAGAACGTGGTGGTCAAGCTGCGCACGCCCGGCGCGGCCGAGGCTACCGTGCTGATCGTCGGCGTGCCCGGCGACCGCGAGGTGGACCTCAAGCGCCTGGAGGCCGCGGTCGCGCCGGCCGAGATCGAGCTGTTCGAGGCCGAGGACTTCGCCAAGCACCCGGCGCTGGTCCGCGGCTACATCGGGCCGGAGGGGCTGGCCGAGGCCGGGTACACCTACAAGGTCGACCCGCTGGTCGTGCCGGGGTCCGGCTGGATCACCGGCGCGAACGAGGCCGGCCGGCACGCCGCGCACGTGGTCTACGGCCGCGACTTCACCCCGGCCGGCTCGATCGGCGCCGCCGAGGTGCGCACCGGCGACCCGTGCCCGCGCTGCGGCGGCCCGCTGTCGATCGACCGCGGGATCGAGATCGCGCACATCTTCCAGCTCGGCCGCAAGTACACCGACGCCTTCCAGCTCGACGTGCTCGGCCCGGACGGCAAGCCGGTCCGGGTGACCATGGGCTCCTACGGGGTCGGCGTGTCCCGGGCGGTGGCCGCGATCGCGGAGCAGAAGTACGACGCGGCCGGGCTGGTCTGGCCGCGCGAGATCGCGCCGGCCGACGTGCACCTGGTCGCCACCGGCAAGGACGAGGCCGTGTTCGAGGCGGCGGCCACGCTGGCCGGCGAGCTGCACGCGGCGGGTCTGCGGGTGCTGTTCGACGACCGGCGCACGGCCACGCCCGGGGTCAAGTTCAAGGACGCCGAGCTGATCGGCGTGCCGACGATCGTGATCGTGGGCAAGGGCCTGGCCGACGGCGTGATCGAGGTCAAGGACCGGGCCAGCGGCGAGCGGCGCAACGTGGCCGTGGCCGGGGCGGCTGCGGACATCGCGGCGAACCTGGCTCCCTGAGCAAGGCGTGGCGTGCCGTAGGGCGCGGATCCGGTGACGACCGGATCAGCGCCCTGCGGCGTTTTCTGAGCCCGGGTCAGGCGCAGGTCGGGGCCGGAGGGTCCGGCGGTGGCCGGGCCCGGCCGGGTGCGTCGCGCACGCTCCGGCGGGCCGAACGGGCAGGGGCGAAAGTCAGCTGGGGCAAGGAATCCGGCCCGGTGCCGGCGCGGCTCAAGTCGAGAAGGTCGCCGGAAACGCCGCGGGCGCCCGGCCCCAGGCATACGCGCGCAGGCTCGCGCCGACGGTCGCCCAGGCCGCGTAGGGCCGGGCGGCCGGGGAGGCCACCACGGCGGCGTCGGCGCAGACCGCGGCCACCCGCGTCTCCACGTACACCGCCAGGGCCTGCGCACCGGCCGGGTCGGTCGGCTGCTGCGGAAAGGCGTACGCGGCCGCCATCGCCACCGGGGTCGCGCCGTGCGCGGCGATCCCGGACTCCAGGCCGTCGCGGATCTGCCGGTGCAGTTCGTACATCCCATGCGCCTGAGTACGCTGCGTGCCGCTCAGATGGGGCGTCAGGGCGCCGTAGGCGTACACGGCGGCGTGTTCCGCCCCGAGGATCGCCTGCGCCGCCGAAAGGTCGCCTGGGGTCGGTACAGCCAGTTCGGGCGCGTCGGTCACGGACTGCTGGGTCTGGGAGGCCGGATCCAGCGCGGCGCAGTGCACGGCGCGGCAGGCGGCGATGTCCACGAGCAGTCCGGCCAGCCGCCCGGAGGCGGTCGGCAGATCTGGTTCGGCCATCGCGGACGCGGCCCGCTCGGCGGCGACCAGGGTCGCCGCAGTGGGCTGGGTCGAGCCGGACGGCGGCGCGGCGGCCGCAGACGCCGTAGCCGTCTTCGCCGCCGCCGACACTGCCGCGGACGAACCCGCGTCCGCCGCCGTTCCGGCGTCCAGGTTCGCGTCCGGGCCGGTGAGCACGGCCTGCGGCAGCGCCGGCACGGACTGGTACTCGGCCGGGACGGCCGGATCGGCCGTGGCCGGGTTCGCGGCGCCGGACAGCAGCAGGGCCCGGTGCGCCACGTGGTGCTCCCGGAACTCCGCCGGCCGCGGATCGCCCGGCCGGGCCGCCGCGGCCTGGGCGTACAGCCCGGCCAGCGACCCGGCCTGGTCCGCGACCCGCTGCCGGATCAGGTCGTCCGGATCGCCGGGGCCGGAGCCGGAGCAGCCCGCCGCGGGCAGCGCGGCCAGCAGCGCCAGCGGGAACACGGTTCGCCTCGTCCATTCCACGGGCCAGACCGTACTGGCCGACGCCCTGCGAATGGCGCAGATGGCGCGGGGCGCGCTGGGAAGTTAGCTACCCTAGAGGTATCAATGCGCCAAGCACACGAGGAGTTGCGCCGATGCCCGCGAGCGACACCATGGCCGGAAAGCTGCGCGACCTGATCGCGGCCGTGGTCACCGAGTCCGGCTTCGATCTGGAGGAGCTGGTCGAACAGCGGATCGGTTCGCGGATCCTGCTGCGGGTCGTGGTGGACGGGGACGAGGGGATCTCCCTGGACGACATCGCCGAGGTCAGCCAGGCGGTGTCCACCGCGCTGGACCAGGCCGAGCAGGAACAGCCCGGGGTGTTCGGCGATCAGGCCTATGATCTGGAGCTCAGCTCGCCCGGGGTGGGCCGGCCGCTGACCGCACCGCGGCACTGGCGCCGGGCGCACGGCCGGCTGGTCAAGGCCACCGCCAAGGGCTCGGGCGAGCTGACCGGCCGGGTGCTGGCCAGCACCGACGAGGAGGTCACCCTGCTGGTGACGGTCGTGCACAAGCCGGGGCAGAAGCCGTCCGAGTCCGAGCGCACCTTCGCCTACGCCGACCTGTCCAAGGCGAAGGTGCAGGTCGAGTTCAACCGGGCCGCCTTCGAGGCGATCGAGGCCGAGTCGGCCGGAGCCGGGGACCCGGACGACGACGGTGACGAGGGCGACGGGGAGCATGGCGAAAGCGGCGTCGACGACCTCGACGAAGACTGATCACGAGAACTGAATACGGAGCCGAAGGAGCACGATGGACATCGACATGCGGGCATTGCGGGCGCTGGCCGACGAGAAGGGGATCTCGCTGGACCGCCTGTTCGCAGCCATAGAGCAGGCACTGCTCCTGGCGTACGAGAAGACGATGCACGAGAAGTCGGGGCCGGCCGCCCCGCCGAGCTACTCCCGCGCCCGGGTGGAGTTCGACCGCAAGTCCGGGCACGTGTCGGTCTGGGTGCGCGAACTCGACGACGAGGGCAACCCGTCCGGCCCCGAGTTCGACAACACCCCGACCGACTTCGGCCGGGTGGCCGCCTCCACCGCCCGCCAGGTGATCGCGCAGCGGCTGCGCGAGGCCACCGACGAGGCGGTGTTCCAGGACTTCGCCGCCCGCGAGGGCGACCTGATCTCGGGCAAGGTGCAGCAGAGCGACGACCCGCGCAACGTGCTGGTCGAGATCGACTCGGGCAAGCAGGACCGGTTCGAGGCGCTGCTGCCGGCCCCGGAGCAGGTGCCCGGGGAGAAGTACGAGCACGGGATGCGGCTGAAGTGCCTGGTCGTCCAGGCCCGCCGCGGGTCCAAGGGCCCGCAGGTGAGCCTGTCCCGGACCCACCCGAACCTGGTCCGCCGGCTGTTCGAGCTCGAGGTTCCCGAGGTGGCCGACGGCACGGTGGAGATCGCCGCGATCGCCCGCGAGGCCGGGCACCGGACCAAGATCGCGGTCTACTCCACCCGGCAGGGGGTCAACGCCAAGGGCGCCTGCATCGGCCCGATGGGCTCGCGGGTGCGCAACGTGATGAACGAGCTGCACGGCGAGAAGATCGACATCGTGGACTGGTCCGAGGACCCGGGCCGGCTGGTGGCCGCCGCGCTGTCCCCGGCCAAGGTCTCCCGGGTCAAGATCGTGGACCTGGAGGCCAAGAGCGCCCAGGTGATCGTGCCGGACTACCAGCTGTCCCTGGCCATCGGCAAGGAGGGCCAGAACGCCCGGCTGGCCGCCCGGCTCACCGGATGGCGGATCGACATCCACTCGGACGCCGAGTGAGCCGACCGGGCGGGAATAACCCGGGCGCGCTCGGACGCTGTCAAGAGCGCGGGCCGCGCCCCGGCGACCGCCTGTCCGGGCCCGGCCCGGGTAATCGGACCGGTGATCTGTGGAGTACCATGGAGCGTGACTGGCCTGCCTGAGGAATCGAGTCCGGGCGGCATCCCCATCCGTACGTGTGTGGGCTGCCGGACTCGTGATCCGCAAGATCGATTGCTCCGGGTGGTCGCGGTGGCGGGCGTTCCGACGCCCGATCCTTCGCGGCGGCTGCCGGGACGGGGCGCTTACCTGCACCCCCGCCCCGAATGCCTCGCCCTGGCCGAGCGCAAGCGGGTATTCGCACGGGCCCTGCGCCTGTCGGGTCCGGCCGAGCTCGGCTCCGTGCGAGCCGGGATCGACCAGGTCGCCGCGGACGGTCGCCCCTGAAGCCCCGCGCTTCACCGAATCCAGCAGTATCCAGCAGATCGCTACGACGCGAAAAGAGCGGGTCGAGAAAAACGATGAACACGCGATGAGCACGCGATGAGCACGCAGCGATGAGCACGCCCATGAAGTGACACGACGGTCACGCGGATAAGACGCGGGCCGAAGAAGGAGTGAAGTGGCCAAGGTCCGGGTCTATGAACTCGCCAAAGAGCTAGGTGTCGAAAGCAAGGTCGTCATGGCCGAGCTGCAAGGCCTCGGTGAGTTCGTCCGCTCGGCGTCCTCGACGGTCGAGGCGCCGGTGGTACGTCGTTTGAAAGACAAGTTGGCCGACGGCTCGTCGCCGTCCGGCCCCGCCAGTCCGTCCGGCAACGCCGCACGAGCCACCGACCCCAGGTCGGCCGGCACCGGGGAGGGCCGGCCGCAGGGCGGCCCGGGCGTCCCCAAGCCGGGTCCCCGCCCGCCCGCACCCAAGCCGGGCCTGCCCGGCCCGGGTCTGCGTCCGGGGGCGCCCAAGCCGGCCCCGCTGGCCGCGGCCGGCCCCGCCGCGCCGCACGCCCCGGCGGCCCAGGCCCCCGCGCCGGCTCCGGCTCCGGCCCCCGCGCAGCAGCACACCCCGCCGCCCGCGCCGCGTCCGGCCAACCCCGCCTTCGAGGCGCCCCGGTCCGCCCCCGCGGCCGACTCCGGCTCCGCGCACGGCGCACCGGCCTCCCCCGGCCGTCCGGCCCCGCGCCCGGGACCGGTGGCCCCGCGCAACGACCGGCCCGACGGCGGCCGATCCGACAGCGGCCGTTCCGACGGCGGCCGGCCCAACTCCGGCCGCGGCGAGCGCACCGGCGGCCCCGGCGCCCCGCGTCCGGCCGGCCAGCCCCGTCCGGCCGGTCCCCGGCCCGGCAACAACCCCTTCACCTCCGGCTCCACCGGCATGCCCCGTCCGGGCGAGCGCCCGGAGCGGGCCGAGCGGCCCGACCGCGGCGAGAGCCGTCCGGACTCGCGCGACTCGCGCCCGCCGCGCCCCGAGGGCGGCGGCGAGCGGTCCGGCGGTCCGCGTCCCGGCATGCCCCCGCGTCCGGCCGCCCCGCGCGGCCCGGGCGGTCCCGGCGCCGGCGGTCCCGGCGGACCGCGTCCGAACCCCGGCATGATGCCGTCCCGGCCCGGCCCCGGCGGCCGTCCGGGCGAGCGCTCCGGCGGCCCGGGCGGTCCCGGCGGTGACCGCGGCGGACGTCCGGCCGGTCCCGGCGGGCCCGGCGCGGGACGCTCCGGCGCCCCCGGCGGCCCCCGTCCGGCCGGCGGTCCCCCGCGTCCCGGCGGCGGTCCCCGACCCGGTCCGACCGCGGGCTTCGGCCCGCGTCCGGCCGGCGGCGGCGGCGCGCCCGGCACCGGTGGTCCCGG
>DASZBX010000146.1:0-126409 GCA_035943635.1 Actinocrinis sp. | reverse complement strand
AGCATCAGCGGAACTTTCGTCACGACGATCGTTATTAGAGACCGCCGATGCTGCCCTCTTCCATGCCCCCGCGCAACAGGATCCTGCTATATCAAGGCATCACCACGGCGCACTCAACCCACCCAAACCGCGAAACTCGAGAAACTCACCCATCGCCTGACCCTGCGCGGAAAATTGCCACGGGCCGCAGTTGACTTCAACTCCGCCCCGGCCGCCCACACCCCCAAAGCAAGCCAGAAAACAAAACAGACCCCCGCCCCCCGATCCAACCAACAGACCGAGAGCCGGGGGCCCACCTACCACGCGACCTGACTTAAGCCTCGCCGCCGCCGCCCCGAACCCTGCGGATGGTGTCCCGATACCACAGCGCGCTCGCCTTGGGCGTGCGCACCTGGGTCTCGTAGTCCACATGGAACAGGCCGAACCTCTTGTCGTAGCCGTAAGACCACTCGAAGTTGTCCATCAGCGACCAGGCGAAGTAGCCGCGCACATCCGCACCCGCCTGGCGCGCGGAGGCAACTGCCGCGATGTGACTCGCGAGAAAAGCCGTGCGGTCCTCGTCTTGGACGAAGCCGTCCGAGTCGGGCGCGTCGTTGAACGCGGCGCCGTTCTCGGTGATCACCAGTGGCAGGCCGGGGTAGTCCTGGCCGAGCCGCACGAGCAGGTCGGTGAAGCTGTCCGGCAGGATCTCCCAGCCCATCGCGGTCAGCGGCGCGCCGAGCGGCAGTGCGCGGGAGATCGGGTGGCCGTCCTCGTCGTGGGTGCGGCCGTCCTCGGACAGGCCGGTGAACTTCATCCCGAAGTAGTAGTTCACCCCGAGCACGTCGATCGGCTCGGAGATGATCTTCAGGTCGCCGTCCTGCACCGGCAGCTCCACGCCCTTGGCGGCGAGTTCCTCGACCACGTCCTGCGGGTACGTCCCGCGCACGACCGGGTCCAGGTACAGCCGGTTGGCCAGGCCGTCGGCGCTGCGGGCCGCGGCCACGTCGGCCGGGTGGTCGCTGGCCGCGTGCGCGGTGGCCATGTTCAGGGTCAGGCACAGGTCGATCGGGCGGGTCGCCGCCGCGCGCATCCGGCCGGTGGCCAGGCCGTGGCCGAGCAGCAGGTGGTGCACGGCCTTGATCGCGTCCCCGAAGTCCTGCCGGCCCGGCGCCTGGCGGCCCTCGCTGTAGCCCAGGATCGCGCTGCACCACGGCTCGTTCAGCGTGGTCCAGGTGTTCACCCGGTCGCCCAGGCGGTCGAACACGAGCATCGCGTAGTCGGCGAACCGGTACGCGGTGTCCCGGTTCGGCCAGCCGCCGGCGTCCTCGAGCTCCTGCGGCAGGTCCCAGTGGTACAGGGTCAGCCAGGGGTCGACCCCGGCGCCGAGCAGCTCGTCGACCAGGCGGTCGTAGAACGCCAGGCCGGGCTCGTTGACCGGGCCGCGGCCGCCCGGCTGCACCCGGGGCCAGGACACCGAGAAGCGGTAGGTGTCCACGCCCAGGTCGCGGATCATCGCCACGTCCTGCGGCATCCGGTGGTAGTGGTCGCAGGCGACGTCGCCGTTGTGGCCGCCGTCGACCATCCCCGGCACGCGGCAGTAGGTGTCCCAGATCGACTCGGTGCGCCCGTCCTCGGCCACCGCGCCCTCGATCTGGTACGCCGAGGTGGCGACTCCCCAGCGGAAGTCCGCCGGCAACTCGTCGATCAGTTCGGTGCCGAGGGTCAAGGCACTGGTCTTCATGTCTCTCCGTAAGGTGTTCGGGCTGTCGTTTGTGAGCCCTGCCGTCGTGGTTCTGTGGTGCTGGTGGCAGCGGTGGCTCAGGCCACGGCTTCGCGGGTCGGGTGCAGCCAGCACGCGACGCTGCGCTCCGGCCTCTCGGTGCCGGCCTCGGTCGCGACCGGGATGCCCAGCGGCGGGAGCTTCTGGGCGCACGGGTCGAAGACCTTGGGACAACGCGGGTGGAAGGAACAGCCGGTCGGCATCGACCGCAGGTCCGGCGGCGATCCCGGGATCCCCGTCAGCTCGCGGCGGGCGCCGCGCAGTGCGGGGAAGGAGTGCAGCAGCCCGTCGCTGTACGGGTGCAGCGAGTCCTTGTAGAGGTCGGCGGCGGGCGCCTCCTCCACGATCCGGCCGCCGTACATGATGGCGATCCGGTCCGAGAACTCGGCCAGCAGCGACAGGTCGTGCGTGATGAACAGCACGGAGAAGCCGAGCCGGGTGCGCAGGTCGATCAGCCGGCCCAGGATCTGCCGCTGCATCACCACGTCCAGCGCGGTGGTCGGCTCGTCCATGATGACCACCTGCGGCCCGAGGACCAGCGCCATGCCGATCATCACGCGCTGGCGCATGCCGCCGGACAGTTCATGCGGGTAGCTGTCGTACCGGTCCTGCGCGATGCCGACCAGGGACAGCATCTCCTTGACCCGCTCGACCCGGTCGGTCCGGCTCATCCCGGGCTCGTGCGCCTTGAGCACGTCGAGCATCTGGGCCGAGATCCGGTGCACCGGGTTGAGCGAGTTCATCGCGCCCTGGAACACGATCGCGGTCTGTGCCCAGCGGAAGTCGCGCAGCTCGTTGTTGCTCAGCCGCAGGATGTCCACCGGGCCGGAGTTCGGGTACCCGTGGTAGAGCACCTCGCCGCCGGAGATCACGCCGGGCGGCGGCAGCAGCCGGGTCAGCCCGTAGGCCAGGGTGGACTTGCCGCTGCCGCTCTCCCCGGCCAGGCCGAGCACCTCGCCGCGGTGCAGGGTCAGGTCGACCCCGTGCACGGCGCGCACGGCCTTCTCGCCGAGGCCGTAGTCGACGTTCAGCCCCTTGATCTCCAGGATCGGCTGGTTGGCGCTCACTGTCCCTGGTCCTTTCGCCCGGCCCGGGTGCGCGCGGTGCCCGCGCCCGGATCGTCGATGTCGATGTCGATGCTCGGTCCGGGCCCGCCGCGCAGGCCGGCCACGGTCTCCGCCGCCGGGTCGGCGGCCGCCCGGCTCGGGCCCTCGGCCAGGACCGGGGTGAAGCCGACCCGCATCCGCACGGCCCGGCCGGAGTTGGTCCGGATCTTGGTGGTGCCGCTCGAGCGCAGCCGGGGGCTGACGAACTCGTCGATGCCGAAGTTCAGCAGCGACAGCCCGGTGCCCAGGATCGCGATCGCCAGACCGGCCGGGATGAACCACCACCAGGCGCCCTGGGCCAGGGCCTGCTCGCTCTGGGCCCAGAACAGGATGGTGCCCCAGTTCCAGTCCGAGCTGCCGGCCACGCCGATGAACGCCAGGGTGATCTCGGAGAGCACCGCGAAGATCACGGTGCCGACGAAGCCGGAGGCGATCACGGCGGTCAGGTTGGGCAGGATCTCGAACAGGATGATCCGCCAGGCCGGTTCACCGGTGGCCCGGGCCGCCTCGACGTAGTCGCGCCTTCGCAGCGACAGGGTCTGCGCGCGCAGGATCCGCGCGCCCCAGGACCAGGAGGTCAGGCCGATCAGCAGCGCCACCACGATGTCCGAGACGTTCTGGATGGTCGCGGTGATGATGATCAGCAGCGGCAGGGAGGGGATGACCACGAACACGTTGGACACGGTGGACAGGCTCTCCCCGGCGATGCCGGTGAGGTACCCGGAGGTGACGCCGACCAGGACCGAGAGCACGGTGGCGATCAGGCCGGCCAGGAAGCCGACCAGCACCACCGGGCGGGCCCCGGCCAGGATCTGGCTGAACACGTCCTGGCCGAGCTGGGTGGTGCCCAGCCAGTGCTGCCCGCTGGGCCCCTGGACCAGCGCGTCGCTGCGCGCCGAGGGGTCGTAGGGGGCCAGCCACGGGCCGACGATGGCCAGCAGGATGTAGAAGCCCATGATGCCCAGGCCGATGGCCACCTTGCGGTTGGGCGCGACCCTGAGCCGGCGCCGGCCCTTGGCGTCGCTGCCCATCGGCGGGGTGGGGTCCGGCGCGGTGGCGTCGTCGAGCTGGAGGGTGGTGACGGCCATCGGTCAGGCCTCCTTGCGGGTGCGCGGATCGAGGGCCAGGTAGGCCAGGTCGGCCAGGAAGTTCGCGGCCAGCACCGCGAGGGTGATGCACAGGAAGATGCCCTGCATCAGCGGGTAGTCCTGGGAGCCGACCGCCTGGAACAGCTGGTAGCCGACGCCCTGGTAGGAGAAGACGATCTCGACCAGCAGCGTGCCGCCGACGATGAAGCCGAGCGAGAGCGCGAAGCCGGAGACGTTCGGCAGCAGGGCGTTGCGGGCCGCGTAGTTCATCATCACCCGGCGCTCGGACAGGCCCTTGGCGTGCGCGACGGTGATGTAGTCCTCCGCCGAGACGGTGACCATCATGTTGCGCATGCTCAGGATCCAGCCGCTCATGGTGCTCAGCAGGATGGTGATGGCGGGCAGGATGCTGTGCTGGACCGCGCTGCTGATGAACGCCCAGTCCCAGCCCGGCACGACGTTGCCGCCGAAGCTGCCGGAGGAGGGGAAGAAGCTGCCCGGGCCGGCCAGCACGTAGATCGCGATCAGGCCGAGCCAGAAGTACGGGACCGAGGACAGGAAGGTGGTCACCGGCAGCAGGCCGTCGGCCCAGGAGCCGCGCCGCCAGCCGGCCACGATGCCCAGCCCGGTGCCGATCAGGAAGCTCAGGATGGTGGTGAAACCGACCAGCCCGATCGTCCACGGCAGGGACTGGCCGAGCACCGTGGCGACCGGGGTGGGGAAGTAGGTGAAGGAGATGCCCAGGTCCCCGTGGGCCAGCTGGCCCAGGTAGGTGAAGTACTGGGAGACCAGGCCCTGCTTGTTGTTCACGCCGAACAGCACGTCCAGCGAGGCGATCGCCTGGGTGCTGATCTGGCCCTGGAACTTGGCCATCAGCGCGTCCACCGGGTTGCCGGGGATCAGGCGGGGGATGAAGAAGTTGATCGTGATCGCGGCCCAGGCCGTGAACACGTAGAAGGACAGACGGACCGCGAGGCGTCTCATCAGGCCACCTCCACCGGGGTCGCGCCCTGCTTGGACTCGTACAGCCAGCAGGCGGCCCAGTGGCCGGCCTGGTCGCCGATCTCGATCCGCGGGGGCAGGTCGGTCTTGCACTTGGCCATCACGTGCGGGCAGCGCGGGTTGAACCGGCAGCCGGCGGGCGGGTCGATCAGGCTCGGCGGCTCGCCGGTGTTGTCGTCCACGCCGTCGACGGCGCCGGTGCGCCGGATCCGGTCCGGGTCGGGCGCCGAGTCGATCAGCAGCTGGGTGTACGGGTGGGCCGGGGCCTGGGTGACGGTCTCGCTGTCCCCGCCCTCGACCATCCGGCCGGCGTACATCACGAGCGTCTCGTCGGCGAAGTAGCGGGCCGAGGCGATGTCGTGGGTGATGTAGAGGATGGCCAGGTCCAGCCGCTCCTTCAGGTCGCGCAGCAGGTTCAGCACGCCGAGCCGGATGGAGACGTCGAGCATGGAGACCGGCTCGTCGGCCAGCAGCACGTCGGGCTTGGCGCCGAGGGCGCGGGCGATGGCCACGCGCTGGCGCTGGCCGCCGGACAGCTCGTGCGGGAACTTGTCCAGATAGCGCTCCGGCGGGGTCAGCTGGACCCGCTGGAGCAGTTCTTCCAGGGCCTTCTGCAGCTCGGGGCCGCGGCTGGCGTGCCCGTGCACGCGCAGCGCCCGGGTCAGGTGGTAGCGGATGGTGTGGACCGGGTTCAGGGAGGCGAACGGGTCCTGCAGGATCATCTGCACGCTGCGGGAGTAGGTGCGGAAGGCCCGGCCCCGGGTGGCGGTGGTCGATTCGCCGCGCAGCCGGATGTCTCCGCCGGTCCTGGGCTGGAGCTGGGCCAGCAGCCGGGCGACGGTGGACTTTCCGGAGCCGGACTCGCCGACCAGTGCGGTGACCGCGCCCTTGCGCAGCGTGATGGTCACGTCGTCGACCGCGTGCACGGCGCGGCTGGCGCGGGTCAGCGCCTCACGGCCCTGCCGGCGCACGGTGAAGTGTTTGGTCAGGCCCACGGCCTGCAGGACCACGTCGGTGGCCGGTGTGGAGGGGAGCGTATCCAGCGTCATCAGCGGAGAATTCCTCGATCGGGGTTTCTGGGGGCCCGGCCCCGTCCCGGGGTCGCGCACCCTCCTCCCCCTCGTGCGGGAGGGGGAGGAGGGTGTCCGCCGGGACGGGGCCGAGGCCGGATCAGGAAGCGGGCGTGAGGTGCAGCACGACCTGGAGCGACGTGGGCAGCGTGGGCTGCGGGGCCGCGTACGGGTTGGCGGCGTCCGGCCAGCCGACCCAGTTCTTCGTGCTGTACTCGGCGCCCGCGTTCGCCGCCATCGTGATGATCACGGGAACCTGGGTCACCTCGATCTGCTCCAGGGTGTTCAGGGCCTGGGTGCGGGTCGCGGCGTCCGTGGCGTTGGCGTACTGCTGCAGGGCGGCCGTGGCGGCCGGGTCCTGGAAGCGGCCGTAGTTACCGGCCACTCCGCCGGTGCCGACCGGCTTGTAGATCGCCCCGTCCATGATGTTCTCGTACATGTCGTACGGGGTCGCGCCACCGTTGGTCCAGTGCAGGACGGCCTGGAAGTTGCCGGTGTCCACGTTGCTGGTCCACGCGGCCTGGTTGGCCATGTCCACGGTGGCGGTGATGCCGATCGTGGCCAGGTTGTCCTTGATGATCTGGAGGTCGGTGATGTAGTCGGACCATCCGGCCGGGTCGCTCAGCGTGATGGTGACCGGCTTGCCGGTCGGGTCCTCCAGGGTGGTGCCGTTGTACTTGAACCCGGCGTTGGTCAGCAGCGTCTTGGCCGCGGTCGGGTTGACCGAGTAGTTCTGGCTCGCGTACTGCGAGGCGATGAACGAGCTGCCGGACGGGGTCGGGATGCCGGTGACGTTGGTGACGGCCGGGTAGAAGTAACCCGCCTCACCCTGGTTCAGGATGTCGTTGCGGTTGATGACCATGGCCATCGCCTGACGCAGGACCGGGTTGTTGAAAGGCGCGTCCTGAGTGTTGATCCACAGACCGTGCACGCCCAGCGTCGGCGGGAACCACAGCTGGTTGTGCGCCGGGTCCTTGGCCTGGTAGACGGCCTTGGCGTTCGGGATGAAGACGAAGCTCCACTCCGCCGCGCCGTTGGCCAGCGCGGTGGTCTGCGAGTTGTTGTCGTTGTACGAGGTGTACCGCAGCTCCTGCACCTTGGGCAGGGCCTGCCAGTAGGTGGAGCGGCGCTCGAGGGTCACGGTCTGGGCCGTGAAGCTCTTGAGCGTGTAGGGGCCGGTGCCGATCGGGTTCTGGTCGGTGTCGGTGGCCGGGTTGGCGATCTTCGACCAGATGTGCTGCGGCACGATGAACGTGCTCAGGATCTTGGTCTGGTTCACGTACTGCGAGGACGGGAACGTGACCGTGACCACGTTGCCGGCGGTGGTGATGTCGCCGAACGGGATCGCGTTGGAGTTCAGCGCGGTGTTGCCCTTGAGCAGGTTGAACGTGTACGCCACGTCCGCCGGCGTCATCGGGGTGCCGTCGGACCAGGTGACCCCGGTGCGGATGGTCAGCGCCAGCGAGGTGTACGTGGAGTTCCAGGTGAAGGCGGTGGCCAGCCACGGGGCTCCGGCGGCGGCCGGCTGGATCGGGTTCATCATGACCAGGGGCTCGTAGATCATGTACCGGTAGCCCAGCGAGGCGCCGGCCGAGGTGCCCAGGAACGGGTTGCTGTTGTTGGTCTGCGGCCCGTTGGGCATGCCCACGTTCAGGACGGTGACTGCGTTGGTAGAACCCGAACCGCCCTTGGTGCCGGTGCTGCTGCTGCTACACGCGGTCAGGGTCGCGGCGGACAGGGTCAGCGCGACCGCCGTGGCGACGGATCTGCTTGTACGCATGGATCCTCCAGAAAAGAGTGTTCATCACTGTGAAGACGGTCTGCCGAGGGTGCGGCGGCCGCCGGGTCGCCGTGGCGCTCCGGAGGCTTCCTGGGTGTGCGGGATTCGCCGGCTCGGTGGACCGGTGACTCGAAATGCGGTGAGCGATGTGCAGTGGTGATGTGCCCAGTGCGGAACTGTGCGGGTGGTGCCGGTGATGCGGATGAAACAGTAACGCGGTATTACGGTATTGCCGGGTGGTGCTAATGCGGGTGCGAAGCCGACTGGATCCGCCAGGCGGGAGAAACCAGGTCTTCGGGCCCGCCTCAGATCGTGACGGTGGAGCTGCGCACGACCAGAGTCGTAGGGATGATCTTCGGTTCGGTCGGTAACTCGGTGCCCGCGAAGTGGTCGATCAGCAGACGTGCCGCTGTCTCGCCCATCCGCCGCAGGGGTTGGTGCACGGTGGTCAGCGGCGGAGTGGTGTGGGTCGCCAGAGGGATGTCGTCGAACCCGATCACGGCCGTGTCCTGCGGGATGCGGCGGCCCGCGTCGCGCAGGGCCTGGATCGCTCCGGCCGCCGACAGGTCGTTCTGGGCGAAGACGGCGTCGAACTCGGCGCCGGTCTCCAGCAGGCGTTCCACGGCCTGCCGGCCCCCTTCGAAGGTGAACTCGCCACCGACGGTCAGCGCCGGATCCAGCGCCATCCCGGCGGAGGCGTAGGCGGCCAGGAAGCCGACCGTCCGCTCCTCGGTGCACCCGAACCGGTCGGGTCCGGTGATCAGGGCCGGCCGGCGTCGGCCGAGCCGCAACAGGTGCCGGGCGGCCAGGTCGCCGCCCTCCCGGTTGGTGGTGGCGACCGAGGGGAACTGCGGCCGGTGGCCGCGGTCGTCGATCAGCACGACGGGCAGCCCGCCGGCGTGCAGTTCGGTGATGTACTCCATGGTGCCCTCGGGCTCGATCACGAGCAGCCCGTCGAACGCCTTGGCCGAGACCTGGGTGGCGAACTGCCGCATGGACTCGTCCCCGCGGTTGCAGGTGAACAGCAGCAGTCCGTAGCCCTCGGTCTCCGCGACGTCCACCACGCCCTGGAGCACCTCGCCGACCCAGGCCCAGGTCAGGGAGGGCACCAGCATCCCGAGGATCCGGGTGCGGCCGCGGGCCAGGCCCACGGCGCCGGCGCTGCGCACGTATCCGAGTTCGTCGATCACCCGGCGTACCTGCGCCGCCGTCTGGGCGTCCACTTCGCCTTTGCCGTTCAGGACCCGGGAAACGGTCGTCTTGCTGACCCGGGCCCGCTCGGCCACGTCGGCGATGGTGATGGGCACGTCAACTCCCTCCGGAAGCTCGAAGTGTGATACTGCGGTGGTCGCCGAAACCGGTTCCGGAACCGGTTCCGGGGCTGAGTAAACTCGGGGTTACGGGCTCCCGTCAATCACGGGAATATAACGAAGTGTTTTCGGCGCCGTGACCGAACGCTGACACAGGGCTCGTGTGTACGGCCCCTGACGGTCCCGGCCGGTCCCGGCCGGAGGTGGGCGGCGGAGCGGACGAATGTGCGCGGATTCTCTTGACACGGCTGAAACATGCGTGTTCACTGATCCCCGCTGGAGAGCGCTCTCCGACCGTCGGCCGCCTGACCCGGGCGAGCCGCTGATCTGCGCCTGCACACTGTGGGACGGCCGCCACGGCCGTTCCGCGCTGCGCCGCGCCTCGAGCCGCGCGCAGCCATGGCCCCCGTGGCCGCCCGTACCCCGGCGGCCCGGCGGCCGGTCCGACCGCACGACGTGACCGCACCCCTCAGCCGGCCGCGCCCGCACCGCCCGCACTATATCAGGGTATTGCGGCAATGCCCCGGCCCGGTCCGTTCGCGTCCGGTCGGACCCGTTCCGCTCCCGCCGCCCCGCGGCGGTTGGCACTGCCCGGCGCCGTGCGCGCCGGGACGGCACTTTGGGACCGAGAACCCTTCGGGCGCCCCGACCACGAAAGGTTAGGCAAGCAATGCTCAGACCCAGAAGGATGTCCAGATCGGGCGATGCCACCAGCACCGCCCCGGACGCGACGGCGGACGGGCTGCGCCGCTCGAAGAACCGGCGCCGCGCGATCGGCATCTCCGCGCTCACCACCGCCATGCTGGCGGGCCTGGCCGCCACCCCGCTGTTCATGGCGAACGCGGCCGCCCCGGCCGCCGAGACCGTGCTGAGCGAGGCCGGCTGGACGGCGAGTTCGAACACGAACTCGGCCGCCGCCGACGCCCCGGCGAACGCGATCGACAACAACGTCAACACCCGGTTCAGCTCCGACGCCGTGCAGGCCTCCGGCCAGTGGTTCCAGGTCAACCTGGGCTCGCCCCAGTCGGTCAACCAGATCACGATGGACTCGGGCAACTGGCCCGGGGACTACGCGGTCGGCTACAACGTCCAGGTCTCGACCAACGGGACCACGTTCAGCACCGTGGCCACGGGGACCGGGACCTCGGCCGTGGTCACCTCCACCTTCACCGCGAGCACGGTCCAGTACATCAGGGTCCAGCTGACCGCGGCCAGCAGCGGCGCCTGGTGGTCCATCGACCAGTTCAACGCCTACACCGGCGGCGGCACCTCGCCGACCACCGCGCCGGCCGGCGGCTGCGGCACGACCGACCTGGCCCTGAACAAGACCGCCACCGCCTCCTCGCTGGAGAACGCGGGCGACCCGGCCGGCGCCGCGGTCGACGGCAACACCGGCACCCGCTGGTCCAGCGCGTTCAGCGACCCGCAGTGGCTCGAGGTCGACCTGGGCAGCAGCCAGGCGATCTGCGGGGTCTCGATCAACTGGGAGGCCGCGTACGCGAGCGCGTTCCAGATCCAGGTGTCCAACGACAACTCGACCTGGACCCCGATCTACTCCACGACCACCGGCCCCGGCGGCGTGCAGAACCTGAGCGTCTCGGGCACCGGCCGGTACATCCGGATGTACGGCACCGCCCGGGCGACCGGCTACGGCTACTCGATCTGGGAGTTCGACGTCTACGGCGGGTCCAACCCGACCGCGCCGCCGACCTCGCCGACCACGCCGCCGGTCACCACCTCGCCGACCGCCCCGCCGACCGGCCCGGCCCCGCCCACCGGCGGCAGCCTCGGCTCGAACGTGATCGTGTTCACCCCGACCGAGGCCCTGAGCACCATCCAGAGCCAGCTCAACTCCCTGGGCACCCAGCAGAACCCGAACCAGTTCGGCACCCAGCGCTATGAGCTGCTGTTCGAGCCCGGAACCTACGGCACCGCGGCCAACCCGCTGGACTTCCAGCTCGGCTACTACGAGGCGGTCGAGGGCCTGGGCCAGAACCCGAGCCAGGTCGTCATCAACGGCACCATCGACTCCTACAACCAGTGCCCCGGCGGCGACCAGACCAACTGCAACGCCACCGACAACTTCTGGCGGTCGGTGTCCAACCTGACCATCAACGTGGCCGGCCTGACCGGGTGCTTCAGCGGCGACGAGGTGTGGGCCGCGTCCCAGGCCTCGCCGATGCGCCGCACGATCATCAACGGCAAGACCACCCTGATGGACTTCTGCGACGGCTCGCCGGACTACGCCTCGGGCGGCTTCATCGCCGACTCCGAGCTCAACGGCGCGGTGACCAACGGTTCGCAGCAGCAGTACTACGTGCGCAACACCAACATCAACAGCTGGAGCAACGCCGTCTGGAACCAGGTGTTCAGCGGCGACCCGGGCGCCCCGGCGCAGAGCTTCGCGGGCAACTCCGGCGACTCGGGCGGTCCGAGCTCGTATACCACGCTGGGCACCACCCCGACCAGCGAGGAGGAGCCGTACCTGTACACCGACTCCTCGGGCAACTACAACGTCTTCGTCCCGTCGCTCAAGACCAACTCCAGCGGCCCGAGCTACGCCTCCGGCAACACCCCCGGTTCCTCGCTCCCGCTGAGCACGTTCTACGTGGTCAACTCCGCGAGCACCATCAGCCAGATCAACTCCGCGCTGGCCTACGGTGACAACCTGCTGTTCACGCCGGGCGTCTACAGCTACAACCAGACGATCAACGTGACCAAGGCCGACACCAAGATCCTCGGCCTCGGCTGGGCGACCCTGGTGCCGTCCGCCGGCCAGACCACGATGAACGTGGCCGACGTCAACGGCGTCAACATCTCCGGCCTGATCTTCGACGCCGGACCCACCACCTCCCCGACCCTGCTGACCGTCGGCACCCAGGGCTCGACCGTGAGCCACGCCAGTGACCCGGTCACCGTCGACGACGTCTTCTTCCGGGTGGGCGGCGCCACCGCCGGCTCGGTCACCGACGCCTTCATCGACAACAGCAACAACTCGATCCTGGACGACATCTGGTCCTGGCGCGCCGACCACGGCGCCGGCGCGGGCACCTGGACGGGTGACACCGCCGACACCGGTCTGACCGTCAACGGCAACAACGTCCTGGCCACCGGCCTCGCGGTCGAGCACTACCAGAAGTACGAGACGGTCTGGAACGGCCAGGGTGGCGAGGTCATCTTCTTCCAGAACGAGAACCCGTACGAGGTTCCGAGCCAGTCGGTCTGGAACGTCTCCTCGTCGCAGCTGGGCTACCCCGCCTTCTACATCCCGAACGGTGTCACCACCTTCACCGGGTACGGCATGGGCAGCTACTCGTACTTCGACCAGGGCGTGGCGATCGAGAACGCCATGGCGTTCCAGGCGCCCAACGTCTCGGGGATCAACTTCCACGACCTGCTGACCGTGTTCCTCAACGGCTCCGGCGGCATCCAGTCCGTGATCAACGGAACCGGTGCGGCCGTCAGCCCGAGCAACGGCGGACCGAGCGACGTGGTCTCCGCGCAGTAGGTGACAGACCTCGGATCGGGGCGGCCGCCCGGTCGGCCCGATCCGGGACTGCACAACGGTTCTGACTGAACGACAGATCGAACAGCCCCGCACCTGCGGGCCGCCCGCCACGATCGGCGGGCGGCCCGCAGGTGTGTGCCGGATTCCGGCGGACCTCTCCGCCCTTCTCGGAGAGCGCTCTCCCATTTTTCGGTCAAATCTGCCCGGAAAGTTGTTATCACGGCGCGATCATGCGCCGCGGTCCACTTCCGGACCGGCTCAAGGCACTCGAAAACGGACTTTCCGTCATCGGAAACGGTTCCGGAACAAGCCAGCTCGTCACGAAGCCTTGACGCTGCCGTCATTCGAGCGTAAAAAACCCCTCAGTAGAGAGCGCTCTCCGACACCTCTTCCACCCGACCCGGCACCGGGCCGACCAGCGCGGTCTCCCTCCCGCCGCACTCCGCGCCAGGCCGCGAACCTCCAGTTCAGCGGCCGCCCACCGTCGAAAAAGGACACCCAGATGATTCCCGAGCCCGGCACCCGACCCAGGGCTTTCGACCGCCGAGCGTTACTGGTCACGGCGGCGGCGGCCGACGCGGCCACCGTGGTGGCCGCCCCCTCGGCCGCCTCCGCGAGCGTGCTGCACTCCGCCGCGCCGGCCCAGGGCGTGCCCGTCTCGGCCGCCAACCCGGCCCTCGGGCCGAACGTGTACGAGTTCACCCCGGCCATGTCGGCCGCCTCGATCCAGTCCACCCTGGACGCCGCCTACTGCGCCCAGGCCTCGAACCAGTTCGGCGCCCGGCGCTACGCGTTCCTGTTCCCGCCGGGAACTACAACCTCTTCGTCCCGGCCCTGCGGCAGAACTCGGTCGGCACCAGCTGGAGCGGGACCACCGCGGCCGGCACCTCGATCCCGATCACCTCGTTCTACGTCACCTCCGCGTCCGACACCGCCGAGACCATGAACGCGGCCCTGAGCGCCGGCCACCACCTGCTGATCACCCCGGGCGTGTACACCCTGGACCAGGCGCTGAACGTCGCCAACGCCAACACCGTGGTGCTGGGCCTGAGCCTGGCCACCCTGGCCCCGGCCAACATGATCGACGCCCGCACCGACACCCGCTGGAGCTCGGGCAGCGCGCAGGCCGCGACCGGACAGTGGGTCACGATCACCATGGGCTCGGCCCAGCAGATCGACCTGGTCTCGATCAACTGCGGCGGCAACGACACCGACTTCGCCCACGGCTATCAGCTGTTCCTGTCCGACGACGGCGTCACCTGGGGCACCGCGATCGCCTCGGCCGCCACCGGCAGCCAGCTGGAGACCATCAGCTTCCCGGCCCAGACCGCGCAGTACATCCACGTGGTGCAGACCGAGACCTCCGGCTCCTGGTGGTAGATCGCGGACTTCAACGCCTACAACGGTTCCGTCGGCACCGGCCCGACCGGCCCGACCGGCACGCACACGCTCTACGCCACCTTCACCACCACGACCGGCGGCAACTTCATGAACGTCAACTGGTTCAGGTTCAGCTGACCCGCGACCCCTGATCCACCGGCACCACCCAACGGCCCGGCCCGGCCCGGTTCCGACTGGACTCACCGTCCCCTCCACCGGCCGGGCCGTTCGCCGCCGGACCCTCACTACGCTACGGAATCGAGAAGGAACGCCGTGAGATCGAGAACGCTCAGACCGAGACGAGGGGCGACCGCCGCACTGGCGGTGCTCGGCCTCGTCGCCGCCACCGTCTGGCTCGGCGGCGCCGTGCCGGCCCAGGCCAGCACCGCCTGCCCCTGGGTCGGCTCCACCGCGCCGGTGGCCACCCGGGTCAGCCAGCTGCTCGCCCAGATGACCATCCCGGACGAGATCTCCATGGTCAGCGGGACCGCCGGGAACTACGTCGGGAACGTCGCGCCGCAGCCGGCCCTGTGCATCCCCGGGCTGAGCCTGGAGGACGGCCCGTCCGGGGTCGGCGACGGGATGACCGGGGTCACCCAGCTGCCCGCGGCCGTGTCCGACGCGGCCAGCTGGGACTCCGCCCTGCAGCAGCAGTACGGCCAGGTGGTCGGCTCGGAGCAGGCCGGCAAGGGCGCGAACGTGGACCTGGGCCCGACCATCAACATCGTGCGCGACCCGCGCTGGGGCCGGGCCTTCGAGAGCTACGGCGAAGACCCCTACCTCAACGGCCAGGTCGGCGCGAACGACATCGAGGGCGTGCAGAGCCAGGGCGTGCTGGCCCAGGTCAAGCACTACGCGGTGTACAACCAGGAGACCAACCGCAACACCCCGGCGGACAACGCGATCGTCGACCCGCGGGTCGAGCAGGAGATCTACCTGCCGGCCTTCCAGTCCGCGGTCAACGCCGGGGTCTCCTCGGTGATGTGCTCGTACTCGACCATCAACGGCGCCCCGGCCTGCGACAACGCCTACCTGCAGAACACGGTGCTCAAGGGGCAGATGGGCTTCAAGGGCTTCGTCACCTCCGACTGGGGGGCGACCAAGGACGGCGTGCAGTCGGCCACCGACCGCCAGGACATGCAGATGCCGGACAACAGCACCTTCGGCCAGCCGCTGCAGACCGCGGTGCAGAACGGCACCATCCCGAAGAGCACCCTGGACGGGATGGTCAGCCGGATCCTGACCGAGATGTTCACCTTCGGCCTGTTCGACAAGGCCCCGTCCGGCTCGCCGAGCGCGACCGTGACCACCCCGGCGCACGCGGCCACGGCCGAGCAGGTCGCGAACGAGGGCACAGTCCTGCTGAAGAACGCGGACAACGTCCTGCCGCTGAGCACCGCCGGCGGCAACTCGTACGCGATCATCGGCGACCAGGCCAGTTCGGACGCGCAGACCAACGGCAACGGCAGCGGCGGGGTGTACGCACCCTACGTGGTCAGCCCGGTCCAGGGGATCAGCGCCCTGCTGAGCCCGACCAACGCGACCAAGATCACCGCGTCGAGTTTCAGCAGCCAGCAGAACACCGGCCTGGAGACGACCGGTGACACCGGCGGCGGCCAGGACGTGGACTACATCAGCGGCACCAGCGTGCTGGAGTACGCGAACGTGAACTTCGGCACCGGCGGCGGCACCACCGAGGTGCAGGCCCGGATCGCCTCCGCGCTGACCGGCGCCAGCGGCTCGGTGAACTTCTCGCTGGACTCGGCCACCGCCACCCCGTTCGCCTCGGTCCCGGTGACCGGCACCGGCGGCTGGCAGAGCTGGACCACCAGCCCGCCGGTGGCCGCCTCGCCGCAGCCGACCGGGACGCACAACGTGTTCGTCACCTTCACCGACACGGCCGGCCAGGACTTCGTGAACCTGAACTGGTTCAGCTTCGGCACCGGTTCGGGCGCGACCGCCACCTACGCGCAGGGCGCCACCGAGAACGGCCAGCTCGCGGCGATCCCGGCCGCCCAGCTCAAGCCCGCCTCGGGCAGCGGCCAGGGTCTGTACGGCCAGTACTACGACAACATCAACCTCTCCGGCTCCCCGGTGGTGTCCCAGGTCGACCAGAACTACACCGACAACTTCAACGGCGCCGCCCCGGTCGCCGGGGTCAACGCCACCGGCTGGTCGGCCAAGTGGACCGGCACGATCACCCCGACCACCACCGGCACCTACTACTTCTCCACCACCAGCGACGACGGCTCCCGGCTGTTCGTCAACGGCCAGGAACTGGTCAACGACTGGGTGGACCAGGGCGCGACCACCTCGGACGGGCAGATCAACCTGACCGCCGGCCAGCCGGTGTCGATCGAGGTCGACTACTTCCAGGACGGCGGCGGCAGCACCATGCAGACCGGCTGGCTGCCGCCCGGCCCGAACTCCCCGATCACCCAGGCCGCGGCGCTTGCGGCCAAGTCCAGCGTCGCCGTCGTGTTCGTCGGCTACTCCGAGGGCGAGGGCGCCGACCTGACCGGCATCGACCTGCCCGGCCTGCAGAACGAGCTGATCGAGGCGGTCGCGGCGGCCAACCCGCACACCGTCGTGGTGCTCAACACCGGTTCCGCGGTCACCATGCCGTGGATCAACCAGGTCGCGGGCGTGATGGAGGCGTGGTACTCCGGCCAGGAGGACGGCGACTCGATCGCCTCGCTGCTGTTCGGCAACACCGATCCGTCCGGCAAGCTCCCGGTCACCTTCCCGGTCAGCCTGGCCAACGTCCCGGCGGACACGGCCGCGCAGTGGCCCGGGGTCAACGGCACGGTCCAGTACTCCGAGGGCCTGGACGTCGGGTACCGCTGGTACCAGGCGAAGAACATCGCGCCGCTGTTCCCGTTCGGCTACGGGCTGAGCTACACCAGCTTCGCCTTCTCCAACCTGTCCCTGTCGGCGATCAGCGGAGCGGCCGGAGCCACGGTGACCGCGACGGCGACCGTCACGAACACCGGGTCCAAGGCCGGCAGCGAGGTGCCCCAGCTGTACGTCGGGGACCCGTCCGCCGCGGGCGAACCGCCGTTGCAGCTGAAGGGCCACACCCGGGTCACGCTCACCCCGGGCCAGTCCCAGCAGGTCGGTTTCAGCCTGCCGGCCAGCGCGTTCCAGGTCTGGAGCGACGCGTCGAGCTCGTTCGTCACCACGCCGGGCGCCTACTCGATCAACGTGGGCGACTCCTCGGCGAACCTGCCGCTGACCGCGACCTACACCGTGACCGGCGGCGCGCCGGCGAACGGGTTCTCGGTGGCGCTCTCCTCGGTGACCGGGTCGGTGGCGGCCGGCTCGGCGGCCGCGGCGAGCGTGACCACGGCCACCACCTCGGGCTCGGCCCAGTCGGTGGCGCTGACCGCGACCGGTGCGCCGGCCGGGGTGAGTGTGTCGTTCAGTCCGGCTTCGGTGACCTCCGGGGCGGCCTCGACCGTGACCTTCTCGACCACGGCGGCGACCGCGGCCGGGACGTATCCGATCACGATCACCGGCACGGCGGCCTCGGGCACCCAGAGCGCCACCTACAGCCTGACCGTGACCAGCGGCAGCGGCCCGGTCTCGGGCGGGCTGACGGTGACGGCGTCGGCGTACTCCGGGAGCAACAGCGTCGGGACGGAGACGACCGGTGACACCGGCGGCGGCCAGGACGTCGGCTGGATCAACAGCGCCAGCTGGCTGCAGTACAACAACGTCAACTTCTCCTCCGGCTACCCGACCATCGACGCCCGGATCGCCTCGGCGGTCGCGGGCACGAACATCGGGTCGATTCAGTTCCGGTTGGATTCGCTGACCGCGACGCCGTTCGCGACCATTCCGGTCAGCGGTACCGGCGGCTGGCAGACGTGGCAGACCACTGCGGCGGCGGCCGAATCGCCGGTGCCGACGGGCAATCACACGCTGTACGTCACCTTCAGCACCACGACCGGCGGCAACTTCGTGAACGTGCACTGGTTCCAGCTGAACTCCGGCGGCACCTCGCAACCGGGCCAGGGGCCGGTGAAGGTCACGGCGTCGACGTACGCCGGCAGCAACAGCGTGGGCACCGAGGCGACCGGTGACACCGGCGGCGGCAACGACGTCGGCTGGATCAACTCGGCCAGCTGGCTGGAGTACGCCAACGTCGGGTTCGGCACCGGGCTGACCGGCGGCGTGACGGCCCGGATCGCGTCCGCGGTGGCGGGCACGAACATCGGGTCGATTCAGTTCCGGTTGGATTCGCTGACGGCGACGCCGTTCGCGACCGTTCCGGTGAGCGGTACCGGAGGTTGGCAGACCTGGGCGACCACTGCGTCGGTGGCCGGTTCGCCGATACCGACCGGGACGCACAACGTGTACGTCACGTTCACCACGACCACCGGCGGGAACTTCGTCAACCTGAACTGGTTCCAGTTCAGCTGACGCGGCCCGGCGACGGTGGTTGAGCACGGGTAAAAGGTAGGAAGGTAGGACCGCGGGTTTCCTCCGCCGCTGCACCGGATGGCACGATGAGCCACACGGTGCACGGCGGAGGAAGTCCGTGCTGTGAGATACAAACGGGGCAGGGTGAATCACGGCTAGTACATGGCCGCGCGCGGGAACGCCGAAGGCCGCAGTACCAGGCGCCTCAGGGCACTTACGCTCAACCGAGGTCGCAGTACCCGAATCCGGGCCCGGTGCAGTACCGGCAGCCGGTCCAACCGCAGCCGCCGACCCGCGGTTACCCGCCGCAGAACGGCAAGCCGGGCTGAGTGCGGCGCCTTGAACAGGATCAGCGCCCCGCACAGCACCAGGATCAGCGGCAGCAGGTAGCCGGCCAGGCCGTACAGGCCGACGTGCACGACCACCTCGAACGGAGCCTTCTCGGTGATGGTGATCTCAGTGCCACCCAGCACGACGAAGAGTCCGCCCCAGAACGGCCGGGACCGCCGCCAGCGCCGGAACGCCCGCCGGGCCCGGTGCTCCCGCTCGCCGGGCCCGGCGGCGGTCTCGGCGGCGGTCTCGGCCGGGCGGTGCGGGTCGAGCCCGGCCGTCGGCTCCGGGTACGGAGTCAGATGTGTTTCCGGCTCCGGCTCGAGGTAGCGCATCGACGCCGGCTCCCGGCCCGGCGCCGGGCCCGCATCCGGTTGCGGCTCCGGCTCCGACTCCAATGCGTGCGTGGTCAAGGTGGGCCAGGTCGCCCGTCCGGCGGCGGCGCCCGGCGGCTCGGTCGGTTCCGCCGGGGCCGCCGCCTCGTCCGGGTCCGCCGCGGACCCCTCGGCGCGGCGGACCCGGCGTCCGGAAGTACGGGCTCTGACACGTTCAGCAGCCCTTGCTCTGGAAGGACATGCTCAGGCCGGGCAGGGTGAACGTGGGCGCGGTGGTCGCGTAGTTCGTCTGCCGCAGGGCGGCGAACCGGCGTAGCCGGACCCGGCCCCCGAACGCGGATCCCGGGCCGTCCGGGCTGGTGCTCTCGGCGACGGACATGACAGCTCCCTAACTCGCTCGTCGGGTGGCAGGGCGTCCTCCCCGGCCGCGGCGGGCCGGCCGGGGTTTCGGCGGCCGGCCGGATCGCTGCCGGAGGCAGGCGGGCGAGCGAGAACCCGCACTGTGGAGACGATGGCGTAGGCGGTGACAGGTGCGCGGCAGTGCTCTGGACGATGGCGCGTTCACGCACCGGCGACGGCTCGCGGGACCGCAGGGCAGCAGGCCCGGAGGGGTCGTTTCGTACGTGTGACACTGCTGACTGGCTGGAACTCACTCTCCAGTAAGCTTCTGGTCAAGCGTCCTGACACACTGGTTCATCTGTGTGCTGATGCGTTTCTGATGTTGTCGGTGGGATTGGGAAAAAAGCCCGTAATCAGAGTTCTGCCGTGCGGAACAAGGGCGCACACGGGGCCACCGCGGGCCGCTGCCGATCCGGCCGGGCGCCCGGGCCGACCGCGGCCTCGGTGGTGCCCAGGAAGGGGGCGAGCACGAAATACGTCAGCGTGGGCAGCAGTTCCGGCAGGTGCTGGATCCGCTCGTCCGCGATCGCCCGGTAGATCGCGTGGTAAACCCCGCCGACCACAGTGTCCACCAGTTCCTCCTCGGCCACGATCCCGGCCGGGCGCGGCGCACCGCCGAACAGCGGCCGGAACCGGCGCAGCAGCAACTCCCGCTCCCGCCGGGCCTCCGCGCCGACCGCGTCGATCTCCACGATCGCCATCGTGGCGAAGGCCGGGGTGCTGGCCAGCACCTCCAGCAGGACCCGCAGGCTCGCGCCGGTCGCCGCCCGCCAGTCCGGAGCGGCCTGGTGCGCCTCCTCCATCAACCGGTACATCACCTGGGTGCCGTGCCGGTAGGTGGCCAGGAACGCGCCCTGCTTGCTGTCGAAGTGCACGTAGAAAGCCGGCCGGGTCACCCCCGCGGCCCGGCAGATGTCGGTCACGGTCGCGTTGGCGTAGCCCTGCTCGGCCACCGTGCGGGCCATCGCGTCGAACAGCCGGTCGCGCTGGGTGGCGGCCACGTACTCGGCCGGCAGCCGGCTCGGCCCGCGCTTGATCGCCCGGGCCGGATCGCGCCCGTCCCGGGCGCCCGGCAGGGTCGGCGGCGTGATCGCGGCGGCCTGGAGCGGGCCGGGGCCCAATGTGACGGACATCGATGTTTTCCCCTCGCCTCTTGACTTTGCAACCCGGACAGGATTACAACTCCCATGGGTTTTGTATCGGCGCCGTTACCGACGGTGCGCCGACACCTCCCCGGCCGACCGGCCGCGAGACCTCGCCCGACGGCGATCCGCTCCCATTATCGCGCACCGGCCGCAATAACCACAGCCGCCCGGCGCGCCCGTGCCGCAGCCGAACCCGCACCCCGACCGCGGTGTGATCCGTCCCGCAGATCCACGGCGGACACCGGCGCCCGCCCGCGGCTCTCCCCAGTGATGAAGGGATCTGTCAAGCATGCCTAAGTTCAGCCACTCCGGACCGGCCGCGGCCGCCGCCGCGGTCCTGGAGATCGCGGCCGGGGCGTCCTCCGCCTCGGCCGCGGCCGCCCCGCGGACCGCCGACACCCTGACCGTGAACTCGGCCACCGGCCCGAACGTGGCGGTCGGGGACGTGATCAGCGCGGCCCTGTCCGGCAGCTCCACCCTGAGCACCAGCGCCGGCAACGTCACCTGCACGGCCGGCTCGATCGGCGCCGAGGCGCTGACCAACACGGCGACCACGGCCACCGAGACGGTGACCTCGTTCACGTTCACCGCCAGCTCCTGCACCAGCGGGATCACGGGCACCACCAGCGTGTCCAGCATCGGCCTGAAGTCCGGCACGGCGCCGGTGGCCACGGTGACCGCGAGCACCTCGAAGCCGACCGTCACCCCGATTGTGGCCGTGGTGCTCACCACCATCTTCGGCCCGGTCAGCTGCCACTACAGCGGCGCGGCGAGCGGCGCGCTGTCGAACCCGGCCCACTCGCTCGCGTTCAGCGCGGTCAGCGTGGCCCGGCAGACCGGGTCCAGCTCGCTGTGCCCGGCCTCCGGGACGTTCACCGCCACGTTCAAGCCGGTCCTTCACACCACCCAGGCCGGCGGGGACGTGTACGTGAACTGATCCGGTCCCGGTCTAGACGAGTTGTTCCGAATTCCGGCGCCTGAGCCGAGTTGCCGATAGGTGCGCTGATCTGCCGGGTGAGTGTACACGGCGAAACAGCTGATCGGCGGTGGCTGGGTGTGCGCCGTGGTCGACCGCATACTTTGTCGTCTGTGGTTGGCCGCGGCGTGCGGCCAGGCGCCGCCGATCAGGCGTTTCGCCGCGCCAGAATTCGGAACAACGCGTCTAGGCCGACCGGCGCTGCCTCAGTTCCACGTCGAATATGCGCGAGGTGACCTGCTGGCCCTGGTCGTCGATCCGGGCCAGCAGCAACCGCGCCATCTCACTGGCCATGTCCTCCAGCGGCTGGCGGATCGTGGTCAGCGGCGGCCGGCAGGACTGGGCCGCGCTGTTGTCGTCGAACCCGATCACGGCGATCCGGTCCGGCACCTGGATACCGTGGTCGTGCAGGACCAGCAGGGCGCCCTGGGCCATCAGGTCGCTGGCCACGAACACGCCGTCGGTCTCCGGGTGCTCGTGCAGCAGCTGCGCCATGGCGTGCTCGCCGCTCTCCTGGGTGAAATTGCCCTCGGCCGAGGGCACGTACGCCACGCCGTGCCGGGCCATCCCCTCACGGAACCCGGCCAGCCGGTCCTGGCTGGCCGGCCGGTCCAGCGGGCCGGTGATCGTGGCCACGTGCTTGCAGCCGCGGGCCACGAGGTGGTCCGCGGCCATGATCGCCCCGGCGTGCTGGGCGGCCTCGACGTAACTGATCGGGATCGGCCGGCTCGGCCGGCGGGAGAGCACCACCGGCACGCCCGCCTCGATCAGCATGTGCGGCAGCGGGTCCTTGGTGTGGGTGGAGATCAGGATGACCCCGTCCACGTGGCCCTGGCGCAGGTAGCCGACCAGCTGGGTCCGGGCCTCGTCGTTCTCGGCCAGCATGAGCACCAGGTTGACCGCGCGCGGGCGCAACACGCCCAGGATGCCGCTGACCATCCGGCCGAAGAACGGGTCGGTGAAGACCCGGCCGAGGAACGGGTCGTCGAAGGTGTGCTCCTCGGCCTCGGACACGATCAGCGCGATCGAGCCGGTCCGCCGGGTCACCAGCGAGCGCGCGGCGTGGTTGGGTACATAGCCGGTGGCGGCGATGGCCTCCTCGACCGACTTGCGCAGCTGGGGATCGACGTTGCGGATCCCGTTGACCACCCGGGACACGGTGGCCCGGGAGACCCCGGCGACGCGGGCCACATGCTCGAGGGTCGGTGCCGGGGGCACGGCGGACCGGTCATTGCTCATGAAGGGCGATTGTATTGTAGGAGAGCGCTCTCTGACGATGATCGGCACAGGTCCGCCCGGGAAAAGTGTTTCATCGCGTTGTTTCATGGTGGGCGCTCTCGCGCGGATTCGGCTCCGGGCCGGGCGAGCGGCGGATCGGCCGCCGGGCCGGCCGGTCCGGCCGCGGGCCCGGCGGTTCGCCCGAACGGCTCCGGTTCCGCTACCCGGAGGGCCGAACAGCGCGGGCGCGCGGGCCGGCCGCGGGGGACCATGGAGCCATGGCCCACCTGAAATGGATCTCCGGCGCGATCATCCGGCTCACCAACGAGGACGACTTCGGCAACGGCGCCACCTGCGTGTTGACCGGCGCGCGGGTGGCCTTCACCGGCGGCTGGCTCTACGTCGACCTCGAACACTCCGACCCGCCGCGGGGCACCGACGGCATCATGGTCTACCCGGCCCACCGGGTCCAGCACGTGCGCTTCCCGGCGCCGTCCGAACCGCTGCTCTCGCCCGACCCGGAGCCGGAACCGGCCCCGCGGGTGCACGTCGGGCAGACGAACGGGCAACTGGTCTGGTAGCCGGGGCCCGGGGCAGCACGGGGCCGGGCACGGGCGGCGTGCGTTGGATCACACTGCCGCCGAAGTGTCGGTATCTGTCGGCACAGTGCTGTTCGGGACGCGTTCCAGCGGTCTGGCCGGGGCTGGTGGTGATTGATGGTGACTGATGGGGGATTGCGAGAACCGGCCCGGGGTTCGCGGGGCGCGGCTCGCGGGACAAGATCGGTAACGTTCTCCACTTCGAGCGCCGCGCGCCCGCGTCTCGCTCTCCGAGAATGTCCGCCCGGCGACGACGAGGGCGAGAACGGCCGGAGCTGAGTTCTCAGCCCCGGCCGGGTCGGTTTTTCGGTTTCTCGTTACCGCACCATCGCGTCATATCTCCTGCGCCACGCCGCCTACGCCGAGCGCCGGTCGGCGGTGCGCGCCACCCGCAGCGCCCAGCCGACCAGCGGCGCCTGCAGCGGCAGCCGCCCGTAGGCTACGGCCTTGCGCGGGGTCGGGGCGTGGCGCCAATCCACGGCCATCTTCACGTTCGCCGGGAACACCGCGACGAACAGTCCGGCCGCACCCAGGGCGCCGAGCCGCCGGGTCTGCGGCACGGCCACCGCCGCGGCCAGCGCGAGCTCGGCCGCGCCGCTGGCCTGCACCCACCACTTCCGGGTGCCCGGCAGTGCGGCCGGCACGATCCGCTCGTAGCCGCGCGGGGCGAGGAAGTGCGTGGCACCCGCGGTCGCGAGCAGGCCGGCCAGCAGGGTGGCCGACGTCGCCCGCGGGGGCCGCAGCCGCCCGGCCACCGGCGCCTACTCCTTCTTCTCGTCGTGGCCGCCGAAGCCCTTGCGCATGGCCGAGAGCGACTTGTTGGCGAAGTCGTCCAGGCCGCGGGAGGAGAAGCGGGAGTAGAGCGCCGCGGTCAGCACCGGGGTCGGCACGCCCTCGTCGATGGCCGCGATCGAGGTCCAGCGGCCCTCGCCGGAGTCCGAGACGTGGCCGGCGTACGCGGACAGGTCCGGGGACTCCAGCAGCGCCTGCGCGGTCAGGTCCAGCAGCCAGGAGCCGACCACGCTGCCGCGGCGCCACACCTCGGCCACCGCGGTGGTGTCGATGTCGTACTGGTAGAATTCCGGCTCGGCCAGCGGCGCGGTCTCGGCGTCGGCGGTGATCTCGCTGCGCCCGGCATTGGCCTTGTGCAGGATGTTCAGGCCCTCGGCGAAGGAGGCCATCATGCCGTACTCGATCCCGTTGTGCACCATCTTGACGAAGTGCCCGGCCCCGTTCGGGCCGCAGTGCAGGTAGCCGTTCTCGGCCGAGTCCGGCTCGCCGGTGCGCCCGGGGGTGCGCGGGGCCGAATCGACGCCCGGGGCGATGGTGGCGAAGATGGGGCTCAGGCGGTCGACCTGCTCGGTGTCGCCGCCGATCATCAGGCAGTAGCCGCGGTCCAGGCCCCAGACCCCGCCGCTGGTGCCGACGTCGATCAGGTGCACGCCGCGTTCGTGCAGCGCGGCGGCCCGGCGGATGTCGTCGCGGTAGTACGAGTTGCCGCCGTCGATGATCGAGTCGCCCTCGCTCATGTGCTCGGCCAGGTTCTCGATGGTCTTGCCGGTGATCTCGCCGGCCGGCAGCATCACCCAGGCGGTCCGCGGCTCGGAGAGCTTGCCGACCAGGTCCTCCAGCGAGCTCGCGGCGACCGCGCCCTCGGCCTCCAGGGCCTTGACCGCGTTGGGGTCCAGGTCGAAGACGACGCAGCTGTGCCCGTCGCGCATCAGCCGGCGGACGATGTTGGCGCCCATCCGGCCGAGGCCGACCATGCCCAGCTGCATCGGGTTGCTTGTAGCCATCAGGTGATTCTCCTCGATCTTGCGTATATGGGACTGTCGTCGATTCCTCGTGTGCTGCAAGTCTGCCGCACCTGTGTTCGGTCCGCCGCCGGGGCCCGGGTTCCGGACGCCGCGGGCGCGGGCGGGCCCGGCGCGGTGCGCGCGCCGGGCCGATCGGAGCAGTGTGTGCGTCCGGGTACCGCTATGTCGTGGGCAACCACGGCAGGTGCCAGCCGGTGTGGCCGCGCAGCAGGTGTTCGGCCTCGGCCGGGCCCCAGGTCCCCTTCGCGTACTGCACGGTCGGCGTCGGCCGGTCCAGCAGCGGCTGGAGCACCCGCCAGGTCTCCTCTACCACGTCCTGCCGGGTGAACAGCGAGCGGTCGCCCTTGAGCGCGTCCAGCAGCAGCCGCTCGTAGGGCTCCGGCGGGCGGCCGAGCTCGGCCACGAACGGCAGGTCCATGTGCACCGGCCGGGTGCCGCGGCCGTCGGCGGCCTTGGACTGCAGCAGCATCCGCAGGCCCGGGTCCGGGTCGATCCGCATGACCAGCTGGTTCGGGTCGGTGTGGTGGCCCTGCTCCAGGAAGGCGAGCCGGGGCGGGCGCTTGAAGATGACCCGGACCTCGGTGGCCCGGGTGGTCAGGGCCTTGCCGGCCCGGATGTAGAACGGCACCCCGGCCCAGCGCCAGCTGTCGATCTCCAGCTTCAGCGCCACGTAGGTCTCGGTGTCCGAGTCCGGCTTGACGCCCTTGATCTCGTGGTAGCCCTCGTACTGGCCGCGGATGGTCTTGGCCGGGTCCACGTCGGCCATAGCCTGGAACACGTCCAGCTTCTTGTCCCACAGAGCGTCCGCGCCGGGGACCACCGGCGGCTCCATCGCGTACAGGGCCAGGACCTGGAGCAGGTGGTTCTGCACCACGTCGCGCAGCGCGCCGACCGAGTCGTAGAAGGCGCCGCGGTCCTCGACGCCGAAGTCCTCGGCCATGGTGATCTGCACGGCCGCGACGTGGTCGCGGTTCCAGACCGGTTCCAGCAGGGCGTTGGCGAACCGCAGGAACTGTATGTCCAGCACGGGCTGCTTGCCCAGGAAGTGGTCGATCCGCAGGATCTGGTCTTCGTCGATGACCGCGTGCAGTTCCTTGTTCAGGGCCTGGGCCGAGGGCAGGTCGTGGCCGAAGGGCTTCTCGATCAGGAAGTGCGCGTTCTCGGCCAGGTTCGCCTTGCTCAGCCCGCTGACCACGGTGGCGAACAGGGACGGCGGGATCTCCAGGTAGTACAGCGGCTTCTTGACGTCCTTCATGTGCTCGGCCAGCTGCTCGTAGGTGGCCGCGTCCGAGAAGTCGCCGTGCAGGTAGCTCAGCCGGGCGGCCAGCCGCTTGAAGACGTGCTCGTCCACCTTCTCGCCGCCGGCCCCGGCGCCCTCGCGGGCGGCCTTGACCAGCTGGTCCAGCGACCAGTCGTCGAAGGCCACCCCGATGATCGGGCAGGAGAGCCGGTTGGCCGCCTCCATCCGGTAGAGCGAACGGAATGTCATCTTGCGGGCCAGGTCCCCGGTGATCCCGAAGATCACCAAGGCATCGGCCGCCTGTGTCCTGGTCTTGCTCATCAAGGGCGCGCCTTCCGAGGTCGTGGCCACGGTGTGGCCGGGGTCCTCCGGGATCCTCCCATAACAGATCCGGGAAAGAGTCACGTCTGCGCAATGAAGTGAACGTGACAATGTACGGATTTGCCCGATCGGCCCAGTTTGCCGACCGGAAAAGCGGATCCGGTATCCACCGTTCGGCCGTTGTGCACCCGCGGGACGCCCTGACGTCGCCGGATCCGGCCCGGACGGGCGGGATCGGGGGAGCGGCGACCGGGCGTGCGGCCCGGCGGCGCGCAGGCGGCCGCTCGCTCGGACGGGTGACTGCGGCGCCGATCCGGCCCGGGCGCCGGGCGGCCCGGGATACGCTCGGCGGCGAAGCGGCCTCACGGGCCGTGGGCGTAAGAGGTAAAGGTAGAGGAATGCAGTAGGGCAGCACGCGAACCGCCCCGGGCGACAGCCGATCACTGGCCGGCCGGGGCGTTTCGGGTCACCGCGGTCGGCCGGCGCGCCCGGTCGGTGCTTCCGGTGAGCACTGCCGGTCAGTGCTCCCGGTCAGCGCTCCCGGTCAGTGCTCCCGAAAACCGCCCAGGAAGCGGCGGAAGACCCCGCCCTCGCGCGGCAGCGGGGCGCTCGGCGGGGCGGGGGTGGTGCGCCGGGTCGCGATCGGCTTGTCGTAGTCGGTGCCGGCGATCGCGTCGACCACCTGCCGCTCGTCGAAGTCCTCCGAGCCCTCGATCACCGGCACGAAGCCGACCAGCACGCCGTCCCGCATCACCTGCGCCTCGAGCGTGGCCGTGCCGTCGGTGTCCCACTGCGCCTCGCGCCCGTCCGGCAGCTTGACCGTGACCCCGAACTGGTAGACCCCGACCCGGGCCGGATGCGCGTTGACCCCGCGCTCGCGCAGCGCGTCGACGACTCGTTGAGCACGATTCTCTTCCATCCGGATCACGATAAACGGTCCGGCTGAACAGCGCCTAAGAGTGCGCGAGGGAAATGCTGAGGTTGCGCCTTCCCGGCCAGCGGCGGTCCTCGGCGCACGCCCGGACGCCGGTCACTCCCGGATCGCCGGCGGCGCGTCCGCGATCAGGGCGGTGGCGATCCGGCGGAATCCGAGCCCGGCGTAGATCCGGGCCACGTCCTCGTCGTCCGCGGACAGGAACACCGTGTCCACGCCGCCGGTCCGGGCGTCCGCGGCCAGCGCCGCGGTGACCGCGCGGCCGAGCCCGCGGCGCCGGGCCGTGGGCAGGGTGCCGACCCCGACGATCTCGCTCACCCGGCCGATCGGCTGGTGCTGGCCCGCGGACAGCGCGGTGCCGTCGTCCACCGCCGCGGCCACCACGGTCCAGCCCGCCTGCATCCGGGCCACGACGTGCGCCACCGACCCGTCGTGCGCCTTGGCACTGAGCATCTGCTCCAGGTCGGCCCGGCCGCCGGCCCCGATCCCGGTGCCCGGTTCGGCGAAGGCCAGCCGCGGCACGGCCAGCGCGCTGGGCAGGGCCGGGTCGTCCGGGCCGACGATCCGGACCGCGAGCCCGTCCGCCGACCGGTCCGCCGGCAGCTCGGCGCCGGGGTCCAGCGCCATCAGCGGGTGTTCGTGCACTGTCAGGCCGGACTTCTCGGCCGACGCGCGCAGTTGCGGGTTGAGCTCGTCCACCCACTCGAAGGTCTCCGGGATGCCGAGCTCGCGCTGCCGCTCCCGGACCCGGTCGACGTCGCCCGGCCCGACCGGCCCGGCCCGGCCCGCAGCCGGGCGCGCGTAGTACGGCCAGCCCCTGCTCTCCCGGACGAACAACACCAGCGGCCCGAAGTCCTCGGCCCGGGCACTGTGCCGCGGCAGGGCGTCGTAGTACTGCTCGATCCGGGCCAGCAGCGCAGTGGTCTCGTCGACGCCAGGAGAAGTCATGTCGAGTATTGAATCACCGGCCGATTCGCCGCCGCCAGCACAACCAGTGCCGTACACGACACTAGATCATCGCGCTCAGCCGAGCGGGTCGGCCAGCCGCCAGCCTTCGGCCAGCACCTTGTCGACCGCGGCCAGGGCCTGCTGCAACCGCTCCTGCCCGTCTCCGCGCACCTCCAGCCACGGCACGTCCGCCGACGCGAGCAGCGAGCGGAACTCGTCGTTCATCCACGCGCGCAGGTGCTCGCCGTCGCGCAGCCCGTCGTCCTCGAACGGCACGCCCACCTCGGAGGTGAGCAGGTACAGCGCGCGCCCGGGCATCCGCGCGGCGATGCGGCGGACCGGCTCGGTGATGTGGCCGGTGTAGCGCAGCTGCCAGACCGTGGTGGCCAGGGCGTCGGTGTCGCAGACCAGGATCGGGCCGCCGAGCCGGGCCGCGGCGTCCTCGTCCGCGCACTGGCGCCGGGCGACCTGCTCGAAGTCCGGGTCCGTCCAGGCCAGGTCGAAGATGGTCGGCCCGGCCGCGCCCGTCGTGACCACATCGCTCACCGCCGGAGACGCGTTCGCCTGGGCCTTCGTCGCAGCGACCGCCTTGGCGACGGCCAGTTTGGCCACGGTGAATTCGCGTCCGTACTCCGGCACCCACTGGGTGAGCGCGTGCGCTGCGCCGCGTTCGCGCAGCGCCGCGGCGAGGTCCCGGGCGAGGGTGGTCGTGCCGGTGGACTCCGCGCCCAGGACCACGACCCGCCGGGCGAACCAGCCGCGCACCGGCGGCTCGATCCGCTCCCAGTGCGCGACCGGATCGGCCCGGATCGCGGTGCCCGAGACCGCGAAGTTCGACCGGACCGGGTCCAGCCGCACGTCGGCCGCGCCGAACCGCCGGGCCAGTTCCGCGCCGTAGTCCTCCGAGGTGAACACGGCGTCGACCGGGCGCCCGGCGTGCTCGCCGTGGTCCACCGCGGCCTGCATGAGTTCGACGTGCCCGGCCCAGATCGCGTCGTCGCTGTAGTCGGTCGGCAGGTTGTCGACCCAGCCGATCACCGCGACGTGCGGCTGGTCGGCGTAGGCCTCGCGCAGCCAGGCGACCCGGTGGTGCAGCGGGATCGACTCGACATCGGACGCCATGGCCACGACCGACACCCGCTCGCACGCGGCTGCGGCGCTGCGGATCAGGAAGTGGTGCCCGGCGTGCGGCGGATAGAACTTGCCGATCACCATCCCGTGCCGGAAGGTCCCGTTCATGCGCCGGTCGCCGACGGCTTGGTCGCCGCGGTGAACGGCGCGGCGGCGGGCGCGGCGTCGTGGACGTCGTCGTCGGCACCGGGCCCGCCCGCGGCGGCGCCGCTGCGGGCCAGTTCGGCGCGCCAGGCACGCAATCCGAGCAGGCACAGGCTGATGAAGAGCACGTACACGATGCCGGTGAGATACAGCACCTTGACGAAGTAGAGCGGGATGTAGATCGCGTCCGCGACCAGCCAGAAGTACCAGTTCTCGAACTTCTTCAGGTTCAGCAGCCACTGCGCGGCGAGCGAGAGCGCGGTGGTCAGGGCGTCCCAGAACGGCGCGATGTCGTGTGCCCGGGAGAGGATCACGTACAGCGCCCAGGTGGCCGGGACGATCAGGACGAGCAGCACGGCGACGTGGCGCATCGTGGCGTGCCCGATCACCCGCGCGGTCCGCTGCTCGCCGCCGTGCAGCCACTCCCACCAGCCCATCACGGCCAGCACGAGGTACACGATCTGCAGGCTCGCGTCGGCGTAGAGGTGCGCGGTCCAGAACAGGACGAGGAAGAAGACGTTGTTCGCGATCCCGATCGGGAAGTTCCACACGTGCACGCGGACGGTCAGCCACACGCAGATCGCCCCGGTGACGAACCCCAGCAGCTCGGCCCAGCTCACCGCGTCCTGTCCGAAGTCGAACAGGACGGTGTTGAGCGGGTCGACCAGGTGATGCAGCAGCGTGTCCACCGTAGCGGCTCCCCTCCGAACCAATTATCGTCGGAGTGACGATAATGGCGGAGGGGCCGGGCCGTCAATATCTTTCGGACCGCGACCGGGTGCCGGACCAGCCGGTCACCGCGGCGCCAGGCCCACCAGGATCTCCTCGGCCCGCTCGGCCGCCGCGGCCGGGTCCGCGCCGGGGCTGCCGATCAGCGGGTCCCAGTTCAGGTCGTAGAACAGTTCGGTCACGCCCTGCTCGCCGAGCCAGGCCGCGTCCTCTTGGATCTGCGCGAAGGTGCCGGACAGCCGGAGACGTCCGCCGCTCTCGTCGGTGTGCGCCGCGCCCGCGCCGGCCGGCTGCCCGGTGCGCACCACGCCGCGGGTGATCACCCGCACGGCCCCCGGGTCGCGCCCGGCCTCGGCCGCCGCGGCCCGGACCGTGCCGATCTGCTCGGCGATCTTCGACAGGTCGGTGGCGCTGCGGCTGAGCCAGCCGTCGGCCAGCCGGCCGGCCCGGCGCAGCGCGGCCGGGGCCGCGCCGCCGAGCAGGATCGGCGGGCCGGGCTGCTGCACCGGCTTGGGCAGCATCCGGCTCGGCGGCACGGTGTAGAACTCGCCCTCGTGTTGGCTGACCTCGTCCGCCCAGTAGGTGCGCAGCGCGGCCACGTAGTCCTCGGCCCGGGCCCCGCGCCGGGCCGGGTCCGCGCCGCTGGCGGTGAACTCCTCGGGCGACCAGCCGGTGCCCAGGCCCAGGTCCAGCCGCCCGCCGGACAGCACGTCCAGGGTCGAGGCCTGCTTGGCCAGGTAGGCCGGGGAGACGAACGGCAGGTTCACGATCGCCACGCCCAGCCGGATCCGGGAGGTCCTCGCCGCGGCGAAGGTCAGCGCCAGCAACGGATCCAGCACGCTGTGATAGACCGGGTCGATCTGGGCGTCGGCCGCGATCAGCAGCCGGTGGAAGGTCCAGAGGGAGTCGTAGCCCAGCTCCTCCGCCCGCGCGGCGAAGCGGCCGAGGTTCTCCGGGGTAGCCCAAGCGCCCGCGACGGGCGCGCCAAAGCCGATCTTCATAGTGGCGAGTCTAGACGCGTTGTTCCGAATTCTGGCGCCTGAGCCGAGTTGCTGGTAGGTGCGCTGACCTGCCGGCTGGGTGTGCACGGCGAAACGGCTCAGCGGTGGTGGCTGGGCGTGCGCCGCGGCCGGCCGCATCCCTTTGTCGTCTGCGGAGCAACTCGTCTAGTCCGCGGACGATCCCGGGACGCGGCCTCGGAAAGCGAGGCGCCGCCGGCCGAAGCCGACGGCGCTGTGGCTCACCTGAACGGACCAATGCGTCTGTCCGAGTGACGCGCTACTTGCGCAGCAGAACCGAACCGCTGTCCCGGTCCTCGCTCTCGACCGAACCCGCATCCGAACCCGGGGCCGTACCCTCGGCCACGCCGGACTCGTCCTGCGCCTCGCTCAGCCCGATCCGCCGGTGCAACGCCCGCAGCGGCGCCGGGGCCCACCACGCGTGCCGGCCCAGCACCCGCATCGTGGCCGGAACCAGGATGCCGCGGACCAGCAGCGCGTCGATCAGGATGGCCAGGCCGCAGCCGAGGCCGAACATCTGCAGGAAGCTGATCGAGGCGGTGCCGAACGCGAAGAAGCTGATCGCCAGCAGCGCCGCCGCGGTCGACACGATCCGGCCGGTCCGGGCCAGGCCGCCGGAGACCGCCTCGGCCGGGCTCGCGCCGCGGTCGTGCAGCTCCTTGATCCGGCTGGTCAGGAACACCTCGTAGTCCATCGACAAGCCGAACGCGATACAGAACATCAGTACCGTCATACTCGTGTCCATCGGCCGCGCGGTGAAGTCCAGCAGACCGCCCAGATGCCCGCTCTGGAAGATCCAGACCATCACGCCGATCGCGCTGGTGATCGACAGCGAGTTGAGCAGCAGCGCCCGCACCGGCTGGATCACGCTGCCGGTGAACAGGAACAGGATCAGCAGCGTGGTCAGCGCGACCAGGCCGATCGCCAGCGGCAGCTTCGCCGCGATCGAGTGCTTGGTGTCCATCAGCACCGCGGTGTTGCCGCCGGTCAGCGTCTGCGCGCCGCCGGGGCCGGGCAGGGCCCTGATGTCGGTGACCAGGTCCTGGGCTGCGGGCGCCGGGGCGGCCAGGTCGGTCAGCACGACGAACAGGTCCGCGCCGGTGCCCTCCTGGACCGTCACCCCGGCCACGCCGGGCAGCGCGTCCAGCCGCTTGACGTACGCGGCGGCGTCGGCCGCGCCGGCACGCCCGGGGCTGACCACCTGGATCGCGTTGGACTGGTTGCCGGCGAAGTCGTTGTTCAGCGCGTCGGCCACCACCCGCACCGGCGAACCGGGCCGCAGCACCTGCTCGTCCGGCGTGCCGAACACGACGTGCAGCAGCGGCGAGGCCAGCAGCAGCAACAGCGCGACCACCGGCAGCGCGGTCAGTGCCGGGCGGCGCATCACCCCGGCGGCCAGCCGGCCCCAGAACGGCGCGGCCGAGCCGCGGTCGGCCTTGGACCAGGGCAGCTTGCCCGCGTTCACCTTCGGGCCGAGCAGGGACAGCAGCGCGGGCACGATGACCAGCGCGCTGATAGCCGCGATGGCCACCACCCCGACGCCCGCGTAGGCGAAGGAGCGCAGGAAGTAGAGCGGGAAGACCAGCAGCGAGGCCAGGGCCGCGGCCACCGTCAGGGCCGAGAACAGGATCGTGCGCCCGGCCGTGGTCACGGTGCCGACCACCGCGTCGTGCGTCGACGCCCCCTGGGCCAGCTGCTCGCGGAACCTGGCCACCAGCAGCAGCGCGTAGTCGATGCCCAGGCCCAGGCCGAGCGCGGTGGTGAGGTTGATCGCGAAGACTGAGACGTCGGTGATGCTGCCGAGGATGAACAGCTCGGCGAACGTGCCCAGGATCGCGGTCAGGCCGATGGCCAGCGGCAGGGCCGCGGCGACCACGCTGCCGAAGGCGAGCACCAGCAGCAGCGCGGTGATCGGGACGGCGATCCCCTCGGCCAGCCCGAGGCTCTTGGTCACCTGGTCGTTGACCGCGACGCCCACCCCCTCGGAGCCGCCCGCCTGCACGGTGATCGTGCTGGTGTCCTGGGCGTAGTCGGCCACGATCTTCTTGCTGTTGGTGACGACCTGGTTGTCGTCGCCGAGGACGTGCAGCGTGATCAGAGCGTCGGTCCGGTCGGTCGAGCGCAGCGCCGGGGCCTGGGTCTTCCAGTAGGACACCACGTTCGACGCGGTCGGGTCGGCCGACAGCTGCGCGGCCAGCTTGGTGCCCGCGGCGGTGACCGCCGGGTCGTCCACGGTCCCGGTGCGCGCGTGCACCAGCAGGACCAGGTTGGACTGCCCGCCGAAGTCGGAGCCGAGCAGGTTCTGCGCCCGGGTGGACTGCGCGGCCGGGTCCTGGAAGCCGCCGGACTCCAGCTTGCCGAACGCCCCGATGCCGAGTGCGGCCGCGAGGACGAGGACGATCCCGGCCAGGGCCAGCACCACCTTCGCCCTGCGGTAGACGAGATCTGCGAATGTGCCGAGCATGACGGCCTCCCCGAGCTGCGCCCCTGGAACGGGGCAGATATGTTAACAACGTCAACTTCTGTCCGCGGCCCAGTCTGCCGAGAAATGTTAACGGTGTCAATATCGGGCATCATGGAGGGATGAGCACGAGGAAGAGCGCCGTATCGCGGACCCATTACCACCACGGCGACCTGCGCAACGCCCTGTCCGGGGCCGCGCTGGAGCTGGCCCGGCAGGGCGGCCCGGAGGCGGTCGTGCTGCGCGAGGCGGCCCGCCGGGTCGGGGTCTCGGCCACCGCCGCGTACCGCTACTTCGACGGCCAGAATCAACTGCTGACCGAGGTCAAGCGCCGGGCCCTGGGCGCCCTGGCCCGGATCCTGCAGGAGAGCCTCGGCGAGTGCGGCCCGGCCGACGGCTCCGGCGCGCTGGCCGTGGCCCGGCTCACCTCCGCCGCGTACGCGTACATCGACTTCGCGTTCACCGAACCGGGATTGTTCAACACGGCCTTCTGCCGCGACCAGGACGCCGCGCCGGGCGACCCGCTGGAGATCTCCTACGACGAGGTCAACGCCTTCCAGGTGCTCGGCCAGCTGCTGGACGAGCTGGTCGCGGTCGGCCTGATGCCGCCGCAGCGGCGCCCGCTGGCCGAGTTCGCGGCGTGGAGCGGCGTGCACGGCCTCGCGGTGCTGTTCCTGGACGGCCCGCTGCGCAACGTGGTCGGCGACGAGCGCGCCGCCGCGCTGGAGTACTCGGTCAAGGCGATCGTTCGAAGCCTGATCTCCCCGGAGGACTGAGGGTACTGACTGCCTCGGCGCGGCCGGGCGGCGGCGGGCCGAGGTCGGCCGGTCCGCTGCTCAGCGGGATGCCGCGAGACCGTCCATGATCAGCCGCAGGCCGAGGCGGAACACGGTGTCGCCCGGGTACCGCGACATCGCCGTGGCCTGAGACGTCATGTGCGGAAACCCGGCCGGGTCCAGGGCCAGGGCCGTCTGGCGGCCCCGGCGGCGGCGGGCCGGGGGATCCGGGTCGTCGCGCCGGCCGAGTTCGAACGCGGTCGCCCCGACGGTGTGCACCAGCAGCACCTGGAACACGCGGACCCCGTCCGGCCCGCGCACCCCGCCCCGGTCCAGGTGGTCGAGGACCGTCTCGGCCACCCGGACCGCGTTCGGGCCGATCGTCTGCCGGGCCAGGAACAGCGGGACCAGGTCGGCGTCGGCCAGCAGGGCCCGGCGCACGTCGGCCAGGACCGCCTCCACGCAGTCGCGCCACCCGCCGGCCGGGCTCAGATCGATGTCGGCCAGCGCGCTGTCGAGCAGCAGGTCGAGCAGCGCGTCCTTGTCGGCGACATGGCTGTAGAGCGCGTTGGGCGCCACGCCGAGCCCGGCCGCGATCCGGCGCATCGACACGGCCGCGACGCCTTCGCCGTGCAGGATCGCCCGCGCCGCGGCCACGACGTCGGACTGGCTCAGGCCGGCCCGCTGGCCGGGGGTTCGGGTGTTCGCCATCCGCCTATTGTACATCGTCCAGTTTGAATTGTACGGTGTCCAGTATGACTGAGATCCTGTTGTTCCACTCCGCCCTCGGACTGCGTCCCGGGGTCCACGCCTTCGCCGACCGGCTGCGCGGCGACGGCCACACCGTGCACGTGCCGGACTTCTACGACGGCCGCACCTTCGACGACCTGACCGAGGGGATCGCCTACCGGGACCAGCTGGGCTTCGACGAGATCGGGCGGCGCGCCACCGCCCACGCCCAGCCCCTGCCGGCCGACCTGGTCTACCTCGGCTTCTCCCTCGGCGCCGGCCCGGCCCAGCTGCTCGCGCAGACCCGCCCCGGCGCCCGCGGCGCGATCCTGATGCACGGCGCCCTGCCCAGCGCCACCTTCGGCGCTCCCTGGCCCGCGCCGGTGCCGCTCGCCGTGCACACCAGCGTGGACGACCCCTGGGTCGACGACGAGGCCGCGCGGTCCCTGGCCGCCGAGGCGGCCGTCGGCGACCTGCACCGCTACCCCGGCGCAGGCCACCTGTTCACCGACCCGGACCTGCCCGACTACGACGAGGCGGCGACCACCCTGGCCGTCGGGCGGATCCGGGAGTTCCTGGCGCGGGTCTGAGCCGTGGCGCCGCGGATCGGCGCGTGCGCGGCACGCGAGGTCGCGCGGCGCGGCGGTCGCGCCGTCGCGAGGCCGCGGCCTGGCTCGCGCCCTGGCGGGCCGCTCAGCGCCGTAGCCCCGGGCGCCGGGGTGCGCTCATACTCCTGATATGGAGACCATGGTTGCGCTGGACAGCGGCGAGGTGTGGGCCGAGGACGCCGGCGAGGGCATCCCGGTCATCCTGCTGCACCCCGGCTGGGGCGACTCGGCGATCTGGGACGAGGTGGCCGCCCGGCTCCGCTTCGCCGCCCGGGTGATCCGCTCCGACACCCGCGGCTACGGCCGTTCCCCGGCGCCGGCCGCGCCGTTCCGCGCGCTCGACGACCTGATCGGCGTGCTGGACCACTTCGGCGTCGAGCGGGCCATCGTCGTGGGGCACAGCAGCGGCGGCGCGACCGCGGCCGGGCTGGCTCTGGCCCGGCCCGAGCGGGTGCGGTCCCTGCTGCTGGTCGCGCCCGGCATCGCCGGGTACCCCTGGCCGCAGGGCGACCGGTTCGGCGCCGAGTGCAGCCGCCTGGTCGAGGACGGCGACGACGAAGGCCTGCTGGAGCTGGGCCTGCGCACCTTCGCACCGGCCGACCCCGGCCCGGCCGCGCAGGCGCAGATCCGCAGCGCGATCAGGGGAATGCACGCGCAGTACCCGTTCCTCCAACCCGATCCGGACACGTTCAGCCGACTCGAGGACCTGCGCGCCCCGACCCGGCTGGTGCTCGGCGACCGCGAGTACCTGATGGTCGCCGACTGCGGTCGGGCGGCCGCGGCGCGGATCCCCGGCTGCGAGCTGACGATCGTGCCGGGCGCCGACCACATGTTGCCGCTGCGCGCGCCGGGACTGCTGGCCGACCTGATCACGGCGGAACTCCGGCGGATCCGCGATGCCGATGCCAGCGTTGATGCCGACGCCGACGCCGAGCGGACCGTGTGCCGGGTTTGCTGACCGGCTAAGGGATTCCCCGGCGTGGGCCCTACGGCGTGCTCGCCTCGGCCAGCCCGGTTTCCAGGCCTGCGGGCACCGACTCAGCCTGCTGTGACGCGGGCCTGCGCGTGGCCAGGTAACTGCCGGCCAGGATCAGCGGCAGGCCGATCAGCATCCCGGTGGTGATCTTCTCGCCGAGCACCGCGACGCCCAACAACAGTGCCACCAGAGGGTTGATATACGTGATGAACGTGGCCCGCACCGGGCCGACCTGCGCAATCAGGGCGAAGAAGACCAGGAACGCGGCCACCGTGCACACCACGCCGAGCACCAGCACCGAACTGAGCACCCTGATGTTCGGCCAGGCGTGCGGCGCGCCGATGACCGCGGCGGGCAGGTACGCGGTCGCGACCCCGGCCAGGCTCAGCGCGATCACGCCGAGCGGCGGCACCTCGCCCAGCCGGCGGTCGGCGACCATCGGGGCCACGGCGTAACAGACCGCGGTGGCCACCATCGCCAGCACGGCCAGCAGGGGAGTGGTGCCCACGGCCAGGTTCAGCCCGACCACCGCGACCACCCCGGCCAGGCCGGTGACCAGCCCGACCAGGCGCAGTCCGGCCAGCCCGCCCCGGTCGCCCAGCCCCCAGGCCAGGACCGTGCTGATCAGCGGGACCATCGCGATCAGCAGCCCGGCCAGGCTGCTGGTCATGTGCTGCTCGGCGTTGTTCAGCAGCAGCCACGCGCCGCCGATCTCGATGACCGCGAACGCCGCGACCGGTTTCCAGGCCCGCAGGGCCGGGCGCAGCTGCCCGCGCCGGGCCGCGACCGGGATCAGGATCAGCGCGCCGATCGCGGTCCGGGCGAAGACCAGGAACTCCGGCGACATGTCCGCGACCACGACTTTGATCAGCAGATACGGGATGCCCCAGATGATCGACAGGGCGCCGAACAGGATCCAGCCGCGGCGTGACATCGGTACTCGTCTCCTTACGTGCTCTTGCGTGCGGGCGCGATCGGCGCCGCGGGATCTGCGAGGTCTGCGATAGCCGGGCCGATCGGGCCGACCGGTTCGGCGTCGCCGGCCGCGGTCCGTACCCTCGCGCCGCGCGGCTTGGCCGGGCGGTAGACGCTCACGGTCGGCTCCCCGTCCAGCCAGAACCGCCACGGCCAGTCCGCCGCCGCGCTCAACCCGACCCGCGGCCCGGTCCGGATCACCGGGTCGGCCTGCTCGGCGTCCGCCCCCGCGCGCTTGCGGCCGCTCTCGGTGCGCACGAGCGTGATCGGTCCGTCCCCGCACGCGTCCGCGCCGTCGTACTCCGGCCCCAGACCCAGCGCCATCACCAGCCGGGCCGGGCCGCGGGCCAGGTCCCGGTCGGCGGTTGCGCTCGGCCGGCGCGACCGGGCCAGCCCGATCCCGTCCGGCGCCACCTCGCCCGCCCGCAGCAGAACCCCCGAAGGTCGGCCCACCGGACCGCACACCAGGTTCGCGCAGTAGTACATGCCGTACGTGAAGTACACGTACACGTGTCCCGGCGGGCCGAACATCGTCGCGTTCCGGGCCGTCCGGCCGCGGAAGGCGTGCGAACCCGGATCGTCCGGCCCGTCGTAGGCCTCGACCTCGGTCAGCCGGACCGCCACCCGCCCGCCCGGGCCCTCGTGCACGAGGGTCTGACCGAGCAGATCCCTCGCCACCTCCAGGACCGGGCGGTCGAAGAATTTCCGGTCGATCGTGCTCATCCGTGCACACTACAACGCCATACCGGGCCCCGGACACCGGAACCATCTGACCTCCGGTCCGGAACAAATCCGGGCCGGTTGGAATCATCGTCTTTACCGTGCCCGGGCGTTCTGCCATCCTGTCCCGGATGAATGCCGACCTTGCCTCCCGAACCGCGCCGGACAGTGGCGCGGTGCCCGACCGCAAGGCGGTCAACGCGTGGGCCCTGTTCTCCTGGGCCGACCACGCCTACTTCACCACCATGTCCGCCGCGCTGCTCGGCCCGTGGCTGCTGGCCCTGGCCACCAATGCGGTCGGTGACCGCGGCGTGCTGTTCGGCGTCGGGCCGGTGGTCCTGCGCGCGGACGCGTTCCCCTCCTTCATGATCGCCGCCGCGGCCGTGGTCCAGCTCTTCCTGCTGCCGCCGATCGGCGCGCTGGTGGACGGCTCCGGGGCCCGGCTGTCCTGGCTCGCCGGCAGCTGCATGGCCGGATCCGCCAGCTGCGCCCTGTTCGCCACCACCGGCTACCACGCCTGGGCCTACGCCGGCCTGCTGTTCCTGGTGCTGACCTTCATCGCCGGGGTCGCCGACTTCGTGGTCAACTCCCTGCTCGGCGACGTCGCCCCGCGCGAGCACCAGGTCCGGATCTCGGCCTGGGGCAGCGCGGCCGGGTACCTCGGCGGCGGCCTGCTGCTCGCGGTCAACCTGGTCATGGTCCAGTCGCACGCCTCGCTGGGCGTCGGCCAGGGCACGATGGTCCGCTGGTGCTTCCTGACCGCGGGCATCTGGTGGGCGGTGTTCGGGCTGCTGTCGACCAGCCGGCTGCGCCGGACGGGCGTCGTCGACTCCGGCCGTACGCCCGGCTCCGCCACGCCCGCGGCACCGATCGGCCGCCGCCTGCGCTCGGCGTTCACCGAACTGCGCGGCACGCTGCGCCTGCTGGGCGACATGCCGCAGACCCGCCGCTACCTCATCGCGTTCCTGCTCTTCTCCGACGCCGTGTCGGCGGTCATCGCGCTCGCGTCGACGTACATCACGCACGAACTGTTCGACAACGACACCACCAACGCCTCGCCGTTCCTGTTCAAGCTCATCCTGATGATCCAGTTCGTGGCGATCTGCGGCGCCCTGGGCGTCGGCCGGCTCGCGCTGCGGTTCGGCGCCAAACGCGTGCTGTCCGCAGTGCTGGTGCTCTGGTGCTTCGTCCTGGTCTACGGCTACGGGTTCATGCACAGCCAGACCGACGCGCTGGTGCTCGGCGTGGCGGTCGCGGTCGGCCTGGGCGGCGTCGCGTCGCTGGCCCGGCCGCTGTTCACCGCGATGATCCCGGCCGGGCTGGAAGGCACCTTCTTCAGCCTCTACGAGATCTGCAACCAGGGCACGTCCTGGCTGGCCCCGCTGATCTTCACCGTGGTCGTGGACGTGACCGGCTCGTTCCGGCAGGCGCTGCTGTCGCTGATCATCCTGTTCGTCGCCGGACTGGCCGTTCTGTCGCGCACCGGCACGGACGCCGCCGAGCGCGAGGCGAGCGCGATCGGCGCCCGCGGACGCGAACCGGAGGGCCAAACCGGCCCGCGTGATCCGCACGAAATGCTCGATGAGTAATCATGGACAGACATGAGCGACCGGTGACCGGCCGGCCGACCGCAGACCGATGGGGGCATGAGCACGTGGTGGACGACGAGAGCGGGACCGAGACCGGTCCCGGCCCGGACCTGAGCGCCCTGCCGCTGCTCGACCACCACTGCCACGGCGTGGTCACCGCGGACCTGGACCGCCCGGCCTTCGAGGCCCTGCTGACCGAGGGCAACTCGGCCGGCCCGCGCGGCGGCACCCTGTTCGACTCCGGCGTCGGGATGGAGATCCGCCGCCGCTGCGCGCCGGTGCTCGGCCTCAAGCCCTTCGCCACGCCCGACGCGTACCTCGAACGGCGCACCGAACTGGGCTGGTCCGAGGTCAGCCGCCGGTTCCTGACCGCGGCCGGGCTGTCCGGCATGTTCGTGGACACCGGCCCGATCGGGGCGACCAGCGACCCGAGCCTGTTGGGCCAACTGGCCGAAGTGCCGACCCGCAGCGTGCTGCGGCTGGAGTCGATCGCCGAGGAACTGGCCACCGAGCCGATCGAGCCGGGCGAGTTCCCGGACCGGGTCGCCGCCGCGATCGGCCGCCTGGCCCCCGGCGCGGTCGCGGCCAAGACCATCGCCGGATACCGCTGCGGCCTGGCCCTGCCCCCGCGCCAGGCCAGCAGCGCCGCGCTGGTGCACGCCGTGTCCGGGTTCCTCGGCTCCGCCCGCGCGGACCAGGCCAAGGCCGACCACGCGCCGGACCGCCCGCCGGCCCGCCGGCCCCGGCTGACCGACCCGACCATCATCCGCTACCTGATCGGCTGCGCCATCGACAACGGCCTGCCGTTGCAGGTGCACACCGGTTTCGGCGACGCCGACCTGAACCTCGGCGAGTCCGACCCGGTGCTGCTGACCCCGCTGCTGCGGGAACTGGCGCCCACCGAGGTGCCGATCCTGCTGCTGCACACGTACCCGTTCCAGCGGCACGCCGGATACCTGGCCCAGGTGTTCGACAACGTGTTCTGCGACGTGGGCCTCGCGATCCCGCACACCGGGTACCGTGCCCGCCATGCGCTGGCCGAGCTGCTGGAACTGGCCCCGTACGGCAAGGTGCTGTACTCCTCCGACGCCTACGGCCTGCCCGAGTTGTTCTTCCTGGGCGCCGTGCTGTTCCGGCAGAGCCTGAGCGGCCTGCTCGGCGAGATGGCGCTGCCGCCGGACGAGGCCGCCCGGATCGCCCTGATGATCGCCCAGGGCAACGCGCAGCGGGTGTACCACCGCTGATCAGGGCCGGGCGGACCCGGACGATGGTGCAGGCCGGGCACGCCCACCGGCAATCCACCGGCAATCGCGGCGGGCCGCCGGTCGTCCACAACCTCGCCCAACTCGCCCGACCCGGGCCGCCCGGTCTGCCAGAATCGACCCATGAGTCCCGTAAGCCGTAGCCGCAAGCCCAAACGCACCGTGCACCACCCGGCCCGGCCCGAGCCCGCCTCCCCGTTCGCGCCGCTGCTGGCCGACGCGGAGCAGCTGGTCGCCCTGACCGACCCCCTGGCGGCCGAACTGTGGGCCTCCGACCTGCTCGGCAGCATGTTCGACGCCGCCTGGGAGGAGCCGGAGGCCGAGCCGGACCCGGACGAGCTGTTCGAGCTCGAACTGACCGGCCTGCTCGACTACCTCGAATCCCAGCGCCGGCCCGCGGCCCTGGCCGCCCTGCGCGCGCTGGCCTCGGTCGGCGAGGAGTGGACCCGCGAACTGGCCCTGGCCGCCGCCGAACCGCTGACCGAGCGCGGCGTGAAGGAACCGGCCTGGCTGGCCAACGCGCACGAACCGTCCCCCTGCGGCCTGTTCGCCGCCGCGGACGAGTTCGGCGACCGCGAACTGATCAGCCTGGCGTTCGACCGGGCCGGCGAGGTGCACGTCCTGACCGCGCTGATCATGCACGGCGCAGGCCGGGAGTTGGTCACTCTGACCATGCACCTCGGTTTCGACCCGGAGGAACTGAAGTCCGAGATCGCGGACACCCAGGCGATGCGCGAGATCGAACTCGACCCGGCGCAGGCCCGCACCCGGCTGGAGGACGTGCTGGAACTGCTGCTGTGCCGCGAACCGGAGGACTTCTTCGACGAGGACGACGAGGAGGCCCAGTTCAGCGACCCGAAGCTGTTCTGGCCGCTGCTCGCCGTGCGCTTGGAGCTCCTGCCAATCGAGGATGAGGACGAGCACGATCATGACCACTCTCATGATCACTCTCATGATCACGCGCATGTTCATGCCCATGGCGCCGGCTGCGACCACGATTCCGAGCCCGCCACCGACTACGTCGCCCAGGTCCGCGAGGCGGTGGGCGGCTTCCTGGCCTCCCCGCGCGCCGCCGACCTGGCCGACCCGGAGTTCGCCGGTCAGCTGGTGACGGTCCTGGCGGACGTGGCGGTCGTCGGCGAACGCGGCCCGTGCGGCTTCGGTCCGCTCGCGCTGGCCCTGACCCTGGACGGCGAGAGCATCAACCACCTGGCCCTGACCGAGCGCCAACTCGACCAGTTCGCCCCGGTCCTGACCGCGTGGGCGCACTTCACCGCCGACACCCGCGGCCTGTCCGCCGCGGCCCACGAGGCCTGGGACGCACAACTGCCCGACCTGGTCGACCAGTTCCGCGAGGCCTACCTGGACCCCGAGGCGGTGGCCCACCGGGCCGAGTGCCCGGACGTCATCCCGATCGAGAAGTTCGAACCCAGCGCCACGATGGACGAACAGGGCTTGGCCGAAGACCTGGCCCGGATACTGGCCGAGGCCACCGGCATCGGCGCGCAGGCGCAGGCGGGGACGGAGTCGGCCTCGGAGTAGGACGGGCGCAGCTGAGGAACTGCCACCTGGGCCGAGCGCTGGCCGAGCGCTCGGCCCAGGCCCGATCAGGCCTTGACGGTCTGGGCTCCGATAGCGGCCAGCAGATCGAGTTTGGCCTCGGCGTCGGTTCCGGCGTGCGGCGTGTAGACGACTATCCGCAGGTCGCCGCGTTGGCTGGCCAGTACGTCGCAATCCAGCTCGATTCTCCCGACCTGCGGGTGAATCACCGTCTTCGTCGCCTGGTCGTGGTGTGCGACGGCGTTTCTGGCCCAGACTTCGCGGAATCGGCTGCTCGCGCGGGTCAGGTCTTCGATCAGGCCGCGCAGGTCGGAATCATCGGGATATCTGCCTACTGCCGACCTCAGGTCGCCGACCGCCGCCGCTTCGAACGCCTCGCCGTCCTCGCCCGCGTGCTCCACCCGGCTTCCCCCGCCGACGAAATGCCGCCACAACACGTTCCGCTCATACTCGGCCAGAACCGACGGGTCGCCCAACAACGCAGCCCACAACCGGTTCCACAGCACCAGATTCCACATCGCGTCGTACACGGCCAGCGGATGGTCATCCAAGCGTTCCGTCAGCCTGCGAACACTCGCAGGAATCTGCCTACTGATCAGACCGTCGCCCCCGGCATGCCCGGAGAGCCGGAACAGGTGCGACTGCTCGACATCGGACAGTTGCAGCGCCCTCGCCAGCGCAGCGCACACCTGAGCCGACGGCGCCGTGGCCCGCCCCTGCTCCAACCGGACCAGATAATCCGCCGACACCCCCGACAGAACCGCCAACTCCTCCCTCCGCAACCCCGCGGCCCGCCTCGGCGCGTTCACAGACAGCCCGACCTGCCCCGGGCTCATCCGATCCCGCCACGCGCGCAGCATCGTGCCGAGTTCGCCCGCGCCGTTCACCGTCTGGCCGTTCATCCGTCCATCATCCCAACCAGCCCCGCCGCGCGCCTGGTACTGCCGTTACCAGGAAGACGGATGCAGTTGTTGCCCACCCATCACGCCCGCAAGGTGGAGGCATGACGACAACACTGATCACCGGGGCCAACAAGGGCCTCGGCTACGAAACCGCACGCCAACTGCTCGCCGCCGGGCACACCGTCTACCTCGGCGCACGCGACGCCGACAAAGCCTCAGGGCGCCGCCGCGATCGTGCGGGCCGCGCTGCTGACCGGGTCGTCAACCCAGGACAACCAGCTGACCGGCACGTTCACCGATTCGGACGGCCCGGTTCCCTGGTGACCGGCCGCTCCCGACCATGGCGACCGATGCGGCTGGCGGCCCACCCCGAACTAGTTGTACACTCACAATTATTGTTAGAGTCTCATGAATAGACCTGCGCGGGTCCGCCCACCCGCGCCCGGTCCCCGTCCCTCCTCCTCCTGGGAGCGCCAGTGTCCGCGTCCTCGCCCACCACCGTCACGGCAGCCGGTTCCCCGCCGGCCGACGCCCAGGGTTCGTCCCTGTCCCGCAACCGGCGGATGCTCATCCTGGCGATCTGCTGCATGAGCCTGTTCATCGTCGGCATCGACGTCACCATCGTGAACATTGCCCTGCCGTCGATCCAGAGGGACCTGAACGCGCAGGTCGCCGGGCTGCAATGGGTGATCGACGCCTACACCCTGGTCCTGGCCAGCTTCCTGCTGCTGGCCGGGTCCACCGCGGACCGGGTCGGCCGGCGGCGGATCTTCCAGATCGGGCTGGTGCTGTTCACCGCCGGGTCGGTGCTCTGCGGGCTGGCGCCCAGCCTCGGCTGGCTGATCGCGTTCCGGGTCGTCCAGGCGCTCGGCGGGTCGATGCTCAACCCGGTGGCCATGTCGATCATCACCAACACCTTCACCGACCCCAAGGAACGAGCCCGGGCGATCGGGGTCTGGGGCGGGGTGATCGGACTGTCCATGGCGCTCGGGCCGGTGCTCGGCGGGCTGCTGGTCGACTCGGCCGGCTGGCGCTCGGTGTTCTGGGTCAATCTGCCGGTCGGGCTGGCCGCGCTGGTGCTGACCGCCCGGTTCGTGCCCGAGTCCCGGGCCCCGCGCCCGCGCCGGATCGACCCGGTCGGGCAGAGCCTGGTCGTGGTGATCCTCGCGTCCGTGATCTACGCGATCATCGAGGGGCCCGGCCACGGCTGGACCTCGGCCGAGATCCTGGGCCTGTTCGCGCTCGCCGCCGTCTCGATCGTGGCGCTGGTGGTCTACGAACAGCGCCGGACCGAGCCGCTGATCGACCTGCGGTTCTTCCGCAGCGTCCCGTTCAGCGGGGCCACCCTGATCGCGGTGACCGCCTTCATCTGCCTGTCCGGGTTCCTGTTCGTCAACGCGCTCTACCTCCAGGACGCCCGCGGCTACTCGCCGCTGGTGGCCGGCCTGTGCACGCTGCCGATGGCCGCCATGGTCGCGATCTTCGCCCCGGTCTCCGGCCGCCTGGTGGCCGGCCGCGGCGCGCGCCTGCCGCTGGTCGTCGCGGGCACGCTGCTGACCATTGCGGCGTTCGGCATGTCGACGTTCACCCAGACCACGTCCGTGCCGGTGCTGCTGGTCTGGTACGCGCTGTTCGGGATCGGCTTCGGCCTGGTGAACGCGCCGATCACCAACGCCGCGGTGTCCGGGATGCCGCGCTCGCAGGCCGGCGTCGCGGCGGCCTTCGCCTCCACCAGCCGGCAGCTGGGCAGCTCGCTCGGCGTGGCCTTGATCGGCGCGACCGTGGCCAGCCGGCTGCACGCCTCCGCGCACACCTCGTTCACCGACGCGGCCAAGGTCGGCTGGTACATCATGAGTGGATCCGGGCTCTGCGTCCTCGCGCTTGGTATCATCTCCACCAGCGGCTGGGCGAGGGCGACCGCGCAGCGGGCCGCCGCCGCGTTCGAGGGCGGACCGACGACGACCGGGATGTGAGGACCATGGCAACCGCTCAGAGGGGGACGACGCAGTCCGCCGCGACAGTGCAGCCGCGTTCGGCCGACGAGGCCGAGGAGGTCGACGACGCGCTGGCCGACCGGGTGTGGGAGGTGATGCGCGACCTGGTCCACGTCAACGAGCGCCAGCGCGAAGCGGTCGAGGCGCTCGGGATGAGCCTGGCCAAGGTTAAGGCGCTGCGCCGGATCAGCAAGCGGGCGATGACCTGCAAGGAACTGGCGGCCGAGCTGCTCACCGACGCGCCGCGGGCCTCCGTGCTGGTCGACGAACTGGTCCAGCGCGGCCTGGCCGAGCGCACGATCCACCCGGACGACCGCCGGGCCCGGATCGTCGCGCTGACCGAGCAGGGCCGGATAGAGGCGGCCCGCGCCACCCGCATCCTGACCCGCGCGCCCGAGGCCGTGCGCCAACTGCCCCCGGCCGAGCTCGCCGACCTGGACCGGATCCTGCACCGGTTCGCGGAGCACCGCGGCCCGGCGGGCGGCGCCGGGCCGGCGCCGAGTGAGTCAGGTCACTGAAGCGGTAGACCCCTGCGACGGCCGGCGGGTTCGGCAGAGGTCTTAGGTAATGGTTTAGGCGTGATCTGCCCTGCTGTTGGTATGGGCGCGACTCCCGGCCCGCCCGGTCCCTAACATATCCGGGGTGAACAGCGATCTCAGATCCGGCCGCGGGGGCCCCGAGCCGGACGCCCCGGGCCCCGTCGCCCTCGCGGACGTTGCGGTCCGGCCCGGCCGGGTCGATGTCGACACCACGGAGACCGTGTACGGCCTCGGCCCGCAGCGCCGGGCGCCGCACCATTCCGGCCTGGTCGAGTCGGGACCGTCGACGCGCGGCCCGGCCGCGCGGGCCGGCAGCCGCAGGCCCCGGCCGGGCCAGGAACACGGCCGGAACTGGATGCGCCCGGCCGGGACCGTCTTCCCGCCGCCCAGGTCCGCGCTGCGCGAGCGGCTGGTGCCCGCGTTCTACCCCGAGTTCTTCCGCGGCGCGGGCTGGGTGCTGCCGCTGGCGGTGACCCTGATCGGCGGGTTCATGCGGTTCTGGAACCTGGGCAAGCCGGACGGGATCGTCTTCGACGAGACGTACTACGCCAAGGACGGCTGGTCGATGTACGTCTACGGCTGGGAGCACAGCTGGGTCGCGACCAAGTCCGACGCCGCGCTCGCGGGCACCGGCAGCGCCTTCGGGCACAACGGCGCCGCGGACTTCACCTGCGTGCCGGACGGCTGCCCGGAGTACGTCGTGCACCCGCCGTTCGGCAAGTGGGTGATCGGCGCCGGCGAGAAGCTGTGGGGGTTCAACCCGGTCGGCTGGCGGGTGATGGAGGCGCTGCTCGGCACGGTCGCGATCTACATCCTGGCCCGCACCGGCCGCCGGATGTTCCGCTCCACGCTGCTGGGCACCGTCGCCGGACTGTTCCTCGCGTTCGACGGGCTCGCGTTCGTGATGGCCCGGACGGCGCTGCTGGACGGCCTGCTGATGTTCTGGGTCCTGGCCGGGTTCTCCTGCCTGGTGGTGGACCGGGACCAGACCCGGGCGCGGTTCGCGGCCTGGCGCGAGGAACGCGGCGTCGGGCTGCTGCCGGTGTCGGAGCACGGCCCGCGGCTCGGGATCCGGCCGTGGCGGCTGCTGGCCGGCCTGTGCCTGGGCCTGGCCGCGGCGACCAAGTGGAACGGGGTGTTCTTCTGCTTCGGGTTCGTGCTGCTGAGCCTGCTGTGGGACGCGGGCGCGCGCCGGGCCGTGGGGGTGCGCGAGCCGAGGGTGTCCACCGCGCTGCGCGACCTGGTCTGGGCGGTCCTGTCGCTGCCGGCGCTGATGGTGGGCACATTCGTCGCCTCGTATGCCGGGTGGTTCTTCGACACCTCGAACGGCGGCGGCTACTTCCGTTTCTGGGCGGCCGGCAATCCGTCGGATTTCTGGCCGGCCTGGACCGATCCGTTGCGGTCGCTCTGGCACTACGTCGACCAGCAGTACCTGTTCAACGCCAATCAGCACGTCCCGCACCCTTACCAGTCGAACCCGTGGTCGTGGCTGGTGATGGGCCGGCCGGTCGCGTTCTACTACTGCGGCGATCCGAAGCCGGGATACGGCGCGTGCCCCGTCGGCGGGGGCACGAACGGCAGCTCGCAGGAAGTGCTGGCGCTCGGCAACCCGCTGCTGTGGTGGGTCGCGACGGCCGGGATCCTGTTCCTGCTCTGGCGCTGGATCGCCCGGCGGGACTGGCGGGCCGGGGCGATCCTGTGCGGAATCGCGTGGGGCATCGTGCCGTGGATGCACTATGCCGAACGCACGATCTTCTCGTTCTACGCGGTCGCGTTCGCGCCGTTCATGGCCCTGTCGGCGACGATGGTCGTGGGCGCGGTGCTCGGCCGGGCGGACGCGTCCTCGGCACGCCGGTCGTGGGGCGCGGCGGGGGCCGGGACGATCGTCGTGTCGGTCGTGGCGTTGTTCATCTACTTCTACCCGCTCTATACCGGGCAGACGATCAGTACGGTCGACTGGTCCAGCCATATGTGGTTCCAGTCCTGGGTCTAGTGCTGTGGCCGAAAACGGGAGAAGGGACAGCGAAGCATGTCGACCACGCGAGGGTGCACTGGCTCGACCACCCAAGGCTGCGGGCGACCCAGGTGAACGTCACGCCCGACCAGTCGACGATCCTGGCCACCTACATCGGCCCGGAAACCGCGGGGGATTGACCCGGGACGGCGCGCGGCCCGGTCCGTGACCGTTTCCGCCCGGTCGGGCCACTAAAATCGGGCGGGTGACTGTAGACGAGGGACCGGTTCGGGTCGACAGCTGGATCTGGTCGGTCCGGCTGGCCAAGACCCGCTCGCTGGCGTCGGCCGCGTGCCGGGCCGGGCACGTGCGGGTCAACGACGAGCGCGCCAAGCCGGCCCAGGCGGTGAAGGTCGGCGACAAGGTCCGGGTCCGGCAGGAGGACCGGGAGCGGATCGTGGTGGTGTCCAAGCTGGTGCGCAAGCGGGTCGGCGCCGTGGTCGCGGCCGAGTGCTTCGTGGACCACAGCCCGCCGCCGCCGACCCGGGAGTCGGCCGCGGTGGTCGGGATCCGGGACCGCGGGGCCGGCCGGCCGACGAAGCGCGAGCGGCGCGACCTGGACAAGCTGCGTGGGCGGGAGTAGCCGCCGCGCCCGACAGTCAGAGCTCTGTGACCAGCTGCTGCAGTATCCTGATCGTGGAGCGGATCTCCAGCAGGTACTTGGTCGGGGTGAAGTTCGCCAGCGGCATGCCGGGCACGGATCCGGCCCGTGCGCTGACCGTGTCGATCTGCGCCCGATACGGCAGGCCGAGCATGCGCAGCGCGGCCAGGTGCTGCGGCAGCACGTGGATCGCGGTGCTCAGCAGCAGGAGTTTGGCGCCGGGGGCCAGGTCGGCGATCCGGGCGGCGAAGAAGGCGTAGGAGTCCGGGGTGTTGGCCCGGCGCAGGCCCGGTTCGCTGGACGGCGCCGCGACGACCCGGACCGGCACGGCCGGACCGCCGTGCGGGGGCTGCCACTGGTACGTGCGGATTCCCCAGGTGCCGCCGGGCAGGTCGGAGTCGTGGTGCTCGACCGCGGACGGTTCGCCGAGGCCGAACGCCCGCCGGGTGCCCGCGTCCTGGGCTTGGTACTCCTCGGTCACGTCGGCCAGGCCTTCGCGTGTGGCCTGGTCGAACTCGTCTCCGGCGAACGGGCGGTGGCCGCCGAGCGCGGTGATCGTGCCGGCCGTGATCGTCCGGCCGGGGACCGTGCCCGGGCGCAGCAGCAGCGCGGCGGTGGCCGGTCGGGCCAGGCAGGCGCGGATCAGGCCGCCGAGCATCAGGACGTGGTCGTAGTGGTCGAAGCGCAGGATTTCCGGGCCGCGCAGGCCGAGCGCCTCGCCGGCCGACTTGGCCAGGTCGCGCTGGGAGGGGGTGAGTTCCAGGTCGCCGACCAGGTTGCGCTCGCGGCCTTGGCGCACGTCCCAGCGGTCGGTGAAGGCGTAGAGCCGGTCGATGCGGGTCAGGAGGTCTCGGCGGTCGGGCGGGGCGATGCGGCCGGTGCGGTCGGCGGTCGGGAGGTCCGGGTCGCCGCCGAAGGCTTGGACCAGGGCGCGCAGAGCCTCCGAGGTGAGCCACGCGTCGATCTCGGCGAGCAGGTTCCCGCCCGCGCCGATGGGCGGGACCGGGGCGAAGCGGACGGGCGCGTCGGCTTGAGCGGGCTCGGCGACTTCGGCGGCCTGCGTGGAATGAGCGGGCTGGGACACAGGCGCAGACTATACGAGCGGCGGGGCGGAGGGTGATCATCCGCCGCCCGCTGCCCATCACCGTACAGCCCGTGCCGCTACACCAGGAAAGACTGCTTCCACCAATACATCCCAGACCCGCCGATCAATCCGGCCTCGCGCAGGAACGGCATGATCTTCTCGCCGCTGAACCGGAGCGTCTCGCGGTACTGCGGGTTCGACAGCGCGGCGCGCCGTCCCTCGCGCGGGTCGATGCCGACCGCGGCGTAGACCTGCGGGTTGATCAGGCTGCGGCAGATGATGTAGGCGACATACGCCAGCAGGTGCCGCTGGAACCGCAGTTCGACCCGGTTCAGCCCGCCCACCTCGGCCAGCAGTTGCGTGCGGGCGAAGCCGATGTGCCGGGACTCCTCCATGATGTGGATCCGGTTGACCATCCGCACCAGCGGCTGGATCAGCGGCGAGTCGACCTGTTCGCGCTGGAGCCGGTCGGTCACCTCCTCGGCGACCAGGATCGAGCCGTACATCGCCGGGCCGCGGGTCAGGGTCGGCAGGACCCGGCCGAGCCGGTGGATGTGCGGGCGCGGACCGTACGCGGGGGCGCCGAGCGTGGTCACCATCCGGGCGAACATGATCGTGTGCCGGCACTCCTCGGCGGTCTCGGTCAGCGCGTACTGGATTCGCGGGTCGGTCGGGTCGCCCTCGTAGGCCAGCCGGACCAGCATCCGCATCAGGATCAGCTCGAACCACAGGCCCACGCCGGCGATGCTGGCCGCCTCGTGTTTGCCCAGTTCCCTGCGTTGCTCGGGCGTCAGGCCCTTCCACAGGCCGGTGCCGTAGAGCGAGCAGCGGTGGTCCAGGACGTAGTCGAGCCCTTCGACCGGCGGCGCGGACCAGTCCACGTCCACTTCGGGGTCGTAGAAACGGGACGCGCTAGAGCGCAGCAGCCGGTCGGCGACGGCCATGGGACCCCCAAAGAGTGTGGTCGGTGCGGTGGCGTGCGCCCGGGGCGCGGGCCGGCCGGGACGCCAATGCCAAGCTATGACTTGAAGTAACAGTAACTTCTGGTAGCGTGCGCGAGGTGAGCCGGAAAGTCAAGACCGACAAGGGCGAGGGCGCCGCCGACGCGCGCCGGGACCGGTGGAGCGCGCACCGGGCGTTGCGCCGGGCCGAGTTCGTCGACGCCGCGCTGCGGGTGCTGGCCGTGGGCGGCCCGGATTTCCTGATGGACGACGTGGCGGCCGCGGCCGGCGTGTCCAAACCGATCCTCTACCGCTACTTCGAGGACAAGGGCGCCCTGGTCGCCGCGCTCGGCGAGCGGGCCACCGAGCTGCTCTTCGCCCGCCTGGTGCCGATCCTGGACACGGACGTGGTGGCCGAGAAGCGGATCTACGCCGCGGTCGAGGCCTACTTCGGCATCCTGGACGAGTTCCCGAACCTGTACTGGCTGCTGGCCCGGCGCTCGGCCGGCAAGGTCAGCGACCCGGATCCCGTGCACGACGACCGGGAACTGATCGCCTCGACGCTCAGCCGGGTGCTCGGCGACGTGTTGCGGGACAAGGCGATGGACGCGGGCGGCGCGGAGGTGTGGGCGTACGGAATCGTCGGCCTGGTCCAGGGCACCGGCGAGTGGTGGCTGCGGCGCCGGTCGATGAGCAAGGCGAACGTGGTCGCGTACGTGACCCAGCTGGTCTGGGCGGCGGCCACGACGATGGAGAGGGACTACCGATGACCGCGGAGAGCTCGGGCGTGGACGGCGATGGCGACCGCGGCGGTGACGGCTACCGTGGTCCGGCCGTCCTGACCGTGGACGGCGGCGGCGAATATCAGGCCCGGGTCGACCTGCGCGGGCGCTTCGAGCCGATCGACGGGCGCTATCACTGGTACGGCCGGATGGAATCGGACCTGCCCGATGGCGCGAACGCGACTGGAACGCTGCGCATCACCCCGCCCGCACAGGACGATGAGGACCCTGCGACAGTCGGGTATCCCGTTGTCCCGTGCCGGATCGAGGACCGGGACCTGTGGGGACGCTGGCGCCTGTCCGGGGTCGGCGCGCCGCCGTTCCCGCCGGCCGACGTGCCCGCCGACGCCGCCCCGGCCGGGCTGCCGGCCGAGGTCGGGATCGCGATCGTGGGCACCGGATTCGGCGGGCTCGGCGCGGCGATCAAACTGCGCGAGGCAGGGTTCGACGATCTCGTGCTGCTGGAGCGGGCCGGCTCGGTCGGCGGCACCTGGCGGGCCAACACCTACCCGGGCTGCGCCTGCGACGTGCCGTCGAACCTGTACTCGTTCTCCTTCGCGCCCAATCCGGCCTGGACCCGCGGCTATTGCGGCCAGCCGGAGATCCGCGGCTACCTCGAACGCGTGGCCGACCGTTACGGTATACGCCCACTGATTCGGTTCGACACCACGGTGCTCGACTCGCGCTGGGACCCGGCCGCGCAACGCTGGCGGCTGCACACCAGCCGGGGCGAGCTGACCGCGCGGATCCTGATCGGCGCGACCGGGCCGCTGGCCGACCCTTCGGTCCCTGACATCCCCGGCATCGAGGACTTCCCGGGAAAGGTCCTGCACACCGGAGCGTGGGACGACGGCTACGACCTGGCCGGTAAGAAGATCGCCGTCGTCGGCACCGGGGCCAGCGCGATCCAGCTGGTGCCCGCGATCGCCGAGCGAGTCAGCGAACTGACCCTGTTCCAGCGCACCCCCGCATGGGTGATGGCCCGCCGCGACCGGGCCCTGACGCCCGCCGAACACTGGCTGTATCGCCACATCCCCGGCACGCAGAAGATGGCCCGGCTCGGCCTCTACCTCTCCCGGGAGGCGACCGTCGGCGCGTTCACGAAACACCCGCAACTGCTGCGCCGGGCCCAGGCGCTCGCGATCCGCAACCTGGCCAAGGGGATCGCTGATCCCGGACTGCGCGCCCGGCTGACCCCCGACTACGTGATGGGCTGCAAACGGGTCCTGCTGTCGAACACCTACTATCCGGCCCTGGCCCGGCCGAACGTGACCCTGGTCGACTCCGGCCTGGTCCGGATCGAGGGCAACACCCTGATCTCCGCGGACGGGCGGACCGCGCAGGCCGACGTGCTGGTCTTCGCCACCGGCTTCCACACCACCGACCTGCCGGTGGCCGAGCACATCCGCGACGCCGCCGGGCGCACCCTGGCCGAGGCCTGGGCCGGGGACATGAGCGCCCTGCGCGGCACGACCGTGGCCGGATTCCCCAACCTGTGCTTCGTGATCGGCCCCAACACCGGCCTCGGGCACAACTCGATGGTGCACGTCATCGAGTCGCAGCTGTCATACATAGTCAGCTATGTCAGAGAGCTGTCCGAACTCGAACGCCGCGGCCGGCCGCCGGTGCTCGAGGCCCGGCCCGAGGCGCAGCAGCGCTGGAACGGCATGGTGGCCAGGCGGATGGAGCGCACGGTGTGGTCCACCGGCGGCTGCGTCAGCTGGTACCAGAACGCGGCCGGGCGCAATCCGACCCTGTGGCCCGCGTCCACGATCACGTTCCGCCGGGCCACCCGCAGGATCGACGTCGCAGAGTACGAAGCCGGCGCGCAAGCCGGCCGCCAGTCCGTCCCCGAATCGACGCCCGAGCCCCAGGAGGCCGGCCGATGACACCGCCCGAGCCGCCGAACCCGGTGCAGACGCTGCACGTCCGCAGCCGCGACGGCAACCGCCTGCACGTGGAGGTACACGGCAACCCGGACGGCCCGACCGTCGTGCTCAGCCACGGCTGGACCTGCTCGATCCGGTTCTGGTGGCCGGTGATCGCCGCCCTGGCCGCGCACTACCGGCTGGTCGCCTACGACCAGCGCGGGCACGGCGGCAGCGACCTTCCCGGGAAGGACGGCTACAGCGTCCCGGCCCTGGCCGAGGACCTCGCCGCGGTGATCGACGCCGCGGCCGGACCGGACCGGATGATCCTGGTCGGGCACAGCATGGGCGGCATGACCATCATGGCCGCCGGAACGGACCCGGCGGTCCGCGCCCGCACCCGGGCGGTCCTGCTCGCGTCGACCGGCGCGCACGATCTGGCCGTTCGGGCGAATCTCGTCCCGACCCGGCTGCTCGGCCGGATCGCGTCCCGGCGGATGCTGCGCGGCGCGAGCCCGCTGGGCCGGCGGACCCGGCTGAGCACCCGGCTGCTGGCCTACGGCACGCTCGGCCCGAAACCCGCCCGCGCGCTCGCGATCGAGAACGCCACGATCATCCACGCCTGCCCCCGGCAGGTCCGGGCCGGCTGGGGCCGGGTGCTGGAGTTCCTGGACGTGCGCGCAGGCGCGGCGGCGCTGACCGTGCCGACCGCGGTGCTGGTCGGCACCGCGGACCGGCTCACCCCGCCCCGGCACGCCGAGGAACTCGCCGGGCTGCTCGCCGACCTGCACTCGAGGACCGTGCTGCCTAGGATCGGTCACATGACCCCGATGGAGGACCCGGCCACGGTCGCCGACCTGGTACGGCGGCTCGACGCGGCGAGCAGGACCACGGCGGGCGGCGACAGCGCGGCCGGCCAGGAGCCTGAGCCCGAATCCGTCATCGCAGCCACGGCAACGCCCATGCCTGAGCCCGAGTCCGAGTCCATCACCGCTTTCCCGGCAGCCGCAACTGCTTCCGCATCCACCACCACATCCGCCTCGGCCGACACCCTCCCGGAGTAGCCTCATGCCCGCTGTCGCCCAACCACTGTCCGGCCGGGTCGCCGTCGTCACGGGCGCGGCCCGCGGGATCGGCGCCGCCCTGTCCCTGCGGCTCGCCCAGGCCGGCGCGACCGTCGCGCTGCTCGGCCTGGAACCGCAGGTGCTGGCCGAGACGGCCAAGCGGGTGCCCGGCGATCCGAGCTGCTGGGACGTGGACGTCACCGACCAGTCCGCGCTCACCGCCGCCGCCGCGGGCGTGCTCGAACGGCACGGCCGGGTCGACATCGTGGTGGCCAACGCGGGCCTGGGCGACGGCGGCTGGTTCGCCGAGACCCCGGCCGCCGAGCACAGCCGGATCATCGAGGTCAACCTGCTCGGCTCGATCGCCACCGCGCGGGCCTTCCTGCCCGCGCTGCGCCAGACCCGCGGCTACCTGCTCCAGATCGCCTCGGCCGCCGCGCTCGTGCCGTCGCCGCTGATGACCGCGTACTGCGCGAGCAAGTCCGGAGTTGAGGCCTACGCGCACGCGCTGCGCGGCGAGGTCGCGCTCGACGGGGTCGGCGTGGGCGTGGCGTACCTGTCGTGGACCGACACGGACATGGTGCGCAACGCGGACGAGGACCCGTTTCTGCGCGGCATGCGCGCCCAGATGCCCTGGCCGGCCAACCGGACCGGCGCGCTCGACCCGGCGGCCGACCGGCTGATGGCCGGGATCCTGCGCCGCTCCGCGCACGTCTACGGCCAGCCGTGGGTGCGCGCGTTGCAGTTCGTGCCGCGCGGCATGGTCCCGGCGGCCGTCACCCGCCGGTCCAAGAAGATGCTTACTCCTTGATCGGGACGGCCGTGCCGGTCACCCGGATGCCCGGGATGTCCGCGGGCACGTCGACGGTCAGCAGGCTCGGGCGGCCGAGGTCCTCGCCCTGGTGCAGCCGCAGTGTGGCCGGAACCGAGACCAGGCCCAGTTCGCGCAGGTACCCGCCGAGCGCGGCGGCCGCGGCGCCGGTGGCCGGATCCTCGACCACGCCGCCGACCGGGAACGGGTTGCGCGAGTGGAAGACCTGCTCGCTCTCCCGCCATACCAGTTGCAGCGTGGTCCAGTCGCGGGCGCGCATCAGGTCGGCCAGGCCGTCGAAGTCGTAGTCGAGCTCTGCCAGCCGGCCGCGGGTGGCGGCGGCCAGCACCAGGTGCCGGGCGCCCGCGTACGCGACCCGGACCGGCAGGGCCGGGTCGAGCTCGTCCGCGCGCCAGCGCAGCAGGGCCAGGGCTTCGGCGACGGCGGCCGGTTCGGGCTCGGACACCCGGGTGGCGACGCTGGTCAGCGTGGCGGACAGATTCCCGTCCGGGTCGTGGCCGGTCTCGACCAGGACCTGCCCGGCCTTCGTGGCCAGGCTCAGCAGGCCCGGGCCGTCGAATTCGGCCAGTGCGACGGCGCCCGCGATGGTGGCGTGACCGCAGAACGGCACCTCGGCCAGGGGACTGAAATACCGCGCCCCGAACGCCCGCACGCCCGGCTCGGCCGAGGGCTGCGCGCGCAGGAACACGGTCTCCGAGTAGCCGACCTCGGCCGCGATCCGCTGCATCGCCGCGTCATCGAGCGCGGCCGCGTCCGGCACGACCCCGGCCGGGTTCCCGCCGGCCGGATCCAGGGTGAAGGCCGCGTAGCGCAGGACTTCGGCGCTGTGCGCATCGATGATCGTCATGGCTCCCAGTCTAGGCAGGCCGGGCCCGGGCGGTCGCGGGCCAATCCTCGGTCCGTGGCCCGCGGTCCGGTGCGCTGCCGCGGCCGGTCAGACTTCCGCGACCCATCCGGCGGCGACGACCAGTCCGCTGGCCCGGTGCAGTGCGGCGAACCCGAACGGGCGGTCGTAGGTGATGTCGATGCGCACGGACTCGTTCCTGGGGCGGGTCATCGCGGAGAGGGCGATGAGGCCCGTATCCGTGACGGCGGCGGCCCGGAAACCGGTCTTGGTGAACTCGGCCATCGCGTTCTGCCGGGCCGATTCGAGGACCAGCGGCCGCGTGCTCACCCCGGGAAAGTCGGCGGTCGCGCGATCGGCGGCGGCGGTCAGACCGAACACGTCCGGCGTGGCGAGCAGGTCGTGCGCGGCGTGGATCTTGAAGGGGGTCGTGGACAGCAGCGCAGTCGGTTCGGGGGAGTCGGCCGGTACCGTGGTCAGTGAGACGCCCGGCGGCAGCGGCCGGTCGGCGGTACCGCCGCCGAGCAGGCCGGTGGCGCGTTCGCCGGGCCAGGCGTGGTCGCGCGGCACGCAGAAGGCGCCGGTCCCGGCGCGCAGCACCTTGGCGGCCGCGACCTGCGGGCCGCCGAGGAACAGCACGACGTCGATGTCGTTCTCGCCCTCCACGACGACGGCCGTGACCTGGCCGACGCCCGGGCCGCCGTCGACGACCCGCAGCTCGCTCGGGAGGATCCGCCGGGTCAGCGCGGGGATGGCGCGCCCGGCCCAGGGGCCCGCCTGCACGTGTCGGACGCGCTTGCCGAACTCCGTGCGCCATTCGGTCGAGACCATGATCGCGCTGGCCAGGATCAGCTCGGTGTCCGGCCGGAGCGAGACCGGCATCCGGTCGACCAGGCCGCGGGTGTGGTCGCGGGCCCAGGCGTCCAGGCGATGCTGGTCCGCCCGCGGGTCCTGGGTCAGCCGGCCGCGGGTGGCCGGGGGCAGTTCGTCCAGCCAGGGCTGGCGGATGGGCAGATCGTCCTTGTACCAGAGCCCGACCGCGGCCTGCAGCGCCGGAGCCCGGTCGAACAGGTCGACGAACGTGCGCGCGGCCGACCCGCCGAGGGCCGGGTCCAGGCCGTACGCCGCGGCCAGCTGGTCGCGGCAGTCGCCGTCCGCGCCGAGCGCGAGCAGGCCGAGCAGCGGCCAGACCCCGGCGCCGGAGAAGACGGTCGACCTCCCGTCCCGGATCCGGCCGGCCCACTCGGCGGTGAGCCGGTTCGAGGCGCCGGCGATCGCGGCCAGGGGGTCGGATACGTCCACTGATGACGGGGTCATGGTTTGCACCCTAGACGAGTTGTTCCGGATTCCGGCGCCTGGGCCGAGTTGCTGGTTGGCGTGTTGACCTTAGCCGAGGCGTCTTCCGCGCGCTCGGCGGCAGGCCGCAGCGCGGGGATCAGCTTGGCTGCGCGACCCAGCCGGCGACGATGACCAGCCCGGGACCCGCCGGGCCCACGCGACGGTCAGCTCGTTGGCTGCCGCCGCGATCGCGCCGAACTCGCTGATCTGCCACGGCGGCTCCGGCACCACGTTCGGCGCGCTGGCGGCCGGGGTGCCGATGGTGTTCGTCCCGCTGTTCGCCGACCAGCCGGTCAACGCCCGCCTGGTGTCCGCGGCCGGCGCCGGGGTGACGGTCGCGCCGAGCGGCGGCCCCGAGGGCGCGATGGGCGTGCCCGGACCCGAGGATCCCGCCCGGATCCGGGCGGCCCTGCAAGCAGTGCTCGACGATCCGTTCTATCGCAGCGCGGCCAAGGCGATCGCGGCCGAGATGGCGGCCATGCCGACCGTCGGTGAGCTGCTGGACGGCCTCCTGATCGGGCTCGTTCCGCCGAACCGGGATTAGCGATTGCGGGCGCGGTGATCGTTGCCCGGAGCCAGGGCGACCTGGACATCCGCACCCGTCTCGGCAGCCACGCCCGCCTCGGTCCCCGCATCCGTGACCGGTACAGTCGCCAGCTCCGCCTCTGCCGCCACCCTCCGCGAACGCCGGGCCAGTCCGACGCCGCCGTACGGGCCGAACAGCAGCACCGGCAGTGTCTGCAGCGCCACGGTCAGGCCGAGCGCCGTGCTGGAATGGGTCAGGGTGAGCACCAGCCAGGACTGTGCGGTCATCTGCATCCAGGTGCCGATCAGCGAAATCGACTGGCCGGTGAAGTACAAGCGGTAGTTCGGCACCCGCAGTGAGGAGAAGGTGCGGCTCCAGAAGCCCGCCGGGGGCTGCTGCGGCGGACGGGTCGTGGAACTCGCCCCGGCGTCTTCGCTCACCCGGTGTCGCCTACTCGGCGCAGTGGATAGTTACTTGTAGTGTACTAACTATAGTAGTACCTCCGGATCTCGGCGGCCCGGCCGGACCGCCCACCGAGACGCGGGCCGATCCGCAACCGGGACGTGACCGTCACCGCATGGCACCCCGCCCGCGCCGCCCGCTACAGTTCCGGATCATGACGGACTGGCAAGCGGTGATCGACGACGGTTTCCGGCTCCCCGAAGGACTGTCCACCGACTACGCGGTGGCCGAACTCGCCGAGGCGCTGCGCTCCCCGGACCCGGTCCTGCGCGACGAACAGGCCTACGTCGTGCTCTTCCGCCTGATCCCCGGACTCGACCACGCCCGCCGGCGCAGCCTCGGCGCGCAGATGGCCGTGCGCCTGGCCGACCCGCAGATCCAGGCCCGCACCTTCGCCCCGCTGATCCTGGCCGAGATCGTGGCCCGGGGCGAGTTCGAACCCGAATGGCTGTCCGCCTTCGAGGCCTGGTACCCGGCCGAGACCGACCTGCGCGGCCACGACCCCGACCTCGGCTGGCTGCACGCCGTCGCCCACGGCGCCGACCTGCTCGGCGCGTTCGGCCGGCACACCCGGGTCGAACCGGTCCGGATGCTGCGCCTGGCCACCGCACGGCTGCTCGCCCCGACCGACTACCTGTTCGCCGCCCAGGAGGACGACCGGCTCGCCTTCGCCCTCGCCCTCACCCTGACCCGCAAGGAACTGACCGAACAGGAGTCCACCGGCTGGCTCGCCCCGATAGCCGCGGACTTCGCCGCCGGCGAACCGGGCCCGGTGCCCGCCTACGCCTCGAACACCATGCGCACGCTCAGAATGCTCTACCTGCTCGCCGACCGGGGAGTGCGCCCGGACTGGAGCAAGGGACAACCCGCCCCGGTGAGCAACCGCGAGGCGGTCAAGCAGCGGCTGGCCGACGTCCTCGCGCTCACGGCGCCGTTCGCCGGCTGAGCTGCCCCCGCTCAGCCGGCGAACGGCCAGTCCGGGCGACCCGCCCGCCGGGCACCGAGGCCGCGAAGACGGCGCCGTCCGGCTCGACCGCGCGGTCCGTCGCGAACCCGACCTCGATGTCCACGGCCGCACCCGGCTCACCGCGATGGCGCCCGAACGCCGGGGAAATGGGTTTCCTTCGGCCTAATCCATCCTCTGCGCCCTCTTATAACGGCTTACACCGACACCGCCGCGCCCTGCTCGCGGCTGAGCTGCTCGGCGTGGCGCAGGTCCTCCTCGGCGGCCTCGGCCTGCCCGAGCCGGGCCCGGCAGCCGGCCCGCTGCACCCAGATGTCCGGGTCCTCGGGGTCCAGGTCCAGGGCCGCGGTGAAGTCGGCGGCGGCCGGCTCCCACTGCTCCTGCTCCTGGTACACCGCGCCGCGGTTGAAGAACACGGCCGGGCTCGGCTTGAGCTCCAGCGCCCGGGTCAGCGCCTCGACCGCCTGCGGCCGGGCGCCCTCGGTGTAGGCCAGCACGCCGCGCAGCGCCCACGCCTCGGCCATCGCCGGGTCGGCGGCCAGCGCCTGTTCCAGCGCGGCCTTGGCCGCCGGGAGGTCGCCGTCCTCCAGGGCCAGGCGTCCGCGCAGGCAGTGCAGGTGCGGGTTGTCCGGGGCGACGGCCAGGCCCTCGTCCACGATCATCCCGGCCGTCTCGCGCTCGCCGAGGTCCGCGTACAGGCCGGCCAGGTTCACCGACGCGTCGGTGTACTCCGGGTCGATCTCCAGCACGTACCGGAAGTCGGCCACCGCGCCGTCCAGGTCGCCCTGCGCCGCGCGCACGTCGCCCCGGTTGTAGTAGAGCTCCGGGAACGGCGGGGACAGGCGCATCGCGGTCTCGTACTCGGCGATCGCCTCCTCGTCCCGGCCCAGCTTGTGCAGCAGGCCGCCGAGGTCGAAGTGGTACTCCGGGTAGTTCGGGTCCTCCTCGATCACGGCCGTGTAGTCCGCGACCGCCTCGTCGTACTTGCCGATCGCCGAGTAGACCTGGGCCCGGTTGTAGCGCAGCACGGACCGGTGCAGCTTGTGCTCGTCCGCGCCGAGCTCGCGTTCCAGCAGGTCCAGGCCGTTGGACACCAGGCTCAGGGCCTCGTCCGGGCGGCGCATGTGGTTCTCGATCAGGGCCCGGCCGTTCTGGTGGAACACGGTGTTGAACGCGCGCTGCTCCGGGTCCGGCAGAAGCTTGGAGATGCCGATCGCCTCATTGATCCACCCCATCGCGCGGGAGTGGTCCTTACGGTCGTCGTCGTGGTGCCGGGTGTAGAGCATGGCCGTGGCGTAGGCGGCCTGCATGTGGATGCTCGGGTCGTCGGTGAACGCGCGGGCCTCGTCGTACAGGGCCTCGGACTCCCCCGGGCGGCCCAGGGCGGCCAGCGAGGTCGTCATCTTGGTGGTGAAGGCCCACCAGTGGTCGATCTCCTGGTTCCAGTCGATCACGGCCCGGCCGCGCTTGCCGAAGTCCACGGTCGCCTCGTAGAACCCCATGTCGATGCAGTAGTCCAGGCCGGTGCGCAGGGCCAGCACCGCCTTCTGCAGGTCCGAGCCGTGTTCGCGGTGGAAGACGATCGCGCCGAGGGCGAGCGACTTCTCGTTCGCCGCCTCGAGTTCCTGCGCCCGCTCGTCGTGCAGCGCGGCGCGGTTGTCGGCGGACAGGCTGAGGTAGGCCGCGCGCAGCGAGTCCCCGGCCGGGCCGGCCTCGGTGCATTCGGTGGCCACGTACCGGCGGGCCAGCGTGAACGCCGGTCCCGTCTCGGCCGCCTGGCCGCCCTCGCTCGGCGCTACCTGCGGCCGGGCCTGCGTGTACCTGGCCAGCGCGACGCCCAGCGGCGACTGCGGGTCGGGATCCTCGCCCAGGCCCAAGACCAGGGTGATCTTGGCCGGGTCCAGTCTCCGGACCAGGACCGAGACGAGCTCCTGGTCGGTCTGGTCGGCCTGGTCGATCCGGTCGACGACCAGGCTCACCGGGCCTTTGCCCGCGGCGGCCGCGTAGTCGCGCAGGAATTCGGTCATGCCGTGGGCCAGGCGCAGTGTGCGCAGGCGCGAGTAGAAGCGGGTGCGTTCCTCGGGGATGGCCAGCGATGTGAGCGTCTCGTGGGTGGCGTTCACCGAGCCGCGCAGTTCCGGGGCCGCGGTCAGGATCTCCACATCGTGCTTGGCGACCAGGTCCGGACAACTGCCCATCGCCTCCGGGACCAGGGCCCGAAACAGCGACCCGGCGGCGGTGTACGGGCCGCGTAACCTGCGGTGGGCGTCGATCGCGCCGGTCAGCGCGGGCGCGGCGGCCAGGGCCGCGAGGTCGCCGGCCCCGATCCGGGCGCCCGGGGCGCCGGTGCGGATCACGTGGTGGGTGGGCTGCTGCAGCTGCTGCATCGGTGCCTCCGGTCAGTTCAGGACGTGTTGGTAGCGGGTGGCGGCGGCGGTCCGGGCGCGGTCCCGGCGCACCAGCCACCAGATGACGACGATCTGGGTCAGGTTCAGGGCGAAGAACACGATGCTGTCGGACAATCCGGCTGCGGTCTGCGCCGACGGGTGCACCAGCCGGTCGCCCACGGTGGTCAGCATCCGGTACGCGATCGGGATCATGATGATCGGCAGCAGCGCGAGCGAGAAGGTCCAGCCGCCCAGGACCAGCCACGAGTACCAACGGGCGATCTCGCGGTCCCGCGGGTGCCAGTCGGCCGGGTCCAGCAGCGCGCCCGGGCGGCGGCGCAGCGTGTTCCAGCGGTTGCGCAGCACGTTGCGCGCGGTCTTCTGCAGGTCGACGCAGCCGAGCACGGTGACCGCGACGTAGTAGAGGTCGGTCTCCAGGTAGAAGTAGAACTGCCAGCTCAGCCGCAGGACCGTGGTGTAGCCCAGGGCCAGGCAGATGCCCCCGGTCAGCGACAGGGCGCCGCCGGGCAGCCGGGTCGCGTCCGCGATCAGGCCCAGCACCGCGATCACCAGCAGGTCGGCGAGCATGCCGGCCAGCATCGGCAGGTAGCGCTTGCGCCGCGGGACGGTGACCAGGCCGTCGAGGTTGGTAAGGAACACCACGTAGTACAGCCGCCGCCCGATCGACAGGGTCGAGCGCAGCCCGAGTCGGCGCCCGGCCAGGGCGTGGAAGGACTCGTGGATGAGCAGCAGCGGGAACTGGCCGAGGAAGGTGACGAGTTCGATGATGGAGATGTACCGGGTGAAGAAGACGTCGTGGTTCTCCGGCACCATGCCCGGCGAGCGGACCATCGCCGCGGCCCACGCGGCCAGCAGGGCGATCATGCCCAGGGCGCCGATCGGCGAGAACACCGCGCGGCCCAGGCGCTGCCAGCGCACCGGCCGGGCGGCGGCCGGGGCGGATCCGGGCGCGGGCGGCCGGCCGTCCCGGTCCGGCGGGCGCAGGAACTCGAGCTCGATCAGGGCTTCGACGAACTCGTCGATGTTCACGCTTTCGTGGTACTCCGCGAGGTACCAGGCGGCCGCCTCGGCCAGGCTGGCCCCCGCGCCGAGCCGGCGCAGCAGCGCGGCTCCGTCGGCGGGCAGGACCACGTAGGACTCGGTCTGCGCGCAGCCGACGGTGACCTCGTCGGCCTCGTCCAGGTAGGTCAGCGGGTAGAGCGACAGGACCGTGTCGCCGGGCAGCGGTTCGGCCGGCGGCTGGTCGGGGTCTGATTCGCCGGGGCCGTCGTCGGGCCCGAGGGGTTCGCCGGGGCCGGACGGGCCGTATGGTCCGTCGAATCCGTCCGGTCCGCGGAGTTCGGCTGGCGGCGCCGCGGTGTCCACGGCCGCGGCGGTACTGCCTGTGTCGCCCATGTCCTGGTCCTCGCCCTAGTCGGATCGGTGCTGCTCGGCCGCGTCCCGCGCCGAGGCCACTGCACGGCCTCGGCGCGGGACGCGTTGGGTGCTAGGCGACGAGGACGGGACGCGTGCAGCTGCCGCCGTACAGCGGGTGGGCGGCGCTGGTCAGCCGGACGGTGCCGGCCTTGCGGATGGTGATGGTCTTCATCTGGGCTCTTCTTTCCTGCTCCCGCCGAGGGCCGGCGGCAGCGGTCTGAGTGGGGGTGGTACGGGGATAGTGCTTACCGGGCAAGCGGAAAGCGACGCCGTCGCCGGTCGGTCAGACCAGGACGGGCCGGCACAGCACGGTGTACAGCGGGTGCGCGCCGCTGGTGAGGCGGACGGCGCCGGCCTTGCGGACGGTGATCGACTTCATGCCGGTCTCGGTCTTCATCGGTGTCTCCCAGGGGTTTGACGTAAGGATGCGCGGGTGGCCGGCCCGGGTCGGGCGGCCAGGACGGAGCCGGGCAGGCGGGAACGCTCCGTTCCGGACATCGGGGCGCGGTCGTCTCCGGGCAGGAGTCACTGCGCCGGAAAGACGGAGATCATGGATTCGTCTGCGTATGCTGGAGCGAGGACGAACCGCATGCGAAGGCTGTCCCCCGGGCCCGGTCGGAACCGGCCGGAGGGACTGCGGGATGCGGGATTCCCGACCCGGACCTACTCCGGGCGGCCCTGATGCCGTGCATGAACCGTGCCGTGCTCCCGCGCAGCGCCGCCCCGGCACGGGACCAGTGACCGCATCCTGCTTCGAGACCACTGCACGGTCTCGAAGCAGGATGCGCCCGGCGCTCGACTACGCCGGAAGAGTGGGCCTGCGGACGCAGGTGGTTCCGTACAACGGGTGTGCGGCGCTGGTGAGCCGGACTGCGCCCGCCTTGCGGACGGTGATCGTCTTCATCTTCGATTCCTTTTGGGTTCTCGATGAACAGATGGTGGAGGGGGCGCAAACGGGTCGCCGCGCCACATCAGAGCATGCACGACCCGGGAAGTTTTGTCACTAGGCGTTCCCATGGCGATTAAATTTGCTGAATTACACGCCATTTGCAGGATGTCTGAGCGTTCGCACCCGGATTGCACAGAGATTGCAGCGGGCTGTCGCGGCTGCTCGGCGCCCGGTGCGGCCCGGCCGCGGACCCCCGATGCCCGCGGCGGAAAGTCCCGGCGTCGACGGACCCGCTGCCCTACCATCGAGCCATGGATTCCCACGACGCAGAACGCCTCGCCCGGCTCGAATACCAGGTCGGCCGGCTCTACCAACACCTCGGCCTGAACCCGGACCCGGCCGACGCACCGCCCGCGCCCTTCGGCGGCGCCCCCGTCCCCGCCTTCGGCGCGGCCCCGCAGCCCGGTTACGGCGACCCGTCGGCCGTTTACGGCCAGCAGCCGGCCCCGGGGGTGTTCCCGCCCTCGTTCGCCGAGGCGCTGCGCCGCGGCCGGCAGATCGAGGCGATCAAGATCTACCGCGAGGTCACCGGCGTGGGCCTGAAGGAGGCCAAGGACGCGGTCGAGATGATCGTCCGCAACGGCGGCGTGTGACCGCGCGGCAAAGAGAATTGAGTAGTACCGCACGCTTCGGCCGCGACGATTCAGGGAGTGTCGCCCCGGCCGATGTCAGCCCGTGACCAGCCCGGGGGAACAGACGCTCGACCCCGGAGAACCGGTCACTTTCGGATGGCCACCGATCGATGTGCATGATGGTGGGGGCGATGGCGTGGCCGGATGAAGGCCACGCCCTGGCTCATCCCGATCGGTTGGATTCTGCAGATTTACCGGTGCCGTTGCACCTCGCGGACCTGGAAAACCTGGTTGGTCAGCTCCACGTCCTTCACCTCGTCCCGTAACGCGGCGCGCTCGGGATCGGCCAGGAACGCCGCGTAGCCCTCGCGCGAGGCGAACGACAGCAGGTGCACCTCCATGCGTCCGTCCTCGGTCCGCATCCGCCGCTCCAGCAAGCCGCCGTGCCGCGGCAGCAGGTCGAGCATCTTGTCCTCGTAGTCCTCGACCACCGCGCCGTGCCCCTCGGGCAGGTCGACCAGAACGACGAACTCAAGCCGTTCGCCCGCCTGCCCGCTTTCGTCGTGTGTGCTGTTCCCCGTAGTCATGGCGAAAGGCTTACCAGCGCCGCGATCGGGACGTCAACGAAGGTGCTCAGAGGACGGTGTGCTGCCCGGCCGCCGGAAGGGGGCCGGCGACCTGCGCCACCGGGACCGGCAGCGGCTCGGCCACCGGGGTCGGGGACGGGGTGTAGCCGGCCGGGTTCTGGACGACCTGCGGGGCGACCGGGACCGGCGCGGGGGCGTCGACCATGAAGGCCGGGCCGGCCGCGTTCGCGGTCCCCGGCGCGGTGTCGTCCTGGGCCCCGGCCTTCATCTCCGACTTGAAGATCCGCAGGGACTGTCCGATCGAGCGGGCCGCGCCGGGCAGCTTGCCCGACCCGAACAACAGCGCCGCGACCAAGACGATGAGGACGATGTGCCATCCTTCGAGACCGTTCAACATGGCAACTCACTCCTAGCTCTGCTCCGGGCCGACGGTGTGCCGCACGCGCCCATACCTCCGTCAGAGTAACCCCGGTCCGGGGCGGCCGGGAGGCCTGGGGGGCGGTGAATGTCGTTGCGCCCGCCCGCGGTCGCCGATGGTTGACCCACCGGCAACTGCGTGGCAACTTTGCCGCCGGTCCGGCAACCGGGCGCCGCGGTGCTCTGCTGGCAGCTGGGAGGCGGCGGACGATGGCATAGGTCTGATGCGGTTGGGGCAGGGTGGTGATTGACCTAAGAGGTCGTGCATCGACGGCGCCGCCGGGCACCGACCCGGCCCCGGCGGCGACCGTCCTGAACCGAAGGAAGGCAGTGCCCGCATGCGAAAGAACAGAATGCTGGTCGTCCTCGCCACCGCCGCAGCCGCCGTCGGACTGAGCGGGATCGTCTCCGCCAGCGCCGCGGTCTCCACCGTGCAGGCCGGCCCCGGCGCGGTCCGCCCGGCCGTCGCGGCGCCGAAGAGCGCGGCGCCCGGATCGTGTACGTACACGAACGTGATCCCCGCGGACAAGTACCAGGGACTGCCGCCGTCGACCCCGGTCCTGGCCGCGAAACCCTACGCGGCGACGATCGTCACCACCCAGGGCGCCATCACCTTCGAGGCGTCGACGGCCGCGGCGCCGTGCACCACCAACTCGTTCCGCTTCCTGGCAGAGCACGGGTACTACAACCAGACCCACTGCCACCGGCTGACCCTGCAGGGGATCTACGTGCTGCAGTGCGGCGACCCGACCGGCACCGGCTCGGGCGGCCCGGGCTACCAGTTCGCCGACGAGAACCTGACCGGCGCGTCCTACCCGGCCGGCACCGTCGCGATGGCGAACGCGGGCCCGAACACCAACGGCAGCCAGTTCTTCATCTGCTGGAAGGACACTGCCTTGCCGCCGCTGTACACGCCGTTCGGCAAGGTGACCTCCGGCCTGAGCGTGCTGCAGAAGATCGCCGCCGCGGGCGACGACCAGCAGAACGGCCCCGGCGACGGCTACCCGAACCTGTACGTCGGCATCCTGGCCGTGCCCACCTTCACGAACTAGCCGCGCCGCGGGTTTAGCTCTGCTTCGCCGCCTGGATCTTCGCGAACTGGGCGGCGAGGCTCTCGTGGGTGAACTCGGGGGTGACCCCGAGGTCGGCCAGCTTCTCGGCCGCGGGCCCGGCCAGGTGCAGCACGCCGAGCAGGATGTGCTCGGTGCCGATGTAGTTGTGCCCGAGGTTCAGGGCCGCGTGCAGGGTCGCCACCAGCGCGGACTTGGCGTCCTCGGAGAACGGGATGTGGTCGATCTCGGTGTCGGTGTCGGTGTCGGTGTCGGTGCCCGCGGTGCCCGCGGTGCCCGCGCTGCTCGGCGTGAACACCGTGCCGGGCGGCAGGAACACGGCCCGTACCTGCTCGTCGGTCGCCCCGGCCTGGTGCATCACCACCGCGGCCAGGCCCAGCGGCTCGGCGGTCAGGCCGGCCACCAGGTGCTCGACCTCGACGGACTCGGCCCCGGCGGCCCGGGCCGCGGCCAGCGCCTCGGCCACGCAGTGCCGGGCCCGCGGGGTGAACCGGGAGAACCGGGAGAAGCGCCGCCCGGCGACCATCGGGTTGTCGTCCCCCCACTTGATCACGAAGCGCTTCTGGGCGGCCTGCTTGGTCACGCCCATGCTCGCGCCGATCTCGCTCCACGAGGCGCCCGAACTGCGCGCCCGGTCGACGAAGTGGCCGATCAGCGAGTCCGAGACCTCGTTGACCTCGCTGCCCACGGCGACCGCGTCGGAGAGGTTCTCCAACGGCCCGCCCTCGGGGCTGAGGTTTTTCACGAAAGCGATGAGTTTGTCCAGGGATACCGGGGTTTCGGTCATGAGTCAACTGTAGGTTGACGATTCTAGATTCGTCAACCCTTCGTTGACGATTGCCGGGCACCTGTGGCCGACGCTGCCCGCGGCGGGCCGTCATTGTCGGCGCCGAAGTGCCAAACTGGGCCGTCCGCTCGGCGACCCGGCCGGCGCGCGGGTGCCCAGGAGGAGGCCGCCGATGGACCAGAAAGCCGATTCGCTGCTCGCGGACTGGATCCGGCTCGCCGGTCCGGACAACGCACAGTACGGGCGCGACCTGATCGCCCGCTACCAGGAGAACCACCGGCACTACCACACCACCGAGCACCTGCGGCACATCCTGGGCACGCTCGACCGGCTCGGCGAGGCGGCCCCCGACCCGGACGCGGTCCGGTACGCGGCCTGGTTCCACGACGTGGTCTACGACATCGCCGCCGACTCGCCGCTGTCCAACGAGGAACGCAGCGCCCGCCTGGCCGAGAACGTGCTCAAGGCCATGCACGCGGACCCGGCCCTGATCACCGAGACCGGCCGCCTGGTCCGGGTCACCGCCGACCACCGGCCCGACACCCGGCACGTCAACGGACAGATCCTGTGCGACGCCGACCTGGCCATCCTCGGCGCCGACCCGGACGACTACCTGCGCTACTGCGCCCAGGTCCGCGAGGAGTACCGGGTGTACCCCGACGACCAGTTCCGCCCCGGCCGCACGGCCGTGCTGCGCACCATCCTCGACCGCCCCGCGATCTTCCGGACCGGCGCCGGACGGGACCTGTTCGAGGACGCCGCCCGCCGGAACATCAAGGCCGAGATCGACCGGCTCGCCGGACCGGCCTGAGCCGGGGTGTGAGCCGGGGTGTGAGCCGGGGCCGGAACTCGTCCGGACTTATCCACAGGCGACCCTCCGCCGACCGGCCCGGACCGGGGACGGAACGTATACTGGCCACAGTCTCACCGTGATCACCGGCAGCCCGACCCCGATCGGGCCGACGCAACAGAGGACGGATCATGCGCGCAATCTGGAACGGCGTGGTACTCGCCGAGTCCGACAAGACCGTGGTCGTCGAGAACAACCACTACTTCCCGCCGGAGTCGGTGAACCGGGAGTTCTTCAAGGAGAGCCAGACCCACACCGTCTGCCCCTGGAAGGGCACCGCCAGCTACCTGACCGTGCAGGTCGGCGACCTGCCCAACCCCGACGCGGCCTGGTACTACCCGGAGCCGAAGGACGCGGCCGCCGAGATCAAGGACCACCTGGCGTTCTGGAAGGGCGTCACCGTCGAGTAGCGGGGCCGCCCGGCGCGGGCCGGTCCGTCCGGACCGGCCCGGCGCCGCGCCCTGCGCTATCGTCGGCGCATGTCCACTGCTTATCTCACCCCGGCGGCGATGCTCGAGATCGCCGTCCAGGAGGCCCGCGCCGGCGCGGCCGAGGGCGGAGTGCCGGTCGGCGGCGCCCTGTTCGGCCCGGACGGCGCACTGCTCGGCCGCGGCCGCAACCGCCGGGTCCAGGACGACGACCCGTCCGTGCACGGCGAGACCTCTGCCTTCCGCGCCGCCGGCCGCCAGCGCTCCTACCGCCGCACCACCCTGGCCACCACGCTCTCGCCGTGCTGGTACTGCGCGGGCCTGGTCCGCCAGTTCGGCATCGGCCGCCTGATCGTCGGCGAGGACCGCACCTTCGCCGGCCAGCACGCTTGGCTGGCCGAGAACGGCGTCGAGGTCGTGCTGCTCGACGACCCCGAGTGCGTCGACCTGATGAGCACCTTCATCCGGGAGCGCCCGGACGTGTGGAACGAAGACGTCGGCGAGGAGTAGCCCGGCACCCGCCCGGCACCCGCCCGGCACCCGCCCGGTTCAGCGTTCCCGGCCGCGGGCCTTGAGCGGCGTGGCCGGGAGCGAGGGCGCGAGCAGGCGGTCGCCGCCGTACCCGGCCACGGCGCCGAACCGTTCCCCGGCCTGCCACGCCGCCCGGAACTCGCCGATCTCCGCCCCCGTCCGGCCGACGAAGTTCCACCACATCACGATCTTCTCCTCGAACGGCTCGCCGCCCAGCAGCATCACCTCGCCGGCCACGTCCGCGCGCAGCCGCAGACCCGTCCGCCCGCAGCCGAGATAGAGCATCGCCCCCGGCTCGACCGGGACCCCGTCCACCGAGGCGGCCCCCGACATGCCCAGCACCGCGTACTCGAAGTCCCGTTCCACCGGCAGCTCGAGTTCCGTGCCCGCGCTCAACGCCAGATCGGCGCCGACGATCGGCGAGAACGTCCGGCCGGGCGACGCCACCCCCGCCAACTCGCCCAGGATCACCGTGCCGCGCAGGCCTGCGGCCGTGACCGACGGCAGCTGCGGGTGATGCTCGAACGCGGCCGCCGTGTGCCGGTGCTGATCGGGCAACGCGACCCACAGCTGCGCGCCGTGCAGCACCGCCGGATGGTTCGCCGGGGACTGCTCGGAGTGCGCGATGGCCGCACCGGCCGTCATCAACCCGAGCTCGCGCGGCCGCAACGTCGCCACACTGCCGAGGCTGTCCCGGTGCAGCACCTCGCCCGCGTGCAACCAGCTGACCGTCTGCAACCCGGTGTGCGGATGCGGCGGGACCTGCATGCCCGGCTGGTCGGCGATGTCGTCCGGGCCGTAGTGGTCCACGAAGCACCAGGCCCCGACCATCCTGCGCCCGAGACTCGGCAGCAGCCGGCGCACCTCGGTTCCCTCGCCGAGCTGCACCACCTTGCCGGTCAGCAGCTCACGCACCGGCTCCGCCCCGACCCCCTCGCGCCCGCCACACTCGGTCGGCGCCGGATGCACGTCCAGATTGCTCATGCCGCCACGTTACGCACGCCCGCGTTCGTGCGCCACGTGACGCTCCCGACGTCGCCGCCCACTATGCGCCGCCGCGATTGCCTACTATTTCTACCTATTCCTACCTGCCAGGCGACTTCCACTTGAAATGGACGAACACCCGCCCGAAGTTGTCCGAATCCTTCTCCACCCGGTGGTACAGCGCCTTGATCTCCTTCTGGTCGAGGAACTTCAACACATGCTTCTTCAAAGCCCCGCTGCCCTTGCCCGGAATGATCTCGACCAACGGCGCCTTCTTCGCAATCGCCTCATCGATGATCCCGCGCAACGCCCGATCGATGTCAGCGCCGCGGTTGTAGATGTCATGCAGGTCGAGTTTGAGCTTCATAGGGCCATGGTCCTCCCGATTCGGTGCGTCCGCGCGGGTTGGTCGACCGCCTTGCTGCCAGACCGGTCGACCCGGACCCGGCATGTCCCGGGCCCGAGTCGACCGCCGCACCTACTTCCAGTCCACCCGGGTCCGGGGCATCCCCGACCCGCCGGCCTTGTCCGGCACGACGCCGAGGACCTGGTGGATGCCGATGCCGCCGTCCTCGAAACCCAGGGCGGAGGCGGCCATGTACAGGCGCCAGATGCGGGCGCGCGGCTCGCCGACCAGGGCCACGGCCTCGGACCACTGCGACTCGAGGTTGCGCACCCAGGCGCGCAGGGTCAGCGCGTAGTGCTCGCGCAGGGATTCGACGTCGCGGACCTCGAAACCGGCGCGTTCCATCGCGAGGACCACCTCGCCGACGTCGATCAGCTCGCCGTCGGGGAAGACGTAGCGGGCGATGAACGACCGCGGGCTCATCACCGAGCCGCCGATCGAGGAGATCGCGTGGTTGAGCAGCCGGCCCTGCGGGCGCAGCAGGGACTTGATCGTGGTGAAGTACTCGGCCACCCGGGCGGTGCCGACGTGTTCGAACATGCCGATCGAGGAGACCGCGTCGAAGGTCTCGCCGGACAGGTCGCGGTAGTCCTGCAGCCGGATCTCCACCTGGTCGGACAGTCCCGCGGCGGCGACCCGTTCCCGGGCCGCGTCGGCCTGTTCGCGGCTGATGGTCACGCCCACGACCTGCGCGCCGTGCTTGGCGGCCGCGTGCAGGGCCATCGTTCCCCAGCCGCAGCCGATGTCCAGCAGACGCTGGCCGGGCCGGTCCTGCAGGCCGAGTTTGCGGCTGATCAGCTCGCACTTGTCGGACTGGGCCTGTTCCAGGGTGTTGGCCGGGTCGACGAACCGGGCGCAGGAGTACGTCATGCTCGGGCCCAGGAACAATCGGTAGAAGTCGTTGCCGACGTCGTAGTGGTGGCTGATCGCGTCCGAGTCGCGGTGCTTCGAGTGGCGCCGCCCGCGCGGCCTGGCCTCCTCCGGCGGGGGCGGCAGCGGGCGGCCGAGCGTGCCCATCCGGGCGGCGACCCGCAGCGCGGACACCGCCACGCCCGGGCCGAGGTCCGGGTTGTTGGCGGCCGCGTCGCGCAGGGCGCCGAGCACGGCGAACACGTCGCCGTCCAGGTCCAGCTCGCCGGCCACGAAGGCCCGGCCGAGGCCGAGTTCGCCGGGGGACCAGATCAGGCGGCGCAGCGCGTCCTTGGACCGGATCCGGATCGCGTTGCCGGATCCGGGGTCGAGCGCGGGGTCGCCGCCGGTGCCGCCCCCGGGACTCGCCGCGGCGCCGGCGCCTGCGCCGCCGGCGTCGCCGTCGGACCGGGCGCCGACGCCGCTGCCGTCCCAGAACTCGAACCGGACCGGCGGCGGCCCGGCGAACACCGTGTCCAGCAGCGGTGCGAAGGCCGAAGCGACCGTGCCGCCGCGCTCCCGTCCGACCGTTCCTCTTCTTTCGTCCGTGACCATCAGCCGACTCCTTCGGGAAAATCTCCTTACCTATGCTAATTATCTACCCCCGCGGCGGCGAAAGATCGAGGTGCGGCGCGGACGCTGCGCACGAATGTGATTGAATATCATGGGGAAAGTGCAGCAACCAGCAGGTAGCCAGCAGTGCCGGCCGCGGCTGCGGACCCGTCGAGCGGACCGGAGAGCAGATGTGACCAGATACGAGCGGCTCAACGCGATCCTCGAACTGCTCGCCCGGGACGGGAAACTGGACGTGGACGAGGTCGCGGCGCACTTCGAGGCCTCGGCCGCGACGATCCGGCGGGACCTGGACCACCTGGCCGGGCAGCAGCTGCTCACCCGCACCCACGGCGGCGCGGTCGCCAACGCCACCGCGTACGACTTGCCGCTGCGGTACAAGACCGCCCGGCACGCCCGGGAGAAGGAGCGGATCGGGGTGGCCGCCGCGGCCCTGGTCCCGATCGGCGCGGTGGTCGGGCTCAACGGCGGGACCACCACCACCGAGGTGGCCCGCGCCCTGGCCACCCGGGCCGACCTGCACGCCAAGGGCTCCGGCGGCCAGATCACGCTGGTCACCAACGCGCTGAACATCGCCAGCGAGCTGACCGTGCGCCAGCACGTGAAGATCGTGGTGACCGGGGGAGTGGCCCGGCCGCAGTCCTATGAGCTGATCGGCCCGCTGGCCCGGGGGATCCTGGACCAGCTGGCCCTGGACATCGTGGTGCTCGGCGTGGACGCGGTGAACGTGGAGCTCGGCGCCAGCGCGCACCACGAGGGCGAGGCGACGATCAACCAGCTGATGGCCAGCCGGGCCAAGCAGGTGGTGGTGGCGGCCGACTCCAGCAAACTCGACCAGCGCGCCTTCGCCCGGATCTGCCCGATCTCCGAGATCAACATCCTGATCACGGATACGGGCGCGAGCGACGAGTCGGTGGAGCAGTTCGAGGCGGCCGGGATCAAGGTCATCAGGGCCTGATCGCGCGAAGCTCTCCGGGTCCGACCGCCCATACGCCCTTGCACATGACGCCGACCGTGGCGAGGTCCGGATCGAGAACGACCAGGTCGGCGTCCTTGCCGGGGCCGAGCGAGCCGATCCGGCCGGCCAAACCGAGCGCGCGGGCCGGGGTCAGCGAGGCGGCGGTAGAGGCCTGCTCGATCGTGAGTCCGACCTCCCGCACGGCGTTGCGCACCGCGTGGCCGAGGGTGATCGTGGAACCGGCGATGCCGCCGATCTCCTCCTCGCCGCCGCCCTCGGCCGCGTGGACCACTCGCGCGACGCCGCCGGCCACGTCCACGGTCATCGGGCCGAGCCGGTAGCGGCCGTCCGGCGCCCCGGCGGCGGACATCGCGTCACTGATCAGGGTGACGCGATCGGCTCCGGCTGAGCTGAACAGGTGACGGACCACGGCCGGGTGCACGTGCACGCCGTCGTTGACCACTTCGAGGAACACCTCGTCGCGTTCCAGCGCGGCGATCATCGGGCCCGGCTCGCGGTGGTGCACCGGGCGCATGCCGTTGAACGAGTGGGTGGCCACCCGGGCGCCCGCGTCGATGGCGGCGCTGGTCTGGGCGTACGTCGCATCCGTGTGCCCGAAGGCCGCGATCACGCCACGCTCGGCGAGCAGCTCGACCGCCGCTATCGCGTGGTCGAGTTCCGGCGCGAGGGTCACCATCCGGATCGTGCCGCGCCCGAGGTCGAGCAGGCGGGCGAGCACCGCGGGCTCGGGCGCGCGCAGGAGCGTCGGCTCGTGCGCGCCGCAGCGGGCGGCGGCGATGAACGGGCCCTCCAGGTGGATCCCGGCCAGCACGCCCGCTTCGACCAGGCCGGCCAGGAACGGCAGCTGCTGTTCGAGTTCGCCCAGCGGGCCGGTCACGGTCGAGCCGAGGAGCGTGGTCGTGCCCTGGCTCAGGTGGTGGTCGGCGGCGATCCGCGCCTGCGCGGGATCCGGGTCGGCCAGCGAGGCCCCGGCGCCGCCGTGCGTGTGGATGTCGACGAAGCCCGGGAGCACGAAGCGTCCGCCGAGATCGAGTTGCTCGACGGCATCGGGGCCGGCGGACAGGGCGGACGCGTCCGGCACCGGCACGCCCGGTCCGCCGACCATCGCGATCCGGCCCTCGCGCACGGCCAGCCAGCCGCCTTCGGCCACCCCGGCCCGGCCGACCAGGCGCGCGTTGTGCAGCAGGATCGCGGTCGGCCCGGTCGTCATGCGTCTCTTCTCTCGCTCGCGGCGCCGGGTTCGGGTCGGCGCGGCGTCATCGTATCCTGCGGCGCTGGTCAAGCGGTGCGGCCGGATTTTCAGCGGGACGGGCTCAGCGCGGCGATGCAGGTGGTCAGGGCGGTGACCAGGTGGCGGCGTTGGTCGGGATCGAGGTCGGCGAGCATGCGGTCCTCGATCAGCGTGACGGCGGCCTCGCAGTGTCGTAGCAGCTCGCGGCCCTGTTCGGTGAGTTCGGCCTGCAGGATGCGGCCGTGGTCGGGGTGGCGGTGGCGGGCCACCCAGGCGTGCTGCTCGAGTTCGCGCAGGTTCTCGCTCATGCTCTGTGGGGTGATGAACGCGCGCCGGGCCAGCTGCGCGTTGGACAGGCCCGGCTCCTGGTCGAGCGCGGTCAGCACGGCGTACTGGGACAAGGTGACCCCGTGCGCCGCCAGCGCCCGGGCCATCTCGGCGTGCAGCACCGCCTGAGCCTGCTTGATCAGGAAGCCCGGCCGAGCGTAGGCGTTCTCTGGTCCTTTCACAACGGCCACGGACTGCCCTTCCTTTCCTTCGGCTGGTCGAGATATCAGGTTACCTTGCATTAGGCGAGGTTCGCCCGTACCCTAGTATCAGGTTTCCTGATATCAAGCTGAGGAGTACTGCCCATGACTGTCACCGGACCCTCGTTCCTCGCCCTCCAGGTGCGCGACCTGGAGGCCTCCGCCCGCTTCTACGAGCAGCACCTCGGGCTGACCCGCGCGGCCGTCTCCCCGCCGCACGCGGTGGTCTTCGACACCCAGCCGGTCCCGTTCGCGCTCCGCGAGCCCGTGGTCGACCTGGACGCCGTGGACAAGCTCGGCTGGGGCGTCGTGCTCTGGCTCAAGGCCGAGAAGACCGACGAGATCCACGACGACCTGGCCGCCCACGGCGTACCGATCGTCACCCCGCCCTTCGACGGGCCGTTCGGCCGCACCTTCGCCTTCGCCGACCCCGATGGGTACGTGGTCACCCTGCACGGCTAGGGCCTGCCTCTTGGACCCGGTCTCCACGCGGTCGCGCATGCCGGAACTTCCTTCAGGCACGGACCGCGTCCGGGTGGGCGGGCTATCTTTGGCGGTATGTCAGTTACCTGGGAGGCCTACGGCAGCCGGCCCACCCTGAAGGCCGAAGCCCTCGCCGAACGCGATGCGCTCAGCTCGCACTCTTCGTCGGCCAGGGCGCCGAGGTTCTTAGCTCAGGTGCTGTTCCCTTCGAATGCCAGCAGGGCTTGGAGCAGGTGAACGTACGGTCGCGGTTCGTCGCGTGGTCCTGCGTCGCGAAGTGTCTGGATGGTCAGCGCGGACAGACCCGGGACTGCGGCCGCGTAAAGCTGCCGGTGCTCCTCGGCGCCGGGAGCCAGATCGTCGCTGGCAACGATCGCGCCGGCCAGTGCCAGTGGCATGAGCCGGCTGGGCGCGGGCCATCGTGTTGCCAGCAGGCAAAGCTCGGGAAGGGCGGCGAAGCTGGCGCTGTAGACCGTGCCCTGGTTGTAGAGGCGGTCCCAGAGCGCACCCCAGACGGCGTCCGATGAGTCGGGGCGCAGCCGGGCCAGGAGAACGGGGATGGCGTCGGCCGGGCCGTCGGCGTCGGTCAGTTGCCGCCAGTGCGTCACGCGCTCGGCGAAGAGGGCATTGACGATGACGCGGGTATCGCGGCTCATCCGGCGAGTGTGGCAGGAACACTTCCGGCGTCCGAGCGCGACACGGTCGGCCGAGAGTGCGGCTGGGCCGCTCTGGCGAATACCCACGCGGCCGGCCGGGACCCGGACCGGCCGACCAACCTGTCCCGCTCGGTCATCCTGACCCCCGCCGGACGCTAGGCCGCCGGCCGTGGCCTCCTGCGTGATCGCCCTGGACGTCGGCGGCACGGCGATGAAGGGCGCGCTGCTCGGCCCCGACCTCGCAGTCCTGGCCGAACTGCGCCGCCCGACCCGGCCCGCCGCCCCGGACGGCACGGGACCCGAAGCCGGGACAGGCTCGCAGCCAGCCGGCCCCGGCTGGTCCGGGCCGCCCTCGGCGACCGGGCCGGGTGCCTCGGCGCGGGCCTGCTGGCCTGGGAGCAGGCCGGCCGGGCCCCGGCGGCGCAGGACCCCGATGCAGCAGTCCCGGGCCCGGACCTGGTCGCGGCCGCCGCGCCCACCCACCGCACGAAGAACCATCTGGAGGAAAGCAATGCCGCTCACCCCGACCGGTGACCTGGTCGCCGACGCCGTCCGCCGAGGGTGCGGCGCCGGAGCGTTCAACGTCATCCAGCTCGAACACGTGCAGGCGATCGTGGCCGGGGCCGAGGCGGCCGGCACCGCGGTGATCCTGCAGATCAGCGAGAACGCGGTGGCCTACCACGGCGCCCTGGAGCCGATCGGCCGGGCCGCGCTGGCCGCCGCGGCCGCGGCCCGGGTGCCGGTCGCGGTGCACCTGGACCACGCCGAGTCCGCCGCGCTGGTCCGCCGCGCGGTCGACCTCGGCTTCGGCTCGGTCATGTTCGACGCCGCGGCCCTGCCCTACCGGGAGAACGCGGCCGCCACCCGCGCCGTCACCGAGCACTGCCATGCGCGCGGCGTGTGGGTGGAGGCCGAACTCGGCGAGATCGGCGGCAAGGACGGCGCGCACGCCCCGGGCGTGCGCACGGACCCGGACGAGGCCGCGGACTTCGTCGCGGCGACCGGCGTGGACGCGCTGGCCGTGGCCGTGGGCAGTTCGCACGCGATGCTCGACCGGGTCGCGGCGCTGGACTTCGGCTTGATCGCCCGGCTGCACGAGGCCGTCCCGGTCCCGCTGGTGCTGCACGGGTCCTCCGGCGTGGACGACGCCGGCCTGGCCCGGGCGGTCGCCTCGGGGGTGACCAAGGTGAACGTGGCCACCCAGCTGAACAAGGTGTTCACCGCGCAGACCCGGGCCTACCTCGCGGCGCACGCCGAGGCCGTGGACCCGCGCAAGTACCTCAAGCCGGGCCGCGACGCGGTCGCCGCCGAAGTCGAACGCCTGTTGCGGATCATCGCCCTACCTGTCGTGCCATCTGCGTCAGCGGTTTCCGCGATCCCCGCGATGCCCGCCGCGTCACAGGTCTGACGCGTCGGCGCGCCCGCAGACGGCAGCCCCGGCAGGAAAATGGCGTCCTGCCGGGGCTGTTCGCGTTGCACGATGACGAATCGTCGGTCAGGGCTCCCGCTGACCGCGGTAGTCGGCTACCAGCCGACGGCCACGATCATGTACTGCGGGTTGTTCACCGAGATGTCCGAGGACTGCCCGGCGTCGTCGTCGTACGGGAAGCCGTACTGCACGCCGTTGATGGCGTTCTGGTGCCAGAACTGCGCGTAGTAGTTGGCCGGCGCGGCCTGGTAGAAGTTCGCCGGGATCGACTGCTGCGCGAGCGGCAGCTGCGCGACGTGCCGGTTCAGGCCCGCGCACAGCTGCGGGTTGGCCGACAGGGTGCCGCCGCAGCCGAAGATCTGCGCGGTGGAGTCGCCGGTGTCGCCGTTCGCCGCCGCGTAGGCGGTGAAGTAGTTCGCGTAGGCCCCGCCGGTCTGGAACGCCGGGTCGTTGCCCGGCGACGGGATGCCGTACGGCGCGTTGTCGGTCGCCAGCTCCTTGAACTCGGTCGGCACCGAGGCCTGGAACCGGGCGAAGGTGGCCGCGCGGCTCTCCTCGAACGTGGCGTAGTTCTCACCGACGATCTGGTCCGCGCCGCCGCTGGTGCTGTGCACGTCCAGGGCCAGCTTCAGGCCGAACCGGTCCACCCGGGTGGTGTCCACGTTGATGAACGCGGCGCCCACGGTGAACTCGATGAAGTCGTAGTACTGGCTGTTGGGCGAGCCCAGGTAGAAGTACATCCGGCCGGCCGAGTTCGGCGGCATCGGCACGTACGGCTCCTGCGCGATCGACTCCTCCTGGCCGTTGAAGCTCCAGTACACCTGGCTGTCCGGGTACTGGCCGTTGGTCTGGTTGATCACGTGCAGTTCCAGCGTGTCGCCGGCCGGGGCGGCCGGGATCGATCCGGTGTTGCCCCAGAACGAGGCCGGCGGCGCGCCCGCACCGCCGGTGCCGGTCTGGGTGGGCGTCGGGGTCGGGGTGGCCGTCGCGGAGGCGGAGGTCGGCGGGTTCGACGGCGAGCTGCCGCTGTAGACGTCGAACTCCCACAGCGAGTACCCGTACTGGGTCGCGCGGGCGGTGCCGTACATGCGGACGTAACGGCCGGTCCCGGAGACGGTCAGATTCTGGACTCCACCGGTGCCGGTGGTCGTGGAGTAGATGGAAGTCCAGTTGGTGTTGTCATTCGACACCTGTATCTGGAACGCGGTCGCGTACGCGGCCTCCCAGTTCAGGCTGACCCCACAGATCGACTGGCTCGCGCCGAGGTCCACGTCCAGCCACTGCGGGTCGCTGAAGCCGCTGGACCAGCGGGTGCCGGTGTTGCCGTCGGTGGCCGCGCCCGCGGTGAAGCCGGCGTTCTCCAGCGAGGAGGCGGTGGTCGGCTTGTTCAGCGCGGCGTCGGTGGCGCTGCAGCCGCCGGCGGCGCCGATCGTGCCGTAGACCTGGAACTCCCAGAGCGAGTAGCCGTAGCCGGTGGCGCGGGCGGTGCCGTACATCCGGACGAACCGGCCGCCGCCGGTCACGTTCAGCGTCTGGGTGCCGCCGGTGCCGGTGGTGGTGGAGTAGATCGAGGTCCAGTTGGTGTTGTCGTTCGAGACCTGGATCTGGAACCCGGTCGCGTAGGCGGCCTCCCACTGGAGGGTGACCTGGCTGATCGTCGCGGTCGCGCCGAGGTCCACTTCCAGCCACTGCGGGTCGCTGAAGGCGCTGGACCAGCGGGTGCCGGTGTTGCCGTCGGTGGCGTCCGCGGGCGGGTAGGCGGCGGACTCCTCGGAGGAGGCGGTGGTCGGCTTGCCCTGCGAGAGCAGGGTGGCCGCGGCGTGCGCGGGGGCGTTGACCACGAGCAGGGCGGCCGCGGCCAGGGCCATGGCGGTGACGGTCGCGATCAGGGTGCGGCCCTTGCGGGACACGGTCTTGCGTATTCGTGGGCTGGGGCTGTGCAGGGAGGGGCTGGTCATTGCTTCTCCTGGTGGGCTTATGCGGAGTGGTGCTGTGGTGCTGTGGTGCTGTGGTGCTGTGGTGCGGGTGGTTCGCGTGCGGTGGCCCGGCGCCGGATCGGCCGCGACCTGGAGAGCGCTCTCGCAGGTGCGGCCCGGCGAGCCGGATGGTTCGGCCGCCGTCGGGGCGGGTGGTGCGGTTTGAAGCGGTTTCGGCGGGCTTTCGACCGTCGGTTCGTCCGGTGCGGGCGCTGTGTCGGCCGTGGCGAGGCGCGGTCTTCAGGGCGTGCCGACACGTCGGAGAGCGCTCTCCGAGTAGTGAGATGTTTAATCCCAGATGTCAGCCGTGTCAACGAATCCCGGCCTTCTTGGGCGGGAATTTGTCTGCGCCAGGGCGGCAGTTTTCGCTGCGGGGCCGCGCAACCGCTCGTCACGGGCTCGCCGGAGGGCGGCTGCGGGCTTGCCGGGGGAGGTGGCGGGCCGCCCGGCCAGCGGTTTTTCTCCGGAGGTTGTTACACGATGTGACAAGGCCCGCAGGCGCCCTGTGGAAACCGGATTTCGCGGCGGATCGGCCCGTTCGGACCGGTTGCGGCATGATCGGGGCTCCGGGTCGGTGACCAAAGTGATGCGGCGGCGCCGGTGGCGGGCGGCGGACAATCGGGTCGGGAGAACGGCTACCCGGTCTGCGGGACGGCTACCTCGGCGCGGCGGCGATCGAACCTGGGGCGACGTTGCCGGAGATCCTCGATCGGCGAAACGAGCAGTGGGTGTGGGCCCATCGCGTCGTCAGCCCGGAACTGCCGACGAGCATGCTGGAATTCGGCGGCCGGCACGTCGCAGACCCCTGGCGCGCGCAACCGGACCGGATCGCCGGCAGGCTGTTGTCTTGCCTGCCGGCGATCCGGTCCGGTGCGTGGCGCTGCCGGTGTGACCTGTCCCGCCGGAGTCACCCCGGGTCAAGCTGGATGAAGCCCGTGGCCGCGGGACGGCCGTGGACCGGTGATGCAGGTCAGCCCTGGCGGGAGCCGCCGTCGAACTCGCCGTCCTTGACCCCGGCCACGAAGGCGGTCATCTCGGCGGCGGTGAAGATCAGGGCCGGACCCTGCGGGTCGCGGGAGTTGCGCACGGCGAAGCCGCCGTCCTCGAGGGCTGCGACCTCGATGCAGTTGCCCTGCACTCCGCTGTACGTGCTCTTGCGCCACGCCGCCCCGGAGAGCAGCTCGGCAGACATGCCATTGCGAACGCTGTTCGGCATGGAACTCACCTTTCGCTTGGACGCGCTGGAGTTTTGCCAGCTTCTGCACGATCGGATGCACGTGCATTTGCCCGTACCGTAGCACCTGCATCAGCACGGTGTAATGCATAACCGAGAGGTTAGACGACCCGATGACGTCGGCCGGATGATCCAACTGCCTGCGCGGACACACCGAATCGGCCGCCTTGTCAGAACCCTCAAGATCAGGGCACAGCTGAAAGCCGTGGCAGGCGGGCTGCCACGGCTTCTCAGGGTCCTGTGGTGTTCGGGGCTACAACTCGGCGCGGATCTGGGAGAGGCGCGCGCGGCTCTGCTCCGGCGTGAGCGCCGCGACCGCCAGGCGGTCCATCGCGCGGCTGAACGTCTCCACCTCGTCCTGCCGCTCCAGGTAGAGCGCACCGGTCAGGTACTCGACGTAGGCGATGTTCGGCAGTTCCGGCTGGGCGAACCGCAGCAGGGTGAACGGGCCCTCGGCCGCGCAGCCGCTCAGCGCGTACGGCACGATCTGGACCGAGATGTGCGGCAACTTGGTCAATTCCAGCAGCCGGTCGATCTGGGCGGCCAGCACCTCGACCCCGCCCAGCGGGCGGTGCAGCACCGACTCGTCGATCACCGCCCAGAACCGCGGTCCCTGCGGGTTGAGCAGCACCTTCTGCCGCTGCAGGCGCAGCGCGACCCGGCGTTCGATCTCCTGGCTGACCTTGTCCATCTCGCCCCGGCTGACCACGGCCCGGATGTACTGCTCGGTCTGCAGCAGGCCGGGGATGAACTGCAGCTCGTAGTTCTGGATCAGCGAGGCGGCCTCCTCCAGGCCGACGTAGTCCTCGAACCACTTGGGCAGCAGGTCGTTGTAGTTGCGCCACCAGCCGGGCTGGTTGGTCAGGGCGACCAGGGACAGGTAGCTCTCGTGGTCGGCCGGGTCGGTCACCCCGTAGTGCTTGAGCAGGTCGACCACGTCCCGCTCCTTGAAGCCGACCCGGCCCAGCTCCAGCCGGCTCATCTTCGAGTCCGAACCCCGGATCAGGTACCCGGCCTCGGCCCGGGTGATCCCGGCCTCCTCGCGCAGCCGGCGCAGCTGGCTGCCCAGGATCATGCGCCGGACGACGGAACCGGTGGTGGGCTGCCCACCGCTGTTCGCAGACATCGCGCACTGCCTCCTCGCTTCGGCCGGGCCGGCCCCGGCCGCCGGGCGGCCCGCCGCAACCTCGGGCCGCCGGGATGACAGGTCGTCTCCCGGTGTTCGGGTATTCATTCGTACGGGGTATCCCGCCGGCGACGCCGGAATGGCGCCGGGCCGGCCGCGCCCGTGCTCGTGGGCGCCAGGTCTTGGTCTCAACTACCGGCGACGCACGCGTTCTTACGCTACGTTAATTCTAGTCTGTTCGATACCCACCTACGCCTCCGGGAGTCGACTATGCCCGACAGTGCTGAAGGCACAACCGTCCAACGAGTGCCGGTCGGAGTGGATCCGACCAGGGCGAGCATCGCAAGGGTCTACGATGCTTTCCTGAACGGCAAGGAGAACTACGAGATAGACCGGGAAGTCCTGCGCGGGGTGCAGAAGGCCGCGCCCGAGGCCCAGGAGCTGGCCTTCGAGAACCGCGGCTTCCTGATCCGGGCCTGCCGCTTCCTGGCCAGCCAGACCGGGATCAACCAGTTCCTGGACTGCGGCTCGGGCCTGCCGACCGCGGAGAACACCCACCAGGTGGTCCAACGGCTCAACCCGGATGCCCGGATCGTCTATGTGGACAACGATCCGGTCGTCCTGGCGCACGGCCGGGTGCTGCTGGAGGAGAACGACCGGACCCACTTCGTCGACGCGGACATCTTCGAGCCGGCCAAGCTGCTCCAGGACCCGCGGATCCGTCAGTACATCGACTTCTCCGAGCCGCTGGCCCTGCTCCAGATCGGCACCCTGCACCACTTCGACGGCCCGCGCACCGGCCCGGCCGAGATCATGCGCGAGTACATCGACGCGCTGCCGTCCGGTTCCTTCCTGGCGCTGAGCCACTTCCTGGACCCGGAGGACGAGCACACCATCGTGGCCCGCAAGATGGAGGACATGTTCCTGCACAGCCCGATGGGATCGGGCACGTTCCGCACCATGGCGGAGCTGGAGGAACTGTTCACCGGGCTCGAGATGGTGTCCCCGGGCCTGACCATCTGCGCGGACTGGTGGCCGGACGGACCGCGGCTCAAGCCGCTCAACCAGGTGCAGCGCTGCATAGCGGGCGGGGTCGGCTTCAAGGCCTGACCCCGGCCGGCAGCGGCCGGGCCGGTCCTCGCGGGCCGGCCCGGCCGGTCCAGGCCGAAGGCCGTCGGCCGTCCCGTGGCCGGGCGGGAAAGGTGGGCCTGCCCGACCGTGGAAACAAACCTTCACGAAGGTTTGTTCTGCTGACATGCTCGAAACCATCAAGAGATCGACTCTGCGCGGAACGGCCGCGCGTCATGCACCCGTCCGGCGCCTGTGGGGCGGGCTGTCCGGCGGCCCGCTGATCGCGGTGCTGGCGGAGCATCTCGGCGGAACGGGCGCGGTCTGATGGACGATCGTCGCGCTGCCGCTGCTGTCCGGTGCGTTCGTCCTGTCCACCGGCCCGCAGCCGCGCCCGGCCGCCCGCGCGGCGCTGCGCCCGGCGGCCTGGTGCGACGTCGTGCCCGCCGGCGCGGCGCTGCCCGGTCTCGTGCTCTGCCTCGCCGCGTACGGCTACGGGCCGCTGACAGCCCTCCTGGTGCTCTATCTGACGCGCAGTCACTCGGGGGCCAGAGCGTCGGTCTCGTCGTCTTCGCGGGGGCTTTCCTGGCCACCAGGGGCATCGGCAGTCCGCTGACCGACCGCTTCGGCGGCGTGCGGGTGGCCCGGGTGGTCCTCGCGATCGAGGCGGCCGGGCTCGCGGTGCTCGCGCTCGTCGGCTCCGAGGGGGGCCGGCGCTGCTCGGCGTCGCGGTCACCGGGGTCGGCCTCGGGCTGCTCCACCCGTCGACCAGTGCGATCACGCTCGGCCGGGCCGGGCGGCTGCGGGCCGGGGCGTCGATGGGCACGATGACCTCGTTCTGTGACCTGGGCATCATGGCCGCCGGACCGGTCAGCGGCCTGGCCGCGACCTGCCTCGGGTACCGGCCGGCGTTCGCGGTCGCGGCCGGGGTCGCCGCGGCCGCGCTCGTCGTCACCCGCCTGGCCCTGCGCGAATCAGCGCCCGATCAGGAGTGCCCGCCGACACCGCAGGGCCCGGACACTCGGCTCGCGCCGAATGTCCGAGCCCTGCCGTAGACCGTGAAACCGTGCGCCGCGCGGGGAATGCGGGTCAGGACACCTTGGCCAGCGACGGTTCGATCGCCTCGGCCACCGCACTGCCGTACGCCTCGGTGATCCGGACGGTCAGGTCCTCGGCGGTCAGCGGGTACTCCTGGGTGCCGACCGACTCCAGCACGACCGTGGCGAGCGTGCAGCCGAGCTGGGCCGAGCGCTCGACCGGCCAGTCCCAGCCGATCCCGGCCAGGAACCCGGCCCGGAACGCGTCGCCGATGCCGGTCGGGTCGGCCGTCTGCCGGGCCGGGACGGCCCCGACCAGGACCGGCTCCTCGCCCGCCCGCTCGATCACCACGCCGTCCGCGCCCTTGGTGGTCACCCAGCTGCCGACCCGGTCCAGCACCTGTTCGTGGGTCCAGCCCGTGCGCTCCTGCAGCAGCGCCGACTCGTACTCGTTGGTGAACAGCCAGCCGGCCCCGGCGACCAGGCTGCGCACCTCTTCCGGCTCCAGCCGGGCCAGCTGCTGCGAGGGGTCGGCGGCGAAGTGCACGCCCAGCTCCCGGCACTGCTCGGTGTGCCGCAGCATCGCGGCCGGGTCGTTCGGCGAGACCAGCAGCAGGTCCAGCCCGCCGACCCGGTCCAGCAGCGGGCGCAGGTCGATCTCCCGGGCCTCGGTCATCGCGCCGGAGTAGAACGAGGCGATCTGGTTCAGGTCGCGGTCGGTCACGCACATGAACCGCGGGCTCTGCCGGGTGGCCGAGATGTGCACCGACTCGGTGTCCACGCCGTGCTTCTCCAGCCAGGCCCGGTACTCGGTGAAGTCCGGCCCCGCGGCGCCGACCAGCAGCGGGCGCAGGCCCAGCCGGGCCAGCCCGAAGCAGATGTTCGCGGCGACCCCGCCGCGCCGCACGTCCAGGTCGTCGACCAGGAAGGACAGCGAGATCTTGTCCAGCTGCCCGCCGACCAGGTGCTCGGCGAACCGGCCGGGGAAGGTGGTCAGGTGGTCGGTGGCGATGGAACCGGTGATGGCGATACGCACGGGTGCTCCCAGTGGCGGTGTCGGTACGGCGGTCGGTTCGGCGCCCGGCCCGGCGGACCGGGTCGGACCCGCGGGTCGTCGGGCACGGCGGCGGACGGGACGGCGCACGGGAGGTACGGACGGACGGGAACGGCTGGCGGAACGGTCGGAACGGGCAGTGCGGTCAGTGCACGCGGCGCACCGGGTGTGCGCGCCGCCGTCGGCCGGTGCCTCCCGCGATCGGCGGGCCGCCCGTCATTATTATAGCCCTGTGGGCGGTCTTCTCCCAGGTGAACCCGACGTGTCGCCCGCCACTGCGCGGCCCGGCGGGCGGCCGGGGAAGATCGGCCGGGAAGATCGGTTTGCGCAGGTGGGGCCGCGCCCGGCCCGGCCGCCGGGGCCGGACCTGTGTCGCAGACCACGAATGAAGCGGGCCGGGGCCCGGGGTGGTGCGACGGGCCGGGGCGGGCGGCCGCGCCGAGTACCCAGCGCTGGCTCGCGGGCGCATCCGGGGGAGCGTGTGCGCGTGCGGCGGGAGGGGGAGCGGGCCGGGGGCGCGAGCCCGGCCGCGCCGCCGCCGGGCCGGCCCGGGCCGCGCGGACTCCCGGCCCTCCGCGGATATCTCAGGATTCGAATCTACCCGCCCGCCGGCGTTTCCGGCGGGCCGCTTTTCGGCGCCCGAGCGGCTTTTCCGTCATTGCCCGGCTTTTTCCCGACAAACGACCCGAGCGGCTATTTCCGCCGGCCGGCCGACTTCCCGGATCCGGCCGAAAGCACAGGTCGGTGCGGCTCCATCCGTTCGCGGGTGCCTGACATTCCCGGCAGGTCGACCATGCCGTGTTCTGCGCAGGTATCAGAGTATTCTCTCCCGCTTTCCCCGACCATCCCGCGCCGCCGTTCCGGCAATATCACAGTACTCTGATTCACTTGGCCGGCCAGGACCGCGGCGCGCAGCCCGCCGTGCTGCGCCGGTGCGGCCGGCCGGGCCTGCGCCGCCGGGCCGCTCAGGACCTGCGCGGCAGGACCGCTTCGAGCACCTCGTGGATCCCGGCCACGATGTCGGCCCGGTCGTTCTTCACCCAGGTGATGTGCTGCACGCCGAAGAACGCTGAGATCAGCACCCGTGCCAGGGTGTCCGGCCGGCTGCCCTCGGGCAGCTGCCCGGCCTCGGCGGCCCGGGTCAGCAGGCGCTCGAGGATCGCGGTGTAGTCGACGAACGGCGACTGCAGTTTCGCGTTGATCAGGGAGCGCTCGATCTGCAGCCGCGCGCCCGCCTGGGTGATCTTGTCGTCCCGGAACCGGACCGCGGTGCGCACGAGCAGCTCGGAGATCATGTCCAGCGGGCTCAGATCCATCGCCTGGACCTCGTCCGCGAGCGGCGGCCACTGCCGGTAGAAGGCCTCGACCACCGCGATGGCCAGCGCTTCCTTGTTCGCGTAGTGGAAGTAGACCGCGCCCTTGGTCATCCCGGTCAGCTCGGCCACGTCGAGCACGGTGACGGCCGGGAATCCCTTGTCCGCGAAGGCGATCGCGGCGGCCTGCAGGATCTGGGCCCGGGTGCGCAACGCCCGGTCCTGTTTCGGGTCGGCCTTGGGCCGGGGAGGGGCAGGGGTCCGCGAGCCGGGTGGGGCGGGGGACTTCCTAGCGTACATATGAGTCTCTCGTCAGTCGGTGAACAACCTTTGAACGTACTACTCGACCCACGTACAATATACCTTTGCGATGGTATATTCCGCGCAACGCACACGGCTCTTGTTTGACACCCTTCAATCGTGTCTTTCGATGTTTGGGGATAAGTGGATGAGTCAGCGAACAATGCCTTCGGCCGGGCCCCTCGCCGAAAGCCCTGCCGGCTCCGATCAGACCGCCGCCGCCGGGTTGAATTGCCTTCAGACGGTCCCCCGCCAGTTGGTGCACCGCGCCGCCGTCGCCGAGGTATTCCTGATGGACGCGCTGCAATTGGACCGGGACCGTTTCCTGGTCGCCGCCCAGTGGCCGCGCGACCACGCCCTCTACTGCCCCGACCCGGCCGGCCTGAGCGACCCGCTGCTGTTCGCCGAGACGATCCGCCAGTCGCTGGTGTACCTCGCGCACCGGTTCCACGGGGTCGCGCTGACGCACAGGTTCGTCGGCCGCGAGGTGGAGTTCCACATCACCGACCCGGAGCCGCTGCGGGTCGGCCGCCAGCCGCTGGCCCCGGTGCTGGAAGCCCGCTGGACCTGGCTGGCCTGCCGCCCGCCGCAGCGCTACGAGATGCGGCTGGAGGTGGAACTGGTCATCGGCGGGCGGCCTTGCGGGCGTGGGGCCATGCATGTGATCTGTTTGGATCAGCGGCGGTATGACGTGATCCGGCGGCGGAGTGGCGGGCGGCCGGAATCGGGTCTGCATCCGGGCGACACGTTCACCCGGGTGGCCTCGGCCGAGGTGGGCCGGTTGCGGGCCAAGGACAGTCTGCTGGAGCAGGATGAGACCGGCGGCCGGTGGCGGATGCGGCCGGATCCGGGCCATCCGATCCTGTTCGATCACCCTTCGGACCACATTCCGATGATGGTCGCGTTGGAGGGGTTCCGGCAGGTCGGGCATGTGATTGCGCACCAGGCTCCGAGGGGCGGATCCGCGGGCGGTCGGCCTGATCTGAGGGCCGGACGTGAACCTGCCGCGCTTGCCACGGCGTGGTCGCTGCGGGCGGTGCGGATGGAGTGCCTGGCCTTCGGCGAACTCGACGATCCGGTGATGCTGGAAATCGAGCAGGACTGTCCACGAACTGCTCCTGGCCAAGACCGGGTGCTGCGGATCGGCGCGGTCCAGCGCGCCCGGACGATCGCCGTGGCGACGATGACCTGGCGACCGGACGAACGTTCCGATTCCGCGGCCGCCTGACGCTGCGCGCCCGTTTCCCGACAGCGACATCGACACGGATACCGACACGCCCCGACATCGGCGCGGAAGGATCAGTGCGCGCTGCGGTCGGCCGTGACCGATCCGTGCCAGTTGTCGTCTCCTGATGCTGGATGAGCGTCCTGATCCTGGGTAGAGCTCAGAACGGGACGGTTTCTTTACCGCTGCGGCGGCCGGAATCCGCCAGAATCAGTGAGCGTAGTCGGCGGGATCCGCCGCCCGGGAAGCGATCCGCGGGCGGCGATCGGCAGGGAACGGATACGATGCCAGGATTCCAGCAGGACCCGTCAGGATGTCTAGACCGCTCGGAGAATGTTCATGCGCACGTGACGGCCATGGGCCAGACGGCCGTCGGCGAGAGCGCGTCCGAACCTGGGGACGAGGATCCGGGCGTCGGTGCGGCGGGTGCAGTGGGCGCGGCGGATGGCGCGGGCCCTGCGCAGCCGCAGCCGCAGGATGCGCCACGTTCCCGGCGCCCGTTTCCGTCCTGGTGGGCCGGACGCACGTCGCACGGCGGCGCGAGCAACGGCGCGACGGTACCGGCGAGGTCCGCGCCGAAGTGGAAGGCCGGATCGGATCCCGATGTAGGGGATGAGGCCGGAGACGGGGCCGTTGTCAGTGCCGGTTCTGGTGCTGAGAGCTCTGATGATCCCGGTGGCGAGGCGATTTCGGCGCGGCCGGCGGGGGAGGCCGGGGGCGTGGAAGATGAAGCGCCCGAAGCCGAAGCGCTGCCTACGGGGCCAGTTCCCTCGTGGCGAGCAGAGCCGGATCCGGACGGCGGCGCGGAGAACGTGGCGAGCGCGGCAGAAGCCGATGACGACGCGGCGACTCCCAGGTGGCCCTTCCCGGCTTGGTGGGCGGGAACGACTGCGAACTCCAGTGCACCCACTGCCGGGCCGACCCGCCCCGAGGTGGCGCCTGTACAAGAAACTCCATCCTGGCAGGCAGGCCCAGACCCCGATGCCGCAGCTTCACCTCCGGCTCAACCAGCTGGCTCGTGGCAGTCCGACGCGGATCCCGATGTCGATGCTCCGGTCTCGGTTCAGTCGGCTCCGTCCCGGCAGGCTGGCATTGATCCGGATCTAGCTGGTCCGGCCTCGGCTCCGACTGCTCGGTCCCGGCCGGGCGGGCCGAATTCCGGTGTCGGCGCGCGGACTCCGGATCAGGCTGCTCGTTCTTGGCAGTCCGGTATGGATCCCGATGCCGATGCGCCGGTTCAGGCCAGAACGATTCCGTCCTGGCTGGCCGGGAAGGTTTCCGGTGCCGGTTCGGCTGGCACGGGAACGGGCGCCGCTCCGGGTCGAACCGGTGTCCCGTCTGCCGCTCCGGCTATTCCGGTGGCTCCAGCACGATCCCCGTATCCGAACCCGGCCTCGTATTCACCCTCATCCGCGCCCTCATCCGCGCCCGCACCCACTACGCCATCCCGATCCGCTGCCTTGAATCCGCCTGCGGCCCTCCCTCCGGCCTCATCCGCGCGCCACGTTCCCGGCTGGTCCGGCCAACCGTCCGCCGTCCAACCATCCGCCACCCCAACCCCCGGCCTCGAACAATCCACCGCCACCCCGCCCCCCGATCACGCCGAGCTGGTCCGTTGGGCCGCCGCGGTCGCTGCGGCCGGGGCTTCGGCGGCCGACCAGAACCGGCGCCTGGCCCGTCCCGTCGTCGACGCGGTCGTGGAGGCCGGGTTCGCCCGGCACTTCGTGCCCGCGCGCTGGGGCGGGGCGGCCGGGGGTTTCGGCGACCTGGTGACTGCGGCGGCCGACCTGGCCGAGGGGTGCGGTTCGTCCGGTTGGTGTGCGGCGCTCTGGGCGGCGCACGGGCGGATCGCCGCGTACCTCCCGGACCAGGGCCAGCGCGACCTGTGGGGACGCACCCCGGACGCCATAGTCGCCGCCGCGATCCTGCCGCCGGCCGGCTCGGCGGTCGCCACCGGTGACGGCTGGCTGCTGCGCGGGGAGTGGGACTGGGCCAGCGGGGTCGAGCACGCGGACTGGGCGTTGCTGGCCGCGCGGACCTCGTCGAGCCGCGGGCCGGGGCGGATCCGCGTGTTCGCCGTGCCGCGGGCCGAGTTCGGGGTGCGCGACACCTGGCAGGCCACCGGTCTGCGCGGCAGCGCCAGCAACACGATCGTGGTCCGCGAGGCGTTCGTGCCGGATCACCGGTCGCTGTGGCTGGACGAGGTGCTCACCGGCGACGGCGGCCGGCACCGCGAGCGCTGCCACCGGGTGCCCGCGTACCTCGTCGCCGGGGTGCTGCTGTGCGCCCCGGCGCTGGGGGTCGCCCGGCGTGCGCTGACGCTCTGGTCGCAGTGGGCTGCGCGGCCGGTGCCGGGCGGGGCCGGCCCGTTGGTCGCCAGTGCGGCGATCCGGGAGGTGTTCGTGCGCACGTCCGCGGAGATCGAGACGGCCGGGCTGCTGCTCGCGGCCGCGGCCGACCGGGCCGACGCCGGGCCGGTCGGGGCCGACGCCATCGCCCGCAACCGCCGCGACGCCGCCTTCGCCGCGGACACGCTGGTCGTCGCGGTCGAGCGGCTCTTCCGCACCGGCGGCGCGCACGTGCGCGCGGGCGCGGGCGAGTTGCAGCGGTGCTGGCGCGACCTGCACACGGCCACGTCGCACGCGAGCCTGCGCTGGGAGACGGCGGTCGAGGACTACGCGACCTCGGCGGCCCCGCAGGTCCGTTCGGATTGGTGGGTCGACCACCGGTGAGCGGGCCGGGTCCGGCCGACGAGCCCGCCCCGGCCACCGACGCCCCGACACCAACCCCGGCCCCGCGCCCGGCCCGGCTGGTCTTCTGCGACGTCGACGAGACGCTGATCAGGACGAAGAGCACGCTCGACTTCCTGGACTACTACCTGACCGGCCGCTACGGCAAACCGGGCGCCCGCCGCGCCGCCGCGTTTCACCGCGACTTGGCCGAGCACCTCATTGCCGGGTCCAGCCGCGAGCAGGCGAACCGCGACTACTACCGCGCCCTGGCCGGCGAACGCATGGCAGACCTCGACGACTGGGGCGAACGCTGGTTCGCCGACCGCTCGGCCGCAGAGTCCTTCTACGTCGCCGAAACCCGCCGCGAACTCGCGCGGCACCGCGCCGCCGGAGCCGCGCTGGTCCTGGTCTCGGGCTCGTTTCCGGCCCTGCTGCGGCCGATCGCGGCCGCAATCGGCGCGGCCCACCTGCTCTGCACGACCCCCGAGCAGCGCGACGGCCGGCTCACCGGCGAGGTGTCCGGCCCGCCGATGATCGGCCCGGGCAAGCGCGCGGCCGTCCGCGGCCTGCTCGCGGCGTATACGCACATTGATCCGGCCGACTGCTACGCCTACGGCGACCACGTGTCCGACCTGCCGCTGCTGGCCGAGGTCGGACACCCGGTCGTGGTCGGCGGGGATCCGGATCTGATCAGGGCTCTGCCTCATGCCGAGGTCCTCGCGTTGCAGTGGCCTGCCACCCAAGCCGGAATCCCTAGCCCGGGCAACGACTTCTAGCCCGCCGGAGCCGGAGCCGGAGCCCGGCCATCCTCACCGCAGCCCGCGGAAGAACGTGCGCACGTCCCCGACCAGCAATTCCGGGGCCTCCATCGCGGCGAAGTGACCGCCTTCGTCGAAGTCCGACCACTGCGCGATGTCGTTCAGCTTCTCGGCATACCTGCGGATCGAGATGTCCTGCGCGAACGTGGCGACCGCGGTCGGCACCGGGGACGGGGTCGGCCAGTTCCCCGAGTGCATGGCCTCGTAGTACGAGTGCGCGGAGGCGGCGCCGGTGCCGGTGAGCCGGTACAGCATCACGTTCGTCAGCAGCCGGTCGCGGTCGACCACGTCCTCGGGCACCTCGCCGCCCTCGGTCCAGGTCTGGAACTGGCGGCGTTCACGTGCACGCCCACGCCCACGACCTGCTCCTCGGGGATGTCGAGCGTGAAGGGGAGGATTTCGGCCTGATTCGTACTCGTGGTGCTCACGGGCACCACGCGAAGGGCCAATCAGGCAGAAGAGCCTCCTCTTTGCCCGGTCGGAGAAAAAACCCTTCCCAAAGGTATGTTTTCCCGATATGCTCGCTGGCGCGGGGCGAAGCCGTCCCCGCTGACGACTGCCGTCCGCCGACCCTGGAGGAGTAGTTGCCGTGAGCGTCGCACCCGCGTCTTCCGCACGCGTCCCGGGCCGGGCATTGCGCAGATCGCCATTCCCGTTCTCCGGGAATGCGGAAAGTGATCGAATACGCGGACAGCGGTGTGTCGTGAAGTGAGTTTTCTTCAGCATTCTTCGGTGTTTCCGCCGGGCTGATCCGCCCCTTGCGCCCGGTGCCTTTCCCCGGCCCGGCCGCCGTGTTTCCGCCCGTCGCGCGGAAACACGCCTGCGCCGAGGCGGAAAGGGTCCCCGAACACCCCGGAGGCGCAGCCCGCCGTCGCGTTTATCCTGTCGCGCGGTCGGCTGCCGTCCCGGGGCGCCGTGGCGGCCGGCCGTTCTGATCACGGCGGCCGCGCCGCCACGTTCCCCGGCGGTGCCGGAGCGAGACCGACGCCCTCGCCCGGCACCGCCGACCTTCCCGGTCCATCATCTGAGCTCTGATATCCAACCGCGGCGGAACCGTCTCAAGAACGCCACAAGTGTGCAGATCCTGTCACGGCCCCTGTCCCCGGCCCGGGCGAGCGCCTACTCTCGTGATCAGCGTCACACGCACAGCAACGGGCCGCGCGCGACGTGCATTCGTACCGCGAACTTCGCCCAGCTGCGACGGGGGCCACCGCCGATGTCAGAACAGGACGCGCCGTCGGCGGAGACGGCCGGGCCCTACTCGGTGTTCCTCCAGGGCGCTTACGGCACAGAGACCGGCCAGGCGAACTTTCCGGCGGCCTGCTCGTGCGTCCTGGGCGCCGGCGGATCCGCCACGCTGGTGTCGGTCGGCTTCAACGGCAACCTCCTTCTGCTGTTCATCGGCATGCTCACGAGCGTGCTGGCCCTGATCTTCGGCGCGTACGGGATGAACACGGCCGAGTGGGCCGGTCGCGGCCGGGCCGGTGCGATCGTCGGCTTGTCGCTGGGCGGGCTGGCGATCCTCTGCTCGACCAGCCTGGCCGTCTTCGCGATCTGGCAGACGCCGTGACCGGGCAAGGCGGCAAGACGGCAACACCGAGCCGGCCCGCCGTGGCGCCGCTGTACAGGGCCGTGGGCCGACTATCGTGCTGGTCATGAGTGACTACGTGCTCGTGACGACGACCACCGACAGCGTCGACGAAGCCCAGCAGCTGGCGATGTCCGCCGTGGAGGCCCGGTTGGCGGCGTGCGCCCAGGTGTCCGCGCCGATCACGTCGACCTACTGGTGGGAGGGCGTCGTCGAAGCGTCCACCGAGTACCGGATCGACTTCAAGACCACCGCCGACCAGGCCGAACGCCTCGGACAGCACCTGCGGGCGACGCACTCCTACGACGTGCCCGAGGTGATCTACGTGCCGATCCTCGGCGGCAACCCGGCCTACCTCGCCTGGATCAGCAAGGAGACCGCTCAGCCGTAGAGGTGGACCTCCGTGGACAGCGCGTTCATGTCCGTGCTCCAGGTCGCCTGGAGCGAGGAGCGCACGCAGTCCTCGCCCATCTGGTACAGGTTCGTCACGTACTCGGCCCCGCCGACCCGGTAGACCACGCGCAGCCCCGCGACCACGTAGTTCACCCCGGTCTGCCGGCCCTTGACGCCGAAGTAGAGGAAGTACTCGTTCGGCACCCCGCCGACCACGCGGCTTGGGCCGACCCGGGCACCGGCCAGCGGCGCCACGGCCAACTGCTTGCCGCTGGTGGCCGGATCGCCGGTGTCGGGGCTCTGCGGCGGCCAGCCCTGGGTTGCGGCCGGGCCCGACGCGGGCCCGAAGTAGACGCCGAGATCGGTCAGCTGCGGCGTCGGATAGCCGGGCAGCGGGATGATCGCGGCCGACTCCAGGACGATCGAGGCCTGGCCGGTGCTGATCGGCATGGACACCGCGATGGTCTGCCCGCTGACGCTGTTGAGCGCGATCCCGGTGGTCGCGACGACCGGCCGGCTGCCGTTGGTCAGCAACAGCGGCCCGGGACCCCCGCTCGCGTGCGAGCCCCACAGGCCCGCGCCGACGGTCACCGCGAGCGTGGTCGCCAGCGTGAGCGCGGGCAGCACGCCGAGGGTGCGGGCGGCGGGCGGACCGGCGCGGTCCTGGATCACCGGAACCGTCCGGATGTCGAGCTGTGTCATGGCGGCGACCCCATATGTCGAGCGGGCCCCAACCTTACTCCCGGGCCGTTTCCGGGCCGACCTTAGGGTGGACCCGGCACCGGGGCAAGTCCGCACGACAGCCCTGGTGCGCGGGTGCGGCGAAATCGGTCCGGGCCGTACGACAGTCAAAGGTCTGCGATCCGGAATGGTAGGCCGCGCCGGGGAATCCGGGCGAAGGCGGCGCGGTCCGGCCCCGATCCGACGCGAGAAGGCCGGCCCGAGGCGGGGGATACGCTCACCCGCTCCGGACCGGCCTTCTGCTCACCCTCGCCCGGGCTCGACCGCCCGGATGCTCAGCGCTCGTCGATCGAGACGAACGACCGCTGGGTCTGCCCGGTGTAGACCTGGCGCGGGCGGCCGATCTTGGTCGCCGGGTCGCTGATCATCTCCCGGTAGTGGGCGATCCAGCCGGGCAGCCGGCCGAGCGCGAACAGCACGGTGAAGAACTTGGTCGGGAAGCCCATCGCCCGGTAGATCAGGCCGGTGTAGAAGTCCACGTTCGGGTACAGCTTGCGCTCGATGAAGTAGTCGTCCGACAGGGCCGCCTCCTCCAGCGCGAGCGCGATGTCCAGCAGCGCGTCGTTCCCGCCGAGCTTGCTCAGCACGGTGTCCGCGGTCCGCTTGACGATCTTCGCCCGCGGGTCGTAGTTCTTGTAGACCCGGTGCCCGAAGCCCATCAGCTTCACCCCGGCCTCCTTGTCCTTCACCCTGCGCACGAACGCCCCGACGTCGCCGCCGTCCGCCTTGATCTCGTTGAGCATGTCCAGCACCGCGGCGTTCGCGCCGCCGTGCAGCGGGCCGAACAGGGCGTTGATGCCCGCCGCCACGCTCGCGAACAGGTTCGCCTCGGAGGAGCCGACCAGCCGCACGGTCGAGGTCGAGCAGTTCTGCTCGTGGTCCGCGTGCAGGATGAACAGCAGGTCCAGGGCCTTGGCCAGGTCCGGGTCCACCTGGTACGGCTCGGCCGGCAGCCCGAAGGTCATCCGCAGGAAGTTCTCCACCAGGCCCTGGGAGTTGTCCGGGTACAGGAACGGCTGCCCGGCCGACTTCTTGTACGCGTAGGCCGCTATGGTCGGCAGCTTCGCCAGCAGCCGGACCGTGGACAGCTCCACGTTCGGCTCGTCGAACGGGTCCAGGCTGTCCTGGTAGAAGGTCGAGAGCGCCGAGACCGCGCTGGAGAGCACCGGCATCGGGTGCGCGTCCCGGGGGAAGCCGTCGAAGAAGCGTTTGAGGTCCTCGTGCAGCAGGGTGTGCCGGCTGATCTTCTCGGCGAAGTCCCGGTACTGCGCGGGCGTGGGCAGCTCGCCGTAGATCAGCAGGTAGGAGACCTCGACGAAGTTGGACTTCTCGGCCAGTTCCTCGATCGGGTAGCCGCGGTAGCGCAGGATGCCCGCGTCGCCGTCGATGTACGTGATCGACGACGAGCAGGAGGCGGTGTTCATGAAGCCGGGGTCGAGCGTGGTCATCCCGGTCGTGGACAGCAGCTTCTTGACCTCGATGGCGCCGGGGCCCTCGGTGGCGCCGACGATCGGCAGGTCCAGCTTCTCGCCGTCGTGGTCGAGGGTTACGGATGTGGTGGTTACGGTCGTCTTTGACATGTCGATGTCTATCCCTCGCGCTGGGGCGTCATGGCTCGGTTCCACGCTAACCCCGGTGGCGGTCGGGCGTTCTTCCGGGGGTGGCTGTAGACCGGTGGACATCGGGCCACCGTACGCCCATTCGGGCTAACCTCCACGCTCCGCGAGCGGGCCCGCGACCAGGGTTTGAGCGCGTCCGCTGGCCGTATGTGCTGGTCACCGTCTGTGATCATCTGCTCGGCGGGCGGGGCTTGCGGTGATCTGGCGGCCGCTGCGGTGTGACCGCGGATCCACCGCGCGTCGCATCGCCGGGTGTCCTGGCTGCCCTGCCGGTTGGCACGTCAGGAGCCATGTCAACCTCGATATCGCCAGTTGCTTCGACGGTCGTGTTATGAGCGGTCTGCGAAAGCTGCGCTAGGATCCTTGCGAGCTATTAGCATTGACATAAAGGCCGATCATTTGCGCGTCATATCTACAGGGGGCCGGGGGAAGCAGTGATCTACGTCATACTGCTGGTGGCGATCGTCGCCGTGATGGGGCTCGCGGTCGCCGGCACGGTCGTGGCGGCCCGGCACAAGGACCGGTTGGAGACGTTCGCCACATCGCGCGGCTGGGCGCTGCTGCCCCCGGACAAGAGCCTCAGCCGGCTGTCCGTCGGCGAGCCGTTCCAGGTCGCGGCGCGCAACGGCGTCCGCGCGGTCCTGCGCGGCTATTTCCAGGGGCACCAAGCCGCGGTCTTCGACTACACGTACACCACGTCGACCAGCCCGTACGCAAGGCCGAACGGCCAGTACGTCAGGTCGAAGGGCCGGTATGACAGGTCGAAAGGCCCGTACGCCGGTACGTACAACCTGTTCAGCCATTCGTTCAGCGGGTCGCAGATCCAGCGCCGCTGGGTCGCCGCCCTGCCCGGCCTGCCCCGGCTCCAGGTGGCCCCGCGCACCGGCCTGATCCGCACGCCCCACTCGTACGGCATGCGCCTGCTCAAGACCGGCGAACCGCAGTTCGACTCACGCTTCACGGTGTACACCGACAATCCGCCCTGGGCGCTGGCCCTGCTCGGCTCCGGCCTCGGCGGATACCTGCTCGCCGGACCGGCCCGGCCCTGGCGGATCGACGGCCAGGTCATCCTGACCTGGCAGCGCGGCCGGGTGGACCCGGCCCAGATCGAGGCCGTCCTGCGCCACCTGGCCGCGATCGCCGGACAGGCCGCGGGAGTCCCGGCGGGTTAGCATCGACTGAAGTACCAAGCCGGCCCGGCCGGGCGCCGCAGACGTCCGCCGACCGTCGCCGGGCGGCTTCGAAAGGCGCCTGACGTCGGCGGAAGACGCCTGGATTCGGTGCACGTTGCCCGTCGATTTCAGCTCCTGCACGCGACGGAAACACTGTTCTCGGAAAGCTCCGCAGACCGCTCGATGGTGGCGAACATGCAGGTCGTTGGCCTTGCGTTCAAGAACAATTGCCCAACCGGACATGCGCGCGAGGCCCGCGCAGGACGCCTGCACTGCCAGGGAACAGATAAACTAGTGATCTGACTCACAAGGACGCGATATAGCTTCTTAATGTCAGCGCCGCGTCAGCGGGGGACCCTATGGTTTGCATCACTACCAACCGAACATCAGATCGTCATCGCAAAAGGGGGAGAACATGGCAGCCCTAGCTCGCTGGTGCTACCGACACAAAGTCGCCGTTCTTCTGCTCTGGGTGGTCGCGCTGGTCGGCATCGGCGGGGCGGCTCAGGAGATGGGCAGTTCGTACTCGAACTCCTTCTCCCTGCCCAACACCGACTCCACCAAGGCGCTCAACCTGCTCCAGAACAAGGACGCCAAGGCCGCCGGGGAGACCGACAACATCGTCTTCTCCCCGAAGAGCCCGACCGCGAAGGTCACGGACGCTGACATCCAGCAGGCCATGACCCAGACCTTCGCCAAGATCGCCGCACTGCCCGAGGTCGCCACGGTGCAGTCGCCGTACGCCCCCGGCGTGGCCGGCCAGATCAGCAAGGACGGCCGCACGGCCTACGCCAACATCGTCTTCACCGACCAGATCAACAACCTGAAGCTGGCCGACATCCAGAAGGTGGTGGACACCGGCCTCGCGGCCAACTCCGCCACCCTGAACGTGCAGATGGGCGGCAGCGCGGTCCAGCAGACCGAGCAGAACAGCACCGGGGCCTCGGAGGCGATCGGGTACGTCGCCGCGTTCATCGTGCTCCTGCTGGCCTTCGGCGCGCTGGTCGGGGCCGTGCTGCCGATCTTCATCGCGATCTTCAGCCTCGGCGTGGGCACCTCGCTGATCGAGATCACCTCGCACGCCGCCTCCATCCCGTCGCTGGCCCCGATCCTGGCCGCGCTGATCGGCATCGGTGTCGGCATCGACTACGCCTTGTTCATCGTCACCCGCTTCCGAAGCGGGATCAGAACCGGGCTCAGTCATGAGGACGCCGTGGTCCGGGCGCTGGACACCTCCGGCCGCGCGGTCATCTTCGCCGGCACCACGGTGTGCATCGCGCTGCTGGGCATGCTGGTGACCGGGATGGGCTTCCTGTCCGGCTCCGGCATCGGCGCCTCGATCGTGGTGGCCACCACCGTGCTCGCCGCGATCACCCTGCTGCCGGCCGTCCTCGGCTTCAAGTGGGTGGCCAAGCGGACCGTCTCGCGCCGCCAGCGCCGCGCGCTGCGGTCCAGCGGGCCGCTGAGCCCGGACCCGTCCGGCGTGTTCGCCCGCTGGGCCGGCGTGGTCGAGCGCCGGCCCAAGATCCTCGCCTTCGCCGGCGTCGTGATCATGGCGGTGCTGATCATCCCGACCGGCTCGCTGCGGCTGGGCTCCTCGGACCAGGGCAACGACCCCACCTCGTCCACCACCCGGCAGGCCTACGACATGCTGGCCGCGGGCTTCGGCCCCGGCTTCAACGGCCCGCTGGAGATCGCCGCGCAGCTGGACTCGCCCGGCGACGCGACCGCGGCGAACAACCTGATCCAGGCGATCAAGACCCAGCCGAACGTGGCCGCGGTGCTGGCCGCCCCGGCCCGGCCCGGCGACACCCTGGCCAAGATCATCGTGGTCCCGTCCACCTCGCCCGAGTCGGTGCAGACCGCCGACCTGGTCGACGACCTGCGTGCCAACGTGGTCCCGGCCGCCGAGAAGGGCACCACGATGCACGCCTACGTGGGTGGTCTCACGGCCATCTACCAGGACTTCGCCGGGGACCTGTCCTCGAAGCTGCCCCTGTTCATCGGCGTCGTGATCGGCCTCGGGTTCCTGCTCCTGCTGCTCGCGTTCCGGTCGCTGGTCGTACCGCTCACCGCGGTGGTGATGAACCTGCTGGCCGCCGGCGCCTCGTTCGGCGTGATCGTGGCCATGTTCCAGTGGGGCTGGGGCTCCAACGCCCTGCACCTGGGCGGCGCCGGGCCGGTGGAATCGTGGCTGCCGGTCATGATGCTCGCCATCCTGTTCGGCCTGTCCATGGACTACCAGGTCTTCCTGGTCAGCCGGATGCACGAGGAGTGGGTGCACACCGGTGACAACCCGAAGGCGGTCCGCGTGGGCCAGGCCGAGACCGGCCGGGTGATCACGGCGGCGGCCACGATCATGATCTGCGTGTTCCTGTCCTTCCTGACCACCGGGCAGCGTCCGGTGGCGGAGTTCGGCGTCGGCCTGGCCTCGGCGGTCGCGCTGGACGCGTTCGTCCTGCGTATGCTGCTGGTGCCGTCGATCATGCAGATGGTCGGGGTGCGCAACTGGTGGATCCCGGCCTGGCTGGACCGGATCATGCCGCACCTGTCGGTGGAGGGCAGCTCGGCCCCGCCGCCGCGCAACGCCTTCCTGGACCCGGCCCTGTTCGGCGAGTCCGCGCAGCTGGTCGCAGCCGGCCCCGGCCTGGTCGAGAGCCCGGACGAGGCCTCGGCCGAGTCCCGGCGCTGACCTTTCGGGTCACCGCACCACCTGCACCAAACGCCTGTGGCGCTGGAACGAGACGACTCGTTCCAGCGCCACAGGCGTTTGTCCGGCTATGCGGCCTGCGGGCTGAGCCAGCCGACCGGTTCCGAGCCGGCCACGACGGCCGCCCAGTCGTAGTGCATCGGCACCAGCCGGGCGGCGTACCAGGCCTCGGTCTGCTCGGGCACGGCCCAGCCGCTGTTCTCCCAGTCGCCGACGTCGAACACGTACCGGGCGACCGAGCCCGAGGTCGCGGTGGTCTGGGCCGGGCCGCGCATCCCGCCGGCCCGCACGGTCTCGTTGTCGCCCGGGACCGGCCGGCTCTCCTGCGGCTCGACGCCCGGCATGATCGGCGCGAACGACGCCTCGTGCAGCCGGCCCCAGGTCCACGTCTGGACCTGCGGACCGAAGGTCTCGACCAGCCGCGCGGCGGCCCGTTCCAGCGCCCGGTCCAGGGCCGCCGGCCAGTCCGGCAGCAACGGGCAGCCGCCCTCGCGGACCTGGGCGATCAGCCCCGGGAAGGTCAGCCACAGGGTCAGGCCGCGCTGCCTGGGCAGCAGCGGGTGGTCGAGCACGGCCAGGTCCTGCGGCACGCCCAGGCCGTTGAGCAGCTCCTGGCGGACCGTGATGTAGACCGTCGCGGCGACCGAGTCCAGGGTCATCCGCCCGTCCCAGCCGCGCAGGAGCTCGACCAGGTCCGGCGCGGCCCGGCACCGGGTCTCGGCGAGCAGTTCGAGGAACTCGAGCGCGGCCGGGGAGGTTATGTCGCCGTGGATCCGTTCCATCGCGTCCCGGTCCAGCTGCGCGGCCGAGCGCAGCAGTTCCAGGATCCGGGTGGCGCGGGCCGGGCCGGAGAAGTCCTCGGCCACGAACGGCTCGGCCGCCGCGTGGGTGCGGTTGTTGGCCGAGACCAGGAAACCCTCCTCGGGGTCGGCCGCCGCGGGCATCCGGTCGAACGGCACCCAGTCCCGCCACGCGTACTGCGGGTCCCAGCCGGGCACCGCGGACCAGCTGTTGGCCTCCGAGCGTTCGACCACCCGGCCGCGCAGCCGGTACCGGATCGAGCCGGCGGTGTCCGCGATCAGCAGGTTGTCGACCGGGACGACCCAGCCGCGCATCGACTCGTCGAACTCGGCGGCCGTGTTCGCGGTGAGCATCGGCAGCAGGCACTCGAGGGTCGGGTCCGGTTCGGCGGTGCCGGTCCAGCGGAAGGCCAGGCCGACGTCGGCGTCCTCGTCCTGGGCGATGATCCCGCCGCGCGGGCTGCGCCGGACCACGAGCTCGACCGGTTCGGCGCCGTGGACCCGGACCGTCTCGGTGTGCACGGGCAGGCCGGTCAGCCGTTCGACGAACAGGTCCTGGTCGTCGGCCATGCCGTGGGTGATCGCCCAGGCCACGTGCCGGGTGTGGCCGAAGTGCGGGAACCCGGGCACGCCGGGGAAGGACAGGCCGATCGCGTCGAAGGCGTCGCAGGAGATGTGGTTCTGCCAGTACGGGCCGGGGGTCTCCAGCGGCCGGTGCGGGTCCCCGGCCAGCAGCGGGCGGCCGGAGGCGGTGCGCTCGCCGGAGACGGCCCAGCTGTTGCTGCCTCCGGCCGGGTCGGTGGACAGGCCGCCGAGGTCGTAGTCCGGGGCCGGGTCCGCGCCCGGCGCCGCACCCGCTCCGGTCTGCCCGGCGAACCCGGATTCCGCGGTGGCGCTGGACCGGCTGCCGGGCAGGGCGCCGACCAGCGCATCTGCCAGGATCGGGTCGCTGCCGTCGCCGTCCTCGGCCGCGGCGCCGGGGGTGAACTCCTCGCCCTCGTCCGGTCCGCCGAGCTCCTCGTCGATCTTCCCGGCCAGCCAGTCGGCCAGCTGACGGCCCCAGTCCGGCCCGGGCCCGGCCGCCGCGGACCGGTACGCGCTGCCCGGCGGCACGACCGCGAGCTCCTCCCGGGCGCTGGCCCGCAGCCGCCAGACCAGGTCGCTCGGCATGCTCGGCAACACCGCGGTGCGGAAGAGTTTGTGCGACAGGCTGCCCATCCACACATGCCGGCCCAGATACACCGCGTAGCAGTGCCATGGTTCCCACGGCTCCAGCGGCGCCGGCAGCACCTCGGACGGCAGCCCGCGGGCGAAGACCTGGTTGACGCCCTCGGCGTAGGCGGTCATGATCGCCTTGGTCTCGGCGTTGAGCAGCTCATAGGACTGACGCGCGGCGTCGGCGAGCCCGATCTGGCGGATGAACACGTCGTCGGCCAGCGCCTCCGGCCCGACCACCTCGGCCCACCGGCCCTGCGCGCGCCGGCGGTCGTACTCCATGTGCAGACCGCGGTCCAGCGCCGCGAAATACCCCTGCGCGTAGAAAGCGTCGTGCACCGTCCGGGCGCGCATGTGCGCGACTCCGTGCCGGTCCCGCCGCACCTCCACCCCGCCGTCCAGGCCGGGGGCGGTGATCCGGCCCGTCCGGGCGGCGTGGTCTTCGTCGTCTAACGCCATCAGGTCTCCGTAAGTTGTGCGTCGGTCCATGAAGGTGAGGGTGAAGGGCGAACGCAATCTTTCCAGCACGCCGCGGCAAAGTCGATCATGTGCAGCGTGTGGATCCCGCCCGGTCATTGAAGCTTAAATTACCGAAAGCCGAGCGTGGCCCGGCCGGGACGGCGCCCCGGGCGCGGATCCGGCGGCCTCACCGGGCCGGGGTGAACGAGGCCCGGCTGTTCAGCGCCGCCGCGTCGGTGCCGGTGGTCAGCAGGAACGCCTCGGACAGCTCGGCCAGTTCGGCCGGGGCCAGCACGTCCGCTATGGCCGCGAAACCGTCCGGCGCCCGCTCGGCGACCAGGTTCAGCACCCGGTCCATCGGGATCGACCGGTGCGCCAGGACCACCTTGTTCGTCTTCTCCAGCCGCTCGGCCTCATACCCGGCCAGGCCCTTGACCGGGTCCTGTGCCCGGACCAGCTCGTAGGCGAGCACCCGGGCGTCCAGCACGGCCTGGGAGGCGCCGTTGGACCCGATCGGGTACATCGGGTGCGCGGCGTCGCCGAGCAGGGTCACCCGGCCCTGGCCCCAGGCCGGCAGCGGGTCGCGGTCGACCATCGGGTACTCCAGGATCCGGTCGCCGGCCGCCATCAGGGCGCAGACGTCGACCCCGTCGAACCGCCAGCCGTCGAAGTGCGGCCGGACGTCCTCGAGCCGGCCGGCCCGGTTCCAGTCGACCACCGGCCCGGCGCCCTCGGGCATCCGGACCTCGGCCACCCAGTTCACCAGGGCGCTGCCGCGCAGCTCGTGGCTGCGGGAGATCGGGTAGGCGACGAACTTGGCGCGCGTGTTGCTGCCGAGCACGGCCAGGCTCCGGCCGCTGAGGAACGGCGCGCCCTCCACGGCGCCGCGCCACATCCGCACGCCGTTCCACAACGGCGGGCCCTCCTCGGGATGCAGCTGCTTGCGCACGGCCGAGTTGAGTCCGTCGGCGCCGATCAGGACGTCCGCGTCGATCGTGCTCGCGGCCCCGGTTGCGCGGTCCACGACCTCGGCCCGGATGCCGTGCGCATCCTGCGTCACGCTGCGGAACACGGTCCCGGTCCGGATCGGACCGCCCTCGCCGCCGATCCGCTCGACCACCGCCCGCACCAGCATCGCCTGCAGTTCGCCGCGGTGCACCGAGTACTGCGGCCACCGGTATCCGGCGGCGAGCCCCCGCGGCTCGCTCCAGATCCGGTTGCCGAACCGGTCCAGGTGCACGAACTCGGCGGTGGCGATCCCCAGCCCGGCCAGCTGCTCGCCGAGGCCGAGCTCGGTCAGCTCGCGGACCGCGTGCGGCAGCAGGTTGATGCCCACGCCGAGCGGACGCAACTCGGCCGCGGCCTCGATCACCTGCGCCTCGATTCCCGCGGCGTGCAGGCTGAGCGCGGTGGTCAGACCGCCGATCCCGGCGCCGATGATCAGAGCTCTCACAGAGTTTCCCCGTCCTGGAGATCGGTGGGACCGTGCTTCCCCGCGACCGCCGACGGCGCGGTCCTGCGATCCCGGATCCAACATAGCCGGGACGGCCCTACTGCGGCAGCAATTCTCTGATGTGTGTCGCGGCGGCGGGCCCGGTGCTCAGTTCTCCTGCTCGATCACACGGCCCTTCCACGACCCGCCCCGGCCCTGCCGGTGCCGGCGGGCCGAGTCCAGCGTCATCGCCGCGTAGACCGCCATCACCCCGGGCAGCAGCGGCGCCCGCCAGGCGCGGAGCCGGTAGAGCCGCAGAACCGGCAGATAGCAGGCGCTCATCACCGCCCATGCGGCCAGGCACGGCGCCGCGATCTGCCACAGTGCCCGCGCGGCGTGCCCGTGTGCCGCTCCTCCTGTGGACGCGAGGGCCGTGACCAGCCCGGCCGCGCCCAGCACCGGCGGCACCACGTAGATCACTGTCAGCCCGACCATCGTGCCCGCGAGCAGCCACGGCGAGTAGCGCAGCTGCGTGTAGGCACTGCGCGCGATCATGTCCCAGAGGTCTGCCAGCCGCGGATACGGGCGCAGGCTTCGCACGCTGGCCGTGGTCCCGAGCCAGATCCGGCCGCCGGCCCGCTTGAGCAGGGTGCCCAGGGCCACGTCGTCGATCCGGGCGGCGGCGATCCCGGCCAGCCCGCCGGCCCGGTCCAGGGCGTCGCGCCGCACCAGCATGCAGCCCCCGGCTGCCGCGGCGGTGCGCGAGCCCGGGCGGTTGACCCAGGTCGGCGGGTAGAGCTGGAAGAAGCTGAACACGAACGCGGGGACGATCGCGCGCTCAGCCGCCGAGCCGACGTTCAGCCGGGCCATCAGCGAGGTCAGGTCCAGGTGCCGGGCCTCGGCGTGTCCGACCAGGCGCCGGACGCTGTCGGCCGGGTGCGCGATGTCCGAGTCGGTGAAGAGCAGGTAGTCGCAGGCCCCGGCCTCCTGCGCGCCGCGGTCCATCGCGGCGACCTTCCCGGCCCAGCCGGGCGGCGGGCCTTCGGTGCGCAGGACGGTGACGGTCGGCTGGCCGGTGTGTTCGCCAGAGTCGACGGCGCTGCCGCCTCGGGCGCTGGTCCGCACGACCTGCTCGGCGTGCTCGGCATGTTCGTCGGCCAGCTGCCGGGCCACCTGCCCGGTCCCGTCACTGCTTCCGTCGTCGACCACGATGATGCTCAGCGGCCCCGGATAGTCCTGCGCGAGCAGAGCCGGCAGCGTGTCCGGAAGCATCGCGGCCTCGTCGCGGGCCGGAACCACCGCGGTCACGCTCGGCCATCCGCCGGCCGGTCCGGTGCCGGACGCGTCGGCCCACGGCAGCCGGATCCCCATCCGCCAGAACAGCCCCCGCCCGACCAGCAGGAACAGCCAGATCGCGAGCGTGAGCCAGGCGGGCACGGCGAGTACGGTGAGCAGGGTCGACATGGTCACCCGCCAAGACTCGCACGATCGTACGGCGACGTGTGGGAGCGGCCCGCCCCTCGGCCGCGCTCGACCGGCCCGCGAACCTGTCGGCCTCGGCCTGCGTCTGCCCTCCGGCTGGCCCGGCTGGCCCGGCTGGCCCGGCTGGCCCGATTACTCGGCTCAGCCGTGCCCGCGGCCGGTGAACTGGTCCCTGGCCCGGTCGATCAGGCCGAGCGCGGGGTCGAGCAGGATGTTGCCCGGGGGAGTGTCCGGCGACGCCGGGTGCGGCCGGGTGGGCGCGGTCACCTTCGCCGTGCGCACGGTCCGGCCCAGCTCGTCCAGCGCGTCCGGCGAACACGCCCGGGCCAGCGCCGGGAACACCCGGTCCTCCTCGTCCCGCATGTGCGCGTCGACCTCGGCGGCCAGCCGCTCCAGCAGGTCCCCGAACTCCCCGCCGCGGTCCGACGCGCCCTCCAGCCGGCGCAGCAGCGCCTCGATCCGGGCGTGCGCGGCCAGTTCGCCGTCGGCCAGCGCCGCGCCTTCGGGCACGTACTCGCGCACGGTCGGATACAGATACTGCTCCTCGGCCGACGTGTGCCCGGACAGCTCGATCGAGAGCCGGGCGACCAGCGCGCCGCGCACGTTCGCCGCCGCGTTCGCCGCCTGCAGGCGCTCGAGGAGCTCGCGGATGTCGCGGTGATCGGCGGCCAGTTCCTCGATCACGTTTCCACCGTGTCCCATCATGCGGTTCCCTTCTCGACAGCTCGGCTGTTCGAAACCGCCTGCCCGGTACCGGGCGGATCACACCTTCGCGCCGCCCACACCACCCGTTCGCGGCCGAACTGACCCTGATCGGGTGTCATCCGGCTTCGGGACGGGCCCGGGCCGTTGTTTGGACCGCGCCGGGAGGGCAACGCGATCGGTCCGGCGAGCCGGACCGCCGGACGTGTGGAGACCCGAACCAGAGGAGGAACACGATGACCGCCCCGAGCACTGTCGCCGACTACCTGCTGCAGCGTCTGCGCGAGTGGGAGGTCGACAAGGTGTTCGGCACGCGCGGGGAGGGCCTGGCCGGGCTGCTCGCCGCCTGGGAGCGGTCCGGGAACCGGCCGGAACTCGTCCGGGGCGGGCATGAGGAGTCGTGCGCCTATCAGGCGGTCGGCTACGCGAAACTCTCCGGTCGGCTCGGCGTCTGCGCGGCCTCGGCCGGTCCGGGCGCGATCCGCCTGCTCACCGGACTGCACGAGGCCAGAGTCGACCAGGTTCCGATCCTGGCCGTCATCGGCGGGACCGGCCGCAGCGAGTACGGGGACGATGACGACGAGCTGTATCGGCAGACTCCTGATCTGGTGAGCCGGATCCGTTCTGTGGTCGGCGAATCCGTGCATGTGCTGACCGCGCCCGAATACCTGCCCGGCATGCTGGACCGGGCGATCCGCGGCGCCCTGACCGGGCGGGCCCCGAGCGTGGTGGTCATCCCCGCGGGCATGCAGTCCGTGCTGCTTCCGGCGCGTGCGTACGAGGCGATGGCGAAGCCGTCGGTCGTAGGGTTCGAATGGTCTTCGGTCCTGCCGGCCAACTTCGCGATCCAGCGCGCCGCCGAGGTCCTCAACGCCGGGCGCCGGGTGGCAGTCCTGGCCGGCACCGGCGCCCGCGGCGCGCACGAAGAGATCGAATACGTCGCCGACCTGCTCGGTGCGGGCGTGGCGAAATCCTTACCCGGCAAGGACGTCGTCTCCGACGACCTGCCGTACGTCACCGGCCCGATCGGTCCGCTCGGCACCCGCCCGAGCCACGAACTGATGAACCGATGCGACACCCTGCTGACCGTCGGCTTCGCCGCGCCGCCGACCAGGTTCCTGCCCAGGCCCGGCCGGGTGCGGGCAGTCCAGATCGACACCGACGCGCGGCGGATCGGCACGAACCACCCGAACGAGGTCGACCTGGTCGGCGACGCGGCTGCGACCCTGCGCGCGCTGATCCCGCACCTGCGCGGCAAGGAGGACCGCGGCTGGCGCGAGGACGTGGAGGCGAAGGTGCGGCAGTGGTGGCAGATGGTGGACACCGAGGCCATGGCCGGTGCGGTGCTGGGCGCCGGGGCGATTCCCGGCTCGGCCCCGCAGCGCGCCTTCGCCGAACTCTCCGCCCGCCTGCCCGACAACGCCGTCGTCACCGCCGAATCCGGGGCGCTGACCGCTCACTACGCCCGGCATCTGCGGTTCCGCGGCGGGATGCGCGGGGTGCTGTCCGGCGCGGCGAGCGCAGCGGGCTCGGCGATGCCGCTGGGTCTCGGCGCCAAGATGGCCTTTCCGGGACGCCCGGTGATCGTCCTCACCGACGACACCGCCATGCAGGCGAACGGCCTGGCCGAACTGATCACGATCAAGCGGCAGTGGACGGCCTGGGCAGACCCGCGGCTGATCGTCGCAGTCCTGCGCGATGCGCAGCCGCTGGACGTGGACTACGCCCCCTTCGTCGCAGGCCTCGGATTGCGGCCGATCGCCGTCGACGCCTCCGATCACCTTGGCCAGGCTTGGGATCGGGCCCTCACCGCGGACCGCCCGACGCTGCTGGACATCCGGGTGGAGTCAACGTCCGCCGCGTCGCAGGGCCGCGACATGCGGGACACGGCGACCGGGCAGCCGGAACCGCCCGACAGCGGCGGCGCCGGACTGCACGCACTGCTCCCGCGCCAGTACCGCCCCTTCGACAGCTGAGATCCAGCTGCAATCCGCTCGGCCACCGGCCGAGAAACCGGTGCAGGGCAGGGGCTTCGAGGAAGTGCAGGGTGACGTCGTCGTCCGCCGAGCGGGGCCCGGGATCGACCACGATGCCCAGGTCGTCATGCGGCGGGACGTCGTGGCCGAGCCGGGCCAGGGTGGCTGGGGTCTGATACGGGCTGGGTGAGACCACGCCGACCGCTTGCCCAGGCGGTACGCGTCGCCGACGAATGTGCGGGCGTGCGCGTCCGCGGCCAGCCACGGCGAACACTCGCCGAGCAGGACGATCCCGTCGTAGAAACATCGGCGAAACGGGTGACCGCTGCGCGGCGAGTGAAACCCAGTGCACACCTGGGACGATGCCGTGCCCGCGATCGCGGTATCCATGCGCCCGCGCTAGGAGGCTGCTGAAGATCTTGAAACGGCCTGGGCGGCCGGATCCGGCCGCGTGGACGATCCGGCCGCCCAGGCCATTCCAAGATCTTCAGCGGACTCCCAGGGAATTCTGCACGATCCAGTGAATCCGAGAACGAATTCCGGCCCGGCCCGGTTTGACCACGCCCAGCACGGGCATTTCTGCATTCGCAGACACGTGGACACAGGAGGTGAAAGACATGGCCGGAACACCGGTTGGTGATCTTCGCGGGGCTCCTAGCGGCCGTATCCGGGTGCGCATCCAGCGCCGCACGGCGCGGATCGAGCAGCCCCTGGACCTGCGCACTCCCTCGGGGCGGCGTACGCTGCCGTACTGACCGCCACGGGCCCGCCTCCTCGCCGACCGGGCGAGAACCAGCCAGGAGGTCGCCTCATGACCGTACTCGACGCACCCGACGCGTCCACCCTATCCGACCCGGCCACCGACCGAACCCGGTCCGGCTGACCATGGCCGCCACCGGGCAGACCACGACCAGTGACGACGGGCCCACCACCGGGCCCGTCGCTCCTGGCGGTCCGGGCCGGTCCAAGCCGGACCACGCCGCCGGGGCCGTGTGGGCCGCGCTGGCCGCGAACGTCGCGATCGCGCTGGCCAAGGCCGCCGCCGGCCTGCTCAGCAGCTCGCCCGCGCTCTACGCCGAGGCCGCGCACTCCGCCGCGGACAGCCTCAACGAAATCTTCCTGCTCGCCTCGCTGCGCCGCAGCCGCCGGGCCGCCGACGCCGCGCACCCGTTCGGCTACGGGATGGAGCGCTTCTTCTGGTCGCTGCTCGCCGCCGTCGGGATCTTCGTCACCGGCGGCTGCTTCTCGTTCTACCAGGGCATCCGCGCCTGGCTGCACCCGGAACCGGAGGGCGCGCACGGCTTCCTGATCGCCCTGGGCGTCCTGGCCGTGTCGCTCGTCGCCGAGGGATCCTCGCTGCTCAAGGCGCTGACCCAGCGCAGACGCCGCCGCGAGCAGATCTCCCCGGGCGCCGGGCGCGAGAAGGTCGGCGACAGCGCAGGCGACGGTGATTCCCCCGCGACCAGCGGCGTCGGCGAGGACCCGGCCCTGCGCACCATCGTGGCCGAGGACTCGACCGCCGTCGCCGGAGTCCTGCTCGCCGCGGCCGGCGTCGTCCTGCACCTGCTCACCGGGAACGCCCGCTGGGAGGCCGTCGCCTCCGCCGCGATCGGCGCCCTGCTGATCTACGTCGCCTTCCGCCTGGCCTCGGTCGCCCAGGGCGAACTGATCGGCGAGGCCGTCACCCCCGCGGTCCAGGACGAACTGCGCGGCTTCCTGACCGCCCAGGCCGAGATCGACACCGTGACGGACCTGCTGACCATGCGGCTGGGCCCCGAATCGACCCTGCTCGCGGTGCGGGTGGACCTGAACGCCGGCTACGACAGCGAGGAGGTCGAACTGGTGTGCATGCGGATCAAGGGCGCCCTGCGCGACCGCTGGCCGGAACTGGACCACGTCTTCCTGGACATCACCGACGCCCCGACCGAACGCGCCGCGGCCTGACCGCCGCGGCACGCCGGTTTTCCGCCGCGCAGAACCGGTTACCCAGCGGGAGATCCGGCAGAAGTCCGCCGGACTGCGCACGTACACCGTGGTCGGGCTCGGCGCCGCACTGTTCACGCTGCTGAGCAAATACGGTTTCACCGACGTGGTGCACCCCGGCACCGTCGTGCTCGACCCCTCCCGGGTCACCGTGATTGCGCCGGGGCCCGCTCGGTCGAGGTGGCGCTGACCCTGCACGGCCGCGGCGATCTGGACGCGCTCACCGCCCGCCTGCTCCAGGTCCCCGGCCTGCTCTCCTGCCGCCGCACCGACTCGGAAGGCGGCTGAGCTGCCGGTCTGCGATCCTGGAGGGGCGAGGCGGGCCCGCCGCGGGCACCTTGCCGCCGGGACCGGGCGGCCGCCTGCTTAGCCCGTTGGACGAAGGGTAGTCGGGAGCCATGAGCGAACAGAACACGGATCTGGACACGCCGTACGACGACGTCCTGGAGGACGAGGGTGTCCTGCAGCCGTCCGAGACCCTGGACACGGACGACCTCGACCAGGATCCGCTGGACACCGGGATCAGCCCGCGCGAGCGGCACCCGGCCTCGGAGGGCTTCGGAGTGACCCTGGCCGAGGCCCGCACCGGCGAGACCCTGGACCAGCGGCTGGCCCAGGAGGAGCCGGACACCGGCGAGGACGGCCCGGCCGCTCCGCAGGACTCGCGCGGCCAGTTGGAGGACGACGAGTTCCCGTTCGGCGACGCCCCGGAACAGCCGCGGGCCGGCCGCCTGCTGGCCGAGGACGAGGGCAGCCACGCGACCACTGACCCCAGTTACTTCGTCCGGGACGTCGGCATCGACGGCGGCGCGGCCGGCGCCGAGGAGGCCGCCATGCACCTGATCGAGGAGGACGACGACTACGTCGACGAAGACCCCGAGTACTAGTCGAACCAGGCACTCGTCGGACCGGTCGGATCGGCTGATCACCTGAATGGCAGGTTTACCCGGGTGGCGAACGGAAATCCGGGAGAGAAGCACCGAGCCTTCAAGGAGGCAGGACAATGCAAGAACCCATTGTGTCTCTCATCGCGGCCAGTCCGGACGAAGCCGTGCCCACCGGGGTGCCGTTGCCCGACGCCCGCCTGCCCAGCTTCGACAACGACGAGGTCCGCGAGTGGCTGTCGGAGAACCGGCAGAGCTCCGTGTTCGTCGTCGCGGGCGAGCACGTCGAGTCGAGCACCACGCCGGCCATGGCGATAACCGTCTCCCCGGACGAGTACGACTACGTCCTCGAGTGGCTGCCGCGGTAACGTTCCGGATATGCCTGGCAGGAGTCCTGCCAGGCATATCGCGTGTCTGAAAAGCCCGGCTCATGCGGCCGGGCTTTCGCGTGTCCGCTCCGGCCGAGAACTAGACGAGTTGTTCCGGATTCTGGTGCCTGAGCCGAGTTGCTGGTAGGCGTGTTGACCTGCCGGGTGAGTGTGCACGGCGAAACGGCTCAGCGGTGGTGGCTGGGCGTGCGCCGTGGTCGACCGCATACCTTTGTCGTCTGTGGTTGGTCGCGGCGTGCGGCTAGGCGCCGCCGATCAGGCGTTTCGCCGCGTCAGAATTCGGAACAACTCGTCTAGGAGTCCGCTGAAGATCTTGGAATGGCCTGGGCGGCCGGATCCGGCCGCCCAGGCCATTCCAAGATCTTCAGCGGACTCCTAGCTCCGGCCCGCTTCCGCGTCGAGACGCTCCACGATCCCGCGGATGACGGCGGCCTGCCCGACGTGCTGAAGCCCGTCCGAGATCACACTGACGATCCGAACCCCGAGGGTGACCGGCGGATCCCACCGCGTGTCCACCACCCGGTCGAAGTCCGCGTTGCTCAGGCCGCGCACGTACTTGACCGACTCCTCGTGGACCGCGTCGTGGTAGCCGGTCAGCAGGTCCAGCGGATCCACCCGCACCGCCGCGACGTCGGCCGCGTTCTGACCGTACCCGTGCGCCTCCGGGGGGAACGGCAGCCCGAACCGCTTCACCCAGCCCTGCGCCGTCCACACCTGCTCGGTCCCGGCCGCCTTCGCGAGGTGGTCGTCCTGCACCCGGGCCAGGTGCCACACCAGCCAGGCGACCGTGTTGGCCTCCGGATCGAGCCGGCGGACCGAGTGCCGCACGCTCAGCCCGTCCACGACCGAGTGCACCTCCTCGTGGATCCGCCCCAACGCGTCGACCAGCAGGCCCGCACTCGTCGTGACCTCCGCACCACTCATTTCCGCAACCTCCAGATCAGGACGCCGACATAATCGGCCGAGGGTATCCGTGCTCGTACCACGGTATGCCACGGGTATCCCGTCCAGCCCGCCGCACACGCCCCTGTCACACCCGCCCCACCTGACCCGGTTTCAGGCCCGGGCCCCGGGGCACTGGACCTGTTTCCGATCAAAGGAGGCGCACACCCATGCCCGAAGGCGGAAACATAGCCGCGGAACTCGCCGAGGACCACGAACACATCCAGAGCCTGCTCACCGAGGCCCTGGCCCTGTCGCCCGGCGACGGCGGGCGCCGGAGCGTGATCAACGAGGCCTCGGTCTGGCTCCTGCGGCACTCGACCGCCGAGGAACGCTACCTGTACCCCGCGATCCGCGAGCACCTCCCGGACGGCGCCCGCCTGGCCCGGGACCAGGAACGCGACCAGGCCCACGTCGCCGCCCTGGTCGAAGCCGTCGCCGGACGCGACGAGCAGGACGAGGTCTTCGAGGACCTGCTGCACCAGCTGTTCATCGCCGTCGGCGAGCACATCGCGACGCAGGACACGACCCTGTTTCCCCTGCTCCTGGACGCCTGCCCGCCGGACCAGGCCGACGACCTGGCCCGTTTGGTCCAGTCAGTCAGACGCGGAGGGCTGCGCCGCGTCTGACCGGCTGAGCCGACCGGGCTGAATCGTCCGCAGCCGGTGGCTCAGAGGGAGATCCGGATGTCGCCCTGGCGGGCCGGTTCGACCACATCGGCCACGACGCACGCGATGTTGTCCGGGCCGCCGGCCTGGTTCGCCTGGGCCACCAGCTGCCGCACGGCCTCTTCGGGGTCGGCGACGGTCGACAGGATGTGGAGCAGTTCCTCGTCCGTCACCATCGTGGTCAGGCCGTCCGTGGACAACAGGTAGCGGTCCCCGGCCTGGGCGCCGTGGACCTGCAACTCCGGCTGCCCCTTGGACTTGCCGTCCAGGGCACGGGTCAGCAGGGAACGCTGCGGGTGGCTGGCGGCCTCGTCGCGGCTCAGCTTGCCCTCGTCGATCAGCGACTGCACGACCGTGTGGTCGTGCGTGATCTGGAAGAGCTCGCCGTCGCGCAGCAGGTAGGCGCGCGAGTCGCCGATATGGGCGAGGGCCAGCTGCGACCCGGTCCACAGCATGGCGGTCAGGGTGGTTCCGGGATCGACCTCGCCGCCGGAGTCCGTCGCGGCGGCCGCGAGCACGGCCCGGTCGGCCTCGTCCACGGCGTCCTGCAGGGCGTTGAGCAGGTCCGCGGCCTGCACGATGCCCGGCTCCAGCCGCTTGAACGCGTCGATCGCGGCCTCGCTGGCCGCGGCCGGGGAGATCGCCTCCAGCGGGGCCGAGCCCCAGTTCCCGCCGAAGCCGTCGGCCACGGCCAGCAGGCCCGGGCCGGCGTAGGCGGTGTCCTGGTTCCTCGGCCGGACCAGGCCGATGTCGCTCAGCGCGGCGTAGCGGATCTCCAGCGGAGCGGTGGTGGTTGCGGTCATGGCGGTGTCCTTCCCGTTCAGGTGGTCGACGAGGAAGGCGGCCAGGTCGCGGCGGGCCGCGACGTCGGCCTCGGCCTGCGCCCAGAAGGAGCGGACCAGGTCGGCGGCGCCGGCCGGCGGTTGCTCGCAGACCTCGCGGATCCCGGCCAGCGGCATGCCGAGCCGGCGCAGCCACAGCACCAGCCGGGCGCGTTCGACCTGTTCCGGGGCGTAGTACCGGTAGCCGCTGACCGGGTCGACGCGGACCGGCCGCAGCAGCCCGAACTCGTCGTACAGGCGCAGGGCCTTGATCGAGAGCCGGGTCGCCCGTGCGAACGCCCCGATGGTCAGCAGCTGCATGGTTCCGCCCGTCCGTCTTCCTCGTCGCCGGGCGCGGCGCCCGGCCCTTTCGATGCTGGGGGCCGCCCCAAGGGGAGAGTCAAGCGATGCGGCGAACTGGGTCGTGGCCCGCGCCACGCCGCGCCCGGACCCCGCTGTTCTAACGCCCGACGAGGTCCAAACCCAGCACCGCGGCCGCCAGCAGCAGCGGCACGCCGACCAGTCCGACCGCGGCGAACTGGCCCGCGCTGATCCGCACGTCGCGCGCCTCGCAGCGTTCCCGCCACAGCAGCGTCGCCAGCGAGCCCCAGAGCAGGATCAGCGGGCCGAGATTGACCCCGGCCAGCAGCGAGAGCGTGCGTGGGACCGAGGCGCCGGCCACGGGCTGCAGGGCGGCGAACGCCGGGAGGTTGTTCACCACGTTCGCCGCCACGGCGCTCACCCCGGCCATCCGGCCCAGCCCGGCTGCGGAGGACGCACTGCCCGCCGCGTCGGTCAGCACCCGCCCCAACCCGTGGTCCAAACCGCCGCGCACGACCAGGAACAGGCCGAACACCAACAACACCAGCTGCCACGGCACCAGCCCGAACCGCAGCGCCGAACGCTGCCGCACGGCGAACAAGACGACCAGGATCCCGGCGCCCGCACACGCGACCACCGCCACGTTCGCGCCCGCCACGAACAACGGCCCGACCGCCAGGCACACCGCTCCCGACGCCCGGAACAGCACCCGGTCCTGCACCGGCGCGGGCTGCGGCAGCTGATACCTCCCGCGCAGGTCCCGGCGGTAACGCGTGGTCAGCACGGCGACCGTCACGACCACCGCCAACACCGCCGCCAGCCAGGTCCGCCCGGCGAAGCCGGTCACGCTCAGTCCGAGCGTGCGCATCGCCAGCAGGTTGGTCAGATTGGAGACCGGCAGCAGTAGGCTGGCGGTGTTCGCCAGCCACACCGTCGCCATCGCGAACGGGATCGGGGAGATCTCCAGGCTGGCGGCCAGCGCCAGCACGACCGGCGTGAGCAGCACGGCCGTCGTGTCCAGGCTCAGCACCAGCGTGGTGACCGTGGCCAGCACCACGACCAGCCCGAACAGTCGCCGCACGCTGCCTCGGCCCAGCCGCGCCGCCCATCCGGCGGCCGCGGTGAACACCCCGGCCGCGTCCGAGAGCTCCGCCACCACGGTGATCCCGATCAGGAACAGCAGCACCGGCCCGACCTGCCCGGCCACCGACCCGATCTGCGACCAGGGCGTGATGCCGGTCGCCAGGAACAGCAGCCCGGCGATCGCGGCTACCAGCCACATGCGCGCCCACCACGACCGGTCGGCACCGCGGAGATCTCAGCAAGCTCAGCAGACTCAGGCATTGAAGAAGTCACTGTCCCATCATGACCGAGGGGGACCCTTCCGTCGTGAACGCACCCCGGGCCGGTTCCCCGGTGAACACCTGGTCGCGCAATCGTCGGGCGTCGTCGGTGAGGCTGCGGGCCTCGGAGTCCACCCGGGCCCGGCTGGCCGACAGGGCGTCCGACAGCCAGGACTTCTCCTGGTCGGCGAAGCGGCCCAGGGTGCGCAGACCGGCCATCTCCACGGTCGGGTGCTCGGCCGCGAGGTCGCGAGCGGCGGTCAGTTCCTGGCACAGCGGGTCCAGGGCCGCGACCCGGTCGGCGTGGGCTTCGAGCGCGACGACGCGCCGTTCGGCCACCGCCATCGCCTCGGCCAGCTCCCGGGCCCGGTTCGACTGGCCCGCGCCCGGCTTGGGTCCGGCCTGGAAGGAATCGCCCAGCAGCGCGGACTTGTTGGTCAGCTCGGCCAGTTCGCTCGCCAGCTCCCACACCAGGCGCGGCAGCACGGCACGGTGCGCGTTCGTGTCGAGCAGGCCCTGCACATAAGCACGCGACTCGGTGATCCGCGCGCAGGCCGTACGGGCGCGCAGGTACAGCTCGCGGCTCTGATCATCGAGATCGATGTTGGGCAGTACATAACGGCCCTGCAACTCAGAGGCCAGGTCCATCGCGTAGTCCTCGGGCATGTAGGCGCGCTGGTTGCGCATCATCCCGATGTACAAGCCGAGCGCGCACAAGACCAACACGCCTGCGACGATGAACGTGCAGATCTCGGCGAGCCGGTACAGGAACGAGTAGAAGCCCGCGGTCCGGTCAGCCCCCGACTTCAGCAGCAGCCCGATCACGGACAGCCCGATCGTCGGCACGGACAGCAGCCCGATCGCCTTGAGATGGTCGTCGGCGCCCTTGGCCTGCATGGTCAGGCGCACCGGGCCCGGCTCGCCCGCGGTCCAGAGCAGTTCGCGCAGGCCCAGCAGCACGTCCCGGTCCTCGGCGCTGATGGAGGGGTCGAACACGGGCTCCGCGGCCCACGCCGCCCCGGCGGTCCTGGTTCCCCGCTGCGGCCGGCGCCCGGCCGGCGCCGCCTGCGCCGTCGTCACCGGGTACTGCGTGTCGGGCATCGGGCGGCTCCGTTCGGCGGTAGACACAGGCCACACCCGTGTGCCCACATCTCGCGAGGCCAAACCGGCGGTTCGGAGCACCGTCCGGCCCCTGCGTCGCGGCGGCGGGCGCACTCGCGGCGGCGCACAGTGCAGGACTCTGATTATGGCCCCGGTCCGGCGCCCGGGTAAAGCCGAACCCGAATGTACCGGACAATGCCGCGATTCGGCGCATTCGGCAGTTTCGGCCGGGCTGATCATCATGATCGCCGGTCTGGCCGACCTGGCCATCCGGTTCATGATCGCGACAGCCCGCTGCTGTCCACCCGGGCCGCCGCGGTGGCCGCCGTGGTCGAGCCGCTGGGCGAGCCGGTGCTCGACGTGTTCGGCAACCCGATCGTCCCGGCCGGCACCCCGGCCAGCGTGGACCCCTACGCGGTCGGGCCGTCCAGTGCAGTGATGCCCGGCTCCGTGCCGGTGGTCGAGGAGCCGGCCTACGCCGAGTACCCCGAGTACGGCGACGAGTCCCGGCCGCTGCTGGACCTCGGGCCGCAGGACCTGAGCCACGACCAGCTGACCATCTCCGAGGAGGAGAACCGGGAGCGCGCCATGGCGCACGCCCGGGCCCGCGACCAGGCCCTCTACGAGCAGGCCCTGGCCGCCGCCAGCGACGGCGACATCCCCGGCCTGGCCCCGGCGCAGGCCACGGATCTGGCCGGCCGGCCGCTGCGGGCCCGGCGGCGCCGGCGGATCGCACCCTGAGCGCGGCGACGCGGCTCGGCGGCCTCCCGGCTCCCGGTTCCGTTCCCGCAGCCGGCCACGGTGCCCGGTCCGCTCGGTGCCGAGGACGACGGTCGACTTGCGGCCGTCCGCCTCGGCCCCCGGCGGGCCGGGCATCGCGCGTTTGGGCCGCGCACGCCCGGTTACGCGGGGTGGGCAGCGCGAAAGCGGACCGGCACGAGCTTAGGGCTGACCATTCCGGAGGTCTGACCGGCCCAGCCGGGCTGACCAGCGGTTGCCGGAGCCGTCGGGGGAGCAGAGGATCGGAATATGACGAAAGACCACCGCGTGACCGCCGGCCGTTACGGTAGGAAGGGCGGGCAGCTGACCCGGGACGACTTCGCCTCGATCGTGTTCACGCTGCTGCCGGTCGACGAGGAGCCGCCGCCGGGGTCTGCGGCGGCGCGGACGTCGTCGCCGTCGGCGAACGCCTTCATCCCTGCCGACGTCATCGCTGCCGCCGACGGGCAGTGCGCGGCGTTGGCCGAGGCGTGGCCGGACGAGCCGATCGCCACCCTGGCCGAGTCCGTGACGGCGCTGCTCGGCCGCCTCGCCGAGCTGCCGCCGGACGTCGGGGCGAACGTGCTCTACGCCGCCGCCCTGCTGTGCAGCGAGGAGGCCGAGCGGTCCGGGGGGCCGAGGGACACGGTGGCCGAGCTGAAGAAGGCGGCCGCGAACACGGCCACCGCCGCGGGGGTCGGCGCGTCCGCCGAGGCCGCATTCGACGACTGACGTCGGTGGCTTGGCGGATCTCCTGGACGGCATCGAGGACGACGAGGAGGGCGGCAGCCTGAGCCCGCTCATCCGGCGCGTGCACGGCTCGAACTCCGTGCCCCGGCCGCGTCGCGCGGACCTTGGAGACGCATGACCACGAGGACCGTGGTTACGAGGCGGCCTAGTGCGGCGCGATATCGCCTGCCGCCGCCGCTCAGGTGTCGGAGCTCTCCGTCGCCGAGATGGTCAGCATCTCCTGGAAGAACGCCTCGAACAGGGCCATCGCGGTGGCCATCTCCGCCGGCGGGACATCCGTGCCCGGCAGGCGCGAGGCGCGGGCGCTGGTCCGGGCGCTGATCCGCTGGGCCTGCCGGTACCCCTGCGCGGTGTGGAAGGACCAGGACTGCGGCAGGACCGCGGGCCGCAGCGTGCCGGCCGGGACCAGGCCGCGGGTCATCAGCAGGTCGGCGGTCAGGTGCTCGGCCGTCTGCAGCGCGCCGGCCGGGGACTCGGCGAACTCCGTCTTCACCTGCTGCCAGCTGCTCGTGTAGAGGACCCGGTCGGCGGCCGCCAGCGGCTTGGGGTGCAGGTTCGAGGCGTCCCGGCCGAGCACCGACTGCGGGGTCGGCCCGGGGCCGCGCAGCGCGTACCAGTCGATCGGGGTGGCCCGGACCAGGCGGTCGAACTCGGCCTTGAAACTGCGGCCGGCCCGGCCCCTGACCCAGGAACCGAGCGCGAACACGAGGAAAACCGCCGCTACGACGGCCATGCCTATGAGGGTGCCGGACATGAGGGCCTCCTAACTCTGCGTGGCGGCCTGCCCGCCGCCGGTGCTCTCGAACTGAAGGCCACTGCCCTGAGGCCATGCCTGTGGTTCACTTACGAATACCCTCTCCACGGGCTCCTACACAGGCGGATGAGCATGTGGCCCCGACAAGTTGCGCCGGATACCGTGTGGACCATGGAGTCCTACGCCCGGTGGTTGAACGTGGTCGACGTCGAGGCGACCTGTTGGGACGGCGAACCGCCACCCGGCCAGATCCATGAGATCATAGAGATCGGGCTGACCGTCGTCGATGCCGGGGCCGGGAAAAGGACCGGGCGGCACCGGATCCTGGTGCGCCCGCAGCGGTCGGCGGTGAGCGCTTTCTGCACCGGGCTGACCGGCCTGACTCAGGACGAGGTCGATTCAGGGGTCTCCTTCGCCGAGGCCTGCCGACTGCTCGCGGCGCAGTTCGAGGCGGGTAGGCGGCCGTGGGCGAGTTGGGGCGACTACGACCGGAACCAGTTCGCCCGGCAGTGTCAGGCCACTGGGACGCAGTACCCGTTCGGGCACGTACACACCAACGCCAAGCTCGTCTTCGCCGCCGCCAACGGACTGCGCAGGCGGCCGGGAATGGCCCAGGCGTTGAAGATCGCCGGACTGGAGTTGGAGAGGCGGCACCACCGCGGCGAGGACGACGCGTGGAACATCGCGGCTCTGATTCTGCAATTGGTCGAGCGCGGACAGTGGCCGGCGCCGGGCCGCGATCCGGCGTCCGAGCCGGGAGAGTTGCCGGTGTAGTTGCCGGTTCCGATGGGCGGCCGGAGGAGTAGCAGGGGTCTGTTTCTCGCGGGGTTCACCTGAAGAACGGCCTCATCGGCGCGAGTGTCCATGTGGGGAATCGCACATCGGCGGCAGAGCCGCGCAGGCTGTGGAGGTGCGAGTCCGAGGGGTCCGTCTCACGGATCGAGTCGTCCCGCAATCTGCTTGATTGTGGCAACCGTCTCCAGCACAATGGCGCGCATGGCGTTGGATGCGATATATCGCGGCGCCCCGGAGACGCGGGCGCCGCTGCCGCCGTGCGGTGGACCGGGTCCGCGGGGGTCGGAACGCTGTCGGTCGGAGCTGGTAGCGTCGAACGCGCGTTCGGCCGATGGTCCGGGCGGCGGATGCGGCCGCGCGGCGGGCCGACCGGCCGGCGGCCGCCGTTTCGGCGTGCTCCCGGTGGGCACCCGGGAGGCCCGGCGGACAATCCGAGATCTGGCGAAGGCAATGCGATGAGTCGTGTGGAGAACAACGAGGGCGCCGCGATGGGGGAGTACCACCGGGCCGTGCTGAGGGCGGCGCAGGACCAGGTGGTCGCGGAGGCGGAACGCACCGTCTGCCTGGAGTGGACTGTGGAGTTGGCCCGGATGCGCAGACAGGCCCGGCTCGGTTGCGCCGCGGCCGAGTTCGCCCGCTCCGCCGCGCACGCCGGGGTCCGGGCCCAGCAGTGGACCGGCGACGTCGGCGCCCTCGCGCTCGCGCACGACCGGCTGGAGGAGGCCGAGGCCGAGGTCCGGTCCGCCATCGAGGCCGAGCAGGCGGTGGCCCTGGCCGCCGACGACGCGCTCGGCCGGATGATGCGCGCGCACGGCGAGCGCGAGGCGAAGCTGCGGTCGAACCAGCTCGTGGTCCGCACCGCCTGGAACAACGCGCTCGGCGAGGTGCTGGCCGGATCCGCCGCCCATGCCGAACCGGCCGGAGCCTGCGGCGCCCCGGCGGCTCCTGATCTGGCCGCGACGGCCGAGCCCGGCGACGTGCCGCAGTGATCTGATCTGGTGGAAACAGCAACCGGGTGAACCGGGGCCGTGGGTGGTGTCACCGCGGCCGCCGGTTCACCCGGTTGCTGTTCGTTTACTGCTTTGCTTGACCACTGCTTTGTTCGATCACTGCGACTTTGCTCGACCACTGTGATGCGCTGCCGGGCCCGGTCAGGGCCCGGCCGGGGTTGATCAGCGCCGGACGGACCACGCCTTGCCCACGCCGGTGAGGTGCAGCGACAGACAGGTCAGACCCACGAAGAGCAGGCTCATCGGGGAGAAGACGACACTGGTAGAAGTACTAGTAGCGTTGATCACGAATGCTATGGCGAAGATGACCGCCGCGACGAATCCAAGCATGGATGGTTCCTTTCTAAGGACGTTGCGCTGTTGATGCCTCCGTGTACCCCGATCCGCGAGGCGCAATCGGTGGTCGGGGCAGGCAAAGCAAGGACTTTTACTCGCGCCGGCCGGCTGTCGTCGTAGCACGGTCTTTCCACCGCCGCAGGCACCGGCAAATCGGACGATCGAAAGCATGTTTGACAAAACGGAACCTAGATCCATATAGTTTTGGAACAAGGTTCCGTTTTCGAGTTTGGGGGCTGTGCACCATGAAGGGATCGACGCTCACGACCGACGCCGTGTCCGAGCCGACGACCGGGAGGCGGGGTGGTGCGGCGCGATACAGTGCCGCATCAGATTCCCGGTTCCCCCGCGTATCCGCTGCTGAGGACCTAGGATGCGCACATGTTCGGGAAGAAGAAGCCCGCCGCCGCGGCGCGGCCGGGAGCGAACGCGCCGGCGCCGGCGGTCTCGGCAGCCTCGGCTGGCGGCGGTTCCACCGCGGTGAGACCGGGCGCCTCGGCCGCGGCCCAGGTCTCGGTGCCGACCGTGGCCGACGGGCCGCCGTGCCCGAACTGTGGCGGCGCCTCGTACGACGCCGGCAAGATCGCGACCTATTTCAACGAGTTCACCTACCAGGCCGCCGGCTCGCCCGGACGCGTCTCGCCCGCGGCCATCACCGCACGCCGCTGCCGGTCCTGCTTCAACGTACAGTTGTTCGCGCCGCCGAAGTCCTAGCCGGGCGGTCGCGCGAGGCGGCGAGACGAGGCCGGGCCTGGCTCGCCCGCACGCGGGAGGGGATGGCTTCCCGCGGCACGACACGAGGGAGCACCGTGACCTTTCGACCCGTCGTCGAGTCCGACCTCGACCGCGTCCTGCCGCTCATCGCCGCCGATCCGCTGCGCGCCATGACTCCCGACCTGTTCCAGGCCAGGCTCCGGTCCGGCGAGTACCGGCTGGACCGGACCTGGATCGCGGAGGATGGCCGGACCGGCCCGGACCACGCCGAGGGCGAAAGCGCCGCGCCGCCGCTCGCGGTAGCAGTCTGGTGGGGGCACCCGGGCTCGGCCGAGCCTCAGGCGCTGGACTGCGTGCTCGTCCTGGACGAGCCCGGCGCCTCCGACCTGACCACGTACCCCGACAGCGCCGCCTGCCTCGTTGCCGACCTGCTGACCGCCGCCCATGCGACCTTCGCCGCCTGCGCGGCGTCCGCGGATCCGCCCGACTGGCACCTGCTGCTGCCGCCGGCCTGGCGCGAGGAACCGGCCGTGGCCGCGGCGCTGGAATGGCGGATCGAGGCGGCCCGGCGGGTGGGACTCTCGGAGAGCGTGGAACGCCTGCGGTACGAGTGGACGTCGGCGGTCGGGATCTCGAAACAATCCGGCCGCTTGCGCTTCCGCGCCGAACCCGACGACGAGGTGTTCGTCGACCTGTTCCGGCGCGTCCTGCCCGACACCCTGGACGCGGCCTCCGGCAATGCGGCGGCGAAGTTCGGCGCCGAGGCCCAGGCCCGCTCCGACGTGGCCTTCTACCGCGACCAGATGAGCGGCGAACGGTCCTGGTGGCGGGTCGTGCAGACCTCCGACGGCACACCGGTCGGCTTCGGCCTGCCGTCGCGCAACCCCGAATCACCGGTGGTCGGCTACCTCGGCGTCCTGCCCGAACACCGCGGCCACGGCTACAGCGCCGAAATCCTGGCCGAGATCACCAGGTTCCTCGCGGTGGAGGCCGGCGCGCAGCACATCGACGCCGACACGGACCTGACCAACGTCCCGATGGCAGCGGCCTTCGAACGCGTGGGCTATCGCAACAACGGCCGTCGGCTGGTGCTGTCCGCACAGTGATCCGCGATGGCTGCCGGCTGCGGGTAGGTGCGGCGATTGCGCCGTTCGGGGGAGCGAAGAACGGGTGGCCCGCAACGGTCTCCCACCATTGCGCACCACCCGTCCGGGTCGCGCTGTCACTGCTGTCACTCAGGGATGCTCTGACCGAGCACGATCAGGTGTACACGTAGCTGTTCTGGCCCTCGTGCGAATCGGCGTCGACCTCGTCGAACCAGTGGTCGTCACTGGCGAGGTAGCGGAATCCGATCCGCTCGCCGGTCGGCAGGACCACCCGCGCCGCGCGCAGGCCGTCCTCGCGGGGCTCGAAGCGGTTCACCCCGGGCCGCCAGTCGTTGAACTCGCCGACCACGCTCACCGGCCCCGGCGGCAGGTCGAGGGGCAGCACGAAGGTGACCTCGGTGTGCTTGTCGTGCGTCATGCGCTCCAACATCGGCGCTCAGTTCCTCTCCGGCGAGGGCGAGTCGGTCAGGGTGGTAGGCGTCCTACCAGCGACGGTACCACCGGCCGGGCCGCCCGCCGGACATTTCGCCGCCGGAGAAGCCGAAACCGGCCGGCCAGGCCGGCATCCGGCCAGGCCGTCTACCGTCGATCTCGAGTGACCATCCGACTCTCGCTCAAACACGCGGGACAGGCAGGGCGGCCGGGCAAGACGGACAACCTCGGCGAGCGGCACCGGCACCATCGGCGCGGCCGGCGGATTCAGACGCGCGGCGGCTCTGCCGCTCGTCCCACGCCCGCAGTCCGCTTGAATCCGCCCGGGTTCGCGCCGAGGATCCGTTTGAAGTGGCGGGTCAGATGCGCCTGGTCGTAGAAGCCGGATCCGACCGCGGCCTCGGCCACCGGCATCCCGGACAGCAGCAGTCCGCGCGCCTGGTCGACCCGGCGCGAGGTCAGGTACTGGTGCGGGGGCATGCCGAACTCGCGGCGGAACGCCCGGACCAGGTGCGTCGGATGGCGCTGGAGCACGGCCGCGGCCTGGCCCAGCGACAGGCCTTCGACCACCCGCGCGTTGAGCAGGTCGCGCAGCAGGTGCGCCGTGGCCGGGTCGGGCGCGTCGGCGCGCTGCGGGACGGGATCGGTGCGCAGAAGATGGCGCCGGATCCGGTCGACGGTCAACGCCAACAGGCTCTCGGCCTCCAGTTCGTCGCCGGGATGCTGAAGCGCGTGATGGGTGTGGTCGATCCCGCGCCGCAACAGCGGGTCGGCGAACACCGGCGTGTCCACGGCGGTGCCGATCAGGTCGTCGCCGAGCAGATCTTCGTCCAGATACAGGACCCGCTTACGGAATCCGTGCGGCGTGGCCGACTGGCCGTTGTGCGGGACGTACGGCGGCAGCAGGGTGACGACCTCCGTGGGCGCGTCGTAGGCGTGACGGTCCAGGTCGTAGTGCACGGCGCCGTAGTCCACGATCAGCAGCGTCCAGGACTCGTGGGCGTGCAGCGGGTAGACGTGGTCGGTGAAGTGGGCGTGGAAGACCTCGGCCACGCCGCGCACCGCGGGGCGCCACGCCTTGACCCGCGCCGAGTCCCCGGCTTGCGATGCAGCCACGCCAAGATTGTACAAGACGACAGTTCCCGCAGGTCGGCACACTGGTCGGCATGGAATCGACCGAGATCCGGCCTCCGGCCGAGAGCGAACCCGTCCGCTTCGACACCAAGATCGCCGTACTGCTGCGCGAGGACCTGCCGGTCTGGCAGCGCCTGAACGTGACCGCCTTCCTGGTGAGCGGTCTCGGCACCGCGGTCCCCGAGGTGATCGGAGAACCGTACCGGGACGGCTCGGACACCGAGTACCTGCGCATGTTCCGGCAGCCGGTGCTCGTGTTCGAGGCGACGAAAGAACTGCTGACCGCCGCCCGAACCAAGGCCCTGAGCCGCGATCTCGCCATGTCCGTCTTCCCCTCGGACCTGTTCGCGACCGGCAACGACCGGGACAACCGGGCCGCGGTGCGCGCGGTGGCGGGGGAGAACCTGGACCTCGTCGGCCTCGCGATCTACGGAGCGCGCAACGCCGTGGACAAGGTCACGAAGGGCGCCCGGATGCATCCCTGAGCGGATGCATCCCTGAACCGCCGCGCAGCGCGACCTGCCGGACAGTCGTCAGGCCACGATCAGCCGCGGCACCACTCGAAACCGCTGCGGAAGAGTTCCAGCGAGCGGCGGATCGCGTCCTCGGTCCGGGCCACCTGGGTGCCGGTCGGCTCGCCGTCGCCGTTGAGCGCGTTCTTCACGATCTCCAGCGCCTGCACCGGGTGTTCGTCGTCGTATTCGGCGTGGTTGTGCAGCCAGGCCAGGTGCGTCTTGTCGTGGCCCAGGGCCTGGGCGAAGGCGGGCAGCACGTGCCGGGTCCACTCGCCGGTGGTGCCTTCGATCGCGAAGTTGACCGCGCCCACGGCCTCGGCCAGGGTGCCCCGGTAGGCGACCGACCAGAGGTAGGCGTCCAGGGCGGCGACGGCCTCGTGCGGACGGTAGTCGATCAGCTCCTGGCGCGAGATGCCGTGGCCCTCGGCCCAGTCGATGTACCACTCCACGTGGTGCGACTCGATCCGGATGTTGCCGATCAGCCAGGTCCGGGCCAGTTCGTCGTTCGGCTGCCGGCCGAAGGTGGTCTTGGCCAGGGTCAGTCCCATGTACTTCGGGAAGGCCTCGGATGCAGAAGAACTCGCAGACGACCCGCCTCCAGGTCTCCTCGTCCAGGGACCCGGGCCTGGTGTCGGCGAACAGCGCGCAGTCGGCCACCGCCCGCCAGGCCGGTTGCAGCCGCTCCAGCATCCCGACCGCCCACGCGGGATGCTCGGTCGCGGCCAGCGCCTCCCGCCGGGCGCGGGTCGACGTGGTCTGACGCGTGCCGAAGCCGGTCCCGGCCACAACAGCGCCACCAGCTTCGCTCGCAGCGCTGTCGAAGCCGGCCCCGACCACAGCGGTACCACCAGCCTCGTCCTCAACACTGCTCACTTGAGCAGATTCCCTGTCGGATTCCACGCTCGGCTCCACAGACCGCTCCTCGAGGACGGCGGCCGCGCCCGTGCGGCCCGCAATCCAGCTCCGTCCAAGCCGGCTTCTACCCTCGGGCCCTGATCCGCTCTCCGCTAGGCAGTGTTGGGGAATGTGTCAAGGCCACGGCATGACCGCCGGTTTGTGCTGGTAGGTGCGGCGAATCTGGTCAGCGCCGAGCATGGGCGCGCCGCACGGGACGGCTCATACTCGGTCGTCTGTGCCGTTGCGTGCGGTGCGGCCAGGCGA
>DASZBX010000145.1:0-2138 GCA_035943635.1 Actinocrinis sp. | reverse complement strand
CACGAACTGGCGCGGGCGGTGAGAACGACATTGCAGGTGGAGTCCCGAGGCCGGGAAGTACGCGGGGCCGCGGGATCGGTTGTCGGAAGGGCACGCCTAGGCGGCGGCCCGTCTTCGCCGCAGGTATCGAGCAGAATCATGCAGTAACCAGCAGTAGGTGGAAAGGAAGGAGTGCGCGCCATCAGGATCACCCCGGTGAGTGTCCTGCCCGGGTGGTCAAGGCCTCGGATTGAAAGGTGGTCCCCGGTCAAGCAATCGTCATCCCCACTGCCCGTACCCCCAGGGCAGGAGAGCGGAAACGAAAGGCCGACCTCGGTCGGTAGATGGTGTTAAACCCCTCCGGGCCCCGGCGCACCGCGCCGGGGCCCCTCTACGCGCGCAGGAAGCGGTCCGTGACAACCGCCACTCACCAGGTCGCCCCCCTCGACGACCATGATTTCCCCGCCTACACGATGGGCCGGGCCGCCGAGTCGATCGGCAGCACCCCGGCGTTCCTGCGGGCTCTGGGCGATGCCCGCTTGATCACCCCGCTGCGCTCCGAAGGCGGCCACCGCCGCTACTCGCGCTACCAACTGCGCATCGCCTCCCGCGCCCGCGACCTGGTGAATGCCGGCACCCCGATCGACGCGGCCTGCCGGATCATCATCCTGGAAGACCAACTGGAAGAAGCGCTACGCATCAACGCACAGCACCGGCAACCCGACGCAGTCGACGCCGATCGCACTCGACACGGGACAGACCTGCTATGCTAGGTCCAGTTGCAGTTGTGGTTCCCATGACCTTTGTGTGCGCGCCTGCTGGTATCTAGCTGCGGGCGCATTTTTGTTTCCCGGCTCAGTTCCGGGCGTGGCATCATCGCGGCGACGCGCAGCGCACAGTGCGCCGCGGACTGCCCCTGAAGGAGAAAACGTATATGACCGTCGGCATCGTGAAGTGGTTCAACGCGGAAAAGGGCTTCGGCTTCATCGAGCAGGACGGCGGCGGCCCCGACGTGTTCGCCCACTACTCGAACATCGCCTCCAGCGGCTACCGCGAACTGGCCGAGGGCCAGAAGGTCGAATTCGACGTCACCCAGGGCCAGAAGGGCCCGCAGGCGGAGAACATCCGCCCGATCTGATCGGATCCACCGGTCCGCCGCGCATCATCACAGGTGCGTGACTATCGTTCACCGATGGCACGCCCCTCACCGCCGTGCGGAGTCGTCTCCGTCCCGGGGAACCCGCATCCTCTCACCGGCCGTCTCCCGCTGGAGCCCAGCCTCACGACCAGAGCACTGTGAGCTTCGCGGTCCGCGCCTCACTGTCGTGTCATGTCCCCACCCGTTTCCGCGTACTCCGTGCCGCACTCGTGCCGCAGGGTCCGCCGAAGCGTGCCGCCCGTCCGAAAGGCTTTGCATGAATCGCACTCCCCGCACATCCCACCAGTCCGCTTCGCGCTCCGATCCCCGCCGCCGGTCCCGCTCCGGGGCCGCACCCCGCGCTGCCGGCCCGTCCCGGTCGTCCGGCCCGCGGGGCCACCAGGGCGCCCTCGTGCAGGGCGAGTTCGCCCTGCCGGTCAGCCTCACCGCGCCGCTGCCCGCGGTGGCCTCGTTCGCCGACCTGGCCATGCCCGCCGCCCTGCTGGCCACGCTGACCCGGCAGGGGGCGAGCACCCCGTTCCCGATCCAGGCCGCCACGCTACCGAACTCCCTGGCCGGCCGCGACGTGCTCGGCCGCGGCCGGACCGGTTCCGGCAAGACCCTGGCCTACGGGCTGGCCGTCCTGGCCCGCACTGCGGGCCGGCGCGCCGAGCCCGGCCACCCCCTGGCCCTCATCCTGGTGCCGACCCGCGAACTGGCCCAGCAGGTCACCGACGCCCTCGCTCCCTACGCCCGGTCCGTCGCCCTGCGCACGGCCACCGTGGTCGGCGGGATGCCCGTCAGCCGCCAGGCCCAGGACCTGCGCCGCGGCGCCGACGTCGTGATCGCCACCCCCGGCCGCCTGAAAGACCTGATCGATCGGGGCCACTGCCACCTCGACGAGGTCGCGATCACCGTCCTGGACGAGGCCGACCAGATGGCCGACATGGGATTCATGCCCCAGGTCACCGCCCTGCTCGACCAAGTGGCCCCCGACGGCCAGCGCATGCTCTTCTCCGCC
>DASZBX010000144.1:0-53132 GCA_035943635.1 Actinocrinis sp. | reverse complement strand
CAAGCGGCCTTTCGAGCGGACGATATAAGTGTAGGAACTCACATCATCCCACCGGGAGGCCGCACCTACAGGCCCTGCATCACGCCGTCATACCAGGCCCAGGGACCAACATAAGATCAACTGACTTTGCCTTCGCCCTGGTCCTACCCCGGGCACACCCCTGCGTGACGTCCCGGAGGCCGCTCGGTGAACTCCCGGGCATGGTCTGAACACCAGCCCGGATACGATCCGTGACCGGGAGGGGTTTTCCAGGCGGCCTCCGGCCGACCCGGCCGTTAATTCGCGCCGCGACACCCCGTTCAGGAGTTATCGTTTTCTCCAGGGAACGAAGATCTGCGAGCGGCGCCGTTCCGGCCGACGCAGCGGCGGAGGTGATCGCAGTGGGTGCCAAGAGAGTCCTTGCGGCGGCGGCGGTCGGCGGCAGCGGCCTGACCGTCCTGACCGGAGCGTCGATCGGCCTGGTCATCGCCGAGGCGAAGCTGGCCCGCCGGGCCATCGGCCTGCCCGGCCCCAACCCGCCGCAGCCGGACGGCCTGTTCGGCGGGCACCTGGCCGCCGACCCGTCCCGCCGCCCGCTGCGCCTGGCCCTGCTCGGCGACTCGACCGCCGTCGGCTACGGCGTGCAAAGCGCCGACCACACCCCCGGATCGCTGCTGGCCAGCGCCCTGTCCGCGCACACCGGCGAGGCCGTGCTGCTGACCGTCGCCGCCCGCACCGGCGCCGGCTCGGACGAACTCGCGGAGCAGGTCGACAACCTGCTCGCCGACCCCGAGCAGGTGCCGAACCTGGCCGCCATGATGATCGGCGCCAACGACATCACCCACCGCCGTTCGATCCCCCAGGCCGCGGCCGAACTCGGCCAGGCGGTGGCCCGGCTGCGCCAGGCCGGCTGCCAGGTGATCGTCGGCACCTGCCCCGACCTCGGCACGATCCGCCCGATCCAGCCGCCGCTGCGCTGGCTGGCCCGCCGCTGGAGCCGCGAACTGGCCCAGCGCCAGGCCACCGCGGTCTACGCGGCCGGCGGCCGGTCCGTCCCGATCGGCGCCCTGCTCGGCCCCGAGTTCGCCACCCGGACGGAGCTGTTCGGCCCGGACCGGTTCCATCCGTCCGCCGAGGGCTACGCGACGGCCGCCTCCGCCATGCTGCCCGCTCTCATCGCCCTGGCCTGGCGCAGTTCTCAGCGTGTCTGAGCGGTCACGTCTGGCCGCCTCCTTCTGCTCAAGCTCACAGCCAGCCCGACTTACCCGCCGGTAACATTGAGGGTATCCTCGCTTGCATACCCGGCTCCGGGTTCCACCGGCCGGGCCACCCTCATCGGCACAGACAGCGTGACGAACGCAGTTGGAGTCAAGCCATGCCCGAAGCAGTGATCGTTTCCGCCGCGCGCACCCCGATCGGCCGGGCCTTCAAAGGCTCGCTCAAGGACCTGCGCCCGGACGACCTGGCCGTCACGGCCATCCGGGCCGCCCTGGCCAAGGTGCCGGAACTGGACCCGCGCCAGATCGACGACCTGATGCTCGGCTGCGGCCTGCCCGGCGGCGCCGGCGGCTTCAACATGGGCCGGATCGTCGCGGTGATGCTCGGCTTCGACTTCCTGCCCGGCACGACCCTGACCCGCTACTGCGCCTCCTCGGTGCAGACCACCCGGATGGCCCTGCACGCGATCAGGGCCGGGGAGGGCGACGTGTTCATCTCGGCCGGGGTCGAATCCGTGTCCAGCTACGCGCTGGGCAACTCCGACACTCTGCCGAACACGCAGAACCCGCTGTTCGAGGAGGCCTTGGCCCGCACCGCGACCCGCGCCCAGGGCGGCGCCGAGACCTGGTACGACCCCCGCGAGGCCGACCTGCTGCCGGACGCGTACATCGCGATGGGCCAGACCGCCGAGAACCTGGCCCAGATCAAGGGGATCACCCGCGCGGAGCAGGACGAGTTCGGCGTCCGCTCGCAGAACCTGGCCGAGAAGGCCGTCGCCGAGGGTTTCTGGGCCCGGGAGATCACCCCCGTGACGACCCCCGACGGCATCGTGGTCAGCGCCGACGACGGTCCGCGGGCCGGGGTGACGCTGGAGGGCGTGGCCGGGCTCAAGCCGGTCTTCCGCCCCGACGGCACGGTGACCGCGGGCAACTGCTGCCCGCTCAACGACGGCGCCGCGGCGTTGATCGTGATGTCCGACACCAAGGCCCGCGACCTGGGCCTGACCCCGCTGGCCCGGATCGTGTCCACCGGCGTGACCGGGTTGTCGCCGGAGATCATGGGGCTGGGACCGGTCGAGGCGTCGCGGCAGGCGCTGCGGCGGGCCGGTATGTCGGTGTCCGATATCGACCTGGTGGAGATCAACGAGGCCTTCGCTGCGCAGGTGATTCCGTCGTACCAGGATTTGGGGTTCGAATTGGAGAAGGTCAATGTCAACGGGGGTGCGATCGCTGTAGGGCATCCGTTTGGTATGACTGGTGCTCGGATTTCTGCCACTCTCATCAACTCGCTGCAGTGGCATGACAAGCAGTTCGGGTTGGAGACCATGTGCGTTGGCGGCGGGCAGGGGATGGCCATGGTGCTTGAGCGGCTCAGCTGAATTCCGCAGCGGGAGCTTCTCCTCGTTTGTTGATGGTCGCCGCCATCGTCGCCAACACCGCCAACACCGCCACCGTTACTGTGATCATGACCTTCACGTTCACGTTCACGTTCACGTTCGCTGTGGCTGAGACCCTCAGCAGGCGAGGCTGAGCTCCCGCACCCGAGCCGCCAACTCACCGAGCATCAGATCCAGTCCCTTGCGCTCCCCTGGCGCGGACCAGGCCAGCTCTTTCTCCCCCTCAGGCCGCGCCCCGCGTCCCATCTCGTCCAGCGCGGCCAAAAGCTCATAAGCCATCACGGTCAGCTGGTCGCCCACCACGAACGGCCCAACGTAAGGAACGTCCCGCCACACCGGCGGGAACTGCGAGGCCCGCTCCGCCATCCCCTGAGCGGCCCTGGCGGACTCCCCGGCCAACGCGTGCCCCGCCGCCGCCCGCGACCGCCCGTCCGCCAGCCGGCCCAGCAACTTCGACTCCGGCATCGACCGGAAAACACCGCCCAACCTGGCCAGCGCCGCGCCGACGTCGGACGGAGCGGGAGGAGTTGAACGCGGCCCAAAATCGATCACTCGTCCAGCCTAATCCAAAAGAACCAGCCGGTAGGGCTTGCCCCGTTCCGCATAGTGGGGCACATTCGAGATATCGACCCCCGTCGCGGGGTCACCGTCACCGCACTTATGGGAGACGCCTCATGTCATTGCACCACTCGGAACAGACCCAGCGGAACCTCGTGGCCCGGCTCCCGGAAGTCACCGGCCGCCCCCTGCACGACTGGTTCCAGGCGATCGACGCCGGCCCCGCCCTCCTCCGCTTCGAAGAGCGGGTCTCCTGGCTCCGCAGTGAGTTCAATCTGTCGTACGGCTACGCCAGCGCCCTCATCCACGAACACGACGTCCACAAGGCCGCCCGCGCTTTCGCTTGATCTATCGCCGGGGCATTCGGAGTTCGCCGTTCGCCGTTCGCCGTTCGCCGTTCGCCGTTCGCCGTTCGCGCAGGCGTAGCCGCACGCGCCCCGGCCGACCATCCCGTCCCCCGGCGCACCAGCCCGCCCGAAGCCCCGCGCCGCACACTTCCCCAACCAGCCCGCCGCCCTGCCGCGGACCCGCTAAGCTGTTCGGGTGCACCGCGTCCGGGTGGCGGAATGGCAGACGCAGAGAGCTTAAACCTCTCGGATTCACATCGTACGGGTTCGAGTCCCGTCCCGGGCACTTGCCTTCTGAACTGGGGATTTTGAGTCAAGCACTAGACATCTGCATGATCAATAAAGTCCCGCAGTCTCAGTTTTAGTCTCAGTTCGTCCGGAACGACGTCTCGTCGTCCCACAACGCGTTCGCCATCCTCGCCGCCGCATCCCGCGCGAGCCGACTCGTCACGTGTGTGTACTTCTTGGTCACGGCGAGCGTGGAGTGTCCGAGGATCTCTTGCACGACCCGGATGTCTACCCCTTGCTCAAGGAGCAGGGTCGCCGCCGTATGACGCGCGTCGTGTAGCCGTGCGTCCCGGACCCCTGCCACCTTGCAGAGGTTTTTCCAGGCTTCCCAGTCATCGCGCGGCTCGGCAGGCCGGCCAAGCGAGTTCGGGAAACACAGATCCCATTCTTCCCAGCTCTCGCCCGCGATTTCCCGAGTCTTTTCCTGCTGCGCCTTCGCTTCCTTGAGCAGCTTGAGCAGAGGACCGGGAATCATGATGCTCCGCGCCTTACTGCCCTTCGGCTGGCAGAATTCCCACTCCCCGCCGGTCCTCTGCGGGCAGTGCTGCGCGTGGTTGTGGCAGTCTGCCCGGCAAGGTGCAGGGCACCTCTTCGGGTGCTTCTTACAGCGCTCCTTGCACGGCTCGCTGTGCCATTTCGCACCGCATTTGAACGGATCGGCGCAACCGTGCCTGTAGCGCTGCCGCTTGACCTGGAACACACGGAGCGTTCCCGTCCTGAAATCGACGTAGCGCCACCTCATGCCGAGTGCTTCGCACTGTCGCAGCCCCAGCGCCAATGCGACCGACCAACGGGCGCCGTTAGGCATGGTGGCCGCCGCCTCGATGATGGCTCGCGCCTCTTCCTCAGACAGCGGTTCCATTTCGGGATCGTGGTGCACCGGCGAGTCGACGAGGGTCGCCACATTCCGCGCGACCTTGCCCCGGCGAACCGCCATCTTCAACGCCCGAGACAAGATCTGGTGGAGCATGAGGATGCTCTTGCTCGACAGGCCTTTCGCGGCCAGACCCAAGTAGAACTCATCGAGGTGTTCCGGCAACAGCCGGTCGATCCGATGCTGTCCGAGCCCCGGGATTATCCACCGCTCGACTTTGGGTCGGTAGATCTCGTCGACTGTGGTCTGTGCGGCCGTGCGCGGTGCGATCGTGTCCAGCCACGTCCGCATCCACACGGCGAGCGTCGGAGCGCGACCCGCTTTCGCCACCTTGCCGGAATCGCGCTTCGCCTCAAGATCCTGGACGGCTTTCGTCGCGGACTTCTCGGTCTTGCGCATCACGTGGCGCCGGTCTTCCGAGCCGTCTTCTTTCACGCCCATGACGACCCGACCATGCCAGTAGCCGTCTTGGCCGAAGTAGATCGAGGAGCGGCCATTAGGCTTCCGCTTGCTCTCAGACTTCTTCATTCCTATCCCTCCTCTTCAGTTGTTGATGCGACAGTCAGCCGGTGCGCGGACCGCGCCCGGAGTTGTTCCACGTACATCCACAAGGCCTCGGCGGGGATCTTGCGGCTGCGACCGATGTGGATCGATTCGATCTCTTGCGAGTCAAGGAGTTCATAGAGTTTCGTCCTACTGATGCGGAGTGCTGCGGCGGCTTCGGGGAGCGTGTAGAGGAGCGGTTCGCTGCGGTATGGGTTCGTGTGAGGCACCTCCTTTCGAGGTTTCGGGAGTGGGGTTTGTCGTCCGCGCGGACGTCCGTCCGTTGTCCGTCCGCGCGCTGTAGTGCGCAGACGCACGCGAGTCGGCGGACGTCCGCGCGGACGCGGACGGTTAGGCGGCCGGACGTTCCCGGTGCGGGTCGGTGGCTCTCCAGCGGCCTCGGCTGATCTGGGTGGCGCGGTCGCCGGCGGCGTGGCTTTGGAGTCGGAGGTAGATCCATGTGCGTCCCATTCCGGTGGTCATCATGAGTTCGGGCACGGTCAGGCCGTCGTCGGGTGCTTCGCGCAGCGCAATCCACAGAGCCGATTCGGGATCAACGGAGTCGTCGACGATTTCGGCGTCAATCACGTCGTCTTCGCCGGAGGCCTCGGCGTCGCGGGCCGTGCCGATCGCTGCGGCGGACAGGTCGTCCAGTGGCGGCCGGATCGGTGCCCAGCGGGCCGCTTCGGCCGCCACATCCTCGTCGGTCACGAGGTAGCCGCGGGCGCGGCGCGGGTAGTCGAATCCTTCGGCGGAGATCAGGAACTTGCCGGGTGCGTTGAGTGTGTGCGCGTGCCAGCCGGCCGCGAGCATCCCTTGGCCAAGGATCAGATCGGCGTCGCGCCGCTCGCGCACTCGCAGGGCAATGCGTATGTCCATCTGCGAGCGGACGGCGCCCTTGCCCATGGCTTGCTGGGTAGGCCGCTGGGTGGCAGCAAGCAACGTCACGGCCACGGCCCGGCCGCGCCGTGCGACCGAGTCGGCGGCGTCCGCCGCGAGTGGCGCGTTCTCGGCGAGTTCGGCGTACTCGTCGACGATGACGATCAGCGCCGGGTGTTGCGGGCTCGGATTCCAGACGCGCGCCGATCCCTCTCCCATCGCTCCGGCGCGCGCTTCGAGGATGCCCACGGCGTCACGCAGCATCCGTGTCGCTTCCGCCGGCGTGGTCGCGAGCCGGTCAAGGCAGGATGCCCACGGGCGCAGTTCCATCCCGCCCTTGAGGTCGATCGCCCACAGAACCACATCGGCGCATGCGGCGAGGTTCGCGACGATGACGTTGAGGATTCCGCTCTTGCCGGAGCCGGCGATACCGCCGGTCAGGCCGTGGCGGCGCAGGAAGCAGACGCGGACGGGCGTGGCGTCTTCGAACACGCCGAGCGTCATCGGCTCGATGATGCTGCGGATGGACGGGCCGTTCCATGGGATGGCGGAGGCGTGCGGGTCGGTGGCCAAGACGCGGATCATGGCGCGCCCCGCGTGGGCCGGGTCGGGTTCGACGCGCACCGCGCCTGGCCGGGTGCCGAGCCCGGATTCGATGGCGGGGATGTGTGCGACGACGTCCGCCACGGTCTGACCGCCGCGCAGTCCGACCCGGGCGCGCCATCCCCAGACGTCGACTACGGCGGAGAGGATGCGTGATCCGGCGAGCCCGATGGCTTCGGCGACATCGGGCCATGCCTGAATCGTGCGATCGACGGTCACTCGCATCCTCCGCCGCCGGTGTGTCCACCAGGGCAGGCCGGCGGCGAGGATGAGCAGACCGAGGATGGTCGGGAGCGGGTCGCGGTACGGGCCGACTTTGGTCGCGGCGGTGAGCCACCCGCCGGCCACCGCCGAAGCGGTGGCGGCGTAGGCGCGTTCGCTGATCCGGTCGGCACGGAACGGTACTCCGGTGGCCAGCGTCAGCAGCGCGAGCCCGCCTGTTCCGGCGGCGACGCACGGCCACCAGTGCGGGTGACCGGCGTGCAGGATCAGGCCGGCCACTGCCAAGGTGAGCCCGGTCGTCAGCGGCGCAAGCTCGGATCGGAACCGGTAGAGCACTCGGCCGAAAGCGCCGAGCGCATCGCCTAGGCCGCCGCTGTCGGCGACGAGCATGAGCGGGGCGGCGTTGCGGTTCCGCATGCGCCGGTGGCGTCGCCCGTAGGCTCTCATCGGGTGCTCCGCTCAGTGCTCGCCGCCGCCGAGTCATGTGCGGCTACCTCGTCGCGCAGGTAGTAGAGCGGGTCGAGCTCGCCCTCGTCGTTGGCGGCGAGGGTGGCGCGGGCGGCGGCGAGCAGGTTGGCGAAGTCGGTCCGGACGTTGGCGATCAGGGTCGCGGTGCGTTCGAGTTCGGCCAGTAGTAGGGGTATGTCGGCGATGGCGGTCCACACGGCGGCGGGGGTGCGGTACCGCAGTGCGGTGCGGACGTGGTTGTGTACGGCCTCCAGGTCGAGCGTGGGTCGGAAGGGGTGTTGAGTGGTCATTGGGTGGTCAGCGCCTCCTCTCGGTCGGGAATGCTGGTCGGGGAGTCCGGCGACGAGGACTGGTCGGACTGTTCGTCCTCGGCCGCGAGTTGGCGGCGCAGTTCCGTGGCGCGCGGTCCGGCGATTTTCAGGGCCGCGCGTAGTGCGTCGCGGGTGATGGGACGGTTGTTGTGGTCGGCGCGGTACTTGGCGTCTGCCTCGCGCGCTGCGGCTATCAGTTCGTCCTCGGTCCGGGACTTCGGGCGGCGTCGGGAGTCGTTGCGAGTACGGGCTTTGGGCTGGTCGCCGGTCCCGTCCTCGGTCCGGGACTCGGGACCGGTCTGCGCCGCCGTGTCCTGGCTCTCGGTCCCGTACTGGTGTCGGCTCTCGTCCTCGCCGAGAGTCCGGATCGCCTGGAGGTGGGACGTGAGTCCGAGGACGGCGGCCGGTACGGCGCCGACCAGGACGACGATCGGCCAGGAAATCCGGAGCAGGCCGACCAACTCGACGTGATAGACCGCGTTGCCGGCGATGCTCGCGGTGATGGCGCCGATGGCGTTGAGTCGTGCGAACCGGCGGGCTCGCCGGGCGCGCGTCGTTCCGGCGAGCCAGACGCGCGCCGACGTCATGGCGTAGGCGTCGAGCGTGACCGGCAGGAGCCAGGCCAGCCGCACGGGCCAGCCGGCGACCAGCGCCAGCCCGCGCAGTCCGGCGAAGCTGGCTACAGCTGCGGATGCGGCGGCGATGGTCATGCCGGCCATCACCCACCCGTCGCGGCCCGACTGGTCAGCCGCGCTGATCTCTGTGGTCATGGATTTTGTCTCCTCATAGATGAAGTCCGGACAGGAAGTGCGCGAGCGAGTTCGCGCCGGAGGCGATGTGCGGTCCGACCGAGGTCGAGGCGAGGTAGAACCCGAACATCGCGCAGATGGCCGCCTGCCACAGCGGCAGGCCCGCGTAGCGCCACAGCAGGAAGATCAGGCCGCCGAGCAGCAGGACGGCGGAGAGCGATATGAACATGTGAGGCCTCCTCTCAGGCGTTCGCGTTGTGCCGGGCGTTGCGCCGGCGGCCGGTGTTGCGCCGCTGCCAGCGGGCGCGGGCGGCGCACTTGCAGCACAGCGGGTTGTTCTCGTTCTCGCTGATCAGCGCGCCGCACGGGCAGGTGTTCTCGCGGGTGTGGATCGGGTGAATGAGCATCAGTGGACTCCTTCTCAAGTCGGAATCGACTCGCCCGAGTTAAACTTGCACATGTACAACATGTGCAAGTTCAGGATGCCTCTGAATTGACTTCGCGTCAACACGGGGAGGTTTTCGAGCGGTTCGACTCGCGGTGTCCGGCGCCGTTTGCGCCGCTGAGTAAGAGCATGCCGCCGCATCAGGGGACGACATCACCACGTAACCGGCCAGCTCAGAGACGTCCGCCGCAGTATGCGAACATGGCTGGACGTGTGCAGGACGTCTCCCCTATGGTTGAAGTCGTCCCCCGTAACGACGTGAATGCCCAGGGTGCCGATGCCGAACGAGCGACTGCGCGCCGCGCTGCTTGAGCGCGGCCTGACGCCTGACTCATTGGCGGTCGCGGTGCAGGTGGACGCCAAAACCATTGAGCGATGGATCACCAAGGGGCGCACGCCGTATCGCCGGCACCGGTACGCGGTCGCAGCGCAACTGGGGATGGACGAGACCTACCTATGGCCCGACGCGATCTCGCCCGAGCAGGCGGCCGACGCGTCCGGGAGCGAGATCATAAACGTCTACCCGCATCGCTGGACAATGCCGCGCGACGAATGGTCTCGGCTGTTCGCGGAGGCTGAGGAAGAGATTGACATCCTCGTCTACGCCGCGCTCTTTCTGGCCGAAGACGCGGGCATCGTGCGCACACTCAGAGACAAGGCGCGCGGCGGAGTTCAGATCCGCATGCTGTTCGGCGACCCTGATAGCGAGGCCGTTGAACGGCGTGGGGCTGACGAGGGCATCGGCACGTCCGTATCAGCTCGAATCCGCAATGTACTGAAGCTGTTCGCACCGTTGCTGGCCAGCGAGAACGTAGACGCGCGGCTTCACGGGACGATCCTGTACAACTCGATTTTCCGCGCCGATGACGACATGATCGTCAACCCGCAGATCTACGGCACGGCTGCGAGTAACGCGCCTGTGCTGCGTTTGCGGCGTGTGGCCGGCGGCAACCTCGTCTCGACTTACATGGAGAGTTTCGAGCGTGTCTGGGAAGGCGCGCGGCCACTTCAAGAAGAATCGTGACCATGGCTACTCGCATCGACTACTTCGACAACCCGGACGCGCCGGAAGCTAACAGCGTGGTCCCAGCGGCCAACGTGGTTGTCCAGGACGCTCAGGGCCGCATCCTGATGATTCGGCGCAGCGATAACGGCAACTGGGCCGTTCCGGGCGGCGGCATGGAGCTCGGCGAATCGCTCCCGAGCACAGCCGTGCGGGAAGTCTTGGAAGAGACCGGAATCACCTGCAAGGTCACCGGACTGGTTGGCATCTACACCGACCCCCGCCATGTCACCCACTTCACCAGCAACGACGAGGTTCGCCAAGAGTTCTCAGTCGTGTTTACCGCTGAGTATGTATCCGGTGACCCGACCGCCAGCAATGAGACGACCGACGTCCACTGGATCGAGCCGAAGGAGATCGAAGGACTGACCATGGACCGTTCGATGCGTCTGCGGATCAGTCATTTTCTCGAAGACAGCGGGAAGCCACACCTTGAGTAGCGCGTGGCTGAACACTGCGTCGAACGTCTTCCAATCGGTTGGAACGGTCGGCGCTTTCGTCACAGGATTCGTGCTGCTGCGGCGGGAGCATCGACGGGAAGCGGAACGCGGGGAGGACGACCGGCAGGCGCAGGCAGCTCGGGTAAGCGCGTGGGTCGAGGCGAACAAGCGGCCAGACGGTACACGCGAGCTTGCTTTTCATGTTCACAATGCCTCTGACATGCCGATATACGAAGTAGAGCTACCTCTTCCCGCTCCGGCCGGCCAGGAGCCAGGTTCCGAGTTCATAGGGCTCGTTCCGCCTGGCCAGACGATCCGCCGGCTGGCTCCCCGTGAGTGGATACAGTCCTACGTCGATCCCGAGCCCGTGGAAATCGAGTTCCTTGATAGCGCCGGCTGGCAGTGGCGGCGCGACGAACAGGGCGCGCTTACTCGCGCCTCTCATCGAATTAATGCTGTGCCGAGACCAGGCGATTGATCCTGTGAACTGCGCCGATGAAGTATGGCTCAGCTTCACTCACTGACTCAGTGACCAGATGGCCTGCCCCGTAGCGGCCGTAAATGTCGGCAAGCCGCGCATCGATGTCGGTTGGCGTGCCATCCGGCGTCGTCGTGATGTCGCAGAAAGTCAGTGCATCGGTCAGCAAGCCGCTAGCCGACTCAAACTCGGCGCACAGTTCGTCGACCAGGCCGCGGTGCCGGGCTTCGATGTCAGCGCAAGAGTGATGAGCGACCAACGAGCATAGGCGCAGATCAACGCCAGCGACATCGCGCAGGAACCGTGCGCCGTCGAGCGGGTGAAAGCCGGTCGCTATGGCATCCGGCGCGTAGCCGATGTCGTGCAACCACGCAGCACATGCTAGAAGCTCACCATCTGCGCCCAGCGCCTCCGCGATTGCTTCTGCCTTGTGGCCGACTCCTTGGGAGTGGTTCCAGCGGCGCGGTAGCGGACCGGCGAGAAACTGCTCAGCGAGGTCACGCGCCCAAGAGGTCTTCTCCATAACTCGACCATACGACCGGCGATCTATCGGCGGATAGATCAATAAGCCGGACGTCCCAAGACGTCGTGACCGCTCAACCACGCACGAAACGGCCTTTACCGTGTATGGCTTCAACTAGCCCCGCGCCTTGTAGCTCGATCAGCGCTTGCCGAGCAGTGCCCCGCGAGACGCCGTACTGCGTAGTCAGAGCCGCCTCACTCGGCACCAACTCGCCCGGACGCAATTCGCCACGCTCGATCTTGCCTCGCAATTCCGCCGCAATCTTCCGATACTGCGAGTGCGAATCACTGCTCGCTCCAGCCGCAGGCTCATCGGCCGAGACAACCACCCGGCCCCGACCGGGTAGCGCCTTGATCAGACCTTCTTGTTCGAGGTCAGCTAGCGCTCGGCGGAGAGTGTTCCGCGCAACTCCGTACTGAGTGGTCAATGCCGCTTCACTGGGCAGCAGCGAACCAGGGCTGAACTCTTCGTCAGCGATTCGCCGGCGGAGTGCGTCTGTAATCGTCTTGTACGCGCCCCACGCTGTCGTTCGCTCGCCCAACGGGGCCATCCTCGCTCTCTGCTCGACTTGCACTCAATCACACCACGGTTAGCGCTGGTCCGTCTCATCTGGCCACGCGACCAGTTCGCACCACACAACTTTCCCATCCGGAGGAATCAGGTCAACTCCCCAGCGGTCCGAGACCGCCTGGACGATTTGCAACCCGCGACCGGACTCGCTGTCGGCAGTGAGTTCGCGAATCTTCGGAATGGCGGGCTCGGAATCGACCGCTTCGATCCTCAGCACCGAGCCAGCCTTGCTCATGATGAGCACGATGACAGGATCAAGATCCCATTTGTTGTGAAAGACGACGTTCGTGGCCACCTCGGACACGATCAGTTCGGCAGCGACGACAACCGCAGGCGCGACTCCGTGAGCTTTCAGCGTGAGACCGGCGATCGCCCGAGCCGCACTTACCAACTCCGCCCGCGCCGGCACCCGCACACACATCAGCGGAGCGTCGCGCCCCTCCGGCTCCAAGAACGCTCCGAGAGTAAGCCCTTTCGAACTCTCATCCATTGTGCCCATCCTTACGCTCCACCTTCACTCGCACATGACGACCTTGTATCTGAGAGTCATGGAAGGCGTGGGGCCGTCTATACCGCGTTTTGGGGACGTCTAGGGACGTCTCTGCTATCGTGAAGCCGTCCGCACTGCTCACGGAGGGCAACGTGAACGAAGCACTTCGCAACGCACTCACAGAATCTGGCCTTACTCAGTTCGATCTGGCAGCACGTCTATCCGTCGATCCAAAAACTGTAGAAAAATGGCTGGCTGGCAGAACTCCTCACCCTCGAACACGAACAGCCGTGGCCAACCTGGTACGTCGAGATGAAAACGAACTCTGGCCGTCAGCCATCAGGACGCGCCCGCACGGCACCGGCGTTAACGAGATCCACGCCGTATACCCTCACCGCTGGGCAGTGCCGCGCGCAGTTTGGCGTGAGCTCTTCCTACAGGCAGAGAAACAGATCGACATTCTTGTCTATAGCGGCTTATTCATTGCCGAGGATACTGGGCTCACTCTCGACCTCGCCGAAAAGGCCCAAGCGGGCGTGGCAATTCGCCTCTTGCTCGGCTGCCCGAGTTCTACTGTGGTTGCTCAGCGAGGAGTCGACGAGGGACTTGGTGACTCCACAGCCGGGCGAATTCGCAATGCGATCGCGCTCCTTCGTCCACTCGCCGCGCTCGAAGGAGTGGAGCTTCGTCTCCACCAAACGATCCTCTACAACTCGATCTACCGCGCCGACAATGATCTTCTCGTGAATCCTCATATCTACGGTATGCCTGGCCAAAAATCCCCGACTCTTCATCTTCATAAGAAGATTAATCATGGCCTGGCATCTACCTACTTAGAAAGTATTGAGAGTGTATGGCGCAGTTCAGAGCCATATACGACCGTCTGAAGATGCCAAAGCGCAGGCTAAGAGACAGTGCTACATTTCAGCCTTCGCAAATAAATATGAAGCATCATCATAAGCTCTCCATCGCCAAGTCTCTAGCTTTAGGTTCAACGAGACTGGCAATCCAGTCACGTCCAGGCTACCGTCTATACGGCGAACTTAGTGTAGCTAGATCAACTCAAGCTGGATCTGAACACTTCGATGGAGAGCACATGACTCACAATGCTTTCGCGCTGGCCGACGAGCGGATCGAGTTAGCACTTAAAAATCGAAGCACCAGCTTGGACCTGAGCGACCTTGGCTTAGATAAGCTTCCAAAATCGCTAAGCTCCCTGACGGAATTACAGAGCTTGTCAGTACGTAGAAATAGGCTGGCGACCGTTCCAGAATGGCTGACTAGTTTAAAGTCGATCCGCAAACTAGACCTCGCCCATAATCAGATCGCTTCCCTACCTGACAAAATAGCAAAAATTTCAGGCTTAGTTGAACTTGATATATCCCGGAACAAGCTTGAAGCGGTCCCCGAGTGTATTGGCTCGTTAAAAAGCCTCGAAGTTCTAGATCTCGACGGGAATATACTCGCCGAACTCCCTGAATTCCTTGGAAACCTCACATCGCTCAAAACTCTCTATGCAAGCCACAATGTACTTACGGAATTACCAGAAGCAATTCTTAGGCTTAAAGATCTGAGAAATCTCTATTTAAGCGGAAATGCCTTTGCCGTGCTTCCTCAGTGGCTCAAAGGACTTACCCTTCTGGAGGGGCTCTACGTCAACGATAACGTACTTACGGAATTACCCGACTGCGTCGGCAAGTTAGACTTTCTTAAATATCTGGATTATAGAGGGAACGATCTTGTCGTCCCCCCGCCTGAAGTGGTTGCTCAGGGTGACGAAGCGGTTATCTCATACATGCGAGCTCTCAGCCAAAAGGGAGAGGAGCAGTGGATATCTAAACTAATAGTTGCCGGCGAGGCAAAGGTTGGCAAAACATCTCTCGTAAAAGCTCTGCGCGGAGAACCTCACGACCCAAATGAAAAAATGACCCATGATATCGTTGTGAGCGATCTATCAATTGATCATCCAGCACGGACAAACATCAAAATGCATCTTTCTACCTGGGATTTTGGCGGTCAACGCACTTATCGGTCAGCACACCGCTTTTACATGACGGATCGCTCGTTATTTTTGCTGGTCTTTGACTGCCGCGAAGAGTGGAATGATCCCCAGATGCGAGAGTGGCTGAAGGCCATCTCAGCACGCGCCTCTAATTCCGCAATTATTCTTGTTGGTACAAACTCTCGGGAGCACCGAACCGGCCTACCGATTGAAACCCTGCGTGCAGACTTCCCTCAAGTCTGGGAGAAAGCATTCTATGTTGACTGTAATGACCGGGTAGGGCGCATTGGAATCCAAGAGCTTCTGACTGCAATTAGGGAGTGCGCAGCAGCGTTGCCACTTATGGGTGTTAGATGGCCTCAATCCTGGCTAGCTGCTGTAGCCGCCATCGATGATCTTAAGGAAAATTACGCTCCAGTCGAAGAAGTAGATGCGGCAATGCAAGATGCCCAGCTTGGAGGAAGTGCAATTCGCACAAACCTACTTGCTGCGCTTCATCATCGCGGAGATATCCTTCACTTCGCCGATGAACCTGATATTGCAGATACTGTAGTACTTCATCCGACATGGGTAGATGGCCACGTTACGAAGATTCTCGACTCAAGTGACGTACATACTCGTCATGGCCTTCTAAGCCAGGCAGAGCTGAAGCGTGCATGGCCTAACACCCCAGCTACGCTATGCGCACATTTAATCGGCCTTATGGAGGCATTTGACCTTGCCTATCGTATTGACTCACCTTCGCATGACGACGTCTGCATAGTTGTCGATAGGCTTCCTCACGACCCACCTGAATACGAGGATCTTTGGGCTGAACCTTTTGAACACGAGGGTACTAGTGAGGTCAAGATATTCGTCGACTTCGGAGGTCCTGGTCTTCTTGCTGGTATCCCGACTTGGTTTATTGCCAGAGAGCACAGGTTTACGACAGGCAAGCATTGGCGGTATGGAGCGCTACTCGTTGACCGCTTCGATACAGGTTGCCGTGCACTCTTAATCGCCGATGAGCAACGCGGCCGAGTTGAAATAGCAGTCCGAGGCCTTGCACCTATTAATTTTCTGTCAGTACTAAAAGACGGCCTTTTGTCACCACTAAGGCAGCGTTACCCAGGCCTCGCCTGGAATATCAAAATACCGTGCCCATGCACGCCAGCAGTAGCAGGCTCGGAAGCTTGCAAACATATATTCGATGAGGGGTATCTTCGGCGTTTGACGGAGAAGAACATCCCGACGGCCCGGTGCGAAGAATCAATTACGGAGGTTCCGATCGAGCAACTTCTCTATGGCCTAAAGCCCTCCTCTATGACGCAAATCAAGACCACGCTCGACGCGCTCTCGACGAATTTTAATTCGCTGTCCCAAGAAGTACATAACGCCGCTAGCGGGATGAGCAGACTTGAGCACCTCGCAGAAGTTCAGCTAGCAGCCCTAGACTTTCAAACCAGAGCAACAGAGCTCCAGCTCGCGCAATCACAACGCTGTCCTAGCGTTTTCACACTTAGCTTGAAGCCGAAGTCTAGACTTCATCAGCGGATTGGCATGGAGCGATATGCTCTGAATCTCTTTTGCGAGCAGCCAGGGCAATGGCACGCACTGCCTGATGAAGCCGGATTATTTGTCTTCACTAAGCGTCCTGATTGGTTAAATAGAAGCGCTCCATTTCTGCGTGTCCTTCTATCCATTATGGAGCATGCCCTAAAAGCAGTAGGGCCTACACTCAGTCTCACTGATATTTTAACGACACCCTCTGTCACAACTACTACGGATAAAATATCTGATCTGTGGAGCGATACACGAAAAGAAAAAGAACTCGATGCCATGAGGGCGCTCGTGGAATCTCTTCCGAAAGGCCTAGACGACACATATGACTATGATGCAAAAACACCGTGGCTTGTCTATGGAGACAAATACCCACTGCGCCGCGCAGAAGATATCGCTGATTTTAGATCTCTACGGATCTTTCTCAAAGCACTAGCCGATAGAGACGGAAGAGACCAATGGGGGGGTCTGATTCCGATGACTACTCCAGAGGGTTTGGCAGTTTTTGTTTGTGCGCACCACGCAAAGCAGTATGAATTTCCGCGCAATGAGAAAAGGTAGGCTATTTTTCGAGACTTGAGCCGGCACCTACGTGAGGCCTAGCAAGCCACACGGGCGATTTGGCAGCGAGCCAATTAGGAATTGTTATGCTCCTAGGCTCTCTTCAGCGATCGAAAAGGTACCTTCTAGTCGCCATGTAGTCTTTCGGTGCTGAATAAACTCTCCTCCAATTTGAAGCTTTGACTTTGCTATAAGAGACCTCAGATTAGCATTGACGCCGAAGTCATCCGTAGACCGCACGTCGATCACGAAGGCATTCAAACCGGATTCCAACCGCGCGAATGCTACTTCTTGCCAAAGTGGCTCATGCGAGAACCAGGCGAGTCCATCCGGGATGTGCGGTGGCTTAGCTGGGGTTAGCTTCATCGTGGCTAGTATGGTCTGAGAATTCGCGGTATTGCGGCTAGCCTTTGCCATAACATCGATTGGCTTTTCATTAAATACTTTTGGCGCAGATACATCGATATCGATTCCTACTGCCTGGTCCCATCCTTCAATGTGAATCACATTAATGGTAACTGCACCAAGAGATCTGACAAGCCGTTGAGCTTCAGCAATCTTATGCTCAAATAAGAACCTATGAAAATCTGCAACAGGTATGTATGTAGCCGGGTCGACAGGATGTCCAACATAGACGAGGTCTTTCCGAGGATACCCTACCGGAAATTTCAGCGCCTGTGCTTCTATGGTCGAAACTGGCATCAGCCTCTCCCTGCCCTCACGCTTTCTTCTCCACACCTCATACAATAATTTGCCAGGGAGAATGTAGGTGTCCAAAAACTGAGAAGCTGCGTCGGCGGCGGTCATCACTACGACCGCGGGTTTAGTCGCTTCAGGAATTTCAAGAGCTTCAGTAGGCGGTTCAGGGGTTTCAGAAGGCTCGCGTAGTCTATCCGTGACGACTATGAGCCGCCGTTGACTATAAGGCAGTGCAAGTATGTCTCTTCCACTCAATTTATCCTCCCCATTCCGCGCTTCACAGCTTACTGGTTCGGGCTTAGATCCCGTACATCGTTGAGCTCGTCGTGTCATATGCAGCAAGTCGGTTCGCTGACCGATAGCACCGCACTCAACGCTGCGCCAGACCATGAAGAGGCGGATCATCTCACGGCGAGACCATGAGGCATACGCGGCGAACTGGTGAGCAGTCCCGGCCCAGCGGCGACCGCTGGTTCCGCTGTTCTGGCTGCCCCGACGGACGAGTATATGAGCCTTCGTAGTCTCAGTTTTAGTCTCAGTCCGCCCAGATACGCCAGTGTCCACCGACATACATTGATTGCCCTGAACTGCAAAAACGGACAAACACGTATGCCGGCGGACACTGGGTGATCGAGCTTGAAGCTCGGGTCCGGCAGTTGGAGGCCAGCGAGCGCAAGCTCAGTACCGAGCGCGACATCCTGCGCAAGGCCGCGAAGTATTTCGCGGGAGAGACGAACTGGTGAGCCGCTTCCAGTTCGTTGACGATCACCGGGGCGCCTACGGCGTCAAGCGGCTGTGCCGGGTGCTGGGCGTGAACCGGTCCAGCTACTACAAGTGGCACGACGGCGCCGAGGCCCGCGCGGCGCGCGAGCGGGCCGATGAGCAGTTGGCCGGGCAGATCCGCGCCGTTCACAGCGAGGCGGGCGGCGCCTACGGCTCCCCGCGGGTGACCGCGGAACTGCGCGAGGCGGGCATGGTCGTCAACGCGAAGAAGGTCGCGCGGGTGATGCGCAAGTTCTCCATCGCCGGGATACGCCTGCGCAAGAAGGTGCGCACCACCGTGCCCGAGCCCTCGGCCACGCCGGTCGCGGACCTGTTCGGCCGGGACTTCACCGCCCCCGAGCCGGGCGTGAAGTACATGGGCGACATCACGTATCTCCCGGTCGGCGACGGCAGGTTCCTGTACCTGGCCACCGTGCTGGACTGCTTCAGCCGGCGCGTGGTCGGCTACTCGATCGCCGACCACATGCGCACCGAACTGGTCGCCGACGCCCTGCGCATGGCCCGCGACGTGCGCGGAAGCCTCGACGGCGCACTGTTCCACAGCGACCACGGGGCTCAGTACACGTCGAAGGAGTTCGCCACCTTGTGCAAGGAGCTCGGGGTGACCCAGTCCATGGGCGCTGTCGGCACCAGCGCCGACAACGCCGCCTGCGAGTCCTTCCACGCCTCGCTCAAACGCGAGACCCTCCACGGCGGCCACCGCTACGACGGCGCCCGCGCCGCCCGACTCACCGTCTTCCGCTGGCTCACCCGCTACAACACCCGCCGCAGACACTCCACGAACGGACAACTCAGCCCTGTCGCCTACGAACAACGACACCAGCAGAAGTCAGCTATACTCACACTTGCCGCGTGATTGATACCAACGCGTGTCCACTTCCGTGGGGGAAGGCCCGTCCAAGATTCCTTGCCGTTCCATACAGTCGGCAACCCCTCGGTCAATATCCTCAAGCGCCAGTGGTGGCATACGTGCTTCCAGCACTGCGCGAGCGTACTCCGAAGTCTGAAGCAGGTCGGGCACAAGCAGTGGCGCCAGCGATCGGATAGTGCTCGCCGATGACTCCAACTCGGCGATACCCTCGAACCAGGCCGACCGGCATGCACTGTCAATCAGGGGCCAGATTCGTGAGAGAGCACCACTCGTCTGAAGCAGTCGATCGCATTCCTCAGCGAACCGCTCTGATGGCTTGTGTTGCCCCGCCTCGATCATGTCTACCAGAGCGCCAGCATAGATGATGGGTTTACCTAGCTCGGTCTGCGTCAGGCCGGCCGCCTCGCGCAATCTGCGCAGCTCCCCACCAAAGTAGGCCAGCAAGGGGCCGACTTCACCTGGAATCATCAAGGTTCCCGCCCTCGGGTACGCAAACCTTGAAAAGCCCCGCCGAGGTGATCACATCGACTAGACCGGGCCCGGCCGGCTTGCTATGCGCAAGGTGACAAGCAAATACCCGCAGGAGTTCACCACAGACTTCACCACGTGAGCCGTCCGCAGCGTAGTACTCCACAAACCACGTGGCACCGAAACTCGCCTCGGCCGCCGCATCGTCCTTCGCCGACATCGCCCACAAGATGCCGGCCCCGCCGAGCCCGATGCGTTTATTGCATAGGGCTTTGATCAATTCGGTACTCAGTGGAGGCTCACCGCCCCAGTCTGGGGCGACAAGGACATAGCCGTATAACTGCTATAGATCTTTGACCACGACACCTGAGGTCCGTGTGGCCCCTGAATGCCGCTCTGCTTCGGCAGCGGTTCTGATTCACCATAGCTATCAAACATGGTAGATCAGACCATAGTTTCTCTTGGCCAGCGCGGTAGGCGGTCCAATGAGCTTGATCGCAGATACTCCCTAGTACCAGTGACCCACTTATTTCCCAATGGCGGGCGAAACGCAACGCGACACTGCACTTTTGGAAGAGGGCAGCAAATCGAACATGAGCAGCCGGAAAGAGGCGCCTCAACATGGTTGCCAAGGATTGGATACTTTGGCTCCAACAGTACTTTACTGAAACAGCCCCTTCCAAGGAACATACTCACATAGGCCACGGCTTGACTCCTGACGATGCTCGAACAGGGACCGAGCGAGCGCGTACCGCGGCCCCGCACGTTCCCGGAGCCGCAAAGGCGACCCTGTTTATGAGCATCGGCGAAGAAACGAGACGTCTACACCACGTTTTCGAGGACGACTTGGAACGCCTTCACCACACTCGACTTGTCCCCATGCGAGCACAACAAGACGTGAGTCGCAGTGGGCGTGAAAAGCTCACCACCTAAGTCCGCGCTGCCGAGCGTGCACCCAGCGAACACGAATTTGTACCACTTAAGAGTCGGTAGGTGTCACGGCCTGATTAGCCCCTGCCTGGTCACGAGCCTTTACAGAGCTGTCCTCATCGCCATACAAAAGCACTCTTTACTCATCGAGGATAGATCGGAAATGCTCATTGTTGAGACTGTAGAACGAAGGGGTGTGTTGCCGCATTGATCCCTTGATAGATGGCTGGCCATAGCTCTGTCGGAGTAGTGCCAAGCAATTCAACGGCTCGACCTGTACTCCAGAAGTGGAGCACAACAGAAGATAGATGCTTAGCAGAGATTTCCTCAGGATGGTCGAGCAAGAATCTTGCCAAGACTTCCTCACTCAAAAAACATCTTCCCAGGGTATCAGGTGCTCCAACAGAGATGAGCAACCGATCATTGGTCGGCTTGTCTTTGCCAGCGACCACCTTCCGTAGCCTTGCCCACTCATCCGAGGCGATGTGGTCAGATTGGAATGCCAGCCCGACACTCATACCGGTCATGGCATAGAGTGCTGTGGCCGGGGCTCCGCCGAGGAGCGGGACAGACATAAACCTCACATCATCAACCGTATGAACTGGCTCGAATCCTACAAGCTGCTTCGGAAATTGTCCTCCAGGCACCTGGTATTGAGTTGGGTCCGGTTGATGAGCCATCAGCGCATCTACCAAGCGATCATATGCAGCAGCATCATTCGACTTGAACGGAAGACCGGAGACATCGTCGGCAGTACCAAACCACATCGATACATGGAAGCCGGACAGATGCCCGACACGGTACCGTTGCTGGATGACGAGCCGCTTTACCACCTCACCGAACAAAGCCTGGGCCTGACGCCTCTGCTGCGGCCCAAAAATGGTGAGCTCCCAGCCAACCTTTTCACCGTTCGCCTCAGCGTAGATATCAGGCGGATCAGCACCCGGATTAACTGGCGTGATTGCGTCGTATAGCTCGCGTCCCGTGGCAACATTATAGTCAGTGGCAAGTCGCTGGAGATGAAGAACCTCTAGTTCCGACTTGGGTGCAGGCGATCTCAGCCGAAGCCAGTTGAGGGGAGTCTCGTTAGCGATCAGCAGCCAGGGTTGGCTTCGGTCATCCTTGCCGAACGCAGCAGTAACCAGTGGTGGACCCCATCCCGACTGTTGGGTACCCAATGACTCCACAGTGAAGTTCGACTTCACCTGCATAGGAAGCAGCATCATATAGCTTTGCGGAACAGCGGGGTCCGCGACTTCATCTGTCACATCAGCGATACTAACAGTGACTGACATCTACTTCATCAGCTTTTACCCCGTAGCTAAGGCTTCGGCCGGAATCATGCAAATTCCGCCATGGCCGTTGGCTCCTGGGATGCAAGCAAGCCGCAACAGGTGGGTAGAATCGCCATTCCCGACAAAATTACGCTGGAAAATCGCAACTTATGGCGCGGCGAGAAGAGTGTTACTTTAGCTATTGCGGAGCTGCATACACTGCACTCATTTACGCGGAATCAGGTCCTCAAAACTCGAAACTAGAGCGGAGACTTCTTCCGGGTATTCTTGAGCCCAGATTGCCAAAAAAGCGTTCGCAATAATCAAGCCAGCAGTAAAATCTAAATCCTCACCGATTTGCTCAAAAATTACATGCCGGTCATGATTTGTCTTCGAACGTTCGCGAATTACTTTCTTAACTTCCTCTTGTTTGCTCGTGGGCAACTGCATCGAAACCGTCAAACGAGCAGCTACGCTGTCTAGTTTTTTAATTACAGCATCAAGCACATAGGCTTCGGGATCGGAATCACCCGGCAAGGAAAAAATACGTTTCATATGGTCAACCTTCTGCGATTGGTCTCCATCGACAAGACAGACAGAAGGGAAACGAGATGTCGGATCCAAATTATGTTGCTCATTAACTTTCATTGCCGGATCTGCGCCGCCCATGCCATGAATCTTGACCGCGTCGAGTTCTATTCCTCCATGATATCGGAGCGCGGTAGTCACCATGAGCTCGGCAAATTGATCCTCCACGAAGATAGCAAGCTTTGCTTCGATTTGCCCCGTGATAGTTCTAAGCGCCTTAATATCCAACTTGCCCTGCAATACTTCACCATTGTATGCAGCCCAGATCGCCTTAGAAGGAAGTGGCTCTAATGCATCATTACTATGAGTAGTAAAAATGACCTGACAAGACTTTCGCGAGGCAACTTCGATCAGATACTCCACCATCCGTCGCGTCGCAACCGGATGGAGACCATTTTCAATCTCCTCAATCAAGATCATAGCTCCATCGGGCGCTTCCTCGATTGCAGATACAATTCGAATGACACTTGCCTCTCCAGCTCCGAAGTGGAACTCAGAGTACTCATTGCCATCCGCGTTCTTTGCAGCAAATAAAGTGGCTCGACCTTGGATATCGATCGATAACCGATTACAACCACTCATTTCTTTGCCAAGAATTCTCTCCACCCCTTTCACAACTGGCTGAGAGAGGGCAACTTCCGATTTAGCAATAAAATTACTGCCGGTGGCTTTTACAAGATCCCTGCGCTCGGTCGCGGGTACAGTCCGAGAGACGCCAAAGCGAACAACTGTACGTTCAACAGCCGTCCGCTTCCACTTAAGCTGACGAAAGCTCGCAGTTCTCTGGACTGGAAGGCGAGGATTAAGTCGCTTTTCAATCAGCTCATATTCAATTACCCAATCTTTCATACTTGCGTCATAGTGTCCACTTTTCGCAAAATAGTGGCCTGGCGCAACAGACCTATAAGCAAGACCAGCAGCACCCAATACAGTCGTTTTCCCTCCGCCATTTGGCCCAACAATGGCAGTAACTGGGAAATCAAAACTTACAACTCGGTCTTCAAATCCGCGAATTTTCTTTAGCGTAACTCGCCTGAGGTACGAACCGTAGTTACCAGATGAAACTTTTTCTTCAAGTTTCTGGCGCTCACTCTCCCGAGTCTCGCTTCGATAATCATTCAAGAGTAGTCTCCCTAATAGCAGAAGTGAGGCAATGATTTAGTAGCCTGACATGTAACGCACGTAAGTGCGTTACTTAATTTATAATTGCTCAAGCAACTTCATGGTTTCTTCAAAAACCTTACCGACAGAGCACGGCTAGCAGCCCTGAATCCACTCCATTTAAACTTAAGTATATCGTTTTGGCAAGCAACTTCAACTTGTACACACGCCCACAGTTCACTTGACGCCTTGCACGAAAGAACCTGCATTGTACACTTTAAGCATTACAATACATGCCTGCTCAGCCACCTTAACTTATTACTGAACCAGTTCAATAGTTACGTCCCAGAGTGCTTCCTCCAACGCTAGCCACGTTAATGTATCAGGATTCGTAGTCTCAGTTTCAGTCTCAGTTAGCCCAGATGCGCCAGTGTCCGCCGGCATACATTGATTGCCCTGAACTGCTAAGACGGGCAACCGCGTATGCCGGCGGACACTGGGTGATCGAGCTTAAACCTCTCGGATTCACATCGTACGGGTTCGAGTCCCGTCCCGGGCACAACCGCTCTGAACTGGGGATTTCATCACAGGCGCGGTACTTATGAGAGCGTTTAGCGGGCTGTGGTCTCGTTTGTAGTCTCAGTTTCTCTTTGAGCTGCCGTACCTCGATGCGCAAGCTGTCAGCCAGCGTTTGGCATTGGGGATGACGGGGCCAAGTCGAGGATGGTGCACGCCTCGTAGCGCGCCCGGCCGGGTGTGTCGAACACGTCGGCCGGGCTGTCGCTGTTGGCTTCCAGCATGCGCGGGGCGGCGGCGCGGTTGCATGGTCGGAGGTGGGGGCCTCCAGTTCTGGCCTTGTGTTCTGGCGTGCGGTGCGGCTTCGGGCCGGGTGCCCATCGGCGGCCAGTGTCGTGCCTGTGAACAGGCCGCCCTGTGTAGGGAGCGTCGGAAGTGATTTGAGGTCTATTTTTGACCTCTTGCTTCCCACGTGAAGTCACCTTTACCAAAATCTCTTTTCCCGGTTCCAGGTGGGTGTAGCTTCTTAAACAGGAGCCTGAGGGATGTGGTGAGTAAGGCAGGGCGGAGGGGCTCCGGGCTGGAGGAGGATTCCGGGGTGAATACAGTTGGGCTGTTTTTCTCAGGCGATTGTTGAGTTGGCTGACGGACCTACGTGACGAGACGACCTGGCCGGGCGCTGCCTTGAGCCTCGTCGCCTCTACCAGGGACGATCCAATCCCGGGCCCCTCCTCGGCGAATCACCGCGTTGCGCAGGCGCCTGCGGAATCTCGACAACCGCCGGTCGCGCTTGACGATGCTTCGAATCGGCCGAAGTGTCAGTGTCATAAGAGAACCTGTATGGCTAGTGTGCACGGGAATTGTAGGAGCATGATGGAATCAATACTCACGCGAGACGGGCGCCAGCTGACCTACGTGGAATACGGCTCGCCGCACGGCAACCCCATTTTCCTGCTGCATGGCACCCCGGGCAGCCGGAAGGGCCCACGGCCGCGAACTCAGGTGCTGCATCTGCTCGGAGTGCGCCTGATCGCCTATGACCGCCCTGGTTACGGCGGGTCCGACCGACATCAGGGCCGTCGGATCGCAGATGCGGCACACGACGTGGCCGATCTCGCCGACCGGCTGGGGCTCGATCAGTTCGCCGTGGTGGGGCGCTCTGGCGGGGCGCCGCATGCGCTGGCTTGTGCGGCGTTGTTGCCGGCGCGGGTTACCAAGGTCTCGGCGCTCGTTCCGTTCGCGCCGCGGGACTTGATGGGGCCGGCCTGGTATCAGGGCATGGGCCAGATGAACGTCACCGAGTACGCGGCCGCCGAGCGTGGTGCCGCCGCGTACGGGCAGCTGGTGGCCGAGCAGGTTTCGGCGATCCGGGCCGATCCGGGGGCGAACATGCCGTTCGACGATCCGGATCTGCCCAAAGCCGATCGGTCCGTCGTCGCGGACTACGGGATCAAGGTGATGCTGACCGAGAACTTCGCTGAGGGGTTCCGCACCTCGCCTTACGGCTGGATCGACGACACGCTCGCGCTGGTCAACCCGTGGGGCTTCGATCCGGCGGAGATCACTGCGCCCTGCCTGCTGTGGCACGGCACCGAGGACGTTTTCGCGCCGGTCGGCCACTCGCGCTGGCTGGCCGACCGGATCTCGGTGGCGGAGACCGTGTTGGTGGAGGGGGCGGCGCATTTCGGCGCTCTTGAGGCGCTGCCCCGCGTGCTGCTGTGGCTCATCACCCATTAGGGGGATCTCCTGGACCGGGAATTGGTGCCGCAGCCGATTTGGTGCCGGGGCCGGGAGAGGGGCGAACGTTCCCGGCTACGGCACTAAATCGGCTGCGGCACCAATTCCCGGTCCAGGCGCGCGCCGGCTCGGGCGGCCACCACGGTCGGGTGGCCCTCCCCTAGCCGGGAGGCGAGCTTCAGGAGTGCCTGGTCGCGTAGGGCGCGGGCTTGGTCGGTGCGTCCTTGGGCGGCCAGGTCCAGGGCCAGGTTCAGCGCGCAGGACAGGGTGATCGGGTGCTCCTCCCCCGATCGTTCCACCAGCGATCGCTGCACGTTCCGGTTCAGCTTCGCCGATCCGTCCACGTCTCCGGTGGCGGCCAGCGCGTTCGCCAGGTTGATTCCTGCGCCCAGGGTGAACTGGCTGTCCGCGCCGAGCGTTCTGCTCAGGCTGTCGTAGGTACGTTGCATGACCTGGAGCGCTTCTTCGGTCTGGCCTACCCGTAGAAGGTACAAACCGAGGTTGTTGCGAGCCACGTTGGTGTAAGGATGATCGGGGCCGAGCCGATTCTCGTAGCGGGCCAGCGAATCCCTCGCGACGATCAGGGACTGGTCGAAATCCCCGGTGGCAGAGAGGTCCGCGGCCAGGTTGATCTGGCAGGCCAGTGCGTCGGGGTGGTCGGGGGCATAGTCCGCCTTGAACAGGGTCGCGGTCTCCTCGGTCAGGGTGCGGGCCCGGGCGTATTCGCCCACGTACCGCAGCGAGATCGCCAGCGCGGTGGCCGTGCGAAGCGTGTCGACGAAGTCCGCGCCGAGGACTTCCAGGTAGTCGCGGTAGGTGGCCTCGAGTGCGGACAACGACTGCTGATAGTCGCCGAGTTCGCGGTAGTCGCGGGCCAGCGCCAGGCTCGACTGCAAGGTATACGGGTGCTTCGATCCCAGCACCTGCCTGCGGCGGTCCAGCGTGTCCGAGTCCCGTTCGCGGGCCTTCCGGCTTTCTCCGTTGACCCGATAGGACACGGCGAGGTTGCTCGCCGCGGTCAGGGTACGTTCGTGGTCCTCGCCGAACAGCAGCTTGAGCCGGTTGTAGGTCTCCTCGTCCATTTCGAGCGCTTCTTGGTAGTGGCCCAGGCCGCGCAGGTCGCCGGCCAGGCCCGCCGCGGTCATCAGCGTGTGCAGATCGTCCGTCCCGAGTTCCTCGCTCTGTTCGGCCAGCACCTTCTCGTTCAGGTCGCGGGCCTTTTCGAACTCGCCCTGGGAACGGTAGACGTTGCCCATGTGGAAGCGCAGGAACAGCTGCTGGCGGCGCAGCACCTGCATGTCCTGGTCCGACGGCGCCCACCCGTCCGCGGCTGCGGCCAACGAGGCCGTCCACTGTTCGTCGAGCCGGCGGCCCAGATCGAGCGCCTGGACGTGCTGGCTGCGCTTCCACAGGAAACGCATCCAGTCGATCAGCAGAGTACGCACCGGATCCTCGCTGCATTCGGCGGCCAGCGACGGCTCCAGGTGCGGCCAGATCAAGGCGTACTGTGGCCAATTTCGCGGGTCGTCGACGTCGCCGCGGGTGGGTCGGGCGCCGGCCAGGATGCGGTGCACCAGGTGGAACCGTTGCTCCTGCTCGTCGGCCGTCAGCCGGTTGCGCAGGAAGTCCTGCATCAGCCGGTGGATCTGGATCTCCCCGTTCTGCAGATCGATCTTGGCCAGGGCCAGCCGGCTGATCTCCTGGATCACCCGGCCCAGCATGCCGGGCACCCGCAGCGCCGGGTCGAACGGGGTGAGCGCCTCAAGGGTCTGCTGCTCATAGACCAGATCCACCGAGATCGACGGGGCCATGAAGGCGCACAGTTCCAGCAGGCGGACCCCGGCCGAGGTGCGCGCGGCCAACCGGTCCAGCGAGAGCTGCCAGGTGGCCTCCAGGGTCTGCGAATAGCCGGACGGCCGGCTCATGGACAACATTCTGGTGCTGCTGGCCTCCAGCTCGGCCAGGTAGTCCCCGACCGGGGTACCGGTCTCGACCAGCCAGGCCGCGGCCACTTCCACGGCCAGGGGCAGGTTGTCCAGCCGGGTGGCCAGCCGGTCGGCCTCCTCGACCGGCAGCGTGGGCAGCCGCTTGGACAGGTGCTCGATGCTCTCGTCCCGGGTGAAGACGTCCACTTCTAGCGCCTCGGCCACCTGTGACCAGGACTGATTACGTGAAGTTATCAGTACGTGGCCGGGACCTGCGGGGATGTAGTCGCGCAGGTCTTCCGGGTCCTGGGCGTTGTCGTAGACGAGCAGCCAACGCTGGTAGGGCGCGCGCCCGAGACGCAGGATCTCCAAGGCGTCCCGCGCGGCGTCCGGCAGGCTCTCGCCGACTCGTACGCCGAGCCGCCCGGCGAGGTCGGCCAGTGACTCGTTGATGAATCCGGACACCTCCGCGTTGATCCACCACACGAGGTCGTAGTCCGCCTTGAACCGGTGCGCGTATTCCAGCGCCACCTGGGTTTTCCCGACCCCGCCGAGTCCGTGCAGCGCGACCGGCAGCACCACTGCGGCGCCCTCGGACATCAGCTGGTTGCGTAGGCTCTCCAAGACCGAGTTGCGCCCGGTGAACGTCGCGTTGCGCGGGCCGACGTTCCAGATCCTCGGCTGCGAGCCGGGATAGCGCGGCCCGGCCGCGGATCCCTCGCCGGTCGGCTCGGCGCCGGCCAGGTCCAGGACGCGCAGCACGGCCTCCACGGCAGAATGCTCGCCCATACCGGTCAGGTCCACCGCCGAGCGGCCGACGAACGGGTCGAGTTGCCGCATCTCCGCCACGTAGACCGCGGTCAGCTGGCCGCGGCTGCGCGAGGGATCGGTGTCCGCGACCGCCTGGGCGAAGGCCATCGCCAGCCGTGAGCGGCTGAAGGCCGGGGACAGGATGGCCACGGTCCGGTTCTGGGCCAGTACCGGCACGGTGTCCGGCCCGTCGGATGGCCTCTCCACGTCGTATTGGATCGTGCGCACCCCGTGCTGTTCGAGCAGTGTGGTGATCCAGTCGGCCCACATCCGGTTCTCCGGCACGTAGCCGAGCACGAGGTCGCCGGGATGCGTCGCGCGGCGCCGGGTGAACGCTCCGACCACCCGCAACCGCTCGCCCTCGGCCAGAACCGGGGCGGCCACCTGCGGATCCTGGGCGATGTACCGGGCCAGCCGCTCCATGGCGGACAGCAGCGAGGAGGGGCCGGCGTCGGGCCGGTCGCCGAAGACCGCGAGGGTTTCTTCGTATGCGTAGAAGGCGCGGTAGGGAAGTTCGACGTCGCCCCAGTAGCGGATGCGCTGGGCGTCGTCCATGCTCTGCGGCAGTCCGGAGAACCGGCGGCGGGCGTAGGCGCGGCCGTTGTCCGCCTTGTCCTTCTCCGCCTCGTCGAGCCGGGTCGGGACGGGCAGGATCCTGATTCCGCGCTGGGCGTACTGGCCGTTGACCTGCTGGGTGATCATGGAGACGCCGTCGATGCCCTGGTCGCTGAGGGTGAACAGGGCGACCAGGACGTCCGGCAGCTGCAGGGTGCAGATCTGGGCCACGTCGCTGAGCCCGGTGCGGCTGTCGATCAGGATGTAGTCGTAGTCGCGCTGGAGCTGCTCGCGCATCGCGTCGAAGAACAGGCCGCCGCTGAACTTCTCGTAGAACTCGTCCCAGTTGACCGCGGCGAGGGTGGCCGAATAGTCGGAGTTCTGCCGCCCGGCCGGCATGAAGTGCAGGACGCCGTCGCCCTGGAAGTCCCACTCGATCGAGACCGTGTTCTGCGAAACGTCGGCGAACTCCCGGTACCAGTCGGGCGCCCGGCCGCGATGGGTGCGGGTCGCAGCCCACTGGTAGTTGCGGATCAGGTCTATCACACCCGGGGTGTCCGAGACCACCTCCAGGTCGAGGAACGGGTGGAAGAAGCGGTGCAGGCCCGGGGATTCCAGGTCCCAGTCCACGGCCAGCACCCGTTTTCCGCTGCTGGCCAGGATCCAGGCGACGTTGGCCAGGGCCATGGTGCGACCGGTCCCGCCCTTGTACGAGTAGAAGGTGACTACCTTCCCGTCACGCCCTGCGGTCATCGCTGCTCCCTGTCGTCATCGAAGCCCTGGTCCGATTCGCCGTCGGGAGGGTCCGGCATGTCGCGGCGGACCGCCAGGCCACCGGACCCGAGGCCGGGGCCCGGTCCCTTGAAGCGGGGCCGCGGTGGCAACTCCTCGGGCGCATCCGGGCGGCTGCGGGCGACCTCCGAGAAATACAGCCGCTCTGCCGTGCGGATGACGGTCGGCAGCTCGCGGATGAAGTCCTGCACCGTCTGGAGCCCGTCGAGCACCTGCGGGGAGTCCGGCCGATAGCGTTTCCGGCACAGCGGCAGGGTGGTGAAGAGCTCGCGCTCCAGGTCGCCTTCGTTGCGCGTGCTGGCCGGATGGTCCCGGTTCCACACGATCACCGGACGTATCCACAGCTTGTGCCGGGAGTTGCGGTCGAACGTGCTCAGCCGCTCTTGCAGGGCCGGCACCTGCGCCGCCCAGGGGTCCACGATGAGGATGGTCGGCGCCGAGGGCTCGGTGTCGGCGCTCAGTTCCGAACTGTGTTCGAGCGCTTCGACGAAGGCCTGGAAGTCCATCGACTCGGCCAGGCGCTGGGCGGTGATGGCGATCTCCCCGGGGAACTCCGGCAGAAAGGGCCGCCAGTGCAGCGGCTTGCGCCCGTACATCTCGGCGGCGCAGTCCCGGGGGAGGTCGGATTCGCAGGGTGCGGCGATCACTATGCGCATCCGCGGGCGCGGCACGGTCGGATCCCCGACTTGCTGGAAGGCGTCCTCCATGTCCCGGTAGTCGAACGAGTGCGGGATCGCGGTCGGATAGCCGTTCTCTGCGACGAAGACGATCTGGGCGGCCAGGTGGGTGACCGCCTCCTCGTACTCGTCCCGGTATTCGAGCATGTGCCGCAGCAGGTAGTTCAACCCCTTGTCACGATAGGTGGGGGTCAGGTCGATCCTGGAGTACTGCAGGGGACTGGCACACTTCGGCAGTTGGTCGTCCCGGATCGGCTGCCACAACACCGGGATGATCGCCTCGGGCCGCCGCCCGTGCATGGCGTGGTCCGAGACGAGCCGGTTGGCGAAGGTCTTCCACTCTTTCCCGCAGTGTTCGCTGCTGAAGTACGTGGTGCTGTAGAGCGCGACGAAACTGCGGCAGCGGGCCAGGCCCTTGGATATCCGTTCGGGCCAGTGCCCGCCGATCGGGATCTCCAGGTCCACCGCGCTGGCGATGGTGCCGCCGGTGCCGTGGGCCGCGTACTGCACGTGCTCTCGCAGGTCGTCATGGAACCTTTTGACGAGCCGGTCGCCCCGGAAGTCGTCGGCGGAGGTCAGGCCGTGGCTGTGGGCGTAGCTCAGGAAGAAGTAAGGATCCGGCTCGGTGGTCGGCTCATGGCCGCTGAGCATGGACTCCCCTCCTCGTCGACACCTGCCTCCATACTAAGAGTGCTGTTATTGATAGACAATCCCCCGCCACCTGCGCGAAACGCCTCACCCGGCCCGGGCGCTTCCATCCACCGACGCGCGAAGTGCGCCGCGGTCCGCACGTCGAACGCCATGGCGCGGGCCGGAACGTGCGTGCCTGCCTCCACTGTGCGCACCGCGCCGGTAAGTTCGAATTCTGCGCCGATCTGGGGGAAATCGCGCGCGCTGAGCTCGATGTCGGTGAAAGAGGTCCAGTCGTCTCCCGGAGTACCGGCGATGCGGCACTGGTACCGCTGCATCGGGCGGTTCCCCACCAGATATTCGCCGTAGTGGAATGTGGTGCATGCGTCGTAGCCGACGCCCAGCAGCGCCGATCGGGCGCCTGCGCGGTACAGGGCGCCCATCGGCGAACTCGGTCCCAGGTGGCACTCGAGGCCGTGCTCGGCCATCAACTCCGCCGCTCGCCCGCCGACGGCCGCGAAGGAGGTCTGCGGATGGGCGCTTCGGACCGCGGAACGCAGTGTACGAACGTACTCGGCGTAGGCGCCCATACCAGAACTCTTAGTCTTCTGAGGGTCGAAGGCCTCAAGACAGGCCAGGTAGGTACGCTTGTCCTCAGCCGACATCCCGGCCGTGGTGCGCAGGTGGATGGGGGACGTGGTGGAGTTCCACGCAGTCTGGGTCGGCACCACGATCGTCCCAGCCCGGCCGAGCACGTCCACCAGCGCCCCGTGCAGCCGTGCGGCTCCGTAAGAACGGTTGAGGCCAAGCGCCCGCAGCGAGGTGTGCACGAGGACTGTCATACCCTCGCCGAGACCGAGTTCCCGCAACATCGCCTTCAGGGCGCTGCGGGTTGTCATCGTCTGGTTCACTGCGCCGAACACAGGCGCTCCATGAAGTCCGCACGGTGCTTTTGAGCCGAGCGATGCGCGGCGTCCTGAACCCGCGCGTCGACCTGCTCGGCGAGCCAGGGTTCGACTGTCTGGCCCATGGCGCGCACGAATTGCTCGCCCAATCCGGTGAGCGAGCCCGCGGCCAGCAACTGGGTGACCGCCTCGGCGGTATGCATGCGCCAGCGCGCGAACTGTTCTTGGGCCGCCTCGCGGGCCTCTCCGGTCACCAGGGTCCGGCGCACCCGCCAAAAGTCGACCACTGCGATGTGCGCATAGGTGCCTTGCAGGAGTCCTTCGAAGGGACGCGGGTCCGGGCGCCAGGGCGCATAGTGCCGCGGCTCTGTATCGGAGACGTCGTAGAGCTCGTACATGTCAAGCAACGCGCCTAGCTTGACATGCTGGAATTCATGGATCAGAAGTAGTCCGAGCAGCGCCGGATCGGCCGGCAGCGCAATGCCGACTGCCCCGAAGGCCTGCCTGGCCGCGGCGCTGCGATGGGTGCCGTCCTTGGCCCGCCGCATCGGCGCGATCGCACGCAACCCGGCACGCAGTCCTGGCAGATATGCCGGGAGATGCGCCTGAAGGTAGTCGACGGCCGCCGCGAATGTCCGCTGCCACTCATCCACTTCCGCAGAGGTCTGTCTTTCTGCCAGGTAGCCGTGGCAATCGCGATACGGATCCGTATCCTCCAGGAAGACGGTCAGTCCGTCGGCGGTCAGGCGGCGGAGAGGTTGCGCGAGGGCTGGTTGCCGGCCCGCACCGGCCTCGATCCAGACCCGCTCGCCGGTCCCGGCCGCAAGGGAGCCGAAGCCCGGCAACGGCGCCGTACCGCCGCGGACCGGGACTGCGACTCGACGGAGCCTTCGCGTACGTGTCTGCGCGCTTGCCGCAATCGCCTCCAGGTGGCGCAGGTCGGCGTCCTCGGTTTGTCCCCGGCCGATGTCCGTCAGCAGCTTCACCGCCCATACCCTGGTGTATGGGTGCTCCAAAGCTGAAGCCACCGCGGCGGGCGTCGAGTTGTCGAGAGAGGCGAGCAGATCCCACGCATCGGTGAAGTGCTGATCGTACTGGGGCCCCCTGCGGCCGACCATGGCCAGCAGGTCGCGCTGGATCGAAGCCTGGGTTTGGACGAGTTGCTCCATCGCGGCGGTGTCTCCGAATCCGGCCGCGAGACGGGCGAACTCCTCCTCGGACAAGCCGTGCCGGTCGTTGACAGGCTCCTGAGCCGGGGCATCCGGGACCCCTCGGCCCTGCGCGGATTCGGCCCGCAGGATGTGGTCGATCGTGGCTCTCAAGTCCGAACAGTAGACTGACGGATTGTCGAAATCCGCGCCGGGATCATAGCGGTGCGGATAGAGTCCGCCGCCGCAGATCTGGACGACCGGGCAGGCGCGGCACGTGGCGCAGACCCCGTCGATTCCCTGCTGGCGCACGGCGATCCCGGTCACTGCGGCGGCCTCGTCGAGGCTGTGCCGCCAGACGTCGAGCCCGGTGGCCGCGGCGCCGTCGTAGGTCGTCTTCAGGGAGTCGACCTGCTCCAGCGTTCCGTCCGTCTCGATGACGAGCAGATCTACCGGATCGAGTCCGAGCGCCTCGGTCGTGCTGGGCCGGCCGTACAGCGCAGCGAGTACGGACTCGAACATGCGGATCGGCATGGGGCGCCGGTCCGCGTCCCATTCGTCGAACACGGCAGTGAGCCACTGCGCGTATTCGCCGCCCGCCCGGGTCGGGTCCGTCACGTCGCGCGTGGCGCTCAATCCCGGCGGCTGCTCTTTCCAGGTGGCATGTGGCAAAAGCAGGTCGATCCGGGGTGGCTTTTGTTCGAGGAGCGCCTGGTACACCGCGATCGGGTCGTTCGCGATGTCGACGGTGCAAAGGATCCCGCTATAGAGGTCGCGGTATTCCGGCCGCCGCAGTAGTTCCAGGGCGGCAACCACTTTGTGGTAGCTGCTGCGCCCGTCCCGGTAGAGCCGATGTCGATCATTGGCCGCCCGGTTTCCGTCCAGCGACACGCCCACTTTGACGGAGTACTCGGCGAACAAGTCGCAGTAGGCCTCGCTGAGCAGTACTCCGTTTGTGTGAATGCGCAGATCTAAACGGGTGACGGGTGAGATAGCGGCATCCAGGGCCTTGAGGGTCTCCCGTGTTCTGGCCGCCCCGAGCAGGAGCGGTTCTCCCCCATGTAGGACGATCCTGACCTCGGGTAACGCGTGGCTCGCAGCATGCTCGGCGATGCGCCGGCCAAGCTGGACGACCGTCTCGGGAGAGATGTCCCGAGGACGGCCGCGCCAGGATTGGTCAGCGTGTTCATACACATAGCAGTGATTGCACGCCAGATCACACCGGCTGTGAACTTTGATCACAAACTGGCGGAAAGGGAGCGATCCATGGTCCATCGGGATGACTGAGGCGGGAGATCGGTAACTCGCGACCCTAAATGCAGGAGCCGAAGGCGGCCACGCCGACCCGGCCGCTCGCGTCGGCCGGCAGCACCTGACGGAGGCTGTCGCCGACGGCCCCGTCCGCCTCGCGGGCCAGCCGGTCCAGCGAGGTGAACCTCATGTCGGACACACCGGAAAGAATATCAACCTTAATACGCATTGCATTTCCCATGGTGTCAGTCTCCTTCTAATCCCACTCCGGTGGGTACCCTTTCGACGTCCGGAAAGGGCTGCGGCTACTCGGGCCAATAGTAGGCCTACGGGTAGGCTCGCCGCGCCTCAACGCCAAATTCTGAGACTGAACCAGGGGAGAAACCAGGGGTTCTCCAGCGCTGTGAGCAGCGGAAAGTTTCTCCCAAAATTCGCCTAAATGGGTGCACCTGAATGCGAGCGCGGCGTCTCGGAGTGCCGAGCATGCCCCTTTGTTTGCCATGATCGAATCCGCGCGGCGGGAAGTGGCCGACCGGGCAGCACCCGCCACGGCACTCCCGCCCCATCGACGCCAGCCGACCCCAGAGTCCCAGTAGAGTAAGAATACTGATCTATGCCGCGTAGCCCGCGTCGACAGGATTCTGTCTAAGGCGTGCCCCGACTTCACTCAAGACCATCTTCCACCTGAGGTTTTGATTAGTCGGAGTCTGATGTGTGGCGGCGACGGCCGACGGGAAGAGGACTTGAGCGCAGGCTAAGCCGCGCGCGAGGGGAGGCCGCGATGGCACAGGGGCGCCACTATTCACCGCCGATGCGGAATCTCATCATGCGCGCCCGGTTGATCTTGACCGCGATCGCGATCGCGAGTCTCGTCCTCGGTTACTTCGGGCTCCGTGGCTTCCTCGCCGCGAATTCCACCCTGAAGATCACGCACAGCCCGGGTGATCTTCTCTATTTTGATATAGAGCTGTTTCTCGTTCAATCCACCCCGATCGCCATGGGCGGGCATATTCCATGGCAGTTGCAGATAGCCCGGTTCTCGGCGCCGTCCATCCTCCTGTATGCCATTACCGAGCTGGGAATCGCCCTCTCCGCCGCCCGTCTCCAGCGCGCTCGAATACGGCGTTTCCGGGACCACGCGATCATCTGCGGCGCCGGCCGCCCGGTGGGCATCCTGACCAGACGGCTGACCGAAGACGGCATGCGGGTGGTGGTCGTGATCGGAAACCAGCTCGGCGAGATCGCGGGCCGCTACCTCGTGGTCGGGGATCCCAAGCTGGCGAAGACGTTGCTCGACGCGGGGCTGGAGCGAGCCGCCGTCGTCTACGCATGCTACGAGCGCAGCGAGGAGAACGCGGAGATCGCCGACCTGGTCGAGCAGATCCGAGCCAGCCGGCGCGGCCCGGAGAAGATGTATGCACTGATCGACAACCTCGAGCTGTGCGCGGCGCTCAAGGCTCGGCGGTGGAGCCTGGCCGCGTCCGACGTCCGGCATCTCGACTTCTTCAACCCCGACGAGATCGCCGCGCAGGCGACCGTCCGCCAGGACGCCTCGGCCTTCGGCGCAGATCCTCCTGAGATCGCCATCGTTGGAACCGGCGCGTTCGGATGCTCGGTCCTGGTCGAGTTCGCCCGGCAGTGGTCGACCAGGCGGGGAGCCTCGCGTCAGCGGATGAAAGCGGTCCTGGTCGGACCGGATGCGCAGCGCGTGGTCACCGAGTTGGGAAACCGTTATGCGTTCCTCGACGAGGCGTGTCTGCTCGTGCCGCACACAGGCTCCCTCGAACGCCTGATCGTCGATCGGCGGCAGGCGTCGGCTCCCGTCCTGCGTCGGCTCTACATCTGCCAGGACGACGAACGCGAGGCGCTGGAAACCGCGCTGAGTTCCGCGGCCAGCCACCAGGGTTCGATCGCGGCCGTCGTCGTCCGGCTGAACCAGATGTCGGGCATGGCCAGGGCTTTCCAGCAAGAGCACGGCCGCGGCGCCCTGCTGGACTCCCTCGGCGGCCGCCTGAGAATCGTGGACGTGATCGCAGACGGTTGCGACCCGCTGCGGATCGGGGACGATCTCGCGGAGAACCTGGCGCGGGCCTGCCACCGCCGCTACCTGATCGAACAGACCCGCGGCGGCGCCGAACTCGGCGGCTCGCCTTCGCTGGTCGGCTGGGAGGAACTCGGCGCCGATCTGCAGGCGGCCAATCGTGCGCAGGCGATCGACAACGGCGCGAAACTCGCGGCGATCGACTGCCTGATCGCGCTGCACTCCGAGGCCAGCCGGGACTTCACTTTCCGCGACGGCGAGATCGAGCTGCTGGCGCAGTGGGAACACGACCGGTGGATGGGCGAGCGGCTCAGGCAGGGCTGGGTCTACGGCCCGCGGCGAGACAACGTCGGACGGCTGCATCCCGACCTGGTGCCCTGGCCGAGTCTGCCCGAGCAGGACCGGGAGAAGGACCGGCAGGTGGTCCGGGCGATACCGGAGATCCTGGCCGACGTCGGGCTGGGGATCGTCCGAGTCGGGCCGGTCGAGGCGCTGGAATAGGCGCCGCGTCGATCCGGGAGGGGTGTCGGCAGTCGGCTCGGCTCGGCTCGGCCGGACGGCTACGGCGTGATCCGGCGGCGCATGAGGCGGGGTTGGTGTTCCAGGCCGGACAGGCCGTTCCAGGAGAGGTTCACCAGGTGGGCCACCACCTCGTCTTTGCTGGGGTGTTGTTCGTCCAGCCACCATTGGCCGGTGAGGGCCACCATGCCGACCAGCATCTGGGAGTACATCGCGCTCAGGGTGGGGGCGTAGCCGCGGTTCTTGAACTCCACCCCGAGGATGTGTTCCACCTGGGTGGCGATGTCGCTGATCAGGGAGGCGAAGTTGCCGGTGGAGACGGCCACCGGGGAGTCGCGGACCAGGATCCGGAAGCCGTCGCTGCGCAGTTCGACGTAGTCCAGGAGGGCGAAGGCGGCCTGTTCGAGCAGTTCGCGCGGGTGGCCGGCGGTCAGGGCGGAGGTGACCATGTCCAGCAGGGTCCGCATCTCGCGGTCCACCACCACCGCGTAGAGCCCTTCTTTGCCGCCGAAGTGTTCGTAGACCACCGGCTTGGACACGCCCGCCTTGGCCGCGACCTCCTCGACGCTGGTCGCGTCGAAGCCCTTCTCGGCGAAGAGGGTGCGGCCGACGTCCAGAAGTTGCTCCCGACGTTCCTTGCCGGTCATCCGAGTCCGCGGCGCGGGGCCGTTGCCTGGGGTAGTCACCACGCCATCATGCCCCATGGCGCCACCGGTTTAGCCGAGGCCGGGAGGGTGCGGCGCGGGCGCCGGGAGACGGGTCGGCGCAGGAAGGGGCGCTTCGGACGACGGGCGCAGCGCGGGCGGACGGGGCATGGACCCGCGGCGCCGGCGGCCGGGCATGCGGCAGGCGGCGGAGGGGGTGCGGTGAGCGGTCGGGAGCGGGGAGCGCGGCCGAACCGCAGCGCTGCCCGCAGGACCGGCCGGGGCCGCCTCGGCTGCTCGCCGAGGCGAAGAAGAGATGCCCGGGGCCGGGAGGGGCGAACACTCCCGGCCGCGGAGCTAGACGCCTTCGGGGCTGACCCGGCGGGCGGCGATCCGGGCGGCGCAGGGCCAGCGGACCTCGCGGGCCCAGCCGAGCTTCTCGAACAGCCAGATCAGCCGGGCGCTGGAGTCGATCTGGCCGCGCAGCACGCCGTGCCGGGCGGCGGTGGGGTCGGAGTGGTGCAGGTTGTGCCAGGACTCGCCCATGGACAGGACCGCGAGCCACCAGACGTTGCCGGACTTGTCGCGGCTCTTGAACGGGCGCCGGCCGATCGCGTGGCAGATGGAGTTGATCGACCAGGTGACGTGGTGCAGCAGGCTGATCCGGACCAGGGTGCCCCAGAAGAAGGCGGTCGCGGCGCCCTGCCAGCTCCAGGTCCACAGGTAGCCGAGCACCGCGGGGGCCAGCATGGAGGCGAAGACCAGCCAGGGGAACGCCCGGGAGACCCGGACGATCGCGCGGTCCTTGAGCAGGTCCGGGGCGTACTGGCGCTGGTCGGTCTGCTCGGCGTCGAACAGCCAGCCCATGTGGGCGAACCACAGGCCCTTGATCAGGGCCGGGATGGTCTCGCCGTAACGCCACGGGGAGTGCGGGTCGCCGTCCTGGTCGGAGAACTTGTGGTGCCGGCGGTGGTCGGCCACCCAGCGGATCACCGGGCCCTCCACGGCCAGGGAGCCGGCGATCGCCATCGCGACCCGCAGGGCCTTGGGGGCCTTGAACGAGCCGTGGGTGAAGAAGCGGTGGAAGCCGACCGTGATGCCGTGCCCGGAGATCGCGTACATGCCGGCCGCGATCACCAGGTCGCGCCAGCCCAGGCCCCAGCCCCAGGCCACCGGCACGGCGGCCAGCAGGGCGAGGAACGGGATGCCGACGAACAGGGCGATCGCGACGCGTTCCTTGGCGGTCTGCCGCAGGCCGCCGAGGGTGCCCAGACTGGCCACCTGCACGTCCTCGTCGAGGCGATCGGCTCCTGCGCGGCTCACCCGCGTACCCGGCATCGTGGTCACGTGTGCTCCTTGAAGGCTGGGCGGCGGAGCGGGCTGGCGCTGCCGTTCAGATTCAGTCAGGTCAGGATCGGAGAATACCTACGGTTCCGTAAGTTACTCAACCGTAGCCCGTCCGGGCCAGGCTGTTGAGTTCCGAATCCGTCACAACTTCGCCACAGCTTTCCGCAGCGGTTCGGCCGCGGACTCCGGCAGGACCCGTTCGACCCGGACCGTGTCGCAGCCCACCCATGCGGCGGCCTCGGCCAGGGCCGCGGCCATGGGTCCCACCCCGGACAGCCGGTCGACGGAGACCTGGCGGGCGATCAGGGTGCGGCCCTCCCGGGCCGGGTCGGCGCGGCCGATCAGGCGGCCGCCGTGCAGCAGGGGCATGGCGAAGTAGCCGTGGATCCGCTTGGCCTTGGGGACGTACGCCTCGAGCCGGTGGCTGAGCCCGAAGATGCGCTCGGTCCTGGCCCTTTCCCAGATCAGGGAGTCGAACGGGGACAGCAGGGCGGTGCGGTGCCGGCCCCGGCGGTCGAGCGAGAGCAGGGCCTCGGGGTGGGCCCAGGCATTGGAAAAACCAGCGCCGTCCCGAGCGCCGACGACAGTGCCGGCCGCGGCCCGAACCGCCTCGGAGACGGCGGCGGAACGGGCACCGGAACGGGCCGGCCAGCCCTCCACCTGCACCGGGACCAGTCCGGCGCGTTCGGCGAGGGCGGCGAAGCCGGGCTTGCGCAGCTGGTTCGGCTGGAGCCGGTAGTAGTCCAGCAGGTCGGCCTCGGTGCCCACGCCGAGCGCCCGGCCGGCCAGGGCCAGCAGGTCCACGTAGCACTCCTCGTCGGTGCGGTCGTCCCCCAGATGCTGGGCCGGGATGACGCGTTCGGGCAGGTCGTAGACCCTCTTCCAGTTCCGCCGGGCCACGCACACCACCTCGCCGCGGCTGAGCAGGATCTCCACGGCCTTCTTCACGTCCGACCAGTCCCACCACTCGCTCGACTTGCGTCCGCCGCCGAGCTCGGTGGTGGTCAGCGGGCCCTCCCCGGCCAGCCGCCGTTTGATGGAATCCACGGTCTCATCAGGCGTATCGATCCCCCAGAGGTTGCCCCGGCTCCGGTAGGCTCTGCGGCGGAAGGCGAACGACGGCCACTCCTCAACGGGGAGGACGCTGGCCGCATGGGACCAGTACTCGAAGGTGCGTGCCGCGGCCCCGTCCGGATGAGACCAGTACGCGTCGTGCACTACGTCCCGCCCGATCGGCCCGAGCCGGGCGAACGGGACCAGTTCCTGCGACCTGGCCAGCACCGAGATGGTGTCGAGCTGGACCGCGCCGAGCAGCCGGAGCAGCCCGGTCACCCCGGCCCGGCGGTCCGGGGATCCGTGCAGGCCCTGGGCTCGGAGCGCGGCGAGGCGGGCCTGGTCGGCGGACAGTGTGGTCCTGGCGGCGGGTGCGGCGGTCATGGTCGTCCACGCTACCCACAAGTTCCGACAGCAGATAACGATTGACATGGTGTCATGAGTTTCCGGAAAACCCCCCGCAACTTGAGTTGCGCCGTGGTACTCCTATAATCGACAGGTAAGCGAGAATCATCTAGAGATCGTGGATACCGCCTCGGGCTCGTTAGAAAGCCCAGGAACCGGTGTCCACCTCCGCGACCGAAGGCCCCACCGCCGTGGCTGTGCGTCGAGGAACCACCGACACACCGCACCACCAAGCGCACCAGCCATCAAGTAGGACGCGTCGAAGGAACCCGTGAGCGAGCCAACATGAATACTGCGCACACCCCAGCGAAGATCGTCGCCGCCGCCTCCAACATCCCGCCGCGTATCCTCGTCATCGGCGGTGGATACGTGGGAATGTTCACGGCGCAGCGGATTCTGAAGAATCTGCGCCGCGGCGAGGCGATCGTCACCGTCGTGGACCCCCGCCCGTACATGACCTACCAGCCCTTCCTGCCCGAGGCCGCGGCCGGCTCGATCGCCCCGCGCAACATCGTCGCCCCGCTGCGACGGGTGATCAAGGGCCCGAACGCCGAGGTGATCACCGGCCGGGTCGCCACCCTGGACCACGCCCGGATGGTCGCCACCATCGCGCCCGCCTCGGGCGACTCCTATGAGCTGTCCTTCGACCAGGTGGTCGTGGCGGTCGGCTCGGTGCCGCGCACGCTGCCGATCCCCGGCCTGGCCGAGCACGGCATCGGCTTCAAGAACGTCGAAGAAGCCATCAGCCTGCGCAACCACGTGATCGGACAGATCGACCTGGCCGACTCGCTCAAGGACGAGGCGCTGCGCCGCAAGGCGCTGACCTTCGTCTTCGTCGGCGGCGGGTTCGCCGGCGTGGAGGCCATCGCCGAGATGGAGGACATGGCCCGGGACGTGTGCAAGTGGTACCCGAACGTCGAGCCCGAGGACATGCACTGGTTGCTGGTCGAGGCCGCCGACCGGATCCTGCCCGAGGTCGGGCCGGAACTCGGGGTGTGGACGGCCGAGGAGCTGCGCAAGCGCGGCATCCAGGTCAAGATGAACACCTTCCTGCAGTCCTGCGTCGACCAGGAGGTCAAGCTGTCGGACGGCACCGTGGCCGCGGCCTCCACGATCGTGTGGACCGCGGGCGTCAAGCCGAACCCGGTGGTCGCCCAGCTGGGCATCCCGCTCGGCCCGAAGGGCCACGTGGACGCTTCCGCGAACCTGCGGATCACCGGCCTGGGCTACGCCTGGGCCGCGGGCGACTGCGCCCAGGTGCCGGACCTGTCCAAGGGCCCGGGCAACTGGTGCTCCCCGTCCGCGCAGCACGCGGTGCGACAGGCGAAGGTGCTGGCCGAGAACATCGTGGCGGCGCTGCGCGGCAAGACCGTGGTCGACTACGTGCACAAGCACGTCGGCTCGGTGGCCGGTCTGGGCATCGGCAAGGGTGTGGCGAACGTGTACGGGATGAAGCTGCGCGGCTGGCCCGCGTGGATGATGCACCGCGCGTACCACGTCAGCCGGGTCCCCACCTTCAACCGCAAGGTCCGGGTCTGCATGGACTGGGTCCTGGCCGGGTTCTTCCGCCGCGAGGCGATCTCGCTGACCGCCTTCGAGAACCCGCGCGGCGAGTTCGCCGAGGTCGCGGTGCCGAGCCCGGCTCCGGTGCTGGAGAAGGCCGCCGCCTGACGGTGAGTATGTAGGTCGGATTTCGTTCAACGCCCCTGTGGTCTCGCGCGAGCGAGGCGGCAGGGGCGTTGCGCTGTCCCGGACGGCTCACCCCGCGAAGGCCGGGGCGGGCGGTATCTCGGTGCTGTGCTCAGCGGACGATCCGGCCAGTGGATCAGTAGGCGAAGGCGCGGGTGGGGCGGGGCGGCGCAGGATGAGGGCAGCCAGGGCTATGGACGCCACGGCCAGCCCGGCGCCGATCGCGAAGGCCAGGTGGTAGCCGCCGGTGAGCGTGGACGCCGCGTCGTGTCCGCTCGCGGCCAGGCCGCGGGTGCGGGCGGCGGCGAGGGCGGACAGGGCCGCGACGCCGAGCGCTCCGCCGAGTTGCTGGCCGGTGTTGAACAGGCCTGAAATCAGCCCGGCGTCCTGCGGGGTGGCGGCGGACATGCCGAGGGTGGCCAGCGCGGGCAGGGTCAGGCCGCCGCCGAGGCCGAATATCAGCAGGCCGGGCAGCAGCCCGCTCGGGTAGGCGGCGTGCGTGGGTGTGGTGGTGAGCAGGGCCAGGGCCGCGCCGATCAGTACCAGGCCGGCCAGCAGGACCACACGGGCGCCGAGGCGCTGGATCAGGCGGGCGGCGAAGCCGAGCGAGACCGCGCCGATGACCACGGCGGTCGGGGCGAAGGCCAGGCCGGTGGTGGCGGCGCCGTAGCCGAGGACGCGTTGCATGTACATCGTGATCAGAACCTGGAATCCCCAGGCAGCGGCGATCACGAGGAGTTGGACGACGAAGACCCCGGATATGTTGCGCGAGGCGAAGATCCGCAGCCGCAGCAACGGAACGGACGCCTTGGCCTGCCGCACGACGAACGCGGCCAGCAGCACCGCGGCCGGGATCCCGGCCCAGGCATCGGCCACCACCGCGTAGATGCCGAGCATAAGGCCCGCGGTGACCAGCAGCGCGCCGAGTGCGTCGGCTCCGGCGCGCAGGCCGAGACCGGGGCCGGAATCGAGCACGCGGACGGCCAGGAGCGCGGTGACCAGGCCGATCGGCAGGTTCACCAGGAAGATCCAGTGCCAGTTCAGCAGTTGGGTCAGCACGCCGCCGGCCAGCAGTCCGATCGCGGCTCCGGCCGCGCCGACGAAGCTGAACACGGACAGCGCCCGGGCCTGCTCCCGCGGCTCGGGGTAAAGCGCCACGATCATGCCCAGGGCCACGGCCGAGACCAATGCCCCGCCGGCTCCCTGGACGAAGCGGGACGCTATCAGCATGGCCGGGCTGGTGGACGCCGCGCACAGCAGGGAGGCCGCGGTGAACAGGGCCAGGCCCGCGAGCAGCACCTGCTTGCGGCCGATCAGGTCGCCGAGCCGGCCGGCCAGCAGCAGCAAACTGCCGAAGGCGATCATGTAGGCGTTGACCACCCAGGTCAGCGCGGTGGGCGAGAAGCCGAGCGAGCGTTGCACGGACGGCAGGGCGACGGTCACGATCGTGCCGTCGAGGATGATCATCAGGGTCGCTGCGCAGAGGACGGCCAGGGCCGGTCCGCGGGAACGTGCGTGCATGGGTCCCTCCTGGGGTGGGCTACAGGAGAGACTCTAGTAGATGGTTTTTTAATAGACAATCCCCTTCGGGATAGTCTTATTATTTATCTCGCGCTGCGGGCCCGGCGGACCGGCTGCGGGCCGCTCACCGGCTCGGCCAGCAGACCGGCCACCAGCGTTTCCAGCGCCCCGGTGAACACCTCCCGCTGGGCCGGCGGCAGAGATTCCAGGACCTCGGTATGCACCCGGTCGGCTATTTCCGTCCCGGCCGCGGCGGCCTGGCGGCCGGCCTCGGTGACCCGCACGATCCGGGCCCGGCGGTCGGTCGGCGAGGGCAGGCGCTCGGCGAATCCGGCCGCCTCCAGTTCGTCCAGCGTGATCACCATGGTGGTCTTGTCCAGGTCGGACAGGGCCGCCAGCTCGATCTGGGTGTACTCCCCCTCCATCGCGTGCAGCAGCACGCAGTAGCCGCGCGGTGTCGTCTCGATCTCCGCGAACGCCGCCGACATCCGGGTCGCCAGGACGTGGGACGTGTGGGCGAGCAGGAAGCTCACATCAAGGACGGTGCGGTGGGGGACGGTCGATGTACTCGTGGCCATGGGTATATCGTAGCCGCGCTTGTCCAGCGTGGGACGATCCCGTTGCGGACGATCGGCGAGCGCGAAACCAGCCGTAAACGACGCCCCGGCCAAGCGTCCACCGAGTCAGCGGCCGCCAAAAGATCAGTTACGCAGCAGCGCGCTAGCCAGCAGAGTGCGCAGCAAAGGCTGAGCCGGCGAAGCAGGCCGCGAGATGACATCAAGCAGGATGGACACAAGCCACTCGGACCCGTCCGGCGCCGTCGCGCCGGCAGACAGGGCGGCGACATACCCGGCCGTACCGAGCTGAGGAGAGACCACAGTCGGGTAGGTGAACCCGGCCGGCCCGATGTCGAAATCCACATCGGCCACGGTCAATCGGGCGCCGCCACTGAACAGGTCGGTGATCCCGGCGATCTGGACCGGGCTGAACGAGGCCTGGATCACCCCGGCCAACGCATCGCCGAGCACGCTGTGCTCCGGCGGGGCGCGCAGCTCGGACTTGGCCTCCAGGGTGAGCTTGTCCTCCAGCACGCCGCGCCGGTAGATGTACCAGGACGCCGCGTCCAGGCCGCGGGCGAGCACGTCGGCGATGATCGTGACCCGGTCGGCGACCGGGGGCAGCGAGCCGCGCTGGATCTGTTCGGCGTCGAGCAGGCGCAGGCCGTCGGCGAGCAGCTGCTCGACCGCGACCACGTCCCGGCCGCGGTACACCCGGCGGTCCGGCAGCCGCGAGGCCAGCGGCAGCTGCCGGGGGGCGGCCCGGCGCGGGCCGCGGACCAGCGCGGGGCTCTCCTGGACCGGCGGCACGGGTTCGCCGCCGGTCTCCCACAGGTCGTTCGGCCGGCCGGCCACCACCGGTTGCAGCGAGCGCGAGCGCTTGGCCCGGTACTGGGCCGCGTCGGCCAGCCGGAACAGCCGGTCCCGGGTCTCGATCGCGCCGATCGCGTCCCCGGTGGACGCCACCCCGCAGGCCACGCCCTCGCCGCCGCGCACCAGCAGGGCGTTGCGGCACAGTTCCTGGGCCACCGAGACCACGTCGTCGGCGGTGTAGCCCTCGGCCAGCAGGCAGAACTCGTCCCCGCCGAGCCGGGCCGCGATCGAGCCGGGCAGCAGCGCGGCGGCGGCCGAGATCACCCCGGCCAGCTGGACCAGCAGCACGTCGCCGTTGTCGTGGCCGTGGCCGTCGTTCATCCGTTTCAGGCCGTTGACGTCGCACACGACCAGGGAGATCAGGGTGCCCTCGCGGGTGTGCCGGTCGAACGCGGCGTCCAGCCGGGCGTCGAAGGCGCGGCGGTTGGCCAGGCCGGTCAGCTGGTCGGTGAAGGCGAGGCGCTCGACCTCCTTGACGTGGTCGGCCTTGGCCAGCCCGGCGGCTATCTGGGCGGCGAACGCGGCGGCGAAGTCGACGTCGTCGCGGTTGTACAGCTCCTGGTCCTTGGTCCGGGCGGCGAACAGCTCGCCCCAGGCCCGGCCGTTGAACACGATCGGCGCGATCAGGGCGCAGCGGCGTTCCCGGCGCTGGAGCATCAGCACCCGCTTGGGGTCCCCGTCCGCGCCGTCGGCCAGCTGGATCCACGGGCCGAGGTCGTCGTCGCTGAGCAGGATCTCGGGGAAGTCGGTGACCGGGTAGGACTCGTCCTTCGGGAAGGGCTGTTCGTCCTTGGCCAGGTCGCCGTAGTTGACCAGCACCCGCAGCCGGCCGGTCTCGCGCTCCCAGCGGGAGATGGAGGCGGTGCTCGCGCCCAGGTGGGTCTTGGCCTCGCGGGCCGCGCTGGCGATCACCTCGTCCACCGAGTGGGCCGAGGCCATGGCCCTGGCGAAGCCGGTGAGCGCACGCAGCCGGGCCGCGGCCAGAGCCTCGCTACCCGGCCGCACGGCGGTCCTGCCACCGATGCTCGCGCCCTGCGTGTCGGAGATCCCACTCACCTGTTCGCATACCTTGGGTCCGAATGCGTCCCCGGGCGAGGCCCGTGAAAGCACAGACTGTCGCCACTCGATGTCCCGAGAGTGACGATACCTGATACTGCGTCACTGTGTGTCCGTGGACGTTTGCGCCGCGCGGTCGCCTTGCCCGGCAAGCGATCCGGCGTTCGTGTCAACGGACTCTGCCATGCTGTTCGCCCGGCCGCCGCAAGTGTCCGAACCCTGCTTCCGACCGGCCGGGGACTGCGGCCGCACCGGCCCGGGGCCCGTCCCGGTCCGGCGGCTGGAGCAGCGCACCGGGCCGGTCCGGACCCCCGGGGCCGGCGTGGCGTTCGAGCCGGCGCGGCGCGATCGCCGCGCTGCGGCTCAGTTCTCGTGCTTGCTCTGCTGCTCGACCGGGGAGCCGGAGATCAGCGAGGCCAGTTCGCGCTGGGTCTCCTCGACCCGGGGGATGTCGTTGAGCAGGACCTGGCCGTGCTCGCCGGCCGACTCGCAGACCAGGGTGCCGCAGCCGAGCATCCGGTCGAGCAGGGAGTCGTGCCGGAAGGACACGTCGTTGATCTTCTCCAGCGGGATGTCCCGGCCGACCCGGTGTATCAGACCCTCGCGGATGATCAGGCGGCGGTTGGTAATGATGTAGTTCTGGTTCATCCAGATTATCCACGGGCGCACGGTGAACCAGATCAGGATGATCACGGCGACGACCGCTATGGCGATCCAGATCCACTTCTGCGACGAGCCGTTCGGCGTGATCGCGGCCAGAAAGCCGCCGGCGCCCAGCGTCACCACCAACACGATCGCGGGGAAGACCAGGGCCTTCCAGTGCGGCCGCAGCTCCAAGTCGATCCGCTCGCCCTCACTTAACAGGCGGTCCGGATACCCCATATCGATCCCTATCCCCTCTTGAGGCGGCCTGGTTCTCTCGGCCGGCCGCCCTGCTGTTCGGCTGTGTTGATACAACTTGGTAATTCCTCAGGGCGAATCCTGGCACGGACCACCCACAAAGCGCTATGTGCGAGTCGGGACATTCGCGCTTCGGACGGCCGGGGCGGCCCGGGTTCAGCGCAGGTGGACCAGATCTCCCGCGCTGACCGGCGTCTGCGCGCCGTCGACGGTCCGGATCACGAGTCGGCCACGGGCGTCCACCGAGGCGGCCAGACCACTGACGGACGCGCCGCCGGGCAGCTCCGCGCGCACCTGCCGGCCGACCGTGGCACACGCCGCGCGGTACGCGGACAGCAGACCACTGCGTTCGGCGTCGCCCGCGGCCGCGGCCCACTCGGTGTACCAGGTCCCGAAGGAGCGCAGCAGGGCGCGCAGCAGGGTGTCCCGGTCGGTGACCTCGGCCCCGGCCAGGGCGAGCGAGGTGGCGTGCGGGGCGGGCAGTTCGCTGCGCCGCAGGGTGACGTTCAGTCCGATCCCGATCACAGCGGCCGGATCGGCGCCGGTCACCCGCTCGACCAGGATGCCGCCGAGCTTGCGGCCGAGGCCGTAGCCGTAGCCGGATTCCCCGGCCGGCCCGGCCGCGGAGCCCGGGGCGGGCGCGGCCGATTCGGTCCGATCGGCCGAGTCGGAGACCTCTGCGGCGTCGTCCAGGATCAGGTCGTTGGGCCATTTGAGGGCGACGTCGAGTCTGGTCACCGCGGCCACCGCGGAGCGGGCCGAAACGCCGGCCAGCAAGGGCAGCCAGCCCCACTGCGCGGGCGGCACCTGCTGCGGCCGGACCAGGACCGACAGGAACAGGCCGGACCTGGCCGGGGCCTGCCAGGTGCGGCCCAGCCGCCCGCGGCCGGCGGTCTGCACCTCGGCCACCAGCACGGATCCGTGCGGGGCACCGTCCGCGGCGGCGGCCATCAGGGCGGAGTTGGTGGAGTCGACCTCGGGCAGCACGCGCAGGGCCGAGACGAACCCCCCCGACCCCGTCAGCGCCCGCTGGAGGGCGCCTTCGTGCAGGGCCGGCCGGTCGAGATCGGAATAGGGAGAGGTCATATCCAGCACCGTAGCCGGAGCGGGTAGATTGTCGTCAACTGCGTGTGCGGCGCAGGATTGAAAGTGAGTGAGACAAGGTGGACGACAAGACCGTGACTGAGCCGATCGACATTCACACCACCGCTGGAAAACTGGCTGAGCTGCGCGAACGCCTGGGCGAGGCGGTGAATGCGGGCTCGGCCCGGGCCATCGAGGCCCAGCATGCCAAGGGCAAGCTGACGGCCCGGGAGCGGATCGGACTGCTCCTCGACGACGGGTCCTTCCAGGAGCTCGACGGGTTGGCCAGGCACCGCTCGACCAACTTCGGGGTGGAACAGAACCGCCCGTATACGGACGGAGTGGTCACCGGGTACGGAACCGTGGACGGACGGACTGTGTGTGTCTTCTCACAGGACTTCACCGTCTACGGCGGTTCGCTCGGCGAGGTGAACGGCGAGAAGATCTGCAAGGTGATGGACCTGGCCATGAAGATCGGCTGTCCGCTGGTCGGGATCAACGACGGCGGCGGGGCCCGGATCCAGGAGGGCGTGGTCGCGCTCGGCGCGTTCGCCGAGATCTTCCGGCGCAACGTGCACGCCTCGGGCGTCATCCCGCAGATCTCGCTGATCATGGGCCCAGCGGCCGGCGGCGCGGTGTACTCCCCGGCGCTGACCGACTTCATCGTGATGGTCGAGAAGACCTCGCACATGTACATCACCGGACCGGACGTGATCAAGACCGTGACCGGCGAGGACGTCGGCCACGAGGAGCTCGGCGGGGCGCACGCGCACAACACCAAGTCCGGCATCGCGCACTACGCGGCGGCCGACGAGAAGGACGCGATCGAGTACGTCCGGGGCCTGCTGTCGTTCCTGCCGCAGAACAACCTGGAGGACCCGCCGGTCTTCGAGGCCCTCGCGGAGCTGGAGCCGACCGACGCGGACGGCACGCTCAACACCCTCATCCCGGACTCGGCGAACCAGCCCTACGACATGCACCAGGTGATCGAGCAGGTGCTCGACGAGCAGGACTTCCAGGAGGTGCAGGCGCTGTTCGCGCCGAACATCCTGGTCGGCTTCGGCCGAGTGGAGGGCCGCTCGGTCGGGGTGGTGGCCAACCAGCCGATGCAGCTGGCCGGCTGCCTGGACATCGACGCCTCGGAGAAGGCTGCCCGGTTCATCCGGACGTGTGACGCGTTCAACATCCCGATCCTGACCTTCGTGGACGTGCCCGGCTTCCTGCCCGGCGCGGACCAGGAGTGGAACGGGATCATCCGGCGCGGGGCCAAGCTGCTCTACGCCTACGCCGAGGCCACCGTGCCGCTGGTCACCGTGATCACCCGCAAGGCGTTCGGCGGCGCGTACGACGTGATGGGCTCCAAGCACCTGGGCGCGGACATCAACGTGGCCTGGCCGACCGCGCAGATCGCGGTGATGGGCGCCTCGGGCGCGGTGAACATCCTGGGCAAGCGGGAGGTGGCCGCGGCCGCCGACCCGGAGGCCCGGCGCGCGCAGCTGATCACCGAGTACGAAGACACCCTGCTCAACCCGTATGTCGCGGCCGAGCGCGGGTACGTCGACGCGGTGATCGAGCCGGCCGAGACCCGGCTGTACGTGACCCGCGCGCTGCGCACCCTGCGCACCAAGCGCGCGGCGCTGCCGCCGAAGAAGCATGGGAACATCCCGCTGTGACCGAGGTGACCGACGTGACTGAACCCGCCCTGATCCGGATCGTGCGCGGCGAGCCGACCGCGGAGGAACTGGCCGCGCTGCTCGGCGTGCTGGCCGCGGCCGGGTCGGCGCCGGACGAGCAACCGTCCGCGGCGCCCGCGTCCGGCTGGACCGACCGTTCGCGGTACGTGCGCGGACCGCTGGCCCCCGCGGCGAACGGCTGGCGCGCCGCGGCGTTCCCTCGTTAGAGGGACGGCGCCTTCGCCCGGTAGGGAAGAATGGCCGCATGGACAACCATGCGCAGGAGCAGTCGGGATCGGACGAGCAGCGCGAGCAGCCGGGCGGCGGGAACCGCGCCCGGGCGGATGAGTCGGCGCCGGCCGCCGGCCGGGCCGGGATCGCGGCCGGCGGACCGGCTCCGCGACTGGTCCTGGCCTCGCAGTCCCCGGCCCGGCTGCGGCTGCTGCGGGACGCCGGGTTCCTGCCGGAGACCGTGGTCAGCGAGATCGACGAGTCGGCGTACGACGCGGCCACCCCGCACGAGCTCGCGCTGACCCTCGCCCACGCCAAGGCGCAGGTGGTGGCCAAGCGGGTCGGGCCGGGCGCGCTGGTGATCGGCTGCGACTCGGTGCTCGACCTCGACGGGGTCGCGTACGGCAAGCCGTCCGGACCGGAGCAGGCGGCCGAGCGCTGGCGGCAGATGCGCGGCAAGAGCGGGATGCTGGTGACCGGCCACTGCCTGATCGACACCCGGGAGCCCGCGGACGGCAGCCCGGCCGCGAACTCCGTGTACATAGACGCCGGGGTGACGCTGGTCCGGTTCTCGGACGTGTCCGACGAGGAGATCGACGCGTACGTCGCGACCGGCGAGCCGCTGCACGTGGCCGGGGCGTTCACCCTGGACGGTCTCGGCGGCAGCTTCGTGGATTCGATCGCCGGGGATCCGTCCAACGTGATCGGCCTGTCCCTGCCGCTGTTGCGCCGCCTGCTCGGCGAGGCCGGGGTGCGGATCCAGGACCTGTGGGCACCCTGATCCGAGGCCGGATCCGGGGTGGAATCCAGGTCGGCGTTCGGGCCCGATTCTGCTCCGGGCACTCGTCCGAGTGACCGCTTAGACCGTTCGGCGCATGGTTGACCAGGACAAATGACGAAGCGTCAATAATCTGGCAGGTGTGCTAGAGCGCAGTGGTGAATCGACGGTGCGGTCCGTGGCGGCCGTGGGATCGGACTCGGACTCCGCCACGACGGCCGGGCCGACCGGACCGATCCGGCCGGCCGCACCCGCGGTGGCCGGCCCGGCCGCACCGGCCAAGCCGGCCGTACCGGGCTGGCCGCGCCGGGCGGCCCTGCGCGCGGCGGCCGGCCTCGGCCTGGCCCTGCCGCTGAGCACCAGCGCCTGCGGCGCCTCGGCCGCCGCGAAGGCCGGCGAGGCCGAACACGCCGCGCTGACCGCCGCGGCCCGGGCCGGCGCCGCGACCAAAACCCCGGTGGCCGGGCCGGTGATCGTCAGCCCGCGGCCCAGCGCCCCGCCCGCCACTGCGGGCGCCGTCCAGGCGAACGGCGTGACCGAGGTCACCCGGGCCGGGGCCACCACCAGCGCGGTGGCCCTGACCTTCCACGGCGGCGGCACCCCGGCCCTGGCCAACTCGCTGCTCGGCGAGGCCGAGCGCGGCGGAGCCCAGGTCACCGTGCTGGCCGTCGGCAGCTGGCTGACCGCCTACCCCCAGATGGCCAAGCGGGTCCTGGACGGCGGCCACGAACTCGGCAACCACACCCAGCACCACCTGAACATCAGCGCGCTCTCCCCGCTCGGCGCCTACAACGAGATCGCGGCCTGCGCGGCCGAGCTGCGCAAGCTCACCGGCAGCCAGGGCCGCTGGTTCCGCCCCTCCCAGGCCCAACACGCCACCGCCACCGTCCGCGCCGCCGCGGCCAAGGCCGGGTACACCGACGTGCTCTCCTACGACGTCGACCCCAAGGACTACGCCGATCCCGGCTCGGCCGCGATCGTGCGCAACGTGCTCGGCGTGATCGCGCCCGGCGACGTGGTCTCGCTGCACCTCGGCCACCGCGGCACGGTCGAGGCCCTGCCCGCGATCCTGGCCGGGCTGCGCACCCGCGGCCTGCTCGCGCTGACCGCCGCCGATCTGTTCCCCGCCCCGGACCCGGCCCGTCCGGCCCGGCCCGTCCTCCCGAGCCAGGAAGCAGGCCAGCAGTGAAGCTCACCAGGACCCTCTCCGCGGCCGGCTGCCTGGCCGTGCTCGCCGGGCTGACCGCCGGCGGCTGTTCCGGCGACCGGGCCGTGCCCGCCGCGCCGCCCGGACCGGTCAAGCCGGCCCCCGCCCGGGAGGCCGCGCTCAAGCCGGGCCTGCCCGGGATGCCCGACTACGACCCGTCGAACGTGTACTTCGCCGACGGGCCGGGCAACCTCTCGCCGACCGTGAAGGACATGCCGTCGTACGTCTACGTGCCCAACACCATGTCGAACACGGTCAGCGTGATCGACCCGGCCACCTACAAGGTGGTGCGCACGGTCCCGGTCGGCGACCAGCCGCAGCACGTGGTGCCGTCCTGGGACCTGAAGACCCTCTGGGTGAACAACGACGAGGGCAACTCGCTGACCCCGATCGACCCGATGACCGGGAAGTTCGGCACGCCGGTGGCGGTGCACGACCCGTACAACCTCTACTTCACCCCCGACGGCAAGTCCGCCCTGGTGATGGCCGAGGCGGACCGCCAGATCGTGTTCCGCGACCCGCACACCATGGCGATCCAGGACATCCTGAACGTGCCGTGCGCCGGGGTGAACCACGCCGACTTCTCCCCCGACGGCACCTACTTCATCGCCTCCTGCGAGTTCTCCGGCCAGCTGCTCAAGGTCGACACGACCACGCACAAGCTGCTCGGCACGATCACACTCAAGGAAGGCTCGATGCCGCAGGACGTGAAGATGTCCCCGGACGGCTCGGTCTGGTACGTCGCCGACATGGTCGCCAACGGCATGTGGACCCTGGACGGGGACTCGTTCAAGGTGACCGGTTTCATCCCCACCGGGCTCGGCGCGCACGGCCTGTACGTCAGCCGCGACTCGGCCTCGATGTACGTGTCCAACCGGGGCGAGGGGACCGTCTCCGTCTTCGACTTCGCCACGGGCAAGGTGCGCACGATCTGGAAGATCCCCGGCAAGGCCAGCCCGGACATGGGCGGGGTCTCGGCCGACGGCAAGGTGTTGTGGCTGACCGGCCGGTACGACTCCGAGGTCTACGCGATCTCCACCGACACCGGGCAGCTGCTGGCCCGGATCCCGGTGGGCGACGGGCCGCACGGACTGTGCGTCTACCCGCAGCCGGGCCGGTACTCGCTCGGCCACACCGGGGTCTTCCGCTGACCGGCCGGACCGGACCGGACCACCGGCCGCAGGCCTGCGGGAGGCCGGTCGCGCGCTCTAACGGCGTGGTGTGCGATAACGATCGGGGCATTGTCCTGACATGAGGCAGGCCGTGCGGCTTGGGTGTTGTTGTGACGCAATACCTGGGCCGCACGGCCTTGTCCAAGCGTATCTTCACCGGCCTGCGTCCGCGGCATC
>DASZBX010000143.1:0-100857 GCA_035943635.1 Actinocrinis sp. | reverse complement strand
ACGCCAAAAGAGACCCAGAACGTGCCATGCGCCGAATCACCCAGGAGGCCAACCGCCTGGGACTAACCGTACGGTTCGACCCGATCGAGACCATCCCGGCCTGAGCGGGCACGTCACCATTATTTTCGTGTCAGGTTCCGCTTATGCCTGCCAGGCACGAAGGAGATCCTCGGGCCCCCAGTGCGCAGCCAGCGGAAGGTCGTCTGCGACGCCACAGCGCGATACGGCGACCAAGGGGGTCGACTCATCGACGCCTGGTACAGCAAGCATGTCCCTCACCAGGCTGTCGTATTCGCGGCGGCCGAAGGGCTGACTCTCCAGCCATTTGATCGAGCCCAGGAAGTGGACTCGTCTTGCCACGGGTTCGCGGTCCGCACCGACCAGATCGATTTCGGGATTGTTCTGCCGGTTCCACCAGCCGCCGATTGCTTCGGTATCCGGCCAGCGGTCGTTCGGGAGGAGCCTTAGCAGGGATTCCCGGATGACCGGTTCGACGGCGCGGCCGCGCCAACTGGGCCAGGAGCGTTCGATGCGCTCAAGGAGGATGTCGCCTCTGCCGCGTTCGACGAGCGGGATGCCTCGCTGGAGGAAGGCTAGCCAGAACCGGAGGTACGGGTCGGCAATGCGATAGCGCTTGTTCTTGGTGTCCGCTTTGATCGACAACGGGCTGTCGGTAGCGACAACTCGCTTGTCCAGCAGCGTGTTCAAGATCGGTGAGAGGGTTCCGGAAGCAAGCGGACTCGCCCCGCCCGCCTCAGTGGCGATCATGGTGAAGGTCCGCTCCCCGCTGCCGACCGCTTCCAGGACGGCGCGAGAATGCGATGCCTCGGGGAACTCGCCGAGCAGTGACAGCTCTCCTGCCATCAACAGCGCAGAGAGCGGATCGGCCAGTTCTTGGCGCAGGTAACCGGCAAGGTCCATCCCCGGTCGCCATGCCTGGACGACTTCGGGAAAACCCCCGGTGATCAGTAACGCGTCGATCGCGGCAGCGGCGTCCAAGCCCGTCATCGCCTGTACATCCGCGAGATGAAGCGGATTGACCGTCATCTTCGCCGCACGCCCGAAGAAGGGACGGCCATAGGACTGCAGCGCCTCCATCACGGACAGGTCGCTGCCGACCAGGATGAGCAACAAGGGCTTGGCGCTCAGGTGCCGGTCCCAGACGGTCTGGAGCGCTCCTTCGAATTCACGGTCCTGCTCCACCAGCCATGGAACCTCGTCGAGGACGGCGATACTGGGCGTGTCGTCGGGAACCGCCAAGGCCAAGGCCCGCAGGGCCTGGTTCCAGTCCCCGGCCTGCAACCCGGCCACCGCCTCGGCTCCGGGGAAGCCGGATCCCGCAAGCGCTGCGGCGAAGTCGGCTCGTTCGGCGACTGGATTGCGCCCCCGGGTCGCTTGGAAGACCACGTACGGCAAGTCGGCCCGGTCGCAGAACTCCTGTACAAGACGAGACTTGCCCACCCGCCTGCGACCCGTCACGATGACCGCTCGGCCGCGGGTCGCTCCCACGCCTCCAGCGATCTGCTCCATCTGCTTGCCCAAGAGGGCAAGATCTGCAGCTCTCCCCTTAAAGTCCACAGAGACCGCCCCTTACGTAAATTACATCTAACGTAGATCCAATCTTACATTAGTCGAAGCACTACGCTCCCTGGTCGCAATCTGGCCCGGACTCCCGGTGGCCGCAGCTTCAGGGGCACAAGCACGACTCGGAAACGTGACCGCGTTCCCCGTTCGTCGCCCTCGTCGCCCTCAGAGTGGCCGTTAGAACTGTCTTACGACATCCGATATACGCCTTCTACTAAAAAGGGACGCCAGCCCAGGCTGGCGTCCCTTGAGCATGCATGGACGCGCTATGCACTGTCAGTCAACTGAGCCAGGGCTCGAGGAGTTCGTCCGGTTCGAATACCGCGTCCAGGCGGTCAGTGGAGGCGCCTGATCGGGTCACCGCGACCAGCGGGATCGGGCTGCCGGTGAGGCGATCGCGGTGGTGCTGAAGCGCGACTAGATCATGGTTGTCGAATGGTGAGTTCTCAAGCCACTTGATGGATCCGAGGAAGAGCAGCTCTTTGGCGATCGGTTCGCGATCGGCGCCGACGATGTCGAGCTCGACGTCGTTACTGCGGGTCCAGTAGGCGCCTACTGCGGGAGCCGCAGGAATGCCATGCGCCGGGCCGAGTGCTTCGCCGCATCCACGGCGGCAAGCGTGCGGCTGAGTACGGCGAGTTCGCGCCGCCTGCCCACGAAGTCGACCATTCGGAACCTCCGATAGGCGCGGAAGAGATAGTATCTCAAGAGAAACTCTTGCGCGGCAGGCGCGCAGTGCGCGAAATCCTGCCCAGCCAAGTCTCGTTGGGGAGGATTTGATGGTTTCCCTGGATGCAACTTGGCGATAGACGGGTGCAGTGCCGTGATGCCACGGCTTGCACTACCAGACGAGTTGCAACATCCCGGTGTACTGCGTGGTTTACTGCGCGCCCGCATGCTCGCCCACGCCGGCCGCGCGGACTTCGACCGGGCCCTGGCCAGCGCGCAGGACGCCATCGACGACTTCGCCGAGAGCGGCGACCGGATCGAGCCGGGCCGCACCCTGGTCGCGGCGGCCGCCCTGGCCCTGGACGCGGACCGGCCCGCCGCCGTGCCCGGCCGGCTGGACCGCGCCGCGCTTCTGGCCGAGCGCTGCGGGCCGGCCCGGCTGGCTGCGGATGTGGCGGCGCAGTATGTCCGGCTAGCTGCGAAGCCGTCCGCCTCACCGCATTAGACGACGGCAACATTCACGAATCGCTAGTTTGCAGACTATATCCGTTAAGTTCATCTATTACCCGCGCCGGCCGCACTTACGGGAAATACCGCCCCCTCAGCCAAAAGATCTTCATGGCATTCCCGGGGCGATACCGCAATAGTCTACAAGAATCCCGCCCATTACCGCTCTTCCTGGTCCAGGCCTGTTTCCGGCAGTTCTCTCAATCCCCCGCAGTGCAGCCCCGGAGCCTATATGATGGCCCATCAGATAGACGTCGAGGACGTATTGGCCAGCGGGTATAACCCCATGTTCTCGAATGACCTGCTGGGCGTCGTTCCTCTCCGGAAAGGTGAGAAGGCCCATGGGAGTCTTCACCCAGGAACCACTTCTGTCCGTCCTGCGACCAGCTGACCGCACTGCTTTCCTGGCCGCCGGCAAGCCCCGCCGGTACGACCCCGGACAGGCGCTCATGCAGCAGGGGGCGCTGGAGGACTTCGTCGTGGCGATCACAGCCGGGTGGGCCGCCATCCGGGTGGAGGCGGTCAACGGCCGGTCCCTGATCTTCGGGCTCTGCGGCCCGGAGGACCTGGTCGGGGAACTCGCGGCGCTGGACGGCAGGCCGCGCAGCGCGACGGTCGGCGCACTGACCCCGATCGAGGCGTGCGTGATCAGCGGCCTCGCCTTCCGCAGGTTCCTGCAGAACTTCCCGCAGGCGAATACGGCCGTGCTGCAAAGCATGTCCCTGCGGCTGCGGGCATCGGACGACCAGCGCCAGGACCTGGCCACATTGCCTGTGCTCCAACGCCTGGCCCGGCTGCTGCTGAATCTGGACGAGGCCCGGGACCGGGCCGAGGTGGCCGGCCGGCTCACCCAGCACGAACTGGCCACGGCGATCGGCGCGACCCGCGAGTCCGCCGCGAAAGCGCTGGCCAGCCTGCGCGTACGCAACGTGCTGAGCACGAACGACCGGCAGATCCGGATCATCGACCGGGCGGCGCTGACCGCGATCGCCGAACTGTGAAAAGTACTACTGCGGCCGGCGCCGCGGACGCGCAGGATCGACGTGTCGGTCCGATCCGGGCCGCGGCGACCCGGCCGCGGGCCTTCGGCCGCGAGCCATGAGGAGGGACGTTGAAAAGACTCACCGCACCCGCGCTCCCGCCCCGCGCCGGGCGGCAGCCGCCGCTCCCGGTGGTGCCGAAGTACCTGGTCGACGAAGCCGAACGCGCCATCGACCGGGCCGACTCCAAGGCGACCGCGCTCGGGGCCGCGGCCACCGCAATCCTCGCGATCACCACGGGGACGATGTCCGGGCTCCGCTCCGGCTGCCCGGCCCCGGCGCCGGCCACCGACGCGCTCGGCTATGCCGCCGCGCTCGGCTGGCTGGCCGGGATCTTCGCCCTGGCCGCCGCGGTGCTGCCCCGGCTGCGCACGAGCGGCGGGGCCGGCCGGCTCGCGTCCTTCCGTGACTTCCCGCCCGACTTCGATCTCGACCGGGTGCGCGCGCTGGCCGAGCGCACCTCCGCCGATCTCGAAGTCTGGCTGCTCACCCAGGGGCACGTGCTGAGCCGGATCGCCGTCGCCAAATACCGGATGATCCGGCTCGGCATGGGCCTGCTCTGCCTCGGCGCCCTGCTCGGCCTGCTCGGAACACTCAGCCAGTTCGTTCTCTGACCGCGCGGCAAAGACCTCATCAACTCCCGAGGAGGAGTCGACCCATGGTTGTGGAGACCTTTCATCGCATCATCCTCAGTTACGACGTCCAAGGCTCGACCGGGCTGGACACCGCGACGAAGATCCTGGCCCGCCGCCTGCTGCGGGACGGGCTCAGGACGGCTCTGAAGGCCGCGTCGATCCCGGACGAGGCCTCGGCCTTCCTGGACACCGGGGACGGCGCGATCGTCCTGATCGACGCCACGGTGTCCAAGCAGCGGGTGCTGGGCCCCTGCCTCACCGCCTTCCACGACGAGCTGCAGCGAAGCTACGAGCGTTCCACCGAGCGCTTCCAGACCCGCCTGTCCGTTCACGCCGGAGACGTGCACAGCGGCCCCGACGGATACGTCGGCGCCGACCTGGACCATGTGTGCCGGCTGGTGGAAGCCCCGATCCTCAAGCGGACCATGGAGGCGACGCCTTCCGCCTCGCTCGGCGTCATCGTGTCGGACGTCGTCTACCAGCAGGCAGTTTGGCGCGCCGACCCCGTCGTGTTCCCGGCCGACTACGCACCGGTCGTGGCCACGGTGAAGGAGACCACTGCCTCGGCCTGGGTGCGCATACCCGGGTGGAAGCGGCCGCCGCTGGTGTCCGCAGCCCGAGACGGCGCCGGACCGGACGTGCCGGCGCCGGCCCCGCCGGACGCGCACCACCCGGCGGGCGTCGCCGTGAACGGCAGCGTGGGCGTCCTCGGCACGGCCACGATCAACGGTCCGTTCACGATGAACGGCCCGGCCGGCGGTGCCCGGTGAACGAGGGCGAGGCACCGGCCGGCGCCCCGGCCGAGAAGGCGCAGAACCCGGCCGGCCGGGGCGGCGAAGAAGGCGGCGCGGACCCGCGGCTGAACGCGGCCCGCTCCGATCCGCTGGGCGACGCCCGCAGCGAGACGGACGCGATCGCCGCCAACCAGGCCTACCAGAGCTTCCAGCGCAGCGTGACCGCGGCCGGCCCGATCGGGATCGTCGGCGGCGCGAGCATCAGCGGCGGCTTCCACATCCACGGCGGCGCCGGCCAGTCCAAGACCGTGGCCGCCGGGGTCGTCCGAGCCGAACTGCTGACCGAGATCGACACCTGGTACGTCCCCGCCCCCGCGGACGCCGAGCTTCGCAGTACCCTGCGTGAGCGGCAGCTCGTGGTGCTCGGCGGCCCCGGCGGCAGCGGGCGGACCACCACCGGCCTGAAGCTGCTCAGCGAGTTCGCCGCCGGGAACGTCAGCCGGTTCGAGGTGGCCGCCGGGCTCGGCGAGCTGGCCTCGGTGGACCTCGCGCCGAAGCACGGCTACCTGTGCGAACTGCCGGCCGGCGGCGTCCGGCACTCCGAGGTCGAGCTCGACGTGTTCGCCGCGCGCCTGGGCGAATCGAAGTCGTTCTGCATTCTGGTCATGCCGGCCGACACCCCCGTGCGCGCCGTCGGCGACTACGTCCGGGAGCACGCCGCGCCCGCGCCGATGGCGATCCTCAAACGCCGGTTCGAGGCGGCGGCCGGCCTGCCCGAGTTCACCGGGCCCGAGGCGGCCGCGGTCCTGGCCGCGGCCCGGGAAGACCCGGAGCTGCTGGCGCTGCTCGGGACCATGTCCGGCCCGGCCGACGAGGTCTGGCTGGCCGAACTGGTCCTGCGGGTGGCCTCCGGCGCGCTCGACCGGGCGGTCGCGCTGCAGGCCGGCGGCGAGCTGCTGGACCGGCACATCGCGGGCTGGCTGGCCCAGCTGCCGCAGGGCGTGGACCTGCAGCGGCACCGGGAGCAGGTCGAGACCTTCGCGTTGCGCCTGGCCCTGGCCGTGTTCAACGACTCCCCGGCCGACCTGGTCTGCGAGGCGGGCGAGCGGCTGGCCTGGGAGCTGTTCACCACCGCCAACCCGCGGCTGGCACCGGGGCGCACGGTGTTCCGCCCGCTCGACGACGGCCGGCTGGCCGCCTCCCGGGCCCGGCTGCGGGAGGGCGCGGTCACCTTCGCCGACGCCACGGTGCCGGCCCGGCTGCTCAGCTTCCAGGACGACCGGCTCGCCGTGCGGCTGCTGGCCCGGGCCTGGATCGGCCGGCCGAACCTGCGCCGGCCGATCCTGCGCTGGCTGCAGGACCTGAGCCAGGACCCGCGCCCGGACATCTGGATGCGGGCCGCGCTGGCGATCGGCCTGCTGACCGGCTGGGACTTCGCCTATCTGCAACACGAGGCGATCGGCGCCTGGGCCGCGTCCGAGTCGGCCAAACAGCGGCTGGTGGCCGCGACCGCGCTCGACCAGGCGGCGCGCGAGCCGGCTGTCCAGGCAGCGGTCGCCGGGCTGGTCAAAGCGTGGGCGCGCAGCGACGTGGACACGTTGAAGTGGACCGCCGCGGCCGTGCTCGGCTACGACGCCGGCACCCGCAACGTCACCACCGCCCTGCGCGACCTGCAGCGGATCGGCGTCTGGAAGGACGGTGAACTCGTGTCCATCGCCAGCGACTGCGTCGCCGAGCTGTTCGCCCGCGGCCGGTGCGACGAGGTGCTCGCCGCCACGGAGACGTGGATCGGCGACGCCCGCCTGGACGAGCACTGGCTGGGCCTGCTGACCGTCCTGCGGATCGCGGACCTGCGGGTGCGCCAGGTGCCGAACATCGCCGACCTCCCGTTGTCCGGAGGCGCCAAGGCGCAGCTGGCTCAGGCCCGGTTCGAGGACTGGCCGTTGATGGTGGCCATGGCGCAGTTCGACCGCCGGTTCGGCGCCCTGCTGGCCGAGTGCGTCTGGCAGGTGCTGTCCTCCGCGCTGGCCGCGGACGTGATGCGCGACGAGCTCGGGGAGTGGATCCGGGCCGCCGAGCGGTCGTCCACCCTGCTCACCCCGCTCACCCGATTCCTGGTCCTGCTGATCGACGACGAGGACGACCAGGCTCGGCTGCTCGACCTGGTCGACGTGCTGGCCACCGACCCGGACGATCCGCTCGACCCCGGCATCGTCCGGCCCATCCAGACCGCGGTCCTGCTCGGCCGGGCGTTCCTGAACGACACCGTAGAGATTGGAAGGTGAAAGTGTGAACACACAGCACAACGAGTTCAGCCCCATCCTCGGTCAACGCGAGTACCTGGGGCGCAAGTCCGAGCCGGTCACCGCGCACATAGCGCACGTGCTGGTCACCGCGAAGGGCGAGCACCGCACGGTGTGGCCGCATGACCGGAAGAACGAGGTCGTCTGGCAGCACACAAGCCGCAGCGGGCTGATCAAGGGCAAGCCGAAGACGGTCTACGACGTCGACCTCGGCGTCCGGTACCTGCGCTTCCCCGCGGAACTGCCCGGCGCCGGAGACACCTTCTCCTTCAAGGCCGAGGCCGCGGTCGAGTGGCGGGTGCTCGATCCGTCGTTGGTCGTGCGCAGCCAGTTGCGCGACGTCCGGATGCTGGTGCAGCCGGCGGTGCTCGACGCCATGCGCCGGATCGCCCGGCAGTTCCAGGTGGACCAGTCCTCCGCCGCGGAACGCGCCATCAACGAGACCCTGGTCGGTGAGGCGCTGGACTTCAACGACCTGGCCCAGCTGAGCCACGCCATGCAGCAGAACGCCTCGACGGGCCACATCGGCCGCGAGTACGGCCTGTGGACCCGTACGACGGTCTCGGTGCAGCCGGACCAGTCCAGGCTGGCCCAGTCCGACGAGATGCGCAATCTGAAGCACCAGATCGAGACCGAGCGGCTCAAGCAGGAACTGCGTGTCCTGCAGGAGCAGAACAACCAGGAGGTGATGGCCGGTCGGATGACGTTCTACCGGGACGCGTTCAGCTCCGGCGACATCGACCGGGCCGTGCTGCAGATCGCCCAGAACCCGAACGACCTGGCGTCGGTCGCCCAGATGATCCGCGAGCAGGAGATGTCCGGGCAGCGGTTGACCATCGACTTCGTCAACAAGCTGATGGAGAACGGTGCGATCGAGCGCTGGCAGGTCAACGACCAGGCGAAGGCGGCCCTGGAGTGGCTGCGCCAGTCCACCAACGCGGTGTTCACCCCGCCCGGCCCGGTGGCCCCCGAGGGCCAGGGGGCCGGATCGCGCCGGCGCACGCGGCAGAATCCGATTCCCGAACTGGGCCCGGCCGACGTCGCCCCCGCGCTCGAACCGGCGATGGCCAACGACACCCCGCCGACGCAGTACGCGTCGACAGAGAACTGACGCGAGGAGTGGTCGGGGCTTGGGCCGGTGTTGCCCTGCGCAGGCGCAGGCGCAGATGAGATTGCGTCTGCGCAGGGCAGGCTGGAAGCCGTCGGCCCGCCTGCGAAAGCCGGTCCTCGAAGTCACACCCCTTCATGGAGAACAGGAGCTAATCTGATTTGGCACGCTGTCCCCAACGGTAATCGAGGAAGTCGCGGTGGACGTGCGAGAGACGGGGAACGAGGCCGCCGACGTCGCCGGTACGGTGGCGCCGACCGGCGACGTGCTGCCGTCGGACTTCGCCGACGGCGCGCCCGTGGGCCTGGGGTTGCTCGACGCTCGGCTGCACTGGGTCTATGTCAACGATGTCTTCCTTCAGGCGACCGGCCTGGAGCGCGCCCGGCTCGTGGGCAGGCCGGTCGCCGCGACGCCGTTCGCCGTCGACGCCGCCGCGATCGTGCAGATCCTCGCGCACGGCCGTTTCCGGGGCAAGATCGTCGAGGGTTCGGCCGGCGTGGTCGGCGACGCCGCGGCGACCGGCTGGCATGCCGCCTACCGGCGGCTGGAGAGCGGCGGGCGGGTCGTCGGCGTCTCGGTGGCCGTCTCGGGGTCCGCGCCCGAGCAGCTGCACGAGCTGGACCGGGCCCGGCGCCGGCTCGCGGCCCAGATCGCGGTGGGCGAACGGATCGGCAGCACGCTGGACGTGGACGTCACCTGCGAGGAGCTCGCGCAGTTCACAGTGCCCGCGATGTCCGACCTGACGATCGTCGAGGTGCTGCCGTTCGAGTTCGCGGACCGCGGCGACGCGCCGGGGGCGGCGGTGCCGCGGTTGCGGCGGGCCGCGTTCGCCTGCGCGCCCGCGCTGCGCCGCCGGCTCGGGCCGGGCGGCGTGCCCGGCGGGTCGATCCGGTCCGGCGCGGAGTCCGCGGTGGCCCGGAGCCTGCGCGCGGGCGGCCCGGTGGCCGCGAACCTCGCCTCGGCGGACGAGCTGGCGACGCTGGCCGCGAGCACCGAGGACCTGGCCGCCTACACGCGGGCCGGGGTCGACTCGATCCTGGCCGCGCCGCTGATCGCGCGGGGCCGGGTCGTCGGGGCGCTGACCATGGCCAGGGCCGACGGGGAGCACTGGCCGTTCACCGAGGACGACATCGTCCTGGTCCAGGATCTCGCCGGCCGGGCGGCGGTCAGCGTCGACAACGCCCGGCAGTACGCCGACTCCCAGCGGATCACCCTGGAACTGCAACGCGCGCTGCTGGTCGAGCCGAGCCCGCCGCATTCGAACCTTGAGATCGCGGCGCGGTATCTGCCCGTGGGCGGGCGCAACCTGGTCGGCGGCGACTGGTACGAGGTGATCCGGCTGCCGTTCGGCCGTTCCCTGCTGGTGATGGCCGACGTGATGGGCCACGGCATGGAAGCCGCCGTCGACATGAGCACCTACCGTTCGATCATCCGCGACCTGGGCAGCATGGACCTTCCGCCGCACGGGATCCTGGCGCATCTGGACACCGTCATCGCGCAGAACGAGTCGGCCCGGCCGGCGACCTGCCTGCTCGCCGTCGCGGATCCGAACCGCGGCCGGTGGACGCTGGCCAGCGCGGGCCATCTGCCGCCGGCCCTGTTCGTCGCGGGGCGTGCGACGGAACTGATCCGCACCCCGATCGGCCCGCCGCTGGGGACCGGGGTCGGCGGCTACGAGCAGGTCACGGTTGATCTGCTTCCGGACCAGATTCTGCTTCTGTACACCGACGGCTTGGTGGAGCGGCGCGGTGAGGACATCGACGTCTCCCTGGCCCGGCTCGCCTCTGTGGATTTTCCTCCGACCGGGGAGTTGGAGCAGCTGCTCCGCATGGTGCTGCACGCGCTGGCTTCGGCCACCTCCGATGACGACATCGCCGTCCTCGCGGCGCGGGCCCATCCGGGCTGGCCCACCAGATGGACAGCGGCTCAGGTCAGCACGCCGAGCCGGTAGCCCACTCCGCGGATGGTGATGATCAGGCGGGGTGCCTTGAGTTTGGATCGCAGGCTGCTCACATGGGTGTCTATGGTGCGGCTGCCGGAGCCCCATTCGTCGTGCCAGACCCTGGACATGAGCTCTTTGCGGGACAGCACCGTCTCGGGGGTCGCGGCCAGGGTGTAGAGCAGGTCGAACTCCTTGGAGGTGACGTCGACCCGCTCGCCGCGGATGCGCACCTCGCGCGCTCTGGCGTCCAGGTGCAGCGGGGGCAGGGTGATGCTCTGCGAGGACGGCTCAGGGCACTGAGTGCGTCGCATCACGGCCTCTATCCTGGCCATGATCTCGCGTTCCCCGCAGGACTCCAGGACGCAGTCGTCGGCGCCGGACTTCAGGGCCAGCACCCGTTCCACCGCGTTGTCCTCGTCGCTGATGCAGATGACCGGGGTCTCGCCCGCGTCCCTGATCGAGCGGCAGACCTCGACGCCGTCGATGTCGGGCAGTCCGAGGCCGAGCAGGACTATGTCTACATGCTGATACTTGAGGAGCGCCTCGCGCCCGGTCTGGGCCATCTGGACGACGTATCCCTGGCGGCGCGCGGCGCCGGCCAGCCGTTCAGCCGAGTCTGTTCGGGACTCGGCGACGAGTACGTGCATGTCGGTCACCATCGGCTCTCTTCGCTGTGCGCGGGCGGTTGAGTAGGCTCATCGGGTGGTCCACGGATCCGTTGCGCGGCAACAGGAGTCGCTCGGAGATGGTGTGTCCTGATACGCCGGTTCCGGCGCGGGGTGGGTGCGTCGACTCGATCCGAATGCGCCCGTTCCGGGTGCGCCCATGATGGCCCTCCGCTGACGTTGCTCGCGTCGCCCGGCGACCCGGCGGCTCGGCCGCCGGGTCGCCTGCATGTCTCACAGCTGTCGTGCCGTTCGGGGTCTGATGCAGGGGATGAGCAGAGTGTTGATGACTGCGCACGACAACATCGGTATGCCCCCGGTCTTATGCCCTCTTTGTCTCACTCGGCGAGAACATACCGCGCTGGCGGTTTGCTTGTCAATCAGTCCGGGCCTATGCTGGCGATGTCATGGCCGTTGTGCCCCCCGCGGTGAACGACCTGCAGAGGAGACGTGAATCTTGCAGCCCAGGGCAGAGGCGACGCGGAGCAGGATCCTGACTGCCGCCGCCGAGGTGTTCGAAGAACAGGGCTATACGGCCTCACCGCTGACCGTCATCATGTCCCGGGCCGGGGTGACCAAGGGGGCCCTGTATTTCCACTTCTCCTCCAAGCAGGAGCTGGCGCGGGCCGTCGTCGCGGAGCAGCGGTCGTGGTCGGAAACCGAGGTTCCGCAGGAGAATCCGCTGCAGACGCTGATCGACACCAGCCACGACTTCGCCAGGGCGCTGCAGTCGGATGTGGTGGCCCGGGCGGGCGTGCGCATCGCCATAGAACACGGCGTCTTCACCAGTCCGGACCCGGCCCCCTACCGGCAGTGGGTGGGCACCACCGGCGACATGCTCGCGCAGGCGCAGCGGAACGGAGACATACGCCCCTGCGTCGACACCGGCTGCATGGCCGAGTACATCGTGGCCACGTTCACCGGGATCCAGGTGGTCTCCCAGGTCTTACATGACCGGTCCAACCTCAGGGACCAACTCAGCACCATGTGGCGTTCGCTGATTCCGCTGCTGGTGACCGCTGACGTGGTCGGCCGGTTCGATCCGGCCGGGCGGTTCGAGCCGGCCGAAACCGCGGCGACGGCCTGATGGACCGCGGCGTGCGCTCAGAGATGCTCGCGGTACCACTCGGCGTACTGCGCGAACCGCTGCCCGAATCCCGGGGCGGGCGGGCAGCCCGTGACCTTCCACAGCAGGGAGCTGTCGTACCAGTGGTCGACGCTCAGCAGCGACATCCGTCGGCGCGCGGCCGGATCGTCCTCGTCGCCGAGCAGGCGCAACGCGTCGGCCGCGGCGATATCGCCCTGCGGCAACGGGATCTGCAGGGCGCCGGCGACCTGGGTGAGCACGTCGCGCATCACCAGCGGATGCGGGTGGCTCGCGTGCAGCACCCGTCCGGCGAACGGCAGGTCTCCCCCGATCAGGGCCAGCCGGACGATCGCCGCGGCGAGATCGTCGACGGCCACCATCGAGACCCGGTTGCGCGCGCCGTCGATCCAGTGCGGGATCCGGCGCAGCGCGGCGGCCAGGGCCGGAATCACCCAGACGTCCCCGCTCCCGTACACCAGATGTGGCCGCAGGACCACGCCTCCGGCCGCGAGGGCCAGCTCCTCGGCCGTCAGCCGGGTGCGGCTCGCGGCCGAGACCGGGCCGACTTCCAGCTGCGATTCGGCGGCCCCGGCGTGCACGCCGTCCCGGTACACCGCGGTGGTGCTCAGCTGCACCACCCGTTGCACACCCGCCTTCGCCGCCTCGGCGAGCAGCGCCCTGGTCCCGTCCACGTTCACCGCGTAGCAGTGGTCGAAGTCGCCGCTGAACCTGGCGGCCAGGTGGAGCACGACGTCGACGCCGTCGCATATCCCCCGCAGCGAATCAGGGCTCGTGATGTCGGCGTGGACCGTCTCGGCGGCGAAACCCGCGCCCTCCGCACCGCCAGTAAAACCGACCAGTCGGACTGTTCTCTGGTGGGTCAGCGTCCTGATCGTGATCTGCGATGACTGCGCCGCCTCGGCCAGGCGCGACGCCACCCGGCTGCCGACGAACCCGGACGCCCCGGTCACGAGCACCCGAACGGCCACAAGCCTCACATCCTCCCGGTGGGCGGCCCCGTCCGCCGGTCCGGCGGCCGTCGCCGGACGGCGCGCGCGGTGGCCCGAACCTTGGCCCGGACCCGAACTCCGGCCCGGATCCGGCATGGTGTTCGAGCCCGGATATCCGTCCGCCCGCCGGCCAAACCGGCGGCGGGCGGACGCGGACCGCGCACCAGCCGGGATCAGGCGGTGTAGCCGCCGTCCACGGCGAGCGAGGTGCCGGTGATGTAGCGTCCGCCGGGGCCGGCCAGGTACACCACCGCGGCGGCGATGTCCTCGGCCTCGCCGTAGCGGCCCAGGGCGGTCAGGCCGCGCTGGAAGTCGGCGCTGTCGCCGTCGGCCGGGTTCATGTCGGTGTCGATCGGGCCCGGGTCGACCATGGTGGCGGTGATCCCGCGCGGGCCGAGTTCGCGGGCCAGGCCCTTGGTCAGGCCGACCAGCGCGGTCTTCGCGGTCGCCTGCAGGACGAAGTTCTCGCCCGGGATGCGGCCGTTGAAGCAGGACCCGATGCTGATGATCCGGCCGCCCTCGACCATGTGCGCGGCCGCGGCCTGGGCGCCGAGGAAGGCCGCCTTGATGTCGACCGCGAGCACGCGGTCCAGGTCCTCGGCGGTCACCTCGGCCAGCGGTCCGTAGGCCAGAAACCCGGCGTTGTTCACCAGGATGTCGATCCGGCCCAGTTCCCGCACGGTCTGCTCGACCGCCGCGGCCGCGGCGGCCGGGTCGGTCAGGTCGGCCCGGATCACCACGGCCCGGCCGCCGTCCGCCTCGATCTTCGTGGCCACGTCGCGGGCCTGGTCCTCGGCCTGCACATAGGTCAGCGCCACCGCGGCGCCGGCCTCGGCCAGCTTGCGGGCCACGGCCGCGCCGATGCCCCGGCTTCCGCCGGTCACCAGGGCCACTTTGCCGGTCAGGTCAGTCATCGTCGTCTCCTCTTCGTGTGGGCGTCGTGTCGGCCACGACAGGATCCTGGAACATTTCCATTAGTGTCAGAGTCAAGTTCGACCCGGACAGGAGTCGGTGACATGCGGATCGGAGAGTTGTCGCAGCGCACGGGGGCCACGCCCCGGCTACTGCGCTACTACGAGGAGCAGGGGCTGATCTTCTCCAGCCGCTGCGCCAACGACTACCGGGACTACGACGAGGCCTGCGTGGACCGGGTGCTGCAGATCCGGGGCCTGTTGGGCGCCGGACTGCCGACCCGGATCATCAAGCAGATCCTGCCTTGCCTGATCAATCCCGGAACCATCCATTTCGAGTACGCCACTCCCGAGATGCGGGCCACGCTCGAACGGGAGCGTGACCGCATGACCGAGCGCATCCGTTGTCTGGAGCGCAATCGGGACGCGATCTCCGAGTACCTCGTGGCGGTGGGCCGGGGGCAGCCGGAGCCGGTTTGACACCGCGGTCTAGTAGGCAGTGTTTGGGAATGTGTCAAGGCCACGGCATGACCGTCGGTTTGTGCTGGTAGGTGAGGCGAGTCTGCTCAGCGCCGAGCATGGGCGCGCCGCTCGGGACGGCTCATACTCGGTCGTCTGCGCCGTTCCGTGCGGTACGGCCAGGCGACGGCGATCACCGGATTCGCGCCTTGAGACATTCCCCAACACTGCCTAGCGCAGGCCGTGGATGCCGCCGTCCACGGCCAGGACCGTGCCGGTGGTCGCGGAGGAGGCGGGGGTGGCCAGGTACGCGATGGCCTCGCCGACCTCCTCGGGCCGCACCAGCCGGCCGGCCGGGCTGCGGGCGTTGAGCGCGGCCCGGGCCGCGGCCGGGTCCGGGGCCTGGGCCATCAGCCGGTCGATCCAGGGGGTGTCCACCGCGCCGGGGGCCACCGCGTTGACCCGGATGGACTCCCCGACGTGGTCGGCGGCCATGGCCAGGGTCAGCGCGAACACGGCGCCCTTGCTGGCGGCGTAGACCGTGCGCTGGGGCAGGCCGACCCAGGCGTAGATGGAACTGGTGTTGACGACGGCCGCGGCCGGGGAGCGGCGCAGGTAGGGCAGGGCGGCGCGGGTGAGCCGGGCCATGCCGACCACGTTCACGTCCAGCACCCGCAGCCATTCCTCGTCGGGGTTGCCGGCGATGTCGCCCTGGGCGCCGATGCCGGCGTTGTTGACCACGATGTCGATCCGGCCGAAGCGTTCGGCCACCTCGGCCACGGCCCGGCGCACCGACTCGTCGTCGCGCACGTCGCAGGCGATGCCGACGGCCGGGGCGGCGGCCTGGTCCGGATTCAGGTCGAGCGCGGCGACCCGCACTCCCCGGGCGGCCAGCGCGGCCGCGGCGGCCGCGCCGATCCCCGAGGCCCCGCCACTGACCACGGCCACCAGGGACTCGTCCGTCGTCTGCGCCGCGACCGGGTCGGCCGCGAACTGCGAGGTCAGACCGGCCACCGGTGACTGCTCCGGCTCGGCCTGGGCGACGGACGGCTGCCCGCCCCGCGCACCGGCCGCGACCGGCCTGCGCTCCAGCCGCCGCAGGAACGGGTGGATGTCGGTGGCGCTCGCGCCGACCGTGCGCCGGGTCCACCACGCCGCGGCCAGGTTCGAGGTGATCAGGGTTCGCCCGTCGCCTTCGCGGGCGAGTTCGGCCAGGGCGGTGAGCGTGACCATGCCGGTTCCGGTGAACAGGATGGTCGCGTCCTGCGGCAGCCGGGCTCGGCGCACGTTGTCGAGAATGGTTTTGGTGGTGACGTCATAGGGGTTGAAGTGCTGGTCGTCGCCGAGTTCGATCACCCGGTCCACGGTGATGCCGGCCTTCTCCCAGTAGGCGTGCGAGGTCTGGGTCAGCCATTTGGCGTAAGGGGAGACGAGCACCAGGTTGGTGACGTCCAGGTGCTCGCACAGGGCGAGGATCGCCTGGGTCGAGGAGAGCAGCGGGAAGCCGAAGCGTTCGGAGAGTTCGGCGCAGTACGCGCGGTCCCCGTCCGGGTTCAGCAGGTAGTGCGACGCGTTGCACGCCACGAGGCCGGCTTCCAGCCGCATTCCGCCGAATCCGGCCAGCGTCTCCGGAAGGACGTCGTTGTACATCTCGAATGTTTCCCGCTGGGCGAAATCAGGAACCACCGGAAAGCGGACCGTGCACACATTCACTTCGGAGCCGATCAAACGGTTGAATTCCGGCTCCGTGACGGGATTGCCCGGGGGCACGACGAGCCCGAGGCGGGGTAGTCCGAAAAGATCCATGGGGACACCGTAGAAGGCGATCGCGCCGCCGAAGGCCGCCGATGTCAAAATTTGACACACCGAGCGACCGGTTTTGCAGTGCCATATATCCCTGATACTCCTTGATGTTTCTTAACAATCGGCCAGTGAAACTTGACCCGCCGGACATTGCCGCGGCCCCCGGCCGGGGGGAGCATGGGAAATCGATGCCCATGCCGGAAGGGCATTGTTTCCGGCTGCTTTTCGGGATTCATTCATTGTTGGGAGTCTGGATTATGACTGCTGTCGTCGTGTCGGGTTCGTGCCCCGAGTGCGAGACGGATCTGACCGTGCCGGAGCTGGTGCAGGGCGAGACCCTCTCCTGCCCCGAGTGCATGCTCACCCTGCGGGTCGAAGAGGTCCGCGACGGGCGGCTGACCCTGCAGATGGTCGAGGTCCAGCTGCGCGACTGGGGCCAGTGACCACACCTGCGGGAGACCGCATCCGACCACCGTCTGCCACCTGCGCACCGTTGGAGCCATCGTGCCCGAAGCACCGTCCATCCCCATGTCGGCGACCCTGGCCGCCGACGAGGCCCTGGCCCGGCGGCGGCAAGCCGGGGAGAGCGTCCTGTCCATGGCCAGCGGGGAGATCGGCCTGCCGGTGCTCCCCGCCCTGCGCGAACGGCTGGCCGCCGCGGCCGGCCAGAACGCGTACGGTCCGGTGTCCGGCAGCCTCGAACTGCGCGCCGCGGCCGCCGGTTACTGGGCCCGGCGCGGCCTGGCCGGCGATCCCGGGCTGGTCGTGGCCGGCCCGGGCAGCAAGCCGCTGCTGTTCGCCCTGATGCTCGCGATCGGCGGCGACGTGGTCGTCCCGGTCCCGGGCTGGGTCAGCTACGGCGCCCAGGCCGCGCTGGCCGGCGCCCGGCCGATCCCGGTGCCGATCGGGCCCGGCCAGGGCGGCGTGCCCGACCCGGACCGGCTGCGCGAGGCCGTGACCGCGGCCCGCGCGGCCGGCCGGGATCCGCGCAGCGTGGTCGTGACCGTCCCGGACAACCCGACCGGGACCGTCGCCTCGGCCCAGACCGTGCGCCGGCTCGCGGCCGCCGCCCGGGACCTGGACCTGGTCATCATCTCCGACGAGATCTACTGCGACCTGGTCTACGACGCCGCGGCCCCGGCCGAGTCCCCGGCCCGGCACGCGCCGGAACGCACCGTGGTGACCACCGGCCTGACCAAGAACCTGGCCGTCGGGGGCTGGCGCACCGGGGTGGCGAACCTGCCCGACGGCGCCGCCGGGCGCGCCCTGCACGGCCGCCTGGTCTCCGTGGCCAGCCAGATCTGGTCCAGTTCGCCCGCGCCCGTGCAGTCCGCGGCGGCCTACGCGTTCGGCGAACCGCCGGAGGTGGTCGAGCGGGTCGCGGCCAGCCGCCGGCTGCACGAGGCCGTGGCGCGCGCGGTCGCCGACTGCTTCACCGCGGCCGGGGCGCTGATCAACCCGGTCCGCGCGACCTGCTACCTCTACCCGGACTTCGAACCGCTCCGCGACCGCCTGGCCAAGGAGCACGACGTGTACGACGGCGAGGACCTGGCCCGCTACCTCGGCGAGCGCCACGGCATCGGGGTGCTGGCGGCCGGCGCCTTCGGCGAGGCCCCGGGAACCCTGCGGATCCGGGCCGCGACCAGCCGGCTCTACGGCGAGGACGACGCGCGGCGCGACGCCGCGCTGACCGCGCCGGACCCGCTGCGGCTGCCGTGGATCCGGCAGAACGTGGACCGGATCCGGGCCGCCCTGGCCGACCTGGCCGGCGTCCCCGCGGCCGGGCACTGACCCCCGGCGGCCCCACGGGGGCTCCGGTCCGGCCGGCGGCCGCCCGACCAGCCGCCTGGGGACTTGACTCTCCCATTAGTGGAAAGGTTCCAGCATCCAGTCATGAGTAATGCAGAGTCGTCCATCGACACCGTCACCCCTCCGCCCCCGCTGCCGGACACCCCCGGCCCGGACCCGGCCGCCGACCGCAGGCTGCCGATGGCCTCGCTGGTCGCGCTGGCCGTCGCCGTGTTCATCACCAGCCTCACCGAGACCCTGCCGGCCGGGCTGCTGCCCGCGATGAGCGGCAGCCTGCGGGTGAGCGAGTCGGCCACCGGGCAGACGGTGACCGTCTACGCGCTCGGGACCGTGCTCACCGCGATCCCGCTGTCCGCCGCCACCTCCGGTTGGAACCGCAAGAAGCTGCTGCTGACCGCGATGATCGGCTTCGCCGTGGCCAACACGGTCACCGCGGTCTCCGCGTCCTACCCGCTCACCCTGGCCGGCCGGTTCATCGCCGGGATCGCGGCCGGGCTGGCCTGGGCCATGCTGGCCGGGTACGCCCGCCGGATGGTCGCCCCGCACCAGGCCGGGCGGGCGATCGCGATCGCGATGACCGGGATCCCGCTGGCCCTGTCCCTGGGCGTGCCGGCCGGCACCTTCCTGGGCCAGGTCGCCTCCTGGCGGATCAGCTTCCTGGCCATGACCGGCCTGACCGTGCTGCTGCTCGGCTGGATCGCGGTGGTCGTGCCCGACTACCCGGGCCAGAAGTCCGGCGGCAAGATCCCCATGCGCAGCACCCTGCGGGTGCCGGGCGTCTCGGCGGTGCTGCTGGTCACGCTGCTGTTCGTCCTGGCGCACACCATCCTCTACACCTATGTCGCCACGTTCCTGCACCACAACGGCATGGGTTCGCAGACCGACGCGGTATTGCTCGTCTTCGGCGTCGCCTGCCTGGCCAGCATCTGGGTCGTCGGCGTCTACATCCACGGCCGCGTCCGGACCCTGACCCTGGCCTGCACGCTGCTGGTCGCCGCGGCCGGCGCGCTGCTGGGCGCGGCCTCCGGGACGCACGCCCTGGTGTACGTCGCCGCGGCGCTGTGGGGTCTGGGCTGGGGCGGCACGCCGACCCTGCTGCAGACCGCCGCGGGCCAGGCCGGCGGGGACGCGGCCGACGCGGCCCAGGCCATGCTGGTCACGCTGTGGAACGTCGCGATGGTCGGCGGCGGGGTGATCGGCGGCGTGATCGAGGCCGCCGGCATCGGCGCCCTGCCCTGGTCCCTGCCGCTCCTGCTGGTCCCGACCCTGCTGCTCGTGGTCGCCGCCCGCGCCCACGGCTTCCCGGCCGTCCGGCGCTAGCAACGCACAAACCATCACCTGCCTCCCGCCGATCCCCAACCCGAGGAGTGTCCCGCAGCCATGCCCATCATCTTCGAATGCGAATATCAGGGCCGGCGGTACGCCGGCCGCGGCCTGCCCGAGCCCGGCCGGCCGCTCACCCTGACCCCGATCGCCGACGGCCGGCTGCGCGAGGAGATCGTCGCGGACGGCGGCCCCGAACAGGTCGAAGCCGCCGCGGCCGAGGGCGGCGGGCAGCGGACCGTGGCCGCGGACGACCCGGGCCTGCGGTTCCTGCCCCCGCTGCTGCCGACCGGCACCAACAACGCCCTGATCAACGGTTTCATGGGCACGCACCGCTCGAAGTTCGACCGGGACCCGGAACCGGACGAGGAGTTCGTCCCGCCGAACTACTACATCAAGGGCTTCGGCTCCTGGCTGCGCCTGCCCGAGGACCCGCTGCTGACCCCGGCCGACCCGGTCTGGCTGCTGGAGGAGCCCGAGGTGGTCCTGGTGTTCGTCAACGACGACGAGGGCGAGCCGCACTACGCCGGCTACACATTCGGCAACGACCTGAACGACATCGGCCTGCACATGAAGAAGATGTGGGCCTGGACCCCGTACGCCAAGCTGTGTGAGACCTCGATCACGCCGTGGCTGTTCCTGGAGCCGCCGCCGGTCACGGTGACCGGCACGGTGACCGTCGAGCGCGACGGCGAGCCGGCCTGGCAGGGCCCGTTCTCCTGCGGCACCGACTCGATCTTCCAGCGGATCCCGGACATGACCGGGTTCCTCTTCTCGCACCCGACCCTGCGCCAGCCCGGACTGGTCAACTACCTGTTCCTCGGCGCGGACAAGGCCACCTACCACGACGGGTTCCGGATCGAGAACGGCGACCGGATGGTCCTGGACGTCTCCAGCCACGGCGTGGTGCTGGCCAACACGGTCAAGTACCTCGGCAAGGACTGAACCAGGGAATAAGGTCTCTGTTTCAAGCCGGCCCGGCCCGGCCGCCACCCGAACGCCCCTGATCCGCGGAGTGTCCCGCTCCCGGCAGGGGCGTTCTCGCATGCCCCGAGCGGGACCTGACATTCCATGAAGGTTCTTATCAGCCCCATACAAGGGCCCTGTTTCGGGCTTACATCACATCCCGGATGATGATCAGTGTCGCGCTCCACACATCGTTCCTGATCAGCGTGACGCGTCCGCCCCGCGCGAGCCCGGCGGACCATCGCAGAGCCCGGCGAAACCCACGCCGGCCTGAGAGAAGGAGGAAGCATGACGACAGTGTCCGAACACAATCACGGCCTTCCGGGGCTGCCCCGCATCTCCGACGCGACCCTGCGGGACTCGGCGCACATGGGCGGGGTGGAGTTCGGCCCGCGGGACGCCTCGACGATCGCGCGCCTGCTGGTGCGGACCGGCGTCGAACTGGTCGAGGTCGGGATGATCTCCGGCGCCGGTTCCAAGGACGCCGGCCTGATCACCGCGGTGCACGAGGAGGTGACCCCGGAGCGCAGCATGACCCTGGTGATGGTGCGCGACCGGCGCCAGGTCGTGTCGGCGCTGGAGGAGGCCGGGCGCCTGGGCGTGCGGCACATCATGTACTCGATCCCGACCTCCGAGCTGCACGCGTCCCTGAAGCTCGGCTCCGCGAGCGCGAAGTTCCTGGACGTGCTGGCCCGGGCCGCGGTCGGCGAGGCCAAGGACCGCGGGTTCCACGTCACGTTCAGCGGCGAGGACGGCGCCCGCACCCCGCTGGAGCGGCTGGTGCCGTACGTGGCCGGCGGCTTCGCGGCCGGGGCGGACCGGTTCCGGCTGGCCGAGACGGTCGCCTGCCTGTCCCCGTGGCAGATGCAGGAGAAGATCGCGGCGCTGACCGCGATCGACGGGTCCGAGATCGAGATCCACTCGCACAACATGCTGGGCCTGGCCGTGGCCAACTCGCTGGCCGCGGTCCGGGCCGGGGCGCAGTGGGTGTCGGCCACGGTCGGCGGGATCGGCGAGCGCGGCGGCAACGCGCCGCTGGCCGAGCTGCTGACCTCGCTGCGGGTGATCCACGGCGACACCCGGTTCGACCTGACCCACCTGACCAAGCTTTCCCGGGTGGCGCTGGCCGGGGCCGGGCTGGGCGAGGCGTTCCAGTCCGGGCCGACCACGGACCACGCGTTCGCGTACGAGCTGCCCGGCCAGCTGACCCACCCGGAGGCCTACGAGACCCTGCCGGCCGAACTGGTCGGCGGCGTGCGGCAGCTGCGGGTGCGCACCCGCCTGACGGCCCCGCTGGTCGCGTGGGCGCTGGCCGACTCGGGCGTGGAGGTGGACGTGGACGCGTTCACCCCGTGGCTGGTCGACCGCCAGGAGAGCACCGGCGCGCCGGTGCTGGACCGCGACGCCGTGGTCAAGGCCGCGGTCGACTTCCAGGCCGCGTGAGCCCCCGGCCGGTGCGGCCGGTTCTGCACAGTTCGTCAACCGAGATGGGAGTCTGAGTGATGAGTGCTGTTGTCGTGTCCGGTTCGTGCCCCGAGTGCGAGACGGACCTGACCGTGCCGGAGCTGGTGCAGGGCGAAACCCTCTCCTGCCCCGAGTGCATGCTGACGCTGCGGGTCGAAGAGGTCCGCGACGGACGGCTGACCCTGCAGATGGTCGAAGTGCAGCTGCGCGACTGGGGCCAGTGAGATGGCCAACCGAATCGCGGTCGTCGCGGACCGGATCAGCTGGGAGGAGCGCCAGCTGATGCAGGCCGCCGAACGGTCCGGCCTGCAGCTGGACTGGGTCAACGACGAGTCCCTGTGCATCGGGCACCGGGACGCGCCCTCCCTGCGGGACTACGACGCGCTGCTGGTGCGCAGCCGCAGCTACACCCGCGGCGGCCTGATCGCCACGCTGGCCGAGGCCGACGGCATCAGGGTCCTGAACACCGCCGACGCGATCCACGCGTGCGAGAACAAGCTGGTCCTGCGGGCCGTGCTGCGCGAGGCCGGGGTGCCGGTGCCGGACTTCCGGCTGGCCCTGTCGCGCAAGGACTTCGACCAGGCGCTGGACGAGCTCGGCCTGCCGGCCGTGCTCAAGCCGGTCTACGGCGGGATGGGCAAGCGGGTCACCCTGCTGCGCGACCGCGACCTGGCGCACTCCGTGTACGACTACGTCGAAGACCTCGGCCACGCCTTCGAACAGGCCTGCCTGATCGAGCCCTACCTCGGCGGCGGGTCGATCCGCTGCCTGGTGGTCGGCCGGGAGATCGTCGCCGCCGCCGAGTTCCAGAGCGCGGGCGGGGACTGGCGCAGCAACGCCGCCCTGGGCAACCAGAGCCGGCCGCTGGGGCTGGACCTGGAAGTGCAGAAGGTCGTCGACAGCGTGGTGGACTGCCTCGGCCCCGGCATCTACGGGGTCGACCTGTTCACCCACGAGTCGGGCTACCTCGTCAACGAGGTCAACCACGCGCCGGCCTGGCGCGGAGTCGCGACGGCGACCGGCGCGGACATCCCGTCTGCCGTCGTGCGCCACCTGCAGGAGGTGATCGCATGATCCGGGTGGGCATCGTCGGCGCGTCCGGGCTGACCGGCGGCGAGCTGATCCGGCTCGTCACCCAGCACCCCGAATTCGAGCTGACCTTCCTCGGTGGCTCCTCCAGCGTCGGGCGGCGTCCCGCGCAGCTGCACCCCGGGCTGCGGCTGGACCTGGGCCTGGCCGTCGAGGCGGTCGACCCGGACGTGATGGCCGAGCGGTGCGACGTGGTGTTCCTGGCCACGCCCGCCCCGGTCTCCGCGCGGCTCGCGCAGCAGCTGGCCGACCGGGTCGCGGCCGTGGTCGACCTGAGCGGCGCGTTCCGGATCCGCGACCCGAAGCTGCACGAGCGCTGGTACCCGAAGGCCGAGCGGGCCACCACCCTGGCCGACCGCTTCGTCTACGGCGTGCCCGAGCTGATCGGCGACCAGCTGGTGGACGCCCCGCTGATCTCGGTCCCCGGCTGCTACGCCACCGCGATCACACTCGGGCTCGCCCCGCTGGTCCAGGGCCTGGGCCTGAACCTGCGCACGGTCGTGGTGGACGGCAAGAGCGGATCGAGCGGCGGCGGCCTGCAGCTGCGCGTCCCGGACCTGCACCCGTTCCGCAGCGGCGCGATCGCCCCCTACGCGCCCACCGGGCACCGGCACGCCGCCGAGGTCAGCGACTTCCTGGAACGCAGCAAGCCCGGCGGGATCGGGTCGCTGGCGATGTCGGCGTACGGCGTGTCCAACGTGCGCGGACTGCTCGCCAGCATCTACGCCTACACCGACGACCCGGTGGACGAGCGTGCGCTGCACCGGGCCTACCTGCGGTTCTACAAGGGACAGCGGTTCGTCCGGGTGCGCCGGAACAACGAGACGCTGATTCCGGTGCCCGACCCGCAGGCCGTGCTCGGCTCGAACTACTGCGACGTGACGGTCATGTACGACCCGGACGGCGAGCGGATCGTCGTGCTCGCGGCCCTGGACAACCTGATCAAGGGCGCCGCGGGCCAGGCCATCCAGGCCGTGAACCTGCGCTACCAACTGCCGGCGGACACCGGACTGACCATGGAACCGGTGATGCCGGCATGAACGCGACGGACATGGCGCAGCGCCCGGCCGTGGTCAAACTCGGCGGCAGCTGCCTGGACGACCTGGACGACGAGTGGTGGGACGACCTGGCCAAACACGGCCAGGAGCGGCCGCTGATCCTCGTGCACGGCTGGTCCAAGGCGCTGAAGAACCTCAGCCCGCGCTACAGCGAACCCTCGGCGGTCCTGCGCGACCGGTACGGCAACCAGAGCCGCTGGACCACGCCGGAAGTGATCGAGGACATCAAGACCGTCAGCGCCGAGATGGCCCGGGAGGTGTTCAGCCGGCTCGCGCCGCGCGGAATCACCGCGCAGCGGGTCCTGGGCAGCGAGGGCCTGGTCTACGCCGGCGAGGCCGAACGCTGGTGGTGGCGCAACAAGCAGCTGGTCGAGCTGGAGAACCTGGTCGGCCCGATCACGGACGTGGACCCGACCCCGCTCAAGGCCCTGCGACCGGGCCACGCCCACCTGGTCACCCCGCTGGCCCGCAACAAGGCCGGCCGGGAGGTCAACACCGACGCCGACCGGGCCGCGGCCGCGATCGCCGGGGCGGTCGGCGCCACCGACCTGATCCTGGTCACCGACGTCGCGCACCTGCTGGTGGACGGCAACCCGGTCCGCGAGATCAGCGCCGAGGCGGCGGCCGCGTTCCGGGACAAGGGCGCCACCGGCGGGATGCGCAAGAAGCTGCGGGCGGCCGGCGAGGCCCTGGAGGCAGGCGTGGAGCGGGTGGTCATCGGCAGCGCGCCGGTCACCGACCTGCTCGCCGCGCACACCGGCACCGTCATCACTCAAACCTGGGGAGCGGACGCATGACCAAGTCCCGTGTGCTGGTGGTCAACAACAAGACGCTCTCGCTGCCCCAGCTGCGCAAGCGTTTCGAGGACCTCGGCTCGGAGACCGACGCGGTCGACGCCGCGTCGGTGCCGGCCACCGTGGCCGGCCGCTACCAGGCGATCGTGCTCAGCGGCACCAAGGTCCGGGCGTATGACCAGGAGTACTACAAGCCGCTGGTCGACCTGGTGCTCAGCTCTCAGGTCCCGGTGTTCGGGATCTGCGGCGGCATGCAGATCCTGGCCGTCGCGGCCGGCGGCGAGCTGGCCGACGGCCCGCAGCGGGTCGGCGGGTACGAGGTCGAGGTCGACAAGGACGAGCCCTTGTTCAGCCACGTGGACAAGACCGTGACCGTCTTCCACCGGCACACCCTGTACCTGCGGAAGGCGCCGGACGGTTTCCGCTCCATCGGCCACTCCGAGCACGCCCCGGTGGAGTTCCTGCGCTCGGACGACGGCCGGATCTTCGGCTCGCAGGCGCACCTGGAGTTCCGCAGCGACGGCCTGGAGATCCTGCGCGGCTTCGCCGAGCTCTACCAGTGACCGACAAAAACAAGAAGCCTTACATCTCACGCGAGGACAAACCATGAATTCGGCATCTGACAGACAGGATCCTGCGTTCGTCGTGCACCTGAACGGCAGCGGCGGGACCGTGAAGGGCTGGGTGGCCGTCGACTCGCTGGTCGACGGGCTGGCCATGGGCGGGGTGCGGATGACCACCGCGGTCACCGAGGAGGAGGTGCGCGGCCTGGCCCGCGACATGACCCACAAGTTCACCCTGGCCGGCCTGCGGATCGGCGGGGCCAAGGGCGGCATCGTCTCGGACGGCGCCGACCGGGAGACCACCTTCCGCACCTTCGGCCGCACGGTCAAGCCGCTGCTGCACGGCGGCATCCACCTCGGCATCGACATGGGCGTGACCTCGGCCGACCGGGCGATCTTCTTCGACGAGGCGCACTACGACCCGCGCTACCGGCTCGGCGCCCCGGACATGCCGGTGGACTGGCGCACCTACTACGAGCCGCTGATCGACGTCACCGGGCACGGCGTCGGCATCGCCGCGGTCACCGCCCTGGAGGCCGGCGGCCACCAGGGCCCGGCCAGGGTCGTGGTGCAGGGCTTCGGCACGGTCGGCCGCGCGGTGGCCGAGTTCCTGGAGGCGCGCGGGCACGTCATCGTGGGCGTCGCCGACGTCCGGGGCACCATCACCGCCGACCGGCTGCCGGTGGCCGACCTGATCGCGATCACCGACGAGTTCGGCCTGGTCGACCGCTCCCGCCTGCCGCAGCACGTCACCGTGTCCGACGAGCCGGACGCCTGGATCGAGGCGGACGCCGACCTGCTGGTCCTGGCCGCGCAGAAGCACGCGCTGAACGCGGAGAACGCCCCGCGGCTGCGCGCCCGGCTGGTGGTGGAGGGCGCGAACCTGGCCTCCAGCGCCGAGGCCCGGGAGAAGGCCGCGGCCTCGGGCGCGGCCCTGGTGCCCGGGGTGATCGCCAACATCGGCGGCGCGGGCGCGGCGGCCCTGGCGGTGACCCGGGTGGTGCCGTTCGAGCTGGCCGCCGAGGCCCGCAAGGCCTGGGTGTTCGACTGGGTCGCCGACCGGGTCCGGCGCAACACCCTGGACCTGCTGGAGATCGCCGCGTCCCGCCCCGGCGACCCGCTGCCCGAGCTGCTCGAGGTCCGGCGCGGGGAACTGCGGTGACGGCGGTGGATTCCCCGGCCACGGACTCGGCCGAGTCATCCGCGGCCGAATACCGCGAACGCGGCTGGTGGCGTGAGGAGACCTTCCTGCACGACCTGCGCCGCCAGGCCCGGCTGCGCCCGCGCAAGCCGGCGATCATCGCCCGCCGGCTGGACGAGGCCCGGATCGACACGCTCGACTACGCGGGCCTGGAGCGCCTGGCCGACCGGTTCGCCGGCGCGCTGCTGGACCTCGGCGTGCGCCGCGGCGACGTGGTCGCGGTGCAGCTGCCCAACCGCTGGGAGATGGTGCCGCTGATCTTCGCCTGCATGGCGGTCGGCGCCGTGATGTGCCCGATCGCCCCGGTCTGCCAGGAGGAGGAGCTGCGCTACCGCCTCGCGCTGACCGAGGCCCGGGTCTGCATCACGGTCCCGGGGGTCGACGGCTATCCGCTCGCCGAGACGATCTGCGCGCTGCGCACCGAACTGCCGCTGGAGCATGTGGTCGTGCTCGGCGGCGGGTCGGGCGGCGGAGCCGGGCCCGCACCGGACCTGGCCGGCACGGTCGACTTCCAGGCGCACTTCGTCGCCAAGCACTGGGAAGAGCAGCACAATGACGATCTGGCGGGCCGCGCGCTGCTGGCCGACGAGCCGTTCGTGGTGCTGTTCACGTCCGGCACCACCGGTTTCGCCAAGGGCGTGGTGCACAGCCAGAACACCGTCCACTCCGGCGTGCGCGGCTACGTGGACACGTTCCTGCTGCGCGACGACTTCGTGGGCGCCATCACCACGCCGCTGGTGCACTATTCCGGCTTCGGCCAGGGCATCCTGGCCGGGGTGATGCTCGGCGGGACGATCGCCTTCCAGGACGGACCGGACTCCGCCGGCCTGCTCGACCTGGTGGAACGGACCGGGGCCACGCTCATCTACGGCCCCCCGCCCACGCTCTTCGGCGTGGCGGCCGTCCAACGGGCCGACCCGCACGACGTGTCCACCCTGCGCTCCACCCTCACCGGGGCGGCGCCGGTCCTCCAGGAACTGGTCGACGAACTGCGCGCGACCTTCGACACGGTGACGTACTCGGTGTGGGGCATGTCCGAATTCGGCCCGATCACCATCAGCCGGCCCGACTACGACCAGGACTGGGCCGCGCACAGCCACGGCCGGCCGATCGGCGCGATGGAGATCCGGATCGACAACTGCCAGGACTCGAGCAAGCGCGCCCAGGTGGGCCGGCTGCGCGTGCGCGGCGCGTCCCGGGCGCTGGGCTACTACAAGCAACAGGACGACTTCGACGCCGAGCTCACTACCGGCGGCTGGTTCGACACCGGCGACGTGGCCCGGGACGACGGCCGCGGCGGCATCCGGGTCCTGGGCCGGGCCAAGGACGCCATCATGCGGGACGGCTCCGTCCTGCCGATGGCCGAACTGGAGGCGGTCCTGGTCCGGCACCCGAAGATCGCCGAGGCCAGCGTGGTCGGCCCGACCGGGCACACGGACGACCCGATCGTGGTCGTGCTCGTGCCCAGCGGCGACGGCGACCGGCCGACGCTGCCGGAGATCCGGGAGCACCTGCTGGAACACGGGCAGGAGGAGAAGTTCCTCCCGCAGCGCCTGGAAATCGTGCCGGAACTGCCCAAGACCGTCACAGGCAAGGTCCGCAAGGCGGAGATCCGCAGGTGGTTGACCGCGGGCTGATCCTGCTGCCCGCATGACGTTTCTTCGGGTCCGCCCAGTCGGCCTGGAGCACGGAATCGGCCTCCGGGCCGGCCCGCCGCTCCGGGCCGGCTGGGCGTTCGCCGTGTCCGGGGGTGGTCGGCGTCGAAGAATTCTGCTCGCCATGTGCGCAGCGATACTGCGCACCGCCCTCGATCGCAGGGAGTAGGTACCAGGTATGGCAGCGGACCGATCTCCCCGCTCAGACCCATCGCCGGTGTCGGACGGCGCGGATCTCCCCCGGCTCGCCGCGGCCGCCCGGGCGAGCAGCGGCGCCAGGCGATTTCTCGGTCCTGCGGTCGGCCTGTCGCAGAGAGCTGCGCAAGGGCGGCTGGTCACCACGACCGGGGTACCCAAACCCGCGGACCTCGTCGCCGCGGCACGGCGAGCGCGGGGCCGGCGTACGGGGTGTGGCCGGACGGCCCGGACGGGGGCGTGCTCGCGCTGTGGCTGATGGCCTTCGCGATCACCGTGGGCTTCGTCGAAGACGACGACGCGGACCCGCCGGACGATCTGGACCCGGCCTCCGACGAACCCGCGGACCACAGTGCGGACGTTTGCCGTGCCTTCGCGCTGGACCCGGGCGAGCAGCTCATCCGCCGCAGCGGACATCCCGAGACCGAGGCCGCCATCGAGCTGTCGACCTCCGCGGCGCTGGCGGCCACGCAGTCCTCGCGCTCGTCAGCCCCGGCGGACACGTCAGGCAAGCCGAGCCGGAGCAAGTCGGCCCGGCCGGCCGATGCCGGATACCGACTCTCACGGCTACTCTTACGGGATCCCCGACGCAGAACTGGATTTCCGCGACGAAGCGGAAGTCCGCCTGTCGGATCTGATACGGCGCGGGCCAGAAGCTGAAGTACGACTACGACTTCGGCGACGACTGGGAACACGACATCGTGCTGGAGAAATCCGTCGCCCACGTCGAACGCCCCACCTGCACCGACGGCGCCCATAACTGTCCCCCCGAGGACTGTGGCGGCCCTTGGGGCTATGCGCAGCTGCTCGACGCGCTCAGAGACCCCAACCATGAACGCCATGACGAAACTCACCGAATGGCTCGAATGGATTGGCCTCACCGATTTCGACCAGGATTTCTTCGACCTGGCGCGCACCGACCGGGAGTTGTCCCAGATCAGGGTTCGGTGAACGCATCACCGGATCCGGTACGGCCTGCCAGAGGGCGGTTGTCTTGATCGTTTGGCGGTTTGCCGACACGATGCCGGATTAGTTTCGCGGGGTGAGAATCGGGTCGGGCGGGCTGACCAGCGGACGGGGGTCGACCGTTTGTGTGACGGTCTCGCGACACACCGCGACAGGGTGGTTTATTGGCGAACTGTCCGTGAGGGGTGCGGGGATCCCCTATTCTTTTCCGCGAGGGCTTCTTTCTCAATGTTCAGGCATAGTCACCGAGGACACGAGAGGGAGAAGCCCTCCCTTCTTCTTTGCAGGTCAAACGGCTGCGGTCAACGCAGGGTCGGCACTGCGGCGCAGTCGACCACATCGATCGTGACGCCGGAAAGGCCCGTAGTCCATCGGCTCGCGATGGCCGCCAGGGCGGTCTTGTCGGGCGGTGTGCGGCCGAGGCCGATGGCGTAGCGGGAGTTGGTGGGGCTGGATTCGAAGGGGCGCGGCCAGGCGTGGGCGTCGGGGATTCCGGCCTCGTCGAGTGCTGCGAGGAGGGCCAGCATGCGACCGCGGACCTTGCCCTGGGTGCGGTCGAAGGCTGAGGGTTGGTCGGCTCTAACGGTCAGCACCGCCCATGCTGCGTGGCGGCGGTGCAGGGGTGGCGGTTCCAGGAGTTCGGCCCAGGGATCCGCGCCGGATTCCGTTGCTGCTTCAGTGATTCCCCACGCGCGGTACAGCTCGGCGGCGAGCAGGTCTCGGCCTGCCGGGCCCACGTGCACGGCGCAGTTGCGGACCGGGTAGGCAGGAGTCAGAACAGTCACAGATGCCTGCGACTCTGGTGCATCTGTCGGCGCGGGCGCGCCGATGAATACCGGCTCACGCCAGTCCCATGCGGCCCAAGTGGCGAAGAACCGCTGGAGCAGTTGTTGAGAAGCGGCTGCGTCCGTGACGACGCGGGCTGCGAGCACAGACCAGGCCACGCCCGGCAGGCCACCGAACGGAGCCGAGTCGAGTCCGCGGGCCTTGGCCCACGCTTTGACGCCGCGGGCCAGGTAAGCGAACATGGCGTGGCCGGATTCCGTTGCCCCCTCTTGCGAAGTGGATCCGGAGTAGGCGGCGGCACGGATCGCGTCGGCGTCGCTGACGGCGCTCAGGGTGGTCGCGGCAGCTTCGCCGAGCTCCGCGCGGCGTGCCACGGCCTCGGCGGGCGGGATCTGGCCGGTAGCAACGATACTCAAGTCGACATCGAGGTCTGAGACGGTGAATTTCAGACCGGGCACTCGGGCGCCGACGACCTGCCGCAGCCGGGTGGCTTTCGGCAGACACCCGCGGACCAGACTCGCAAGGTCGGCCAGGTCCGCGGCGTCACCGCCGAGCGCGGCCACGAGATCCAAGTCCGCTCCCGGCAACGCGCAGTCCATACGCCGAGACCCGACCGTGTAGACAACCGCATTCGGCAAGGCCCGTGCCAAGTTCTCGGCAGTCCGAGCGGCCAGAGCGTCACGCCGCGGGTCCGGGGTGAGCCAGCCCATCTCGGTGCCAGCCTTTGTAGTTGGCGCAGCAGGGGAAAAGGCGTCATCGGTCTCCGGCAGCAAGCGCAGTCGGTTGCCGGTCCCCAGCGTGACCATCGCGCGAGGGCGCATAGGTTCGTCGCCGCGCCGGGACAGCAGCACCAGTTCGCCGACTTCGGCCGTCATCGCGGACAGGCGCGCGGCCACCTGCAAAGCAGTACGCTGCGGGTTCCGGGTACGTCCGAGGGTCAGGTGCGGCGTGAATCCCTCGGCCCGGCCTCGGCATCGTGGAAAGCACCGTTCCAGCGCATGACGCAGATCCGCCCACTGGTTCTCGGTTCCGACCGCCGGATCCAGCCACAGCGTCGCCTCATCGCGGTGGCCGAAGGTGTGCACGCCGTCTAGCCGCGTGGCGAACGCCGTGATCTGCGCCAGAGCCGACTCGACCAGGGGCGCGGCCCGCTCGAACTCCGACTCGGGTACGAACCCGAACAGGATATTGACATGCGGTGGCCATTGGCTGGCCTGGGGATCGTACTCGGCTCGGATGCTCTGGATCGCCGGCCACAACTCCTCCGGCGGGATCCAGGCCAGTGCGGTTCGTGCCGTCGGGGGGACGTCGAGTACGTTCGCCGTGCCAGCATCGCCAGCAGTCGAAGCGGCTGGCTTCACTTCCAGATCCGCGAGAACGCCGAAGTGGTCGGAGGCGAACAGTCCGTCCTCTGCCGGCACATCGCCGTAAACAACAGCCGCGACCGGACGCAACCCACCTCGGCGAACCAGCACCCTGTCAAGCCTCGCCGCGCGCCCGGACAGTGACGACACAGCAGCGAGCGGATTGCGGAGCGGGTCGAAAGTCGGTGTGTGGTCGAAGGGTCCGTGCACAGCCGTCCAGGCATCGAGCATGCCCAACGCGGCGGCCGGGCCTGCGTCGGAATCCTCGCTGCGGTCGTTGAAATCACCGACCAGGACGAGATCGCCGTCAACAGAGGCCAATCCCTCGCCGATCACGGCCAACTGCTCCCGGCGCCGGTCCGCGCCGTTGTCGGTGTGGTCGCTGCTCAGGTGCGTCGCCACGACGACGAGCGGCCCGGAGTCCGTGTCGACCGTGATCGCGGCCACGCCCTTGCGCTGGCCGAGTACGGTCGAGCCCGCCTCGCGCATCGGCAGGCGGCTGAGCAGCAGCAAGCCGCCGCGGTCGACCTCCTTGCCGCGCGGATCCGTGTTCACCGTGTAGTCGGCGCGCACCCATGCGCTGGCCAGAATCATCGCCAGGAGTTGGGGTTCGACCTCTTGGAGGGCGATCACGTCCGCATCGGCACGTTCGAGCACGGCGAGCAGCAGTGGCCTGCGTCGCGAAGTCTGGATGCGGTCGCCGTCGTACTTGTCCCAGAGCGTGTTCCAGGTCAGGATCCGAACATGGTCGCGCGGGCCCGCACCATGATCCGCTCGGGCAGATCGACCAGACCAGCCAGCCCGGCCGACGAATTCCGCAACGAACGGCTGCCATCTGCCGACACCCGGATCCCAGGCATGCGGCGTGCCAGCAACGAAATGCGGCGCGCGCAGCAGCCTCGGAACCTGCGCGCGCCCCAAGCCCGACTCGTCGATCCGGTCCAGGCCCGTCGCACGGTCCCAGACCACCTCGCCCTCCGCTTCGACGAACAGCACCCGATGCCACGGGATCTCGCCGCCGGGCACGAAACCAGGCAGGGGCACCCGTTTGACCGCCGCAGCACGCTGTTCGACCCCGAACACGAACCTGGACGGATCGAAGCGCGGATCCCAGCGCACCCGGTGATAAATCTCCTCGCTGGTACGCATCAAACCGCTCCCCCTCCAGCTCCGACGCCGACATCAGCGGCCGCGTCGTTCAGCGTGCCGAGCACACCGTCCGCGTCCTCTACCGTCCCGCTCGCGCCGATGTACCACGTCCGATGCGCCTCGCCCGGATACGGCGGCGCGAACCGGCGCAGCTGTGCGGCGAGCACGGTCGGCGGCACGGGATGAGCGCGAACAGCGTTGCGGCGAAGAAGTTCGTCCTCACCCACAAGCACGACCGCATGCGTCACCAAAGCGTTGTGGCGGCTGGCAAATCCGTGCACGAGCGAACGCATCCGCGGATCGAGCGACGTCGTGTCCCAGAGCACTGTCCCGCCCTTGGCCAGCGCGGCGTCAAGCCGATCCACGCCCTCGCCGAGCACCTCACGATTGGCCCGCTGATCCGCACGCGAGCCGCGCGCCTCACGCAGATCGTCCAGGCTGATCCGGGTGTCGACACCCGTCAGCCGCGCCGCGAAGGTGCTCTTGCCGCTGCCGGACGGACCGGCCAGATGGATCAGGCGCGGGAACTCGCCGGAACGCCAGCGCCACGTCGCCGCAACCGCCTCCTCCGCAGTCGCGACGGGCCTGCGGGCGTGCGCCTCACGCGTCTCAGCCCAGCAACGGTCCGCCACGTCAGCGTCACCATCGCCTTTGTCAGCCAGATCAGCGAACGCCGAACGCAGCCCGTTCCACAGCGCCGCAAAAGGATCCTCGCCCAGCAGACCGGCATCCTCAGCGAACAGCGCAGACCACTCGACCTGCTCTCGCGCCGCCTCGGCCGCAGCATTCCTATGCCCGGCCAACACAGCCCCGGCAACCGCATGCAGCACACCCAAATCCGCCGCAAACGACATACGCACCAATCCAGCCCGCCGCCCCTCATCAGGGAACGGATCATGCAACGCGCTCGCCAATCCGACCAAGTCCATGACCCGCCGAGCAAGCGGCATCCCCACCGAAGCGGCAAGCCCGGGAGCCAGCCGGGCGCGGCGTACGTCATGCAGCAACGCAGCCAGCACCCCCGCGAGCCGCGCATCACCGCGACGGCCGAGTTCATCAAGATTCGCCGATACCTGCGCAAGGACCGGTTCGATCAATTCCCTCGGCCCCAGCGGCATTCCCACCGCAGCCGCCAAGGCCTCGGCGTCAGCGGGCGCGCCCGAGCGGACGTCCCACAGCGCCGACGCCGGGCCGAGCCCGTTCTCCACCACGGCCGCCTGCATCCAGTGCACATCGGTCTGCACATGCCCCGACCGCACCCACTTGGCCACCCGCGCACCGAAATCGGCGCGCTCGAACTCTGCGACCGCGCGAACGACGTACCCCTCCTGCGCGCTCAAGTCCAGCCGCAGCTTACGCAACGCACGCTCGTCGAACCCCCCGCGCCACAACACCCGCGGCGTCGGAACCCCGAGCCGATGCAGGTACCGGACGGTCCGATCCCAGCCCAGGCAGGTGTCACCGTCCCACACCGAGAACCCGTAGAACCAACTATCCAGGTTCTGATACGCCAGCGAATGCCGGGCGAACACGTTCTCCCCGCACACCCGCCACTGCGGCGGAATCTCCGGCCCGATCCGAGCCTGCAACGCCTTCACCCACGCCCGCGAAGGATGGTGCGCCGAGTCGAGCGACCGCGCGTGCAACCCGTCGCGGTACAGGGTGGTGTTCTCCCCGTCCAACTTCTCGGTCACCACGACCTCGCGGCCGCGCAGACCCGACAGATCCGTCGTCCGCATGTCATCCGAGGTCGCTCCAGGAGACCACGGCAGATGCGGCGTCCGCGGATAATGCGCACGCATGATGGCCTCCCCCTCCTCATTGCTCGGCCCCGCCTCACTGTAGAGGCGACGACAACCCCGGTCCATTGGAATACCGCCTCCGCAGGCCCGACACCGTCCCTGCGCAAGAGCCCGAGGTGGCGATCGCAGGCTGGCGCGGCGTGAACCACGAACTCGTCTCCGGCGCGGACCGGCCGCTCGAAGGCCTCCTGGCGGACCCGGCCCTGCGACGCGCGGCCGTGATACTCGACGGGCTCGCCGCAGAGCTGCGCAGTTCGTGCCCGGTGGGTTCCGCGGACCGGATCCCGATGCGGCGCTGGGCCGACCTCTGGATGCGCGCCGTACTCCTCACCCACGGCAGCGTACCCGAGACCCCTGAGACAGTCTCCGGCCGGCTGATGGTCCTGGGCGTCGACGTCCTCGAACACGGTACGGCCGCGCAGATCCAGGTCCACGCCGTCCTGGAGTCCGCCGACGCCGAGTCGCGTCTGATCCGCACGAGCGTCACCGCGGCGAAGACCGACACCATCACCGGCCCGGCCGTCTGGCGGCTGTTCACGGACTACCCGATCCTGCTGGCCGCACTGGCCGAAAACCGAAGCGTCGACCTCCGCGACGTCCCACTGTCAGCGAACGGACACCTCCCCTGGCCCGAGCAGCACGCCACGCTCGGCGAACCCGCAGATCCCTTTGCCACCGCACGGATTCTGCTGCCGACCGCGATCGCCCCAGCCGTCGCACCGCTGGACCGGCACCCGGTGCAGATCTTCCGAACCGGTGCTGATCGAGGGCTACAAGACCTACGGCGACGTCTGGAAGCTCGGCGGCCACGACCTCGCCGTCGAGACCGACCGCCTGCCCACCAGCGGACCGCTCACCCCGGCGCTGCTGCGCACGTCGAGCGCATGCATAGGCCTGATCCGCTGGGACGCCGGGCAGTGGAGGCTGCGCCCGCTGGCCGTCCAGACGAAGGTCAAGACCAAGATCGTGCAGGTCCACGGCGGCGCGTGGGCGCTCGGGCCCACCGATCCCAAGGTCGTCCAGGCCGAAACCAAATCCGGCGACCCGCTCGCGGTGCTGTGCGAACGGGCGGGAAGGCTGTTGCGAAAGTGACCACGTCCACACCCACCTCCACGCCCACGCCCACGCCCACGCCCACGCCAGAGTCCGCGCCCGGCGAGGCCGAATTCCAAGCCGGCAGCCCGCAAGAGCACCGCCGCCAGGTCCTCTACTGGCGCCTGCTGTCCCGGCTCTTCGGCAGCGAAGAACAGCCGTCCCTCGAGACGGCGAGCCTCGCCGTGGTCGACGACCTCGGCCTGCCCTCCGCACTGCTCGACCCCGGGGTGTCGGTCGACACGATCGTGCAACGTTTCCCGGCCCTCGAACCCGAATTCAAGGGCCTGATGAAGACGGAAACCGAGCCGGGGCGGGGAGAATCGGCGAACCCCGACCAGCCGCAGCCAGCCACGGCAGCAGAAGACTCCGACCCGGTCCGCCGAGCGGCCCTGGTCTCCAAACTCCTGCTGAACGTGTTCGCCGCCCCGCCCGCCGCCGTCAGCGCCACCCACCTGGCCTGCTGGCAGCAGGACTCCGCCTGGCTCCAAGCGGCCCTCGGCCCGGACGGCGCCGCCGACCTCGGCAAGGTCCTGGCCGAGATGGAAGGCGACCTGGTCCGCCGGATGAACCTGCGCGAGGTGCTCGCCGACCCGCGCCTGGCCGCCCGGCTGACCCCGAGCATGTCGCTGATCGAGCAACTCCTGCGGGACAAGCACAACCTGTCCGGCGTCGCCCTGAAGAACGCCAAAGCCCTGATCCGCCGGTACATCGACGAGGTCGCCCAAGTCCTGCGCACCCAGGTCCAGCAGACCAGCGCCGGCACGCTCGACCGGTCCGTGCCGCCCAAACGCGTGTACCGCAACCTCGATCTGGACCGCACCATCTGGAAGAACCTGACCAACTGGAGCCCCGAAGACCAGATACTCTACGTCGACAAGCTCTTCTACCGGCACACCGCCAAACGCACGGTGCCCGCGCGGATGATCGTGGTCGTCGACCAGTCCGGTTCGATGGTCGACTCGATGGTCAACTGCACCATCCTCGCCTCCATCCTCGCCGGACTGCCCAAAGTCGACGTGCACCTGGTCGCCTACGACACCCGCGCCATCGACCTGTCCCCCTGGGTACACGACCCCTTCGAAGTGCTGCTGCGCACCAAACTCGGCGGCGGCACCGACGGCACCACCGCCCTGGCCCTGGCCCAGCCGAAGGTCGCCGACCCGCGCAACACCGTCGTCGTCTGGATCTCGGACTTCTACGAAAGCCACTGCCAGCAGCTGTACGAGTCGCTCGAGGCGATCCACCGCTCCGGGGCCAAGTTCATCCCGGTCGGCTCGGTCACCAGTTCCGGCCACCAGATCGTCAACCCGTGGTTCCGGGAACGGTTCAAGAACCTCGGCACCCCGGTGATCTCCGGCAAGATCCAGAAACTCGTCCGCGAACTCAAAACCTTCCTCGACTAGGAGACCACCATGACCGATGATCTGCTGCGCGCCCCCGCCGAGGTCAAGTACGCCGAGGAACTGGACTGGCTGGAATCCGTCGACGACGGGGCCAAGCCCTTCTCCTGGCGGCTGAGCCCCGCCATGGTGCGCACCTTCGTCCTGGGCTCCGAGCGCTCGGACGACCTCGACCGGCAGATCGCGCCGAAATGGTTCGGCGACCGCAGCTTCGTCGAACGCAGCATCGTCACCCTCGCCTCGGACCGCGGCCTGCTGCTGATCGGGGACCCGGGCACCGGCAAGAGCTGGCTGGCCGAACTGCTCGCCGCCGCGATCAGCCGCAACTCCACCCTCGTGGTCCAGGGCACCGCCGGCACCACCGAAGACCACATCAAGTACTCGTGGAACGTGTCCATGGTCATCGCCAAGGGCCAGTCCCGGGAATCGATGATCCCCTCGCCGATCATGACCGCGATGCACCAGGGCGTGATCGGCCGGTTCGAGGAACTGACCCGCTCGACCAGCGACGTGCAGGACGCGCTGATCTCGATCCTGTCCGAGAAGTACGTGTCCATCCCGGAACTGGAAGACGACAACATCGCCTTCGCCAAGCCCGGTTTCTCGATCATCGCGACCGCCAACAGCCGGGACCGCGGCGTCAACGACCTGTCCTCCGCGCTCAAGCGGCGGTTCAACTTCGTGCGCATCCCGGTGGTGACGAACAGGAAGAGCGAGGCCGAGATCGTCCGCTTCCGCACCGCCGAACTCCTGGCCCGGCACCAGATCGACCTGGAGGTGCCGCCGACCCTGCTCGACATCCTGCTGCAGAGCTTCGCCGACCTGCGCACGGCGGCCGCGGCGGCCGGCAGCGACGACGAGAAGCTGGAGTCGGCGCTGTCCACGGCCGAACAGATCGGCGTGCTGGAGGACGCGATCCTGCACAGCCAGTTCTTCGGCGACCGCACCCTGACCGCGCAGACCCTGGCCGCCTCGATGGTCGGCTCGCTGGCCCGGCGCAGCCCCGAGGACCTGACCATCCTGAACAAGTTCTGGCACGGCGTGATCGAACCCAGGGCCAAGGACGGCAAGGACGGCGCCTGGCAGGGCTTCCTGGACGGCGGCCGCGAGGCGATCGCGGCCCTCTCGTGAATCCCCCCCGTCGCGCACCGCGCGAACCCGGCCGCCGGCCCGGACCGGCCCGCCGCCGCGAGCCCGTTCGGCGCCCTGCGCGAACAGCTGCTGGACGCCGCCGAGATCTTCGGCGGCGGCTCGGACACCGTGGCCGGGATCCTGGCCGGCATCGTCGACGACGTCGACCGCGCCCTGCGCGAGGAACTGGAGATCTTCCCGGTCTGCCACCACTCCCCGGCGTCCGCGCTGGCCATGGTGCGCAGGCTCCGGGAGAAACAGCCCACTGTGATCTACCTGGAGCTGTGCGAGGACATGCGGCCGCTGCTCGAGGAGCTGCGCAACTGCCGGCTCCCGGTGGCCCTGCAGGCTTTCGCGAGCGAGACGGACGGCTTCCCGGCCGACTGGTCGCCGCTGAGCGTGGTCGCCCCGTTCACCGAGGCCTCCGCGGAGTATCAGGCCATTGCGTACGCTCTCGACACCCCGGGCGTCGAACTGGTCCTGGTCGACCGCTCCACCGACCACGTGTTCCAGTGGACCCCGAAGGACCCGCCGAAGCCCGCCGCCGGCCGGGAGAACAGCCCCGCGGACCAGGACGCGCAGGACTCCGAGACGGCGAACGCCGAAGACGGGGCCGCCCTGCACGGCGACGCCGTCGGCATCGGCATGGGCGACCTGCGGCCGCACTTCGCCGAACTCGAACAGCACCTGCTGCACCACGGCAAGGTCCGGCACTGGTCGGAATGGTGGGACCAGTACGTCGAACAACCACTGACCGGCGCCGACCACGACACCTACCGCCAAGTCATGGTCCTGATCGGCAGCCTGTTCCGGCGGCTGCGCCGCGACCGCGACGAACACCAGGACGAAGAGCGCGAGCGCTACATGTGGACGAGGATGCGCGAGCACCTCGCCGCCACCGGCACCGACCCGCATCAGTGCCTGTACATCTGCGGCGCCTTCCACGCCGCCAGCCGGGTCGAACAGTTCGGCCTGGCCGCCGAAGCCCCGGCCTACGAGATCGGCCCGCGCACCGCGACCCGCTGGCAGTACGGCCTGATCCCGTCCAGCCACGGCGCGATCGAAGCCCAGTTCGGCCTGGCCCCGGGCTCGGTCTCCATCGCCGCCGCGACCTGGACCAAAGCCGTCAAACGCAGCGGGGCCAAGCCCTTCGTGCTCGAAGGACAACAGGGCAAGAAGACCAAGAAACCCGCCAAGACGCAGAAGGCTGCGACCACCGCGGCCCAGGGCGCCGACTCGACCCAGCCGGCTGCGGCGACCGACCGGCTGAGCGGATTCATGACCGGGCCCCCGCGCCTGGACGCCCTGGACGAGGCGGAACTGCTCAGCTGGTCCGTCGACATCGTCGCCCTGGCCCGGCGCAACGGCTACCTGGCCGGCACCGCCGACGCGATCGCGGTGTACCAGACCTCGATCCTGCTCGCCGAGATGCGCGGCCGCCGGCGCCCGACCCCGTACGACTTCCAGGACGCCGCGATCACCTGCATCGAGAAGGACAAGGTGCCCGGCCGCCGGGACGTGCGTCGGCTGTGCGAGATCCTGCTCGGCGGGGACCGGGTCGGCCAGGTCGGCTACGCGGCCCTGCCGCCGCTGGCCCGGGACGTGCTGGACCGGCTCGCCCCGCTCGGCCTGGACCTGGAACGCAACCTGGTACGCCGGGCCCTGCCCGACCTCGGCGCCACCCCCGACCTGATCCCCTGCTCGGACCTGCTCTGGATCCTGCGCAGACTGCTGCCCGAAGACGCCGTCCGGCCGATCATGGGCTCCCGCGGCCTGGGCGAACGGCCGATCCAGGAAAGCTGGGACCTGGCGATCGCCCGCCACCAGCGCGCCCTGGTCGAACTCGGCTACGAGGGCATCACGGTCGAACAGGTGCTGGAACAGCGGCTGCGCCGATCCGTGAACTCCCCCGACGCCACCGCGGCCACCGCCCTGCGCGCCGTCGAGGACGCCCTGATCCACCTCACCGGCCGCCGCCTGGCCGGCGACCTCGGCAACCGGGCGGTCGAGCTGCTCGCCGCCGAACGCACCGCGGACGACGCGCCGGAGGTGCTCAAGCGGATCCGCCGCCTGCTGGCCCATGTCCGCACCACCGAACCCGAACTGCCGGCCTGGTGTCAGGCCTTTGCGACTGGCGGCTACGCGCACTACTGCACCCTGCTGCCGGGCGCCTTCGCCGACGAGAACGCCGGCCCGCGGCAGGTCGCGGCCATGCTCGGGTTCCTGTTCGGGATGGAGACGCTCGCGCTGTCCCTCGGCTGCGACCACGCGCAGCTGGAGATCGCCGTCCGGCAGTCGCATCCGCAGACGCCCGCCAAGGTGGCGCTGTTGTGGGCGGCCCGCTTCCAACTCGGCGAGCTGACCATGGACGAACTGCGTTCGCAGGTCTCCGAGCTGCTGGCCAACCCGCTCGTGGTGCCCGCGGTGCCGCAGTACCTGAGCGGTTTCGTGCAGGCCCTGGAGATCGCGCCGGCCCTCGCGCCGTTCGTGGTGGAGATGATGTCCAAGGCCTTCGGGCAACTGCCGGACCGGGTGCTGCTGCCGTGGCTGCCGAAGCTGATCGTGGCGTTGCGCGAGCAGGCCGGGGAACTCGCGCCGATGCTCGTGCGCGAGGCCGGGCGCACCTTCCCGGGCACGCTCGCCGCGCTCGACGCCTGGGTACCGCCGTGGGCGCAAACCCACGACCAAGCCGCCGAGACAGCGGACGCGGCCACCGCGACGGCCGCCCTGCTCGGCTTCGACCCCGCCTGGCGGGCGGTCGCCACAGCCGGGTGAGCCGGACCAGCCGGCGCACCACGCCGGTCCCCGCCGTTCCCCTACCGGGGGGCGACAGGGACCGGTCTGCTACTCAGCCTTCTGCTACCGGTTCTCCGTCACCGACACGGCCGAGGCCGGGCACATCTTCTCCGCGTCGAACACCCGGGTCTGGACCTCGTCGTCGGTCGGCGCCGGGTCGAGCACGTACCCGATCCCGTCCTCGTCCCGCTGATCGAAGACCTCGGGCGCGGTCAGCGCGCACAGCCCGGATCCGCAACACTTGTCCTGATCGATCTCGACGTGCATGACTCCTCCTCCTGTCGGGATCCCGGTCACCAGGCCACCGGGAGCGCTTCCACGCCGAAGATCAGCATCTCGTGCCGGAAGGCGATGTCCTCGTACTGCGCCGCGAGCCGCAGCCCGGGCAGCTTGCGCAGGATCGTGCTGAGCGCCACCTGCAGCTCCAGCCGGGCCAGCGGCTGGCCGAGGCACTGGTGCACGCCGAAGCCGAAGGCCACGTGCCGCCGGGCGTCCCGGGCGACGTCGAGCGCGTCGCCGTGCGCGAAGGCGTCGTCGTCCCGGTTCGCCTCGTTGATCATGCACAGGACCCCGTCGCCGGCCGGGATGGTCGTCCCGCCGATCTCGATGTCCTCGATCGCGACCCGGGCCACGCCCGAGTGCACGATCGTCAGGTAGCGCAACAGTTCTTCCACCGCGCCGTTCATCAGTTCGGGCTCGGCGCGCAGACGGGCCAGCTGGTCCGGGTTCTGCAGCAGGGCCAGCACGCTGAGCGAGGTCATGTTGGCCGTGGTCTCGTGGCCGGCGATCAGCAGGAGCAGGCCCATCCGGGCCGTCTCGTCGTTGTCCAGGTCCTCGCGCTGGGCCAGCCGGCTCAGGATGCCGTCGTCGGGGCTCCTGCGCTTCTCGGCGGTCAGCCGGGACATGTAGTCGAGCAGGCTCTGCCGGGCCTCGAGGATCTCCTCGGTCTTGGAGCGGCTGTCGAGCATGACCCGGCTGCACCGCTGGAAGTACTCGTGGTCCTCGTACGGCACGCCCAGCAGCAGGCAGATCACCAGCGAGGGCAGCGGCAGGGCGAACTCGGCGACGAGGTCGGCCTCCGCGCGGTCGGCGGTCATCCGGTCCAGCAGGCCGTCGGCGATCTCCTGCACCTGCGGCCGCAGGGCGGTCATCTTCTTGAGCATGAAGTCGCCGGTCAGCATCCGGCGCAACCGGGCGTGCTCGGGGTCGTCCATCCGGATGAAGCTCTGCCCGACGGTGCTCAGCTCCCGGCGGCCCGGGCTGGTGAACGGGAAGTTGGGCCGGTCGGCCTCCGCGCTGAACCGCTTGTCGCCGAGGACCGCGCGGACGTCTTCGTAGCGGGTGACCATCCAGGTGGTGGACCCGTCCCAGAGTTCGACCCGGGAGACCGGATCCTCCAGGCGCGCCTGCCGGTAGGCCGGGGGCGGATCGAAGGGGCAGGTCCCCCGCGTGGCGGGGACGGTGATCGGTTCGGTCAGTCGGGGTGCGCTGGACATGTCTCGTTCCTTCCGCTGCGGTGCCGGTCGACCGCGGCCGGGGTCGCAATCAACTTAGCCAGCCTAAACAACCGGCCGTTTGTCACGATAGTCCGCGATCGGTCCCACTCCCGGGCATCTTGGTAAAGATTGTCCGAAATCTAACACCGCATTCGTCTTCTGACATCAGAACACGCATGAACCGTCCGATGGAACCCCCGCCCCATGGGCCACACGGGTGTCACCCGCTCGGCCGACACCGCAGGTGGCACTGCTTCTCGACCCCTGCACCCCGCGCCGCCACTGCGCTGTGTTACTGCGCAGGTTGCACGGCTTCCGACTCCCGCGCCCCGCGCCGCCACTGCGCTGTGTTACTGCGCTACCGGCCCGCCGACGATGCTGAGCAGGCTGCGCACCGCGTCGGGCCCGTGCAGCGTCGCGAGATTGCGCGCCGACTCCCCCGCGGCCGCCTCGCTGCGCGGGAACAGCGCCCGCTCGTACTCGGCCAGAGCCGCCTCCACGTCCCCGGGGTGCGCCGCGACCGCCGCCGCGAGCTCCGCACCGTCGAGCATGGCCAGGTTCGCCCCCTCCCCGGCGAACGGCGACATCAGGTGCGCGGCGTCGCCGAGCAGCGTCACGCCGGGCGTCCGCGGCCAGCTGTGCCCGACCGGGAGCGCGTAGATCGCGCGCGGGACCAGCGCGCCGTCGCTGTCGGCGATGAGCCGGCGCAACTCCTCGTCCCAGTCGGCGAAGTGCTCCAGGACGCCCGCCTTCGCCGCGGCCGGGTCGGCGAAGTCGACCGCCCCCGAGGTGACCCAGTCGGCCGGGGTCTTGAGCGAGGCGTGCACGGTCAGCTTGCCGTCGCTGTCCCGGTGCGAGATGAAACCCTTCTCATCCGAAAGAGCGAACATCAGGCCCGACCCGATCAGCTCGGCACTGTCCGGGTGACGCACGTCGGCGTCCAGCAGGTGCGCTTCGACGAACGACAGCCCGGAGTAGACGGGTTCGGCGTCCGAAACCAGTCGGCGCACCTTCGACCAGGCTCCGTCCGCGCCGACGAGCAGGTCGGTGGTGAAGGTCCGGCCGTCGGCGAGCGTGACCTCGTGCCGTCCACCGCCGAGCGCACGCACCTCGGTCAGCTTCGACCCCCAGCGGATCGTTCCCTCGGGCAGGGTCGCGAGCAGGATCTCGCGCAGTGAGGTACGCAGCACTTCGGGACGGTTGCCGTTCTCGCCGTCCTCCTCCCAGTGCACGGTGCCGTCCTTGTCCAGGACCCGCATGGCCTCGCCGCCGACGTGGACGATCTTCTGGAACTCGTCGAACAGCCCGGCGGCCCGCAGCGCGGCCTGCCCGGACTCCTCGTGCATGTCCAGCATGCTTCCCTGGTAGCGGGCGGTCGCGGAGGCGTCGAGTTCGTAGACGGCCGCCTCGATCCCGTGCCGGTGCAGGACGCTGGCGAACACGAGACCGCCGAGCCCCGCGCCGATTACGGCGATCGGGTGATGAAGCGGTGTGGTGTGAGTCGTTGGTGTGGTCATGTGAGTGCCCCTTTCGAGTGGCGTGTTCTACAGCTATCGATGTCTACATCCATGTCTATGCCGGAATATCCGAGCCGCGCTATCGCGGAGTGTGCAGAGTTCCGCTGATCAGTACGCGAAAACCCCAGTCCAGACGATCCGGGCCGGTGCCGGAGAGCAGCTCGGTGCCGAGCCCGGCCAGGTGCGGATGCGTGCCCGCGTCGGCGACCGCCAGCGCGGCGGCGAGTTGGTCCACTTCATCCTGCGAGTCGACGGCGCGGTCCCGGGTCGCCTGCTCGGCCGCCGTCGCGGTGCCGAGCTGCAAGAGCAGGTCCAGCAACCAAGCGGCCCGATCCCCCGGAACGCCGCCCTCGGCCAGCAGTGCGAGCAGCGACTCGAGGAGGCTGAGGTACCCCGGCCCCGAAGGCCGCGCCACCAGCGCCGACTGGGCCAGACCGGGGTTCTCGAACAGGACCTTCGTGTACGACGCGAGGATCTGCACCAGCCGATCCGTCCAGTCGCCGGCGGCCCCGGCTTCGGCCGGGCTCCGGTCGACACCGGCGAGCAGTTCGTCGAGGACCGCCGCGTGCAGCTGCGCCGTGTTGCGCACGTACACGTACAGCGAGGCCGGCCCGGTGTCGAGCTCCTGCGCCAGGCGACGCATGGTGACCCGCTCCAGCCCTTCGGCGCGCATCAACCGGACCGCCGTCTCAATGATGGCCGCCCTGCTCAGAGCCGGTTTGGCCGGCCGCTCCCGACGGCTGCGGGGAGCTTCGGAGTTCGTCGTCATACCCCCATCGTAACGAACATGTTCGTTACGAACAAGTACGGAGCGAACATGTTCGTCTCGTGACCGCACAACAGAGACAAGCCCCAACCATGACCTTCCCCCTGAATCGACCGCCCCCGCCGCCCACAAAACAGCAGCACAAGATGCCCCAACCCAGCCGACTGACCGACCGACCGTCCCCGAGAACACATCCCGCCCCACCCAGGACCGCGCCCCGCTCAAGCCCCTCCGCTTAAGCCCCCGCCCGCATCCCGTCAGCGGCGACCGGTAGCCAAGGCGACAAGGAACTGCCCGCCGCCGGCCTCAATCCCGGCAGTCACCGGAAGCCCCGGAACCAGTCGGGAGAACCGGTCCACCAACCAATCCGCCACCTCCTGGGCGTCCTGTCTGGTCGGACAACGCCCCACCAACTCGCGGCCACCCTTGCGCTCCAGCCTCTCGGCAACGGCGATCAGCGGCGCGGGTTCGATCACGAACAAATGATCCGGCCAGGCGATGACCACCTTGACCGCACCCTTACGGGTGTTGCACCCGCGATGCGCGAGCCGTTCGACGACCTTGGCCTTCCGGTCGGCGGTCCGGCTGTCGACGCTGGGCCCCCGCGGATCGTTCACCGACATGTCGGGGTCGACCGGCTCATCGCACACCCAGCAGCGCCAGCCATCGCGCTCGGCCACTTCATCGAGGGTACTCACCCGAGCAGGCTAGCCTGCCCGGCCGCCACCCCGCACACCAGGGCCTCAGCAATGCCCTAACACCGCCCGGCAAGGCTGTGACGCCCTCCACCGCAACAACCCAAAGCCTCTGCCCGCGCCCCGCCACTGGCATTTTTTCGAACGCTAGTTCTATACTCATCGCATGCGATGGTCGGGCCAGCTGATCGACGACGGCGACGAGCGCGGTGCCGACACCGGGGAAGGCCAAATCGCCCTGTTCACGGCCGGCTCGACCATCCGCACCTTCGACACACCGGAGTTCCGCGGCGCCACCTTCTACGAGGTCCAGGCCAAATCCGTGCTCAACCGGGTCGCCGGCCAGTCGCCGATGTTCCGCTGGACCGTCAACCCCTACCGCGGCTGCGGGCACCGCTGGCTATACTCTACCCCATGGCCTCATTCCGCAACCCTGCAACCTACGCCCGAATCTCGCTGGACCGAGCCGGCGATGAACTCGGCGTTCAGCGCCAAGACGAGGACACCGACGCTCTAGCGGAACGTCGTGGCCTAACTATCAGACGTCGGTTCGTCGACAACGACAGGTCCGCAACCTACGGCGGTCCCAGGCCTGACTACGCCGAGCTTCTCGCGGCCATCCAACGCGGAGAGGTCGACGCCGTCCTCGTCTACGCCATGGGAAGACTATGGAGGAATCGCGGTGAACGCGCAGCCGGAATTGAGATTTTCCGCAAGCACAGCGTCTCTGTGCTCTGCGTTAAAGGTCCAGAGCTCGACCTGACCACTGCGGCTGGCCGGATGCTTGCTGGCATGCTCGGCGAGGTCGACACGTTCGAGGTCGAACAGCTTTCCGAAAGGGAGCAGCGCAAGATGCAGCAGAACGTCGAGATGGGCAAACCGCCTGGCGGACCGCGCTGCTACGGGTACACGAAGGACGGCACGGAGACCGTGCCGGACGAGGCCGACGACGTGCGCGCACTGTTTGCCGACCTGCTCGCCGGAGTGAGCTTGTCCGGCCTCGCCCGCGACCTGAACGAACGTGGCCGGCCGAACCGCAACGGCAAGCCTTGGGACCACAACGCGGTGCGTCAACTCCTGCTCAATGAGCGGTACGCGGCTCTGCGCGAGTACCCGGCGCGCCGCCGCAACAGCGACCCGCCTGGGAGCCTGTATCCAGGAACCTGGCCCGCGATCGTCAGCGAGGACACGTGGAGGTCGGCGAAACATCTCCTCGAGGACGTGTACCGGACCACCAGCCCGGGGCCGGGGCGCCGGTGGCTGCTGTCTGGGATCGCCCTGTGCGGGGTGTGCCAGGACGGCACCACGGTCACATCAGGTTCGCGCGGGTCCAAGAGCGCCGGCACGACCGTGCAACCGATCTACAAGTGCCGCGGCCCGGTCAAGCATCTCGCTCGGTTCGCCGACCCGATCGACGACTGGGTCGAGGAGTACGTAGTCAGGCGCCTGTCTCGCGCCGACGCCGCCGGGCTTTTGATCGACCGCGACGCACCCGACATGACAGACCTGCGCGCCCAGGCCGTGGCGCTGCGCGGCCGGCTCGACGCACTTGCCGCGGAGTTCGCCGATGACGACGACGGCAACCCACGGGAGTTCCGGGACGCCTCCCGGCGCATCCGCGAGCGTCTGGCCGAGGTCGAGGCGAAGATGACGCACCCGCAGCGCTCCCGGATCCTCGTCGACCTGGTCCTCGCCGAGGATCCGGCAGAGGCCTGGGAGCGTATGATCCTGGACCGCAAACGGGCCGTGGTGTCCCAGTTGGTCAAGGTCACGATCTTGCTCGGAAAGGCCGGCCGGGCACCTTTCGACCCGGCCACCGTCCGGCTCGAACCCCTCGAGGGCATGGAGTAGTGCTAGCCCTTCGCGGCGAACCAACCTGCCAGGCCGTAGGACGGGTGGTCGTCAAGGCTCCGGCGCCGGTGGTCATAGGTCTGCGTCGTGACCGGCGAGGCGTGCCGGGCCAGGCGCTGCCCGGCGTCGATACTGTCGGTCATCTCCAGCACCCCCGTCACCGCCGTGTGCCGAAGATCGTGCGGGCCGATGTGCTCGGCGTCCTGGACGCTGGCCGCCTTCGCCAGGCGCTGAATGGTGCGGTGCGCGTGCCGGCGGTCCATCGGCTTGCCCGAGCTGGTCGCCAGGATCGGCCCGGCCGGCCGCTTCCCGGCCGCCGACTCGACCGCGCGCGCCACCGCGGGGGCAAGCGGAACCTTCACCTCGGCGCCGCCCTTCGCCCGGATCGTCAGAGTCCGGTGCCCCTTGTCGTGGCCGAGGTCGCCCACCTCGGCCGCCAGCGCCTCGGACACGCGCAGGCCGGCCAAGACGAGCAGCGCCACCAGGGCAGCCGACCGCGGGCCGTCCGCCTCGGCCGCCGCGAGCAGCTCCGGCACCTCCCGGCGGGCGAGGGACTGCGACGGCGATGAGTTGCGATCCACCTTCGGCCGCTTCACCCCCGTGACCGGATTGGCGCCGAGCCCGTAGCCGCCGCCGTACGTGTACAGCGAACTGATCGCCGACAGTCGCCGGGCGATCGTGCGGGCCGAGTCGCCAGCCTCGGTCCGCTCGTTCCGGTAGGCCTCGATGTCGTGCCGACGGACCACGCGGGGATCCAGTCCGCGCTGCTCGCACCACTCCGAGTAGATCCGGGCCTCGCGCTCGTATCCCTCGCGGGTGCGCGGCGAGGTCTGCGCGGCGATCCACCGGTCGACGATCACCGGCCACGGGTCCGGCTGATCGAGGGCGGTCGAAGACATCACGGTTCCGGTCAGAACGCGCGGGGCGAGATCGGTTGACGTCATGATTCGATCATACCCCATAACATTGATTGTGGGGTATCCGAATCGGCGTTGGACCGGCCACGAAGCGACCATGTAGACCTGATGCGGACACGGTGACGCTACTCGCCCGCCGTACCACCAAGGCCCTGATGACGCAGGGAGGCAGTGAGTTTCGGCCCGGGCTCCGCGCCAATCCGACCCTTGGATCCGGGACCGAGCCAACCTTCCTTGCGTGCTCGGGCGATCCAGGTCCGCAAAGTGCCCTCCGGCCGGTCGAATCGTTCGGCCATTCGCCGGATGGCGCGCTTATCCTTGCCCGGCCCGGTCTCCTCAAGGAAGGCGAGCGCCACCTGACGCAGGAGTTCGTCGGTCATCGGCGTGCGACCAGACGTCTGCGGAATCTGAGTGTCCCCAGGTTCGAATAGTCCGGGCGCCGGCTCTTGGCCGAGAAACGCGCGCGTGCCCTGGCGCCTGGCCTCCTCCCATGCGACGTGCGCGCGAATCTTCTTGAGGATGTCGGCGAGGGGCGTGTCTCTCAATGACCGCTGAGTCACTCCGCTGGGCGGCGGGGCGGCAACCGAGACGCGCGTGACGACAAGTCCAGAGTCGCCGCGGGACACGGCGCCCTCGATAAAGAACGGCGGGGCGTCGATCTTGAAATTTGCGGCGATGCCTTGCACGCGCTCGTCGTCCGACGGACCCGTGACCACGACGGGAAGGCCGCCTAGCGCGGCTTCACGCGCGGAGAGGATCGCGTCTGCTGCCTTCCGTCGGGGTTCTGCGACGAACCCTCCTGCGGCAGGCAGTGGGGGCGGCGACTCCTCGGGATTCATGGATGTGAGCATTCCAAGTCGCCATTTCATAGTCAACAAATGACGAGTAATCGCGCCACTGTCGTCATTTGAATCCACTAGCTTGCATGGAGTCAGCTAGTGGTGTTCAATGGTCACATGGTCGCTTCAATTGCGGACAAAGTCCGTGCTGAGCTGCGCGTTTTCGAGGATCTGCCCGCTCCGGCGGAACGGCGCGCGCTTCGAGTTCATGGTCGTCTCTCACAGCAAACCGTCGCCGACATCGTGGGCGTAAGCCGTCACGCGATCTCGCAGTGGGAGAGCGGCGCCCGTATGACGCCCCGCGACCCACGCGCGCTCAAGCGGTACGTCGAGGTGCTTCGCACGCTCCGCGAGGCCGCCTGATGCTGACCCATGAGCAACGGCTGAAGATCTACGGCGGCGCCGAGCGTCTCGCCGAGGCCGACCGTCTACTCGATGAACTGGTCGCCAACGCCCCGCCGCTGACAAGCCGCCAGAAAGACACCCTGCGTCAGCTGCTCGCGAAGCCGGCCCCGGCCGCCACGGTCTTGCCGCTCCCGCGCCCCGTCGTCCTGGCGGCCTGATGTTCCCCCAGAAACGCGAAAGGCCGACCCGCCCAGGCCGACCCTCGCAATGCTTTGCGATCCAGTATCCCACCAGACCAACAACTCCGAACTATTGGAAGGGTACCAAATGTCCGACCTCCGCGGCACCCGTTCCGCAAAGGTAGTCCCGCAGGCCAGCGCCCAGCTGATCCAGGCCGCGACCCGTAACAGGACCATCCAAGACTTGTGGATCGTCAAGGACTGCCCGTTCCAGTGCGGCGGCGTCCACCGCCACAACAACCCCGGGTTGCGCGTGTCAGCCTGTGGGCACCTCTACTGCGTCGTGCGGACGGCCTGAGATGAGCCGCCGCATAACCGCCACCGACGACCTCGAGGCGAGGTTCGCCGTACTCGGCCTGTATCAGCGCCTCGGCCTCTACTCCGAGGCGGTCGAGCACGCGCTGTTCGCCGAAATCGGCTGGCCTTGCTGGTGCTCGCGCTGCCGCTGGTGGGCCGCGCGATGACCTTCATTGATCGCATGGTCGCCTTCGCCGGGGCTCTCGCCCCGGCCGAGGTGTGCCTCGTGCGCCGTACGGTGCTACTCGACATGCTCGAATGCCAGCAGCGGCAGCGGGACACCGCCTACGCGGACGGATACGACGGCGGGTTCATCGAGGGCATGGACGCCGGCTACCGGCAGGCCCGAGCCGAAGCTGACCAGTTGCAGGTGACAGCATGACGGGCCGCGACTCCATCGGCCGTGTCGAGGCCGCTGTCACCGCAGCCGGATACATGCTGCGCCAGCGTGGTGCCGACGTGTACCGGACCCAGGGCATCTGCCACGGCGCGCGCGCCAACGAGAGCCTCGTGTTTTTGTACAACCCGGACCGCGGCCACATCAACCCCCATTGCCACGCCTTCTGCGATCGCAGTACCGTCCTCGGTGTTCTCGGTCTGACCGAAGCCGACCTATACGACGAGCCGCGTACGGGTAGCAGCATGGACACCTGGGCGCCCCGGCCGCGCGTACCGGTGCGACCTAAGCCGGAGCCCGTCATCTTCGAGCCGCCGCCCGTCGGTTGGCGCCCACTCACCGACGGATGGATGCCGTGCGGCCACCCCAAAACCGCCGAGTACCTCTACGGCGACTGGGAGCGGCGCATCCGGTTCGGAGTATGCCGCTGCGATCGCAAATGCTTCGCTCAGTGGCGCCCCGACGCCGAGGCGCGCAGCGGGCGCAAATGGCGGCTGCGCGAGTGCGACAACCGCGGCAACGTCGTTGCGACCGTCCTGCAGGTGCCCTACATGCTGCCCCAACTGCTCGCCGGTGTCGGCAGCGAGCGCACCATCTGGATCGTCGAAGGCGAGAAGGACTGTCGCGCACTGGTCCGGGACGGGCTCATCGCTACCTGCAACGCGGAGGGCGCAGGCAAGTGGACGGGCCAACACGCCGCCTACCTAGCCGGTGCCGACGTCATCATCGTCGCCGACCGGGACGTACCCGGCCGTAAACACGCTGAGAAGATCGTCGAAACCCTCATGCCGGTCGCCCGATCGATTGAGGTCGTCATCGCCAAGACCGGCAAGGATGCCAGCGATCACCTAATCGCCGGCCACACGGCCAGCGAGTTCGTCCAACTCTGGGAGCCCAAGCGCCTTGAACTCTCGGAAGTGATGCTTTGAATCAGATGAATCCGGAGTGGCCCGAGGACATGCGCGGCCCCGACGACCCGGCCGACATCGACCCGAAGCTCTCCAACCACTACATGGCCGGCGGCACGTTCATCTTGGACGCGCCCGAGATGCCCCCTGCAATCTGGGGTCAGGGTAGTGACCTGCTGTGGACTGAGGGCGAGGCCCTAATGATCGCTGCGCCCCAGGGCGCGGGGAAGACGACGCTCGCATTCCAGATCGTCCGGGCGCGCCTCGGCCTGCAAGACGCTGTCCTCGGCTATCCCGTGGTGCCGACCGAGGGAAAGGTCCTCTATCTCGCCATGGACCGCCCCGCCCAGGCACGGCGCGCGGCGGCCCGCTTGTTCAATAAAGACCCGCGCGAACTCCTGGACGAGCGCCTCGTGTTCTGGAAGGGGCCGCCACCAGTCGACCTGGCCAAGCACGTAGGGGTCATGGCAGCTATGTGCAAAGAAGTCGGCGCCGACACCCTCGTCGTCGACAGCATCAAGGACGCCGCGGTCGGCCTGTCCGCCGACGACGTCGGCGCGATGTACAACCGGGCTCGGCAGATCGTGATCGAAGACCTCGGCGTTCAGGTCATCGAGCTGCATCACAACCGGAAGGCGGGGACGAACGGCGCCGAGCCCAACACCCTCGCCGACGTCTACGGCTCGGTGTGGCTCACGTCCGGCGTTGGGTCGGTGATCTCGCTCTACGGCGATGCGGGCGATCCGGTGGTGTCCTTCAAGCACCTGAAACAGCCGATGAGCGAGGTCGGCCCTTTCAAGGTCATGCACAACCACGCGGACGGGACGTCGGAAGTGATGCATGGCGTGGACCTGGTCGATCTCGTCAAGGCGGCGCGCGCCGAAGGTCTGCTTGCTAACCAGGCGGCTGCGGCCCTGTTCGAGGTCAAGAAGCCCACAGCAGCTCAGGTCGAGAAGGCACGCCGCAAGCTCGAGCAACTGCGCGACGCGGGTGTGCTGACGCGTGTTGACGGGGCGACGAGGACGAGTCCGGCCGTGTACTACCTCGCCGCCCGGGAGGGATCGTGAGTGATCGCCACAGCTTCACGATGTCCTTCACGGTAGGAATTGTCCGTTTCCATTCACACGGGCTTCACACAGCTTCACGGGTCAAGCAAAACACCAGGCCACAGCTTCACGGGAGCTTCACGCGCTTCACGCGCCTTGCTTCACGATTCCCCCCCCCTTTAGAAGGGGGGGAATCGTGAAGCTCCCCAAAACGATCAACCCGAAGGGACCGCCCATGACCGAGCAGACCGCCCAGATCGCCGCCTACAGCCGGCACGCCGAACCCCTCATCCCGGCCCGGTACGCGAAGGAACACCCGTCGCCCGCGTTCACCGCCAGCTGCCCGACCTGGTGCGTCGGCGGCCACGGGCCCCGCTTCGCCCACACCGGACTCGCCACCGGCCTCTTCGACGTCGTCACCCAACTGCGAATGCACCGCGGCGAGGCGACCGTGTCGATCACACTCGACTCGCCCCGCAACACCGGCGTCACCCTCGACGCCGAGGAGCTACGCCGGGGCATCGATCACCTCGCCACCTGCCGGGACCGACTCGTCGCCGCCCAGTACGCAGACGAGAGCTGATCTCTGTGGACGAGCTGACCAGCACTGGGATGAGTGAACTTCGGATTGGATGCCGATTCAGGCACCAATCCATTTCACATGACATCAAATACCAACGAAACATTGGAAGTCGAACCCGTAGCCTGTTCTTCCTTAAGCGCAGTGCCCTCAATCGGCCGGCCTCGCACGATTGGCGAAGTCTGCGAATACTTCCAAGTCGACCGGGCCACCGTTTTCCGCTGGCGCAAAACCGGCCTACTGTCCTGCACGAAGGCCGGCCGCGTCGTGCGCTTCACGGACGAGCAGATCGCGCAGTTCGAGAACCGACAGAGCGCCACCGATATGCCAGCGCCCAAGGTCAACCCGAAGTACCCTCACCTCACCCGGACGTCGCAATGAACAGCGATGACAACAGCCCCGCTGTCCAGCGGCTTGCCGTCCTCGTCGCTGCCGTACTGGCCGACCCGCTCGGCCGGATCGAGGTCTCGCCCCCACCTTCGCCGGAACTCGTCGAGCAGGTCGTCCAGATCTTCGGCCCGACCCTCGATGCCCTGGTACACAAGGCGGCCCGACCCGGCGACTCAGCGACCGCACGACGCCCCCGCAGAGACGCCGCTTCGGGCGGATACCTGTCCGTCGCGCAACTCGCCACCCACCTGGGCAGGTCGCCGCGCTGGGTCAAAGACCGGGTGCGCCCCGGGGCGAAGGAGCGCCTGCCGCACCGGCGCGTCAGCGCGAACCGGCCCCCGGACTTCTCCCCCGAGCACGTGGCGTGGATCGACCGGCACTACTCCGTCGCCGCTTCGGCCGCGCCCGAGCAGGTCCTCGCCGGCCTCGACCCGACTCTGCGCGCCCGTAGCCGTAGAGCCCTCGCGGTGACACCCAAGTCGACACAGGACGGCACAGAGGCGGCGTCATGAGCCACGAGACCCCGAACAAGTCCGTCAAGCAGCTCGCCGAGTTCCTCGGCCTGTCCGACGACATCGTGTACCGCAACGTCTCCAGCAGCGCGTGGCCATGCCACCGCAGCAACCCGCCGGACAAGGGTCGGATCCTGTTCACCGCCGAAGACGTCCAGGACATTCTCGCCATCATGCGAGTCCGTACGCGCGCGCAGACCGAACCTGCCGAACGGGACGACACCAAAGTCGCGGCCCTGCTCGCGGCCTACCAGAAACAGCTCGCCCGCGGTGCCTGACAACGTGAACAGTCGGGCGCCGGAACCTGTCTAACCAACCCCGGCTGGCGGGCCTATCGAACACTGTCCAAATAACACAGAGGATCACCTACATGAACGACGACGACACCCCCGGTACCGGGGACAACCATGACGGCGAACAAGCGCGGGATGGGAACGGCAGGTGGGCGCGCAGCCTGTCCGGCGCCGAGAAGGACGCACACGCCGTGCGCCTGCGCTCCCGGGGCATGACCCTGGACCAGATCGCTGCAGAGCTCGGATACAGTCACGCCTCGGCGGCGCACAAGGCCATCGGCAGGGCGCTGGCCATGGTCCCCGCGCAGGACGTCAACGAACTGCGCATCATCCAGAACGCTCAACTGGACATGCTCACCGCGCGCACCGTGGAGATCCTCGACCGCGCGCACCCGGTCATCAGCCAGGCCGGGAAGGTCGTGGTCGACGAGAACGGCCAGCCGGTACGCGACCCGGGCCCGGTGCTCGCCGCCGCCGCGGTCCTGCTGCGCATCCTCGAACGCCGGGCAAAGCTCAACGGCATGGATGAGCCGGACAAGCACGACTTCACGCTCGACTCCTTGGACCGGCGGATCGCGGAGTTGTCCGCGGAGCTCGGGCGTCCGGTCCCGAGGGTGTGGGAGAGCCCGCAGCCGCGCGAAATCGAGCCGGGCCCCGGTCATGGCGAGTGGGACGTTTCCGGGGGCGAGGAGTGACCGCGAAGCTCACCGCCCGGGGCATGTTGGCCGCCGTCGGTGTGGTGTCCGCGGTGGGCAACGACGTCCGCATCGACCTGCTCGATGTGCTCGGCGACGTGCCCGTGGCCGAGGCGTTGCACGCGTTGGGCTTCCTCGGTGCCCGCGGCCTGCTGCTCGGCTACGACCCGGAGCAGTTCTTGGCGGACCTGGCGCTCGCCATAGCGCAGATAGAGGGCGGTGCGGCCCGTGATTGAGCGCGAACAGCGGCCAGCGCCGCAGATACTCGGCGAGTGCCTCGGAGTGGCCGTGTGGGGTGGCGATTGCGGGGAGCTGGCCGGCGCCCTCGGGCTGCTCGCCGGAATCCTGGCCGGCCGGATACCGCCGGCCTCGACGAAAGCGGCCCGGACAACACGGCGCCTGGAAATGATCCGTGCGGTCCTCACGGACGCGGCCCGCGAGCAGCAGCTCGCCAAGCACCGCGCCCTTGCCGTTGCGCAGGCGCAACCCCTTGCGCAGCCTGCGCTAGGTGCTCCTGCGCAACCCGGAGGAACGTCGCTAAACGAAGCGACGATCGATGTCCGGCAAGCGTCTGACCTGCTGCGGGTGACCCCGCAAAGAGTCAGGGTGTTGGCCTCTTCGGGTCGGATCACCGCACATCAAGGCCCGCGGGCCGTGTGGGAGATCTCCCTCGAGTCGTGCGTCGCGTATCGGGACCGACGACCGCGGAGAGCGACGACACATGGCAGCGGAACAGACAGTAGCGCCGGTCAGTCTTGACCAGCAGCTCGCGACGGCCCGCGATCTGGCGGCCGAGAAGCGCCGGACCCTGGACGGCCTGACCATCGCCCTCGAGGCCGCTGTTCGCGAGCAGCGGTTCGCCGACGCCGAGCAAGCGAAGCAGGCGATTCCCGCCGCGGAACAGGACTGGGGAACGGCCGAGGCGACCTCACGGGCCTTGGCCGGCGTCCTGGCCGACCTCGCCGCCCAGGCCGCGCAGCGCGCCGTCGCCGAACAGACCGAGCTGCGCCGGCAGCAGGCAACCGCCAACCTGAATGCCGCGGTCGAGCGCGAGCGCCAGCTCCTCGACGAGCTGATGTCGACCCGGGCTGAGTTGGTCGCAGGGGTCGGCGCGGTCCAGTCCACGATCCAGCGCGCTTACGAGATCGAGGGTGCTGTTCGGCAGGCACGCGGCGCCCAGGCGCAAGCCAGGGTCGACAGCGGCGAGGCAGCCGCGATGCCTGGGCACATCTCCGCTCCGAACGCCGTATCAGCGTTCGTCGACCGATCCCCGGCCCTCCTGGCGATCCTGCGGGGCACTGCCCTGCCCTCCTGACCGGCCGAGCCGGACGTCAAAGCGTCGTCGGAGGCCGCCATGGGGGAGAAGTGGGTCTTTCACCTCCTTTCGCCCGCGTAGATACCCCCAGCGTCCGGCTCGCCCACCAATCGTTCACCACCACCTCGAGGAGTTCGCAATGCCAACCCGGAACCCGGCCGCCGCCGCGAGCCGCACCCCCGTGCGCGAGGTCGCGCCCGCCCGCACGGCCCCGGTCGTGAACGTGACCCAGGAAACGCTCATGGCGATCGCACGAGGACTCGGCACAGCCATCGGCACGGCCGTCGCCGCGCGGGCCGCCCAGTCCGCGCAAGAGTCCTCGCCCGCACCGCCCGCACCGGCCCCGGTTCCGCTCCACACGCTCTCACCGGAGCAGTTCAGCGCCCACGCCAAGGCCACGTTCGCACCGACCTTCGCAGGTCCCGCGGTCAGTGACTGGGCCGGGCAGATGTGGCGCGCCCGCTCCGCCGAACTCGCCGTCGGCCAGTAACCGCACACAGCGACCTCGAGGAGATGCCCATGGCCAAGACCGGAACCAGGCCTGGCGAACAGTGCCCGTGCGACTGCGGACCCAAGGGTTACGGCTGCGCGATCCCTCTGAACTCGGCCACGGCCCGCTGCCCCTGCCCGTGTGGGACCTGCAAGGTCTGCAAATCCACGGGCGCCACCGCAGCGATCTACGGCACTAAGTCCACGCCCAAAACTTCGCCCACCAGCAAGGAGAGCACCATGACCCCGCCCGGCAATGTCTACCTGACTTTCGAGCAGGTCCAGGCGCTTCTCGCTGCCGCCCGTCCCGTCGCCGAGGCGGCCCCCGCCCTCGTGCCAGCCCCGACCCCGGCCGCGCCGCCGAAGTCCTTCGAGTCGATGAGTTCGGCCGAGCTCGGCGAGGCGGCCGGCGCCTACTACCGGACCCGCCTCGCCGAGGCGGCCGCGCGCCGGCAGACCTTCCAGGCCTGATCGCATGACCCGAACCGCGCGCCACCATGCAGCCCTCCGGATATCCCCGGCCGGGCTGCTGCGGCGCGCCCCGGCGCGCCTCCTGCCGCATGGGGAGCGCCCATGACGACTACCCCCGGCGCCAGCGCCCTCGACCAGGCCCTGGAGTCTGCTGCGGACTTGTGCGCCCGCCATATCGTCGGCGTCAACAGCGACGGCCCGGTCACCGGATCCAACGCCATGCTGACCCCGGCCGAGATACTCGACCGGCGCACGGCCCTGCTCGCCAACGTCGATAAAGCCCGTGTGCGGGGAATCGCGTTCCCCGCCACCGTGTTCCTGCTCACCCCGGCTGGCGAAGTCGTCGAAGTGCCAGCGGACCGGCTGAGCTCGGCCGAGCTGGTGGCCGCCCAGGTCGTGATCGTCTCGTGCACGCAAGTCCTCTTGCGCTACCTCGCGGCCCAGTCGATGCGCCTCGCCGCCCTTGAGCGCCTGCGGGTGATGGCCGAGGAACTGGACGCGCTGGCGCCTGGCAAGGACGAGGACGAGGCGAGGTAGCGGCCATGGGCGCCTCGATGCTCTCGCAGATGTACGTCGAACTCTCGGCCGTTACAGGCCCGTTCGTCGCCGGGTTCGAGACCGCGACCGAGGTCGCCGAGACGTTCGCGGAACTGATTGAAGGTTTGCGCGACGAGTTCGCCACCATCACCGAGGCGTTCGAAGGCCTCGCCGGGGCGGGCGATGAGATCACCGAGTCCTTCACCGTGGCAGGTGACGGGGCGGCGGGACTTGCCGGGTCGATCTCCACGCTGTCCGGGGAAGCGAGTATCGGCTCGACGAACCTGGGCGGACTCGTCACGGTCCTGACCGAGTTGGGCGGCGCAGGAACAGAGGCCGGCGAGGGGGCGACCGAGGCTGCCACCGGCGTCACAGCGGTGGCGGGCGAAGCGACGGTAGGGGCCGATGAAGTCGGCGCGCTTACCGTGTCTCTTGCCGGCCTGTCTGACTCTCTGGTCGGGGTGCAGGCGAAGGCGGACACGACCGCTGCGTCCTTGACTGCGGTCGGCGACAGCGCGGTCAAGTCCTCGGCGAAAACCAAGGAGGCCGCAAGCGGCGGGCTGCTGGACCTCGGCGGCGCCCTGGACAAGGTGCATGGTTTCGCCGGCCTGGCTGCCGTCGCGGTGACGGTCGCGTCGGTGAAGATGGCCGGCGATTTCCAGTCCAGCATGACGAAACTGGCGACCAGCGCGGGCGAGTCCGAGTCCGCGCTCGGGCTGGTCTCCAACGGGGTGCTGTCGCTGTCCGTGTCGACAGCCACATCCACGGCCCAACTCGCGTCCGGCATGTACCAGATCGAGTCGGCCGGGTTCCACGGCGCCGCGGGCCTGACGGTTCTGTCGGCGGCGGCGGAGGGTGCGAAGGCCGAGGGTGCGAACCTTACCGACGTCGGCAACGCTCTGACGACGGTCCTGACGAACTACAAACTGCCCGCGTCCGCTGCGGTATCGGTCACGAACCAGATGCTGACAGCGGTCGGCCAGGGCAAGATGACCATGCAGGACTTCGCGTCCTCGCTCTCCAGCGTCCTGCCGGCTGCAGCCGCCTTGAAAATTCCCTTTGCGCAGGTCGCCGGTTCCATGGCGGACCTGACGTCGAAGGGCGAGAGCGCCCAGAACGCCGCGTTCATGGTCAACAACGCGATCAAGAGCCTAGGTCAGCCCAATGCCGTCGCCCAGGCGGCGATGGGCAACCTCGGTCTGTCCGTGTCGGGACTCCAGGCCACGCTTGCGGACCCGAACAAGGGCCTAGTCGCGTCGCTCGGCCAGGTCTATACGGCGATCATGCAGCACATGGGGCCGAGTGGCCAAGTGCTGCTCAACACGTTCAACACCTCGCAACAGGCCTCGTCCGACCTGAACGTGATGCTCGGCAAGATGCCGACCAATCTGCAGACGCTGGCCAACGCGATGACCAGCGGGAGCATGTCGGCTGGCGACTACACGAAAGCGCTCAAAGCGCTGCCGGCCAGCCAGCAGGCAATGGGTGCGTCGTACGAGGCGCTCTACACCAAGTCGCAGGGCTTCAACTCCTCCCTGAAGGCCGGCGGTACGGCGTCGACGAACTTCGTCGGCGCGCTGAGCAAGGTCATGGGCACGTCGGATTCAGCGCAGGCTGCTCTGATGTTGACGTCCGGCGGCATGAGCACACTGACGGGGAATGTCGATGCCGTAGCCAAGAGCGCGAATGGCGCCGGGGCGAACATTCAGGGCTGGTCGGACATTACCGCCACGTTCAATTTCAAGCTCTCGCAGTGGAAAGACGGGATCGAGGCCGCCGGGATCAAGATCGGTACGGCGTTGATCCCGAAGCTGGAAACAGTGATGGACGTCGTCCAGAACGACGTGCTGCCGATTTTCGTCAAGCTCGGCGACTTCTTCGACAAGCACAAGACGATCATTGAGGACTTCGCGAAGGTCGCCCTCGGCCTGCTGATCCTCAAGCTGACCACGATCGGCTCGATCAAGGCCGTGACCGGGCTGACGAAGCTGGCCACCGGGATCGTGAACTTCCCCATGAAACAGGCCGGGCAGATCGGCGACGCGCTCAAGGGCGTCAAGCTCGCGTGGACCGGCAAGGACGCGGCCGACGGCGAAAAGGCGGTTCTCGGCCTTAAGGGTGCTTTCTCGAACCTGGCAGGCGGCATCTCGACCGCCGCCGGCGGAGTGAAGGGATTCTTCACGACGATCGCCGGGGGCGCGAAGACGGCGATCACCACGGCCGCCGGGTGGGGCAAGTCGATAGCACAGGGCGTTGCCAAGGGACTGTCCACTGCCGGGGGCTTCCTGGCGTCGGGGGCGCAGTCCGCGTGGAAGTCCATCAGCGGCACCGTCGGGCCCCTCCTGCAAACCGCCGCCGGGTGGGGCAAGTCCATCGCCGGAAGTGTCGGCAAGGGCCTATCCACTGCGGGCGGCGCCATCCTGTCCGGGGCGCAGACCGCCCTGGCCGGTGTCGGTAAGGCCGCCTCGACCGTCGCGGACACTGCGGCGAGTTGGGGCCAGAGTATCGCTGGCAGCATCGGCAAGGGCCTGTCCACGGCCGCGTCGGGCCTGTCCACGTTCGCCTCGAACGCCGCGCGCGCCGCCGCGTCCCTCGCCGGGTCCGCGTGGACCAGGATCACCGGCACCCTGTCCACGGTCGGAAGCGCGATCAGCAGTGCCGCCGCAGCCACGTGGCGGCTGGTGACCGCCGGAACGGCCGCCGCGGTGTCCGCCGCACGCCAGGCGCTCGCGTGGCTGGCGGAAAAGGCGGCGCTGATCGGGTCCACGATCGCCGAGGGCGCCATGACGGCCGGGCAATGGCTGCTGGACGCCGCACTGGACGCGAACCCGATCGGCCTGGTTGTGATCGCCATTGCCGGGCTCGTCGCCGCGTTCGTCCTGCTGTGGACGAAGTGCGCCGGCTTCCGGGATTTCTGGAAGGGCCTGTGGAACGACATCTCCGGCGCGGCCGTCGCCGCCTGGAACTGGCTGTACGGCAACGTTCTGGCACCGATCGGGCACTTCTTCTCCTCGGTGTTCACGGGCGCCCTGAACGGGGTGAAATCCCTCTGGGACACGGTGTGGAATGGGTTCAAATCGACGGTCAGCGCCGTGTGGGGCTTCCTTAAGCCGATCTTCAACACGATCTCCAGTGCCATCTCCGGGATATCTGGGGCCCTGTCCGGCGTCTCGCACATCGCCGGCAGCGTCGGCGGCGCCCTGAGTAAGGGCGCGAGCCTGCTCGGATTCGAAGACGGCGGCTTCGTCCCTGGCTCTAAGGGCATGCCGACTCTCGCAGTCGTCCACGGCGGAGAGTATGTGGTTAGCAACGCGATGCTGTCCGGCACCGCTCCCGTCGACAACCGCGCCTTGTCCGGGGCGCTGGCCGCCGGCAGTAGTGGGGGCGGCGGACCGGCGAGCGCCCTGGCGGTCGGCAGTGGGGGCGGCACGGTAAACGTCACCAACATCAACGTCAGCGTCAACTGCGGCCCGCAACTGTCCACCGATACGGCTGTGATGCAGGCGGTGCAGCAGGCGATGGGCAAACTCGGTATGCGCAACCCGCGTTCCTACACAGAGTTCTCGGCGGGCCGCGCCCGCTCCTCGTGATCGTTCGCCACCCGTCGCGCTACCCTCATAACCGGCATTATGTGGGGAGCTTTCAGGGTCGTATTTCAAGATCCTTAAGAGGGTTTTCCGCCTGTTACGGCGCCGTCGCACCCGGCCCGATCGAGCACGACGCCGACGACCCGTCCGAGAAGGCCATCACCGCGCCCATGTCCTGGACCTCGGACAGCGGCACGTCATACGAGTACGCCACGTTGCCCGCCTGCACCTGGTTGTCGTTGCGGTGGATCACATAGTCCGGTGCCGGCCCAGTCACGTGTGTGATCAGTTCTCCCGGCCCGGCGAGCGTGAACCGCGTGATCGTCATTCCACTGGAGTTTTGCGAGTAGTGCATGTCGCAGCCCGTCCCCGAACCGGCCAAGTCGAACTGCGGCAAGTCCGTGACGAGCGGCTGCGCCGGGACAACCGCCGCTGCCTTCGTAGTGACCACGACCACAGGAGTCGGCGCAGTGGTCGCGGCGCTCGTGGCAGCCGGCGCGGTTGCGGCGGATTGGGCTGGCATGGCCTGCGCCTTGGGCGCGGCGGACGAGCAGCCGGCAGCTGCAAGGACGAATGCGGTGGCCATGAGTGCACGAGAGACGTGCATGGGTTCCCCTTGCGTTGGAGTGTGATGCCCCAAACCGTATGCGAGGGCTGATCACTTCGCCGGGCTTTGGCCGGATTGTTGCTGATTGCCATCAGTCTTCATGATCGTTGGCTATCCGTCGCGCTGGCGGTTTTCCGGCAGTTCCGAGCCACGGAGTCCACGGAGCGTTACTGTGACAGGGCTGGCGGAACACAGAGAGGCAGCGCCCATGCCTGAACAATCCGAGGACCGACCAACCGGTCCGACCAAGCAGGACCGCGCCGACTCCGCCCGCTGGTTCGCCGAACGCGAGGCCCGCAAGGTCACGACCGTGGCCCTCGATGCATGGTTGACCAGTCCGGCCGCCCAAGCGGAGGACGCCGTGAACCGGGCCGATAAGGTTCGGGCGCACGACTCGACCTGCGACACCCTGGAGTGGCTGTGGCTGCCCGGCCGAGCGGAGGCGGACCAGGGCGAGCCCGGGGCGTGCGCGGACTGTGGGCTAGTGTTCCAGGACGGCGAGCTGGTCGTCCTGGGCTCCGAGAAATACGATCCCGTGCTGGTGTGGCGGTGTACGTGCTGCCTGCTGGCATACCGGCGGGCCCGCCGTGCGTGAGCGGTCAGGCGGCCTGTCAGCAGCCCGGGGCTTGCGCCGCAGTCAGAGAACCGGCGGTCGAGAGCAGCACGTACGCGATGTTCGAGGGGTCGAACGCGTTGAGGTTGGCCGATTGCGCTTCCAGGAGCACCGCGCCCTGCGGGTCGCCTGCTGACTCAGCCGAGAGGACTGTGCCGAGCGTCTCGGACTCCACCTCCTCCTGATTGCAGCCATTCGCCGATTGGTCGAGTTTCCATAGAACCGTCGTGCCGGGCGGCAGTTCGCGGGAGATGACGTCGGAGAACGCGGCCGTGACAGTCATACCGGTCGGTTCGTCGACCTGGTAGTCCAGGACGAGGCCGCCCTCGTAGTTCACGGCGGCGTACCGGGCGCCCTCGTTGCCGTTGATCTGCGGCAGGTTCGGGTCCGCGTCGAAAGCGCTGCCGGCGTTGAAGGTTGGGTCGGCGGTGTGATGGGCGTCCCATGTGGCGACGGTCGCGCCGAAGCCGGTCAGGTTGTCCACCGGCGCCGCGGGGGCTGCGCTGGTGCGCAGCACGATGACCGGAGCGGCGGCTTTCGTCGTAGCCTTGGCGGGCGCCGAACTCGCCTGCTTGACTACCTGGGCGGGCGGGGAGGTCTGAGCCGCGGCGGCCGGGGCTGCCGGCGCCTTCTTGCCTGCCCCGGTCGCATCTCCGATCGCGCCGACTACCACGAAGAACGCGAACACGGACCCGATACTCACCCATGCCTTACGCTTCCTGCTCCAGCCCTGTTTCGGTTGCTGCTGCGGCGCGTACGGTTTCTGACCGTAGCCGGCCGGCTGTGACTGCTCGCCCTGTCCGTGCTGCTCCATGCCGTACCCCCTGCTCGCTGTGCTGTCGCTGAGCAGGCTACTGACGAGCCGTCAGGGGATGTGCGGGCAATTCCCGGATCGTTGCCATTCCGCCGCATTGGCCGTTCGCCTGATTAGACCGGGAAGCGAATCGCAGGACTATCGCGCCTGCCGCCGGAACTCGGCAAGCGTCTGCGGGTCATTGATGGACGGGCGGGGCGCACGCTGGTGGACCGGAACGCCACGGTATTCGGCCGGAGCTACCCGGCTGGGTCTATCAGCAGGGTTCCGGGTGCGCGTCGCAGGGGTTGAACAGGCTTTGGCCTGCCGCTCGGCGACGGCTTTGGCGCGGGCCACCCGTGCTGCGTCCTTCTCGCGCTTTTGTTGAGCCGCCGCAGCGATCCGAGCGCTGTCGAAAAGGATCTTGGCAATGAGGTCGAACGCTGCCATGCAAGCCCCCTGGAATGGACTGACCAGTTTCTCGCACGTTACTGCCGGCCCGTAGTGCTGGCGCCCGGATTGCCTGGATCGTTACTGATCGACGCCGGTAGGAACACTTTTCAAGATCGATAGTGGTCCAACTACCATTTGCCTCCTGAATCAGCTTTCGCTCGCCCGGGCCGTAGCTTCGGTCATCTGCCGTGCCGCCTCGCCCTGCTCGGCGAGCAGCTCCTCGATGACGTCGACCAGGTGCCGCAGGGAGGCCGGCGGCAGCGGCTGGTGGCCGTGGCGGGCGTGGAACTGCCAGCGGGCCAAGACCACGCTGCGGTCGAGGTCGATCCCCAGCGGGCTGAGTGCGTCGCTCAGCTCGGTGAACACCTCCGGCAGGCTCCGGCGGCTCACCGGCCAGCCGCCGACAGCGCCTCGGCCGTGGTGGCGCAGACCGGGAACACCCGGAGCAGTCCGGTGATCCGCAGCACATCATGGATGTGCGCGTTCGCGCCCGTGAGGGTCACGCTGCCGCCGGCCGTGCGCGCCCGCTTCAACCCGCCCACCAGGACACCCAAGCCCGAGGAGTCCATGAAGGCCACCTCGGTCATGTCCACGATGAGGTGGTGTCGTCCGGCGCGGGCTTGATCGGCCAGCTGTTCGCGTAGTCTCGGCGCCGTGTAGACGTCCAGCTCGCCGGCTACTTCGAGGACTGTGGTGCCCGCGTCGTGCCATGTGCGGATGTCCAGCAGCTTGAACTCGTCGCCTATGATCATCGTTCTGTTCCTTCCCGTGATGTCACAGTTCAGCGTCGTGGCGGCAACGCACTGAGGCACATCCCGTGGCGGGTATCTCACCCTGAGATACATTCGGGTCATGGCCGACCCGCTGTCCCTGCCTGACGCTGCGTGGCACCGCGCCGAGGTACGCGACGCCGTGGCCGCCCGCGACGTGCCCGCCCTGCTGCGGTATGCCCAGGCGTACACCGGGGCCAGCCAGGGCCGGTTGGCCGGTGCGTTCGGCCTGTCCCAGGGCCGGGTCAACGAGATCGTCAACAAGCGCCGCGCGGTGGTCAGCCTCGACGTGTTCGAGCGGATCGCCGCCGGCCTGGCCATGCCGGACGACGTGCGGATGCTGCTCGGTCTGGCGCCGGTCGGGCCGCACGCCGCGTTCCCGCTCGCGCGGCTGTCGGAGGTGACGGAGATCTACCCCGGGCAGGCCGCCGCGGCCAGGGCGATCCGCGCCGCGGCCTCCGGCGCCCGTCAGGTCGACGTCCTGGCCGTGCGCGGACTCGGGATCCTGGGCCTGAACGACGGGCTCCTACGGGGCCCGCTGACCCGAACCCGCCCGGCGCCGCTCGCCCTGCGCGTCCTGGTGCTCGATCCGAGCAGTCCGGCCGGGATCCGGCGGGCCGGAGAGATCGGGGAATCCCCGGAGTCGTTCGCCTCGGCGTGCGCCCTGTCGGTCGCCCGGCTCGGGGAGCTGGCCGACCACGACGGCCTCGAGGTCGAGGTCTACCAGTACCGGACGGCGCCGATCTGGCGCCTGATCCGCGCGGACGAGACGATGTTCGCCGGCACCTTTGATTCGCTGCGGGAAGGGCACTCGTCACCGGTGTACCGGCTTCCCGGGCGCGTGGACGGCACGCTGTACCGGGCGTACTGCCGCGTCATCGAGGACACCGTAGCGGCCGGCGAGCGGCTGATCTGACAGGGAGGACACGCGCATGATCGAGGCGGAGCTCAAGGCCAAGGTCCAGGATCCGGACGGCGTGCGGGCGCTGCTGCTCGCGGCGGCCGGTGAGCCGGAGCGGGCGGAGTACGCGGACACCTACTACGACCGCGGCGGCGAACTGGACCGGGACGGGCGGGAACTGCGGGTGCGCACCATCACCACCGACGACGGCGCCCGCACGGTCCTGACGTACAAGGGCGGCGTGGTCGACGAGGCGAGCGGCTCGAAGACCGAGGCGGAAACCTCCGTCGGCGACCGGGACGCGGTGGAACAACTCCTCGAAGGCTTGGCCTACACGGTGGTGATCGCGTTCACGAAGCAGTGCGAGAACTACCGGCTCTCGACGCTCTCGGGCCGCGCGGTGCTGGCGACCCTGGTCGAGGTGCCGGAGGTCGAGGGCGCGTTCCTCGAAGTCGAGACGATGGCCGGCGGCGAGGCGGACATGCGCGAGGCGTTGGACGAGCTGCGCGCGCTGCTGCTCGACCTGGAGATCGGCCCGGATGCGCTCACAACCGAGCTGTACACGGACGCTGTCGCCGCAGCCCGCGAGTCTCCGTCAAGCTGACGGGGGCTCGCGGGCAGGTGGAGCGGGACCGTCAGGCGCCGACCAAGGTGCTCACGGCCGGGTAGGTGATGGCGACGGCGGTCAGGAGCCCCAGCTCGTCCCAGCGGTAGGCGTTGACGCGGAAGACCTTGCCCCGGACGAGCGCCGCGCCGTTCTTGGCGGGCTCGGCGCCCTGGTGGGCTGCGCGGTAGGCGGCGGCCACGGCCTTGCCGAACTGGACTTCGTTCTTGCCGATGGCGGCCGGGTCCATGCCGAGGTAGCCGAGGAACATGGCGATTGTCAGTCGGCCGTTGTTCGCGGCGGCGACCTCGGCGGCCAGGCGGGCCGCGGCCCGGCCGGAGCGGTAGGCGGCGATGCGGGCCCGGATGGCGGCAAGGGGGCTGCTGATCGGGCGGGTGATGGTGGCGGTGATGGTGGCCATGGCGGGCTCCTCGGGCGGGTTCGGATGCGGTGGGTGTGCGTGGTCTGGGCGAACGGGCCGGGGCGGCGACTGTGCCGCCGCCCCGGCCGGCGCGGTCAGGCCGCGGTGGTGGTCCGGAAGCGGGCGGTGAGGCGGGCGGTGCGCCTGGCCTCGGCTGCGGCGAGCTGCTGGCGGCGGCCGGGGAGTTCGTAGGTGGCGACTTCGGCGAGGTCCCCGTAGGCGGCCGGGTTGGCGGCAGTGGCGGTCAGCTTCGTGATGTGGTTGTTCAGGTTGGTGATCTCGGTGTCGAGGACTCCGACGAGCTTCATGTTCGTGACCATTGGTTTTCCCTCTCCGGCTTCAAGTTTTCCTTGTAACTTCACTGTATGCCCCGGAGTGATTGGCGTCAAGTTTTTCTTGAAGAAACTTCAAGGAAAGCTATACTCAGAACCATGAAGAGTCCCGAGAAGATCCGCACAGACGCCGCCACAGCGGTCCAAGCCATCCCCGACGCCCGCGAGCGCGCTCAGGCCGCCGTCGACCTGACCGAAGACCTCCGGCGCATCCGCCGCGACGCGTTCGCCGAGCTGAAGAAAGACCACAGCTTCGCCGCCATCGGCCAGATGTTCGGCATGACCGGCTCGCGCGTCGACCAGATCATCCGGGGCAAGTAGGCGCAGCGAGTTAAGTGACGACGCGCAGGTACGGAAAAGGCCGCCCCGCGGCTGTCCAGGGGCGGCCCTATCACTGCGTTAACCCGCGTAACTCAGTTAATCCATGCTGAACAGCACAGTTAACCAATTGATCTACCAGCGGGTTACGGATCTAACTCGAACCGAGGGATCTAACTCCCGCCGACCCCGCGCCGAGCCATGGCGGAGCGCACCGCGACCGGGTCGATCGGGTACCGGTTCGAGGTCGACGGAACCTTGACGCCGTGGTCGTCGAGAAGCACCTCGACCAGCCTCGGACCGGTCAGCGATCGGTAGGGCGCCCACGTCGGGGCGAGCACCGCCAGGCGCTTGGCGGCCTGGGCGGCGGGGACCGGCTCGTCGCCGAGAACTTCGACCAGGTCGGCGAGCAGGTCCCGGCGTTCGAGCGGCTTCGGCTCCGGCGCGTTGCTCGCCACCCTGGTCCCCGGGGCGATGTTCGCCACCGCCCGGGCGATCACCTCGGCCGCGGCGTCGAACCCGGTGTCGTCGTCGACCTCGACGAAGTACCACTTCAGGATCTCGTACAGCTCGACCGATACCCCGGTGATCAGGGACGTTCCGCGGTCGACACCCGGGCGCAGGTCGGTCGCCCGGATACCGGCGGCAAAGCTGCCGTCACCGAGGAACCCGTCGTTGTCGCGCCAGGACTTGACGTAGAAGCAGCCGTTGACGCTGACCAGGCCCACGACCTTCGGGGGGATCGCGCCCTTCCTGGCCTGCTGGGTATCGAAGATCAGCACGATCCCGGCCTTCCGGGCCCGGCGCATCACACTCACGGCGACGTCCTCGGCCTCCTCGCCGAACTCCTTATGCCCGAAGAGCTCGTGGCATTCGGAGAACAGCGCGATGATCGGGCGCAGGTCCTCGTTGTCCGCCGCGATCTTCCGGGTGAGCTTCTTCGCGCCCAGGTCCGCCAGGCGCCCCTCGCGCCGGTCGACCTCCGCATACAGGTCCCGCAGCGCGCCCAGGGCGTCCGCGGTCACGTCGTCGGTCGCCCCGCGCCGGTACCGGGCCAGGCGCGGCTCATACGCGTCGAAGTCGCCATTGTTGGCCAGCACGAACACCCACAGCTCCGCGAGGGGGTCCAGGGCACAGCCGAGCATCAGCACCCGGCACGCGTTGGACTTGCCCTGGCCCATCATGCCGCCGAGGACCGCGTTGTTCCCGACGATCGGGGCGAGCAGGCCGTCACCGCGCGGCACGACCCCGACCGGTACGCCCTCGAACACGTCCGCGGTGCCCTCGTTCAGCAGCGGGTACTCCGGAGCTGCCCTCGACAGGGCGCCGAGGTCCGCGACCCACAGGTCCAGGCTCCCGACCGATCCGGTGCCCTTCCTGGACGCGTCCGAGGCCCACACCTCGACCGGCGCGCGGTGCAGGGCGCGGGCCAGGCGCTCGCGCTGGTCGGCGACCATGCCCGGGGTCACGTCCATCGGCAGCTCGATCACCGCGTGGTAGCCGCGCCCCTCCCGGACCGGAGTGAGCGGGAACGCGGGAATCCACCCGCCCTTGAACGCGCGCTTGAGCTCGGCGACCGGCAGGGACTGCAGGGCGCGCACGATCCCGTCCGCACTCACCACGATCCCGGCGTCCTGCCCCTGCGGCTGGAGCTTGGCGACCCACCCGTTCGAGTGCGCGGCGTGCCGGCGCCCGGCCTCCCACAACGCCACCAGGACCACCACGGGCACAGTCCACAGCACCGGGCGCCAGAGCAGGTCGAACACCTCCACGCACCAGCGGACCGAGTCCACCAGGGCCATCAGCGGACCCAGGACCGCACGGATGTCGTGGCCGGCGAACGCCAGAACGATCCCGAGGGCCAAGAGCATTCCCATAGTGACGCCCGCGCCGATGACCGTCGCCTTCGCCACGTGCGGGACCGCCTTGAGCAGGGCGATGCGCCGGTCGTGTCGCTCCTTGCGGAACGCCGCGGCGCGCTGCTCCCATTCCAGGGCCTTGGCGTGGTCCCCGGCGGCCTCGGCCGTGCGCATCATTCTTTCGTGCCGCGCGGTGGTCCGGCTGTCGCGGGCCGATTTGGCCGCGACGTGCACACCGAGGCCGACGTGCACGGCATGGCGTGCGGCGAACTTGGTGTGCGGGTGGGTCACGACGCGGCGCACCGGGCCCGGCCGCCCGCTCTCCCGCGGGGCCGGCCGGTCCGGCTCGGCGACCGGCCCGCCGGCCCTGGGCGAGAAGCCTTCGGGTACCGCGTCCTCGAGGTCCGGCGCAGCCGGTAGCGGCGTCACCTCGAACTGCGGCGGGAGCGTGTGCCCGTTGGCCGTGTCGATCGGCACCGCATCGTTGATCAGTGTCATAACCTGGTGTCCTTCCAGTAGTGGGAGAAGGCCGGGCGCGGCGGGCCTCGAAGCAGCCGCGCCCGGCCGGGATCAGTCGCGCCTGGTGCTGCGGGTCGGGACGGAACTACTGGAGCTGACTCCCGACCTCTCGTTGAACGGCAGGTCTTCGAGCTCCCTGCTGACCTCTTCGCGCACTCCGGTGAAGGTGTCGGTGCGGCCGTCGGTGTAGATGATGTGGACGTCGCGGCGGTTGTTGGTGGGCATGGGAACGCCTTTCTGTCAGTCGGGTCTGGCGTTGTCTACTGGCCCGATCCGCCCCTGCCGGAAACGGTGCGGAGGACCTGGTTGCGCATCTTGTTCGTGCGCGGGTCGATCTGGACGGTGGACGTGTCACCCGATTCCAGTGCGGCCCTCAGCTTCGCGTCGCTCTCGCGGGACGCCTCCCAGGCGCTGCTCTTGGCCATCTCATGGTCCTTTCGGTGCGTGGTCCGGGTGGTCGGCTGATCGCCCGCCGCTGCTCAACCGGCCGGGCCGGTTGGGCGCGGGCTGGCGGCCAGGCGCCGGTCAGCGGCAATCGGCACTGGTCAAGGTGACCTGGTCGCCGTTGGTGACCACGTTGACGGTGGTGTTGTCGACGGTGGCCAGGATCGTGATGTCCAGGACCCACCGGCCCGGGGCGCACCGCGCGGTGATCTGGTACCGGGACCGGGTGCTGGTGAAGGTGGTCGAGCCTGGGTAGGTCACGTCGTCCTGGCCGGTGGAGTGCCCGAAGGTGACCAGGTAGGACGCGTAGTGCGCGGTGCCGTTGCAGGTGACGGCGACCGTTCCGGTCACGGTCCCGTGCGCGGTGGTGATGCCGGAGTGCCCACCGGTCGGGAACGCGGCCGTGCACGAGGGGTGCGGGTTCGTGTCCGGCCGGGTGGTGACGTAGGTGATGCCAGCCGGACCCGTCGTGGCGTCCTGGTCCGGTGCGGGAACGCACGCCGCAGCACCGGCGAGCGTCACGGCCGCGAGCAGAACCAGAGGAAGGCAACGGTTCATCATGGGAAGGCCTTTCGAAAGAGTGGATCCGGTCGGTGGAGTCGGGCCGGGCCGGACGAAGCGGGGCGACGGCCGCGAGGGGTCGCCGCCCACCTGTCCGGCCGATTACAGCCGGGCAACCACGGAGTCGAGGTCGGCACCGTTCACCCGCACGACCTGGTTTGCGACGGCCCACTCCGGGAGCGGCGTCATACCGAACTCGGCGGCAGCCGAGTCGGCCTGGGGTACGGCGTCGGGTACGGGCTCGGACAGGATCAGCCCAGGACCGATCAGCTTCAGGCGGATCCGCTCGGCGGTCGGTTGGCCGACCTTCAAACCGGACTTGAGGGCGCGCAGGGAGATCGGCGTACCCGTTTCCGCGATGGCCTGCTGGTTCAGCGCTTCCCCGGCGTCGATCAGCTGTGCCTCGGTGCGCCGTAAACCGGTGCCCCGGGCGGCCTTCCTACCGCGGCCCTGAGTACGCTTCGGGCGCGGCTTCGGCGGGTCCTGCTCGCCGGTCTCCGGAGCCTCGGGAACCGGGGCCGGGGCGACCTCGGGAACGCCTTCCGGGGCAGGTTCGAGTACGGCTTGCAGGTCCACGTTCGGGATCGGCCGGAGGGCGGCACGGGCGGCTGAAACGATCGCCTCGGCGGATTCGGTCAGCAACTCGGAGACGGGCCTGTCGGAGGTGCCCTGCAGCCGGACGGCAAGCAGTTCGGCACGCGGCGCCCGGCGGCGCCAAGCCCGGCCGTGCCACTCGCGCAGCAGGCCCCGGGACGCGGTCAGCTGCTGCTCGCGAGCGATCGCCACCTTGTAGTTCGTGATCTCCCACAAGCGCATCTTGCGCCAGAGCCGGAACGTGCTGACCGGGGCCAGCAGCCACCGGATCGCACGCACCTTCTCCATGCGGCTCTCGCTGGCCAGGCCAACCAGACGGCGCACCGTGCGCTCAGCGAGGATCGTCAGCCCGGCCCAGACCACCGGCGGGGCGCCATGCATCATCCGGGCATACAGCCCGTGCGCCGGACTGACGTTCGCATACACCGTCAAGCCGATCAGGACCCGGGCGAAGTTCTGCGCGAACCGGGCGCGCAGGCCATTGAGTTCCAGGATCAGGCCGGCGGCCGTGAGCACGGCCAGGGTGGTGTCCAACAACAACGGCACGGCCCACGCCGCGTCACCGAACACCGGGCGCGCGGCCAGCATGACCGAGTCGAAGCTCAGCCCGAACGCCACGGCGCCGATGGGCACGAGCAGCGCGCCGATGTAGAACAAGATGCGCTTGGAGGTCTCTGCGGACGGCGCCCAGGACAGTTGCGGTGTGGTCATCAGACACCAACCAGGGTGGATTCGGTGCGGCCGGCCGGGTTCGACTCGGCCACGGTCAGGGGGGTGCGCAGGGCGGCGACTTCGGCCGCCTGCTTGTAGTGCTCGGCCATCGCCTGGTCCCCGCGCGCCACGGCGAGCTGGGCGAGCAGCACCAGGGCGACGACCTCGGCCTCGGCGAGGTCCGTGAAGCCGAGTCCGTCGATGATGTCCCGGCTCGGCAGGAACACGGTCACGGACACGTCCGGCTTGCCGCCTTCGGCCCGCGCCGCCCCGAAGCTCATCGCGGCCTCGACCGTCCCGGCCCCGAAAGGCACAGAGACGTCTTCGGCGAAGCACGTGCCCGGGTCGTCCTCGGTCTCGCCGTCCCAGTGCTCGCCGGAGCACCACGGGGCGCAGGTCGGGAACGGGCGGGTGAACATGTCGGTAGCGGGCTGTACGGTGTTCGGCTTGTTCACGGCTTCATCGCCTTCCGGGCGGCGCGGATGATGTACGCGGCCTGACCGGCGACGACCGCGCCGAGGCCGGACGTCAGGACGAAGGTCAGGGCCGGGTGCCGGGCGACGACCGCCAGGCCGACGCAGACGAGGGCCGCTTTCATCGCGCGCCCCCGTCCTGCTCGGCGATCGGCACTGCTTCGTGGTCCGTGGCGATCCCGCCGTGCCACCAGCCACCCACCAAGGCGGGCTCGATCGGCTTGCCGCAGCGGGCGCACGTCGGTGCGTCGGTGTCCGCCTGGTCCTGCTCGGCCATCAGCTTGATGCAGGCATGGCACGTCACGTCGTACGCGAACAGCGCCATGCGGCCCGCCGCAGCGCCACACCGGGGCTCGGGCGCACGGATGCCGACGGGCAGGAAGGCGTGGACGAGGTCCGGCGTGGCGGGCTTGTCCTCGCACGCGGGCACCACCCGCCGCGCCTGGCCCGCCTGCGTCTCGTCCGGGTTGACGTGTACGAGGTACGTGATCCCGCCGGGGAACACCACCTCGGCCACGCGGGCACGGGTCGAGGTCTCCACCACGTCCACGCCGAGCTGCTCGGCGATCTGCCGCACCGCGGCGAACCGGCCGGCCTGGTCCAGGCCGTAGCCGACACCCGCCTGCAAGGTCGTGTGGAACGGCACCGGCAGCCACGGCGTGGACTCGATCAGGTCGGCGGCTGCACGCAGACCGGCGACGAACTCACGCCGCTTCGCGATTTCGGCGATGACCTCGCGCCGCTTCTCGTCTTCCTGGCTCATGCGGCCATCTCCTCAAGGGGGAATGTGCAGGTGAAGCGCTTGACCTTCGCGCACTGCTCGTAGGAAACGGACTCGGCCAAGGTCGCGGCGATCACCAGGCCGCGCCCGCCCTCGTCGCTGTGGTTGGGCAGGAGCGGGAGAATCCCGTCGTCCTGGACCATCACTCGCAGCTCGCCCTCGCCGACGATTTCAGGCCGACCACGACCCGGCCGCCGACGTACTTCGCGCTGTTGGTCACCAGCTCCGACACGACCAGGACCACGTCCTCGACCAGTCCGGCCGGCATGGCGCGCACCACCAGTTCGGCGCGCAGCCAGCGGCGGGCGTGCCCAGGCGCCAAGTCGCCGGCCGGATCCAGGGAGAACAGCGACGCCGGCTCGATCGTCGGGGCGCTCATCGAGCCACCGCCAGACACAGAACCCGCTCGAACACGTCCCCGCCGCCCAGGTCACCGGCGAACAGCTCGCACGCCTCCATCCGGGCCACCGCGACATCCTCGGCCCCCGGCGCCACCGGCAGCCGGAACGCCTCGAACGAGTCCGTGAAGTCGACAGCGACCGTGCTGGTGTTGCGCTTGACCCGGTAGTAGTCGATGAGCGTGTGCCGGGTGATGGTGCCCAGAAGCGCGGCCGGCCGGTCGACCGGGTTGCCGGCGGCCAGGTACGACCACAACCGGAGGAACACCACCTGCGCGAAGTCCTCGACGAGACCGCGGTCGTCGCGGCGGACGCCGTCGGCCGCGACACGCCGGACCATGGGCAGGTGCTGGCGGTAGAGGTCGGCGAACCGCTCCTCGTCATCCCGGGTCATGCGGCCAGCTCCGTTCCGGCCGGGGCCGACCGGTTGGCCTGGCGGCCGGCGGACGCGAGCAAGCCCAGGACGAACGCGCTGAGCACGTTCCCATGCATCTCGGCCTGGTTGGCGCGCTCGGCGAAGTCCGCCGCCCGCTGCAACTGGTCGGCCAGGGTGCGGGCCTGCGCCGGGGTGAAGTCGACCTGCGGGTGCGGCAGGTCCTCCAGGGAGACCACGGCCGGGTGCCCGTCAAACTTGTTGACCATGACGGGGCTGTCCTTGCCAAACTGGTCGAAGTCCGGGTGGTGCTGAGGGATGGTCTCGTCCATGTGTCCCCAGCACCACGTCGGGCACGAGGGGTACTTCCATCCGCCGTCGTCGGTGAAGCTCATCGGGCCGCCTCCGTCCACTCGTCGGCGGACGGGGACGCCTGGGTGAACGGCCCGGCCGCGTCCCAGATCTCGGCGATGTCCGCGTAGTAGCCCAGGTCGGGCGCGATGGTGACCAGCGGGCGCCCGGTCAGGGTGTAGCCGACCGTGAACCAGGTCTCGCCGAGGCGGTCCGTGAACGGCCGGGTCAGGTCGATCAGGGTCCCGTCCGGGGTCCGGCGGATCGACGGCAGGACCGTGCACCGGTTCATCGACGGCGCCTGGTCCGGCTCGAACGCGTCCAGGCCCGCCATCGCGTCGATGAGGCCGAACGCCAGGTGGGGGCGGTCGAGCTGGCGGTACGCGGCGAGCAGTCCCTCGCCGAACGACGCGTCGTAGCGCGCCTTCTCGACCAGGCCGATCATGGCCGGGGCCAGGGGCAGGGTGGTGACGGACATCAGGCCACCTCGCCGTTCTGCTCGACCTCGCGCACCGCTTCGGCCCACAGCGCGTTCGCGCAGTCCCGGCCGTAGGTGTCGATCAGGTCGGCGTGGATCTCGTTGCACTCGTCGCTGTCCGCATGCCGGATCCGGTCCGCCAGGGTCTTCGGCTGCGCCGACACCTCGAGGGCCGCGGTTTCGGCCGGGGCGCGCCGGAGCTTGTCGACGTCCACGTGCCACACGGCCCCGTGGTTGCTGGTCTCGATGATCCGCGCCTCGGGGGTCCGGCCCTCGTAGACGTGCTCGACGGTCCCGGTGTGCCGGTGCTGGCCGCTGTCGGTCCAGGTGACCTTGTCGCCGCCGGTGATCAGTCCCTTGGTCTTACGCGCCTGGGCGATCATGATGCGGGCCAGGTCGATGGCCTCGTCCGCGTCCATCGACACGGACTGCTGGTAGTCGAGGGACACGTACACGCGGTCACCGACCTCGTCGGGGCTGCGGGTCAGGATCACGGCGTGCTCGCCGCGGGCGGTGCGCTGCTGGGTACCGGTGCACACGTCGCCGAACGCGTCGTGGCGGGTGCACCAGGGCGCACACGGGGCGGAGGTGACGGAAATCGTGCTGTCGTGAAGAATGAGGGACACAGCTTTGCCCTTCTACGTCGGGGTGAGGCTCAGGTCCCGTCCGGTGGTGAGATACCGGGCGGGGCCGCCTCATGATCTACGGGGCTTCTCAATCAAGCGCCCATGCGTCTACTGCTTCGCCCGCAAGACCCACACCTACCTCGATCTCGACGCAGGCCTCGATTTCGACACGAAGATCGTGGTCAAGGTCAACGCGCCCGAACTCCTGCGGCACGAACTGCGCCGGCCGACCTGGCGCCGCGAGCACGTCGCCATGGGCACGAACGTCGACTGCTACCAGCGCGCCGAGGGCCGCTACCGCTTGATGCCGCAGATCATCGAGGCGCTCGCCGCGGCCGACACCCCGTTCTCCATCCTGACCAAGGGCACCCTGATCCTGCGCGACCTCGACGCGCTGCTCCGGGCCCGCGAACGGGTCGACGTCTCGCTGAGCATGTCGGTCGGCTTCCTGGACGAACGACTGTGGCGCACGGTCGAAGCGGGCACGCCCAGCCCGGCCCGGCGCCTGGAGGCAGTACGCCGATTGAGTGACTCAGGCCTCGGCTGCTCCGTACTGATGGCGCCAATCCTGCCGTTCCTCAGCGACTCCCCGGACCAACTGCGCGCCACGGTCGAGGCAGTGGCCCGCGCCGGGGCACGGTCCGTCACCCCGCTGATCCTGCACCTGCGCCCGGGCGCCCGGGAGTGGTTCGCCGGCTGGCTCACCGAGCACCATCCCGAACTGGTCGGCCGTTACCGGGGCCTCTACGGCCGCGGCTCGTACGCACCCAAGTGGTACCAGGACCAGGTCACCGAGACCGTCCGCGGCTACGCCCGGGAGTTCGGACTCATCCGCGCCCGCAGCGGCCAAGCCCGGAACCTCACCCCACAGCCGCCCGCCCCGGCCCCCGCACCCACGCCGCCGCCACGCGACGAACAACTCACCCTAGGCCTCGACTGCTAGGCCCGCTTCCATCCACGCGCCCCACCTCGCAATCCGCACTCCACTCCCCTGCGCCCCTCCGCGTACGCCACCGCACCCACCGCCCTATATCGCGCCGCCGTGCGTGTCCGTAAACTTGCCAGTCAGGTACCACAGGTGGCAATGCGGATGAAATCTGTGGTATGTGACCCAGGTCACACCTGGAAATGTACGAAACGGTTTCGTTTCGCTGTGGAGGGCGCTATGGTTCATGTACGAAACGGTTTCGTACAGCTTTTCCAGCCGACCGGGAGGACACGGTGACCGACGTGGACACGGCGACCGCCACGCCCACCCGGCGCGCCACGCAACGACGCGAGGCGATCTGCGGGGCGGTCTTCGAACTGCTCGGCGAAGTCGGCTACGACCGGATGACGATGGACGCGGTGGCCGCGCGGGCGCACGCCAGCAAGGCCACCATCTACCGCAGCTGGCCGGACAAGCCGGAACTGGTCGTCGAAGCCATCTTCAACCGGTTCGGCACCACCGCGGAACCGGACGACACCGGTTCGCTGCGCGGAGACCTGCTGGCCCTGACCACCTCCGCCTGCGAGATCGTGAGCAGTCCGGAAGGCGACGTGATCACCGGAGTGATGACCGCCGCCACGATGAACCCGACCCTGGCCTCGGCCATGCACGAGTGCATGTTCGAGTCCAAGCGGGTCGTGCACGACACCATCGTCAAGCGGGCGGTGGCGCGCGGCGAACTCCAGCCGGGAACGGCCCCGGACGTGCTGCACGAAGTCGTCCACGCCATGATGCTGACCCGAAAACTCTGGACCGAGGAACAGCTCGACGCCGAATTCGCCGTGCACCTCGTCGACGACATCCTGATCCCGCTGCTCACCAGCTGTAAGTGCCAGGGCGGCGCGCCGGAGTCCGCCAGGTAAACCCCGCCCCGACCTGCACGTTCACCCGTACCTTCTCCTCCACCGTCCGACCCGGCCGCGCCGACGCGCCCGGAGACGATGGCGCACGCCCTCCGGCGCCCGGTCGCCCGAGATCATCCGCACGCACCACGCCCCTGGAAGGGGACACCCATGTCTGCAACAACCAGCTCCGGCGACGCGATAGTGCGCGGCCACGAACCGGACGCACCCGATCCCAAGCGGTGGCTGGCGCTGACCGTCCTGGCCATCGCCCAGCTGATGGTCGTCCTGGACGCCACGATCGTGAACATCGCGATGCCCTCGGCCCAGGTGGCCCTGCACATCTCCACCGCCGACCGCCAGTGGATCCTCACCGCCTACACCCTGACCTTCGGCGGCCTGCTGCTGCTCGGCGGCCGGATCGCCGACTACGTCGGACGCAAGAAGGTCTTCCTGATCGGCCTGGTCGGCTTCGCCCTCGCCTCCGCCCTCGGCGGCGCGGCCCAGAACGCCGCCATGCTGTTCACCGCCCGCGCCCTGCAGGGAGCGTTCGGCGCCCTGCTCGCCCCGGCCGCACTGTCCCTGATCACGGTCACCTTCACCGACGTCAAGGACCGCGCGAAGGCGTTCGGCGTGTTCGGCGCCATCGGCGGCGTCGGGGCGGCCATCGGCCTGGCCCTGGGCGGCGTGCTGACCCAGTACGCGAACTGGCGCTGGTGCCTGTTCGTCAACATCTTCATCGCCGCCATCGCCTTCGTCATGGCCATCCCGATCGTCCGGGAGAGCAAGGCCGAGGGCGACACCAAGTACGACATCCCCGGCACCGTGATGGCCACCGCCGGCCTGGCCTCCCTGGTCTACGCCTTCACCAACGCGGCCAACCACAGCTGGGGCGCCACCTCGACCCTGGTGTTCTTCGCCGCCGCGGCCGTCCTGCTGGTCGGGTTCGTCGTGGCCGAGTCCCGCCAGGAGAACCCGCTGCTCCCGCTGCGCGTCGTCCTGCACCGCAACCGAGGCGGCTCGTACCTGACCTCGGTCGTCCTGGGCGCGGGCATGATGGGCATGTTCATGTTCATGACGTACTACTTCCAGCTGACCCTGGGCTACTCGCCGCTGAAGACCGGCATCGTGTACCTGCCGTTCTCCGGCGCCCTGATCGTGACCGCGGTCTTCGCCAGCGCCCTGCTGCCGCGGGTCGGCCCCCGGGTCGTCATGACGGCCGGCGGCCTGCTGGCCACCGGCGGCATGGCCTGGCTGACCCAGCTGAAGGTCGACTCGTCGTACCCTGCGATGATCCTACCGGCGTTCCTGATCCTCGCGGTCGGCATGGGCGCGGTCTTCGTGCCGCTGAGCAACACGGCCCTGACCGGCGTGCGCAACCACGACGCCGGCGTGGCCAGCGCGATGGTCAACACCACCCAGCAGATCGGCGGCTCCCTCGGCGTCGCCCTGCTGAACACCGTGTTCACCACCGCCTCGGCCTCCTACATCACGGCCCACGGCGTGGCCCAGTCCGCGCTCGGCGCGGTGCACGGCTACAACGTGGCGTTCACCGTCAGCGCCGTCCTGCTGGGCGTCGCAACGCTGGTCATCTTCGTCCTGATCCGCAAGGACGAACTGGAGGAAGACTCCGTCGCCGGCGTCGAGCGACCCGCACTGGTGCACGTGGGCTGATCCCCTCCCCCGAGCCACGGCAGCCGGCCGCGGACCCGGAAAGCAGAGAGCAGGGCGCTCCCCTCAGGGGGCGCCCTGCTCTCTTTCTACATGCTTCTGCGCTTGCTTGTCTCTACGCAATTCTGCGTATCCCTACGCGCTCACCCTGGCTTCGTCGCCATGGCCGCGCCTGCTCGCCTCGCTCAGGCGATCGACCTGAACAGCGGGTAGTAGGCGCCGGACTGCCCGGACGCCGTCGGGTGGTACGACTCGTCTATGTCCAGGAAGTTGACCGAGTGCAGCCAGCTGCTGCTGTCGCAGATCTCGTGCCCGGAGAAGTAGCTGCGCACGTCGCCGAAGGCGTCGCCGTGCCGGGCCGCCGCGGCCTGGATCACGACGTCGAGCGTGTCGGCGGCCTGGTTCAGGTCCGTCCGGTCGGTCGTGCTCAGCCCGATGCAGGTGGAGGACTTGGACAGGTCGTAGAGCTCCGGGTAGTCCATCACGACGACCCGCGCGTTCGGCGCGTGCGCGGCGATCGCGTTCAGGGCGTTGTCGAGCTCGCCCGGCAGCTGGGACTTCGCTTCGCTCTCCGCGGTGTTCACGGCGCTCACGCAGCTGCTGGTCGAGTCGAGCACACAGGTCTCCATCACGTTGCTGAACCCGACGTCGTTGCCGCCGATGGTGATCGAGACGAGCGAGGTGGACGCGCTCAGCACCGAGACCTGGCTGTTGACCACGTCCGAGGTCGTGGCACCGGAGCAGGCGTCGAAGGTGAACGAGGCCGGCGAGTCGGCGGTGTCCCACAGGACCGAGTAGGCGTTGGGGCTGCGGTCGCAGGAGCCGCTGGAGCTGTAGTAGCTCCCGGCCCCCACTCCGGCGGAGTAGGAGTCGCCGAGCGCGACGTAATCGGTCGCGCTGGCGGCGTCCGCGGTGCCGGCGAGGGACAGTGCCGCCGCGAAAGCGAGCGACCCGGTCGCCAGGACGGCGAGTGCACGGGGTGAACGCACAACAACCTCCGTTTTGGTTGATGCGAAATGCGGGCAGGGTCTGCCCGGGTGGGGAGTGCGGGCAGGAGCGGGCAAAGGCCGCAGTGATCGAACCCTGCAAGCCTTGTAACTCATGAGTAACATGCGCCGGGACGCCCGGAAAGAGCGCACACGCGCCCCGTGCGGCGGATACCGAGTCTTTGCCGAGATGCACACTCCGACTGGGGGTTGACATCCCCGAAAGCCCGTTGACGAGCGGCGCAACACCCGCAGACGAGCACTGTCCGAAAGCCCTACCACACCGTCAGTAATAGATCTGAGCCGGGTTCAACCGTTAGCCGATCCACCGACTGGAACTATTCACGAACACCGCTTCCCGTCACGCTCCCGTTGCTCAGACGTTAGAGCACGGACAGCTACAACCCCCTCAGCAAGGCTGATACGCACCACAAACCACCCAAGATCATCCATTCGGCGGATACTCCCACGCCCCCGCAACCCCAAAAGAGCCACCAGCCCCCTACGCACCCCGCCCCCAAGACTTCACGAAACATTGCACACAGTCTTCCGCCGGCTCTCCACAAGTCCCGCCACTCCCCACCACACTGAGCTGCGCAGTCGCCGCAGGGATTCCGGAGGGTCACCAGGGAGTCACCTAACGGCCGCCCGGGATTCGGATCGAGCCTTGGCTCCAGGCCGGAATTCACACCATAATCACTGATATCCGGAGCCATGGCGAACGGGCGCGCGTCGCAATGAGCATGGATAGTTCCCGCTGATCCATGGACAAGGAGCTCAGACTATCAACACCAGCGACCCCTCCATCGACACCAGCACGAGCCCGGCGGCGCGGCCGGGACCCGACTGGGACGGCGACGACGCCGCGCTGATGGAGACGACCGTGACCGAGCCCGGTATCGACATAGCCGCGTCCGACGCTCCCGATTCCGCCGCCGCAGACACCGACGGCGAGGCCCGCCCAGCCGCCGCCCCGGACGAGCCCGAAGAACCCGACGGTCCCGAAGCGTCTGCCGACCAGCCGGAGAAGGACTGGTCAGACGGCTGGGACCGGATCCACGCCTGGGCCCAGCCGCGACAGAACGCCCTGGTCGCCGCTCTCGTCTACCTGCTCGGCGCGCTCGTCGTCACCCGGCACCTGTGGCCGCACCCGGCCACCATCCTGAACGCGGCGAACCCCGGCGACCAGATCAAGTTCGAGTGGATGCTCGGCGAGGCCGCCCGCAGCCTGCTGCACCCGCACAACCCGCTCTTCTCCAGCACCCTCGGCGCGGCCTCGGTCAACGGCGGCACCAACCTGATCGCCAACACCTCGGTCCTGCTGCTCGGCTACCTGTTCTCACCGGTCACCCTGCTCCTGGGCGCCGGCGCCAGCTACCTGCTCATCATCACCGGCAACTTCCTGGCCACGGCCCTGGTCTGGCGCTGGTTCTTCCGCACCCACGTCACCGACAACGAGTCCGCCGCCTTCCTCGGCGGCCTGTTCCTCGGCTTCTCCCCGGCCATGATGAGCCACGCACTCGGACACCCGAACCTGACCGCACAGTGGCTGATCCCGATCATGCTGCACCTGATCCTGCGCATGTACCGCAGCGAGCACCGCATCCGCGACGGCGTGATCTTAGGCGCCCTCGTGTTCGCCCAGTTCTTCATCGCCGAGGAACCACTGCTGCTGCTGGCCGTCGGGCTCGTGATCTTCCTGGCCGGCTGCGTGATCTTCAACCCCCGGCTGATCGAGATCCACTGGCGCGGCATGCTCACCGGCGGCGTGTCCGCCCTGGGCACCGCCGTCGTGCTGCTCGCCTACCCGCTCTACTTCCAGTTCGACGGGCCGCGGTCCTTCATCGGGGTACCGTTCCTGACCGCCTACTACTCCCAGGACCTGGCCGGCTACCTCCAGTTCCCGAACCAGAGCCTCGGCGGCAGCCTGACCGCCCCGGTCTACGCCCCCGGCGCGACCGAGCAGGCCGCCCTCTTCGGCGGGCCGCTGGTCCTGCTCTTCCTGGTCGCGTGCATCGCCTTGGCCCACCGGACCGCGGTGCGGGCCAGCCTGCTGAGCGTGCTCGGGCTGGTCGCGCTGTCGCTCGGTCCGACCGTGCACATCGCCGGTAAAGCCTCCACGCTGCCCGCCATCTGGCAGCACCTGGAAAACCAGCCCGCGTTCGAGGACTCGCTCCCGGTACGCATGGCGATGGCGATCACGCCGTTCGTCGGTTACTTGTTGGTCATCATCGTCGAATACGCGATGCGGGCGCCCAAGCCGTGGCGCCTGCTGGGCTACGCGGTCATCGCCGCCGCACTGGTCCCGCTCACGCCCCGCCCGATCGTCGGCGTGCAGGTCGCGCCGACGCCCGCCTTCTTCACCCAGGGCGACTACAAGAGCTGCATCAGCGGCGGCCGATCGCTCGTGACCGTGCCGTCCGACTCCTGGTCACCGTTGCTGTGGACCGCCTCGCTCACCGACGATGTCCCCTTGGCCCAGGCCCCGTTCGTCTACCCCGACGGCGCCCCGGACAACAAGGCCGTGTTCGGCTCCGCGGGCCTCACCACCTTCTCGATCCTCGGCTCGGTGGAGTCCTCGGGCACCTACGTCCCGGTCACCCCCGAGACGAAGAGTTCCGTGGACAGCGACCTGAAGTACTGGAACGCCGGATGCGTCATCCTCCCCCACAGCACCAACAATTACGGTGCGTTGCGGGAAGAGCTGGACAATCTCCTGGGTCAGGCGACCGTTTACGATGACATAGACGTCTGGTCCGTTTCCAGATAGCCCCTCTCAGCTCGGCTTTCGCGCAAAGTGTGACCCAGGACACAGTGTGGCGCCTCGTCAGTTAACACGACGAAAACAAATGCGCAACAAGTGAGAGATGTGATCGTCCGACAATGTGGTGACTCGCAGCGCGGCGGGTCGCCACGAGCACGTTCACTCCTGACCACACGCTGCCGGGGACTGGCAGCGCCCAGCGAGCCGCCCAAGGGGTTTCCATATGACGTTCAAGGCCGAGTACATCTGGATCGACGGAACCGAACCGACCGCAAAGCTCCGCTCCAAGACGCGCATAATGGCGGACGGCGCCGAACTGCCGATCTGGGGCTTCGACGGGTCCAGCACCAACCAGGCCGAGGGCCACGCCTCCGACCGGGTGCTCAAGCCGGTGTTCTCCTGCCCGGACCCGATCCGCGGCGGCGACAACCTGCTGGTCATGTGCGAGGTCTTCAACATCGACATGACCCCGCACCCGAGCAACACCCGCGCGCTGCTGCGCCCGATCGCCGAGAAGTTCGCCGACCAGGAGTCCTGGTTCGGCATCGAGCAGGAGTACACCTTCTTCAGCGGCGCCCGCCCGCTCGGCTTCCCCGAGGGCGGCTTCCCGGCCCCGCAGGGCGGCTACTACTGCGGCGTCGGCGCGGACGAGATCTTCGGCCGTGAGATCGTCGAGAAGCACCTGGACAACTGCCTGGCCGCCGGCCTGGCCATCTCCGGCATCAACGCCGAGGTCATGCCCGGCCAGTGGGAGTTCCAGATCGGCCCGGCCGGCCCGCTGGAGGTCTCCGACCACATGTGGCTCGCCCGCTACCTCCTGTACCGGACGGCCGAGGAGTTCCGCGTCTCCGCGACCCTGGACGCCAAGCCGGTCAAGGGCGACTGGAACGGCGCCGGCGCGCACACCAACTTCTCCACCAAGGCGATGCGCGAGGGCTACGACCCGATCATCACCGCCTGCGAGGCGCTCGGCGCCGAGGGCAAGCCGCTCGAGCACGTCAAGGAGTACGGCTTCGGCATCGAAAGCCGCCTGACCGGCCAGCACGAGACCGCCCCGTGGAGCGAGTACAGCTACGGCGTCTCCAACCGCGGCGCCTCGGTCCGCATCCCGTGGCAGGTCGAGGTCGAGAAGAAGGGCTACATCGAAGACCGTCGCCCGAACGCCAACGTGGACCCCTACATCGTGACCCGCCTGATCGTCAACACCTGCTGCGCCGCGCTGGAGAGCGCCGGCCAGGTCTGATCCGGCTACCCCCTTGGACCCGGCTGTGGTCCGCACGGATTTCCGTGCGGACCACAGCTTTTTCGTTCCTCCGACCCACACTTTCCCGCCTTCTGCCTCCCACGCCCCGCTTCCCGCTTTCCCACCCCACCAGACCCCTTCATCGCTCACACCGCATCTCCGGCCACGCCGCATCCACCGCCATGCCAAAGCGCCCGCCGCCACTCCACCCGCTGACGCCAGTCTTCCCCGCATGCGGCCACGCCGCCGAGCCCGCTCTCGCCCGACCTTGGTCTTCCCAAGGTCCACGCGCCAACGGGCCCGGCTACACCACTTCTACAACCGCAACCGCTTAGTTCCTGATCTCTATCTCAACGGAGTCTTCGGGCTCCTGGCCGGGATTCGGGTTGCCGCCGTTCAGACCCTTCTTCACGGACTCGAGAATGCTCAGTCCCTGGCCCACCAGCCCGGCCGCGATCTCGCTCAGACCGTCCGCACCGTTCAGCACATTGATATTGGCGCCGGCCAGACCCGCCGCCGCCTCCTTCACGATCAGCGGCAGCTGGTCGATCAGCATCCGGTCCAGGGCGACCCGATTGTGCGAGGACGAAGCCTCAGCCTGGATCCGGATCCGCTCGGCCTCAGCCTTCGCCAGAATCCTGATCCGCTCCGCCTCTGCCTCGGCCGGCCGGACCACCTCGGCCACCAGTTGCTGCTGACGCAACTGCCCCTCCCGCTCAGCCAACTCGGTCCGGGCCACGATGACTTCGCGCTGTGCGGTAGCCTCGGCCAGCGGACCGGCCTGTGAGGCAGCCGCTTGAGCCTGGTCCACCTCAGCCTTGAACCTGGCCTGCACGACCGCGGTCTCCCGCACGTACTCGGCCTGGTGCCGCGCCGACTCCTGCTGGGCCTCGACCGAGATCTGAACCGCCTGCGCCTGCGCGACCTGGGCCTCCCGCTGAATCGCAGCGGAGTGCGGCGCGGCCAAGGCCTGGAGGTAGCCGCTGTTCATGTCGTCGATCGACAAGATCTGAAGGGCGTCGATCGTCAGGCCGAGCTTGGCCATCTCCTGCTTGGAACCGTCGAGCACCTCGTCGGCCAGCCGCTGCCGCTCGCTGATGATCTCCTCAACTGTCATCGCGCCTATGATGGAGCGCAGGTGACCTGCGAAGATGCGGCCCGTCAACACCGACATCTGGTCCTGGTCGGACAGGAAGCGCTGGCCGGCATTGACCACGCTCTCCATATCGTTGCCGACCTTGAAGGCGATGATCGCCCGCACGGTCAGCGGAATGGCCTGCTTGGTGACGCAGACCTCGGTGACCTCGGCCTCACGCATGGACAGGGTGAGGAAACGCACCTTTCGGAAGACCGGCAGGACCAGACGCCCGTGCCCGAACACCACGCGGAAGGGCGCCCCACTCTGACCACGGCGTCCGCCGGAGATCAGCATCGCCTGGTCCGGCGCCGGAACCTTGTATCCCAACATACTAAACCCCTAGATTCACAAGAATAGAACTACTGCGGAGAGTCTGTCGGGTCCGACTCGGCGCCGGTGAGGAAGTCGAGTGGATCGAGCGTCTCGACCTCGACCGCCCGGTATCCGAGGTCGCCGACCACCAGCACCATCGTCCCGCGGGCCAGCGGCCGCTTGGACCAGGCGATGAACGTCTCGGTACCCCCGCGGATCTTCAGCACCACCTCCCCGGGGCCAACCTTCCCTCGAGTCGGCGTACTGATAGGTCCGATACTCCCAACTGGTGAGTCATCGGTAGCCACAGCGTGTACTCCTCCACCGCAACGGCAGATTTTCCATTGCGCACGTGTTTTGTTCTACCACTACCAGACGCTGTTACATGCGAGGCACGGGTCACAAATCGATGCGCGCAGCGGTTTCGCGCCAGCGGCCGCCTACCACGATCAAGCTATCAAGCCGCCTAATCCGGCTCCGCGCACGCTGTAGCGCACACGTACCGGGTCGACAGGCTTTCCACGACAAGCAGTCGCATCTCGCCATTCACCCCCTTGCACTCAGTCCCGCCCGGCGCCTGGCACTGTAGCCGTCACCTCGTTCATCGTCTCCCCGACCGCCAACACGGTCAACACCGCCCGCTTCCTCACATGAGTTGATACGCCCCAGCCAGCCGGGCCGTCTCCGCCCCGCTCTTCCATCCCATGCTAATCGCCACAAGATCTATAACGGCCAAAAACCGAAGTTATCCACCGAAAGAAGAACCGCAGCCAAACAGCCGCCTTCTCCTCAGTTCACACAAGGAACGCCCGGCGGCGGATCGAAGGTCGGCGAAGGCACCGCAGCGGCCGTGGCGCGCACCTCCACACCAGAAGGAGCAGATGCGGAACCCGAAATCTTGCGGACACCATGCGGCGCGGCGGTCGACACAACTTTGGCGTCAGCCGCCGGTGCCTCGGCCAAGCCGCTCGCAGCCGCAGACGCCGTGGAGGTCGCGCCCTCGGCTGGCGAGTCCGAGAGAAGTTGCCTCGTCAGCGCTTCAAGTGCCGGCTGGTCGACCAGGTTGACCGCTTCGCCGTCAACAGTGGCGAAGCCCTTGACCGGCAGCGTGAAGAAACGAATGTCACCGCTGGTCACCGACGTGGCCTGCTGCATGAAAGTGAGCAGGTCGAAGCCCGAGTCGACGACTACGTCCTTCCTGGCGACTGCGAGCAGCCCGTTGATCTTGCCGAGATCATCGAACACCCCGTCGCTGCGTAGCTTCGCAACCGCCCCGGACAGGAACGCCTGCTGCCGGCGCGTCCGGTCCAGGTCGCCGTTGGGCAACCCGTGTCTCTGCCGCACGAACGCGAGGGCCTGCGGACCGTTGAGCGTGTGCACTCCAGCGCTGAAGTCGGCTCCGGAGTACGAGTCGTTCACTGGTTCACGCAGGCAGACATCGACTCCCCCGAGCGCTCCGGCGAGGTCCGCGAAGCCCGCGAGGTTGATCTCGACGAAATGGTCCACAGGCACGTTCAAGAAGTCCTCGACGGCCTCAACGGCTGCCCGCCGCCCGGCTTCCCGGCCGATTTGCTCCAGGTGTGTCGTGTCCGTGACACCGGTCTTGGCTGCCGCAGTCTCGGCTGCCGCTTTAGACCGCCCGTAAGCTTCCTTGATCTTGTGCTTGCCCAGGCCTTCGGGCAGGTTGACGTAGTCGTCGCGCGGGATCGAGAGTGCCACGGCGCCGCTGCCGTCTGCGGGCACGTGCAGCAGGATGAGCGTGTTCGTGTTGTACCCGCCGACATCACTGGAGCTTCCCGCATGCAGTTGAGCCAGGACGGCGGGCGCGAGGTCGTTCCCGTCGAGGTCGCGGCGCGAGTCCAAACCCATGAGCAGGATGTTCTGATCCGCGCCGGCCTGGGTTGGGCGGCTGAGACCAAACAGCGCGTTCGAGCTGGCCAGTCCGCCGAAGACGGAAGTGTGCAGGTACCAGCCAGCTCCGGCGGTAGCGAGCACGGAGAAGGCAGCCAAGCCGATCGACAGTCGGCCAAGGATGCGCAGGGTCCGTGGCGGGCGCGGCCAACCGAGGCGCGAAAAGATCCCGGCCTGGCCAGTGCGGGCAGCCACTCGCGTCCCCTCCGGTGGTGAAGATCGTTGCGTCTATCGGTCGATGGTACGAACGGCCGTTTCCCGGCGCGGTCGGCTGCAGCTGGCCGCGCTCGGAACTCACCCGTTTGTCCGCACTAGCCACTGTCCGCACAGCTTCCGCAGTGTTTCGACAAAGCTATGCATAGCTAACCCGGAGCGGTTGCATAGACACAACCGATGAGTCGCTCTCGATGCCCCCGCGGTACGAGCACTCGCACGTAAACTCGTGGATGGCGATTGGGAGGCAGGGGTCTGCGTAGAAGCAATAACCATCTGTGAGCCATCTGCGGCTCACGGTCGCTCATCGTCAGCGCAGACACGGGCACGGGCACGGGCACCACCTTCTAGGCACCGTGATCAATCGACAGTCGCCCGGAGATCTCCGGCTTCGGCATGTCGGTTGGTACGCCGGGCTTCTCGGCGGTGCACCGACGGAAGTCGGGTGAGGTGGGCGAACCAGGTCTGCAGTGGCTGGTTCTCCCGCGTTCAGATTGATCGTTTCCCAGTGCTGGGGTTGCCCCTTTGTCGGCCAAGAATTCGTCAGGCCGCAGCGCAGGGACGGAATCGGGCCAGATAGGCCACGCTCGGGCCCCGGCGGGCGGTCAGGTGCAGGCCCTCCGTGTCGGCCAGGCGGTGCAGTCGGCCGAACGGGATCCAATGGCGGTCGAAGAACTCGCCCACCACCAGCCGCCCGCCAGGCTTGAGCACTCGGGCCGCCGCAGCTAGCACCCGGCCCGGTTCGGGGATCTCGCCCAGCGCGGTCACCAGGTAGACCGCGTCGAAGGTCTGGTCTTCGAACGGCAGCTCGCGGGCGTCGGCGCAGTGCGGGTGGACGATGTCCAGCGCCTTCTCGGTAGCTCGGTCCATGACGTGGTCCAGCATCTCCTGCTGGATGTCCACGATGTCCAGTCGGCCCCGCGGGCCCAGCTGTGGCGCTATGTGCAGCGTCTGCAGGCCGGTGCCCGGGCCGAGCTCCAGCATCCGCTCCCCGGGCCGGGGCTGCAGGAGCTGGTCCACGTCCACCTTGGCCAGGAACGGCAACTGCACGTCCAGCAGTCGGCGTTGAGCGTAGGGGTAGGGAGCCTGATCGGTGAACCACCAGGCTCCTGCGGCCGCGGCCAGGCCCGTCACGGTGGCCAGGCCAGTGCGGCGCGAGTTCGGGCGGGTAGCGGCATGGGTCAGAGACATCTCTGCTCCTCGTACTTGTCTGTTCCGGCGGTCTCGGCCGCCGAGGGGAACGGGCGGCGGATCAGCCGCAGCGCCAGCGCGACACAGGCGAGGGGTATCGGGACCTCGGCGAACACGGCCATCGCGATCGCGGTGAGCAGTTCGCCGCCCGGTGTGGCCGAGGTCAGATCGAGCCAGGCGTCGGTCAGCAGTAGCACCGCGGTGGCGGTGGCGGCCAGGACGCAGCGGTTGTCCGCGCGCAGCAGCAGCCAGCCGGTGGCGAACAGGGCCAGCGCCTCGCTGCTGTCCACGCCCACCCAGGCCAGCGCCCAGTGGCAGTCGGTGGCGCCAGCCGGCAGGGTGCGAGAAAGGAAGAGCACCCACGGGATCATGAACACCCCTACCGCGACGTACGCCCGGCCGAGCCGGATGCGCGTGCTGCGGGATCCCAGGCCGACCGGGTCGCCGGACCAGACCGGACACCGGAGCCGATCCGCCTGATTCAGCGTGCCGAGCATCACAGTGGTCTCCTTATCGCACCGCCCGATCGTTCGGGCCGGGAACCACTCTGGCCGCCACCGGCCGGTGAATCAGTAGCGCGGATTTCCGTCTTCGGGGTGGTGCTGGGTACAGGTGCAAGCGGTAGGTAGCGTCATGGACCAACGATGATCAGGCCTTATACGGTGGGCTCCATGAGCTCCGGCACCACCGACACCGAAACGGGAGCGCGAGCGCTCCGCAGCGTCCTGGCCGGCCCGTGGGCCCGTCGGGCCTGGCGCGATCTGGGGTTCACCGTCCTGTCCGCGGGTCTGAACCTGCTGCCCCTGCTCGTCATGGCGCTACCGTGGACCTTCTACCCATCGATCTCGTTGCTGGCCGCGCTCACCTGCACGTTCGTCTCGGTGACGGCGGCGGTGGCGCTCTGTCCGTGGCTGACGGTGCTGCGCCGGGGCTGCTTCTACGAGTTGCTCGGGGTGCCGATCCCGAAGCCGCCGACGATCGAGCGGTCCCCGGACTCCTCCGGCGGCGTGTGGTCGGCGCTGCGCGATCGCCTGCGCTCGCCGCGCACCTGGCGGCAGGCGTGCTACCACCTGATCGTCGGCCCGGCCGTGAACCTGCTCGGCCTGCTCGGCGCGCTGTTCTGGGGCGCCGCGCTGACCTACTTGGCGACGGCTGCAGTGTTCGGGGTGCTCGTGCACGTGTTCGGGCAGCCGGAACAGCTCATCTGGGGCGATGCGGAGCTCTGGATCGTGCTGCTGTGCGCGATCTTGGTGTATCTGGGCCCGTGGATCGTCTCGGCCGCAGTGCGGATGGACACCCGGGTGGCCTGCGACCTGCTCGGCCCGACCCGGGCGGAGCAGCTGGCCCAGCGGGTGAAGAAGCTGACCGAAAGCCGGGCCGGTGCGGTCGACGCGGCCGACATCGAGCGCCGCCGGATCGAGCGTGACCTGCACGATGGCGCACAGCAGCGACTGGTCTCGCTGGCGATGAACCTCGGCCTGGCCCGGGCGACCCTGGCAGGCGAGCTGTCAGAGCCGGCCCGACGGGCTTTGCAGGAAGCGCACGAGGAGGCCAAGGAGGCGCTGACCGAGCTGCGGGAGCTGGTGCGCGGACTGCACCCGGTGGTGCTCGAAGACCGCGGCCTGGACGCAGCGCTTTCCGGTATCGCCGCGCGCTCCCCGGTGCCGGTGCGGCTGACTGTGGACGTGCCGCGCCGGATTTCGTCCACGGTGGAGGCCGTCGGGTACTTCATCGTCTCCGAGGCCCTGGCCAACGTGAACAAACACGCCCGAGCCACGGCGGCGCAAGTGGACGTGCGCTTGGACGGCACGGTGCTGCGGATCACGGTAACGGACGACGGGATCGGCGGCGCGGACGCGAGCCGAGGTACCGGTCTGACCGGCCTGGCGCAGCGGGCCGGATCGGTGGACGGTAGCTTCGGGATCAGCAGCCCGCCCGGCGGACCGACGACGATTAAGGTGAACCTGCCATGCGAACCGTGATCGCCGAGGACTCGGTCCTCCTGCGCGCCGGACTGACCAAGCTGCTGGAAACCACCGGATTCGAGGTGGTGGCGGCGGTGCACGACGCGGACGCGCTGCTGACCGCGGTGGAGCAGCACCGCCCAGAACTGGTGATCGCGGACGTGCGGATGCCGCCGTCCTTCACCGACGAGGGCATCCGGGCGGCCCTGGTGATCCGCCAACAATGGCCGGACGTGGCCATCATGGTGCTGTCTCAGTACGTCGAGGAGCGCTATGCCGCAGAACTGCTGGCCACCCGGACGACAGGTATCGGCTACCTGTTGAAGGACCGGGTCGCGGACGTGGAGGTATTCCTGGAGGCGCTGCGCCGGGTGGCCGCGGGCGGGACGGCTCTCGACCCGGAGGTGGTGGCTCAACTGCTCCTGCGTCGCCAAGACCGGCCGACGGACCGGCTGACCGCCCGGGAACGCGAAGTGCTGTCCCTGATGGCCGAAGGCCGCTCCAACGCCGGCATCGCCGAATGCCTGGTGGTCAGCGAAAGTGCGGTGGCCAAGCACATCAACAGCATCTTCACCAAGCTGAATCTGCCCGCAGCCGAAGGTGACCACCGGCGGGTCCTGGCAGTGCTTCGGTTCCTGGAAGGCACGGGCGCCGCCGACCGGAGCTAATTTGACCGTCTACTGCGGGGACTTCTCGGCGGCTGTTCGCGGTTCTGTGTAGGTTCTACAGGCGCTTGATGAGGGTCGTGTAGCGCGGCTCAATCGGTGAGCTCGCCCAGGGGATGCATAGATAGATCTGCTGCGCTGCGCTGCGGTCTCTGCAATCTGTGTTTGGCACGAGATCGGTGTTGGTGCGTCGGCCCTGCTGGTCTTCTGGGGCGGCGCTTCGGTGCTGGGTGGTGTGGATTGGCGTTGGTGGGGCTATCAATTCGCTGTGTGGGTGGTACTTGTGCTGAGGCGATTCGAGGGTGTTGATCGTTGTTTCGGGTTGCGGGCATGGCTGTAGGGCGGCCTGTTAAGGCACGTGAGGTGCGCGTCAGCCGGATTGATCCGGTGGGTGGTGGACGGGTTCAGGTGTGTTCGAGACGGTTTCCCCGATCTCCCCCAGCACTCCGCGGACCCGTCCACCGGGTCCTCCCGTGGGTTGGCGCCGGCCTCGCGGCTTGCGCCTTCCCCTTTTCCCCCGTAGGGGAGGTGTGGAGACCGAGCTTCGGTCTCCGGTACCGGATCGGTCCGGCTGACGCGCTATGAGAACTTCTCCCCCGAAGACGGGCGGCCGTCCCGGTCCGTGAAATTCGTCCTCATTGTGAACGTTGTCGGCGCTCACTGCCCCTAGCTGGCACGCCCCCGCGGGTCATCGCGGGGTTGTGTCTGCTGGTCGTCGGGCACTGGACTAGCTTCGTCCGGATCCAGCGGCCCGACAGGGAATAGCATTGCATGGGTTAATTGAGAGTGTCTATACGTAATCTGTCGTATGCGCCGACTAGTACCGTTATTGGTACTATATGGTTGAGCGCCGCGGTGTGGGGTGGGCGAGTTGGAGGGCATGGAACCGTTTGATCGAGCATGTGGCTCATTCGTGTAGCATCAAGCAACTCGCAGCAGCCCTTTAGGACCACTCCATTGATAGATTCTCCTCGCTCAGACCGGAATATCGGTGACGATCCGGATATCGAGACCGACCCGGAGCCTCCGGTGGCTGGATCCACACGGCGGAATTCTTTGGATTTCTGGCTGTATCAGTTGCTTGACCGGAGCTGCTTCGGGGTGAGCTTCGCGATTGTTTTTCTGGTACTCCCCTTCACTGCGTACCTGTTGTACGTGCATCTGCATCTCAACAGCGCGGGGGTTCTTTTCCCGCCGGACAGTGGTTACTACACCGTGATGACCTTGCGGGATATCGGGTATTCCGTTCCGCATGCGGTCAGCCGAACCAACACCTATACTAACTTTCCGGTCAACAGCCCCATGTTCGCGGACAGCAACCCGACCTGGCTGCTTGTGCGGTCTCGGGTCCTGTACCCGCTGATTTCGGCGCCTTTCGTGGCTGCGCTTGGTCTGCGGTATGGCATGTTGATTGTGCCCGCTGTTTCGGTTCTCGTGTTCCTTTTCTTCACTGGCCGTACGCTGCAGCGGCTGCACGGGCCTTTCGTGGCGCTCATCGTCATTTTCTTCGTCAGCCTCTGCTATGTGCTGACCAATGAGCTTTTCTTTGCTACGACTGACTTGCTTGCCCTGGCATTCCTGTCCATCTTCTTTGACAACCTTCCTCTGTATCGGCGAAATTCGTTGCGCAACAACGTGATGCTGTGTGTTGCGCTTCTACTGATCGCGGCCACCAGGCAGGACGGCGTGTATCCACTTGCGCTGCTGTGCGGGGGGTGGCTATGGAGCGCCGTGTCTGCGCGGTCGTGGCGGACTGACTGGACCTTGCCCACGTTGATGATTGCGCCGATCACCCTCGTCGTAGATATTGTGAGCCAGGTGATCTCTCCGGTGCATGTGCAGGCGCTCGTTTCCTCGCATGCCGGGACCAGTGGAGTGGGTGGCACGATTGCGTCGGTGCCGCGTATGGCGTGGTCGTTGACCATCGCCGACTTCCACTTCATGCAGGCGCAGGACAAGGTCTTGTTCACACTGTTCTGCGTCGCGGTGATCTTCATGGTTTTCCGGCTGCGGGCCGTGGAAACCGGTTTAATGGTTGCGGGCGCTGCGGCCGTCTACCTGATCATCGTTCCCATCGGGGTTCCGGTCGGGATGCGGTACGAGATCGTTCTGCTTCCTGTCACCGCTGTGATCGCCGGACGGGTCGTGCAGGGGTTCTGTCAGCGAATGACTGTTCCGCAGCAAGCCCGTCGAAGTTCAACTAGTATGCGGTAACCTTTCCGAACCTCTACCCCGCCAAGGAAATGAGCTAATCATGGCCACCCTGCAAGAAACCCTGCTGACCCCCGAAGTGCGTCCAAGCGTCGTCGCCGACTGCAAGACGCTGATCGAGCAGGAAGTTGCCGACAAGTCCGGCATCTCTGGCACCGCGACCAAGATGGCGTACAAGACCGTCAACGCTCTGGCTTCCAGCGTCGTCCCGGACGCGATCAACGACCTGCTGCCCGACTTCGTCGCCCAGCTCGAGCCGTTCTGGGTCGAGTTCACCCAGTCCGGCGAGTCCAACTTCGGCGCGTTCCTCGACGCCCGGGGCGAGAAGGTCTCCGCCGCCCTGCTGTCGGTCACCGACGCGCGCGCCGAGAAGTCCAACCGCGGCACGATCAAGAAGGCCTACGGCACCATCCGTGGCAGCGGCGTCAAGAGCATCGAGGCCGCCCTGCCGCGGCTCGGCGCCCTGATCCAGAAGTACGCCGGCTGAACGGTTTCACCGCTCGGCCTGAGGCCGGTCGTTCGGGTATCCGGACGGCCGGTTTCTGCTTTTTGATGACTAATGCTGTGAATGGGCGAATTCCGGAAGAATCGCCGCATTGTGCCGCGGTGGATGCCATAGTGAGTGCTAGGCGCCATCCGGCGCTCACAATGGGTGCGGGTCCAAGGGGGTACGGAAATGAATCGCAACACGGGGACGGTCATCGAACTGGAGTTGGCCGGGCTGGAGGAGCCGGAGTGGCTGGCGGCTCAGGGGGCGCCGTTGATGGTCTCCTTCACGGCGGAGGCTGTGCGGTTCGAGGGCGCTCAGCTTCAGTTCGTGACGGGCGGGGCCGTCGTACGCACGGTGCCGCTCAACAATGTGGCCGCGTTCACGTGGCGGTCGGCGGGGCCGCGGGGGCCGCAGTCCGCCACTTCGCCTCGGAACGCCGGGACGAGTTGGAGCGAGGAGGAACGCGAGCAGTTGCGCGCCGAGGTGCTCGGCGACCTTACCTGGTCGGAGGTCGGGCGCAGGCACGAGCGGACGGTGAGTGCGGTACGGGCCGAGGCGGTGCGGCAGCAGCTGGTGGACGAGACGGGGCGACGGCTTGACAAGGGTTTAAGGGAGTGAACGGGATGAGGGGCTGGGGCTGGCCGGATTGGGAGAGCTGGCGTGACTAAGGGGGTGGGCGGAGGTCGTGGGAGGGGGGAGTTGTGGATTAAGGTGGGCGAGGGGCGCTCGATGGCAGGTACGGCTTGAGGATTGGGGATAGGCAACTTAGGGACGGCGAGCGGTGCTCGAAGGCGGGTAGGAATTGGGGAGCAGGGAGCTAAGGGGGCGAGTGATGCTTGGCGACACGTTGGAATCGGGGACTGGTGGTCGAGGAGGTACGGGAAGGCGCGCTGTGGAAGGGCGCAGGGGGCGAATACGGTCAGTCGTCGAAGAAGAGGCGTTCGAATGCTGAGCGGGCCCGGCGGGCCCGGCGGCGTTGGCCGTCCAGGAGTTCTTCGGTGCCCAGAGGGTCGGCTCCGCTGGAGACGGCCAGGTAGTGCGCCACGCCTGCCAAGGCTCGGGGCAGGGTGGGGACCTGGTCAGCGGATTGGCCGCGGACGATGGTGACTGCGTTGCGGATGTGGGATGTGTGGCGCCAGGCGTCGTCCAGGAGGTGTTCGTCGGCGGGGGCGAGCAGACCGGCGGCCGACGCGGCCTGGAGCGCGGGGCGGGTGCCGGTGGTGCGGAGCGTCGGCAGGTCGGCTCCGTGGCGGAGTTGGAGAAGTTGAGCCACCCATTCGATGTCCGACAGGCCTCCGGGGCCCAGCTTGGTGTGCAGGGTGCGGTCTGCTCCGCGGGGCAGGCGTTCTGCTTCCATCCGGGCCTTGAGGCGGCGGATCTCCCGGAGGTCGGCGTCGGCCAGGCCTCCGGCGGGGTAGCGGATCGGATCGATCAGGTCGACGAACCGGCTGCCGAGATCGGCTGAGCCGGCGATCGGTGCCGCGCGTAGCAGTGCCTGTGCCTCCCATGGGTGGGACCAGCGCTTGTAGTACTCGGCGTAGGAGGCCAACGACCGCACCAGCGGTCCTTGGCGGCCTTCGGGGCGCAGGTCGGCGTCGATGAGGAGGGGCGGGTCCGTGCTCGGCAGTTGGAGCAGTCGGCGTAGTTCGTTGGCGAGTTCGAATGCGCTCTCGGTGACTTCGGTGGGTGTCGCCTCGCGGTGTTCGTCGCCCTCCTCGGGCTCGTAGACGAACAGGACGTCCGCGTCGGAGCCGTAGCCCGGTTCGGCGCCGCCGAGGCGGCCCATGGCGATGACGGCCAGGCGGGCCGGGGGCGGGCCGGCCGGGCGGAAGGCGATCACGGCGGCCAGGGCGGCTTCGATCGTGGCCCCGGTGACGTCGGCCAGGGCGCGGCCGACCTCGGCCACCGGGTCGGGGCTGAGCAGGCCGAGGACGTCGGCGGCCACTATGCGGAACAGTTCGCGGCGGCGGACGCCGCGGACGGCGGCCACGGCCTGCTCGGCGTTCTGGGCCCGCTTGACGAGGGCGAGCATCTCGGACTCGAGGACGGCGCGGGTTCGTGGTTCGAGCGCCTCGTCGTCGTTGAGGATGGTGACGGCTTCGGGAGCGCGCAGGATCAGGTCCACCGGGTAGTCGCCGCATGACAGGACTCTGGCGAGCCGGCCGGCCGACTGGCCTTCGTCGCGTAGCGAGCGCAGGTACCAGGGGGTGCGGCCGAGGGCGTCGGAGAGTTTGCGGAAGGCCAACAGTCCGCTGTCGGGGTCGGGGGTTTCGGAGAACCACTCGAGGAACACCGGCAGCAGGGTGCGTTGGATGGCGGCGCGGCGGGAGAGTCCGGCGGTCAGTGCCTGGATGTTCGTGAACGCGCCAGCCGGGTTCGCGTAGCCGAGGGCGGCGAGGCGTGCCTGTGCGGCGGACGGGCTGAGCCGGGCGGCCGGCACCGCGGTGTCGCTGGTTCCGAGGCGGGCGACGGAGGAGAGCAGTGGGCGGTAGAACAGTTTCTCGTGCAGGCGGCGGACGCCGAGGGCATGCTCGTGCCAGGCGGCTTCCAGTTGGCGGGCCGGGTCGGTGAGGAAGCCCATGGAGCGGCCGATCCGGCGCAGGAGGACCGGGTCGCTGGGCATGGTGTGGGTGCGTTCCAGGCGCAGGAGCTGGATGCGGTGTTCGAGCGTGCGAAGAAATTCGTACGCGCTCGACAGGGCGGCCGCGTCGGTGCGGCCGACGTAGCCGCCGTCGGCGAGGGCGCGCAGGCCGTCCAGGGTGGATTTCTGGCGCAGGGTCTCGTCGATGCGGCCGTGGACCAGTTGGAGGAGTTGGACGGCGAACTCGATGTCACGCAGGCCGCCGGGGCCGAGTTTCAGTTCGCGTTCGACCGCGACGGAGCCGGGGGCGGAGCGCAGGGTCGCGGTGGCGTGCTGGGTGACTCGGCGGCGCATCGCCTGGACTTCGTCGACGAAGTGTTCGCGGGCGGCGGCCTGCCACACCCGGGGGTCGATCAGGGCCAGGTAGTCCGCGCCGAGCTGGAGGTCGCCGGCGATCGGCCGGGCTTTGAGGAGGGCCTGGAACTCCCAGGTCTTTGCCCAGCGCTCGTAGTAGGCGTCGTGGCTGGCCAGGGTGCGCACGAGCGGGCCCGCTTTGCCTTCGGGGCGTAGGGCGGCGTCGACTTCCCAGATGGTGCCCTCGGCGGTGGTGGTCGAGCAGATGCGCATCATCCGGGCGGCTAGTCGGGTGGCGCTGGCGAGTGCTGCGGCAGTGTCCCGGGCGGGGTCGGCGGCGGGGGCGGCTGAAGGAACGGCTGCCGTCGCGGGAACCGTGGCTTTGACAGCGGGAGTGGGAGTGTTGGGGACCGCGGCATGGGTTTTTGCAGGAGCGGCGGGAGGCGTGGCCAGGCCGGCTGTGGCAGTGGGAGCGGTGGGAGTCATGGTGTCGCCGGAGGGCGCGAGGGGGGCCGAAACCGCGCTGCCGCCGGAGGACGCGGGAGCGGCCGGCTCGTCCTCGGGGTCGGGCGGGGGGACGGGTTCGGCGACGAAGATGACGTCTACGTCGCTGACGTAGTTGAGTTCTCGGGCGCCGCATTTGCCCATGCTGATGACGGCCAGGCGGCAGGGAGCCGCGCCGGGGGGTTCTTCGGCCCGGGCTATGTCCAGGGCGGCGGAGAGGGTTGCTCCGGCCAGGTCGGCCAGGGCGGCGCCGATGTCGCTGAATTCGGCGCCGGAGGACAGGTCTCGGGCGGCGATGGTCAGCAGGGCGGTGCGGTAGGCCACGCGCAGGGCGTCGGCGGCTGCGGTGCCGGTTCTGCCTTCGACGGCGTCGTGTAGGAACGACTGGAAGTGTTCCGCTTCGGCGGGCAGGTCGGGGGCGTCGAACTCCAGGAGCCGGTCCAGCGCTTCGGGGTGGCGGACCAGGAAGTCGCCCAGGGCCGTGCTGATGCCGAGGACCGACAGGAGGCGGTCGCGCAGGGGTTTGGCCGAGGCCAGGTTGTTGCGCAGGGCGGCCGGGTCGGGGCAGGCGGCCAGCAGGGCGGCCACGGCCGACAGGGCTACGTCCGGGTCGGGGCAGGCTCCGAGGGCGGTCAGGAAGAGGGGGTCTCGGCCGAGTTCGCCGAGGACGGGGTCGGCCAGTTGGGCGGCCGCCCGGTCAGGTTCGTTGAAGCCGGCCCGGATGAGCCGGCTCTGCTGTGATTCCCGCGTGCGTTCCAGTGCCATGTTTCCCAGCCTTGTTGTTCACTCGGGAGAGTGAAAGCCCGCCATGATGCGGGTTTACCCGGATTTCGCTCAAAAGAGTCATACCCTTCGCGGTCACCCTTGGCTACGCTACGGTGACGCCATGCCCGATGTCACGCTCACTCTAGGCTCCTCGCCAGACCGTTCCCCGCTGCCGCACCCCGGTTTCCCGCAGCCTGCGGCCAACGGCTCGGGCGGGCGCGGCGTGGGACGGGAACGTAAGACGCTCACACGTGCGGACTGGATCGGCACGGCCCTGGACGCGATGGCGCGGGACGGGCTGCGGGCGGTGGCGGTGGAGCCGTTGGCGGAGCGGTTGGGGGCGACGAAGGGCTCCTTCTACTGGCATTTCCGGGACCGGAACGCGTTGATCGAGGCTGCGGCGGCCGAGTGGGAGCGGTCGGACACCGATGTGCCGTTGGCGCAGCTGGACGCGATCGCGGATCCGCAGGAGCGGTATGCGGCGACGTTGCGCTGGCTGACCGGTTCGGAGCGCAACACGAGGATCTTCCTGGTGGTGCTCTGGCACGCGGATCATCCGGCGATCGGGCCGGTGGTGGAGCGGATTCTGGCGAAGCGGATGGCTTTCTCGCAGCGGATGCGCGAGGACGCGGGCCGCGGTGATGAGGGCCGGGATCACGCTGAGGGGCAGTGGGCGGTGGTGCATGCGTATTCGGCGTGGCTGGGGTTGCAGTTGCTGCGGCGGGCCGCTCCGGGGCTGATGCCTGAGGGCGGGGTCACCGAGGGCTTTTTCCACTATGCCGCGTCGTTCGGTGGGGTGTTGGCTTTCGAGGGCGCGGAGGAGCCTTCGGAATAGCCGATCGGCATAAGTTCCGGAGGGCTGAGCCAGGGCTGGCGGGCTGAGCGAGGCGGCGGCCGGCCAGGCCGGGCCGGGCGGGCAATCCGCCGGGCCGGGCGCTGGGCGGGATGCTGCGGGATGGGACTGCTCGTGCAGGTCGGGCGAGCGTGCAGGACTCGCCCAGGCAGGCGTGTGGGAGCGTGAAACTCCCGGGCCGCGGTCCACGCGGGTCCGGGAGTGGGGCGGGTGGTCGGTCAGAGGACCGGGAGGTACTTGTTGAGCTCGAAGGGGGTCACCTGGCGCTGGTATTCCTCCCACTCGGCGCGCTTGTTGCGCAGGAAGAATTCGAAGACGTGCTCGCCCAGGGTCTCGGCCACCAGTTCGCTGCGCTCCATCGCGCTGATCGCCTCGTCGAGGGAGGACGGCAGCGGTTCGATGCCCATCGCGCGGCGCTCGGAGCGGGTCAGGCTCCACACGTCGTCGTCGGCGCCGGGGGGCAGCTCGTAGCCTTCCTCGACGCCCTTCATGCCGGCCGCGAGCAGGACGGCGTAGGCGAGGTAGGGGTTGGTCGCGCTGTCCAGGGAGCGGACTTCGATCCGGGTGGACTGGCTCTTGCCGGGCTTGTACATCGGCACGCGGACGAGCGCGGAGCGGTTGTTGTGGCCCCAGCACACGTAGGCGGGGGCCTCGCCCCCGCCGGACAGGCGCTTGTAGGAGTTGACCCACTGGTTGGTGATCGCGCTGATCTCCGCGGCGTGCTTGAGCAGGCCGGCGATGAACGAGCGGCCCACCTTGGACAGCTGGTAGTCGGCGCCGGGCTCGTTGAAGGCGTTGCGGTCGCCTTCGAACAGGGACAGGTGGGTGTGCATGCCGGAGCCGGGGTGGTTGTTCAGCGGCTTGGGCATGAACGACGCGTAGACGCCCTGCTCCAGTGCGACCTCCTTCACCACCAGGCGGAAGGTCATGATGTTGTCCGCGGTGGAGAGCGCGTCGGCGTAGCGCAGGTCGATCTCCTGCTGGCCGGGGGCGGCCTCGTGGTGGGAGAACTCGACCGAGATGCCCATCGACTCCAGGTGGGTGATCGCCTGGCGGCGGAAGTCGTGGCCGATGCCGTGCGGGGTCAGGTCGAAGTAGCCGGAGGCGTCCACCGGGGTCGGCTCGACGCCCTCGGCCGGTTGGCCCTTGAACAGGAAGAACTCGACTTCGGGGTGGGTGTAGAAGGTGAAGCCCTTCTCGGCCGCGCGGGCCAGGGCGCGCTTGAGGACGTAGCGCGGGTCGGCGTAGGACGGGGAGCCATCCGGGGTGAGGATGTCGCAGAACATCCGGCCGGTGCCCGGGGACTCGGCCCGCCAGGGCAGGATCTGGAAGGTGGTCGGGTCCGGCTTGACCAGCATGTCCGACTCGTGGATGCGGGCGAAGCCCTCGATCGCGGAGCCGTCGAAACCGATGCCCTCGGTGAACGCCTGCTCCAGTTCGGCCGGAGCCACCGCCACGGACTTCAGGAAGCCCAGGACGTCCGTGAACCACAGCCGGACGAATCGGATGTCCCGTTCCTCAAGCGTCCTGAGCACAAACTCTTGCTGCCGTTCCATCGCTCACTCTCCACGTAGCTGCCTGTACTGCACACAGTTCAGAGCAAGAGTATCGCCCAATCGAATTACGTCTGTATGAACCGAAGAGGGAGAGTGGGTGGTGTCGTCGGTGGATTGCGGGTTTGCCGCCCGATGAAAACCGATGAGGACCGAACTGTGCCGGATCGGCAGGCTGGTTGGCGGCCGTTCGGCGGCCGGACGGCCGTCCGGGGGGGTTCGGGGCATGGAACAAGCGAGGGGCCCGGCACCGGATCTCCGGTGTCGGGCCCCTCGCTTGTTTCTGAAAGGTTTGTGCGGCGGTGTCCTACTCTCCCACGAGGTCTCCCTCGCAGTACCATCGGCGCTGGTCGGCTTAGCTTCCGGGTTCGGGATGGGACCGGGCGTTTCCCGACCGCTATGACCGCCGCAACAACTATCGAACCCGACCACC
>DASZBX010000142.1:0-22543 GCA_035943635.1 Actinocrinis sp. | reverse complement strand
TCGCACTGGCGGCGCAGACACCAGGCCCGCGCCGAACTGGCCCACTACCAGCGACGCGGAGAACTGGTCCACCACCCCAGCCGAAACATGATCAACAAGATCGTCAATCAAGATCGAACCAAAGTGTCGCTGTAGTACCGGTACAATTATGTCAGTGATGTCGCTGTTTCGACAGTGGTCGACAACTTGTTTTCGGCGGAAAGTATTTTACTTTTCCGGCTTCGGGAGATGGTGTCTACGACGGCCGGTTCTGGATGGTCCCACGAATTCCGCCAACCTCGATCGAGGGCAAACTGGAAGCTCGCCCGGCTCGCGAGCACTAATACAGCTTATTTGTTGTGTGAAGATATTTGTAGGTTCCCAATAGATCTTGCGCCAACCGGGCTCTAGACCTGGACCGATGCTGCGATTCTCACGTACTTTGCACCACAATTTTCTCGTCCATATTGCATTTTCTTTAAACTGGATCACCAAGCTTACGGTCTGACCAGCAGCATCTTGTACCTTTAGGATCAAGCGGAAGACGTTCGAACTCTTATTCGAGCGACCTGGCTAGCTATCCTCGCCTTGTGCCCGAGCAGCCTGCGTCTCCAGCTTCGCGACGCGGTCACTGAGACTGCGGAGCATATCGCCATGGTGTCCTGTTCGTCCGGCGACCACGTCGATCATGCCGTCCCGTGCCTTGATCTGACCTTCGTGAGCTTTGAGTAGCTGATCGACGGAATCGCGGTGTCCCTCCACCAGTTTGGTGAGCGCATCGACGTGGTCGTTCCGGGCCTTATCCATATTTCCATGGGCTTTGAGCAACTTATCTATGGATTCGAGATGATCGCTGAGCTCATCCCCCCGTTCCGTGAGGACGTTGACCAGCGCGCCCAGGGAGTCAATCATGTTGCCCTGGGATTCGAGTAGCGGATCGATGGAGTTGAGAAGCTTGGTGTGCTTATCTCCCTGACCCTGGAGAGCTTTGATCATCTCACCCTGGGACTCGATCAACTGGTTCTGAGCCTTAAACACGTCCTGGCTGCTCCTGGCGAGCTTTTCCAGCCAGACGAGACGTTCTTCTACGCCAGCACCAGGCTTGGGCTCGGACTCCTGCGGCTTACTCCACTTCATGGGCGAGTCTCCACGATCTCCGTGGTTGCGTGCCGGAGGTCGGTGGGATGGCTATACCACGATTGGCCAGAGATTCTCATGTGGGCAGCGTAGGGGACCGTACGGGTTCTGCGGCACAAAATTGGCCAGATCCCTGCCTGGGATGACCGCGATTCGGCTGTCGTTCTTGATTGCGACTGAGGCGATCAACTGATCGATGTCGAAGTCTTCAGTGCTGCTCGCCAGTTCTCTCCTCATGTGCCCGCGGTGGCTGAGCGGCGGAGTTAAATCACCCCCGGCGGCCAGGTCGGCTTCGCCGGTCATGTGCCGTCCTTTGCTGTCGGATTTCCGTGCGAAGTCGCCGACGTGCCGCTTGGCGTCTGATTGTCCTTCTGCCGGCCGTACCATGAGGCCTATTCATAAGTCAATGCCGCTTAGCGTAGTTTGATCATGTGACGGTTCGGTGGTGTCGCAGCGGGCGCTGATAGTTTTGTGCAATGGCGTTGGGTGACGGTGCTTCGCAGGTCGGCGCGCTGGTCGATCAGATCTCTGTCGGGGTGTTGGCTTCGTCGGTGCCGCGTGAGGCGATCGATCAGGCGGCGGCGCGCTTCGGGAGGCAGCCGAAGCGTTCGGACGCGCGGTTGCCGCCGCATGTGATGGTCTACTTCGTGATGGCGTTGGCGCTGTTCGGGGATGAGGACTATGAGGAGGTCATCACGCGTCTGGCCGGGCCTCTGGCGGGGTGGGGCTGCTGGGATGAGCGGTGGAGGGTGCCGGGTTCCAGTGCCCTGACGCAGGCGCGTCAGCGTCTGGGCTCTGAGGTGCTCGAGGAGGTGTTTGACGAGGCGGCCGTGCCGGTGGCCGACAGTCTGACGCGTGGGGCGTTCCTGGCCGGGCGCCGGCTGGTGTCGATCGACGGGTACGTGTGGGACGTGCCCGACACTGCGGCGAACGCCGCCGAGTTCGGCTACGGTGCGGGGGCGAAGCAGGCGGCGTATCCCAAGGTGCGCGTGGTCACGCTCACCGAGACCGGTTCCCGCGCTCCGATCGGTGCTGCTCTTGGCCCTTCGACGGGCAAGGGCACCGGTGAGCAAAGCCTGGCCGCGGGGCTTTTCACGCGCCTCCAGCCGGGGATGCTGCTGTTGTGCGACCGGGGCTTCTACTCCTTTCGCGCCTGGTGCGCCGCTGCGGACCGAGGTGCGGACCTTTTGTGGCGTATCGGCGACATCCTGGAGTTGCCGCTGATCGAGGACTGCGGCGACGGGTCGTACACGTCCGTGGTGTTCGACCCGCGCGCCGCACCGCCAGCCGAGCGGGCGCGCATCCTGGCCGCCGCCCGCTCGGGCGATGCCCTGGCCGACGAGCCGCACGCCCGGCTGGTGCGCGTGGTCGAGTACGAGGTTGCCGACCGCGGCCAGAAGGAGAACAGGGAGCTGATCTGCCTGATCACCACGATCCTGGACCCGCATCAAGCCCACGCCGCGGACCTGGCCGCCGGATACCACGAGCGGTGGGAGCACGAGACCGGCAACGCGGAGGAGAAGACGGTGCTGCGCGGCCCCGGCCGGATCCTACGCTCCCACAGCCCCGACATGGTCCGCCAGGAACTGTACGGCTACCTGCTGACCCACTACGCGCTACGGGCGCTGATCTGCAAGGCCGCCACCGAAGCCGACATCGATCCGGACCGGGTGAAGTTCACCCGCACCGTGCGCATCGCACGCCGCCGGATCGCCGACCCGGCGGCCTTTCCCCCCTGACCACCGCCCCGACACAGACCGAGGGACCACCGAGATCACTGCCCCACGCAATCTCCAGCAACGCCGCCACCGCTCCTACCCCCGCGTGATCAAACGCGGCCGCCACAACGCCTACCGGATCAAACGCCCCGGCGACCACGGCATCCACCACCCCGCACCACCCACCATCAGCCTGGTCAACCTCACACCTATAACGATAGCCATCCCATGATCAAACTACGCTAAGCGGCATTGATTCATAAGTCTCTCGCTCGCACTCCCAGCCATTTGAGCAACTCGCGATAGATATTCACAGGCTGTTAATTTCGCAGAACCCATAGACAACACAACGGCCCCACCGCTTGAATCAGGTCTTCTCACAGATCTTGACCAAGGAGGGGCCGTGCGCCTCGATGCTCTCACAGGCCTGTCCACCGGGCAACGTGCCGAACTTCACCGCCTAGTCGCCGAGCTCCTGGGCGACCGCGTGACGGCCAAGCCCGGCGGCCGGCCCAGCGCTCTGTCCTTCGAAGGCTCGATGGACCTGGTCTGCTGCCTGCTGCGCACCAACCTCACCCAACACCAGGTCGCCGCGATCTACCGGGTCTCCCAAGCCACTACGTCCCGGCGCTGGGACCTGCTGCGCGACCCGATCGCCCGCGCCCTTGCCATCGTGGTCCCCACCGTGCGCCAGGTGGTCGGACGGTTCGGATCCGTCCTGGTCGACGGGTTCCTCGCCCCCACCTGGGACTGGAAGAACGCCACCGGCATGTTCTCGGCCAAGCACGACCAGGCCGGATTCAACATCCAGGTCGCCACCGCCGTCCGGGGCACTCTCGCGGCCGTCGGCGACCCGGTTCCCGGCGCCCGCCACGACGCCCACGCCTACCACGCCTCCGGCCTGGCCGACCTCCTGGCCAACCACGACACACTCGGGGACAAGGGCTACCAGGGCCACACCACCATCCACCCGATCAGAAAACCACCCGGAACCGACCAATCAGCCCACGACAAGCGGTTCAACCACAGCGTCTCCTCCATCCGCTCCGCCGTCGAGCGCGCCAACTCCCACCTGCAGAACTGGAGGATCCTCGCCACACCGTTCCGGCCACCACTGAGCAAATTCCCTGCGACATTACGCGCCGTCGTCGGCCTGTACTTCCTCAAATGGGCTTATGAATAGGCTTCCATGACTCGTACACCACACGGCTGCCCGCCGTCGTTCTGAAATACCAGCGAAACTACCGTACCGGCAGACCCGCCAACACCTCCTGGGCCGGGAACACATCCAACACCGTGTCGACAAAACGCCCCTGACCACTGCGATAGTGCACGGCCACCTCGCCTTCCCGGGCAGGAGACAGAGCGGCAGGAGGCGAGGCGGGTATGCAACCCATGACGCGACTATGACGCCTACACCGCGAGGAAGAAAGGACAAGACCCAATTCACCCACACGGATGACAGTGCGCAGCCCCGGCACCGCTATTATTAGAAGGGACTGAACCCGCACTTTCTCAACGATCTTTCGCCCGGCGAAAAATAGGCGAAAAATCGATGAGAAAGCGAAAAGTTGAATGAGAACCTACAATATTTTTAATTGATGATTCTTCGGATGGCGACGACCTGGGGCGCCCAGGCGCTCGGGTAAGAGTCGACCATGATGTCAAGCCCGGTATGTGGTGCTTCGATGACATAGCCGTCGCCGATGTAGATGCCGACGTGGCCGGGGGCTTGGGCGGTGCCGTCGGATCCGGCGGCGAACAGCAGGTCGCCGGGTTCGAGGTTGGCGGCGGAGGTGACGGGTGTGCCGACCAGGGCCTGTTCTTCGGAGGTGCGCGGCAATTGGACGCCGCCGGCCAGGTACGCCTCCATCACCAGGCCGCTGCAGTCGTACCCTTGAGGTCCAACACCTCCGTATATATAGGGTTTTCCGAGCTGGTTGATGGCGTATTCGATCGTGGTGACGATCTGGGGCGGTGTGCCCGGGGGCAGGGAGAATCCGGCCGGCAGGGCGCTGGTGCCGGCGTTGGTGGTCGGGCAGGTGCCGGTGGTGCCGGCGAAGGTGGCCACGAGCTTGGCGGCGATGGTTTGCCAGGGGGCGTAGGCGTCGGGGTAGGCCGAGTGCTGGACGTCCTGGGCGGCGACGGTCAGTGCGAGGGATTGCCAGTTCGCGACCTGTTGCAGGGCTTGGTAGAACTTCGTGCTGGCGTAGACGGGGTCGGTCAGTTCGGCCGGGGTTCCCCAGCCGGCGGAGGGGCGCTGTTGGAACAGGCCGAGGGAGTCGTGGTCGACGGCGGTGGTGAGGTTTTGCAGGCGTGATTCCTGGATGGCGGTGGCGATCGCGATCTCCTCGCCGTACGCGGGGATGTCGAGTTGGACGCCGACTTGGTAGATGGTCTGGGCGTTGGCGAGTTGGCTGGCGTTCAGTTTCTCGCCGTCACCGAGGTCGGTGCCGACCGTGGCGCTGCCGGTGCCGCAGACGGTTCCGGTTCCGCCGCTGTCGCCGAGGCCGAGCAGGGAGGCGGCCCCGGCGCCGGCCGCGCCGATCAGTACCACGACCAAGACCAGGGCCGCGATGAGGGCGGTGGCTATCTTTCCCATGACCCGCTCACCGCCGGTCCGGGGTGTGTGGGTCGGTCGGGGGCAGCGGGGTGGGCGGTTCGGTCCACCAGGCCGGGCCGGCGGGTAGGTCCTCGGCCGCGCGCCGCGGGCTTGCAGGTGGGGTCAGGGTGTCCAGGTCGATCAGGTTCACTCGTGGCGCTGCCCGTCGCCCGGAGCGGGTCGGTGCCGGGCGCCAGACCGGTCCGGCCGGGCCGTGCTCGGCCAGGAGGGCGGGGTGGGTGGTGGCCACCGGGACCGGGGCGGGGTCGCGGGCGAGCTGCTGGTGGAGGTGTTCTTCGCGGACGGCCGAAGGCAGGTGGAACAGGACGACCTGGGGGCGGGCGGTGGCTGCGGCCAGTCGCGCGTAGCCGGGTAGTTTCGCCGGGAGGCGGGTGAGGGCTTCGGTGCCGGTGTCGTATTCGACGAAGAAGCGTACGTGCCGGGCCGCGGCGGGATCGGTATCCGGGGGTGCGAGGGTGTAGTGGCCGTAGCCGTCGGGGCGGGCCAGGTCCTCCCACAGTCGCAGGCACCGTCGCTCGGACCACCAGGCCGCCAGGTGTCCGGCGGCGGGGTCGGCGCGGTGGGCGGCGGCCAGGGCGACGAAGAACGCGTTGGTGCCGATGGTGTGGGACAGGTGGGAGCTGATGGCGATCTGGTGGGCGCGGGCGCGGTGGTAGCCGAACTCCTTGACGCTGATCCCCCGGGCGGCGGCTAGCCACGCGGCCCCGGCCGGGCCTAGGACGTAGTGTTCGGGGGCGGTGCCGACCGGGATGCGCGGGCGGAATCGGTCCAGGACGCGCAGGTGCACGGTGAGCAGGCGCAGCCTCGCGCGCATGGTGCGGGCTCCGGTGTAGGCCAGGGCCAGGATGTGGTGGGAGGTCAGGACCTTGTGCTCGTGGACCATTTCCAGCAGCCACTGGTCGCGGGGTGTCAGATGGCCGGCGAGGATGGCCAGTTGGGCGCGGCGTACCGGCGGCGTCGGGTCGCTGGTGACCGGGACCGGCAGGTAGATCGGAGTCTGATACGGGGCCGGGCCGGAATGTGGGGCAGGTGGCATGGTTCTCCTTCGCGCCCGGGGGCGCACGAACACTGATGAGGATCGGGCGCCGGGTGCGCTGTCTCAGCGCCGGTAGCGGGTAGTGGCTGGCGGGTGGCGGTGTCTGGTGAGCCGCCGACGGGGGCACGGTGGTGGTTAGTCGCGGGGGTCGGCGGCTTGGGCGGCCGGGCCGGCGACCGGCAGTTCGTCGTTGATGTGCGGGGCGCGGCCGAACACTTCCCGGGAGCGCTCGCGGATCAGCTGGGCGCGCCCGTTGATCTCCGGCGGGAGCGGGATGGTGGTCACGGTGAATGCGGAGCGTTCCTGCCCGCGCGAGACCAGGCGGGCCGCGGCCTGGTAGACCCCGAGGTGGGACAGGTCGTGGGCGACCAGCATGGGGGCGGTGTGGCGTTCGAGGTCGCGGGCGTCCTCGGGAGAGGCGTTGAAGATGATTTTGCTGCGGGCGTTGGCGCTGATGCCTTCGCGCAGGTCGCGTGGGAGCTGGGCGAGGTTCTGATGGGCCAGCGTCAACGACAGCCGGTAGCCGCGGGCCTCGGCGAGCATGTCCTCCATCGGGTACGGCAAGGACAGAAAGTTCTGGCATTCATCGAGGTACAGGCCGGCGTCGATTCGCAGGTTCTGGGCCAGCCGGGCCCGGCGGCTGGCGCCCTGCCAGGTTTTGGCCACCACCAGGGAGCCGAGCAACTGCGCGGTCTGCTCCCCGAGCACCCCCTTGGGGATCCGGGCCAGGCACAAGCCGCCGTCGAGCACGTCGGCGATGTCGAAGCTGGACGGGCCGGAGGCGATGGAGTTGCGTACGAACGAGCGGGTCAGGAATGCGCGCAGTTTGTTCATCAGCGGCCCCACGGCCTGGGCGCGGGCGCCTTCGGTCAGCTGCTCGTACCACTCCCAGAACCCGGCCAGGACCGGGTCCGTGATGATCGCGGTCTTGCGCGCCCGCGCGGTGGGGCTGGTGAGCATCTCGGCGACGTGGCCCAAATGCGAGTTGCCGGACGGGTCGTAGTGCAGCAGGGTCAGGCAGGCGTTGCGGAAGACGTCCTCCGTCCGCGGGCCCCAGTAGGAGCTGAAGATGCGGGCGAAGATGCCGGTGACGTTGTCCACGACCATGTCCCGGTCCTCGACCGACTCGGCCTGGAGCACGTTCAGGCGCGGTGGGGCTTTGATGTCGTCGGCGTCGAACAGCACGGTGCGGTCCGCGACGCGTTTGGGCAGGCGGGCGAGGATGTCCTCGATCATGTCGCCCTTCGGGTCCACGACCACGACTCCGCGTCCGGCCTCGACGTCGTCGAGCACCATGCTGGTCATCAAGGTGCTTTTACCGGAGCCGGTCGCTCCCATCACGTGCACGTGGTGGCGGGCGTCGGACACCGCCAACCCGACCGGGCGGCGCACTCCGGCGTCGGTGATCCCGACCGGTTTGATCCCACCTGCCCGGTCCGGAGCCTGAATGCCCGGGGGCGGGGTGATGCTGGCCGCCCCCGCCCGCTCCAGCCCCGGGGCACCGGGATCGGTGGGCAGGTGCGCGACGGCGCCGAGCTCGGCCGCCGACAGCAGGTTCCCGCGGCCGTGAAACGCCCGGGACCCGAGTACCGCGACGGTGTCGGCGAGTTTCTTGCGGGCGAACCAGTTCGCGCCCGCGTACACGCTGAACGCGCTGGCGACCTGGTGGGCTCGGCCGCGCAGCCGCGGCGAGGACTCCGTTTCGCCGTCGATCGTGCTGGCGGTGGCGTACAGGACCCGTACATCCCACAGGCCGCCGGCGCCCTTGGCCGAGGCGGCGCGAAACGCCGCCGCCTGGGCTGGTTCCATCCCCGCTGTCCCACCCGACGCAGGCCGGCGGGCCGCGGAGGAGCCGGGGGTGAGCAGGTCTAGGAACTGCGCGGCTGGTCCTGCGCCGCTGCCGCCTGCGCGGAGCGCGGTGACCTGGCGCCGGGCGGAGCGGGCGCGGCGGCCGGTGACCGGGCGGGCCAGTACCTGGACCGCGGCGAACTCCCCCGTCCCCAGCCCGGAACACGCCATGAGCAGCGGCCTGAGCGGGTCGGTGTCGTGCTTGGTCTCGATCGGCAGGACCTCGGCCTTGGCCAGCGCCAGCCGCCCTCCGGTCGCCACGGCTCCGGCCGGCAGCAGCGCGGCCTCAGGATCTTGGGCGTCGGCGGTGCGGGTCTGGGCTCCGGGCCAGGCCGCGGTCACGGCCCGCTCGATCATCTGCGGCGGGACGGTGCCGGGTACCCAGATGCGCACCTGGAGCCCGGCCCGCGACCAGGCGTACTCGAACCCCAGGTGCGGCTGTCCGGACAGCAGGCGGGCTCTCGGCGGACGTAGTAGTCCGAGCAGGTGCGACCACAACGCCTCGGCGCCGCGCGGATCGACCTTCGGCGGCGCCAACACCGTGATCACCCGGGCGTTCTCGGTGTAGGCGGCGTGCCGCCGCGCCCGAACCCGGCCGCGCACCAGCACGAAAACGCAGGCCACGGCGGTCACGCCGAGGGCGAGCAGCGGCCCGTAGATCGGCAGGTGGTGCAGCGCGGCATGTTCCAGGCGGGCCAGGGCGGAGCCGGGATCGGCCAGGAATCTCATGAGGGAGTTGCGCGGGACCGGTACCGGGACGGCGCTATAGGGAGGTGCGGGGGCGGTCACAGGAGATCTCCGTTCGGATCGTCAAGAACTGCTGAGGTAGGCCGGCCGGCTCGGCCACCGGCGTCCGGCCCGGTGAGGCCAAGAGCGGGCGGGTCGGCGAAGTAGTCGTCCTCGTCGTCGAGGTCGGCCGGGCTGCTGGAGGCCAGGAAGTGCTCCGTGTCGGACGCGATGACCTGGAAGGAGACCCGCGCCGAACCGGCCGCCAGGAGACCGAGGCCCTGGCTCGCGGAGGCGATCAGCGCGGTTTCTCCTTCGGACAGGCGAAACGCCCTGGTCACCGCATCCAAGGCCTGTGGGGCTTGGCGCAGCAGCACCTGGGTCGCACTGTTGGCGACGATCGCCGCCCCCAGGTCGGAGCCCAGGACGTCGGCGGCGTCCTGGGTGATCACGGCCAGGCCGGCCCAGTGCTTGCGGGCGGCCTTGGCCATCCGCAGCAGGAACCGCGCGCCTTCCGGATCGCGCATCAGCAGCCACGCCTCGTCCACCACGACCATCCGGCGCCGGCGGACCGGGGACGTAACCTGCCGCCAGATCGCGTCCAACACCAGCAGCGTGCCGACCGTGCGCAACTCGTCAGGCAGCTCGCGCAGGCTGATGGACACCAGGTGCCCGGTCGGCTCCGTACTTGTCGGACCGTCAAACAGCCCCGCCCAGGACCCGACCGTGAACGGCTCGAGCTGCGCCGCCAACTCCGCGCCCGCGGCCCCGTCCACCCGGCCCAAGGCGTCGACCAGATCGGCCAGGACCGGGGCCGGGCGCACCCAGGTCCGCGGCTCGGTGGTGATGCCCCGGCCCGCATACGCCGCGAGGACCGCCCGGTCCAACACCGCGCGCTCGGCCGACGACAGGCTGGTGCCGAGCAGGACCTGGATGAACGTGTGGATGAACAAACTGCGGCGCAGCAACGCATTCGCACCCGCTGCCCCGGCTGTGGCGGCGGCGTGGCGCGGCAGGTCGAACGGGTTCAACCGCACCCCGTCCACTCCCAGGGCCAGCACGGTTCCGCCGACCGCGTTCGCCAGACGCGTGTACTCGTTCTCCGGGTCGATCACGAAGACCTGCACCCCGGTGTACAGCGAGCGCAGGACGTCGAGTTTGGTGAAGTACGACTTGCCGGCGCCAGAGCGGGCCAGGGTGATCGAGTTGTGGTTGTCCTGCGCCCACCGGTCCCACAGAACCAGTCCGGCGCTGGCGGCATTGACCCCGTAGAGCACCCCGGACGCCGGGGTCGCCCCGTCCGTCGGGTCAGCCGGGGCCAGGTCCGGGGACGTGAACGGAAACGCCGCCGACAGGGCCCCGGTGTCGAATGTTCTGGTGGTCCCGATCGTGTCGATGCCCAGCGGTAGGCAGGCCGCCCACCCGGCCAGCTGCCGGAACGTGGTCGGTGCCGTGGTCACCAACAGGCTCGACGCCAACGATCTGACGGCCGCGACCTCCCGGGCCAGGCTTTGCCCGTCACCGGCGTAGACCGTCAGGTACAACCCGACGCGAAAGAGCTTGCCCTCGCCGCGGGCCAGCCGGTAGGCCAGGTCCGCGGCGTCTTGGGCGGCGGCTTCGGCCTCCGGGTCCCCGAGCTTTCCGCGTTCGGCGTCCGAACGCCGCCCGGACTCCAGGCGGGCGCGCTGGCGGCGTAGTTTCGTCGCAGCCGTGGACGGGTCGATCGGCACGATGTGCAGCGCGATGTCCAACCGGCCCGGGTACGTACTGAGTGGTTCGAGCCACCCGGCATGGACCTCGGCCGGGTATCCGGTCACGGCGAACGACGCGGCGTACTGGTCACCGACCACCAAGTATCGGGGGGTGATCTCGACCGCGTCGGGGGCCGGGATCGGATCGAGGTCCGGGCGGGAGTCGCGGCGGGGTGGGCGGCGGGTGGTGAGTTTCACGGGCGCGCTCCAGTCCGGTCGGCATGGTCGGGGCGGGGATCGGTGACGGCGTCGGCCAGCAGCGCCGCGGTGCCGGCCGGGGTGAACGCGGCGACCTGCACCTGCGCGGCCGTCAGGGTGGCTGCGGCGTCGCCGTGGCGTCGGGCGATGCGCGTGGCGGCCTCCTCTGCGGTGCCGGCCGACGGTTCGCGGGCGATCAGCAGGACCTGGCGGCCGAGCAGCTGCTGGCGCGTGGACAGGTCTTGAAGGAAGGCCGCGTGATCGCGCGCAGCCGCCTCCAGCGCGGGGTGTTCCAGGCCGCCGGCGGCGCGTTCGAGCTCGGCCACGAGCGTGGACAGGTCGATCCGGCGGGTGCGGATCAGGATCTGGACCGGGCCGGACAACGAGTTGAGGAACCGGCCGAATCCGGCGACCAGAGCGTTCTGCTCCGCGGGGGTGCGCAGGCTGAAATTCACGGTCGAGCAGGCGGCGATGCCGGCGTGGCCGTGCTCGCGCAGGTCCAGGATCCCGGCCGCGTCCACGCCTTCGGCCGGCAGGACGAGGGGGGCTGGATGGGGACCTTGGGCTGTGCGCCAGGCGGCGGGAAGGACGGAGGGAAGGGGCATCGGGTCGGCTCCGATCGCGGGGTTGATCAGCAGGTGCGGGCGGCGCGCGTGGGCCAAGGCGGCCAGCAGGTACCGGTCGCCGCTAACCCCGTCGCGCACGCCCAGGGCGATGCCGGCGGCGATCAGGACGATCACGGCCAGGGGTATGGCGATCAGGAGCATCGGGGCATGCGGGTCGGCGCGGTGCACGGCGGTGAACACCAGCCAGCACCCGCCGCCGACCGCGGCGATGATGGCCAGTTGGCGAAAGTTCAGCGGTCCGACCACCGTGTCCGGGCGGTCGATGTCGGCCGGGATGCGCGCGGTGTAGTACTCCTGCTCAGACATCCCGGCCCCGCTCCCGCCAGGCGCGCTCGCGGCGCCGGGCCTCCAGGGTGATCTCCCTGGCCGGGCGGATCGGGACCTGGGGGGCGGTGAGCCGGCGGATCCGTAGGCGCCGGGCGATGGTTACCGCGATCGGCAGGTAGCGGGTTCGAGGACGGCGGTGGCGGCCCGGGCAGGACGCGCGAGAGGAGTGGTGGCGGGTGGTCACGAGGTGGCCTTCTTCGGTCGTGGCACGGCGGGATTCGCTCGCGCGGTGACGGGTGCAGGGGTCGGTGTGCGTGTTGGGGTCGCTCGCACCGGTGCCGGTGCAAGGTCCGGGGTGGGGGCGGTACGTCGAGGGGGCATCTGGGTCGGGCTGCGCCGGTGCGCCGGGGGCGGCGGGGGCGGGGGCGGAGTGCTCATCCGAGCCGGTCGGGGTGCGGTCGGCGCGGTGGCCGGTGTCGGGCGCGGCGCGGTGGCCGGTGCCGGTTTCGGCGCAGCGGCCAGTCGGGCGGACACGGCGATCGGGGCGGCGGCGGCCGCAATGGTGGGATTGCGAGGCGCAGCCGCGGGCCGCGGTGGCAGGGGAAATAATCCGCGTTGGACCTGGCGCGGCCGGGCCGGAACCGAGTCGGATGCGGACCCGGCGGTGGGCGGGTTCACGGGTGTCGGCGGGGCCGGGCGCGGGGTGCGGGTGGCCTTGATCGGCAGAGTCATCTGCCGATATCGGGGCTTCGCCCCGGTCCCGTTCGCGCCCGTGCCGGGGCCTGGCGGGGCGGGGTTGTGCGCGCTGGGACCGGCCTGAAGCGCTAGGCGCGGGCCCTGTCCGGCGGGCGCCGACGCACCCGGCGGCAGTCCCGGACGCGAGGTGCCGAGACCTGGGCGGCCGGGTTTGGCCGGTGGGTTCGGGTGGACTTGGGTGACCGTCCACGTCACCCCACCGCCGCCGTTCGCGCCCCCGGTGCCGCGCGGCCCGGGACCCGGGCGCCGGGGTCCGGACGCCGATCCGCCGGCGCCCGGTCCGCCCTGCGGGCGGGGCCGGTTGGGTGAGGTGCCGGTCTTCTTGCGCAGCGGCAAGCCGCCCGGTCCGCGCTTCATGCCCAGTGCGCCCAGGGTCTTGTACGCGATGACGGCTTTGGCCATCCCCAGCAGCCGTGAGCCGCCGCCGCCGAGGATGGAGCGGCCCACCCACACCGGGATTTTGATCAGGATCCAGCACAGGGCGAGGAAGAGCAGGGTGTCCACGAGGGCGGAGTTGTTGGGCAGCCCGAGCATGCTCACGTTCGCGTTCGGGTCCAGCATCACGTCCAGGGCGATGACGAACACCAGGGACTGGCCCAGCTGGATCAGGAACACCCCGGTGATCGCCTTCCACCAGAGCCGGGCCAGGGAATCGGGCCCGGGCAGGGCGTGCAGCGACAGGGCCAGGGGCGCGGCCACGGCCAGGACGACGGTGAACGCGACCCGCACGATGTAGGTCAGCAGGATCGCGATCAGCATCACCGACGCCCCGAGCTCCAGCAGGATCAGGAAGATGCTGTTGCCGGCCGATCCGCCCAAGAGGTTGCCCAGCGCCTGCCCGGCCGTGGACGGGTTGATGGTGCCGCCGAGTATCGCGATGGCCAGCGCATCGGCCAGGTGGATCATCAACGCGAGCACGGCGATGCTCGCGTTGCCGGCGATCATTCCCACCGCCAGGCGCGGCACGATCTCCTTGGCCGAATACTTCGACTGGACGGTGCCGTGCGTGGTCACGATCACCGCGCCGGCCAGCACCAGCAGGATGTAGAGGCTGTTGGCCAACAAAGCCATCTGGGTCCACAGCCGCTGGACCCCGGGCATCTGCGTGACGTCGGGGGTGCCCAGCAGGGTGGAGCCGAGCAGGTCGAGCATCGGGGTCATCGCATCGGCGATCAGCGACCCGAACCAGTCGTCGATCGCCTTCTCGATCTGCCCCGGGATGTCGAAGAACGACGGATTGGAACCACCGCCCGTGCCCGGGTCCGAGGTGGTTACCGGGGTCGGCGCGGTGCTCGGCCCGGTGGGCGATCCCGGGCCCAACCCGATACCCGGATTGGTCGGGGACGGGCTCGGCGCGGGCGCCGGGTCGGCCAGGATGACCCGCTGGGAGGAAGCTGTCGGCGAGGAGCCGGGTGCGGTGGCAGCTGAGGCGGCGGGGGCGGCGATCAGGGCCGAGAGCGCGACGATCAGGAGCGTGGCCAGCAGGACGCGGGCGGCCCGGCCGGGGGCCGGGGCCGGGCGCCCGTAATAGGGCGGGCGCCCGGTGATCGGGGTGTCGGGGGTCATGGGTCAGCCGCCGACGATGCCTTGGAGGATGGTGATCACGACCGGTGCCAGGATCGCCAGGCAGTACCCGAGTGCGGCGGACTTGAAGGCTGTCTTCGCCTTTTCCACCTCGCCGGGGTTCCCGCCGGACATCACGTACCGGACCCCGCCGACGACAAAGAACAAGGTCGCCAGGGCGGCGAGGATGCCGATCAGCCAGTTCTGGATGTTGTTGATGACGGTGGGGATCGAGTCGGCCGCCAGGGCTGGCGCCGCCGCCCCGGCGAGGACTGCGATGGCGGCGGCGGTGACGGTCGCAGCTCTGCGAGCGGCGAAGGATCGGGGAGGTTTGGCAGACACGTGGGTGCTCGTTTCTGACGCGTGCCGAGTCGGCGGCGCGAAGTGGCCAGGAAGGGTGGGATGTCGTTCGCCGTCTCCCGGATCCGCACGACACGTCCTCCTTTCGCGGTCGGCGCAAGAGGGCGGGTCGATGGGGGTGGAGGGGTCAGCACCACGCGTAGGCGGTGGAGCCGGGAGCGGCCGCGTCCAAGAGGGCGCGATGGTCGGCGGCGGAGAGACGCCGCATCTTAGTAGGGGAAAAACGGCCCGTTTTTCTCAAGGGGCTGTTCGGTAAGGCCGGCGGCAGGGGCCTAGAAGGGCGTCAAATCGCCGTTCTCGATCGCTGTGACTAGACGCGCGACGGCCTCGGCGCGGCGGCGGTAGAGGGTGGCGACCGAAACCTTGTAGCGCCGGGCCAAGGAGTCCCGGTGCTCACGCTCGAGGTAGGACCGGCCGATCAGATCGGCCTCCAACTCGGTCAAAGTCCCCGCGCGCACGGCCCGGGCCAGCACGATGTCCGGGTGACTTTCGGGGAAGAGCGGAACACTCGATCCGGGGGGAATCGAGGCGACCGACCCGCTGGCGGATGCTGCCGCGCGGGCCGCGCGCAGCGCGTCAACCGCCCGTATACACAGCCACCCGGCGATGTCCGAGACACCCCTGTCTGCCACGTCGAGCTGGGCCAGGGCGGTGAGGAAGCCGGCGATCATCTCGGCCTGCAGTTCGTGCCAGTCGGTGTGCGCGTTCTTGCCCTCGCGCAGGAACCCGGCGGTCAGTCCCGGGTAAGCCAGTCCCAGGGCCGCCTGGGTCCACTGCGCGTGCCCGGCCTGGGAGCGCGTGACCACGCCGGCCCATAGGGCGCGCCGGGCCCTGGCCGAGGTGCGCGGAGCCCGCAGCAGACACTGGATCTGCGTCAGCCCAAGCATCCGGTCAGGCAGCCGGGCGCCCAGCACGGCGCCGTCCAGCGCGATCGGATCGGCGTCGGCCAGCAGATCCTCGAAGGCGCGCCGGACCTGGTTGAGGGGAAGGTCGTAGGTCGTCAAGGCGGTGCTCATGGTGCTCTCCCGCGTAGGTCCAGGGGTTGGTGGAACGCCCCCATCACAAACCGCGCCGGTAACCGGCGGGCACGCCACGGGCCACTGGCCGGTCACCGCAACCGCCCTGGCGGTCCGGCACGTCGCGACCCGCGCCGAGTTACTCCGTGCCGCTCCCAGCACTGTTACCGCCATGCTCGAAGCGGCCGAGTCCCGCGGAACAAATCTGAAGTTTTTCACCCGGCCCCCTTGCCAGGCCCTGCCCTACATCGCCGCCAAGGCCGTACCGAACCTGCTGCTCCACGGACGAGACACTCGCGGTCGACCCAGTTACCCCTGTGTTACCTAGGCCGCTGAACTGCGCTGTTACCCGCCTAGCCCGGCCGGGCCCCAGCAGCCGTTCTCGTTACCCGCGGGTTACCTACGCCGTTGACCTGAACTGTTACCGGCGATTACAGGCGGATCGGCCGCCCTGCACGCTCTTGACCTGGGCAAATGCTCCGGCAGGGGTCGGCGGAATTGTGTTTGTCGCTCCTGAGCCGTCGAACGCGAGGCTGTGACCTGGGGTTTGAGAAACGGGGCCGCGTTTTCCCCTATTAAGACAGGTCAGCATCACCGGCGGCGCACGACGCGCACCGCTATGAACGCCCAGCCCCACAACCCCGCACCCCACACCACCCTCCGCTCCACTCCCGCCGCCCGCCGCCGGGCGCGCCCGCCGCGCGGCATCGACGTCCCGACCACCCTGTGGCTCCCGCCGGCCGGAACCACCCCCTCGCACGAGCAGGGCGGGTCTGGCTCACTGCCCGGCTGGGCCCGCACACGGCTGGCCACCGAACACACCACCCCTACCCGACCCGGACTCGCCGGCGTCTGCCACGCCAACAACACCCGAGCGCGCACCCTGCGCCCGCTCACCATCACGCAGGACGAGACCGCACCGATCCCGGCCACCACCGAAGCCGGGCGGGCCGGACTGGTCCTACTCGAAGTCGCCGAGATCCTCCAGGATCCACCCGCCCCTGCCCAGCCGCACGAGGGCTGGTTGCTGCCCGCCTTCAACCAGGCCCTCAACGTCCTCGCGCCGGGGGCCGTGCTCGCCCTCGCCTTCGGCGACGACGTCATCGGCCCGCACATCACCCGGCCCGGCACCGCGATCGCCGCCGCCCGCGCCCGGGGCTTCACCTACCAACAGCACCTGATCGTCATCACCGCCACCCTCCAGGGCGACCGGCTCCGCCCGCACACCACCGACCGCCACCGCGAACACCGCCGTGCCCTGCGGGCCAGGGGCCTGCCGGTCTCCTTCCGGGCGCACCGCGACCTGTTCCTGTTCACCGCCCCCACCTCGCAGGAGACCACCCATGCCTGAACCCACCAGCCTGAACCCGACCACCCACCTCGGCGACGACGTGGAGCACACCGGAGTGGGAACCTCCGTGTGGCTCACCGCCCAGCACAACTCCCGTTCCCAGCGCACCGGCCGCTACCTGCCCGGCTCGGTAGCCCACCCGGCCAAGATGCTCCCGGCCATCGCCCGCCACGCCATCAACGCCTACACCAATCCCGGCGACCTCGTCGTCGACCCGATGTGCGGCATCGGCACCACCCTGGTCGAAGCGCTCCACTTGGGGCGCCGCGGCTTCGGCGTGGAATACGAACCGCGCTGGGCCGTCTACGCCCGCGCCAACATCGCCCACGCCCGCACCCAGGGCGCCTCCGGCTACGCCCAGGTCGCCTGCGCCGACGCCCGCACCCTGCTCGACATCGCACCCCAGGAACTGCTCGGCACCGCCGCCCTGGTGATCACCTCACCGCCCTACGGCGCGAGCCTGCACGGCCAGATCCGCTCCACCTCCGAAAGCGGAGAACCCGGGGTGCGCAAGTTCGACTGGAAGTACTCCACCGACAAAACCAACCTCGCCCACGTCGGACTGGACGAACTGATCGACGGCTTCGCCAAGATCCTGACCCAGTGCGCCGCGCTGCTGCGCCCCGGCGGCGTCATCGCCATCACCGCCCGACCCTGGCGCGAACACGGCGAACTGGTCGACCTGCCCAGCGAAGTCATCGCCGCCGGCCTGCGGGCCGGGCTGGTCCCGGTCGAACGGTGCGTCGCCCTGCTCGCCGGGATCCGCGACAACACCCTGGTCGCGCGCCCGTCCTTCTTCCAACTCAACAACGTGCGCAAGAAACGCGCCGAAGGCCTGCCGCACTCCGTGATCGCGCACGAAGACGTCGTTGTCCTAAAACGGCCCGAGTGCGAGAGCTCGCACGGCCGCGAACAGCGCCGATCCGAAGACGTGAGCGAAACCACTGCGGCGGCCGGTCACCGCGCTCGCGGTGCGCACCTGGGCGCGAGGGCCGAGTCGTAACCGCGAGCACGTACGACTTGGCCTGGCCACCGGAACGCTACACCGAGGGGCTCCGCCCAAGTTGCAACACAGACCCGGTCGAACCGCCTCCACCGGCATGTGGTTCCCGGAGTGCAACAGGAACTGGTCGTGGGCCGAAGGCCAATACCCCTGCCCGGCCACCGCGACGACGTCCGAAGACGAACGGCTGTGCCGCGTGCACGCCCCTCATGCCGACAACGTCTGGCACGACGCCGAGGAGTGATAGCGCGATCCGCCGCCGATGTCCTCGCGATCGCAGCCACACGCCGCTCGGGGCAGCGGCTCCACCCATAAGGAAAGCCACGTGAGTACATCCCTTCCATCCCCAGACGCGCCGGTCGGCGCGGACCGATGCCAGGGCCGACCACCGCTCTGCCCACGGTGCCACCGCGACCTGGTCCTGGACCCGATCGGACCGTGGTGCCGCTCGTGCCGCACCGCCGACTCCGGCGCCCCCATCCACGCACCCTGCCCGATGCCGCCGGTCGCCACCGGCGCCACATCGCATACGCGCGGACTACGGCTGTGCCGCGCGCACGCCCGCCGTCTGGTCGACCGCGGCGGACCGCAGGCCGTTCGCCTCGACCAGTCCCGCACCTGACCGGCCGAAGGCCCAAACCAGCCCGGCCTTCTTTCTTTAAAACCCACGGAGATGCGTGCCTGAAAACCCTCCGCCGAACGAACCTGGCTGGCCGCCGCAAGTCGCACCGGACTCGCCCGGCCGCGCGCTGGCCACGGCGCTCGGCGCGGGTGCGATCCCGACCCTCGTCTGGGGCCCGGTCTCCGGGCTGACCGGCCGCCACTACCTCGCCCTGCTGCCGGTGATCGGCGCGCTCCTCGCCATCGCGCTGACCTCCACCCCCGCGCGCCGGGCACGGTTCCCGCTCGTCGCCTTCGTCCTCGGCTTCGCGGTCGGGTACCTCGGCGACATCGCCGCCGTCGCGCTGCTGCTCTGGCGCCACGGCTACGCCGCCACCCTCATCCTCGACCACCTCACACAGGTCGCCGGCGCCGTCAAGGACGGCCACTCGGCTGGCGACTGGGGCTTCTTCCTCGTCTCCGGCGCGGTGGCCACCGTCACCACCGCCCGGCACGAAGCCCGGCCAACCACCGCCGTGCACTCGCCACGGTAAGCCCCCCAGTCCCGAGCCGGGCCCCCGAAACCCGGCCCGGGATCCGGCCGACCCCTCACGTACTCGCACCGAACAAAGGGACCGCTCTTGCCCGGCATCACCACGCCCATACCCACAGCCGTACCGCCCGCTCCGCCGGCTCCGCTCCAGGCGCTGTCGTTGGGAGCCGGAGTTCAAAGCTCCGTTTTGTTGATCATGTCTGCGCGGGGGGAGCTGCCCAAGCTCGACTACGCGGCCTTACTTCTTACCCCGAGAGTTCCTCAGTGCTTGGTGCTGTCCTCGAACGTGTGCTGCCGCCTTGACCTCGGCAACTCGGGTTCGGGGGAAGGACCTCGATCGGGTGAACCTTCTTCGGGATCTGTGAACTTCCCTCGGCGTGGTCGTTGTTCCTGCTGTCGCGGTGAACAACGGGAGGCTCATGATGGCGCTGGCAGTGGTGAAGGACATCTGCGAACGGCGGGTCCTGGGATCGGCTCAAGAGGTGGCCGAGTTCGAGACCGATGCGGTGGCCGAGTTCGTGCTGGCTCGTATGTCGGCCGGACTGGCCGACTCGACGATTCAACACGATCTGGCCAACCTGGAGCAGTTGCGAATCTGGTTCGGTCGCCCCTTGTGGGAGATGCAGCCGCGCGATGCGGACGCCTACTTCGGGAAGGTACTGCGCTCGGCTTCGAACGGGACTCGTCTGGCCAAGGCCCAGACGTTGGCGACCTACTTCGCCTTCCTGGAGTTGCGCTACAGGGCCGAGCTGTACACGTTGACCAGCGTGGTGATCGCCTGTCCGCTGGACGAGATGAATCGCCCGCGCGGGCGCACGGACATCGGCATTCGGATCCCGCCCTCGGCGACGGAGATGGACACGCTGTTCGCCGGCTGGCGCGAGGATCTGGCGACCTGCCGCAAGTACGCGCCGACGGCCCGGTCGTATGCGGCGGCAAAGCTGATGTCGCAGGTGGGCCTGCGGATCAACGAGGTCTGTTCGATGGATCTGACCGACGTGCGCTGGGACCTGGGCCGGTTCGGCAAGCTGCACGTGCGCTACGGCAAGGGGCACAACGGCAGCGGGCCCAAACACCGGATGGCTCCTCTGATCAACGGTGCGGACACGACGCTGCGCTGGTTCATCGAGGACGTCTGGGGGCTCTTCGATGACGACCACACGCGCGAAGGGGCGCCGCTGTTCCCGTCGGAACGATGCGAGGGCGACGGCTCGAGTCGGAGAATCACCGACGACGGATTGCGCTACGGGCTGGGCAAGGCAGTGGAGCGGCACCTGCCCGGCTGGCACGGCAAGCTCACCCCGCACGTACTTCGGCACTACTGCGCCTCGCAACTCTACGGCAGCGGCATGGACCTGGTCGCAATCCAAGAGCTTCTCGGTCACTGCTGGATCACAACAACCATACGGTATGTACATGTCCTTAGAACGCATATCGAGGACGCCTGGAGCGCTGGTCAGCTACGCGCTGCGAACCGCCTGGAAGGGCTGGCGCAATGAAATGGAACCTGCGGCTGGCCGCGGCGAACCAAGGAGTCTGGAAGGCCTCCGAGCTTCAGCGCATGCTCGCCGAGCACGGACTGGTGATCTCGGCCGGGAAGATGTCCGGCCTGTGGTCGGGCAAGCCGGCCAGCATCAAACTCGACGATTTGGACGTGATCTGTGCGGTCCTGGGCTGCGCGATCGGCGATGTGCTGATCCCCGAGCCGGAGAAGGTCACGCGTACCGAGAACTCCCGGGAACCGCTCCTTCGCGCGGCGGTGGGCTCGCTCGGCGTGGTACCCCGACCCAAGTCCGGCCGGTCCCTGCCGCCGGCGTGACCAGGCCCGAGCGTGCCGGGGCGGATAGCTGCCGAGACTGTTTGGGCTGGGGAGCCCTCGACGGCGCACGGTGCCGCCCGTGCCGCAACTATGCCCGGATCCACCCGACAGGGGTGTGCGGCGGATGCGCACGCACCGCACCGGTCAAGGCCGACTACTGCCGCCTGTGCCGCCTACAGTTGTCCGATGTCCAGCACTCGCCCAAGCGCGGGCCGGTCCCACCTGGGACCCGGATCCCGTCCTGGGACCTGGTCATCCTCGCGCCGGCAGGTCCGCACGGCGACGTCCGGGCGGACACCGGTGACCGCGCACCAGCGGCGGGCCAACTGCCCGGCCAGCTGCCGCTGTTCCCGGTCGATCGCGACTACACCCTGGTCGATCGCCACCGGCATGCCGATCCGGGCAACCCCGCGCTCATCGCCGCGCGCCGGATCGCCGAGCGCATGGCCGAACAGCACGGGTGGGTCCGCGACCTGCGTGGTGAGGTCGACGCGGCGCTGCGCATCGTGCTGTCCGACCACGCGCCGGGTGACACCGTCCGCTACAGCCGCATCGTCCCCCTGGACAAGCACAGGGCCAACATCGGCCACACCGCTGAAATTCTCCTCCAGCTCGGGGTCCTCGACGATGACCGCGCAGTCGGCTTCGAACCCTGGCTCCAGCGCAAACTCGTCGGACTGGCCGACGGCATCGCCGAGGACACCGCGGCCTGGGCCCGGCGCCTTCACGACGGCAGCGAACGAACCCCAGCACGTAACCAGCACACCGTGCGCCGCTACCTACGCACCATTCACCCACTTCTGACCACCTGGTCGACGACCTACGGCGCACTGCGCGAAGTCACCCGCGACGACATCCGGGCCGCCGCCGACGCACTGACCGGCGTGGCGCGCAAGCGCATGCTCGTCGCGCTGCGATCTCTGTTCCAGTTCTGCAAAAAGGAGCATCGCATCTTTTGCGACCCGACCACCCGACTGCGCACTGGCGACGCCCAAGGACCACCACCGAGACCGTTGCAGCCCCAGACGATCCAACGGGCCGCCGCAGCAGCCACCACCCCCGCACAAAAGCTCGTCCTCGCGCTGGCCGCGATCCACGCCGCCCGCCCACACGCGATCCGCAACCTGAGCCTGGACGACCTGGACGTACCCAACCGGCGCATCACCATCAACGGCCACAATCGCCCCCTCGACCAGCTGACCTGCATGCTTCTCATCGGCTACCTCGACCACCGCCGCGAGCGATGGCCGCACACCGCCAACCGGCACGTTCTGCTCACCGAGCGCACCGCGTACACAACCCAGCCGGCCAGCGACTACTGGCTACGACACCTCATCCCCCAACTGCCCGTCCCACTCAACAAGATCCGGATGGACCGGCAGCTCGAAGAAGCCCTGGCCTGCGGGCCTGACGCCCTGCGCCTGGTGGCCGTCTTCGGCATCGCCGAGAACACCGCCGTGCGCTACGCCGACGCCGCCCGCGAACTCCTCGAGTCAGAACTCGAACGCCAGTAGAACCCGAACCCACAACCCCACCTCCGAACACACAAGCCAACCAACCCGGGAGTTCCCTTTGACGACCCTTCGAATATCCCGAACTCGCGGACAAATCGC
>DASZBX010000141.1:0-29523 GCA_035943635.1 Actinocrinis sp. | reverse complement strand
ACCCCGGCGCAGCCCCGGCACCATCCCCGGGACGCGCACCGGTACCGCCAACCGGGTACGCCCAACCGGGCGAACCCCCAGCACCCCACAAAAGAACAGGTCAACGGGCTAAGGCACCTCAAAAACCCTAGGGAAACTCATGCGTAGGCGAGAGGGCGACGAGGCAGGCGATGAGCAACGCGAAGAAACGCAACAACGGGGCGGGGACCGGGCGCGGCAGAGCGGCGGGGCTGGAGACGGTGACCGCGCTGTTGTGCACCGGGCGCAACTTTCCCGGCGAACTGGGGGCGGACTACCCCGCCGCGTGCGACCTGCTCGGGCTGCCGCCACGACCCGGCGGCTACGCGCTGCGCCTGGCCCAGGACCAGGCCGGGGCGCGCTGGACGATCGTGTCCAGTGATGTGGACCGCGTCGGATCGGTGCTCTCGATCCACGCGATGGGCATCGAGGCGAGTTGGCACGTGGACGCCGCAGACGTCGACCACGTACGTCCGGGCTGGCCGCTCGCCTGCCCGCTCGCCCTGGCCGGCCGCGGTGATCCGCACGATCCGCCCGGCCCGGCCCCGGTGTGGGCCCCGGCGTATCCGCCGAGCTGGGCTCCGACCGGTCGGCGCGTGTTCGCCGACCAGATCGTCAGGGAGCTGCGCGAGCCCGCCGACGCCTCCAGCCGGGAGATGGCCCGGCTCGATCTCGGGCTCGACCCCGCCGAGGGCTTGCGGTTGCTCGACCTGGCAATGAAGCCGGGAACCGGCCAGGAGGAGCCGGCCGTGCTGGCAGCGCTCGAACAGGCCCGCTCCCTGGCCGCGACTCCCGTTCCCGTCGGCACCGTGCGTGCCAACCGGGTCGGGGACCAACCCCTCCTGGTGAGTGCTACCGGTGCGGCCTGGTCACTGGCGGCCCGGCCGTGCACCGGCCCGGTCATCGTGCTGCTCGACGCCTTCCCCGCCTGCGTATTCGATGCCACCCGGGCGCAAGGACTCGATGACGTACTCGGCGGGCTGCTGCAAGCCGCAACGGCTCCGGGCGCAGACCGCCGCGGCATGGAAGAGGGCTGATCTGTGCTGTGGGCGCGTACGATGCGTTAGCGCGCGCCGGACTGTGGGTAGTGTGCGCCGTAGCCCTGCAATAGCAGGCAAACTCCCACCATCACGAGGGCGCACCATGACCGATCAACACAGCAGCTACCCCAGCGGCCACCGGGGCGTAGTGCACAACTCCGTCACAGGGACCGTCGGCGGGACGCTGATCCAGGCCGGAGACCTGCACGGCGACCTGACGTTCGGCGACGGCCCCGGCGCTCCGCCCGTCGTGCAGGTAGGGCGGCGCAATGCGGCCCAGAGCGCGGCGGGCGTCGCGCTTGCGTCGCATCTGGTCGGGGAAATCGAGGCGTACTTGGCGCAGATGTCCGGCGCCGACCACGGGCAGCGCTCCGCGCGCGCAGAGGAGCTGCTGCGGCAACTTCGGGAACGCAGCTAGCACCGGGCTGCGGACCATGACACCCACTCTCACCCGGGAGCGCACGGTGGTCGGCCGTATCTGCCTGGCCGACGCCGCCGACGGCCGGGCCGCGCTCCTGCTCACCTGCCCGGGGCCTCACACCGCGGACTGGTCCGAGCGGGCCTTCGCCGATGTCGTGTCACTGCACTGCGACGGGAAGGACGTGTGGGCGACCCACAGTTTCCGCACCTGCGCCCGCCGACTGGACTTCGACGCGATCAGCGTCGAGCTGTTCGACCGGCTCTACGCCGAGTCGGGCGAACCGAGGTTCGGCGCCGAAGGGCGCCGGCTGAATCAGGAAGTGTGCCTCCCACGGCTGCTCGGCCGCGTCGAGCACGATCACAGCGCGGGACTCCTGCCCGAGATCCGCCGCTACAGCGTCGAATACGTCGACGGCACGGGCAGTTTTGGTGGACGGGCTGGTGTCCCGGTTGCCACCACCGCAGCGGATTCGCCGCGGAGTTCGACCCGCACCGGCTGAGCATCTGGTGCGGCGCCTGCGGCCACAGCTGGACGGAGACGTACGAGGGCGGCTTTTACGCCCCTCGCCTGACTGGCGTGCGCACCGTGCGCGGAGAGCAGGCGGCGGGTGACCTGGCCCGGGACCTGCTGACCGCAACCGGCCGATAGCCGCCCCGCCCTTGGGCCGCCAGACAGGACGCGCGAACACCCGCACCGTCAGATCCGCACCGCGAGCCGCCGAGCAGCGCCGGCCGCCTACGGGCGGTCGGCGCTGAGGCGATCAGGAGCAGCGCGCCGGGTGCGGGAACTCCCGCACCACCGGCACGGCCAGTGCATCAGGCCACTGCCGTATCAGCTCGGCGGCCTGGTCTTCGCGCGCGCACCAGGCCACCGGCCGCCACTGGCTGCCGACTCGCCGGATCACCGCGTGGCGCGAATCGTCGGCACTGCGCGGAAGGTGCCAGTGCGTTCCGTCTGGCAGCTCGGCGAAGTAGTCCGGGCTCGGCAGGCACCCGCACGGCAGCGACCGGTGGTGGTGCTCGGCGTACAGGTCGAGGTTGGAGGTGTGCCGGGCGGTGAATCCGGTGAACTCGTACACCGCGTCGGCGCCGAAGAACCGCTCCTGCTCGGCGACGCGCGCGCACCCGGCGACGTGCAGCAGCAGGTAGCGCCCGGCGGGAACGGTGTGCCAGGCGGTGAGGTAGTCGCCGACAGTGTCGAATGAGCGCACGCCGGTGGGAAGAAGGTTCACGGCGCCGCTGTGGTCGGCTTCGGGTGGGGCGAAGTGGGTCACCATACTGATTCCTCGGGTGGGTAGTGCCGGGCCGTGGCACGCTTACGGGGCGCGGCCAGCACGAGCCGCCCAGAGCGGGGCAAGGGTGCGAGCGCAGCTCGCCCGCGCAGCGGCTCCGGCCCTTGCGGCGCAGCGGCGCCCGTGCTGCCCTCGCCGACCCGCAGTGGGCGCCTGGCCGATACCCCGAGAGGCCAGGAGCCGGTACCGTATCCGCCTGGTAGCAGTGGTTTGACTAGTAGTATCGGACGCATGGCGCAGGCGACAGATGAGCACGTCGTGCGCCGCTCGGCCAGGGCCATCCTGCTCGACGGCGGCGACCTGGTCTTACGGCGTGGTGTGCGATAACGATCGGGGCATTGTCCTGACATGAGGCAGGCCGTGCGGCTTGGGTGTTGTTGTGACGCAATACCTGGGCCGCACGGCCTTGTCCAAGCGTATCTTCACCGGCCTGCGTCCGCGGCATCTTGGCGAACTTGTCGCCGAGTTGGCTGGTGTGTGGATGGCCGCGGAAGAGGGCCGGCTGCGTGAGCGTCGCGGTCACGACCGCCTGCGGGCTGCCGGAGCGGGCCCGGACCACGACCTGGTGTTCGTCGACCGGGTGATCGTCACCCTGGTCGTCCTGCGGTTCCAGCTCCCGCACGCGGCCTTGGCCGAGCTCTACGGGGTGGACCGCTCCACCGTGACCCGGGCCGTCCATGAGGTCCGGCCGCTGCTGGCCGCCCGTGGCTTCGCCGTCCCGGGAAACCCCGGCCTGCGCCTTCACACCCTGGCCGATGTCTTCGCCTACGCCGCGGCCGAGGGAATCACACTGCGGCTGGACGGCACCGAGGTACAGGTGCGGCGCCCCCAAGCGAACAAGCCCGGCCGCCGTGCGTTCGTCTCGGGCAAGAAGAGGCAGAACACCAAGAAGGCCACGGTCATCACCGACGAGCGGGGCCGCACCCTGTGGGCCGGAGCGTTCCGTCCCGGCCGCATGCACGACCAGACCGCGGTCAGCACCGAAGGGATCTGCGACCTGTTCGAACGGTTTCCCGAGGTCAAGGCCAAGGTCGATGCAGGTTACCGGGGCCTGGCCAAGAAGTTCCCCGACCAGGTCCAGGCCCCGCCGCCCAAGCCGAAGAAAGACGCGAGTCCCGACGACATCGCCGCCTGGGACACCGCACGTCATCAGCAGTCCTCCGAACGCATCTGCGTGGAGCACGCCAACGCCGAGCACAAGCAGTGGCGAACCCTCCAGCGCTACCTCGGCCGCCGCGAAGACTTCGACGAGACCTACCGAGCCGTAGCCGGCCTGGTCTCCGACCGCACCGCCGAGAGGTGATCACCCATCAGGCAACCCGCCAGGCCAGCACGCCCCAAGGTCAATCGCGCACCCTGTCGTTAATCAAGCGCACCCGCCCAAATTCGGCCCCTTACTGGGTGACCATCGGCGTGGGCCGGGAACCGCAAGACGCCGACCTCGCCGGTACCGTACGGCGCGAGGCGATGGAGGAAGCCGGCGCGGACCTCCACGTCGTGATGCAGGTCCTGGTGCTGACCGACCACCACCCTGGCGGCGGCATCGCGATCCAGCACTTCTTCCTGGCCACCCTCGGACAGATGGACCCTGCACGGCGCACCGGCAGCGAGTTCGCCAAACCCGAACGCGGAACCTACGAGATCGACCGTGTGCCGTTCACCGACAACGGTCTGGCCGGCATCGATCTGCGCCCGCCGGGGCTGGCGGCGTATCTGCGGGAGAACTGGGCGGGACTTGCCGCCTCGTGTCAGGAACAGAACCCGTGACCACATGGCGGCCCCGCCCCTACCGGCCGTCGGTCTCAGGCCGTGCCAGCCGGGTCCGGGACGCGGCCGTGCGCGTCCCGGACTTCCGGGGCGGCTAGCGCGCCAAGTGATCGCGCACCTGCATGAGAGTGAACCCCAGAAGATTCCTCCCGGGCCAGCCGTCCGGGTCAGTGGCGCGCGGGTCGCTCGCCCGTAGGCCGATTCCCCAGATCTTGTCGTACGGGTTGGCCTCGGCCAGCACCCGGGACCCGGTCGCGGCGAGGAAGTCGCCGAGGGCCGGGTTCTGGTGGAATTTGGCGACGTTGCCGAGGAACACCGCCGTTTGGCGGTGCCGGGACCAGAGTGTGTCGTTGTATCCGCGCACCTGTCGGCCGAGTTGCTTGGCCTTGGCGGGCGTGGCGGCGTGAAGGATGCGGGCCTCGGCTTCGGCGTCCTGGAAGACGCGGGCCTTGGCGCACATCATGTAGTGCTCGGCGGTGGGGTATTCGATGCCTTCGATGGTGAAGGATGCTGGATACCATTGGCTCAGGCAGACGGCGCTGACTGATCCGTCGGGCGCGGGGCGGTGCCCCCAGAACAGCAGCCAATCCGGTTGGCCGCCGACGCGGATGGCGGCGGCCAAGTCCTGCGGCGTGCGCGCGTGGTGTGCGGGGGGCGGCTCGGCCGGGAGTGTCATGGTCTTCTCCTGCGTTCGTGAGCCCGGGGTGCGGGCCGTGGGTTTCGCGACGCCGGTCGATGACCGGGGCGGGGCGAGCGGCGTCACGGTGGAGCGCCCGAGCGCAGCGAGGCCGAACGACCGGACGCCCGCCGGTCCGGCTCCGGTAGACCCGGGTCGGCGCGGAACCGGTCCCGGTATCGAGGCCGACGCAGGTCCGATCCGCCGCGGGCCGGGACGCCGGCCCGGCACCCGCCCAGAGGCAGGGTTCGAACGTCCGCTCCGATCGCCTGCGCTGCTCGAATGCGGTGTTGTCAGTGGCGCGGGAGAGCATGGGCCTATGTCAGCGTTTTGGATTGGTGTATGGGCGTCGGTGATCGGCGCCGTGGTGGGCTCGGGGCTCATCGGCGGTGTGGTCGTGTTCTGGCAGACACGGGCCACGAACCGCGCTGCGGAAGTGCAGGCGTCGCTGGTGCGCTCGTCAGCTGAAGCCTGGGCGGTGGTCGCGCAGAACAGGACGGCGGCCTACCAGTTCAATCTAGTGATCGCCGAACTGCTGGCAGCGTTGGACGCCGCAGAGGACTCCGTCTTGCGGCAACTTCGGGATCCGCAGGAGGCGGTGACGTCCGCGACGTTGCGCCATACGGTGGAGGAGCGTGTGGGCAGGTACATCGTGTGCGAGCACAGGCTACTGGTGGCGGCTTTGCCGGAGCCTCAACGGTCGTGGCTGGAAAACATCGAGCCGAGCACATTCGAATTCGATCCGCCATCCAACTCCTCTCGCAAAGCTCTACTCCGCCTTTGCGGCGACCTGAGGGAGGACATTGAGTGGCTGTGGTGGGCGCAAGAAGTGCTTGTCACGGTGATGGCGGGGACCACTGAGTACCCGCCGGAGCCCCACCAGAGGGTCACTCATGCGCCGACCGAAGCCGCCGTTGAACACAGCCAACTCGATCCGTCGGCTGGGCTGGCTCTATCTCGGTGATCGAGGAGCCAGGCGGCACCAAGCGGCGAAGCTTGTGTTGCCGCGCCGAGGCGGCCACAAGGGCAGGAAGAGGGTGGCGACTACTGGGCGGGGTGGTTCTGCGCGAGGGTCAGGGCCCAGCGCAGGTAGGTGCGGATGTGCGCGGCGGTGGCCTCGTCGGCGCGGGCGGCGCGATGGCACACCTCGACCCGGCGCAGCGCCCAGTCATGGTAGTCGGCCAGGCGGGTGTTCTCCTCGGCCTCGCGCTGCCAGCGCCGGGCTTCACGCCAGTGGGATTGCGCGCTCATCTCCCACGGGGCGGCGACGATCCGCGGGGCGGATTCGAGCACGGCGGGGTCCGGCGGCGCGGGCCTGTCGTTCATCTCCTCGGTCATCACGCACCCGCCCCGGCGAACCAGACCGGCAGGATGACGGCGGCGCGCCCGCGCAGCACCTCGCGCTCGCAGGCTCGACGGGCGTCGGCGATGTCGGCCGTCCAGCACACCAGGCGGTAGTCGGTGCCCTTAGTGCCCGGCCGCGGGTCGGCGACGGCGAACTGGCAGCCGTCCAGCAGTGGGCTTCGCCGTTCGACCACGCGGCCGTTGGGCAGCACCACGTAGTCGGCGGCCGGTACTTCCTGGAGGCAGTGATAGCAGGTGACTTCCGCCGGGTCGTCGGTGACGCGGTCCAGGACGTAGGTGCCGAACAAGGTGCAGCGGGTGAACCCGTCATCGTGCTTGTCGAACAGGTGAACCGGCATCAAGGCACGCACATGCTCGGGCAGCGGCCCGCGGCGGACCACGGGAGTAGATTCGATCAGGAGGCGGCGAGGGGTAGGGGATTCGGCGAACGGGGGCACAACTGGCTCCGATCAAGACGTGTCGGGCTCCTGGGCCCGGCAGCGGGGGTGGTCGCGCCCCGGCGAGCACGCGGACCGGCCCCGGTGTGAAGGCTCGCGCGCAGCGCGACCGCCTCGGCGGCCTCGGCCTTCACGCCGGGCAGGGGTCGTGTGCTGCCCTTGAGCGACCCACCTCCGGCCGCGGCGCAGTGCTGCGCAAGAGTTCGTGTGCTGTGTCTTTGCGCCCGGCCCCGCGAGCTGTCATCGTGGTCGGTATCAGCCTGAAGGGCTGTCGGCCTTCGCAGGGCCGGGAGTGCGGCGCGCAGGGCCCCGGAGCCGGTTGCGCGCCCGCGGAGGACCAAGTGGTTCGCTGCGGATGCGGTTACGGCTGTCCAGACTCACCTACACACGTTGTTGCAGATCGTCCGGGAGAGTTGCGGAAACGAGTGTGTTGTCATGGCCGGACGCCATCGCAGTCACGAAGCGGCTCTCGCGCGCTCGCAGTTCTTGGGCGAGTCGATAGCCTCAGCCTGCTACGTCGTGGGCACCAACACCGGGCCGGTCATCGACGAGTGCTCGCCGACGCAGGAGACCGTGCGCGCGCTGCTCGCACTGCTGGCCCTGAACGACTCTCAGCCGGGCGGGCCGCTCAACCAGACCTCTGCTGCCGCGCTGGTCAGCTACTCCTTCACGCAATCCCCGCGCCGCAACGCCCTGCTGATCGTTTCCAGCTCCCCGGACAACATCGCGCAGCGGCTGCTGGGTGCGCACTGCGGATTCCGCTTCGCCGGCGAAGCGTGGATGCAGACGAAGAGCGAGCACGACGTGCGACGCCTGTACCGACTCGAACATGCCCCGTCCGGAGCCGTGGTGATCTCCACGTCGGATACAGGTCTCCTGCGTAGTGAGCAGTGCGATCCGTCCGAGAGTTCGATCCGCTTCACCCGCTGGAACGTGGGTGTCCCGCAGGAGTCGCGGGAGGCGGAGGCTAACGAATTCGTCGAAAAACTCAGTACAGAGGCGCGCGCACTGCTGGCGGCGTTGTTCGTCCGCCTGAACGCACGCGGCGGACGCAGCTGGGCGGTCGGGGAGTTTTGGTGGGACCCTCTGGACCGCCCGATGTGGAAGCTGCCCGGCGGCCGTCCCAGCACCCACCGCCGGTCGCTGCGCGAGACGGGCGCAGGGTGGGAACTGCGGTGGGACGGCCCGCCGTTGCCGAGCGACGTGGTGGCCGCATTCACCCACCCGGTGTGCGGCCTGCGTGGTGCCCACGCTCTCGGCCACGACGCGGACCGGGAGCGCGAGATCGTCTATGGCGCGACCCGGCTACTGTTGCGGCCGTTTTGAGGTGGCCGGGCAGATGAAGTGGCGGACGGTTCCCCGGATGTCGCGCGTGCACTCGCGACCTCGGCAGACGCGGGGCGTGGGGCGATGATGGTGGAGATCGTGCGCGCCGGCGGGTACGGCATGGCCGCGCTGGGACTGTTGTGCGTGTTCTGCGTTGCTGTTGTGGTGCTGGCGCTGCGCGGCTCCAGCGCCGAGCAGCGCCCGGAGATCCTGCGCGCGTTGGCGGAGGTGTTCAGATCGCTGCGCGGGCGCCGATGAGTCCAGTCCCACTCATCGGCGCCCACCGCTCAGTCCTGCCCGAGCGCGATCAATAGCGGCAGTTCGCGCGGTCCGCCGCTGAAGCGGGCTCGCACAGTGCGCTCGGTGACCCCGAGCGCGGCGGCCACGGCGGCAAGTCCGGGGCCCGCGTAGAGGTCGTAGGTGATCGCCTGCTCGGTCACGGCGTCGAGCAGGGCGCGCAGCGCGACCGCTACAGGTGCGTAGCCGCCAGCCGGTGGTTCGCCGGTGAGTGCTCCGGTCGCGGTGGTCAAGGTGTCCACGCTGGCGCGCACGCGCTCGGCGAGGTGTTCGGCGAGCGCGTCGGCCGGGTTGTGGGGGGCTGGATTCACAGACATGCAGACTCCTGATGTTTGAAGAGGAAGGTGGGTGGTCTGGCCGGAGCGGGTCCGGCCAGACCGGTTCAGCTGCGGGGAGCGGACCCGACGAGTTCGGCGGCGCGGTCGGCTTCGCCGCGCACCTGCTCGGGATGTGCCGGGTCGAGCCGTACGGCCAGGCGGGCGGCGTGCGCGGTGTGCTCGCGCAGCCGCCGGTTGAGTTCCGTGGCTTTATTCGTGCCGATGTTCAGTCCTTCGCGCAGCGCGTCCCGGGTGATCGCCCGCCCGTGCTCGGCGCGATGCGCGGCGTCCAGTCGCAGCGCCCCAGCCCACAGCTCCTGCTCGGGACGCCCGATCGCCGGACGGGCCTGCTCGGGCTGAGCAGCGGAGGTAGGAGCGGCCGGTGCCTCGACCTCGACCTCGACGTGCGCCGTGTCCGCCTTGGCCGGAAGCGGCGCGGCGTCGAGCTGCGGCCGTACGTCCTTGGTCGACGCTGCGGCATCGGCGTTTTCGGCGGCGGGGCGGGTGTGGATCTGGCGCAGCAGCCACGGGCCGGTGTCGGCCCAGCAGATCAGCAGGATCGGGCCGATAGCCTCGACGGCGGCGGTGCCGAACTGCCCGTGGGTGACCGCGTCGGCGGTGTTCAGCGCGAGGGTCAGCAGGCCGCAGAAGGTCAGCAGGCGGCGCGGCTTGGTCAGCTGCGCGTCGTGGTAGCCGAGGGAGGATAGGTGGCGCACGCCGAGCAGCAGCCCGATGACGCTGAGATCGACGCTCGGGCCGATCAGCCACGCGATCCAGCCCTCGATGCCCAGACTGGCGCAAAGCTGGTGGGCGTTGCCGAAGCAGAATGCGAAGCACATCCCGGAGATCAGCAGCGTGATGGTGGTGATGGCGGCCCCAGTCGGCCCCGCGCCGGGCGGGGCCGAGGGGCCGATGGCGGCCGGGTTCATCAGGCGCCGATCAGCTGGCGCAGAACGTCGTCCTCGTCAAGCTCTTCCTCCTCGACCTCGTCCTCGTGATAGCGACGGCCCCGGTCGACGGTGTATTCGGCGTCGGCGCCGACGGCGTCGAGCAGGTGCATCAGGTCGCAGATCAGGTCGCCGGCCATCTCCTCGACCCCGTCGACGCAGGCGCCGTTGTGCGGTCCGATCTGCCGGGTGCGCAGGCCGAAGGTGCGCAGCGCCTCGGCGGCCCACCCGGCGCGGTCGAGGTTGTCCGGGTAGCCCTCGGTCAGGTCGGGCTGGTACTCGTCGAGGTCGACGGGGTGGTTCTGGCGTCCGGGGGCGTGCAGCGCGGTGCGCAGACCGGCCAGCACCGGGCGGGTTACCTGGTCGACGCTCTCGGCCGGGACCTTTCCAGCTAGGGCCTCGGTCACGGCGCGTTCCAGACCGATCAGAGCGGCGCGAATCCGGTGCAGGTGCGCGGCCTCGTCCTTGAGCAGGGCCGCAACGGGCGCCTCGGTCTGCGGACGGACGAGGCCGTGATTGATGACCTGGATGTGGACGGGCGACTGCGCGCTGGTGCGCAACGCGGGCTGGTTCATGGCGGTCGGCTTTCTGTGCTGGTGAGGGGTGTGTGGGGCCCGGTCGGGCGGGATGCCGCCCGCCCGACCGGGCAGCAAAGGGGTTACGTGTGTGGGACTGGGCTGCGGGTCACCACAGCCGCTTGGTCTCCAGCCGTACGGCCAGGGAGTGAAGGTGGAATCCGGTCCGGCAGAACTCCCCGCCCAGCAGGCAGCAGATCTCGCACCGTTCGGCGTGGTTGTCGTAGAGCCCTGCGGACAGCAGTTCCAGGCGAAGCCGGGATGCGGCGAAGATGCGGGCGATCGTGGTGGTGAGCGTGGTCACAAGGGGTGTCGGCTCGGGGAGGGCCCGGGGCCGCGCCGGGTGTCCGGCGCGGCCCGGCGGGTCACGCTCCTGCGGTGGCCCAGGAGTCGGCGCCCTGGTTGGCGTTTTCGGCGCCCTGGCGCGCGGCCTTGACCGGCTTGGCCTGGGCGTGGCGCAGGCTCGGCCCGATCTCGTCGACTTCGAGTTCGATCACGGTGCGCTTGTTGCCGTCGTCGGTGGTGTAGGAGCGCTGGCGCAGCTTGCCGGTGACCATGACCGCAGCGCCCTTGGTCAGGCTCTCGGCGATGTTCTCGGCCCCGCTGTTCTTCCAGGCGAAGCAGTTCATGAACAGCTTCGCCCCGTCCTTCCACTCGCCGGTGGACCGGTCGTAGACGCGGTCGGTGTTGGCGACGGTGAAGTTGACGACGCTGGTGCCGCTGGGGGTGAAGCGCAGTTCCGGGTCATTGGTGAGGTTGCCGGAGATCGTGGTGTTGTTCAGGGGCATGATGTGCTCATTCCGTGGATCCCGCCCCGGGGGTGGGGCGCGGCCGGGCGATCCGGCCGGGTCGTGGTGACGGGCCACGGGAATAGCCCGCGGGCTGGGTCCGGGGCAGGGGCTCGCGCGCAGCGCGACCGGCGTGCCGGCTTGGCCTTTGCGCCGGGCCGGGTCCGTGGGCTCCGCTGGGCGAGGAACCACCGACCGGAACGCACCGGTAGCTGCGCCCTGACCGGGGCGATCTCGCAAGGAGCCTTCACCCTGTACATCCCGGGCTCGGAACCGGCCACGGGTCGGGCCGAGCGGTCGACTGCGGGCACGTCTCCTCGTCTCACCCGCCACCCCGGGCAGCGGGCGGCCCGGTCACGGTGAGCCGCAGACGAGGGCCGCGCTCCGGCTGCCGCCTCCAGCACGGCGGGCACAGCTGCCGCAGCGACCGGGCGCGGCGCGGGGTGCCGGTAGACTGGGCGGTGCTTCGATCGCCGAACGCCGCTGCTGGTGAGCGTGTGTGGGAGGCGGTCGGGCAGGGGGCCGGCCGGTCCTTATGCCAAAGGCTCGTCGCCCCGCGCGCGGGGCGAGTCGGCCGGCCACCGCACCTTCTCCTGCGCCCGTCACGGGGCCGAGTCCGGCGAGCGTCGCGGGGGCCGGTGGGCCTTGGCCGCTTGGTCGGCGTAGCACGCAGCGGCGATCAAGCAGGTATGCGCCCGGCGGAACTCGGCCGCCGCGTCCCTCGGTGGCGCGGTGGTGCCGGTGACCAGCAGCATCCGGGCTGCGGCGGTCACGGTCTGCCCGATCGCGGAGGTCGCCGGGTCGAGTGAGGTGGACAGCCTCGGCGGGTGGATCAGGGCGCTGTAGACGTTGAGGCGGAAGGCCATGCCCAGGCGCGGATTGCCGTAGAAGAGCATGCTCAGGCCGGTGCTGTAACCGGTCATCGCGGCCGGCTGGTACTGCTCGCCGGGCGCGTACAGGTCCGCTCTGGCGGCGAGGGTGTCGATCGCGGCGCTGATCAGTCCGGTGTACCAGGCGATCAGGGAGCCGGGTGGCAGGTTCGGGGCGGGCTGGTCCGGCGGCAGGATCAGCATGCTGGTGCACGCGGCGCGCAGACCCTGAAGGATCTGCGCCTGGCCTTCGGTCGGTTCGGGTATCTGGTGGTCGGGGTTGGGGTCGGTCACACGGTTCCTCTGCTGTGGTGGACGTTTGGTGGTTGATCTGTCGGGGTTCGAGGGCCGGGTCAGTCGTAGTCCGGGATCGGCACGGTGCGCCACCGCTCGCCTGTCCACACCTGCCACGCGGCGCACACCCCGGCGTGAGTCGGGCGCGGGGAGAGCTGGCGGGCCAGGGCCGTGAGTTCGGCGTGGGTGCGCGGGCGGTGGTCGACCTCGGCCCAGCCGGTGATCCGGCCGGCGGTCAGCTGCCGGGCGTAGGTGCCGGTGTGGCCGCGCACGTCGCGCACGATCGCGGCGCACTCGAACTCCTCGACCAGCAGTTCCATCACTTCCTGCTCGTCGAGCGCGCACCCGTTGCGCCGACAGCCGGAGGCGAACGCGGTGAAGTCGGCGCCGGTGAACTCCGGCTCGTCCTCGACCGGGAAGAACTCGGTCTCCTGGCCGTTGCCCGCGTTCTCGATCGTGCCCAGGTGCCGGTCGCCGAGCCGCACGTGCGCGACCCAGCACAACCCCCGGGTCATCGCCAGTTCGCTCACGGCCACCACGCGAGGGGCCTGGTCCGGCACGAGCAAGCCGGTATGGGGAAGACGTTGCATACACACTCCAATCGTTGAGAAGGGAAAAATAGGGGATTGATCAGGCGGCGAGGTCGAACGGGAAGGCGCGGCCCTCCGTCTCGGCCTGCCACTGGCCGAAGGTCCGATCGCCTTGGCGGCGCTTGAGCTTGGGGATGTTGTTGCTGGCCATCGCGACCGGAGAGGGGCCGTCCACGGCGAGAAGGTCCGAGGCGGCCTGCGAGTGAAACCTTGAGCGTTCGATCGCTGATTCCGTGGGGAACACGTCCGCGATCCGGTCCGCCCCGGTAAGCAGGACGTCCTGCTTACCGCCGAGCGAGTAGACCCACTTCAGATTCGGCGGCGGAGCCGTTTCGACCAGCCTGCGGAACAGCTCCACTTCCTTGGTGTACGTGTAGAACCCGACGTGCGGGCTCGCGGCGATCACAGTCAGCCAGGCATCGAGGTACCGTGGACTGTAGAAATCGCCCCCATCGTGTATCCTGACCCTGACACCGTTCGCGAATCGGCGGTGCGCCAGTTCACGGATCATGGCGTCCTGCCATCCGCCCAGGTCTTCGATGGTGTAGCGCAGGTTCAGCAGGTGCCGCGCTCGCACCGAGGGGATCTTGTACGTTCCCTCCCTCGCGTAACAAGCCAGGGCACAGATACCAGCGGCCGGACATGTCCGGACGGTGCTGCCGTCCGGCAGCCGGGCGGCCAGGGCAGGCAGCGACCAGGTCCAGATCCGGTCACGAGCCAAATCCCGGTTGCCGTTGGTCAGCAGCCGGGCCGGCCACCGCGCACCGCGCTCGTCGTCACCGGGCATCGCCGCGCTCCGCCCGCGCGGCGCTCACCCGCGTCCAGTGCTTGTCGAACGATTTGAGCTGTTTGTCCACCGGGCCGGAGGGGCGAGGGCGAACAGCTTCTCAGTGGTCGGGTACGCCTTTCCCCGGGCCACTACCAGGGCGCGGGCGATCCCGTCCTCGTCGAACGCCACCCGCCCGCCGGCCTCGGCGGCGCGTTCGGCCAGCTCGGCGGTCATCGCGGCCCGCGACCCGGTCGCCAGTGCCTTGACCGAGCGCCAGACTGGTCCCTTGACGTGAGGGCCGTCCGTGCCTGCATGCAGGACCCTGCGAACCTCGTAGATTGCGAACCGGCTGGTCTCCAGCCGCGCCCGGTAGCGCTCCAGCGCGCCGGTCAGCCCGTGCTCGCGCACCAGTTGGTGCGCGGAGGTCGTGCCGTACAGCCGCATCCGCTCGTTGAGCGCGAGCGCGGTGTGCTCCATCCACAGCACGTCCGCGCCCACCTGCGGCTCCGCCCGCCACCGGTCGATCAGGTCCGGCAGGTTCGCCTTGTTGAAGCCGAAACAGCACTCCCCCGCAGCACGACCGGCGCCACCGCTCCCCGATCAGGGCTTGGACATAGGCGTCGCACCTGGCTCTATTCCAACCCCAGGAACGTAAAGGGTAGAGGGGCCACCGCAGCGCGGAGGCGTGCTTCATGTCCTTCGCAGCCCTCTTATCCTCCTCGGCCGCGTAGCCGACGACGTGGAATACCGGCTGGTCGCCGTACTCGTCGGCCGCCCACCATTCCAAGGGCTCCGCCTTAGAACGGATCGAGCACAGATGAGAGGAAAGCTGGGGCAGGGTTCCGGCGGCGAACTCGTCCGACAGCTTCCACGGCCCGCGCATGACCATCCGGCGCGGGCTGCGCGAGTCGTCGAGCACCACGTACCCGCCGGACTGGCTCGCGCGCGAGAGCTGGACCAGCCGGACATGGTGCTCCCGCAGCCTCGGGAGTAAATGTATTTCCATTATGCGGCGGGTCTCGTCGTACTCGTCCCCGGTCATCGCGACCGACAGCGTCACGGTCTCCAGGTCGATCCCGTCCCGGCTGTCGGGCTCCTCCAGCCACCGCAGGGCGATACACGCCGAATCCAAGCCCATACCGAATGAGAACCTTGTCATACTCGGGACCGTTCCGTCCCGCAGCGCGGACGCGGTCATGGGCGCCCTCCGTCCGCCGCCCCGGCCGACTCCAGGGCGAACAGGTAGGAGTACGCCTCGTCGGCCTCGTCCGGGCCGAGAGCGGCGGGCTCCTCGGCACTCCCGCCGGTGATCACCAGCGGGCCGCACACGGCGGCGGCCTGGGACCGGAAGACGGCGCGGGCCACGGCGCTTGCGCGCGGGTTCGGCTCGCGCCCGTCAGCCAGGGCGTCGGCGTCGATCCACAGAAGCAGGCCGAACCGGTCGGTGCCGGTGACCACGATGCGGCTGGTGCCCAGCAGGGCGACCACGATCTGAAGCGCGATCGCCTGCGCCGGCCGGTACATCCGCGCCGGCCCGTCGCCGGGAAGAATCTCGAAGAACTGATACACGAAGCTTTCCTTGTGAAGAGAGGGAGGGACCGCGCCCGGCGCCACGCGCCGGACGCGGAACGAGAAGAGGCAGACACCGCACGGCGCCCGGCGGGCCGGGGCCGTGCGCAGGCCGCTACGCGGCGCCGCTCTTCTCGACCTGCGGATCGGCAGGACCGTCCGTCCCGTCCTCGGTTCGCGCGGCGTCCTGGTCCTGCGCGTCCTGGTCCTGAGGGTCGTCGCGGGCCGGGCTGGTCTCGTCCCGGTCCTCCTCGTCCGCCGCGTCCTCGTCCCCGGCCTGCTCGTCCCCGCCGTCCTGAGTGCCTTCGTCCGCGCCGTCCTGCGCGTCCTGTCCGCCGGTCAGCGTCCCGCCCGGACTGGACAGGTCGGCCGGGGTGTAGGTCTCATCGGCCACGATCGCCGCCTCGATCGGGGCGAGGTTGTGCCCGACCTCCCGGCAGAACTCCAGCCACACCCGGGCGTGCTTGCGGTCCGAACCGCCGTACTCGGACGGAGCCTGGTCGGTGCGCCAGGCGTCCTTGGTCACGGCCTTCTCGTACGCGGCGGCCACCACGGCGAATTGCAGCAGCATCAGGCGCCGGGGGCTCGCCGAGGTGACGGCCTGCTCGAAGTCCTCGGACTTGTAACCGCCCATGCCGAGCAGACCGGCCTGAAGTTCGGCGCGCTTCATCGTGCTGGCGAACTTGCGGACCGGGTCCGGGGCCGTGAGCGTCGCCAGGGTGGTGAAGCGCGAGATCTTATCGAGCTTGTCCTTGTCCAGGCTCCCGGCCCCCGAGATCAGCCCGCGCAGCCACGTCTCGCGGACCGTCTGAGCGGCCGTGTGGTCCTTGTTGCCGCGCACCACCGCTTTCTTGGCGGCCTTGTCCTGCACCTTGGGCGCGTTCTGGCGCGAGTTGTACGACCACGAGTCCTCGTGGCCGTTGGCGTCCGGGTCCAGGCAGTAGAACGACACCCGCACCTGCCCGTAGGACTCGAAGACCGCCGCGTGCCCGGGGCAGGCGGCGTGCTGCTCGACGGTGAGGTAGGCGCCGGTCTCCTTGTCGCGCAGCCGCGAGACGCGCACCGCGTCGTCCGGCTCCTCGTCCAGGACGTTGACCCCCGCCGCCTCGTGCTCGGCCCGGATCACGTCGCGCTCCTCGCGCTCGGTGCGCTCGATCCGCTCGCGCTCGACCTGGACGGCGAACTTGTTCTCCTCGGCCGCCTGCATCAGCCGCTCGGTCGCCTCCTGGTCGTCGGCGAACTCGTCGAGCGCGGCCAGTTCGGTGATGTCCCAGTCGTACGTGCACGCCGCCGCCGCACTGCGGGTGGCCTGCGGCAGACGGCCGACCGTCAGAGCGCGCTCCACGCCGCCGTGCTTGCGGCCGTACGCCTTGGACAGCCGCGTCTTGGACGCGCCCGCCTCGGCCGCGTTGAACAGTGCGCTGGCGGTCTCCAGCGCCGTGAGCGGCTTCTTGTGCTGCGAGGTGATCACGGCGACCAGGTGATGGGCCACCGGGTCGTCGGCGAGCGAGCCGTCGAACGCATAGGGGACCTCGGCGAGCTTCAGGTGCTCGGCGACGTTCATCCGCTCGTGCCCGTCCATGACCATGAACACGCCCGGATCGTCGGTCCGGGTGATCAGGAACGGCTCCTTGAAGCCGTCCGCCTTCACGCTCGCCACCAGGTCCGCGTCCGGCTTGCGCCGCGTCGTGCTGCGCGGGTTGGCCGGGTTACGGATCAGAGCGGACAGGGGGATGGTCGGGATCGGGGTGACCTCAAGCGGCGCCGGGCCGCCGCACTCGTTCGGCTCTGCATCCTGGCCGATCGCGTCGATCTCGGCGATCAGCGCCGAGTCAGGGTCCACCTGCGTGTTTTCGGGCATGACAATGCTCATTGATACAGTCCTTTGCTGGTGAAATGAGGGGTGTGGGGCACGCGCCTGCGGGGATGCCGCCCCGCAGGCGCGCGAACAGGTGCGGGCACCGGACAAGCCGGTCGCGCCGCGATAAGAAAGGGAGAATGACGGCCCACGGTGGCCGGGCTGGCGCCGCTCATCAAGGCAGCTGCACACGCGCCGGAATCAAGAGGGTCGAGCCGGGGCCGTCAACCCCGCTCTACATCCTGATTATGGCAGATCAGCACCGGAAGATCAAGCCATATGGTCAGGTCAGGTGCTATCGCAATAGGTTTGTGACCTGAAAATAGGTCTGATTCACCCTCGGCGGGGGCGCCGTAATAGATCAGTGCACCATCCTCCCGACCATGAATCCCCGGCCCACCCGATAGCTGCCAGACGGGTCCGGGGCCCAGAGGCCGGCCGGGTCAAGGGGCGGCCGAAGGCCGCTCGCCGCCCCGGCCCACCGTGCACCTCCGCACTGCGACGTGAGCGACAGCTCACGTCCTTGACGCGGCCGGACTGCCCCGGATACTGGGGCAGCGGGAGGGCCGCGCTCAGGAAACGATCATGTGGGTGCTGCGCGTGTAGGGATTCGGTGGGCCTGTCGTCTTAGTGGGCTTGTAGTCATGTCGGTGTCGTGCCGCGTTGGGCTGTTTGTCGTCGGCTGAGTGGTCCACGCGCTGGCCCTATCCGGCGTCGATGTCGTTCTTCCGCTTGTTACGAGGTAGGTAAGTTTCGGGCGTGCCCGCGACGTCGTGCCGCCGTGGTCGGGCATCGCAGTGGCGCGGTCGTGGATGGCCCGTCGGTAGTGGTCGAGGTCGCAGTGTCCGAGGGCTTTGCGATGTATGAACTGGGCGCGGCTGGCGGCGGCTCCAATGATGGAAGGGACTTGATGACCTGGGGGCGCTGTTCGGGCGAAGTGCCGCGCAGCGCGAGCCACAGTAGAAGGCAGTTGCGGGCTTCCCGCGCCACGGGTGCCATCCCCCGGGCGAGCACGGTCGTGGTGGCCAGTGCGGCGAGGGCGAGGCTCAGGGGGCTACTTGGCATGCCGTCAATGGGAGCACTTCGCACGGTCCAGGCCAAGCAAGGCTTGTCCACTTCCGGTGGACAAGAACGAGTCACGGCCGGGCGCGGATCCGTCTATGGTGGCGCCCATGAGCATCTTGGAGGAATGGCAGCACCCTGTTTGGCGGGCCACACCGTGCACCTCGGATGCGTGGCCGTTTTCTTCCGACCTCGTGGTGTTTGAAGCGCGGCGAGCCATCGGTCAACTGGTCAGGACGTTCGGCGAGGGATTGAATCCGCCTGACCTTAAGCCGTCCGAGGCGGATCCGGTGCTGCGCTATATCCGTGCGGCGCGCGATCTTGAAGCGATCATGGTTGTCATTCGGCATGATCTTGCCGCCGAGGCGCGCGCGCGTGGCCTGACCTGGGAGGCGATCGGTCGCAGCGAGGGAACCGGGAGGAGAGCGGCTCAAAAAGCCCACAAGGCCGGTCTGCCACATGATCGTTTGAACCAGCTGAGAAACGAAGCGTTCGCGTCGTGGATGGCGAGGCAGGCCATAAAGCCGCACCAGCCTCCGGAGCAGGTCGCCATCGATCTGGACGGGGCTACGCCGCTGGAGCGGCTCGCGTACCTGTTCCGACAAGCCAGCCAAACCCTCGAAGAGGTCGACGAGCTGCTGGCAGTGGCCGAATCCGATCCTGAGAGCGCACTGGATGTCCTGGAACGACCATGTCGCAGGATCGAGCGGACCATGAAGGCGCTGTCTGTCGATCATGCGCTGTGGGAGGCGATGGCCGGCTGGTCCGGTTCGCCGGGGGACGGCCCAGACCGGGTGAACTACTATGCGCCCACCACGTACCTGCTGCATGCGATGCGGCTGTTCCTGCTCACGTTGCTGCACGCGCCTGAGGAAGGCTCCACGGATATCAACCGTTTCCGGGCGTTCCTCGCCAGGGTGCGACAGGCTTACGCCACTGTGCTTCTCGTCCTCCAACGCTCCGACGTGGGCGATGCGGTACCGGCGCCTGAGTAAGAAGTCCCGGTGGGCTGGTATTGACCGGGAGTGCGAACTCCCGTCGTGGACCTGGATATCGTGCCGCCCGGATGCTTGCGATAAGAGCGGCGTGGGTCAGGGCTCGATGCTGTGATGTTGCAGGACGCGCCGCAGGTGCAGGAGTTCTTCGTGTGCTGCCAGGCCGCCAGTCACTCGGTGACACAACGAGAAGACAACATACCCATCAAAAGTGACACATAAGCTGTGCGGCAAACGACCAATACGGCGACCACGCGACAAGTCAACCGACAACACCCAGCAGCCAGACGACACATCCGCTGAATCCCTTTGCCGCGCGCCCACGCGACGGGCGACAGATACCCAAGTGAGCAGGCAACAGACTCACTGCATCTCCGTGTCGGCGGGCAGGCGTTGATGGAGACTGCTCGACGTGACACACGATTGGACACCAAGAGTAGTGGGCCAATCGGATAGAGTGACGGCTGCACGATCCTTCGGTGGTGGCCAGGTAATCAGTACCCTGTGCCCGGCAGCCGAGTGCCGGATTCGGCAGACGAATGGATACGACGATGGTGTACGCGTTACGCACGACGCTTTTCGACACAGAACTGCACGCCCGGTGGGCATTCTTCTTCGATCAGCTCGGCGTGCGATGGATGTACAAGCCTGTGGAGTTCTCCGCAGATGACCGTCCGTACTCCCCGGCGTTCTACCTACCTCGACTGCGGCTCTGGTTCGAGGCGCGATCGACGGAAGCCGAGTCGCCGTGGTGGTGGGACGGCTTCGCCGCCGATGTCGAGGTCTGGTGTGACGAGTGCGGCGTCCACCAGCCGTGTCCGAAACAGCACCCTGCGGAAAGCGCTCTGGACAGGCACCTGCTCGGACAGGCGCTACTGCTCCCACTACCGTTTCCGAAACGCTGGCTCACCGGTCCGAGAATCTTGTGGGAGACACCGCCGCCACACCACGACGAAGGCGCCGATGAGACCACCGACTCCGACACCTCGTATGGCGACGATTTCCACTCGCGCCTGAACAGCGCCTACGAAACAGCCGCAGCCGAGTGGATTGGCGAAGGCTTCGGCAGCTCGCCGGACGATCCCGTTCTACGCAAGAGCGTGATTCACTATCCAGACTCGGACGAAGCGGCCGAGCGTTGCTGCTCCTGCCAGTTAGAACCTCACCAACACCCGACCAGTGACCTGGACTCTGAGCAGCTGGAACAGGTGGCAACGCCCAGCTGCAATGCATGCCCCGGCTGCCTGTGCGAGCGGCTGACTGCCTCAGGAGCAGCGGGAGGCCCCGAGACCGGCCGGATTTGCCGCGTCGACGCCGCTCTAACAGAGGATGAAGCGCGTCGCCTCCTCAACGGCCTTGCCTGGAAGTTGGGCCAGGAACTCGACCTGGCGCCGAACCAGGTGAACAACGCGATCAATCGAGAGATCCGGGTGCGCCGGCGCGCCGAAGCCGAGTTGGGCCAGATCGCCGCTGGTCTCAACGCGGTCGTAGCGTGGCTCGGCAATCCCGCGTCCTTTCCGGTTCCCGCCACCCCCGCCAGGAGCCGAGTCGCAGCCGCTGCCACTCCGGTTCCCGCACCTCGGCCGGCACCGGATGCCGGTTGGACCGGCTATGCCGATCTCGAACGCCGGTACGGTCCGACCGGAGGCTCATCGCGCATCAAACCCCAGGCAACACCGACGATGCCGGCTCCCGTGTGGTCGACTGATCCGTGCCTGTTCGATGCGTTCATGAGGCTCTGGGTTCGCTGGACGCACGGCGTGCCGGTCAGCTGGACTCGCGAAGAGTGCACGGTGCTGGCCGACGTGATCCTCAAAGGATTGAACGTAGAGCCCGCCAGAAGAGGAACGCAGGACAAGTGGCGGGTTTTCCTGGTTGAGGCCCGGTTCAGCAAGTGGCCCGCCAACGACCTGCTGGGTTATGTTCTCGACTCCATCAATCACAGGTTGAGCGTCCCCCAAGTTGCGAGGTGGCCGTGCCCGTGTCGTGATTGATCTCATGAACGGAGTCGGTCTGATGAGTGCTCAGCGGAAGTACCCGCCGGAGTTGCGGGAGCGGGCGGTGCGGTTGTACAGGACCGCGCAGCCTCGGCCGTCGATGCGGGCGCTGGCGGCGCAGCTTGGTGTGCATCCGGAGGCGTTGCGCTCCTGGATTCACCGGGATGCGGAGGCTGCGGCGGCCCGGCCGGCGCGTGGTGCGCGTCGGGCGGTGGGTGTGGTGGCCGCGGTGCCAGACCTTCCGGCGGATGTGCAGGAGGAACTCGACGCGTTGCGCCTGGAGGTGATGGAATTGCGCCGGTCCAACGAGATCCTGCGTGCGGCCAGCGCGTATTTCGCCGTGGCGGCCGACCAGACCGGCCGGTGGTCCTGGGGTTCGTCGACGAACACCGGGACGCACTCGGGGTCGCGCCGATACTCCGGGAACTGAACATCCCCCTGGCCACCTTCGACCGGTGGCGCCACCGGGCCACCAACCCGAGCGCGCGTGAGGCGCGTGATGGAGAGTTGCTGGAGGAGATCCGGCGCATCCACGCCGAGTCCGACGGCACCTACGGCTCCCCGAGGGTGCACGCGGTGCTTCGACGCGAGGGCCAGGTCGTCTCGCGCAAGCGGGTTGAGCGGTTGATGCGTCAGGCGGGGATCACCGGGGTCGCCCCGGCGAGAAAGCTGCGCACCACCGTGCCCAATCCGGCCGACCCGGTCTCCGATGATCTGGTGAAGCGACAGTTCACCGCGCTGGGGCCGGACCGGTTGTGGGTGACCGACCTGACCGTGATCTCGACTGGTGAGGGGCCGTTGTGGCTGGCCTCGATCCGGGACGCGTTCTCCCGCAGGGTCGTGGCCTGGGAGACCTCGCGCATGGCGGATGCGAACCTGGTGTGCGCGGTACTGGAGTACGCCCTGCGCTCACGCCGCCCACCCTCGGACAAGACGCTAATACATCACGCGGACCACGGCAGTCAGTACACGTCGATCAAGCTGACCACGCGGCTGCTGAAAGCCGGCATCACGCCGAGCATGGGCACGGTCGGCGACAGCTACGACAACGCCCTGGCCGAGAACATGTGGTCCACGATCAAGACCGAGTGCGTGCGTCGGACCGAGTTCGCCGCCCGCGCCGACGCGGAGATGGCCCTGTTCCGGTACATCGACGGCTTCTACAACACCACCCGGATCCAAAAGGGCCTGGGTTGGCGCAGCCCGGACGAGTTCGAGACCGCCCACCACGCCGGCGCACTGACCGACCAGGACTACACCCGCCTGGCCGAGGCCGCCGCGCGCCGCCGGGCCCGGCGCGAGCGCCACAGAAAGGACAAACCAACCCCGACCACCACCCCATCGGCCGTGACCGGCACACATCGTGGACCAGGACGCAGCCCCGGCACCATCCCCGGGACACGCACCGGTACCGCCAACCGGGTACGCCCAACCGGGCGAACCCCCACCACACCACAAAAGAACAGGTCAGCGGGCTAAGACACCTCGAAAACCCTAGGGAAACTCAGGTTCTCCTGCAATCTCACGCACATTGCGGCGTTCCAGGTGCTCGAACTGGCCGGCCGGGCGTGCGGGCGGCTGAACCTTATCGGGGAGGCGACAATCTCCCGCCAGATCTGGGAGTTGAACGGGGCCTGGCAAGGGCTGCGCAGCCGCGATCGGTTAGTACTGGCGCGTAATATCAGCTTTATTACACCGCACTCCTCGTACCGGGCCAGTGCGGGAGCAGAGCCTCCTGCGGGTACCGAGTAGCAGTCTCCCGGCCTCGGCGTGATCTCGGCACGAACCGAGGAGCCCGGTAGAGGATCGTCAGAGGCCCTGCTCGTAATCTGGGCGCGGAAGGGGCTGTGTCGGCCGCGGCGGCTTCGTGAGCCGCGCGGCCAGTCCGGCGGATGCTTAGAGCTCCCACGGGGCCTCGTCGTAGCCGGCCAGGTTGGGGATCACCTGCTTGCGCAGCTGGTAGCACAGGCGCTTGGCCTGGCTTTCCTCCCAGCCGGGGTGCTCGCAGGACTGGTATTCGTAGCCGTCGATCAGCTTCAGGACGGCAACCGGGCTGTGCCAGAGCCGTCGGAAGGTGTAAAGCGCGTCGATCTCGTCGCCGTCGCGGTACTTGTGGTTGACCGAGATCCGGTTCTCCTGCCATAGCAGCGATCCGGCGCGGTCGGCGGTGTCCAGGTTGAGGATGTGGATTCGCCCGGCCTCGACCGGGTCGCTCCAGCGGATCCAGCCGGTGTCTCCGCGCTTGGGCAGGCCGCCGGTGATGATGGCGTCGATGTGCTCCTTGGTGACGACGCTGGCGCTCATGTCGCCGTGTCCTTTCTCGCTGGCTCCGCCCAAGGGCGTACTCGCTGCCGGGCCGGAGCGGGGTATCTGACGCCGGGTCGTGCACCAGGGCCGGACGAGGGCGGGTCAGGGTGGAGCGCCCGAGCGCAGCGAGGCCGAACGACCTTGACCCGGACGAGCGCCCTGGTAGACCGAGGGCGGCAGAACCCGGCCGGACGGAAGGACGAGACCGCCCGGCCGGGAGCGGCAGGAGGACGCAGCAGGCGTGCTCGACGGACGAGCTGAGCTGACGATCTGCGCCGCGATCCTATGTCGCACGGGGCGGGGTGCGGCCCTAGCTTGGGGGAGTGGACAATCACGTGCCAATCAGTCAGGAGCTCGCCGCCGCTGCGGACTACGTCGCCGAGCTGCGCCGGCTGGCCGCGCTGCCCGCGGCCGTCGATGGGGGAAGCGGCGCACAGCTCTTCCGCGACATGGCCGCCATACGCCGCAAACTGATGGACGTGAGATCAATAATGGTGCCATGACAGACGAGACAAGCGCACGCAGCGATGGACAAATCCCGGGCTTCCGGCCACCGCGAGAGCCGCGTCCGATCCTCATCGGAACCTCAGCTGACCGGTTTCCCGAGCTACGACAGCCACGCGCATACCTTGACCGCCTGCGAGCTCATCATCTCGACTTGGCGCAGCGAATCGTAGAGGCGGACAATGGCAATCTCTATCTCCTCGATCTCCTCCTCATGACGATGATGCAGCGGAGCTATGGACTCGTGGAAGCGGTCATCGATTGCGTAGATGCCTACAATCTCGTAGCAGCTGCTCCCCTACTCCGATTGCAGCTCGACACCTTGGTACGTGCGTGCTATGTGGCGCACGCACCGTCTGCCGATGACGTCGTAACGGCACTGCTCGAAGGAACTGAATTCCGGAAAATGAAGGATGCGGAAGGCAGGCAACTCAATGATGGGCGACTCGTAGAGCTCGCCGCACCGCATCATCCTTGGCTGCCACCGGTCTATAGAGAAACCTCCGGCTGGGTGCATCTTTCACTTAATCATGTAGGTTCAACATGGCAGGTCGATGGGGATCAACTGAGTGGCCGTATTCCGCTGAGTCCAGATGTTATTCCCAGTAGGTTATGGCTGGAGTTGCTGGACGCCATGACAAAGGCGACTGAAGAACTTTTCGGCTATGTTGAGCTGTGGGAGAGCCGAAAAGGGTTGCCTCTCGGGCAAGCGCGAGGCTGGTCGAGCGCTGAAGCTGGGTCCGAGGAAGGATAGCGGACGGCAATCGGAGATCCGCTTGGCATTCGGCGCTAAGGGAATCGCGGAGCATCCCGTTCCCTGTCGATGGCGGGAACAGCCGTGCCTGGATTGGCACTGCGCACTCGGTGCGACTGAACACGGCCTTCAACGAAAGCGGGCCGGCGATGGGAAGCCGGGTCACCGCGCGCACCGGGTCGAGTGGCCGGTGCGCGCGCCCGTAGCAGTTGCTTTACTCGTGCGGTGCGATGAGCAACTGGTCGATTTCCTCGGCCGTGGCGCCGATCCGGCGCCACGGCTGGATCAGCTTGCGTGTGAGCTGTGCTTCGTAGTCGTCAGCGCGGCTGCCGTGGATCTTCTCGTACGCCTGGATGTCGAGGACGTCGGCGATCCCGTCGAAGATTTCGGGAAACAGGCGGGTGCCGATGCGCAGGTAGAGCGTTTCGGCCCCGGTGTTGAGCGGCGCGGTCTGGCTTGCGGCGGACAGGACGGAGATCTTCTCGGCGTCGGTGGCCGGGCGCGTGTCGATCCCGGCGGCGACGCGGTTGAGCAGTTCGCGGCAGTGCGCGCGGTACACCAGCTCCGGCCACGCACGATCGTGTGTGGGCTTGAGCAGGCGGAAGCTGTTCCACAGCGGTCCGCGGTCCCGCTCGCCGTGACGCAGTTGGGCGGCCTCGATCTCCTCCTCGGCCACGAAGCACTGGTCGAGCACCGAATCGATCAGCTCGCCGATGCCGTCGAACAAGGTGCTGTCCAGCGCGCTGAGCCTAGCAGCGGGAAGGGCGCGGGCGGCTCGGTCCTCGCGCGGCGTGTCGCCTGTGGCGGCGTGCACGGGCGGTGAGAGCTCTACAACGGTGCTCATGGAGACTCCAGAAAGGAAGGCGGTCCGGGCCTTTCGCCCGAGCTGACGGGCCGAAGGCCAAGCACTCGCGGACGCGCCGAAGGCAGGGCTCGCGCGCAGCGCGACCGCGCAGCGGCCCCGGCCTTGCCCGGCGGTCCGGGTGTGCTTACCTCTGGTCGTCAGCCGGCGGACGGCCTCGAAACCGCTGTCGCGTCCGGCTGAGGTTGCCTAGTTCGGCTGCAACCTCCGAGGGGGGCGATGTCCGGCTGCATCTGATCGTGGATCACGAGTTTTGAGCCTGCGCGCTGTGTGGCCCGGACGCTTTCGAGCGCGGCGTGTGTCCTCGTTCGGGTCAACGGCCACGGCGTGTCGTTGACGACTGAATTGGCCTGGCAGACGTTGCGGGTGTGGGAGATCGCGCGTCGCAGGGACAGCGAGCCCGCCGTACGAGGAAGCGACGCCGAGCCTGTCGGGAGGACTGGCCCGGACTCCCAAGTCAGCGGCGCCTGCGGGTCCGCGGCCGAACTCCCGCCGCTGCCCCGCCCATGCCGGTGCTGCGTTCACCCGATGTGGTGGACACGCGCAGCACTGGGCGGGCACCTGCCGGCGCGGCACCGGTCGCCTGCCGATCCTGTTCAGTGTGGCAACGGATACCGAAGATGACCTGTGCCAGGACGACCTGGACGACGACGAGGAAACCTCCCTCGAAGACCTGCCGCTGGGACCGGCCGGTCGCGGCATCTGGGACGAGGCGCCTAGCCTGCCTCACCAGACCGGCGAAGGCACGTTCCACGTCGGCTGCGCCCTGGTCGAGCACGGCTTGACTCTCCTGGACGCGGACGACTACGACGGCAAGTACGGCGTGACGGTGCAGTGGACGGACCCGAACAAGTACGCCTCACCGCACGGCGAGCAGGTTGCCTCGATCTGGCGGGTCCCCGAACCCGGCCGCATCGATCCGCTGGCTGGCCGACTGGATCGGTACACGGCCTTTCACCGCAATGCCGCCGACCGGGTCCGCCAGTACATCCTCGACGTCCTCAACAGCGACCTGTACGACTACAGCGCCAGCCTCGATGAGGACAACCCATCTGTCATCCTGGTCACCGTGCACTGATGGGCATGGCCGGGCCGACCACGCCAGTCGGCCCGGCATTCCAGCTCCCGGCCCGCACGAAATCCCGGGGAAAGCCGTCCGGCGATCTGGGAGAATCCGCAGGTGCCCGCCGAAACCCTCCAGTTGGCCCGCGAAGCGCTACGGGCCGGGGACCCTGCCGCACTCCTCGGCGTGCGCGAAGGTCCGTGGCTCGACGCCAAGGGCGGAATATACGAACTCGGCGCTCCGTCGGGAGCGGAGGAACTAGCCAAGGACGTGGCGGCGTTCGCCAACACGAAACACGGCGGCCTGCTCGTCATCGGGATAGGCACGCTGCCTGACGCGCACGGCGAAGTGCTCGACAGGCTCAAACCCATTGCGCTCAACCTGGTCGATCTGGATCGGCATCGCAAGGTGATTCGCGAGCGGGTCACGCCCTCACCCCGGAACGTCTGCGTCGCATGGATCGACCTCGGGAACGGGCGGGGCGTGCTGTATATCGACATCCCCGAGCAACCCCGCTCCAATCAGCCACACGTAGTGGCGGCCCCCGCAGGACGGGATGGAAAGAGCCACCAGGCCAGCATCGCGGTTCCGATCCGTGAGGCCGACGGTACATATTGGCTACCGCGCGCGGAGGTTCATCAGCTACTTGCGGCCGGCTGGGCGCAGTCCGGAGGGCCGAGCAGAGAGGGGCTGGTCGCCCTTGTCGCGCACCTGGTCCAATCTCAGCAGCCCATCATCCTGCCGCCTCCCGCAGCACCGGCCCACGAGGTAGGCGGCGGTGAACCAACCTGGACGCTGACGTTCCAGGAAGCCCATCAGCAAATGCGCCGCCAACTCAAGACTTCATTCGAGCCTGTGACGGATGTCTACCAGGACGGTCCAGGCGTCGTCCAAGCCTTCTCTGGCGGGTATGTACTGTGCGCTCTGCCTAACCAGCTCCCTGTCGCGGTCAGTGCAGAAATCTGGCGTGTGCTGCACGACGTGGCGAGCAAGGCTCAGGGCATTGACGCTATGAGCGCCATCGGCTACCCGAACCCCAGCTCTCGCCAGCGGGGCGAGCTCCCGGTCTTCAACGACAACTCCAGGTCCATCGGGCTCATCGGCGGAGCCTGGGGCACCGGCCAACTTGCGCGGGAGAGTCGCTACGAGGGCCCTTGGAGTTGGGAGCCGGAGCTTACCCACAGCTTCGAGATGACCGGCTCGGCACAGAACTGGACGGCCGGCCCAGACATCCCGCAACTGCGCCTTCGCGCCGTGGCCACACTGCCTTGGGCCGACGCCAGCAGCTTGAAAATCACCACACAACGACGCCGCGAACTGGTTGAAGCCCTCTCTTCAAGCGCCCTGCTCTCCGCGGTCACCGCATTAACTCAACGTCATGGCGACGTCCTACGTCCTACAGAATGGACGCCAGGACCGAACCTCAACGCACTTGACTCCCTGAGCTACTCAAGTCGCGTGCTCGCCCCGGACGGGCGAGTTGTCCTCACCATCGAAGTGATGCTCGCCCTTCCCAACCGTGCACAATCCGCCGTGGTCGCCTGCGCTGAAGTCCGCTTCAACGATGTCGGGGCATGGAACGCCGCCATCGCCGATCTCGGCGGCGCCGGACCGACCGGAGTCTTGCCGCTTGAACTCGTGGAGATCGGCGATCTGTTCGCGGCAGCATGGCACACCGCGGCGGAGCAGCTGCCTGGGCTCACCTTGCCCGATCGTGCCAACGCATTGTGGACGGCAGTGCCCGCAGTGGAATTGCGTGTCACAGCCGAAGACCAGGCAAACAGCCCGGGACCACATCCGGCCCTGGCTGACTACATCGACTTTCGCCCGTTTGGCCAGACCGACCGTGACCGCCTGGACCACATGGCAGTCACGGCTACCGCCCCGGCAATCATGCCCATCGAGGTAAGGACAGGGTGGACTCACGTCACCCTCGTCCACATGTGCCAGGGATTCGGCTACGTCGACGCCACCGTCAAGCCCTTCGCCAAGTACTGGCGAGAAACGTTCTAAGGCGGTGGCCGCAGCTCAGTTCATCAGGTCCGGTGATCCGCTTCGCGCGAAGAAGGTCGCCCATGAACCGCGCACACCACCAGGAAACTGGCCAGGCAAAGCACGCACAGCAAGGCAGCCGCTCTCGCGCCGGTACTCCAGGCGAAACCGACCTCGTGCAGCACCAGAGTGAACACGACGAGCCACACCGCGGCGACGGTGTACACGGACGACGGAATGGGCGCGCGCCCGGCAGATTGGTTCACGAGGGAATCCTTGCAGTAAGAGCAGAATATGGAAAGCGTACTGGGCCGCTGATCAGGACAATTCGGGAAGCTGGATATATCGCGCGGCTACGCATCGAAGTCCGCGTCCGAGAAGTCGATCGGAACGTGAGGGCGGCGTAGTAGGAGCAGGACCGCGTCGCGCAGAAACACCTCGGCGGCCCAGTCGATGCTAGTCACATTGCGCAACTCGACCACGGGCTCGCCGGTACGCCGGTACTCCTCGTACTCCGCCCAGCAGTACGCCGCTGGCCTCCAGGTCCGCAGCTGGTCGCTACTGCGGTACACGACCAGGTCGGAACGGTCCTCGACCGGGTAGCAGTGGGCCTCGGTCCACACGGTGGAGCCGATGTCTTATGCGGGTTCGAATAGTCCGTGTTAGGTTCCAGCTTCATGATCGGAACTTGGGGCCTGTACTTCACTCGTCGCGCGTTGCCGCGTTCGAGGACTGCCGTGGGCAAGGCAACACGCGGGGACTTGCTCGATGGT
>DASZBX010000140.1:0-1890 GCA_035943635.1 Actinocrinis sp. | reverse complement strand
CACGCCGGGCGGGCCACAACCACCACCCGGAAGTAGAGCACTGGAGAGCCGTGTGCGAGGAAACCCGCCAGCACGGTTCGGGAAGGGGCCGTCGGAAAAGGACCCGGGCCACGGGCACCTCGCCGGCGGCCTACTTCACTCGGCGAGTTCCTCGGACGGCTGGAACGCGGCGCGGTAGCCTTCGACGGCGTCCAGGACGGTGCCGGGGCTCACGTGGTAGTTGGCCGCGAACCGCAGTCCGCGGCCTCCGGCGACCTGGGCACTCTCGCCGCCGCTGCTGCCGAGGATCCACAGCTGGAGTTCGGATCCCTCACCGGGGATGACGTGGGCTTCGACGCCCTTGTCGGACAGGTAGGTCCCGTCCAACAGGGCTTGGATGACGGCGATCTGCTCGGTGTAGTCCTGCGATTGGGCATTCGGCTGTTGGAGCAGTTCTTGGTAGAGGCCGAAGCGCGGTGAGCCGTACAGCTTCGCGGGATAGAAAGCGGGGGGAATCAGCAGGCCGTTCTCCGTGACCCGCCCGGTCGACGGCGCCGGTGCGGGTGCCGACCGGTCGGGGCCGTCGGCAGGCTGGGCCGGACCGGCTGGCGCCTTCCCCCGACCGCCGGACCGGCCGAGGCCGAGATCTATCCGCCCCGGGTGCAGTGCGTCGAGCAGGCCGAACTCTTCGACCGTGGCCAAAGCGGTGCGATGGCCCAGTTGCACCGCGCCGGCGCCGAGGCGGATGTGCTCGGTGGCCGAGGCGGTCAGCGCGATCAGCACCGCCGGAGAGGTACCGGCGACGCCCGGGTTGAAGTGGTGTTCGGCGAACCAGTACCGGGTGTAGCCGGCCCGCTCGGCCTGCCGGGCAAGGTCGATGGTGTTGCGCAGCGCCTGGGCCGCGGTGGAGCCGGTGCTGATCGGTACGAGGTCGAGCACTGCGAGGGGGATGCCGGCCATGTCCGGTCACCTGTCCTTCCTTCGATCCGGGTCCTGCGGTCTCACCTGATGGGGGCGTCCGGCTAGGGACTTCACTCCTACGCCTCTGGACCCGCCGTGCTTCGGGCCAGGAGCGGGGCCGGCCGGACTGCCACCGGGCCGAGGCCGAGGTGCTCGCGCAGGGTGGTGCCGGTGTATTCGGTCCGGAACACGCCCTTCTCCTGAAGCAGCGGCACGACCCGTTGGGCGAAGTCGGCCAGGCCGTCCGGGGTGATGTGCGGGACCAGGATGTAACCGTCGGCGGCATCCTGCTGAACCAGGTCGTCGATCGCGTCGGCGATGGTGGCCGGGGAACCGATGAAGTTCTGCCGTCCGGTCACATGAATGATCAACTCGCGGATCGAGTAACCGTTCGCCTCGGCGATCTCCCGCCATTCCTTGGCCACGGCGAGCGGGTCCCGGTGCATCCGGACGCTGGCCCGGCCGCGTGCGATGGTGTGCTCGCCCGCATCCGGGTCGATCTCGGGCAGCGGGCCGTCCGGGTCGTGGGCGCTCAGATCCCGGTTCCACAGCTGCTCCAGGAACTTGATCGCAGTCTGGCCGCTGACCTGCTGAAGGCGGACCTCGGCGGCGATCTCCCGGGCCTCGGCGTCGGTGTCGCCGAGCACGAAGGTGGCGGCGGGCAGCACGAGCAGCTGGTCGCGGGCTCGGCCGTACTTCTCCATCCGGCCCTTGATGTCGGCGTAAAACGCCTGGCCCTCCGTCAGGGTGCCGTAGCGGCTGAAGATCGCGTCGGCCTCGGCCGCGGCGAACTCCCGGCCCTCTTCGGAATCCCCGGCCTGGAAGATCACCGGGCGTCCCTGCGGGGAGCGCGGCACGGTGAACTGTCCGGTGATGTCGAAGAAGTCGTCCCGGATCTCGAACCGGCCGACGTCGGAACCGCTCAGGAACTGTCCGGTCTGTTTGTCGCCG